>CAVRBV010000008.1:0-488520 GCA_963719295.1 Ilumatobacteraceae bacterium
CGATTGCCCGTGATGGGCGCGGCTGCGTCACAGATGCGGCGCACCGAACGCCCGCTCCGGGCGGTGTCCGAAAGCGCGGCCGATGACGCCGACCGCGGGGGTCTGCTACCGCCGGGAGTATGGCGCGACCGAACGTCGCACGACGCCGTTCGGTCGCTGACGCACCTTCGCATGGCTGCAAGTAACGGCAGCTATGTGCTGCGTCAGGCGAGTGGTGCGTATCCAGAGTCTTCGAGGACCGTCGTGATGAGGTCGTTGCCCGCTTGTGAAGGATGGGTGTAGTCGCCGCCGAGAAGGTCGCCTGACGGTTGGAGACCGTCAGCACCGTTGAACGTGGCGTGGATGTCGGCATGCACACGAACCGTTCGTTCGGCGCTGTCGCACAGCATCGTGTCCCAGTCGTCGATCATCATCCGGATCTTGCTGGCCTCTTCGTCGGTGAAGGTGTGGCCCGGCCAGCCGTTGAAATCGTCATACCTATTGATCGTTGCAAAGATCGTGGGTTGGCCTGCTCGCAGTGTCGCGATGTGGGAGAACAGCTCGTCGTACTGAGGTCGATATGTCGCGATGGAAGCATCCGAGCACTCTTGATCGATGGCGGTCCAGTCAGGAAGGTCGTTCACCAGCGGTGCCCCGCACGGCATGTCGGCGTTCAGTTCGATGCTGTTGTGGGCGATGCCGACCAGGATGATGTCGGCGGCGGCGAGGTCGCTGTCGAGACGGGGAAGTTCGTTGATCAGGCGCGGCAGCGTGAGGTTGTTGTGCTCGGACAGGTTGACCACCTGCACCGCACGGTCGGTCGCTTGCCCGACCGACTCGCCGTACTGATCGACGAACCCGGTGCAGCCGGGGCAATCGTCTGGCGAGTTGAACGGAATCGAGTCGCCGATCGCAACCAGCCTCAGCGATGTTGCGTCGGAAGTCGGTGTGGGCTGGGCCGCTTCCGAGGATGTCGCCGCGGCCGTCGAAACCGGTGCACTGGCAGTGGACGCCGACGATGACGAACTGCCGAGCAGCCACATGGCCGGAACAAGCAGGACGGCCGCCAATCCACACTTGGACCGCATCGCCAACCTGTGTGAACGAATAGCCGACTCCGTCGACATCGCTTTCATCCCCCCGAAAGTTGTCGGGCACATTACAGGCTCCGCGGGTGAGCGTGGGGACAGGGTGATCCGCGTTTGGGGCCAGGGGTTCGATCAGTGTTGCGGTTTCTCGACGACTGCAACTGGAAGGAACCCCTGGCGTGGACGACGGTATCGCGATGGTGGAGATGTTGTTGGGCTTGCCCGGCATGAGGGTGCTCGACGTGTCCGAGGGCGACGGCGAGCTCGTCGTGGGGGTTGAGACGACGGCGACGGTGGGGTGGTGCCCGGCGTGTGGGGTGCGTGCTCAGGCTCAGGACCGCTCGACGCGTTCGGTGCGTGACCTGTCGTGTTTCGGGCGTGCCGTGCGCCTCGATGTGCGGCGCCGCCGGTGGCGGTGCTGCGAAGCGTTGTGCGCGCAGCGGACGTGGACCGAAGACGTCGACCAGCTCGACGCGACAGCGGTGTTGACCCGCCGGGCGGGCGCCGAGGCGTGCCGGCAGGTCGGTCAGCAGGCCCGGCCGGTCGCCGCGGTGGCCCGCGAGTTTGGGGTGTGTTGGTGGACGGTCATGAACGCGGTGATCGAGCACGGCACCCCGCTCGCCGATGACCCCGACCGGGTCGGCACCGTGGCCAAGCTCGGTGTCGACGAGACGTCGTTCCAGGCGGCCCGACCCGGCCAAGCGACCTGCTACGTGACCGGACTGGTCGACGTCGAGCGGCGGGCGATGATCGACATGACACCCGGCAACCGTGCCGCTGATCTGCGGCGTTGGTGCGCCAACGCCGATCCGGTATGGCTCGCCAAGATCGGGGTGGTGGCCACCGATCTGGCCGAGTCGTACCGGGCTGGACTGTCGCCGCATCTGGATCACGCCACCCGTGTCGCCGACCCATTTCACGTGGTCCGCGTCGCCGACCGGTGCATGGACAGGTGCGACGCCGGGTGCAGAACGAGCAGCTCGGCCACCGGGGCCGCAAACGTGACCCGCTCTATCGGATCCGCAAGATCTTGCTGGCGGGCTCGGAACGTGTCATCGACGACGGCGTCAACCGAATGCTGTTCGGGTTGCGCGCCGGCGACCCCAACGACGAAGTCCTCGGCGCCTGGCTGGCGAAGGAATCGGTTAGGGACGTGTACTTGACCGACGATCCGAGCGAAGCAGCGGCACTGCTCGACAAGACGATCGCCGGCTGCCGCGCCGATCAGGTCGCCGAGATCCGCAGCCTCGGCGACACCCTCGCCAGATGGCGCACCGAGATCCTCGCCCACCACCACACCGGAGCATCGAACGGGCCCACCGAAGGGCTGAACCTGCTCGTCAAAGAGGTGAAACGGTGCGGTCGAGGGTTCGAGAACTTCGAGCACTACCGGCTCCGCTCCTCCTCCGCGCCGGCAAACCGACCCGGCCCAACCGACCCACACCACCCATCCTCAGAACGCCTCGTCCCCACGCTCACGCGTAGAGCCACATTACAATCGTCCACACGCGACGAATCCGACACACGAACATTGAACTGATCGGGCCTGTAGCGCATATTGCCCGATCAGGAGCGGCTCGACCGCCCCGAGCGGCAGTTCGGCGCTACTACGAGGTGTCGACCCCAAACCATGGCGATCACCATGACCATCGTGATCGGGATGGCTGCAGCTACCAACCGGTGCTTCCACCCTGTGTTCGTACCCGTCGTCATGCCGCGTCAATCATGGCCGCACCGGCTTCGTCTTTGTGACTCGGCATCAAGCAGCGCAGATTGCATCGATCGGTGCGGTGTGGACGGGGCGTGGGCTTGTCATTCCGGTGGGGGTGTTCGGTGCCCATCGAGGAGTCGAGTCGATGACGTTGGTCGCCGGCCCGTCGGCGAGCTGGACGCCGCTGCTACCAACCCGGAGCCGAGCATGATGGAGCCATGGCACACACGCTGATCAGTGATCCGGCGGGCGAAGTGGTGGTGCAGCCCGGTGCGGTCGTCTCCAAGGTCGTCCATCGTGGCGATGGGTTGAACGTCACCGTGTTCGGTTCGATGCCGGCGAACAGCTCAGTGAGCACCAAGCGGCCCGCGCCGCCGTGGTCCAAGTCCTGTCCGGGCGGCTCCACTTCATCGTCGACGGCGAGGAGCTCGAGCTGGTTGACGGATCGTGGTTGCACATGGCGCCGGGCGCACCCCACTCGCTCGTCGCGGCTTGAACCAACCGTGATGCTGTTGACGCTCTTCGGTTCGTGAGCACGCCCGACCGCCCGCACCGGCATTCCCAACGTCAGCTGGCCGGTGCTTGCATTCGGTGCTGAATGTGTGGCGACCGTTGCGTGCCGCATCGCCTCCGGAGTGGAGACGTGGCACGCCGACGTCGGTGACGCGAGGGGGCAGCCGTGACGCCACCATCGGCGGTCCTGCCTGGAGTAGCTTCGATGCACCGGAGCGGATCGACAACTGGCGGCCGCTGGTGCATCGGCTGTTGGCGATCCCACACCTGGCGCTTGTGTATGTGCTCGGCTCGGTCTCCGAGGTTGTTGCCGTGATCTCCTGGTTCGCGGTGCTCTTCAGCGGTCGCCTCCCGGCCGGGCTGGCCGGCTTCCAGGCGATGTATCTGCGCTACAGCCTGCGCAAGGCGACCTACGTCGGGTTCCTACGCGAGGAGCGGACCGGCGCCGGACCGATGACTTCGCTCTGGGCGTGACGGTCTCTCGCTGTCGTCGGGCGTCGTTCGGGCGCGTTGTTCGGGGCGGCACTCGGTGCTCGGCGAACGGCCTCGCACGTCGGCGTCTTGGGCTACGAGTGCTCGACTCGATCGAGCCCGTCGTTGAGCATCTCGAAGGCTGCGTCGAGCCGTTTCTGGCGCCGTCGGTCAGTCTCGTGGTGCCTCGGCTGCCACATGGCCGACCAGCTCGTCGAGGTCGTCCTCGTTGCCCCTGAGGATGATGTCGCGCAAGGGCGCGCCCGGAACATCTCGCAAGACTCTGCGGTCGGTAGACGCTGTGACGTCGCCCGGGCGAACGACCCGTCGGGTCAGAGCTTGTAGCCGATCGTGCGGAGCAGCTGCTTGCGATCGGTGACGTCGGCATCGGTCTCGGTCCCGGCGGGCACGCGCCCGTCGACAACGCCGACGATGCCTCGGCCGAGGTCGGTCTCGGCGACGACGATCTCGACCGGGTTGGCCGTGGCGCAGAAGATGCCGCAGACCTCCGGCACCTGTTTGAGCTGGTTGAGCACGTTCACGGGGTAGCCGTCGCGCGAGAAACACGAAGAACGAGTGGCCCGCACCCACGGCGAGGGCGTTCGTGGTGGCCAGGTCGACGAGAGCGTCGTCGTTGCCCGAGCGGCGGACCAGGCACGGGCCCGACGCCTCGCAGAACGCCGACACCAAAGCGGAGCGACGGGCTCACGCCGACGAGCGCCTCGTGAACGTCCTCGATCGTCTTGATGAAATGGGCCTGCCCCACGATCACGTTCATGTCGTCGGGCTTGTCGATCGGGACGATGTGAAGTTCCACGATGACCTCCTCTCGCTAGGCCAGCCCCGATGGTCGCCTCCAGGTTCGCGCAAACGACCGAGCTGCTCGGATCAGCGTTGGGGCGGCGAAGCGGCGGCAGTCTGGATGAGGTTGTGGCTCTCGCGCAGCACCACGGACAGGGTTGCCAGTTCGGGCGCTCCACCCGCTTTGACGTCGGCGATCAACTGCGCGGTCCGCAGTACCGCCTCGCCGTTGCGTGCGACCCAGGAGGCGATGCGTGCGTCCAGCGCGTCGCCCGGTGCCGAGACGCGGAGCACGTCGGCGGTGGCGGCGCGCTGTAGGGCGTTGAGGTCGTCGCGCAGAGCCGCTCGTGCCAAGGTGTGCCAGCGGTTGTCCCGAGGTAGCGCCTCGATCTGGTCGCGCAGCCAGTGCAGCTGCAGGCGATCCCCGAGAGCGAAGTAGACGGCCGCCACCCTCTCGACCGACTCTCCTGCCTGCTCGGCCACTTCGACGATGTCGAGGGCGGAGCAGAGCGGGTCGAACCCCGCGACGCGTGTCGCCAGCTTGGACGGCACGCCGGCGCCGCGCAGGCGGGCGGCGACGTGACGGTGCGCATCGCGTTCGGTGGGTGACAGCAACGCGGGGAGGTGGCTGCTGAGCGATCCGACGCCTGCGGTGAACCGCTCGATCTCGCCCGCCACATCGAGCGGTGGCCGGCGATGGCGAAGCAGCCACCGAGTGGCGCGCTCCACCAGCTTGCGTCCCTCGAGGAGGATCTCGGTCTGGATGTTGCTCGGCACGCGGTCGTCGAGGTCCTCGACGGCCGTCCAGAGCGACGGCAGCCCGAACACGTCGCGTGCCACCGTGCGGGCGCGGACGATCATTGCTGTCGACGCCGCGGTCTCGTCGGTCAATCTGAAAGTGAACGTCGTGCCTTGCCTGTCGACCAGCTCATTGCTGACGACGTTGGCGACGATTTCCCGGCGGAGCCGGTGTTGTTGGATGCGATCGCGGAAACGCTCGTGAAGGGCAGTCGGAAAGTAGTGCTCCAGTTCACGCGCGAGGTATGGGTCCTCGGGAACGTCCGAGTCGAGCAGCTCGTCGAAGATCGCAATCTTCGTGTGCGCCAGCAGCGTGGCCAACTCGGGCGCTGTCAGGCCCTGGCCTGCGGCCTTGCGCTCGGTGAAGATCTCCTCGCTCGGTAGAAACTCCAGATCGCGGTTGAGCTTGCCGACCTGCACGAGCGAGCGGATGTACCGAGCGTGCACGTCGGCCAGTGACGACGCTTGGGCGCACGCGTTGGCAAGAGCCTGGCTCTGCCGGTAGTTGTCCCGAAGCACGAGCGAGGCCACGTCATCGGTCACCTCGGCGAGCAGCGCGTCGCGCTGCTCGATCGTGAGGTCGCCGTCAGCCACGACGGCGTCGAGCAGGATCTTCAGGTTGACCTCGCGGTCAGAGCAGTCGACGCCGCCCGAGTTGTCGATGGCATCGGTGTTGATCCTGCCGCCGCTGCGGAAGAACTCGACCCGCGCCCGTTGGGTGAACCCGAGGTTGCCGCCCTCGCCGACCACGCGGCAGCGCAGTTCACTGGCGTCGACCCGCACCGCGTCGTTGGCCTTGTCACCCACCTCGGCGTTCGACTCGCCGGTGGCCTTCACGTAGGTGCCGATGCCTCCGTTCCACAAGAGATCGACCGGCGCGCGCAGCAACGCCCGAATCAGCTCGTTCGGCATGACCTTCTCAGCCTCGATGTTGAGGACCTGGCGCATCTCCCGCGACAGCGGAACCGACTTGGCGGCTCGAGAGAAGATGCCACCCCCCGCCGAGAGCACCGTCGGGTCGTAGTCGGCCCACGTCGAACGCGGTAGCCGGAACAGGCGCTCGCGCTCGTTGAAGCTGGCATGCGAGTCGGGGTCCGGGTCGACGAACACGTGGCTGTGGTTGAAGGCGCCGACCAGTCGGATGTGCCGTGACAGCAGCATGCCGTTGCCGAACACGTCACCTGACATGTCGCCGATGCCCACGACGGTGAAGTCGATGGTCTGGATGTTGGTGCCGAGATGCCGGAAGTGATGCTTGACCGACTCCCATGCCCCGCGGGCAGTGATGCCCATCGCCTTGTGGTCGTAACCCGACGACCCTCCAGAAGCGAACGCGTCTCCCAGCCAGAACTCGTACTCGTTCGAGATGCTGTTGGCGATGTCGGAGAACGTTGCCGTGCCTTTGTCGGCCGCCACGACGAGATAGGGGTCGTCGCCGTCGTAGCGGACCACGCCACCGGGCGGCCGCACCTCGCCACCGACGAGATTGTCGGTGAGATCGAGCAGGCCCGAGATGAAGGTGCGGTAGCAGCTCTCGACCTCGCGAGCGAGGGCGTCGCGGCCACCAGGGGGCGGTCGCTTCACGACGAATCCACCCTTTGCCCCCACCGGCACGATGACCGCGTTCTTGGCCATTTGTGCCTTCATCAAGCCGAGAACCTCGGTGCGGAAGTCCTCTCGTCGGTCCGACCAGCGGATGCCGCCCCTCGCGACCCTGCCGCCGCGCAGGTGCACGCCTTCGGTACGAGGTGAGTAGACCCAGATCTCGAACTGCGGACGGGGCGGTGGCAGGCCGGAGATCTTCGCCGGATCGAACTTGAACGCCAGCCGGTCCAGCGGGTGGCCGCCGGGGCCGACCCGGAAGAAGCTGGTCCGCGTCGTGGCGAGGATCAGCTGCAGGAAGCTGCGCAGGATTCGGTCCTCATCCAAACCCTCCACGTCGTCGATGGCGGCCGCCACTTCGACCGCGAGCTCGTCGGCAGCACCCCGTTCGTCGTCGGCAATCGCCGGATCGAAGCGAGTGTGGAAAAGGCGCACCAGGTTGAAGGCGACGACGGGATGGGCCGCGAGCGTGTCTTGCATGTACGTCTGGCTGAACGTCGAGCCCACCTGGCGCAGGTAGCGGGCGTAGGCGCGAAGCACAGCGACGTCGCGGTGCGCCAAGCCGGCGAGCAGCACGAGCCGGTTGAAGCCGTCGTTCTCGCAGACCTTTCGCCACACGGCCACGAACGCCTCGTGGAGGATCTCCCCCAAGCGGGCAGTGTCGACATCGGCGACTGCGTCGCAATGCAAGCCGAAGTCGTAGATCCACAACGGAGCCGAACCGTCGGGCGTGACCTCGTAGGGCCGTTCGTCGGCGACATCGGCACCCAGGTTCTCGAGAATGGGCAGCACGTCGGAGACACGGAGAGGGCCGCCGGAGCGGAACAGTTTCAACCGCATGAACCCTCGAGGTGCTTCGAGCGGCCGGTGCAGGTGCGTGCACACGTCGCCGTCGGGGTCAAGGCGCTCGAGCTGGCCGATGTCGGCCACGCCGACATGGGCAACGAAGTCGGCCCGGTACCCGGCCGGAAAGGCCCCGCGGTAGCGCCGGAACAGTTTGAGACCTTCGTCCTCGCCGTGTGTGTCGATCAGCGCCTCGCGGAGATCGTCACTCCACGCCCTCACGGCGCGGGCAAGCTGCCGCTCGATGTCGCCGACGTCGTACTCCACGGTCGTACCGGGCTCGATGTGGATCACGAAGTGCAGCCGACCGAGCACCGACTCCGACACGCGCACCTCGTGGTCGACGGTGTCGCCCTGGAACGCCCGGAGAAGGATTTGCTGGATCTTGACGTGTGCGTCGGTGTTGTACCGATCGCGAGGGAGGAACACAAGACAGGAGAAGTAGCGGCCGAATCTGTCGCGGCGCACGAAGAGCCGGACGCGTTGGCGCTCCTGCAGGGCGAGGATGCCCATCGCCATGTCGAACAGCTCGTCCTCGTCCATCTGCAGCAGTTCGTCGCGGGGGTATGCCTCGAGTACAGCGAAGAGCTCCTTACCGCTGTGGCTCGATCGCGGGAAGCCCGCCCGATCGAGCACGCCCTCGGCCAGACGGCGCAGGTGTGGGATCTCGGCGAGCCGCCCGGTGTACACCGCAGTCGTGTAAAGGCCGAGGAGCCGCCACTCGCCGACCACCTCCCCGCCAGCGTCGAACCGCTTGACGCCGACATAGTCGAGGTAGCTGGGCCGGTGCACGGTAGCCCGGGAGTTCGCTTTGGTGTACGTCAGAAGCGTTCGGGCCCGAGCCAGCCGGCGCACCTCGGGCGGCGCCTTGGCGAAGCTCTCCGACACGCGGCTGCCACGATCCGGGCGCAGGATGCCGAGCCCCGAGCCGGGCAGGACCCGCAACGTGTCCTCGCCGTCGACGACGACAAGCTCGTACTCGCGGAAGCCGAGGAACGTGAAGTGGTCGTTCGCCAACCAGTCGAGGAACACCTTGCACTCGGCCAGATCGGCGGGGTCGACCGGTGGCGGATCGGCCTCGAGGCTCGCCACCACCTCGCCGACCTTGGTGCGCATGCGGGGCCAATCCTCCACGGCCGCCTTGACATCGTCGAGCACCCGCCGCAGATCAGCCTCGAGACCCGCGAGCACCTCGGGATCTCGCTGACGGTCGATCTCGACATGGATGAACGACTCATCGACGCCGTCGTCGTTATCGCCCATCCCGCTCAGCAGTCCGAGCCTGTCGCGTCGGACGCGGACGACGGGGTGGACGATGAAGTGGATGCCGAAGCCGTGTCGGCTCAGCTCCATGCGCACCGAGTCGACGAGAAAAGGCATGTCCTCGGTCACCGTCTCCACGACCGTGTGTTCGGCCTGCCACCCGTGGAGCTCGAACTGTGGTGTGTAGACACGCACGCAGGCGGTCCCCGGCGAGCGACGTTCCGCGAAGTTCCAATGCGCGACTGCCGCCCCATACAGATCGAGGGCGTCGACCGCGAGGAGATCGTCGGGCGCCACGTACGCGTAGTAGCTGCCGATGAACGCGGCGACCGTCCCCGCATCGTCAGCCGGCAGGCGTTCGTGAGCGAGGCCCGCGACCCGATCGATGAGCTCAGCCTTGGCATGCTCGAGCTTGAGCAACATCGTGGTCCCCCTCAGTTGCCGTAAGCCTAGGACTGGAGGTCAATCTGGTCACCCGCGTTCTCGATATCGGGGTCGTGTGACGTTTCCGTGGGTCGACCTACGGGTTCGATGACCGTGAGATCACGTCGGCTGGCTCTTGAAGCAGGGTGCCAGCGGACCGCGGCGACGGGTTCGGCTGGGTCCGACGGGATCTGGGCGGGCGTCGTCTCGTTTCGGGATCTGGGCGGCCGCCGCCTCGAACCTGGGGCCCGGGCCACCCAGATCCACCGGTGTGACGCCGGACAGGGTCAATCTGGTCACCCACGTTCCCGAGCACCACGGTGACCAGATCGCCGTGTGAGACGCGGCGTTGGGGGCTGGCGCCTACCGGGGGTCGGGGGAAATCCAGCACCGGGACCGATCGCGGGCTGCACCGCCATCGCCTCATCAGTTACTTCCACGTCAGAAGTGACCAGATGGCGGCGGTCGCCGGTCGCACCCGGCGCGACGGGCCGATCACCGACCACTTCAGGGCCGACAGCCGTGACGTCGCCGCGCCCGGACCCGACCAACACCCACGGAAACATCAACAGAGCCCGATATCGAGAACCTGGGTGACCAGATCGCTGTTTGAGATATAGACGCCCGTGCGTCGACCCCACGGATCAGTCGCCGACGTTCTTGCGCCGCCGCTGGCGGTCTGCGATCGTGCGCGGATGATCGCGAGGCCAGGGCGGCACGACGATCTGGCCGCGATCGTCGACATCTACAACTGGTACGTCCTCCACTCCAACGCCACGTTCGACGTCGAACCGATCAGCACCGACCGCGCTCAGGTCTGGTTCGATCAGTTCGCCGCGACCGGCCCGCACCGCCTCGTGGTCGCGGTGGACGACGACGACCACGTGTGCGGGTACGCGGCGAGCCTCCGGTACCGAGACCATCCCGCGTTCCGCCGGACGGTCGAACTCACCACGTACGTCGATTCGAACCGGACCGGCCGCGGCCTCGGAACCAAGATGTACGAGCTACTGCTGTCGGAACTGGCCGACGAGCCGGTGCACACCATGCTCGCGGGGATCGCCCTTCCCAACGACGGCTCGATCGCGCTCCATCGTCATTTCGGGTTCGGGGCGGTCGGCGTGTTCGACGAGTACGCCGAGAAGCACGGACGCCGACTCAGCTCGCTCTGGATGCAGCGCCGGCGCGTCGACGTCCACGACCGGCGGACGACCTGACGTCCGCGGTCCGGGGCAACCGACCGGACAGCCAGACGCCGACGAGCGCGACGCACGCCGGCACGATCAGCGCCACCGCCACCGCATCACCGACCGGCCAGCCGATCTCGTCGCCGAAGGCGACGATCGCACCGACCGCACCGGTTCCGAGGGCAACGCCGAGGTTGTCGGTCAGCTGCAGCGACGCCGTCGTCGAGCCGACCTCGACCTCGGGCACGCTGCGCAGCGCCAGCTGGGCGTGGGCCGAGTAGGCCGTGCCCATCCCGAAGCCAGCGACGACGGCGCCGACGTGGATCGCCCACACCGGCAACCGGTCGGGGATCGCGGCCACCGCGACGACGGCGGTGCCCGAAGCGAGGAACAGGTAGCCGGTTCGGACGAACCAGGCCTCGCCGGTGCGGCTGATGAACCGCTGCTGCACCCAGGACGCGCCCGTCCAGGCGACCGTGCCCAGGGTGACGGCCACGCTGGCGACCAAGGTCGACGCGCCTCGGCCGGTCGTCACAGCGAACGGCACGAAGGCGTCGGTGGCGAAGAAGGCGAACGTCAAGACACCACGCGGAGGCGATGACCGCGGGGAGTCCGACCGCGGCTCGCAACGTCCCGGGCGGTGTGAGGCGGCGCAACGGTCCGACGGCGACGAACGCCCCGGTCACCAGCGCCGGCACGAGGGCCCATCGATCGGCGGTCAGGCCGGCGACCACGAGCGCCGCGCCGGCGGCCACGCGCGTCGCTTCGACCAGCCGATGGCGCATGAACCCGTCTTGGCTCGCGTCGGCCGCTCCCTCGACCGGTCCGATCCGGAAGATCGCGGGAAGCACGAGCACCCCGGCGCACCCCACCAGCGGAACGAGTCCGAGAAAGACCCAACGCCAGCCGATGCCGTCTGCGATCCGCTCCGCCAGCACCGGGCCGAGCAGTGCCGGCACGACCCACGCCGTCGAGAGGACGGCGAACATGCGTGGTCGCTCGGCGACGTCGAACGCCCGGCCGATCGCCACGTACCCGATCGCCGGTACCACCCCCGCACCGAAGCCTTGCACGAACCGGCCGACGACAAGGATCGGCATGCCGGGTGCGAACCCGCACACCAGCAACCCGGCAGCGAAGAGGATGAGCCCGACCAGGTACGGCGGCCCGGCGCCCCGGCGGTCGGCCTGCGACCCGGCGAAGACGATCCCGATCATCGTGCCGAGGAAGAAGGCCGCGGTCACCCAGCCGTACCAGGCGATGCCGCCCAGGTCGCGCTCGACCTCGGGAAGGATCGTGGTCACCGCCAGCGACTCGAACGCCACCAAGGTGACGACCGAGACCAACCCGACCTCCAACGCCCGCCGCCCCGGCACGCTCGCCGCGTTAGCGTCGACGACCCTCACCTCCCGCACGGTACGGCCTCAAGCGAACTTGAAGTCAACCGCTACCTCCCGCGGCTCGATGACCTCACGGCGTGGCTCGGGCGCGCAGGACGCGACGCAGGATCTTGCCCGACGGCCGACTTGGGGATGGCGTCGACGAAGGTGACCTGGCGGATGTGCTTGTAGCTCGCCACCTGCTCGGCGACGAAGCGTTGGATGTCGTCGGCCGTGGCCTCCTGGCCGGGCTTGAGCACGACGTAGGCGGCGGGGATCTCGCCCGACTCCTCGTCGGGCACCCCGATCACGGCGGCATCGGCGATCTGCGGATGGGTGAGCAGCAGCGCCTCGAGCTCGGCGGGCGGCACCTGGAAGCCCTTGTACTTGATCAGCTCCTTCAGCCGATCGACGATGAAGAGGTGCCCGTCGGCGTCGATGTGGCCGATGTCGCCGGTGTGCAGCCATCCGTCGTCGTCGATCGTGTCCCTCGTCGCCGCCTCGTTGTTCAGGTATCCCTTCATGACCTGCGGGCCGCGAATCCACACCTCGCCGTCCTGGTCGACGCCCAACGGACGACTCCGTGGCCGGATCGACGATGTCGACCTCGGTGTTCGGCAGGGTGATGCCGACCGAGCCGGGCTTGCACCTGCCCTCGGGCGTGATGTGACTGACCGGTGACAGCTCGGTCATGCCGTAGCCCTGCACGACCTCGCACCCGAGGCGCCTTCCGCATTCGATCGCCAGCTCGGCCGACAGCGGAGCGGCCGCCGAGACCATCCATCGCAACGCCGAGAGGTCGTAGTCGTCGACGACCGGATGCTTCGCCAGCGCGACGACCATCGGCGGGGCGACGAACGCGATCGTGAGCTGATGCTCCTGGTGCAACGACAGGAACTGTTCGAGGTCGAACCGTGGCATGGTGACGATCGTGGCGCCGGCGCGCAGGCCGAGGTTCATCAGCACCTGCATCCCGTAGATGTGGAAGAACGGCAGGACGGCGACGAAGGCGTCGTCCTCGTCCAGCGAGACGGCGGCGAGCGTCTGCTCGATGTTCGAGACGAGTCCGCGATGGGTGAGCATGACGCCCTTCGCCAGCCCGGTCGTGCCCGACGAATAGGGCAGCACGACGACGTCGTCGAGGTCGACCGGCACCTGCTCGGCGAGCGGCGCCGCGCTCAGCGCGGCGATCGACGGGTAGCCGTCGGCCTCACCGATCACGTACACCTCCCCGACGGCCGACTCCGCGATCGCGGCCGTCGCCGTCTCGAGGAACATCGGCACCGTCACCAGGCGCGTCGCACCGGCGTCGACCAGTTGGTGGTGGACTTCTCCCGCCGTGTACGTCGGGTTGACCGTGGTGACCACACCCCCGGCGAGCGCGATGGCGTGGAAGGTGACGGCGTACTCGGGACAGTTGGGCGCCATCACGGCGACCACCTCGCCCTTCGCCAGCCCGGCGTTCAGCCAGCCGCCCGCTTGCCGGCGCACGGCGTCCTCGAACTCGCCGTAGGTCATCGTCCGGCCCGAGGTCCCGTCGATGAAGGCGGCTTCGCCCGCCAACCGACCGGCGTGCTCGAGGATGTACGGCGTCAACGGCACGGCCGGGAAGCGGACCGGCGGCAAAGTGCTCGGAAATGTCATCGTCTCCCCCTTCGAAGTGTCGCCGGGTCACGGCCGACATCGCTCGGCCCCCCGATGCGTGGGCGAAGAGTACGTCCTCGCCCGTTCTCGAGATGACCGGCGCCTGGTCACCCGGTCAGGATCATCCGATCGGGGGGACGACCGGCGATGGCGAGGTGGCGCATGCTCGACGGCGACAGCGTTCAGCGCAAGGAGGACCGATGACCAGCGACGTGCTCTCGACGTGGGCGGATGGCCCGGCGAAGGAGGCCATCGTCGACTTCGTCGACGAGGTGTGCGGGCCGGCCGGCGTGCCGATCGAGGAACGGATCGCCGTGTTCGACAACGACGGCACGCTGTGGTGCGAGAAGCCGATGCCGATCCAGCTCGACTTCATCCTGCGCCGGCTGCGCGAGATGGCGGACCACGACGCGGCCCTCCGCGACCGCCAACCGTGGAAGGCGGCGTACGACCAGGACTACGGCTGGTTCGGCAAGGTCCTCGCCGATCACTACGCCGGCGACGACCGCGAGGTGCCGACGTTGGCGGCCGGCGTGCTCGCCGCCCACGGCGGCATCAGCGTCGAGGAGTTCGAACGCGCAAGCCGACGACGTTCTTGCGATCAGCGCAGCACCCGACGCTCGGGCGCGGCTACCTCGCAACGGCGTACGTGCCGATGGTCGAGCTGCTGGGGTATCTGGAGGCGAACGGATTCACGAACTACATCGCGTCCGGTGGTGGCCGCGACTTCATGCGGCCGATCTCCGACGAGGTGTACGGCATCCCGCGGGAACGGGTGATCGGCAGCAGCACCGCCCTCGGCCTACACCGATGACGGACCGGGTGGCACGATCACCCGCAAGGCCGAGCTCGACTACCTCGACGACGGCGCCGAGAAGCCGGTGCGGATCTGGAACCGCGTCGGCCGGCGGCCGTTGCTCGCCGGCGGCAACTCCAACGGCGACGTGCCGATGCTGCAGTTCGCCCATCGCGACGACGCGCCGACGCTGCGACTGTTGATCGTCCACGACGACGCCGATCGCGAGTTCGCCTACACCGGCGGCGCCGAGGCGGCGCTGGACCGGGCCGCCACGGACGGGTGGACGACGGTCAGCATGCGACAGCACTGGACCACCGTGTTCTGAGACGGTCGCCGGTCAGGGCTCCGCTGCGTCGGTCACGGGCCGGCCGCGGTCGCCCGGGCTGCGGCCAATCGGCGCGAACGGAGCTGCACCAGCAGCGTGAGCGTGCTGCCCGCCACGATGCAGACCACGTTCGTCGCCAGCACCTCCAAGGCGCCGAAGCCATCGGCGTCGGTGCCCAGACCGAGCGCACACCCGACATAGGCGGCCGCCGGGATCGTGGTCACCGAGATGGCCACACCGACGGCCGACCCCGCGGCGGTCTCGTAGGCCAGCATCCCCGCCATGCCGGCGGCGAGGGCGACGAGCACGGTGCCCGGTCCGATCTCGGTCAACGACGGTCCGAGCAGGGTGTCGGCGAGCGCCAGGCCTTCGTCGATGCGCCCGAAGAGCCGCAGCAGCAAGGTCGCGCCGGCCGCGGTCAGCGACGGCGACCCCGAGACCGACGATCAGCGTGAGCGTCGCCCGTCCGGCGAGCGCCCATCGCCGCTCGACGAGCCCGACGGCGGCGGCCGAGATCGGCAGCAGGTCCGGGCTCAGCGCCATCGCCCCGACGACGAGGATCGACGAGCCGTCGAGCACGCCGACGCCAGCCACGATGCCGGCGGCGGCCATGAACAGCAGGTACAGGCGCGCCGTCCGGGCGTGTTGCGCGGCGAGACCGGTGATCTCGGCCCACACCGCTGAATCGGGCGCATCGGTTTGGCGTCGTCGCCGTCGCCATCCCAGTGGCTCGATGCTGGACGTCCGCCAGAGGACCACGTCGTCGGCGGAGAGCCCGGCTTCACGCAGCAGTGCGAGCACATCGTCGGCGACGTCGACGTCGAGCTCGCCGGTGAGCTGGGTGAGGTCGCCCGCCGTACGCCCGCCGACGATGACGTGGCGCACACCCGGGGTCGCCGCCAGCTGGCGCTGGACCGACTGGGACGCGGTCCGGGGGGACGTAGGCGCGGAGCTGGAACATCGGGCGACGTCAGTCGACGCCCTCATCGGGGAGCAGGCTCTGCTGGTCGAGCACGCCTGCGGTCACCGCGCTCATCGCTCACCCTTCGACCCAGCGGTATCGGCACCCGGACCGGATGCCGGTACCAGCCAACCACCGATCGGCGTCGTCGTCGAAATCCATCCGGGGTGAAAGCCAGCGCTCGATCGACCAGCGCGGTCGCCGGCGTGGCATCGTGGTGCGAAACGGGAGCGACGAGGAGGAGTCCCATGAGCTCGTTCACCCGCGGATTCCTCGGCCGACGGGGAGCCGCCGACCCTCGCCTGCCGCCGGGCCAGTACGACACCGGCAGGTCGTGGCCGGTGCTGTCGGCCGAAGTGGTACCCACACTCGACACGGCGACGTGGACGTTCGTCGTCGAGGGTCTCGTCGAGCAGGAGACGACCTGGACGTGGGACGAGCTCAACGCCCTGCCGGTGCGGCGCCTACGACGGCGCGATCCACTGCGTGACCACGTGGTCGAAGTTCGACATGCGGTGGGTCGGGGTGTCGGTCGACGTGCTCCTCGCGGCGGCGCGACCGCTCCCGTCCGCGACGCACGTCGTGGCGTTCTCGCACACCGGCTACACCACCAACCTCCCGATCGAGGACGTGACCGATGGGCGGGCCTGGGTCGCCTTCGGCGTCGACGGCGCACCGTTGCCCGGTGAGCACGGCGGCCCGGCCCGCCTGCTCGTGCCCCACCTCTACTTCTGGAAGAGCGCCAAGTGGATCGCCGGTCTGCGGGTGCTCGACCACGACGAGCCCGGGTTCTGGGAGGTCCGCGGGTACCACGACCGTGGCGACCCGTGGCTCGAGCAGCGCTACCAGGGCGATTGACCGACGTGATGTCACCAGCCGTCCCCGCGATCGGTGCGTGGCAGGACGCGACCGTCCTCGAGGTGAGACCGGAGACCGAGCGGGTCAAGACGTTCCGTCTCGGCCTCGCCGAGCCGACTCCCCGCATGGCCGGCCAGTACTTCCTCGTGCGGTTGACCGCGCCCGACGGCTACCGCGCCCAACGCTCGTACTCGGTCGCCACCCCACCGACCGACGACCAGCTGATCGAGCTCACGGTGGAGCGGCTCGACGATGGCGAGGTGTCGACGTTCCTCCACGACGCGGTCGTCGCCGGCGACACGCTCGAGGTGCGCGGCCCGATCGGCGGCTGGTTCGTGTGGCCCGGCACCACCCCGGCGCTGCTCATCGGCGGCGGCTCCGGGGTCGTGCCGCTGATGTCGATGCTGCGCCTGGCGCGCGGCACGCAGGGTTCGCTCGCCCAGCTCGTCGTGTCGGTGCGATCACCGCAGGACCTGATCTATGCGAGCGAGATGGTCGGTCCCGACGTGACCGTGATCTACACCCGCTCGGCACCCGACGGCGCGACGCGTCCGGTCGGACGTCTCACCGGCGGCGATCTCGAGTCGCTGCTGCACGACGACGCGACGGTGTACGTCTGCGGATCGACGCGCTTCGCCCAGGCGGTCGGCGTGACGCTCGTCGCCACCGGCGTCGAGGCCGAGCGCATCCGCGTCGAGCACTTCGGTCCGACCGGATGAGCCGTCCGGTGCGGTCCGCGAGCGGACTGGTGCTGATGGCGCTGTTGCTCGCGGGGTGTGCCGACGACGGGCCGGGCCAGGCGGCGCCGGCGACGCCCGTGTCCGGGACGCTGGCCACCACGTGACGACCACGGCGGGTCGGACGGTCGCATCGACGGCGTCGCCGCCGAGCGTCCCGACCGCCGTCGACGGGTGCGGGGGGACGCCGGTGCGCTCCGACGAGCCGTTGCCCGGCTGGGCCGCCGACGCCGGCCTGGCGCCGGGTCGGTTCGTGCTCAGCGAGGAGGGCAATGTCCTCGGCTACCTGTTCGTCGACCCGTTGCGCGTCGCCCCGCATGGCCGACGGCATGAGCAACAAGATCCTGTGGGTGGTCCGCGAGCCCCGCAACGGTGACGACCTTGTGTGGTCGGCGACGTCGGGCGGCGACGTCGTCCACGGCTCGCTCCCCGCCGACTCCGGGCCGGGCGAGATCTACCCTCGATCGTGGACGTCACGGCGCCGGGCTGCTGGCACGTCACCCTCGGCTGGGACGGCCACGTCGGCCACGTCGACCTGCATTACGCGGCGTGACGCCGCGCTGACGTCGTTCTCCGCAGCCAGATGCACCGTTTCGGTGCATCTCGCCCTCCAGAACGCATTCGCCCTTGACATGCAGCCGCTGAGCTGCATAATGGAGATATGCAGTCAGACGGCTGCATATCTCAGATCAGGAGCGTGAACATGTACGACATCAGGCACCGCATCGGCGTCGCCGCCTCCCCGGCCGCGGTCTACCAACAGGTGGCGACCACCGACGGGCTCAAGGCGTGGTGGACCTACGACGTCCACGGCGACTCCGAGGTGGGGGAGAAGGTCTCGTTCCACTTCAACACCGACGACCGCGGCATCGTCGAGGACCGGGCGATGGTCATGGAGGTCGTCGAGCTCCGCGACGGCGAGCGAGTCGCCTGGCGCTGCGTGGAGGGCCCGGCCGAGTGGGTGGGCACCGACATCACCTTCGACATCAAGCGCGCCAGCGACTCCGAGACCGTGGTCCTGTTCGAGCACGCCGGTTGGCGCGAGCCGGTCGAGTTCATGTCCCACTGCAGCACGAAGTGGGGCTCGTACCTCCAGTCGCTGCACGCGAGCGTGGAGACCGGGACCGGCCGGCCGTTCCCCGACGACGTCCGGATCTGCAGCTGGGACTGACCCAGCTGCCACACTGCTCGGGCAGTGACGCGTTCGCACCAGCAGCCGATCGACGACGTCTTCCGGGCCCTCGCCGACCCGGGCCGCCGCCGTCTGCTCGACAGCCTCAACGCGCACAACGGTCAGAACCTGAGCCGCGCTGTGCGTCGGGATGGACATGGCCCGTCAGTCGGTCACCAAGCACCTGGAGATCCTCGAGGCGGCGAACCTCGTCGTCACCGTGCGACGGGGTCGGGAGCGGCTCCACTACCTCAACCCGGCCCCGATCCACGACATCGCCGATCGGTGGATCGACCACTACCACCGAGCACGCGTTCGTGCGCTCGCCGACCTCAAGGACGCACTGGAGACCCCCTCGATGACTCCGCAGACCTTCGTCTACACCACGTACATCAAGACCACACCCGAACAGCTGTGGCAGGCGCTGACGAACCCCGAGTTCACCAAGCGCTACTGGAACAACGAGCTCGTCACCGACTGGACGCCGGGCTCGACGATGACCTGGAAGCTGAACGGCGTGACGATCGCCGACCCGGCCCAGGTCGTCGTCGCGGCCGACCCCTACCGACGGTTGTCGTACACCTGGCACACGTTCACGCCCGAGCTCGGTGCCCTGTTCGACATCCCCGACGCCACGCTGGCGAAGCTGGCCGGCGAGCCCCGCTCCACCGTGACGTTCGACATCGAGGACCTCGGCCCGATGGTGAAGCTGACCGTGCTGCACGGCGACTTCGACGCCGACAGCACGGTCGTCACGATGATCACCGAGGGCTGGCCGCGGGTGTTGTCGGACCTCAAGACGTTCGTCGAGACCGGCGACACACTCGAGCCGGCCCGCTGAGTTCGGGGCCGTCGTCCATCGTGTCTCGGGTCCACCAGCGTGTCTATGTCAGCGTGTCGCGTGCCCCGTCAGTGACGGGCACGCCGTTGCATCAGGTGCGTCGGCGGACCGTCACGAGCATGACTCGCGGCGCCAGAGAGCAACAGCCCGGCCGCAGCCACGGCGAGCGGCGTAGCGTCGGTGCCGGTGGTGGGCAGCTGGCCCGTGGCCGGCACCAACTCGAAGGTGATCGACGCCGTGCCCGACGGGCTGGTGACCGTGACGGTGTGCGTGCCGAGACCGTCGGCGGCGCTCATCGTGAACCGCAGCGACAGGCGCGCCGCTGGCGTCGGCGGTGGCGGTTCCCAAGCTGCGGGGCGTGGAGAACACCGTGCCGCTCGCCTGTTCACCGGGCTCGAAGCCGGTGCCCGAGACGACGACCGTCTCGCCGATCTCCGGCGTCGGGTCGCTGATCGTGAGCTCCGGCCCGCCCGGCGCCGTCGTCGTCGGCCCGGCGACGGTGGTGGTGGCGCCGGCGACGCTCGTGGTCGCCGCTTCGATGGTGGTGGTCGTCGCTCCTGCTTCGGTCGTCGTGGCGGCCGGTTCGGTGGTGGTGGCGCCGGCAGCCGTTGTGGTGGTCTCGCCGACGACCGTCGTGGTGGTCTCGCCGACGAGGGTGGTCGGGCCGGCGACCGTGGTCGGCTCGTTCGACAACGTGCTCGGCGTGACGACCGTCGTCGGCGCGGCGGTGGTGGTCACGGCGGTGGTCGGTGCGTTGGTCGCGGTCGTCGATGGTGCACACGCGCCGACCGGGGAGACGTTGAACGGCGACTCGTCCATCTGCGATGTCGCCATCGTTGAACGTGCCACTGGTCGTCGACGTCCCAGAAGCCTCTGATCTGGATGGTCGAGGGGTTGCCGCTGAACTGGTAGGACGTGCTGGAAGCCCTCACCTGGCATCATTGGGTGTGCTCGGGGGGCACGACACCGCCGTCGAGTTCGACCGTGACGTGGGCGAGGCCGTTCTCGGCGGTCCCCTGGTTGGTGACGCTCAGCAGGTCCGACGACGTCCCACTGGTGCATTCCACCTGGTCGCTGATGGCGAGCGTCGCGGCGGCCAGCACAGTCCCGCCGCCGGCGGCGGCGAGGGCAATGGCGCACACGCCGACCACCGATGACGTGGCGAGCATCGCGGCACCGACCGTTGACTGTCGTACACCGCTCAGTCGCATCCGGACCTCCCCACGCTGGCGCAGAATCTGCTAGACCATAACCCACTCGGCGCGGCGCGTCACAGGCAATCGATACTTCGACGCGCCCAAATTTCGGCGCCGCCGGTGGGTCAGGCGCGCAACGCGTCGATGAAGTGGTTGCCGAACGTCCCCTCGGGGTCGACTCGGTCGCGCGCCGCGATCCAGTCCGCGAGTCGGGCGAACGCGTCGGTCCGGCGCATCGTGGCCAGCTTCGCCCAGTGCGGCCGCGGGTCGAACGGTGCGAGCGCCGCTTCGACGGCGGGCAGCATCGCCGTGACCGCCGGCAGGTCGCGCCGCCACGTGAAGTGGATCGCCACGCTCGACCGACCGTATGCCGGGCTGATCCACAGATCGTCGGCCGCCACCGACCGCACCTCGCTCACGAGCACCAGCGGGGCCAGCGACGCGGCGAGCGCGCCGACCGCTCGCAGGGCGTCGGGAGCATCCGCGAGGGCCACCAGGTACTCGGACTGCAGCTCGTCACCCGCGCTCGGCGTGGCGTCGGCGCGGAAGTGCACCAACCGCTCGTGCCACGGGCCGGGCCGGCCGAGCTGGATGGTGCAGGCGTCGGGGGGCAGGCCGCGGATCGGATGGACCGGCTGGCGCGCCGCCGTCAAGCCGGCGACCGCGTCCGCGCCCTGGGCGTCGGTCGTCCGACGCTTGCGCCAGACCTGGTGGAACGTGTCCCGTCGACCAGTCGGTGAACAGGCTCACGCTGTAGGCCGAGGCGAGCAGGTCGTCCAGGCGCTCGAGCCCGGCCTCGAAGGGCACGTCGACGTAGACGTCCTGGGCGACGTCGAAGCGCGGAACGAGGCCCAGGGTGACGTGGGTGACGATCCCGAAGGCGCCGAGCCCGACGATCGCCGCTGCCGCGTCGGGGTCGCCACGTTCGAGCCGCCGCCGCTCGCCGTTCGATGTGACCAGGTCGATGGCGCGCACGGCGTCGGCGAGCACCGGGTTGGAGTCGCCGGAGCCGTGGGTGGCGGTGGCGACCGCTCCGGCCACGCTCACGTGGGGCAGCGACGGCAGGTTGACGAGCGCCCACCCGCGCTCGTCGAGGTACGGCGCCAGCTCGGCGTAGCGGATGCCGGCGCCGACGGTCACCGTCGCCGCCGTCTCGTCGAGGGCGCCCACGTCGCGGAGCGCGTCGGTGTCGATCAGCACTCCGTCGGTGTCGCCCACCGCGGTGAAGCTGTGCCGCGCCCCGACGGCGTGCACCCGTTCGCCCCGCCGGGCCGCGTCGGCGACGACCTCCTGCACCTCGGCGACGGTGCGCGGCCGGGCCACGCCGGTGGCGGCGAACGTGACGTTGCCGGCCCAGTTGGCGCCGGCCGGCTGGTTCAGAGCCGCTCCACGGACGACTCGTTGGCGGCCGGTGGTCGCCGCGACGGCCACGCCGTCGCCGCCACCACGACCCGCCCCGCCGGATGGACGGCGGCGGCCGACGTGCCGACGAAGAGCTCGATGTCGCCCGGCCTCCACCACGTAGCGCAGGTCGGAGCCGGTGAAACCGAGCGCGGCGACGGGCAGCCGGAACGTCACGCGGCGGCGGCGCCGGCGGCGACCGTGAGGCGTCGGAACGCCTGCAGCTCGCGCACCGGGCGGGTGACCGACGCCACCGGGTCGCAGGTGTAGAGCTGCACCACCTCGTCGGCCTCGCGTCCGCCGGTGTTGGTGACGGTGACGCGCCACCTCGACGGTGTCGTCGACCGTGACCACCGCGCCGTCGATCACCTCGACGCCGAGCTCGAACGTCGAGTAGCCGAGGCCGTGTCCGAACGGGTACAGCGGCTCGTTCGACAGGTCGACGTACGGGCCCCTCCAGTGGGACCGGCCGCCCGACACCTTGTGCCCGTAGAAGACCGGGATCTGGCCCGAGCTGCGCGGATAGCTGACCGGCAGCCGGCCGCCCGGGCTGACGTCGCCCGGCCAGGACGTCGGCGATCGCCGCCGCGCCCTGCTCGCCCGGGAACCAGGCGATCACCACCGCGCCGGCGGCGGCGTGCACCTCGGGCGACCCGATCGGCCGGCCGGCCACGAGCACGAGCACGACCGGCGTACCGGTGGCGGCGACGGCGAGCACCAGTTCCTCCTGCACGCCGGGCAGGTCGAGCGACGACACGTCGCGGCTCTCGCCCGACGTGCACTCCTCGGTGAGCCCGGCGCGATCGCCCATCACCAGGACGGCGACGTCGGCCGACGCGGCCGCCGCCACGGCGTCCTCGAAGCCCGAGCGGTCGCCGTCGTTCGTGGCGCATCCCTCGACGAAGGCCACGGTCGCCTCGGGGAGGGCGGCGCGCAGGGCGTCGAGCACGGTGGCCACGTGGGCGAGGTCGACCTGGTCGGTCAGCTCGACGTCGCGCTCGAGCCGGGATGTGGAACGTGCCGCCGCCGCTCGCCAGCAGGTCGAGCAGCGACTCGACGTGGGCGGCGTAGGAGTAGTCGCCGAGCAGGTTGCGGGCGCGGTCGGCGTTGGGGCCGATCACGGCGACCGAACCCGTCGCCGCCAGCGGGAGCGCGCCGTCGTTCTTGAGCAGCACGATGCTGTCGCGCGGCGACCTGGCGGGCGAGGTCGAGCTGGGTCGCGGTGCGGGTGTGCGAGCGCCACCCGGCCCGTCGTCGACGTACGGCTGCTCGAACAGACCGAGGCGGAACTTCGTCGTCAGCACCCGGCGCACCGCCTGGTCGACGTCGGCGATCGTCGTCGCGCCGCTCGCCAGGGCGTCGCGCAACGGCCCGGCGAAGCAGTCGGTGCCCGGGCAGCTCGACGTCGAGCCCGGCGTGCAGCGCGGTCGCCGCGGCGCCGGCGCCGTCGGTCGGCGACGCGGTGGTACACCTCGAGCTGGCGCACCGAGAAGTAGTCCGACACCACGATGCCGTCGAAGCCCCACTCGTCGCGCAACAGCTCGGTGAGCAACCAGCGGTTGGCGCCGCACGGCACGCCGTCGAGCTCGTGGTAGCCGTTCATCACCGATGCCAGCCCGGCATCGCGGACCGCCGCCTCGAACGGGCGCAGGTACACGTCGCGGAGCTCGCGCTCGGGCAGGTGGGCCGGGGCCCAGTTGAGGCCGCCCTCCGAGGCGCCGTACCCGACGAAGTGCTTGGCGGTGGCGGCGACCCCGTCGCGGAGGTCGTCGCCCTGCAGGCCGCGGACGTAGGCCACGCCCATCTGGCCGACGAGGAACGGATCCTCGCCGTACGTCTCCTCGAGCCGGCCCCAGCGGGGGTCGCGACAGATGTCGAGCACGGGCGAGAGGCCTTGATGGGCGCCGCTGGCCCGCATCTGGCGGCGGATGGCGTCGGTGATCGCGTGGTTGTGCTCGGGGCGGAACGTCGCCGCCACGCCGATCGCCTGGGGGAACACCGTGGCCTCGCGGGCGGTGAGCCCGGCGCAGATCTCCTCGTGGACGATCGCCGGGATGCCGAGGCGGGTGTGCTCGACCAGGTGGCGCTGGATCTCGTTGGCGAGCACCGCGGCCTGCGTCGCGTCGAGGCTGCTCGCACCGCTGATGCGGGTGACGTGGCCGAGGCCGTCGGCGAGCAACGGCCGTCGCCCGCTCCGGGTCGAGGTGGCCGTGGCTCGCCAGCTCGAACACCCACGCGCTGCCGAGCTGGGCGACCTTCTCCTCGATCGTCATCAGCCCCAGCAGTCGGGCGACGCGCTCGGTCGACCGTCGCAGCGACCGGGATCGCGGTACGGGCGAGCGCGTTCGTCGTCGAGGCGTGCGTCATGCGTCTCATCCGTTCGTCGGTTCATTCCTTGACGGCGCCGGCGGTGAGGCCGCCGATGATCTGGCGTTCGGCCAGCGCGTAGAACAGCAGCGCCGGCACCATGGCGAGCGTCGTGTAGGCGAGCACCCTGGCGTAGTCGGTGCGTGTACTGCGCCGAGATGTTGTTCACGCCGATCGGCAGGGTGTGCTGGTTCGGGTCGATCAGCACGAGCAGCGGCAGGAAGAACGCGTTCCAGCTGCCGACGATCGTGATGATCGCGATCGTGCTGAGCACCGGCCGCGACAGCGGCAGCATCACCGACCAGTAGAAGCGGAACGGACCGCACCCGTCGATGGCCGCGGCGTCCTGCAACTCCTTGGGGATGGCGCGGAAGAACGGTCGCATCACGATGATCGCGATCGGCAGCCCGAACGCCGCCTGCGGCAGGGCGACGCCGAGCGGGCTGCTGAGCAGGCCGACCTGGCGCAGCATGATGAACAGCGGCAGGATGGCGACGGCGACGGGGAACAGCAGCCCGAGCGTGAACAGGCCGTAGACGAGCTCGCGACCCTTGAACGGGTAGCGGGCGATGACGTACGCGGCCAGCGACGCCGCCGGCAGCACGATCGCCGCCGTCAGCAGCGCGATCACCGTGCTGTTGCGCACCTGGCGCCAGAACGTGCCCGACGTGAGGATCGACGGTGTAGTTCGACAGCACCCACGGGTTGGGCAGCCCGACCGGCTTCTCGACGAGCTGCTGGTTGGTGCGGAAGCCGCCGAGCACCGAGAACGTGAGCGGGATGACGATGCAGCGCGCGAGCACGAGAGAACGCCACGGCGTAGAGGCCGATGCGCACGGAGCCACCGCCGCCTAGCCAACGAGACCAGTCCCGCGGAGGTCGCGCCGCATGGCGAAGCGCTGGTAGGCGAGGGCGATGACGAGCGAGAGGCCGAAGATCACGATCGACACCGCGCTGGCGTAGCCGAACAGGCTCCGGCGGAACTGGTCGTAGAGGTACGTCGCCATCGTCGACGAGGCGCCGATCGGGCCGCCCTTGGTGGTGACCCACACGAGGTCGAACAGCTGCAGCGCGCCGATGATCGACAGGAACACCGACACCCTGATGGTCGGGCCGAGCAGCGGCAGCGTCACGTAGCGGAAGCGCTGCCAGGTCGAGGCGCCGTCGATCAGCCGCGGCCTCGTCGAGCTCCTTCGGGATCTGTTGCAGGCCGGCGAGCAGCAGGATCATGTGGAAGCCGAAGTACTTCCAGGAGATGACGAAGAACAGGCTGTAGAGCACGATCTGTCGGATCGGCGAGCCACTGGTGGATGAGGCTCGTCGGCGCCGACCGCCGTGAGCGTCTGGTCGAGCAGGCCGTTGGGGCGCAGGATCTGGCGCCACACGACGCCGGTGACCACCTCGGAGAGGATGTACGGGGCGAAGAACATCGTGCGCAGCAAGGCGCGACCCGGGAGCTTGACGTTGAGCAGCAGCGCCAGGCCGAGCGCGAAGGGGATCTGCAAGCAACAGCGACAGCACGACGAGGATGACGTTGTGCTGCAGGGCGTCGCGGAAGAGGTGGTCGGAGAAGGCGCGACGGAAGTTGTCGAGCCCGACGAACTTGTCGAGGGGCTCGAGCCCGTTCCAGTCGTAGAGGCTGTAGCGGGTGCTCTGGACGATCGGGTAGATGACGAACACGACGTACAGCGCGACCGCGGGCAGCAGGAACAGCACGATCATCGGCCACGAGATGCCCCGCTCGAGGCGGCGCGAGTGAGCCGTCGACGGCGGTCGCACGGCCGCGTTCGGCGGCGGTGTCGGCGCGGGGGGAGACAGGGTGGAGTCGGTCACGGCGGCAGGCTCCCGGGCGGGGTGGGAGGCTCCGGGAGCCTCCCACCCCACGTCAGGGCGTCAGAGCATCGACGGTGGGATCAGCCGCCGGCCGTCGCCGTGATGGCCGCGGCGGCGTCCTCGGGCGTCGTCTGGCCGGCGAACAGCAGCGCGGTCTGGTCGTTGACCTGGGCGCCGACCTCGGCGGTGAAGAACTGATCGAGGAACAGCTGCATGAACGTCGCGTTGTTCGAGGGCCGTCGAGCACGGCCTGCATGTTCGGATCGGTCACCGCGTCGGTCGCCGTCGATGTTGGCCGGCAAGCCCGCTGTTGGTCGCCCACGTCCGCTGGTTCTCGGCGTTGGTGATGAAGTGCAGGAAGTCGACGGCCTCGGGCGGGGCGTCCTTGCCCACGGCGAACCCGTCGCCGCCGCCGAAGGCGTCGGTCGGCAGCACCGGCGCCGCCGTCGACGGTCGGGGAACGGGAACCAGCCGAGTTCGAACGGCAGGTCGGCTCGTCGGGCGTCGACGCCGGCCTGGTTCCTGAACGCGCCCGGCGCCCACTGACCCATCAGGTCCATCGCCGCGCCCTGGCTGGCCATCGTGCCCGACTCGCCGTCGGGCGCGTCCCACGCGGCGGCGAGGAAGCCGTCCTGGAACGGCTCCAGCGCCACGAGGTCCTGCGACCTTCTGGCCGGCCTCGATGACGTCGGGCACGCTGAAGTTGTTGTCGGCGGCGATCTGGTTCATCGCGTCGGCGCCGCCGAGGCGGACCATCAGGTACGAGTACCAGAAGTGCGCCGGCCACTTGTCGCCGGCACCGACGGCGATCGGCGTGATGCCGGCGTCCTTCAGCGTCTGCACGTCGGCGAGCAGCTCGTCCCACGTCGCCGGCGGCGCCGTCGATCCCGGCCTGGTCGAAGAGGTCCTTGTTGTACCAGAAGCCGACCATGCTGGTGTTGTAGGGAACGCCGTACTGCACGCCGTCGACTTGGTACAGCCCGGCGGCGCCGGGGCTGAGATCGCCGATGAAGTCCGACGACGCGTCGGTGATGTCCTGCACCAGCCCGGCGTCGACCTGGTCGCGCAGCACGCCGCCGCCCCACGACTGGAACAGGTCGGGGACGTCGCCGGCCTGGATGTTGGTCTGCAACGGCGGCCTTGAACGCCTCGTTCTCCATCACGGTGATGTTGATCGTCACGTTCGGGTGGTCGGCCATGTAGGCGTCGGCCATGTTCTGCCAGTCGGCCTTGCCCGGGTCGTTGTTCTGGATGTGCCACCAGTCGATGGTGACGGGTTCGCCTCCCGACGACGTGGCGTGGGTGGCGGTGCTGGCGCCCCCGACGGCCAGCGCCAGCCCGAGGCCGGCGGCGGCCAAGAGGCCGACGCGGCGTCGCTTGGTGTGGGTGTGGGTCATCAGATCCCCCTCTGGGTGTTGCTGTTGGTTTGTGTTGGTTGGTGGGTGGATGGATCAGGGCGACGCCGGCGCCGCCGACGAGCGACGCACGACGAGCGCGGTGGGCAAGGTGATGTGCACCGGCGCCTCGCCGTGGCGCTCGGGGTGCTCGATGAGGTCGGCGAGCAGGCGCACGGCCTCCTCGCCGAGCGCCTGGATCGACTGGTCGACGGTGGTGAGCGGCGGATCGGTGAGCGCCGACTCGGGGATGTTGTCGAAGCCGACCACCGACAGGTCCTCGGGCACCCGCAGGCCGGCCTCGGTGGCGCTGCGCAGGACCTGGATGGCCGACTGGTCGTTGGCGGCGAAGATCGCCGTCGGTCGCGGGGTGAGGGCGAGCAGGGTGCGCGCCGGCGCGGCGGCGGTCTCCTCGGTGAAGGCGCCGACCGCGATCAGCGCCGGGTCGAAGGCCACGCCGGCCTCGTCGAGGGCGGCGCGGTAGCCCGGCCTCGCGGCGACGCGCCGACTCGAGGTCGCGGCGCCCGGCGAGGAACCCGATGCGCCGGTGCCCGAGCTGCGAGGAGGTGCCGCGTCGCCTCGCGTGCACCCTCGAAGTTCTGGGCGTCGACGGTCGGAAGCGTCGAGCCGCCCACGTGGGGGTCGACGGCGACCACCGGGTGATCGATGCGCACCTCGACGACGCTGGGCGTGACGAGGATGATCCCGTCGGCGAGCGTGCCGGCCGAGCCGCGACAGGTAGCGCCGCTCCCAGCCCTCCCGGCCGGGCATGCCGCTGGAGTAGACGACGAGCTCGAAGGCGAGGTGGTGCAGCGCTCGGGCGGCGCCTTTCAGCAGCTCGGCGCTGAACGGCTCGATGTCGGGCACGAGGATGCCGATGACGTTGGTGCGGTGGCTGCGCAGGCTGCGGGCGATGAGGCTCGACTCGTAGCCGAGCTCCTCGATCACCTCGCGGACGCGGCACGCTGGTCTCGGCGGCGACGCCGTAGCGGTCGTTGACCACCCGTGACACCGTGGCGATCGACACGCCGGCCCGCGCCGCGACGTCACCGATCGTGATGCGTGTGCCCGTGGCCGTGCTGTTCACCGACGCGTGTCCCCCCACGTCTCGCGTTCGCGGTTGCAAACGATATCGAGAACGTTTACGAAAGCAAATCATGTCCCGCGGCGCCGCGTCAAGCGGCGCCCGGACGTGGCCAGATCCCGGGCCGGGACGGACGGTCGCACTAACGTCGCCGCCAACGGTCCGAGCAGGGGAGGTGCCGTGCGGAAGTTCTCGGTCAGGCCGACGCTCACGCTGAAGGGGCGGACGTTCAAGGGGCTGCGCGGCTGGTCGGGCAAGCCGTTGCACCCGCCGCTCACCGACATCCCGATCGGCGCCTACGTGATCGTGGCCGGCCTCGACCTGTTGTCGGCGATCGGCGGCGACGACCACGCCTGGGCCAAGGAGCTGTGGCACGCGGCCACGTTCGTCATGGTCGGCGGGCTGCTGGCGTCACTGCTCACGGCCTTGACCGGTCTGTGGGACGCCAAGGAGTCGTCCGAGGCGGGCACGCAGGCGCGGCGCACGATCAACACCCACGCGACGATCATGATCACCGCCACGGTGCTGGCGCTGATCACCGTGATCTGGCGCCTCTCGGTGTACGGCGATGAGCTGTCGACGCCCGATCGGCATCCTCGTGCTGTCGTTGCTGGTCGCCGGCCTCGTCGTGATCGGTGCGACGTTCGGCGGCACGCTGGTGTACGACTACGGCTTCAACGTCGAGACGGCCGGGGACTCACCCGTGTGGCACAAGTCCGAGACCGACGTGATGCCCGGCGACCACTGACCCTGGCTGTCCCGACGGGCCGCAGATTCGCACTACTGTCCGATCGTCGACGTTCGCGACGGCGGAGTCCGCCGGCTTGATCGGGGCGACGTCGAAGGGGGAGATGTTCGTGGCCGACCACGACGACCACGGTTCGGCCGATGAGCCACGCGACGCGCTGGACGGCGCACGCCCCGTCGCCGTCATGGAGCTGCACGACGTGCACAAGCGCTTCGGGGCGACCCGTGCGCTCGATGGCGCGGGCATCGTGCTGTATCCCGGGGAGGTCCACGCCCTGGTGGGCGAGAACGGCGCCGGCAAGTCCACGCTGATCAAGACGATGACGGGCGTGTACCAGCCCGACGAGGGGACGATCCTCATCGACGGCGAACCCATCGGGCTGGCGTCAGCGGCGGACGCCCAGCAGCGCGGCGTCGTGGCGATCTACCAGGAGCCGATGATCTTCCCCGACCTGAGCGTCGCCGAGAACATCTTCATCGGACACCGCAACCGCGGCGCGGTGGTGCACTGGCGGCGCATGTACGACGAGGCCGCGGCCATCCTCGGTTCCCTCGACATCGACCTCGACCCGCGGGCATCGGGCAACTCGCTTGCCGTCGCTGCACAGCAGACGGTCGAGATCGCCAAGGCGATCTCGCTCGATGCGCGCGTGCTGATCATGGACGAACCGACCGCGTCGCTGTCGGCCCACGAGGTGAACCGGCTGTTCGACCAGGTCCACCGCCTGCGCGCCCGCGGCGTCGCCGTGCTCTTCATCAGCCATCGTCTCGACGAGGTGTTCTCGATCGCCGACCGGATCACCGTGTTCCGCGACGGTCGGCGCATCTCGACCGCGGCCCGTCGACCGACACGAGCCCCGAGCTGGTCGTTCGCGAGATGGTCGGCCGGGAGCTCGGCGACTTCTTCGTGCGCACCCGCCACGAGCCGGGCGAGGTGCGCCTGCAGGTCGAGGACCTCTGCCGTGCGGGGACCTTCGAGGACGTGACCTTCGACGTCCACGCCGGCGAGGTCGTCGGCTTCGCCGGCCTCGTCGGCGCCGGGCGCACCGAGGTCGGGCTGGCCCTGTTCGGCATCGCCCCCGCCGATCGCGGCACGGTCGCCGTCGACGGACGTGTCGTCACCATCCGCAACCCGCGCGAGGCCATGCACCTCGGCATCGCCTATCTGTCCGAGGACCGCCGCAAGCTGGGCCTGTCGATGCCCCAGTCGGTGGCCTCGAACATCACGCTGCCCTCGCTCGGCGGCTATCGCACGCCGTTCGGGCTGCTCGACCGGAGCGCCGAGCGGCACACGGCCGAGCGCTTCCGTGAGCGGCTGCAGCATCCGCACCACATCGCTGCTCACGCCGGTCGGCAACCTGTCGGGCGGCAACCAGCAGAAGACGATGCTCGGCCAGCTGGCTCAACGTCAAGCCTCGCGTGCTCGATCCTCGACGAACCGACGCGCGGGCATCGACGTCGGCGCCAAGGCGGACGTCCATCAGCTGATCGACGACCTGGCTCGCGACGGCATCGCCGTCATCCTCATCTCCTCGGACCTCCCCGAGGTGCTGGCGATGAGCGACCGCATCGTCGTGATGCGCGAGGGCCGCGTCCGTGGCACGTTCACTCACGACGAGGCCGATCCCGAGCGGGTGATGGCCGCGGCGGTCGCCGCATGAGCGAGCGAGTCGTCGAGCGAACGAATCATGAGACACGGTCTTCGGCACCAGTGAGCCGGGTTGCGATGCGGTCGCGGCCCCGGATGCGCCCGGAGCGGATGAAGGAGCTGACGCTGCTGCTGCTCATCGTCGTCACGCTCGTCGGCTTCAGCTTCCTCGTCGACGACTACCTGTCGGGCCGCTTCTTCAACCGCGTGACCCAGGGCGTCGCCGTCGATGGCGGTCGATCGCCGCCGGGACAGTCGCTGGTGATCATCACCCGCAACATCGACCTGTCCGTCGGCTCGATCGCCGGGGTCAGCGCCTACGTCACCGGCGACGTGCTCGGCAACCACCTCGGCACCAGCCGCGCTCGTCGCCGTGCTGCATCGCGCATGGCGATCGGCGCTCGTGCTCGGCGCTGATCAACGGCGCTGATCGTCGCCTACGGTCGGATCCCGTCGATCATCGTCACCCTCGGCACGCTGGCCATCTACCGGACGTGGCTGATCAGCTTCGGCGACGCCCGCACGATCACCGCCGACTCGCTGCCGCAATGGCTCGTCGACCTCCCGCGCTCCACGCGTGTTCACCATCGGCGACTTCGAGTTCCGGACGATGTTCGTGCATCGCCATGCGTCGTCGTCATCGTGCTCCAGGTGTTCCTGGGCCGCGGTCCGCCAGGGCCGCATCGTCTACGCCATCGGCTCCAACCCGGAAGCGGCGGCGCAGGCCGGCCTGCCGGTGCGGCGCACCACCGTCGCGGCCTTCACCGGCGTGCGGGGCACTGGCCGGACTGGGCGGGTTCCTCGTTCCTCGCCCGGTTCGGCACGATCACCGTGACTGCCGGGCAGGGCCTCGAGTTGGAGTCGATCGCCGCCGCCGTCGTCGGCGGCGTCAGCACGCTCGGCGGCTCGGGAACGATCGTCGGCAGCTTCCTCGGCGCCGTGCTGATCGGTCTGCTCGACCAGAGCCTCGTGCGCGTGCCCGAGATCAGCGAGTTCGTGCGCGACGCCGTCCTCGGCCTGCTGATCCTCCTCGCCGTCGTGCTCGACGGCCTGCTGTCACGACGCTTCGTCAGCCGGCGCACGATCATGCGGCCGACTGCCGGCACCGCGGTCGCAGGCGACGCCGACGCCGCCGGCGCCCGCGGCGCCGACGGCGACCGGTCCGCACCGGCGGCGCCCGTGAACCGCAGGTCACGTCGACCGACCTGCGCGCCGGCGCAATCCGTGGGAGGCCTGCTGCTCGTCATCCTCGTCGGCACGATCGTGTTCAACGTCACTCAGTCGAACAACTACCTCGGCGTCGCACAACCTGGTGAACCTGTTCCAGCTGGCGATCGAGAAGGCCATCGTCGTGCGTGATGATGACGTTCGTCATCATCGCCGGGCGAGATCGACCTCTCGGTGGCCTCGGTGATGGGCCTGAGCCGCGGCGATCCTCGGCCGGCTCAACGAGGGCGGGGCGTGCCGTTCGAGGTCGCCATCGCTCATCGCCATCGCCGCCGGCAGCGTCGGCCGGGCTCTGGTGCAAGGGCTGGTGCGTCGCCCGCGCTCGGCCTGCCGTCGCTGGTCGTGACGCTGGCCGGGCTGATCGGCTTGCGCGGCCTCGCCCGCGTGCTCGTCGAGGACCGCTCCTACGGACGGTTTCCCGTCGTGGTTCGACCGCCTCGGCCAGGACGACACTGCATCGGGCCGCTCCCGTTCGCCGTGCTGCTGTTCCTCGTGGGCATCGTCGCTGGCCGGTGTGATCCTCGGCCGCACGGCGCTCGGCCGTCGCGTGTACGTCATCGGCGACAACGCCGAGGTCGCGCGCTACTCGCGGCGCTCGACGTCGGCCGCCTGCAAGCTCGGCCTGTTCGTCGCTTCGGGCACCGTCGCCGCCGTCGCCGGCGTGCTGTACGCCGCCCGCCTCGGCTCGGTGCGCGGCGACATCGGCCAGCGGCTTCGAGCTCGACATCATCACGATGGTGCTGCTCGGCGGCGTCAGCATCTTCGGCGGCGCCGGCACGATGACCGGGGTCGGTCCTGGCCATCCTGATCGTGCTCAACCTCCGCAACGGTCTCGGCCTGGCCAACGTCGAGGCCAACACCCAGACCGGCGTGATCGGCGTGATCCTCATCGCGTCCGTGCTGCGCACCGCAACGCCATCGACGGCGCTGCGCGCGCCGGTGGGACCGTCCGTGCGCCGGCCCGGCCGCGACTCGACCAGGCGCCGCCCACGATCGGCTCGGCGTCGGGTGACCGAGCTCGACGACGCTATGCGGCTACGCCGATCTCCACCATCGGCGGGACGACCGCCGACTCCACCGTCCTGAAGGAGGACACATGCGCAAGCAAGCACACATTCGGCATGACTCGCTCGCGCGCCGCGGCGCCTGGTCGCCGGTGGCGGGCTGGCCGGCGCCTCGACCGCGCGCGACCGAGCCCGGCGGAGCGACCGGCGGTTCGGCAGCAGCGGCCGGTGCGGCGGTGACGCTCGAGCCGCGGCCTCGACTTCAACATCGATCCTGCTGCCGAAGTTCACCGGCATCGCCGTGTTCGACCAGGCCAACCAGGGCGCCCAGGAGGCGGCGGCCGAGCTCGGCACCCAAGCGGCCGAGTTCACTCGGGCCGACCGCCGACAACAGCGTCGCCGGGCAGATCGAGCATCGTGACCAACGCGCGCCACCCAGGGCGTCGACGCGATCATGATGTCGAACAACGCCGGCGACCAGATCGTCCCCGCCGTCGCAGGCGGCTCGCGACGCCGGCGCTGAAGGTCGTGACCTGGGACTCGCCGATCCCGAGCGGCCGAGGGCGAGAGCGTGTTCGTCGCCCAGGTCGACTTCGACGAGACCGGCCAGGTGATGGCCGACATGGCCCTCGACATCCTCGGCGACGACGGCGGCCAGATGGCCATCCTCTCGGCGTCGCCAGACGCCGCCAACCAGAACGCCTGGATCGCGGCCTTCAACGAGGTCCTCGCCAACGATCCGACGTACGCCAACATCAAGCTCGTCGACACGGTGTACGGCAACGACCAGTCGGAGGAGTCGTACAACCAGGCGCTGGCGCTCGTCGACAAGCACCCCGACCTCGAGCTGATCATGGCCCGACCACCGTCGGCATCGCCGCCGCGGCCAAGGCCATGCAGGACGAGGGCCTCTGCGACCAGGTCAAGGTCTCCGGCCTCGGGCTGCCCGACGAGATGCGCGAGTACACCAAGAGCGGCTGCGCGCCCGGAGTTCGCCCTCTGGAGCTTCGTCGACCTCGGCTACCTCACGTACTACGCCACGTACGGCATCGCCACGGGCCAGATCGAGGCCGCCGAAGGGCGCGACGTTCAACGCCGGTCGGATGGGCACGTACACCATCGAGAAGGATCCGACGCGCTGAACAACGGCCTGCGGATCGTGATGGGCCCGTTCACCGTCTACGACGAGTCGAACGTCGGCGTGTCGTCGTCGGCACCGGCCACGACCTGACGACCGGGGCGAGAGCCCGCCAGCGACCGATGGGTGCCAGCATGACCGTACGGTCATGTTGGCACCCATCGGTTGCGCGCGGTGCGCGGTCAGATCGCCTCGAGGGCGGTCCACAGGTCGGCGGGGATGGGCGCGGCGAACAGCTCGACGTTCTCGGCGACCTCGGCCGCCGACGCCATCCCGGCGACCACCGCCACGACCGGGTCGTGGCGGAGCGGGTACTGCAGCGCGGCGGCGCGCAGCGACACGCCGGCGTCGTCGCACCGGGCGCCCATCGCCTGCGCCCGGCGCAGCAGCGCCGGGTCGGCCGGGGCGTAGTCGAACCACGAGCCCGGCACCGGGCGGGCGAGCAACCCGCTGTTGAACGGCGCGGCCGCCACGAGTGGGACGCCGGCCGCGGCGCACGCCGGAGCCAGCTCGTCGAGCGCGCTGCGGTCGAGGAGCGTCAGCCGGTTGGCGATCATCACGAGGTCGGGCCCGGCTTCGGCGAGCACCCGCAGGGCCGTCGCGCACACCATCGTGCCGACCGACACCGCCCCGACCACCCCCTCGGCGCGCAGGTCGGCGAGCGTCGGGGAAGCACTCGTCGAGCGCCACGTCGAGATGGTCGTCGGGATCGTGCACGTGCACCACGTCGACGTGGTCGCGCCCGAGCCGGGTGAGGCTGTCCTCGAGCGACCGGCGGGTGCCGGACGCGCTGTAGTCGAACCCGGCCTCGGCGCCGCCGTCTCCGATCACCACCGGGCGGCCGACCTTCGTCGACACCACGACGTCGGCACCCGCCCGGGCCGCGAGCGCCGCGCCGAGGCGCCGCTCGCTCTCTCCGGCGCCGTACAGCGGCGCCGTGTCGAACCAGGCGATGCCGCGGTCGATGCCCTCGACGACGGCGGCGACGGCGGTCGCCTCGTCGTTGCCCCAGAAGCCGGTGGCGAGCGGTGCGGTGCCGAAGACGAGCGGCGTGCGCGCGACGGCGCCCGCCACCGGTATCGGGGAGGGTCACTAGGTGCACCTCTGATTGCGTGCGAGCGACCGAGGCGCCAGCGAGGGAGCGGCCAGCAACGGCAGGCAGTTCATAGCGTGGCCGGGGAACGCCGTGGCGGCCATCGCCCGCCCCTAGGCCCGCGCGTCCTGGGCGATCGTGACGTCGTAGAGCACGTCGATGTCGGGCAGGTCGGTGGTGCCCGCGGCCACGTACGCCGGGAACACCGAGTCGCGCACGAAGTCCAGGTCGATCGCCAGCAGCCCGTTGGCGTCGGTGAAGTCGTTCTGCATCAGCTTGATGTACTCCAGGTTGGCCGCGGTCTCGAACTCCTCGTCGAGCTCGGCGTCGGCGCCGTAGTTGCTCCATCATGATCGGGATCATCGAGTCGGGGTCGGCCACGAGGGCGTCGGCGCCGGCGATCAGCCCGCGGAAGTAGCGCACGGCGACGTCGCGGTTGTCGTCGAGCCACTTCTTCGACGCGAAGATCACGTCGCCGTAGGTGGTGAGCCCGAAGTCGCTGAAGGTGACCGCGGTGACGTCGTGGCCCTGCATGCGCAGCGAGATCGGCTGGTTCGTGACGTAGCAGGTCATCAGGTCCATCTCACCGTCGACGAGGGGTTGCGGGTCGTAGCTCATCGGCACGAACTCGTAGTCCACGTCGAGCCCGTTGATCTTGAACACGGCGTCGATGCGGATCTGGTCGCCCTGGACGCCGCCGATGCGCTTGCCGACGAGGTCGGCCGGCTCCGAGATCGGCGTCTCGGTGAGCCAGCAGTAGCCGAACGGCGAGCGCTGGTACGACGCGGCCATGATCACGTAGTCCGAGCCCTCGGCGTTGGAGTTGATCAGCTCGAGCTCGTCGGCGGCGAGGCCGATCTCGGCCCCGCCGCCGGCCATGATCTGGCTCACCGCCGGCGTGTTGGGGCCGCCGTGCAACAGCTCGGAATCGATGCCGTTGGCGCTGAAGTCGCCGTTCGCCTCGGCGAGGTACCACGAGCCCCACTCCGCCGCCGGGATCCAGCTGAACGCGGTGCGCACGTGGGTGCTCTCGGCCGGCGCCGAGCTGGCGAGGACTCGGCGCACCCGCGGGTGGGCCAGCAGGGCGGCGCCGCCGAGGGCGAGCGACGACTGGCGCAGGAACGTGCGTCGGGTGGGCTGTGACACGGGATGGCGGGCGGGCTGAATGCATGGATGGGTCTCCGTTCGGTGGATGTGGCTGGGTCGGGTGGATGGGTCGGATCGACGGGTGGTCAGTTCCAGCGGGCGTGCACGAACGCTTCGCCGGCCGTGGCCAGGGCGAAGACGACGAGCGACACCACGACGATGACGACGGCGGCGCCGAAGGCGCTCGCCGGATGGTTGAGGTTGTAGGCGTAGGTGAAGTCGACGCCCAGCCCCTGGCGTCCGATGAGGCTCTCGCCGACGACGGCGGCGACGACGCTCGACGCCACGGCGAGGCGCAAGCCGGTCGCCATCCGCGGTACGGCGGCCGGGAACACCACCCGGGCGAAGGCGTTCCAGCGGCCGGCGCCGAAGGAGTCGACGACGTCGCCGCGCGCTGGGTGGCGTGGAGAGCAGCCCGCTGCGCGTGTGCACGAACACCGGGAAGAACACCATCACCGCGGCGAGGGCGCGCACCGTCGCCGGGCCGTAGCCGAAGACCCGGGCGAGCAGCGGGAACACCGCCACGAGGGGTGTGGCCGCCAGCCCGACGACCACCGGCGTCGACAGGCCGGAGATCACCCGCGACGTCGCCGACAGGATCGCGGCGAGCACGCCGACGACGGAGCCGATCACCAGCGCGATGCCGGCGGTGGCCAGCGTGTGGGCCGCCGACACGGCGTAGCTGCCGGCGTGCTCGACGATGTCGTTGGCGACCCGCGACGGGCGGGGGAGCACGAGCGGCGACACATGGCGCACCTCGATCCAGCCCCACCAGATCGCCACCAGGACGATCGTGAACACGAACGAGCCGGCGGCGTCGACCACGAGTCGTCGGGCCGAGAACGGGCGGCGCGGCATGGCGGTGGCGGTGCTGGCCGTGCCGAAGCGACGATCGACGCTCCCGGCGAGCAGGCCGAGCACTCCGTACAGCGCCGCCGCCAGGGCGACGGCCAGCAGCGACGCCGCCCACAGCCGGTCGGCCCGGGCGTTCTGCATGGCCGACACGAGGAGCACCCCGATGCCGCGCGGGGCGCCGTACCACTCGCCGAAGATCGCCCCGGCGAGCGCGGCCGGGCCGGCCAAGCGCAGCCCGTCGATCGTCGCCGGCACCGCCGCCGGGATGCGCACGGCGCGGAGCTCCACCGCACGCGACGCGCCGTGGGCGCGCGCCACGTCGAGCCCGCCGGGCGGGGTGCTCACGAGCCCGAGGTAGGTCGACACGAACATCGGGAACAGCGCGGCGATGGCGGCCAGCCCGACCGGTCCCCGGCTGCGCCCGAGCACGATCAGCAGGATCGGCCCGACCACGACCCACGGCGTGGCGTTGCTGAGCGCGGCGAGCCGCGTGACGACCCGACGGGTGGCCGGGATGACGGAGGCGACCATCGCGGCGGCGACGCCGATCACGGCGCCGACGAGCAGCCCTCGTGCGGCCGCGCCGGCCGTGGCCCTCAGTGCGCGCAGGTAGACCTCGCGGGAGCGATCGTCGCGCAGCGGTCCGACCGCCTCGAGCGGGGTCACCACCATGCCCCGGGCCCATCCGGCGCGCCCACCGACGGTCCACACGGCCAGCAGCAGCACCGAACCGAGCAGGGTGAGCATCACCCCGCTCGCGTCGCGCCGGCCCGTTCGCGCCGCCGTCACGACGCCTCCGACCGGGCGGCCACCGCCGCGACCAGGTCGCCGAGGATGCGGCGCATCTCGACCGTGACCCGGTCGGCCCGGGTGTGCACTTCCCGCTGCAGGTCGAGCGGGATCGACTTGTCGACGAGACGCTCGACGAGCGCCCGGTCCTCGGCGGCGACGGCGAGCTGGAAGCTGCGGGCGTCGTCGGCGCTCGTGCGACCGTCGGCGATGTCGTTGCGGAGGTCGAAGCAGTACAGCCGGGTCGTGGTGGCGTCGACCGGCTGATGGAAGAACAGGATCGTCAGCACCACGTCCTCGGCGTGGTACTCGATGCGCAGGCGCACCGAGAACGGGGCGGAGTACACGTAGGTGTCGGCGCGCTCGTCGGTGACGGGGTCGTCGCCGCTCCCGGCGGCGCCGATGTGGCGGGTCACGTGGCGATAGTCGACGACGCAGCCGAAGCCGTCGCGCACCACCTCGTACGCTCCGACCTCCGTGGCCGCCGGCGTCTCCGAACGTCGCCGCGTGCAGGTACGGGAAGTGGGCGAGGTCGAGGAAGTTGTCGGTCATCTGGGCGGCGCCGGCGTTCCACTCGAGCGGCGGCAGGGCCACGACGGTGAACGCCGGATCGTCCCACTCGGGCACGTCGATCAGACCGGTCACCGGCGGGTCGATCGCCACCCACACCAGCCCGTAGCGCTCGGTGACGGCACTGGCGCTCGTCAATCCGGCGCGCGGCGGCAGATGGGCGCCGTCGCCGAGCGACGGGACCGCGACGCATCGGCCGTCGGCGGCGAAGCGGTACCCGTGGTAGGCGCACCGCAGCGCTCCGTCGCACACCGTCCCGGCGCTCAACGGAGCCATGCGGTGCGGGCAGCGGTCGACGAAGGCCGCCAGCCGGCCGCCGATCCGAGCGATCGCCCACTCCTCGCCGAGCAGGCGGACCGGCACGACCGCGTCGTCGCCGACGGCGCTGCTCGGACACACCGGGTGCCAGCAGGCGCGCAGCGCGGGGTGCACGTTGTCGAGGCGGTCGCGGTCGAGCGAGGCGACCATCTGACAACTGTACATTGTCGCTTCGTGCGCATGCTTCGGAACGGGCTGCGATGATCGGGCGATCGAATCGCTGCTGGACACCGGCGTGACCAGTCCTGCTTGTCACGGCGCCGAGCCCGCCGCCGCGCTGGGAGACGAGCGGACGTGACCGGCGACCCGGTGTCGATCGCCATCGGGCGCTCGCTCCACGCGGCGCGCACGGCGAGCGGTCTGACGACGCGCGGTCTGGCCGCACGCAGCCGCGTGAGCCAGGCCTTCGTCAGCCAAGTGGAGCGCGGGCAGGCGACGCCGTCGGTCGCCACCCTCTACCGGATGGCCGATGCCCTCGGCGTGAGCCCGGCGGCGCTGCTGCCCGAAGCCGGCGCCGACGACATGCACTACGTGCCGGCCGGGACCGGGGACCTGGTGGCGTCGAGCGACCGTCCGGCCTCGGCGGTGGGTCGCGTCGTGCTCGCCGACCGGGCGCGCGACCTCGAGATCTACGAGTACCGCGCCCGACCCGACCGACGACCTCGACGTGTGGTTCCAGCATCCCGGCGACAAGATCCTGTTCCTCCTCGAAGGGCGCCTGCGGGTCGACTTCGCCGGTCGGCCGAGCCGGCTGCTGATGTCCGGCGACTGCCTCGTGCATCCCGGAGACGTGCGTCACCGTTGGCAGGTCGAGGGCGATGCCGACGTCCGCCTGCTGCTCGTCATCACCCGCCAGCACGAACCGGGTCAGCGGTGGGATGACGGGGCACGAATCGGGCATCGCCGTCAGCGCCCTGACGAAGTCGTTCGCCGTCGGCCGCTCGACGGTGCACGCCCTCGACGACGTCACGTTCGACACCGCCGCCGGGTCGTTCATCGCGCTGCTCGGCCCCTCGGGGTGCGGCAAGTCGACGATCCTGCGCATCCTCGCCGGCCTCGACGCGCCGACGTCGGGGGAGGCTCGGGTGCACGGCGAAGCGCCCGACAGTCGCCCGCCGCGCCCATCACCTCGGCGTCGCCTTCCAGGACCCGGCGCTGCTGCCGTGGCGGTCCGTGGAATCGCAACATCCACCTCGCCCTGGAGGCGACCGGCGCGGCCGTCGCACCGACCGCCGTCGCCGACCTCATCGCCCTGGTCGGCCTGGACGGTTTCGAGCGGGCGCGGCCGTCGCAGCTGTCGGGCGGGATGCGCCAGCGCGTCGCGATCGCCCGCGCCCTGGTCGCCGAACCGAGGCTGCTGCTGCTCGACGAGCCCTTCGGTGCGCTCGACGAGATGACCCGCCAACGCCTCAACATCGAGCTGCAGCGGATCTGGACCGAGCGGGTCACCACCACCCTGCTCGTCACCCACTCGATCAGCGAGGCGGTGTTCCTCGCCGACGACGTGGTCGTGATGACGCCGCGCCCGGGGCGGATCGAGCAGGTCTGCCCGATCGAGTTCCCGCGCCCGCGCACGCCCGAGCTGCTGCGCACGCCGGAGTTCCACCGTCGCTGCGACGAGCTCTCGGCCATCCTGTTCGGAACACCACGCACGCCGAACGGCCATCGAAGCAATCGAGCGCCTCCGTGACTCAGCACGCGCCACATCACCTCGATCACCGCCCGTTGCCTCAGCTATCACAAGTCGGACCCGCCGATGCAGCGTGGCTTCGTGGTCGTGCGCGTCGAGACCGACGGCGGCCTCGTCGGCTGGGGTGAGGCGTCGTCGAACTGGGGGCACAGCTACCCGACCGTCGTCGAGACGGTCGTCCGCGACGTGATCGCCCCCAACCTGGAGGGGGCCGACGCCTTCGCCATCCGGGCCCGGCTCGCCCAGATGCACGTGCTCCTCGACGGCTACCTGGGTTGGGAGGGCCTCTCCAGCCAGGTGATCGGGGCGGTGGAGATCGCGCTGTGGGATCTGCTCGGACGAGCCCACGGCGCCTCGGTGGCCGAGCTGCTGGGTGGCGGCGTCGACACGATCCCGCTGTACGGCACCGGCACGACGATGTTCGACGAGTCACCCGAGTGGCACGCCCACTACTTCGACCAGGCGCTGGCGGTCGGGTTCCGCAACGTCAAGGTGCGCCTCGGCAAGCATCCCGACGCCGACGTCGAGCTGGTGCGGGTGGTGAAGGAGTACGTCGGACCGGGAGCGCGGATCATGGCCGATGCCTACTGGGGCTACTCCGCCGAGGAGGCGATCGCCCTGACCGAGCGGCTCAAACCGCACGGCGTGTACTTCTTCGAGGAGCCCTGTCCGCAGTACGACGTCGACGGCCTGGCCCGCCTCGCCGCCCGCTCGTTGCCGGTCCGCGTCGCCGGCGGGGAGCGGATCTACTCGCCGGCGCAGTACCGCATGCTCGCCGAGCGGGGGGCGATCCACGTCTTCCAGCCCGACGCCTCGCTGTGCGGCGGGATCCTGGCGTGCCTCGAGATCGCCGCCATCGCCCGCCAGCACGGGCTGGAGGTGATCCCCCACGTCGGTGGCCCGACGGCGGTCGGCCTCGCCGCCAACCTGCAGTGGGCGGCGGCGGCCAACGTGCCGATGATCGAGTGGGACATCGACCCGCACCAGCCGCTCGTCGACCAGCTCGCGCCCGAGCTCGCCCTGACGCGGATCGAGGATGGCGCGGCACGAGTGCCGACGGGGCCGGGGCTGGGGATCGAGATCGACGAGGCCGTGCTGGACGACTTCCCGCACGTGACCGGCGGGTACCTACGCCGAGGTGTTCACCGACCACGAGACCGGCCGGCTGACGTGAGTGGCGTCGCCGTCACGGCGTTCCCCGGCCACGCAGGCCGCCGCTGGACGCTCCTCGGCTGGCGCCTCGTCGCTCGCACCCGAGACATGGCGCACCGGTGACGACGCTCGTCGTCAGCGCCACCGAGGCCGAGGCGGCACACGTGCCGGCCGGGATCGAGGTCGTCGTCACCGGAATCGGCAAGACGGCGGCCGCCGTGCTCACCACCGAGGCGCTGCTGCGTCGCGTCGGCGACGACGTCACGGTCGTCAACATCGGCACCGTTGGTGCCCTCCGCGCGGGGGTACGTGGGCTGGTGCTGCCGAGCACGGTGATCAACCACGACATCAACGGCGACGCCATCCGCGCCCTCGGCTACGACCCGGTCGACGTGTTGGCGATCGACGGCGGCGACGGCAGCGTGCTGGCGTCGGGCGACGTGTTCGTGACCGACGTCGCGGTGCGAACCCGGCTGGCGTCGATCGCCCACGTCGTCGACATGGAGGGCTACGGCGTCGTGTACGCGTGCCGACGTCTCGGGGTGGCGGTGCGGCTCGTCAAGCACGTGTCCGACGACGCCGACGGGTCGGCGACCGACTGGCCGGCGCGGGTGGGCGAGTCGGCGCGTGCGCTCGGCGGCTGGCTCGCCGAGCACACCCAGTGACGGCGCCTGACGGGCGGCGTCGGTCATCGGGTCAGTCGGTGCGCAGCGAGCCGTCCTCGGCGAAGGCGAGGTACGGGTGGTACAGCACCTCCCACGGGTGGCCGTCGGGGTCGGCGAAGTAGCCGCGGTACCCGCCCCACTCGGCGCGCACCGGTTCGCTGAGCAGGGTCGCGCCGGCGGCGACCGCCTCGTCGAGCACGCGGTCGACGAGCTCCTCCGATTCGACGTTGAGGCCGAGCATCACGCCACCGAACTCGCCCGGCGTCCCGGACGTCAGGCCGGCATCGGCGGCGAGCTCGTCACGCGGATAGAGCCCGATCATCGAGTCGGCCGTGGCGAACCACACGATCTCGTCGTTCGACGCCGGCGTCACCCGCCAGCCGAGCAGCGGCGTAGAAGGCACGCGCCCGCGCGAGATCGGCCACGCCGAGGGTGACGATCGACAGGCGGGCCGGGACGGACACGGGTCAGACCGTCAGCGGGTCCCAGGCCGGCAGGCCGTCGATGCTCTCGGCGTTGCGCGTGACCCGATACTCCTCGATCTCCTCGTCGGTCTTGTGGTCGGTGTAGCGCTCGTAGCTGTCGCGGTCGGCGACGTAGTCCATCAGCGGAACGCCGAACCCGCAGCTGTCGGCGATGCGCTCGACGTCGAGCACGATCACCGCGCGCGCCCCGCGACGGTCCGGGAATCCGCCGGCCAGCTCGGCGTAGGCGGCGTCGTGGAGGGAGACGACCGACCCCCGGCCGTGCAGGCGCACGATCCGCGGGGGACCGTCGAAGGCGCAGAACATCATCGTGAGCCGGCCGTTCTCGCGCACGTGGGCGATCGTCTCGGCGCCGGAGCCGGTGAGGTCGAGATAGGCCACGCGATGGTCGTCGAGGATGCGCAGCGTGTCGAGGCCCTTCGGGCTGAGGTTCACGTGCCCGCCCTCGTTCGGCGCCGACGCCACGAAGAAGACGTGCTGGGCGTTCACCCACTCGGCCAGTCGCTCGTCGATGCGGTCGTAGATCCGGCCCATGGCTCGCGATGTTAATGACGCGGTCCGGGGCCGGGTCGGGAGTTCCGCGGCGCCGCCCGCGTAGCATCGGCCGGCGGTGAGCGGCCGGCCGACCCCAGAGCTGACGATGCGCGTGGTCGGGCCGCACCCGCCTGATCGCGCCCGCCTGGTGGCGGGGCTCGCCGCCGTGCTCGCCGACTGCGTCGACGGCGGAGCGTCGGTCAGCTTCCTGTGGCCGTTCGACGTCGGCCGGGCGACCGCGTTCTGGGAGGGCGCACTCGACGCCGTCGATCGCGGGGAACGTCTCGTGGTCGTCGCCGAGGAGGCGACCGGGGAGGTGGTGGGCACGGTGCAGGTGGTGTTCGCGGTGCCCGAGAACCAGCCGCACCGCGCCGACCTCGCCAAGATGCTGGTGCACCGGCGCGGGCGCACTCGCGGCAGTCGGTGCGGCCCTGCTGGCGGCCGCCGAGGAAGCTGCGGCGGCGGCGGGCCGGACGCTGCTCGTGCTCGACACGTCGAGCCCGGCCGCGATGCGCCTGTACGAACGCCACGGCTGGCATCGCGTCGGCACGATCCCCGACTACGCCCTCACGACCGCCGGCGAGCCGGAGGCGACCGTCGTCTACTTCAAGCAGCTGGCCCGGTAGCCGGCGCCGGCTCAGGGGACGAAGGCGAGGACGCCGACCGGGCTGCCGGAGCCGCCGGCGAGGCGGAGGATGCCGATGGCGATCGTCGCACCGGTGGGCGGGAGCTGGTCGAGGTTGGTGAGGTTCTCGAGGGCGATGCCGTCGCCGGCGAGCACGGCGGTGTTGGTTCGGAACTCTTCGTCCTGGCCGGGGTCGACGCCGTGCGTGTCGATGCCGACCCCGGCGATGTTGCGCTCGTCGAGCAGCCACCTGGTGGTGTCGCCGTCGAAGCCGGGGAAGTGCAGCCCGCCGTCGGCGTCCTCGCCGAAGAACGCCGCCGCGTCGCCCCAGCGGTCCTGCCAGCCCGTGAACATCACCACCACCGAGCCTTCCGGCACGCGACCGTTCGTGCGCTCCCACGCCTCCACGTCGCCACGAGTCAGCGCGTAGTCGGCGTCACCCGCCGCCTGCTCACGGGCATCGATGACGACGACCGGCGCGACGAGCGACTGCGCCGGATACTGGTCGATGCTCGCGCCGCCCTCGTGGAAGCTGTTCGGGGCGTTCATGTGCGTGCCCGAGTGCTCGCCGATCGTGAACGACCGGAGGTAGTAGCCGTCGTCGGCGAAGTTCGCGACCGGCGTCAGCTCCACCGCCGGGTCGCCCGGCCACAGCGGGATGTCGGTGTCGATGACGTGCGAGAGGTCGACGATCGAGCGGTACGTGATCGTGTGTTCGGCCCCGTCGGCGCCGCTCGAGGCCGGGCGGCTGCGGGCGGCGGCGGCGCCGGTCAGCGACGCGGCGAGGAGGGCGCCAGCGGCCACGGTGACGATCGATCGGGTACGCATCGGCCAAGGGTAGGCGCGCCTGCCAGGCTGAATGGATGAGCGAGCGAAGCGAGCGAATAATCATTACGGCGCGCAGCGCTCACAGGTGCACCATCGGGTCTGCCCCCGCCGGCACCCCGCACGGGAACATGGTGCACCAGTGAGCAACGTATCGATGACGGTGTCCGAACGGGAGGCGTTCCTCGCCGACGCCCACGTCGGGGTGCTGGCCGTCGAGCGCGGCGATGGTCCGCCGCTGGCGACGCCGGTGTGGTACCGCGTGAACGACGGGGTGATCGAGGTGAGCACGGGGCGCGACAGCCAGAAGGCCGATGCGCTCGCTGCCGCCGGGCGGGCGACCTTGACCGTGCAGCGCGAGCAGGTGCCGTACGCCTACGTCACGGTCGAGGCCACGGTCGAGTTCAGCGAGATCACGAACGACGACCGCGTCGACATCGCCGTGCGCTATCTCGGCGAGGTGGCCGGCAACGCCTACGTCGGGACGGTGTTGGAGCTCGACGAGGTGCTCGTGCGCCTCACCCCGCAGCGCTGGCGCACCTGCGACTACGCCAAACTGGACACGTGATCGAACACCTGCGGGCGGCATGGGACGAGCTGACGGCGCCCGGCGCCGGGTTCGCGATGAGCACGATCGAGGTGCGCGGCGCGCCGATGCGGGTGTTCGACAGTGCTCCGCCGTCGATGCGCGCCGTGTGGGAGCTGGCGACGCTCCACGGCGACAAGCCCTACGTCGTGTACGAGGACGAGCGCTTCACCTACGCCGACGTCGCCGCTTCCGTGCGCTCGCTCGCCGGCGCCCTCGCCGACACGTACGGCGTGCGACGCGGCGACCGCGTCGCCTTGGCGATGCGCAACTACCCCGAGTGGGTGATCGGCTACTGGGCGACCATCGCCCTCGGTGCGGCGGTCGTCGGGATGAACGCCTGGTGGACGCCGCCCGAGATGGAGTACGCCCTCGCCGACTCCCGCCCGAAGGTGCTGATCGCCGACGACGAACGCGTCGAGCGGGTGATGCCGGTGCTCGACGGCCTGCGCGCCGTTGCGCCGCTGCCGCTCGTGGCGGTGCGCACCGACCGCGACCTGCCCGACGATGCCGTGCGCTGGGACGACGTCGTGCGGCCGGCGGACGCGCCGGCGGCGCTGCCGGCGGCCGACATCGATCCCGACGACGACGCCACGATCTTCTACACGTCGGGGACCACCGGCTTCCCCAAGGGTGCGCAGATCACCCATCGCGGCTCGGTCCACAACGTCCTCGACCTCGTGTTCTGGACGCTGGCCACGGCGAAGGCCGAGGCCAAGGCGATCGCTGCTGGCGACCTGCCGGCGCCGACGGCGCCGCCCGCGCCACCAGCCCAGCACGTGTTCATGGCCCCGACGCCGCTCTTCCACGTCACGGCGTGCAACTGCATCCTGCACCCGTGCACGCTCGCCGGTGGTCGCATCGTGCTGATGCGTCGCTGGGACGCCGGGCGGGCGCTCGAGCTGATCGAGCGTGAGGGCGTCACCAACTTCTCCGGGGTGCCGACGATGGGCCGCGAGCTGCTCGCCCATCCCGACTTCGCCACCCGTGACACGTCGACGTTGCGCGGCCTCGCCGGTGGCGGCGCCCCGGTGCAGCCGGACCTCGTCGACAAGATCGAGAAGGCGCTCGGCCGCGGCGGGCCGTCCACCGGCTACGGCCTCACCGAGACCAGCGGCATCATCACCGCCAACGCGTCCCGGTTCTACCTCGACAAGCCGCTGTCGTGCGGACCGGTCGTGCCCACCCTCGACGCTCGCCTCGTCGGTCCCGACGGCGAGGTGCTGGCACCCGGTCCCGACGTCGTCGGCGAGCTGTGCGTGCGGGGCCCGATCGTGGTGAAGGGCTACCTCAACCGACCCGAGGCGACGGCGGAGGCGATCGAGGACGGCTGGTTCCACACCGGCGACATCGCCCGCATCGACGACGACGGCTTCGTCTTCATCGTCGACCGGGCGAAGGACATGGTGCTACGCGGCGGCGAGAACGTCTACTGCTCGGAGGTCGAGGCGGCGATCTACACCCACGAGGGGGTGGCCGAGGCGGCCGTGTTCGGGCTGCCCGACGAGCGCCTCGGCGAGGTGGTGGCGGCGGCGATCGTGCGACGGCCGGGATCGGCGCTCGACGAGGAGTCGCTGCGCCAGCACCTGGCGACGCTGATCGCCGCCTACAAGATCCCGGCTCGGGTCTGGTTCCGCGATCAGCCGCTTGCCCCGCAATGCCAACGGCAAGTTCCTCAAGCGCCAGCTCCGCGACGAGTTGGCCAACACCTGACCCCGGATACCGTTCGGCGCCATGAGATCCTCCCGCCGCATCCCCGTCGCGCTCGGCGCCGGCGCGCTGGTCGCGCTGCTCGCCGCGCCGACCGCCTCGGCCCACATCGAGATCGAGCAGCCCGAGGTCACCGCCGGTTCGCAGGCCGTCGTCACCCTGCAGGTGCCGCACGGTTGCGCCGGCTCGGCCACCACCGAGCTGCGCATCTCGATCCCCGAGAGCATCCCCGACGTCATCCCCACGCGCAACGCCAACTGGAACGTGAACAAGGTCACCACGCCGCTCGACACGCCGATCACGGGCGAGGACGGCGAGCAGATCACCGAGCGGGTGACCGAGGTGGACTACACCGCGATCACGCCGTTGCCCGACGGCTACCGCGACGTGTTCGATCTGGCGATGACGATCCCCGCCGATGCGGCCGGCACGACGCTGTACTTCCCGACGATCCAGACGTGCGAACAGGGCGAGACGCCGTGGATCGACGTCCCCTCGGCCGGCCAGAGCGAGGACGACCTCGAGCACCCGGCGCCGAGCGTCGCCGTCGTCGCCCCCGGCCCCGACGCCACGGACGATCACCACGACTGACGGTCGAGCCCGCCGCGCCGGCGCCACCCGCGTCGGCGTCGCCGTGGCGCTGCTGCTCGTCGCGCTCGCCGCGTTGATGGCTCCCGGCCGGGCCCTCGCCCGGCCGATGCCGGCGCACGCCGAGCTGCTCTCGATCACGCCGGCCAACGGCGAGATCGTCGACACCGCACCCGACGCGGTGGTGATCACGTTCAGTGAGTCGGTGTCGCTCACCGGCGGGTCGGCGCGCGTGCTCGAACGACGCCGCCGAGGTGGTGTCGGCCGAGGCGACCGTGCGCGACGGGACGGTGACGATCCCGCTCGACCGCGGCCTGCCGAACGGCACCTACACCGTCACGTGGCGCATCGTCTCGGCCGACTCGCACCCGGTGAGCGGGGCGTCGGTGTTCAGCGTCGGCGCGCCGTCGTCGAACGGCCTGACCGGTGCCGCCCTCGACGAGGGCGGCGACGTGGCATGGGGCATCCGCGCCGGTGCCGTCGTGCTCACCGCGTTCGGGTACGCCGGCGCCTTGACGGCGTTCGGACTGTGGTGGTTCGTGGTCGTGATCTTCGACCGCGTCGGGCGCGGCGTCGAGCCCGATGCGGCCACGCGGCGGTACGCCGGGAGTCATCCGCCAGGTCGCCGTGCGGGCGGCGATCATCGGTGCCACCACGATGGTGGCGTCGTTGCCGTTCCGGATCGCCCGGGTCGGCGGCGGGCTCGACGCCGCTCGGCAACAACGACGTGGTCGTCTCGTTCCTGCGCGGCCCGATCGGCGAGTCGACCGCCGTCACCGTGGCTGGCCTGCTGCTCGTGGCGATCGTCGCCAGCCACTCACCGCGGTGGTTCCGATCCTGGTGGTGCGGTGCGGCCGGGCTGGTGGCGCTCGGTGGCTTCATCGTCGAGGGGCATACCCGCACCCAGGACCCGCGGTGGGCGATCGTGACGTTCGACGGCGTGCACCTCGTCGCCGGCGCCTGCTGGTTGGGCGGCGTCGTGGCGCTGGTGCTGGCCTACCGGGTGCTCGACGACGCCCGGCTCCGGGGCCGACTGGTCCGCCGGTTCAGCACGTGGGCGCTCGGCATCGTGACCGCGCTCGCGGCCGCCGGCGTGGGGATGGCGTGGATCATCCTGCCGGGGTGGGCGGAGCTGACCGACACCGGCTGGGGCCTGGCGCTGCTGGTCAAGGTCGGCCTCGTGGTGGTGGTGGTGGCGCTGGCCGCCTACAACCGCTTCCGCCTCGTCGTGTCGATGTCGCGGCGCCTCGCCTACACGGTGACGGCCGAGTTGGTGCTGCTCCTCGCCGTGGTCGGTGTGACCGCGGTGCTGGTGACGCGGTCGCCCAACGCGCCGGTGGCCTCCGCCGTCGGCGCGGGCGGCGCCGTGCCGGTGGTGCGCACGCTCGACCTGACCCTCGACAACGGTGCCGGCACGGCGCATGTCGAGGTCACGCCGGCGGCCCAGGGCACCAACCGCCTCGACATCGCCCTGCTCGACCCGTCGGGGCAGCCGATCGTCCCGGTCGAGCCGCCCGAGGTCGAGCTCACCCAGGAAGCGCTCGACATCGGTCCGCTCGAACCGCCGGTGCTGCTGTCACCCGGTCCCGGCGAGTACCAGGTGATCACCGACATCACCCAGCCCGGCGACTGGACGATCACCGTGCGCGTCCGGGTGAGCGACTTCGTCAGCGTCGCCGGCGAGGGCACGGTGCCGATCTCCGGCTGACCCGCCGCGATCTGCAATTCTCGATGGGCCGAAACTGGCACCCACGTTCTCGATATCGCCCATCGGTCGGTCGGTGTCAGGGCGACGCCAGCGGGATGCGCACGCGGACGACCGTGCCGCGGCCGAGGTCGCTCTCGACGTCGATCGTGCCGCCGTGGGCGGCGACGGCGGCGTCGGCGATCGACAGCCCGAGGCCGCTGCCGCCGCGGTGCCGCGAGCGCCCGGGATCGGCGCGGTAGAACCGCTCGGTGATGCGCGCCGCCACCTCCTGGGGCATGCCGGGACCGTCGTCAGCGATCTCGATCACGGCGTCGCCGCCGTCGCGCCGGGCGCGCAGCTCGATCCGCGTGCCGGGCGGCGTGTGCACGAGCGCGTTGCCCACCACGTTGGCGATCACCTGGCGCAGCCGATCCTCGTCGCCCGTCACCACCAGCGAGCTGTCGTGCTCGACCACGATCGGACGGGACCGGTCGGTGGCGCGGGCGTCCGCGGCGGCGTCGTCGAGCAGCCGGGTCAGCTCCACCGGATGCATGTCGAGCGGGCGACCGGCGCCGAGCTTGGCGATCGTCAGCATGTCGTCGACGAGGCGGGCCATGCGCACGGCCTCCTGCTCGGTGCGCCGCATCGCCTCGTCGAGCTCGCCGTCGTCGGCCAGACCGCCGATGCGGTACAGCTCGGCGTACCCGCGGATGGTGGTGACCGGCGTGCGCAGCTCGTGCGACGCGTCGGCCACGAACTGGCGCAGCCGCTCCTGGGACTCCTCGCGGGCGTCGAACGCCGACTCGAGGCGCTCGAGCATCTGGTTGAGGGCGATGCCGAGCTCGCCCGCCTCGGTGCCCGGTGCGGGGGTCGCCACGCGCTGATCGAGCTCGGCCTCGCCGTCGGCGATGGCGACCGCCGTCGCGGTCATCTGCTTGATCGGGCGGATCCCGAGGCGGATCACCCACCACGTGACCGCGCCGAGCACGGCCAGGATGGCGGCCGTCGCCAGCACCTCGACGAGCACCAGCTGGCGCACCGTGTCGTTGACCTGGTCGAGCGACAGCGCGGCGGCGTAGCGCACATCCCCCGTCCCGGCGCGCACGATCACGCGGAACTTCCCACTGCCGTCGTCGGCGCCGACCGTGAAGGGAGCGTCGAGCGCGGCTGCCTTCACCGTGTCGGCGTCGAGGTCGGGTCGCGCCGGGGCCGACAACACGTTGGGCGGTGTGAGAAGCACCAGCGTCCCGTCGCTGTACACGTACTCGTAGAACTCCGAGAAGCGGTCACCCGGGCCGCTGTCGTCGTTCGGTGCCACCGGGCGTCCCGGCCGGCTCCGGTCGGCCGCCTCGAGCCGGTCGTCGACCTGGGCGACCAGGTGACCGCTGGTGGTCGTCGTCACGAGCAGGGCGACCGCGACGAGCACCACCGCCACGACCGCCATGCCCGCGAGCAGGCGCGTCCGCAGCGAGAGCCCGGACGCCCTCATCGCGGCGGGCGCAGGACGTAGCCGATGCCGCGGACGGTGGTGATCAGCTTGCGGTCGCCGGCGTCGACCTTGCGACGGAGGTAGCCGATGTACGTCTCGACCACGCCGCCGTCGCCGCCGAAGTCGTAGTGCCACACGTGGTCGAGGATCTGGGCCTTGGAGAGCACGCGGCCCTGGTTGACGAGCAGGAAGCGCAGCAGGTTGTACTCGGTCGGCGACAGCGACACCTCCTCGGCGCCCCGCGTGACGCGATGCGCGTCGTCGTCGAGCACGAGGTCCTCGCACGTGAGCACGGTGCCCGACTGCTTGGTCGCGCCGGTGCGCCGCAGCACCGCCGTCGCCCGCGCCACGAGCTCCTCGAGGCTGAACGGCTTCTGCATGTAGTCGTCACCGCCGAGCGTGAGGCCGCGCACAAGGTCCTCGGTGGTGTCGCGCGCCGTGAGGAACAGCACCGGTGTGTGGTTCCCTTCGGCGCGCAGGCGGCGGCACACCTCGAACCCGTCGAGGTCGGGCAGCATGACGTCGAGCACCACCAGATCGGGCGCGACGGCGGCCACCTCGGCGAGGGCGTCGCGGCCGGTCGCCGCCGACGACACCTCGAAGCCGTGGTGGCGCAGGGCGGCGACGAGCATCGAACGCAGGTTGTCCTCGTCGTCGACGATCAGGAGATGCTCGCCCGACATGCACTGCAGTGTCGCACGCCGGTCTGTGAGTTCGCTGAGAGCTCGCTGTGTCCTCGTCGCCGCGGACGCCGTCCGACCAGGCCGCTACGTTGGGACCGGTGAAGCCGGCCCCCGCCGCGTCCGACCACGACGACGTCCACATCGAGGTCGGCGAGCCCAAGACGTGGGCCGCCGGCCTGCCCGCGGTGATCGAGACCGCCCGCCAGGTCGGCGCGCAGATGGGCTGGCGCAAGGCCGCCCGCACCCTGCTGCGCCTCAACCAGCCCGACGGCTTCGACTGCCCCGGGTGCGCCTGGCCCGAGCCGCACCACACGTCCGCGACTCGAGTTCTGCGAGAACGGGGCCAAGGCCGTCGCCGAGGAGGCGCACCGACCGGCGGGTCGACCCCGGCGTTCTTCGCCGAGCACTCGATCGCGTCGCTGGCCGGCGAGACCGACTACTGGCTGGGTCAGCAGGGCCGCCTGACGACGCCGATGTACCGTCCGCCGGGCGCGACCCACTACGTGCCGATCGACTGGGACGCCGCGTTCGCCCGCATCGGCGCCGGGCTCGCCACGCTGACGTCGCCGCACCGCGCCGTGTTCTACACGTCGGGGCGCACGAGCAACGAGGCCGCGTTCGTCTACCAGCTGATCGTGCGGGCGCTCGGCACCAACAACCTGCCCGGACTGCTCGAACATGTGCCACGAGTCGAGCGGCGTGGCCCTCGGCGCGACGATCGGCATCGGCAAGGGCACGGTGACGCTCGACGACATCCACGCCGCCGAGCTGATCCTCGTCGTCGGCCAGAACCCGGGCACCAACCACCCCCGAATGCTGTCGGCGCTGGAGCGGGCCAAGCACAACGGCGCGTCCGATCGTCGCGATCAACCCGCTGCCGGAGGCCGGGCTGCTGGCGTTCCGCAACCCGCAGCGCGTCGGCGGCGTGCTGGGCCGCGGCACGGCGCTCGCCGACCTGCACCTGCCGATCATGGTCGGCGCCGACCTGGCGCTGTTCCAGCTGCTCAATCGCCGCCTGGTGCACGACGACGACGCCCTCGACCGGGCGTTCGTCGACGCCTACTGCGACGGGTTCGACGAGCTGCGCGCCCACCTCGACGCGCTCGATCCCGACGCTCTGCTTGGCGGCCACCGGGCTCGATCGCGAGGCGGTCGACGAGCTCTACCGCCGGGTCGCCGGCCGGGAGCGGATCATCATCTGCTGGGCGATGGGGCTCACCCAGCACCGCCAGGCCGGTCGCCACCATCCAGGAGCTCACCAACACCCTGCTGCTGCGCGGCGCCATCGGCAAGCCGGGCGCCGGTGCCTGCCCGGTGCGCGGCCACTCCAACGTGCAGGGCGACCGCACGATGGGCATCTTCGAGAAGCCGCCGGCGGCGTTGCTCGACGCTCTCGAGGAGCGCTTCGGCTTCGCGCCGCCGCGCCAGCCCGGCTTCGACACGGTCGACGCGATCGGCGCGATGCACCGCGGCGAGGTCGACGTGTTCGTCGGCCTCGGCGGCAACTTCGTGGCCGCCGCGCCGGACACCGACGTGGCCGGCGGCGGCGATGGAGCGGTGCGCGGCTCACCGTGCAGGTCTCGACCAAGCTCAACCGCTCGCACGTGCGATGCGGCGACCGAGGCGATCATCCTGCCGTGCCTCGGGCGCACCGAACGCGACGAGGCCGGCGCGGGGGAGCGGTTCGTCACGGTCGAGGACTCGATGGGCATGGTCCACGCCAGCCGCGGCGCCAACCCCCCGGCGTCGGCGCAGCTGCGCAGCGAGGTCGACATCGTGTGCGCGATCGCCGGTGCCGCGCTCGGCGGCGACGCCGTCGACTGGGGCGCCCTGGCCGCCGACTACGACACCATCCGCGACCACATCGCCGCCGTCATCCCGGGGTTCGACGACTTCAACGGGCGGGTGCGCCAACCGGGTGGGTTCGCCCTGCCCAACGGCCCGCGTGACGGGCGGGTCTTCGCCACCGACACGGGACGGGCGCGGCTCACGGTCAACCGCTTCGACCCCGTGGTCGTGCCGCCGGGCCGCCTGCTGCTGCAGACCGTGCGCTCGCACGACCAGTACAACACCACGATCTACGGGCTCGACGACCGCTACCGCGGCGTCGAGCAGGGTCGCCGCGTGGTGTTCGTGAACCCGGCCGACCTCGTCGCGCTCGGGTTCGCCGACGGCGAGGTGGTCGACATCGTCGGCGAGTGGCACGACGGGCGCGACCGCCGGGCTCCGGCGTTCCGGTTGATCGCCTATCCGACGGCGCCGGGGAGCTGCGCCGCCTACTTCCCCGAGGCGAACGTGCTCGTCCCGCTCGACAGCATGGCCGACGACAGCCGCACGCCGACGTCGAAGGCCGTCGTCGTGCGCCTCGAACATCGCCAACCGCAGGAGGAGCCCTGATGGTCACGCTCACCTACACCTTTGCCGACGGCCTCACGGTCAACCGCTTGGGGTACGGCGCCATGCGCCTCACCGGCCAACCCGGCAACTTCGGCCGCTACCCCGACTGGGACGAGGGCAAGCGGGTGCTGCGCCACGCCGTCGAGCGCGGCGTGCAGCACATCGACACCGCTCGCGCCTACGGGCCGGGCTGGAACGAGGAGCTCGTTGCCGAGGCCCTGCACCCGTACCCCCCGGACCTGCTGATCGCGACGAAGGGTGGCATCGAGAAGAACGCCCCGGCACCGGCCGGCAGCTACCTCGACGGCAGTCCGGCGGCGCTGCGCACCCACGTCGACGAGAGCCTGCATCGTCTGAAGCTCGACACGATCGGCCTGTACTACCTGCACCGTCCCGACCCCCAGGTCGACATCGCCGAGAGCGTCGGCGCGCTGGCCGAGCTGCAGCGGGCCGGGAAGATCCGCCACATCGGGGTGTCGAACGTGAGCGTCGAGCAGCTCGCCGCCGCCCGCTCGGTGGCGACCGTCGCCGCGGTGCAGAACCGGTTCGACCCGATCAACGGGGGCGACACCGACGTGCTCGACGTCGTCGCCGCGGCCGGGATCGCCTTCGTGCCCTGGGGTCCACTCGGTACCGACCCGTTCGAACGGGTCGCGCCGGTAGCGAGCGAGGACGCGGTGGCCGGCGAGCCGAACGCCACGCCCGTGCAGCGGGCGCTCCACGCCCTGCTGCGACGGTCCGACGTCGTGCTGCCGATCCCGGGCACCACCAGCGTCGAGCACCTCGACGAGAACCTCGACGCCCTGCGCACGCTCCCGAGCGAGTCGTGACGCCTGCGGCCGGGGAACCGCGGGGCGTCTGCTCGACGTCCAACCGGCCATGATCACCACGGCCTTGGCGGCGCTCGGACTGGCCGGTGGGTTGCTCGTCCCGGGCACCACGTCGCCGACGGGCGGACAGCGGCGCGGCGAGCGACGTCGTGTCGCAGCTCGGCGGATCGCTGCAGATCGCCCTCACCGACGCCCAACCCGAAGCCAACCTGGTGTTCTCGCCGGCGAGCATCGCCGTCGCGTTGGCGATGCTGTCGGCCGGCGCAGCGGGCGACACGGCGACGCAGATCGACGACGTGCTCGGCATCACCGATCCGGTGACGATCCACGACTCGATGGGCGCGCTGATCGCCAGCATCCGTGACTCCGGCAGCGACGACACGACGGTCTCGATGGCCGACGCCGTGTGGCTGCAGGACGGCTTGGCCGTCGAGCCGGCGTTCACCGATGTGCTCGCCGGGCCGTACGACAGCGACGTGCAGCGTGTCGACTTCCCGGCCGATCCGGCCGCGGCGACCGACACGGTCAACCAGTGGGTGTCCGACCAGACCGGCGGCCACATCGACGACCTCCTCGCCCCGGGCGCCCTCGACGCGACGACCCGGCTGGTGCTGGTCAACGCCTTGCACCTGGACGCCACGTGGGTGTCGCCGTTCGAGCCCGCCAGCACGGCACCGGCGCCGTTCACCCGCCCCGATGCCAGCACGGTCGACGCCGACACGATGCACCACCAGCTGTACGCCGACTACGCCGAGGGCAAGGGCTACCAGGCGGTGTCGCTGCCGTACAGCGGGCACCTGGCGATGGTCGTGGTGCTACCCGACGACCTCGGCGCGTTCGAGCAGGCGCTCGCCGCGGCGGGTGGCGACCTCGACGCCGTCATCGGACCGACGGCGACGGCCGAGGTGGTGCTGTCGCTGCCGACGTGGACGATGTCGACGAACGTCGGGCTGGCCGACGTGCTCCGTGGGATGGGCCTCGACCTTCCCTTCGATGCCGACCGCGCCGACTTCAGCGGGATCACCACCGACGAGCCGCTGCACGTGTCGAGCGCCGTGCACCAGGCCGACATCACCGTCGACGAGGCCGGCACCGAGGCTGCCGCGGCGACCGCCATCGCCGGTGCCGGTGCGGCGGCGCCGGGCGAGAATCCGCCGATCGACATGACGGTGGACCACCCGTTCTTCTTCGCCATCCGCGACACCGACACCGGCGCCGTGTTGTTCCAGGGCCGGGTGACCGACCCCACGGCGTAGCGCGCCGCAGCCTCCGAACGGAGTGTTGGAGCGCATCCGAGTGTCGGACGTCGGGACGTGGGGCCCTCCAACACTCGGAGAGGAGCCACGGCGGCGTCACCGCGTAGAGGTCGACGTCGGTCGCCTTGACACTGGCCCAGACGTCGTCGCCGACGCGCAGGGCGAGGTCGGCGACGGCGGCGGGCGTGACCTCGGCCACGAGCGTCAGCGCGCCGCCGAGGCGGACGCGGGCGCGGTCGTGGCGCTCGTCGACGTCGTCGATCGTGAGTCGCCACACGTTCCGGGCGCTGCCCTCCGGGCGGTTGCGGTGCAGCGTGATCGCCTGGGGACGCACGGCGGCGAGCGCGGGGCCGTCCGGCGACGGCTCGCGTCCGTCCGCCGCCACGACGACGACGCCGTCGGCGGTGACCAGCTCGTGGTCGCGCCGATCGCCGGTGACGAGGTTCAGTCCCACCAGGTCGGCCACGTAGCGCGAGCGGGGCCGCGCCGTCACCTCGGCCAGCGTGCCGGTCTGCACGATCGACCCGCGTTCCAGCACCACCACGCGATCGGCGAGGGCGTAGGCGTCGACCGGGTCGTGGGTCACCATCAGCCGCATCCCGTCGAACGACTCGAGGTGGCGGCGCAGATCGCGGCGGACGGTGCCGCGGGTCCCGGCATCGAGGGCGGCCAGTGGTTCGTCGAGCAGCAGCACGGCTGGGTCGGTGGCGAGGGCCCGGGCGAGGGCGACGCGCTGCGCCTGCCCGCCGGACAGCTCTCCGGGCCGGTGCTCGGCGTGATCGGCGAGTCCGACACGGCCGAGCCACGCGCGGGCCGTGTCGTGCGCCGCCCCCTTCGCAGTACCCCGGGCACGAAGCCCGAACGCCACGTTCTCCAGCGCCGACAGGTGGGCGAAGAGCAGGTAGTCCTGGAACACCACGCCGATCGGGCGGCGCTCGGGGGGGACGAAGCGATCGGTCGACGCCTCGTCGAGCACGGTCCCGTCGACCTCGATCGAGCCGGCATCGATCGGCAGCAGGCCGGCGATGCAGCGCAGCAGCGTCGACTTGCCCGAGCCGTTGGGCCCGAGCACGGCCACCAGCTCACCGCGCTCGACGGTGAGCGCCACGCGCAGGTCGAGCGTGCCGCGCCGCACCGCGCAATCGACCCTCAGGCTCACCGGTGCACCGCCTCGTGACACGACGCGTCCGATGTGCGACGGTGCACCAGTGAGCCGAAGACCGTGTCTGATCGCTCGCTCGCTCGAAGACTCGCTCGCTCACCCCATCACTATGGCCGGGCGGTCGCGCCCCGCGGTGAGCCACCGCTCGCGCAGCCCGATGATCACCGCGAACGACACCACGATCAGCACCAGGCTGAGCACGAGCGCGGCCGACGTGTCGCTCTCCCGGGCGAGGTAGATCGCCAGCGGCATCGTCTGCGTGCGCCCTGGGTAGTTGCCGGCGAACGTGATCGTCGCCCCGAACTCACCGAGGGCACGGGCCCAGGCGAGCACGGCGCCGGCGATCAGCGCCGGGCGGACCGTCGGCAGGGTCACCCGCCGGAACGTGTACCAGCGCGAACCGCCGAGCGAGCGTGCCGCCTCCTCGTAGCGGCGGTCGGTCTGGCGCAGGGCCGCCTCCACCGTGAGGACGAGGAAGGGCATCGCCACGAACGTCTGAGCGAGCACGACCGCGGTGGTGGTGAACGGGATCCGGAAGCCGAACCACCGGTCGAGGTACTGGCCGAACAGGCCCCGGCGTCCGAACCCGGCGAACAGCGCCAGCCCGCCCACCACCGGCGGCAGCACCATCGACAACGTGCACAGCGCCCGCACGGCGGAGCGCCCCGGAAAGGCGACCGTGGCCAGCACCCACGCCAGGGGCACGCCGAAGAGCGCCGACAGCGCCGTGGCCGCCAGCGAGCACTCGATCGAGAGGCGCAGCGCCTGACCGACGGCGTGGTTGGTCAGCACCGACCACGCCGATCCCCACGGCACGCGCCACAGCAGTCCGATGAACGGCAGGGCGAAGATGGCCACGGCGACGGCGGCCAGCACCACGGCGAGGAACGGCGGCCGCGCCGATTCCCCGCGGCGCCGCCGGGTGGTCGGCGTGGCCGTCCACCCGGCGGTCGGCGCGGGGGGACCGTTCGTCAGGGTGCCCCGAACCCGTACTCGGCGAGGATCGCCTGGCCGTCCTGGCACAGGACGAACGACTCGAAGGCGCCCGCCCCATCGGCGTCGGCGGCGGTGGCGGGCACGGCGATCGGGTAGTCGGCCGTCACGTTGACGTCGGCCGGGATCTCGACGCCGTCGGCCTCGTCGTCGGCCGCGATCACGTCGGTGGCGTAGACGATGCCGGCGTCGGCCTCGCCGCCGGTCACCGCGTCGACGATGCCCTTGACGTTCTCGACGTACGAGTCGAAGTCGACCGTCACGCCGGCCGCGTCGAGCACCTGCTGGGTGTAGGCGCCGATCGGGACCTCCGGGTCGGTGGACACGACCGTCAGGTCCGCGTTGTGCGAGATCGGCGAGGCCGGTGATGCCCTTGGGGTTGCCGGGCTCGACGATGATCTCGAGCGTGTTGGTGGCGAACGTCACCGGATCGCCGATCGTGCCCTCGCCGTCGGGCGCGGTGAGCTTGTCCATGTTGTTCTGGTCGGCCGAGGCGAAGATGTCGGCGACGGCACCCTCGTTGATGCTGCCGACGAGATCGGACGAGGCGCCGAAGTTGAACGTCACGTTGCTGTCGGGGTTCGCCGTCATGAAGGCGTCACCGATCGAGGTGAAGGAGTCGGTGAGCGACGCGGCGGCGAACACCAGCAGGTCGCCCGACACGGCGTCGGTGCTGCACGCCGGCGCGCTGGACATCGGCTCGGACCCGGTCGGACGCGCTCCCCGGTGGCGCCGACGCCGACGCCGTTGCCGCGACGCCGCTCAGGCTCGAGGCGGCGAACGCAGCGAGGATCATCTTCGACCGTGTCATCGGGGTCCCCTCGGTGCCGATTAGTCAGGATTTGACGACAGTACCATCGCGGCGGTGGCCCGTGCCTCATCCGCCGCACCGTCGCTCGGCGAGCACGTGGCGTTGGCGCTCGTCGCTCAGGGCGAGGAACACGGCTGGGCGGTGGGTACACGGCTCGCCCCCGACGGCGACATCGGCCGGATCTGGACGCTGTCGCGAGCGTTGACGTACCGCGCCATCGACCTGCTCGTCGAGCGCGGCCTCGTCGCCGCGGCGGGGCACGGCCCAGGGTCGCGGCGGCGACCGCACGTTGCTGCGGCCGACCGCCCGTGGACGCACAGGCGCTCGACGCGTGGCTCGACGAGCCGGTGGCCCACCTGCGCGACGTGCGCACCGAGCTGCTGGTGAAGCTGACCCTGCGCGAGCAGGCCGGGATGCCCGCGGCGCCGCTGCTGGCGGCCCAGCGCGCCCATCTCGCGGCGACGATCGACGCGCTCACGCACGCCGAGCCCGACGACTACGTCGACCTCTGGCGGCGCGTGAGCGCCGAGGCCGTGGCCCGGTTCCTCGAGGCGGCCCCCTCCGTGCGTAACGTGAACGTGTGACGTCATTGCGTTCCCCGGCCACGCAGGCTGCGCTGCTGGCCGCTCCTCGGCTGGCGCCTCGTCGCTCGCACGCGAGCACGGGTCCCGATGACGTTCGAATCACGCCGTCAACGTCGCCGACCACCTCGGTGTCGCAATGTCGCGCCCGCTGCGGGTGGCGGTGGTCGGCCTCGGTGGCCGCGGCACGATCTACGCCCGCCTCCTCGCGTCGAACCCGTCGGCCGCGGTGGTGCAGGTCGCCGAGCCTCGTGCCGCGGTGCGCCGGGAGCTGGGTGACGAGCTCGGATTGGCGCCGGATGCGCAGCTGGAGGACTGGCACGAGTTGGCGGCCGGACCGCGCCTCGCCGATGCGGTGGTGCTCGCGGTACAGGACCGCTTCCACCTCGAAGCGGTCGAGGCGTTCGCCGCCGCCGGCTACGACATCCTGTGCGAGAAGCCGCTCGCCGGCACCGAAGCGGCGTGCGCGGCGGTGGTCGGGGCGGCCGAGCGGGCCGGGGTGTTCCTCGGCGTGTGCCACGTGCTGCGCTACACGCCGACGACCGAGCGGATCATCGACCTGCTCGCCGCCGGAGCTGTCGGCGACGTCGTCGCGGTGCACCACCTCGAGCCGGTCGGGTTCTACCACTTCGCCCACTCGTTCGTGCGCGGCGCCTGGCGTCGTGAGGACGAGTCCGGCCCAATGCTGCTGACCAAGGCGTGCCACGACCTCGACTGGCTGAGCCATGTCGTCGGCCGGCCGGCTCGTCGCGTGGCGTCGTTCGGGTCGCTGACGGTGTTCGACGCTGCCCACCGTCCGCCCGGCGCCGCCGATCGCTGCGTCTCGTGCGCCGTCGAACCGACGTGCCCGTACTCGGCGCCGCGGCTCTACCACGCCGGGTTGCGCCCCGGCGCGGTGGAGGAGTACTTCACGCGGATCGTCGCCCCCGCCTACACGGCCGAGGCCGTCGACGCCGCCCTTCGCGACGGGCCGTTCGGGCGCTGCGTGTACGGCAACGACAACGACGTCTGCGACCACCAAGTGGTGAGCGTGGAGTACGAGGGTGGCGTGACCGCGTCGTTCACGGTGAGCGCGTTCACCCCGATGGAGCACCGACGCACGACGATCACCGGTACGGCCGGCCAGATCTCCACCGACGGCACCACGGTCGAGCATTACGACTTCATGACCCAGGACGTCACCCGCTACGACACGCGGGGCGAGGGCGGCCACGGTGGCGGCGATCGGGCGATGACGAACGCGTTCGTCGACGCCCTGCACCTCGGTGAGCCGTCGCGGTTCAGCTCGCAGGGCGCCGCCAGCCTGGAGACCCATCGCATCGTGTTCGCCGCCGAGCGCGCCCGCACCACCGGCACCGTCGTCGCGCTGTAGCGCCCGGTACTGTCCGGCTCATGACTGATCGGATCTGTCAGGGCCGGGTGTGCATCGTCACCGGCGCCGGCCGGGGCATCGGCCGCGAGCACGCGCTGCTGCTCGCCGCGGACGGCGCCCACGTGCTGGTGAACGACTTCGGCGGGGCGCGCGACGGCAGCGGTGGCGACGCCGGGCCGGCCCAGGCGGTGGTCGACGAGATCACCGCGGCAGGGGGCGTGGCGGCGGCCAACGACGCCGACGTGTCGTCGTTCGACGGCGCCGCGGCGCTGGTTCGGCAGGCGATCGACCTGTTCGGCGGCCTCGACGTGCTCGTCAACAACGCCGGGATCCTGCGCGACCGGATGATCTTCACGATGACCGAGGACGAGTGGGACGCGGTGATCCGCGTCCACCTGAAGGGCACCTTCGCGCCCACGCACCACGCCGCCGTGTACTGGCGCGACCGGGCCAAGGCGGGTGCCACGAACGACGCCCGGGTCATCAACACCACGTCGGTGTCGGGCATCTACGGCAACCCCGGCCAGTCGAACTACGGCGCCGCCAAGGCGGGCATCGCCGCCTTCACGCAGATCGTCAGCGACGAGCTGGCCCGCTACGGCGTCACCGTCAACGCGGTCGCTCCGGGCGCGCTCACGAGGATGACCGAGGACCTCGGCCTCCAGGGCGACACCGAATCGTGGGGGCCGCAGTGGGTGGCTCCGCTGGTGGTGTGGCTGGCGTCGCGAGACGCAGCCGACGTGACCGGTCAGGTCATCGAGAGCTCGGGCCAGTTGTTCGCGGTGGCGGAGGGCTGGCACCGGGGACCGCGGGCGGCCCGCCCGCCGTCGACGCCCGCCGAGGTCGGGCCGGTGCTGCGCGAGTTGCTGGCTCAGGCCCGCCCCCGCGGCACGATGGCGAACGGGTGACCGCGGCGAGCGTCGACCGGGAACGGCTGCGCGTCTGCCCACGAGGAGGAGCGTCGCCGCTTCGTCGACGACCACCCGGCGTCGGCCGCGTTGGCCCGACGGAGCGCCGAGCACCTGCTCGGCGGCGTGCCGATGGCCTGGATGACCCGCTGGCCCGGCGCGTTCCCGATCTTCTTCGACCGCGCCGACGGCGGCGGCCTGGCCGACGTCGACGGCCTCGCGTACATCGACTTCTGCCTCGGCGACACCGGCGCGATGGGCGGCCACGCGTGCCGCAGGTGACCGCGGCTGTCGTCGGCTCGGGCCGGCAGCGGCAGCGCCACGATGCTGCCGACCGAGGATGCGTCCTGGGTGGCCGGCGAGCTGGCGCCGCCGCTTCCGGTTACCGGTGTGGCAGATCGGCGATGACAGCGCACCGATGCCAATCGATTCGTCCTTCGATTCGCCCGTCACCTCACGGGCCGGCGCAAGGTCGTTGGTCTTCGACTGGTGCTACCACGGCTCGGTCGACGAGGCGCTGGTCACACTCGACAGCGACGGCCGCATGGTGCCGCGCCCGGGTAACATCGGGCCCGCCCTGGATCCGGCGTCGACGACCGTCGTCGTTCCGTTCAACGACGCCGCCGCGCTCGCCGCGGCGTTGGCCGACGGGCGACATCGCCTGCGTGCTGGCGGAGCCGGCGCTCACGAACATCGGCATCGTGCTGCCCGAGCCGGGCTTCCTCGACGCCGTGCGCGAGCTCACCCGCCGCGCCGGGCGCTGTTGGTGCTCGACGAGACCCACACCGTGTGCGCCGGGCCCGGCGGCTGCACCGGCGCGTGGGGGCTCGACCCCGACGTGTTGGTGATCGGCAAGGCGATCGGCGGCGGAATGCCGGCCGGCCGCTTACGGAATGTCCGCCGAGATCGCCGGGCGCTTGCGGGCCGACCTGACGGCGCCGTCGGTCGACGTCAGCGGCGTCGGCGGCACACTGGCCGGCAGCGCCCTGTCGGTGGCGGCGATGCGGGCGGCGCTCGACGTCGACGTTGCGCGCCGAGGACTTCGCGGTCACCGTGCCGCTCGCCGAGCGCTTCACCGACGGCGTGCCGGCCGATCGATCGCCGACGCGGACTGCCCTGGCACGTGCAGCGTCTCGGCTGTCGGGCCGAGTACTGGTTCGGCCCGCCGCCACGCGACGGCGCTGCTGCGGCCGCCGCCGGTCGACGCCGAGCTGGAGCCTACATGCACCTCTTCGCCCTCAACCGTGGCATCCTGCTGACACCATTCCACAACATGGCGCTGTTCTCCCCGCAGCACACCGCGGCCGACGTCGACGGCACACCACGGTGTTCGCGGAGTGCACTGGAGAGGATCGTGACGGAGCAATGAGCGAGCAAGTCTTCGAGCGAGCGAATCATCACGCACGGTCTTCGGCTCACTGGTGCGCCTCGATGGAACGAACGCGTCGCATGGCGCAAGGGTGCACCAGTGAGCGAGCGAGTCTTCGAGCGAGCGAACCAGCAGGCACGGTCTTCGGCTCACTGGTGCACTGCCGGTCGCTCGGACGCGTCGTATAGCGGGACGGTGCACCAGTGAGCACAGACAGTCTCCGGGCGGACGGCGCGACGGTGGCGTTCGGCATCGACATCGGCGGCTCGGGCATGAAGGCGGCGCCGGTCGACCTGGGCCGGGGCGACCTCGCCGCCGACCGCTTCAAGATCCTCACGCCCCAGCCGGCCGCTCCGGAGCCGATGGCCGACGTCGTGCGCCAGCTCGTCGAGCACTTCGCCTGGGAGGGCAGCGTCGGCGTGACCTTCCCCGGCATCATCCGCCAGGGCGTGACGTACAGCGCCGCCAACCTCGACAAGGAATGGGTCGGCCTCGACGTCGACGCCCTGTTCACCGAGGCGTCGGGACGGCCGGTCCACGTCATCAACGACGCCGACGCCGCCGGCCTCGCCGAGATGCGCTACGGGGCGGGCGCGAGGCCGCAACGGCGTGGTGCTGATGCTCACGTTCGGCACGGGCATCGGGTCGGGCCTGTTCCTCGACGGCCGGCTCGTGCCCAACACCGAGCTCGGCCACCTCGAGATCGACGGCCAGGACGCCGAGACGAGGGCGGCGGCGAGCGCCAAGGAGCGCGACAACCTGTCGTGGGAGAAGTGGGCCGAGACGGGTCGAGCGACTACCTCGCGCCAGGTGGTCTTCCTCCTCTCGCCGGAGCTGATCATCGTCGGCGGCGGCGCCAGCCGCAAGGCCGACAAGTGGGTCCCGCTGATCGACGTGGGCGTCGAGATCGTGCCCGCCACCCTCACCAACGAGGCCGGCATCGTGGGCGCGGCGCTCGTCGCCGACAAGGAGTAGCGCCGCCGACGCGGGCACGACGTATACCGGCGCGGCCGCGTCGAAGGGCGCGAAACCCATGTCGCCCGTGGCGTCCCACTCCGTGAGAATGGGTCCGTGCCGGAACGATCCCCCTCTCGTTGGCGCGCCCTCGGGGCGTTGCTGCGACCCGACGCCCTGCGGTGGGCGCTGCTCGGCGCGCTCATCGCCGCGTCGTCGGCGGGGGCGATCGCCGGGCCGCTCGTCGTGCGCGAGGTGGTCGACGCCGCGACCGAAGGCACCACCGCGGGCGAGATCGCCCGCCTCGGCCTGCTGTTCCTGGCGATCGCCGTGGCGACGCAGGTGATCGGCGTCATCGTGGTTCGTCGAGCCACCAAGCTGGCCTGGCGGATCACCAACGAGCTGCGCCTCGACATCACCCGCCACGTGCTCGGCCTCGACCACGAGTTCCACCGCCGCCACACACCCGGTGAGCTGATCCAGCGCGTCGACGGCGACGTCACCAACGTGTCGGACTTCCTGTCGCAGGTGGTGCCCAAGATCTTCGGCGCGGTCATGCTCGTCACCGGCGTGCTCACGGTGCTGTTCGTGCTCGACTGGCGCCTCGGGGTGGGCATGATGGTCTACCTCGGCATCGGCGCGGCGTTGCTCGTCAGCCTGCGCCATCGCGCCGTCAGCGAGTCCTCCGACGAGATGAGCGCCTACGCCCGCCTCTACGGCGGCATCGAGGAGAAGCTCACGGCGATCGAGGACCTGCGCTCCAACGGCGCCGAGGTGCACGCGATGTGGCGCTTCGTGGAGGACTCCTCGGCGGCGCTCGACAGCTCGGTGCGCCGGGAGAGCGCGTTCCTGCGGATGTGGTGGGCGGTGAGCCTGTCGGTCACCGCCGGCTCGGTGCTGTCGCTGGCGCTGTCGGCGCTGCTCGTCGAGCGCGGCGTGATCACCCTCGGCACGGCCTTCTTGCTGTTCCAGTACGTCCAGCTGATGACCCGGCCCCTCGAGGACCTGGTGCAGCAGCTGGAAACGGTGCAGAAGGCCAACGGGGCGATGCGTCGTGTCGCCGAGCTGCTGGCGCTCGAGCCGACCGTCGTCGACCACGGCACCGCGTCGCCGCCACCCGGCCCGCTCGCGGTGTCCTGCCGCGGCATCGGGTTCGCCTACCACGACGATGCCCGGCCGATCCTCCACGACATCGACGTCGAGATCGCCGGCGGCCGTTCGGTCGGCGTCGTCGGGCGCACCGGCAGCGGCAAGACCACGTTCTCGCGCCTCGTGCTGCGCCTCGTCGAGCCGACCACGGGACACCTCCGCCTGAGCGGGGTCGACATCGCCGACATCCCGATGGCCGAGCTGCGCCGGCGGGTCGCGCTCGTCCCTCAGGAGGTGGAGCTGTTCGAGGGCACGATCCGCGACAACGTGACGCTCTACGACCCGGCGCCGAGCGACGAGGCGGTGGTCGCCGCGCTCGGCGCGGTCGGGCTGGAGTCGCTCGCCGCCGGCGGCATCGACCGCCCGCTCGGCGCGGCGGGTGCCGGGCTGTCCGCCGGGCAGGCCCAGCTCCTCGCCCTCGCGCGCGTGTGGCTCCGCCAGCCCGACCTGGTGGTGCTGGACGAGGCCACGGCGCGCGTCGACCCGGCGACCGAGGAGCGCATCTCGGCGGCCGTGGCCCAGCTGATGGTCGGGCGCACGACGTTCGTCATCGCCCACCGCCTGTCGACGCTCGACCTCGTCGACGAGATCATGGTGTTCGACGAGGGACGGGTGGCCGAGCACGGTGAGCGCGAGGCGCTGGTGCGCCGCGACAGCCACTTCCGCCACCTGCTCGAGCTCGCCCTGGCCGTCGACGCCGATCGCCCCGGCAGTGGCGACGACGACGTCGCCCTCGAGGGCGAGCCTCGACGAGCGTGGCCGCCGATCACGACTGGGCGGAGGTGGTGTCATGAGCTGCACGAGAGAGGTGCACCGATGACCGCCGGCGCCACACCGCAGCCGCTGCCGGCGTCGATCTGGCGGCTGATCTGGCGCGTCAGCCAGCACGAGCCGCGCTCGTTCTGGCTCGGCTGGATCACGTTCGTCATCTTCTTCACGCTGCCGGCGCTCACCGGCTACCTCCTCGGCCGCGGCTTCGAGGCGCTGTCGGAGGGCGACAACGTCGGCCGTCTACCGCTTCGCCGCGCTGCTCGCGTTCAGCGAGCTCGTCCGCATGGCGATCATCCACTACGCCGCCATCACGTGGACCAAGGCGTGGGTGCACATGCAGACGATCGTGCGCGGCAACCTGCTCGCCGCCCAGATGGCGAGCGGGGGTGCCGAGGCCGGTCAGCCGGTCGGATCGGCGGGGGAAGCGTTGACCCACTTCCGCGACGACACCGACGACGTCACCCAGTTGATCGACGGCGTGGTCGACGTGTCCGGCGGCGCGGTGTTCGTCGCCATCGCCGGTTTCGTCCTCTGTCTCGCCGACCCGCGTGCGGCCGCCGTGCTCGTGTTGCCGCTGGTGGCGGTGGTGGTGGTGACCAAGGTGCTCGACGGTCGGATCAAGGCGTACCGGGCCGCCGACCGGGAAGCGACGGCGGCGGTGACCGGGCTGGTCGGCGACATGATGGCGGCGGCCACGACGGTGAAGGTCAACGGGGCCGCCGACAGCATGCTGGCGCGCCTGAAGGTGCTCGTCGACCGGCGCGGCGGCACCGCCGTGCGCGACCGGGTACTGAGCGAGGGCGTGTTCGCGTTCAGCACCGGCGCCGCCGACGTCGGGTTCGGGCTGATCATCGTCGTCAGCGCCGGGGCGATCGCGTCGGGCTCGTTCAACGTCGGCACGCTGGCGTTGTTCGCCGCGTACCTCGGCTGGCTCAGCTTCATGCCGCGGATGGTCGGACGGGTGCTGGCCCGGCGCAAGCAGGCGGGCGTGGCGTTCGACCGGATGCGCCGGCTGGTGGCCGACGAGGACGTCGCCAACACGGTCAAGCGCCGCTCGCTGCCGCTCGAAGGGTGGCAGCAAGGCAGCCGGCCCGAGGCGGTGCGCCCGGAACGGGTGCCGTTGCAGCGCCTCGACGTGGTCGCCGTGGCGGCGCGCTACCCGAGCGGGAAGCCCGTCGGGCCGATCTCGTTCACCGCCGAGCGGGGCAGCTTCACGGTGATCACCGGCGCCGTCGGCACCGGCAAGTCGACGCTGCTGCGGGCGATCCTCGGGCTGGCGTGGCAGGCGGAGGTCACCGGCGAGGTGCGCTGGAACGGCACGGTGGTCGCCGACCGCGGCGCGTTCTTCGTCCCGCCGAACGCGTCGTTCCTGTCGCAGGTGCCTCAACTGGTGTCGGACTCGGTGCGCGACAACGTCGCCCTCGGCCCGATGGACATGGCGGCGATCGACCGCGCCCTCGAGGTGGCGGCGATCGCCGACGACGTGCGGGCGATGCCCGACGCCGAGGCGACGCTGATCGGGCCACGCGGGTTGCGCCTGTCCGGGGGGCAGCGTCAGCGCTTGGCCACGGCGCGGGCCTTGGTGCACACGCCGGAGCTGATCGTGCTCGACGACCTGTCGAGCGCCGTCGACGTCGAGACCGAGGTGCTGCTCTGGGAGAACCTGGCGCGCGCCGGCCTCACCGTGATCGCCGTCTCCCACCGCGCCGTCGCCTTCGACCGCGCCGACCAGATCATCCGCCTCCCCTGACCCCCAGCAGGCCGAAGATTTCCACAAGCATTTTCGAGCGCGTACGCACGAATTCGCGTACCGGAATCAGAGATCGGAGCCTATCACTGATTCAGGTACGCGAAATCGAGCCCGTGCACCACGATTTGGCTTGTGGAAATCTTCTTCCCTCGGGTGCGTCGCCGGGTCAGGGGAAGGCGCGGAGGGACTCGGCGAGCTGGGAGCGGTAGGCCTCGGCGCGGGGGAGCTTGATGTTCTCGTAGCCGCGGACCTGGTCGGGAAGTGACGCCAGCGCCACGGCGGCGGGGAGGTTGTCGACGTCGAGCCGGTCGATGACCCGGTCGAGGGCGGCTTCGAACTCGGGGATCATCGCCCGCTCGACGCGGCGCACCTTGGCCCAACGGAACGGGTCGGCGATCGTGCCCCGCACCCGCTTGGCCCGACGCAACGCGTGGAACATCGGCGTCGACGCCGGCCCGAACTGCATCTTCTCCTTGCGGCCGAGGGCGCGCAGCGTCGGTGGGTGCAGCCGCCACGTGACCTTGGTGCGGCGCCCGCCGACCGCCTCGTACGCCTGGCGCGACTCGGGGAGCAGGAGCAGGCGGGCCACCTCGTACTCGTCCTTGTACGCCATCAGCTTGTGCAGGTTGCGGGCCACGGCCTCGGTGAACAGCGTGCTCCCGGAGTCGACGGCGCGCTCGGCGGCCCGGGCCCGCTCGACGCGCTCGCGGAAGCGGCGGGCGTAGGCGGCCGACTGGTAGTCGACGAGGTCGGCCTCGAGGCGGGCGATCAGCCCGTCGAGCGTCTCGGGCACCGGCGTGGTGAGGCCCGCCGCCTGTTCGACCTCGTGGGGGTGCTCGAACCATCGCCGTCCCCACCGGAAGGCGGTCCGGTTGCGTTCGACCGCCACGCCGTTGAGCTCGATCGCCCGCTCGATCGCCGCCGGCGACACCGGCACGGCGCCGGCCTGCACGGCCACGCCGAGCAGCAGGACGTTGGCCGCCGTGGCGTCGCCGAACAACCCGGCCGACAGCGCGGCGGTGTTCGGGTAGACGTTGAGCTCGTGGCGCGACACCTCCGCCAGCCGGGCCGTGAGGGTGTCGAGCTCGGGGTAGGGCGTCGTCGGGTGGGCGACCATCGTGCCGGTGGGCGTCGGCGCGGCCGATCCGACCACCACGGTGCGGTCGGCGCGGGCGCCGTTGCGGTGACCGTCGGCGGCGGCGGTGAGCAGGTCGAAGGCAAGCAGGCAGTCGACGCCGGCCGAGTTCGCCCGGTTCGACGTCGGCACCGCGTTCGCCGACACGCGGACGTCGCTCACCACCGGACCGGCCTTCTGCGACAGCCCGGTCTGGTCGAGGCCGCGCACGACGTTGCCCTCGAGCATCGCCGCCGTGCCGAGGATCTGGCTCACCGTCATCACGCCGGTGCCGCCGATGCCCGAGAGGCGGACGATGAACTCGTCGCCGGGCACCAGCGGGCGCGGCGCGGGCAGACCGGCGGCTGGGATCGTCGAGCTCGGCCGGATCTCGCTCGACCACGGGTTCCGACCCGTCGTCGTTGACGGTGACGGTGGCGAACGCCGGGCAGTCACCGGTGAGGCACGTCATGTCGTAGTTGCAGCTCGTCTGGTGGATGCGCGTCTTGCGCCCGTACGGCGTCTGCACCGGCTGCACCGACAGGCAGTTGCTCTTGTCGCCGCAGTCGCCGCAGCCCTCGCACACCCGCTCGTTGATCACGACCCGGAAGCCGGGCTTGGCCAGCCGGCCGCGGCTGCGAGCCCGTCGGTTCTCGGCGGCGCACGCCTGGTCGTGCACGAGCACCGTGACGCCGGGCACCGTGGCCAGCACCTCTTGCGCCTCGAGCAGGCGTCCGCGGTGCCACACCTCGACACGGTCGCGGTGCTGGCCGAACTCGGCGTCGTCGTAGGCCTCGGGATCGTCGGTGGTGATGATCACCCGCCGGACGCCTTCGAGCAGCACGAGCTGCACCACCTCGGGCACGGGCAGCTGCCCCGGCGGGTCCTGGCCGCCGGTCATCGCCACGGTGCCGTTGTAGAGCAGCTTGAACGTGATGTTGTTGCCGGCCGCGCACGCGGCCCGGATGGCCAGCGACCCGGAATGGAAGAACGTGCCGTCGCCGAGGTTCTGCACCATGTGGTCGCGGTCGACGAAGGGCGCCATGCCGATCCACTGCGCCCCCTCGTTGCCCATCGCGGTGAGCCCGGCGATGTCGCCGACCCGCTCCGGCTCCATCAGGGCGATCATCGTGTGGCATCCGATCCCGCCGCCGACCAGCGTGCCGTCGGGGACCCGCGTGGAGATGTTGTGCGGGCAGCCGCTGCAGTAGAACGGCGTGCGGTTGACGGCGAGCGGGATCCGCGAGCGCTCACGAACGGGAGGCAGCGGTCGCACCCGGTCGACGCCGATCCCGGCGGTGATGCGCGCGTGCAGGGCCGGCAGCATCGCGTCGGCGTCGAGCGCTCCGGAGCCGGGCACGAGCGGCGTCGCCGCGCTCGTCGAGGCGCCCGACGATCAGCGGGCGCTCGTTCCACGTGTACAGCGCGCTCTTCACGAGCAGCTCGAGGGTCGGGTTCTTCTCCTCGACCACGAGCACCTCGCGCAGGCCGTGGGCGAACTGGCGCACGGTGTCGTCGTCGAGCGGCACCGGCATCGACAGCAGCAGCAGGCGGATGCCGGCGCGCCGCAGCGACTCGTCGCTCGGCGAACCCGAGCAACGACAGGGCCTCGCGCAGCTCGTGGTAGGTCTGCCCGCACGCGGCGATGCCGAGCCAGTCGTCCTCGGTGCCGACCGTGACGCGGTTGAGCTTGTTGACCAGCCCGTACTGGCGGGCGAGCACCGAGCGCACCTCATGGAACTCGCGCTCCATGTCGAGCGTGTACGGGGTGAGCAGGCGCCCGCTCGGGTGCGGGACGAAGGGGCGACCCTGGTACTCCATCGTCGGTACCACCGGCACGACGCGGTCGGGGTGGACGTCGACGGTGCCGGTGCCGTCGGCGACCGAGGTGACGAGCTTGTAGCCGACCCACATGCCGCTGGCCCGTGACAGCGCCACGGCGTGGCGGGCGAGGTCGAGCGCCTCCTGCACGTCGCCGGGGAAGATGATCGGCATGTGCAGGTCGACCATCGTGGCGTCGCTCGAGCTGGGCAGCGTCGACGACTTCGCCGCCGGGTCGTCGCCGACCACGGCGACCACACCGCCGAGGTGGGCGGTGCCGGCGAACACGGCGTGGCGGATGGCGTCGTTGGCGCGGTCGAGGCCCGGGGCCTTGCCGTACCACATGCCGAGCACGCCGTCGTAGCGCTTCTCGGGGCGGGAGTCGGCGAGCTGGCTGCCCATCACCGACGTCGCCGCCAGCTCCTCGTTGAGCGCCGGGGTGCACCACCAGCGGCAGGTCGGGCACGGCACGCGCCGAGCGGCTGACCTCCTCCTGGAACGTCCCGACCGGCGAGCCCTGGTAGCCCGACACGAAGGCCGCGGTGTTCAGGCCACGGCGGCGGTCGATGCGCAGCTGGTCGACCGGCAGGCGGGCGACCGCTTGCAGCCCGGACAGGAACACCCGCCCGTCCTCCACCCGGAAGCGGTCGACGAGCTGGTAGTCGGCCAGGTTGGCCGGCACGTCCGCGACGACGACGTCCATGGAGTGACGGTACCCGCAGGGGCCGGTCCCCAACATGCTCGCCGCCCGCATCGTGGGATTTCGTGGGCGGTGCCGGCGTGCTGAACTGCGGTGATGACCGCGACCGGCTCGACCGACCACCGCGCCGCGCTCGCCGAGTTCCTCCGTGCCCGTCGAGAGGCGGTGTCCCCGGCGCAGGTCGGACTGCCCGCCGGGCGGGCGCGCCGCACCCCGGGCCTGCGCCGCGAGGAGGTGGCGATGCTCGCCGGGGTGTCGGTCACCTGGTACACGTGGCTCGAGCAGGGCCGGCGGATCAACGCCTCGGCCGACGTGCTGCGGGCGATCGGCCGGGCGCTGCGCCTCGACGAGGCCGGCACCGAGCACCTGCTGGCGCTCGCCCAACCGAGCATCGGCGCGCCGGCCGACGCCACCGCCGCCTTCGGGCCCGACGACGTGCCCTCGGCGCTGCGGCGCTTGATCGACGCCTTCGAGCCGGCGCCGGCCTACGTGCTCGGTCCGCGCTGGGAGTTCGCCGCGTGGAACGCCGCCGAGGCCCGGCTGTACCCGCCGATCACGACGCTGCAACCACCGGAGCGCAACCTGCTGTGGGTGCTGTTCGCCGACCCCGCCACACGGGGTCTGATCGTCGACTGGGACATCCACGCCAAGCAGTCGCTCGCCGAGTTCCGGGCGTCGACGACGGCGATGCGCGACGACCCGGCGCTGCTGGCGCTCGTCGAGCGGCTGCGGACGATCAGCCCGGAGTTCGAGCGATGGTGGCACGAGCACGACGTCGCCCGCTTCGAGACCCGGCTGCGCCGGTTCGACCATCCGGCCGCCGGGCTGCTGACGTTCGAGTACCAGTTGCTGACGCCCGACGAATGGCCGTCACTGACCGTGGCGGTGCACCTCCCGGTGCCGGGCGACGACTCCGCCCGCCGCTTGGCCGTCCGCCACCACGTCTGAGCGTTTCGACGCTCATTCGCTCGCTGCGCTCGCTTCGTTCGGTCGAGCTTGTGGAGCGGCTGCGCCGCACCCAATCTCTGGCGGCGGCGAGCAAGCTCGCCCGATGCCGCCGCACCGGGGGGCTACCGCCCCCCGGACCCCCCGACGGCGACGTACCGCAACACGGCCGCCGACCGTGTCGACATGCCGCAGCGTGCGCGTCAGGTCGGCGGGGCGTCGCGGCACGGCTCGCCGCGCAGCGTGCAGGTGGGGTAGGCGTCGGGGATGTCGATGCCGGCAGCCGCCGGGTCGATCGTGCCGAGCACGAGCGACGACGGGTGGTCGGGATCGATGGCGATGTCGACCTGCTCGCCGTGCGCCACCGTGTCGAACGCCCAGACGGCGCGGTTGCCGCCCGGCGCGTCGACGGTGAGACGCAGCACCGAGCCGGCCCGCATCGGGTGGGCGAACGGGAACACCTCGACGTTGACCGGCGTCCACTCGCCGGCCGGGAGCGGCGCGGCGTCCGCCGCGGCGTGGGTGTGCACCGGGCGCAGTTCGGTGGCGTCGTCGGCGAGGGCCCGTTCGCTGGCGCGCAGCCAACCGCTCTGGATGTACAGCTCCTCGCCGTCCGGGCGGATCTCGGACAACGTCACCTCGAGGTCGGTGTCGGGCGCTTCGGTGCGGATCCACAGGTTGACCGCGCCGGAGCCGGTGAGGATCGTGTCGGCGGCGAACGGCTCGCTGACGAACGCCGCCGCCGTGCCCACCGGGTTCGGCTCCCAGTCCCACTGCACGTCGTACGCCCACACCGACTGGCCCGTGTCCGCGAAGAACGTGTCCGGCACCGCCGACGGGTCGGCGGTGTAGCTGACCGTGCCGGTCGCGGCAGTCGGCCCGGCGTCGCTCATCGTGCCGTCGGCGCCGAGGTACCACGTGTGGGCGGCGTTGTCCGGCGCCGGCCACGATGCGAAACCGCCGGTGAACCGCGGCTCGGGGGTGCCCGGGACCGCCCCGTCGGCGGCGCCCTCCTCGAAGAGCACCTCGATCGGCGGGTCGCTCTCGAAGGCGGCGAGCGCCTCGTCGTACGTCATCCCGGTGAAGCGGTCCGGCGGCAGCGTGATCTGGTCGGTGCCGAAGATCGACTCGGCCAGCACCGGTGCGATGGCCCGGGCCGAGTCGAGCGACGGCACGCGGTGGGCGACGTAGAGGTCGAGGAACTCGGCGAGGCGCGGGAACGATCCGGCGCCGATCGACTCGGTGTGCAGGCCGTTCGTCAGGGTGGCGTAGAAGTGGTCGGTGCCGGTGAAGTTCCCCAGCATGTCGGCGAAGTGGCCGCCGGTCTGCTCGTCCTGCCACGCGCCGGCGAGCAGCACCGGCACGTCGATCTGGTCGACGAACAGCGCCGGCGCGGTGGCGTCGTAGACGGCCGGGTCGTAGAACTTGGCCGCCTCGGTGGCGCTCACGAGGTCGGGGTTCTGCAGTCGCAGGTCCTGGTTGGCGGCGCAGGTGGCGTCGCCGGCCTCGATCTGGTCGACGGTCCAGGGCTGGCCACGGAAGGCGTTCTCCTTCATCCGCTCGCTGAGCCAGTCGACGGCGAACCCGGTGTTGAGGATGCCGCCGGGATAGAGCACGGCGCGATAGCTGTCGTCGATCACCGAGAACGGGGTGATCGCGGCGAGGTGCGGCGGCCGGGTCTGAGCGACGAACAGTTGGCTGATGCCGGGGTAGCTGACGCCGGCCATGCCGACTCGGTGGTCCTGCACCCACGGCTGCGCGGCGACCGCCTCGATCACGTCGTAGCCGTCGTACACCTGCGGCTCGTCGAAGAAGGAGTAGGACCCGCCGCTGCACCCCGAGCCGCGCATGTTGACCCCGACGTAGGCGTAGCCGAGGGCGTTGATGAGCTGCGGGAAGCCGACCGAGCTCGGGTTGCTCGGGCCGTAGCCCGAGTACTCGACCAGCGTCGGGTACGGCCCGTCGGCCGGATCGCCGGGCAGCGACACCCACGCCGACAGCGTGGTGCCGTCGCGCGATGGTGACGTACCCGAAGCCGGGCTCGATGTCCTGGTCGTCGTAGAACGACTGCTCGGGCACGTCGGCCGGCGTCATGATCGTGAACGGGGCCGACGTCGCGGCGTCGCTCGCCAGCGTGTACGTGCCCGCGGGGACCGCCCGGAAGAGCAGGCTGCCGAGCAGGTCGATGTCGCCGCGGCCGGACTCGGTGCCGGCGGCGTCGAGCAGGCGGACGTGGCGTGCCGGGCACCCCGCCCTCGATCGACACCTGGTGGATGCCGGGCCGCACGGTCCACGCGTCGGCGCCGCATCGCTGGCGCCCGGTGTGGTCGCCGGCGGAGTCGACGCCGAGCCGCTCGCCGCGCCGCGCCCCGATCAGCACGGCGAGCAGCGGCGATGGCGGCGAGCGAAGCGATGCGCAGCGGGCGGGCGGGCATGGCGGGTCATGATGGCATGACGCCGGCGAGGTCGTTACGCCCGGTAGCCCCGGGCGCCGCTGCGTCCACCGGCCACCCGGCCCCGACGGCGGCTCGTGCGCCGCGCGCCTGCGTCTACCGTGGGTGTGTGGCTGCCTTCGACCTCAGCGAGATGCTCGCCGATCTGCAGGCGTTGGTGGAGGTGGAGTCGCCGTCGCGTGACCTCACGGCGCTGACCCGCTCGGCGGCCGCGGTCGCCGAACTGATCGAGCGCCGCCTGGGTCGCACGCCCGACGTGATCGACGGGCCGGCCGGGCCGCACGTGCACCTGCGGGCGCCGTCGCCGCCACGGGTGCTGGTGCTCGGCCACCACGACACGGTGTTCCCCCTCGGCACGCTGGCGGCACGGCCGTTCACGGTGGCCGACGGACGGGCCACCGGCCCAGGGGTGTTCGACATGAAGGGCGGGCTCGTCGTCGCCGTCCACGCCCTGGCCGCGGTGGGCGCCGACGCGGCCGAGCTGCTGATCAGCGCCGACGAGGAGGTCGGGTCGGCGACGTCGCAGGCGCTGATCGAGGAGCGCGCCGTCGCCTGCGGCCACGTGCTCGTGCTCGAGCCGGCCGCCGAGGGCGGTGGCGTGAAGACCGGTCGCAAGGGCGTCGGCACCTTCACGATCGAGGTCACCGGGCGGGCCGCCCACGCCGGGTTGGAGCCCGAGCGCGGCGTCAACGCCCTCGTCGAGGCGGCCCATCAGCTGCTCGCCGCTGCCGCGATCGCCGACCCGGCCGCCGGCACGACGATCACGCCGACGCTCGCCTCGGCCGGCACTGCGGAGAACGTGGTGCCCGCACACGCGACGGTGCGCCTCGACGTGCGGGTCACGTCGCTCGACGAGGCGCGGCGCGTCGAGCGGGCCTTGGCCGCGCTGCCGACCAACGATCCCGCGGCCGCCGTCGCGATCGTCGGAGGCGTGCACCGTCCGCCGCTGCCCGAGACGGCGACGGCGGAGCTATTCGCCCTCGCCCGTGACGTGAGCGCCTCGCTCGGCGTCGCCCGGCTCGACGGGGTGAGCGTCGGCGGGGGGAGCGACGGCAACTTCACCGGCGCCCTCGGCATCCCGACGCTCGACGGCCTCGGCGTCGAAGGCGGCGGCGCCCACGCCGACCATGAGTGGGTCGACGTGGCGTCGATGCCGGCGCGAGCCGCTCTGGTCGGCGGCCTCGTCGAGCGGCTGGTCGCCCGCCCGACCGGTGCGGGATGATCGATGGGTGAGGCCGGCGACGTCGCCACGGTGGGCTCGCGGTGGTCGGGGCCCAGCTGCGCGGCGAGCCGCTCAACCACCAGCTCACGTCCCGCGGCGCCCGGCTGGTGGCGACCACCACCACCGCCCCGGTGTAACGGTTGGTGGCCCTGGCCACCGTGCCGCCCAAGCCGGGGATGATCCGCCTCGACCGGGACGTCACCGCGTTGGGCGGCCGGCGCGACGAGCTCGCCGACCTCGTCCACTGACCGCCGCCCCGGAGGGAAAACATTTCCACAAGCAAAATCGTGCGTGTACGCACGATTTCGCGTACCTGAATCAGCGATGGGCGCCATCTCTGATTCAGGTACGCGAATTCGTGCGAGCTGCACGAAAATGCTTGTGGAAATCTGTCCCCGCTGGCGGGGGGTCAGAGGTCGGCTTCGGGGTCGAGCTCGAGGCGGCCGCCCTGGCCGAGGCTGCCGGCGGCGCGGTACACGCCGAGCTTGGCCCGCGAGTCCTCGATGTCGAGGTTGCGCATCGTCAGCTGGCCGATGCGGTCGAGCGGCCCGAACGCCGCGCCCTCGACCTTCTCCATCGACAAGCGCTCCGGGGAATAGGTCAGGTTCGGCCCGGTGGTGTCGAGGATCGAGTAGTCGTCGCCACGGCGCAGACGCAGCGTCACCTCGCCGGAGACCGCGGCGCCCACCCAGTGCAGCAGCGCCTCGCGCAGCATCAGGCTCTGCGGGTCGAACCAGCGGCCCTCGTACAGCAGGCGACCCAGCCGCCGGCCCATCGTGCGGTAGTTCTCGATCGTGCTCTCGTTGTGGATCGCCGTCACCAGACGCTCGTAGGCGACGTGCAGCAGCGCCAGCCCCGGGGCCTCGTAGATCCCCCGGCTCTTGGCCTCGATGATGCGGTTCTCGATCTGGTCGCTCGTGCCGAGCCCATGGCGCCCGCCGACGACGTTGGCTTCGCGTCACGAGGGCGACCTGGTCGGCGAACTCGTGGCCGTTGATCGCCACCGGCCAGCCCTCGGCGAAGGTCACCGTGACGTCCTCGCTGGCGACGGCCACGGCGGGGTCCCACGACGCCACGCTCATGATCGGATCGACGATCTCGACGCTGGTCGACAGCTCCTCGAGCGACTTGGCCTCGTGCGTCGCCCCCCAGATGTTGGCGTCGGTGGAGTACGCCTTCTCGGTGGCGTCGCGGTAGGGGAGGCCGTTGGCTGCGAGGAAGGCGCTCATCTCGGCGCGTCCTCCGAGCTCGCCGACGAACGCCGCATCGAGCCAGGGCTTGTAGATGCGCAGCGCCGGGTTGACCAGCAGCCCGTAGCGGTAGAACCGCTCGATGTCGTTGCCCTTGTAGGTGCTGCCGTCGCCCCAGATGTCGACGCCGTCGTCGTGCATCGCCCGCACCAGCAGCGTCCCGGTGACGGCGCGGCCGAGCGGCGTGGTGTTGAAGTAGGTCTTGCCGGCGGTGCTGATGTGGAAGGCGCCGCACTGCAGCGCCATCAGCCCCTCGCGCACGAGCTCGGGCCGGCAGTCGACCAGGCGGGCGGCTTCGGCGCCGTACTGCTTCGCCCGTTCGGGCACGGTGTCGAGCTCGGGCTCGTCGTACTGGCCGAGGTCGGCGGTGTAGGTGTACGGCACGGCGCCCTTGGCGCGCATCCACGCCACCGCCGCCGACGTGTCGAGACCGCCCGAGAAGGCGATGCCGACGCGCTCGCCGACGGGCAACGCGGTGAGCACGCGGACCGCCGGTGGCGAGACGACTCAGCGTGGAGTGATCAGTCATCGCCGGGCGACGCTACCGGCGCGGGCACGCTGCGGTAGCGCCCACCGAACCCGGCAGCTGGCGGTCAGCGCGCCGGCCCCGGCGATGGCCAGCTCGACCGCCGCCAGGCGAGGGACGCGGGTCAGGTCGAACAGCCCGAACAACGCGGTGACGGCGGCGGCGACGAGGCCGATCTCCGGCAACCGCCGGTTGCCGTTCACGGCGAGCACGATCATCGTGATCGGGGCCACGAACGGCAGCATCGTCACGTAGGCCGGCTGCGGTTCGCCCCACGGTCCGAGCCACCACGTGTTCAGCCCCAGCTCCCGGCTGGTCTTCCACACGGCGACGAAGCCGACGATCACGAACGCCCACACGATCGCCGTCGCCGCCCGCCAACCGACCGTGAGCTGGCCGGCACGCACCGTCGACGCCGGGCTGCGATCGGGTGGCGACGGCACCGGAGGTGGCGGGGGTGGGGGCGCCGCCGTCGCGCGGGCCGGGTCGTCGTTCACCATCCGGGCGCGATCGTACGGCGTTATCCTTCGACACCCGCATGGCCCCCGAGCGATCCTCCGAGCTGTTGTCGATCTTCTTCCCGATGTGGAACGAGGAGTCGTACATCGAGCGCACCGTGGCCGCGGCCACCGACGTGTGCGAGCGCATGCTCGCCGACGGGACGATCGGGGACTACGAGATCATCATCGTCGACGACAAGTCGAACGACCGCACGCCGGAGATCGCCGACGCCCTCGCCGCCGCCGACGGCCACGTGCGCGTCGTGCACCACGAGGTGAACCGCAAGCTCGGCGGGGCGATCAAGACCGGGCTGGCCACCGCACGCGGCGACCTGGTGCTGTACTCCGATGCCGACCTGCCGTTCGACTTCGAGGAGGTGCCCCGGGCGATCCGCCTGCTGCGCCACTACGAGATCGACCTGGTGTCGGCCTTTCGCTTCGACCGCACCGGCGAGGGATCGACCCGGGCGATCTACACCTTCGTCTACAACCTGCTCATCCGTCGGATGTTCGGCGTCAAGGCGCGCGACATCAACTTCGCCTTCAAGCTGCTCTCACGCCGCGTCGTCGACGGCGTCGAGCTGCGCAGCGAGGGGTCGTTCATCGACGCCGAGCTGATCATCCGGGCGACCCGTTCGGGGTTCGAGCTGCTCCAGTTCGGTGTCGATTACTTCCCGCGCACGCGGGGAGAGTCGACGCTGAGCTCGCCGGGCGTGATCGTCAAGGTGCTGCGCGAGATGGTCGCCCTGCGCGGCGAGCTGGAGGCTCTCCAGCGCCCCGGCGGCCCCGCCAACCCTCCGCTTCGCGCGCTGCGCGATCGCTAGGCTGGGGCCGGCAGGCAACCCGTGACGTCCTTTTCGCGCCCTCCCGACTTCGACGACGACGACCCGTACGGTCCCGACCGATCGAGCCAACGGCAGGGTTCGTCGACCCGTCGCTACCTGCCGGCCGTCGCCGCGGTCGCGGTGGTCGGAGCCGTGCTCGCGGCCGGTGCCGCCGGTGGGCTCGGCGGCGACTCCAGCAGCGCCGGACCGCGCCGCCCCGCCGCCTCGTCGGCGTCGAGCACCTCCGTGGCCCCCACCACCACCGAGCCGGTCGTGGTGACCGAGTCGACCGACGTGCCGGTGGTGAAGACCGACCTCAGCCAGCCGCTCGGCTACGGCATGGCCGGCTCCGAGGTGCGCGAGGTGCAGCAACGCCTGACCGACCTGCACTTCTTCCCCGGCCCGATCGACGGCCAGTTCGGCAACCTCACCCGGATGGCGGTGTGGGCGTTCGAGAAGCTGGTGCTCGGCGTACCGAGCGACCAGCCCACGGGCGTGGTCACCAACGAGATGTGGCAGCGGATGCAGGACCCGATCGCGATCGAGCCGCTGCGTCACTACTCCGAGGGTCAGGCGACCGAGAACCACACCGAGGTGTACCTGCCCCAGCAGGTGGTCGCCTTCTTCGTCGACGACCAGCCGGTGCTGATCAGCCACATGTCGAGCGGCACCGGCGAGGAGTGGCGCGAGGTCGTCACCATCGATCCGGGGGAGTGGGGCAACGAGCACGGCACCGAGGCGATCAAGCGGGGCGAGATCGGCGTGTCGGTCACCCCCGGCGGGGTCTACCGCTACGACCGCTTCGTCGAGGGCACCCGCGAGAGCGCACTCGGCAGCATGTGGAACCCGGCCTACTTCAACTACGGGATCGCCATCCACGGGGCCATCAACGTGCCGACCTACCCGGCGTCGCACGGCTGCATCCGGGTGCCGCTGAAGGTGGGCGAGGTGTTCCACCAGTACGTGCACAAGGGCGACCAGGTGTTCGTGTTCGACGGCGAGCACGAGCCGGAGAACGAGGGCAGCCCGCCGCCGATCTTCAACCGCGTCGACCCCGACTACACGACGACCACCACGACCGCCGTGCCGGTGACCACCCAGCCGCGCAGCACCACCGTGGCGCCGGTCGCCACCCATCCCGCCACCACCCAGCCGCCGGCCACGACGGCGCCGCCGCCGGCGACCACGCAACCGGCGACGACGCAGCCGCCCACCACGCCACCACCTCCGACGACGGCTGCGGCCACCACCACGACGGTCGCCGAGCCCGATCCACCCGACGCGCCCGGTACCGGCTGCGCGGTTCGCGAGGCGCTCACCTCGTTCCGCGGCAGGGTGGTTGCTCTGACGGCGTAGCGGGGCACGCCCCGCGGCAGGTTCGAGCGGCATTTGCAGTGGATTTGCCACCGAAACGGTGACGGATCACGCTTCAGCCGCAGCAGACCCGTGTCCGTGAGCGCCCGGACCCGCGCCCCCGTCGGAGCCCCGGCTCAGGTGGTGATGTGGTTGACGCAGGTGGCGGCGGTGTCGAGCACGCCGATGCGCAGCCAGGCGACCTGCTCGAAGGCGCTGCCCTCGACGTTCTCGCTCATCGTCTCGTCGCCGAGCACGAGCGCCGTCTGCACCGCCTCGTCGAGGTCGCCGGGCGACATCGTGGCCGTCCGGTCGGCGAGCCCGGGCAGCGTCGGGATCGACGGAGCGCTCGGCCCGGAATCGGCCCAGTCGATCGCGCCGGTCACCCAGCCGCCGACCAAGCAGTCGTCGATGAGCGAGCGGGTCTCGCCGGCGAGCGTGCTCCCGAGCGCCTCCTGGGCGGCCTCGGCCCAGGCCCGCCCGACCACGAAACCGACGGCGAAATCGCCGAAGTCGTCGTACAGCGTGCGCGCCTGCACGGCGTCGACCAGCACCTCGTGGCTGGCGGCGCAGTAGATCGCCACTTCTTTCTTCAGGGCCGACTCCTCGCCGCAGTTGTCGGTGGTGGGGTCGCTGACGCTGCGCGCCGTGATCGTCGGCATCGTCCCGCGGCCGAGCGCGGCGAGTTGCGCCGGCCAGAACGTGTTGAGGTCGGCCTGCACGATGGCGCGATGTCGGTCGAACGGGGCGTCGCCCTGGTTCACCGATTCCTGGGTGCCCTTGAACTGGTTCGGCAGCAGCGGGAGCGGGTGGTCGATCAGGTCCTTGCAGTCGGTCGCGCCGCCGATGAACCCGGTCTGGAAGGCCCCGATGCGGTCGAACGCCGAGCCGTGGCCGCCGTCGTCGTACACGCTCGTGCCGAGGGGGTCGCGCACCGTGACCAACGCGATCATCGCCGTGCGGACGTCCTCGTCGGTGAACGACACGGTCGGCGTCTCGCCCCGCCAGACGTGGGCCGACCAGGCCCCGGAGAAGCAGTCGGCCTGTTGCTCGGTGTACACGGTGGGCTCGTTGCGGTCGAGATCGCCGGTGCGGCCCTGGATGGCATGGCCGAACTCGTGGGCGAGCACGACGGCCACCACCGAGGGCCCGTAGGAGTCGGCGAGTTGGGCGAGCACCCCTTGGGCGCCGTCGTCGTAGGCCATGAAGTCGCCCTGGTCGCAGTAGAAGGCGCCGTAGTCGGACACCTCCTGGTAGGTGGTGGACGACTCGGATCCCCCGCACGCCGGGATCTTGCTCGTGCGCTCCGGGTAGGCGGCGTAGATGCCGCCCGAGAGCGGTCGGAAGGAATCGCCGAACAGGGCGGGGTACTGGGTCGTCCACCAGGACTGGATGTCGGCGAGCGCGGCTGCCAGGTACGAGTCGTAGTCCCGCGCCGGCTTGGCGTCGCCGACGTCGACGACGGCGCCGATGGCCGGCCCCGGCGAGGTCGCCGGGCTGGACGTCACCGCCGGCGCGGTGGTGGCGGGCGCCGTGGCGGCGGGCGCGGTGACCGTGGGAACGGTGGTGGCCGTCGGCAGCGTGGTGCCCGGCGCGGGCGGTCCGGGGATGGTCTTGTCGGGTGCCGGCGGGCGATCGGGCACGGTGAGCGCACCGGCGCCGGCACGCCGAGGGCAAGCAGCGACACGGCGGCGGCAGCGACGCCGACGACGCGAGGGGAGGGCCGTTTCCGGCCGGTTCGGGGGGGACGATCCGCCATCGCCCGTGAAGTGTACGGCTGGCCGCTGCTACGAATGCAGCGCCTCGAGCTCGGCGATCTCCTCGGTCTGGCTCCCCGCCCAGGCCGACGCGTACGTCCGGACGTCGTCGTTCTTGCCGTGCTCGGCGGCGTAGTTCGCCATGTCGATCCCGGCCTGGTGGTGCGCCACCATCAGGTCGATGAACAGGTCGTTCGCCTCCGAACCCTTCGCCGCGCGCAGCTCGGCGAGCTGCTCGTCGGTGGCGAGCCCGGGCATGTGCTCGTCGTCGGTGGGCATGCCCATCCAGGCCATCGCCTGGCCCTCGTCGCTCTCGGTCGGCACGCCCATGTCGCGCAGCAGCTGCAGCATGATCCCGATCTCGATGCTCTGGCCGAACTGGATGCTCTGGGCGACCGGCACGAGCTGGTCGTCGATGTCGGGCCGGGACAGGAAGATGTCGCTCATCAGCACCGCCTGCTCGTGGTGCACGCGCATGTCCTGCAGGAACCCGACGTCGACGTCGGACGACGCCACCTCGTTGCCGGACTGGCCGACCAGCCACCCGATCATGCCCGCGATCAGCGCCGTGGCGACGGCGATGACGATGATGTTGACCGGGTTCTGCCACCACGGCAGCACCAACGTGTCGCCATCGTCGTCGTCGACGTCTCGACGACCTCGACGTCGTGGAGCGCTTCGTCCGGTGTCGACGTGTCGACGGGCGGGTCGCTCTCACGCTGGTCGCCGCTCGCCACGTCCACGTCCTCAGTGTGCCAGGGGTTCCGGGCGACGAGGCGTCCGACTGCTACGGTGCCGCGCACGGGGCGGTCGACGGGCGCGGTCGAGGGAGCAGCTGGTGCCACTCGTGGAGGTGCAAGACATCACGGTTCGCTTCGGCGGAATCGTCGCGCTCGACGGCCTCTCCTTCACGATCGACGAGGGCCACATCTGCGGCCTGATCGGCCCCAACGGCGCGGGCAAGACGACGATGTTCAACGTCGTCAGCCGGATCTACGACCCGACGTCGGGGTCGGTGCGCTACGACGGCCGCGACCTGCTCTCCGTGCCCGCCCACGGCATCGCCAGCCTGGGCATCGCCCGCACGTTCCAGAACCTCGCCCTGTTCCCGTCGATGTCGCTGCTCGAGAACGTGATGGTCGGCGCCCACAGCCAGGGACGGGTGGGCGTGGCGCGGGCGATCTGTCGCATCGGCGTGACCCGCGAGGACCGCCGCACGCGCGACTTCGCCGCCGAGCTGCTCGGCGAGCTCGGGCTCGGCGCGCTGATGTTCCGCCCGGCGGCCGGACTGCCCTTCGGGACGCTGAAGCGCCTGGAGATCGCCCGCGCCCTCGCCGCCCGCCCGCGCTTCCTCTTGATGGACGAGCCGGCGTCGGGCCTCACCCACAGCGAGGTCGACGAGCTCGCCGACACGATCCTCGAGATCCGCGAGCGGTTCGCGCTCACCGTGCTGCTCGTCGAGCATCACATGTCGATGGTGATGCGCATCTCCGACCGCGTGGTGGCGATGGAGTTCGGCCGCAAGATCGCCGATGGGATGCCCGCCGACGTGCAGAAGGACGCCCAGGTGATCGAGGCCTACCTCGGCGCGAGCGAGTGAACGCATGACTGTCATGGCGTTCCCCGGCCACGCCATGAACTGCCTGCGCAGCTGCTGGCCGCTCCTCGGCTGGCGCCTCGTCGCTCGCACGAGAGCTCGGGTGATCTGGTGACTGCTCTGCTCGAGCTCAGCGGGGTGCGCGCCGGGTACGGCGCCGTCAACGTGCTCCACGAGATCGACCTCACGGTCGGCGGGGGTGAGGTGGTGGTGGTGCTCGGCGCCAACGGCGCCGGCAAGACCACCACGATGCGCGCCGTCTCCGGGATGATCGAACGCTCGGGCTCGATCGTGTTCGACGGCAAGGACATCACCAAGGCGCCGGCCGAGGCGATCGTGCGCCTCGGCATCGCCCAGGTTCCCCAGGGTCGCGGCACCTTCGCCGACCTCAGCGTCGAGGAGAACCTCCGCATCGGCGCCTACACCAGGCGCGACGCCGAGGTGGCGATGGACATCGACCTCTGGTACGAGACGTTCCCGCGGCTGCGCGAGCGGCGCACCCAGCACGCCGGCAGCCTCTCCGGCGGCGAGCAGCAGATGGTGGCCATCGCCCGGGCGCTGATGAGCCGGCCCCGCCTGTTGCTCTGCGACGAACCGTCGTTGGGGCTGGCGCCGCTGATCACCAAGGAGCTGTTCGGCATCATCGCCGGGCTCACCGAGCGCTGGGAGATCGCCGTGCTGCTCGTCGAGCAGAACGCCAGCCTGGCCCTCGACATCGCCGGTCGGGTCTACCTCCTCGAGACCGGCCGCATCGTGGCCACCGGGACCGCGGCCGACATCGCCGCCGACGACAGCGTGCGCCGGGCGTACCTCGGGTACTGACGTGGACCGCTTCTTCGACGCCCTGTTCCTCGGCCTGTCGTCGGGGGCGATCTACGCGTTGGTGGCGCTCGGCCTCGTCGTGGTGTTCCGCGGCACCGGCGACCTCAACTTCGCCCAGGGCGAGATGGCCACGCTGTCGGCGTTCATCACCGCCATCGTCGCCGGGTCGACGATCCCGCTGTTGCACTGGGTGATCCCGCTGTGGTTCGCCACACTCGTCGGCATGGCCTTCGGGTTCGCCCTCGGGGTGAGCACCGAGGTCATCATCGTGCGCCCGCTCAAACGCCGATCGCCGCTCGCCGTCTTCGTCGCGCTGATCGCGCTGTTCCTCGGCATCAACGCCCTCACCACCGGGCTGTGGGGCGCGCCGCCGCCCGAGACGATCGGCAGCCTGTTCCCCAACGCCCCCACCGACTTCGTGCGCCTGTTCGGCACCGTGTGGCGCTACCGCGACATCGGCAACCTCGTCCTCACGCTCATCGCGTCCGGGCTGCTGTTCCTGCTCTTCCAGAAGACGCGCTTCGGCCTCGCCATGCGGGCGGTGGCGAGCAACCCCGAGTCGGGCCGCCTCGTCGGCATCCCCACCGGCGTGGTGCTCGCCGCGTCGTGGGGGATCGCCGGTGCGCTGGGCGCCCTCGCCGGGACCCTGTTCGCCGCCGGCCAGGGCCAGGTGACACCGATCCTGATGTTCTACGTCTTCGTGGTCGCCTCGGCGGCCGCCACGCTCGGCGGTCTCGACAGCCCGCTCGGCGCGGTGGTCGCCGGATTGCTGATCGGCATCATCGAGAACCTGGCGGCCACGTTCGCGCCCGGCTGGGTCGGCCAGGAGATGAAGCTGGCGGTCGCCCTGGTGTGCATCTTCGTCGTGCTGCTGGTGCGCCCGTCGGGCCTGTTCGGCTCGACCAAGGTGGAGCGGGTCTAGTGAGCAGCTCGAGCAGCGAGCCGGTCTCGCTGGCGCTCGCATCGCATCGGAATGGTGCACCGGCTCCCGCTGCGCATCGAGCACGGTTCGCCCCGCACTGGGTGATCCGCGCGCTGTGGGCGGCCGGCACGATCGCCTTCGTGCTCTACATCCCGACCAAGACCGAGACGAGCACGATCCTCGACATGACGCTGGCGTTCCAGCTGGCGGTGGCGGCGTTGTCGCTCAACCTCGTGATGGGCTACGGCGGGATCGTGTCGCTCGGCCATTCGGCGTTCTTCGGACTCGGCGGCTACACCTCGGCCGTCTTGATCGACAAGTACGGCTGGAGCCAGGGCTGGACGGTCTACGTGTCGGTGCTGCTCGGCTTCGCCGTCGGCTGCGTCGTGTCGCTGCCGGCGTTGCGCCTGCGCGGCGTCTACCTCGCCCTCGTCACGCTCGGCGTCGCCGTGCTCTTCCCGACGTTGATCGTGTGGCGGAAGCTGGCGTGGCTCACCCAGGGTGCTCGCGGCATCAACAGCATCGCCTACAAGGACATCCCGAACTGGCCGCTGTTCCCCGAGCTGCGCAAGAACGCCGACGACCGGGCGGTGTTCATGTACTGGCTGACCGTGATCGCCCTGGTGCTGTCGTACCTGGTGTGCCGCGGCATCGTGAAGAGCCGCGTCGGTCGATCGCTGGTGGCGATCCGCGACAACCACACCGCCGCCGCCGTGATGGGCGTCAACCTGGCCCGCACCACGACGCTGGTGTTCGGCGTGTCGGCGGCGATGTGCGCCATGGTCGGATCGCTGTTCGCCATCGGCGGCAACCTGGCGAGCCCGGGGCTGCGCAACTTCACCCTCATCGGCAGCATCACCTTCGTGCTCGTGATGGTGCTCGGCGGTGCGGCCACGCTCTGGGGGCCGATCGTGGGCGCGATCGTCTACGTCTACCTCGAGACCACGACGCGTGAGGCGGGGGCGGCGAGCGGTGCCGACAAGGGCGCGCTGGCGAACGTCACCGACTGGCTGTTCGGCTGGCTCACCGGCTCGCCGGCCTCGCTGATCCTCGCCATCGTGCTGCTGATCATGATGTTCGTGGCGCCGTTCGGCATCGTCGGGCTGCTGCGTCGCCTGGCCGCCCACGTGGTGCACATCGTGCCGCCGCCGCCGGGTGGCGGGAGTAGTGTGCAGTCCGCGGGGGCGACCGAGCCCGACGTCGAGTTCGTCCCGGCCGATCCGTTCGATCCCGGTCCGTCCAACACGGGCCCGTCAATCACAGGGGGAGATCCATGAGCAGTCGTTCCGCTCGCGTCACCGCACTCGTCGGCGTGTGCGCCATCGCCGGCTCGGCCGTCGCCGCCGGCGCCGCCCATGCCACCACGGCCAGCCCGTCGGGCGGCTGGACGGTCGACACGAGCAACTGCTCCGACCCCGACCGCGCCAACGCGCCGATCGAGGGCACGGTGCGCATCGGATCGGCGATGCCGCTGTCCGGCGGTGCCGCGGCCGCCGCGTTCGCCCCCGTCGCCCAGGGGTTCCAGTCGTTCGTCGACTACGCCAACGCCCAGGGGCTGCTGCCCGGGTACGACATCGAGCTCACGATCGGCGACGACCAGTACGACCCGGCGCTCACGCCGGGCGTGGTGCAGGGCATCATCGACAACGGCGTCGACCTCTTCTCCGGCGACATCGGGACGGCCCAGAACCTCGCCGTGCGCGACACGCTCAACGAGGAGTGCATCCCGCAGCTCAACCTGCTCACCGGCGACCCGGCGTGGGGCTACGAGGCCGAGGAGTACCCGTGGACGACCGGCCTGCTGATCCCGTACGACACCGAGTCGCGGGGCTACGTGGCCTCGATCCAGGACAACTTCCCGGACGCCAAGATCGGACTGTTCTACGTCAACAACGAGTTCGGCAACGTGTACACGGACACGTTCCGCGACGCCGCCGACGCCGCCGGGCTCGAGATCATCCAGGAGCAGACGATCGCCGACGGCGACGAGGCGCCGCCGCAGGCCCAGGTCGCCGCCATCGCCGACGCCGCGCCGGACGTGATCATGGCGACCCCGCTCGGGGGCGCAGTGCCCGACGTTCATGACCGAGATCGCCAACCAACTGGCGGTGCGCACCGACTGGCACCCGGCGGTGTACATCACCAACACGTGCGCCAGCCCGCTGATCCTCGGCGTGGCCGGCGACCACGCCAACGGTCTGTACACCTCGGCGAGCATGGGCCTGGCCGACATCGCCAACCCCGACGTGCAGACCGGCAACCCGGCGGTCGCCGCGTACATCGCCGAGATGAACAACGCAGGGCTTCGGCGACATCATCACCACCGCGGCTGCCGGCTGGAACGTCGGCGAGGTGACCCTCGGCGATCCTCCAGCAGGCGGCCGCGTCCGACGCCGGGCTCACCCAGGCGTCGATCATCGACGCCGCCCGCAACCTCACGTTCCGGCCGACGCCTGCTGCGCGACAACCTCCACGAGTACGTGATGAACGGCCTCGACGACGCGTTCTACTCCGAGGACGTGCAGGTCGTGCAGTACGACTCGTCGGTCGGTCACTTCAACGACATCGGCGACCCGTACAGCTTCGAGACCAGCGCCGCCGGCTGACCGTCATTGCGTTCCCCGGCGACGCAGGCCGTTGTTGGCGCACCTCGGCTGGCGCCTCGTCGCTCGCACGGGCCAGCCAGCTCGCGTGCCCTGCCCGGTGCCGTCGGCTGCGGGCGGCCGGCGTCAATCGGTGACGGCGATCAGTTCCTGGCGGCGGGCGCGCAGCGTGGAGTGCACGCGGTCGTAGGTGACGAGCGCCAGCGCCACCCACACGAAGGCGAAGCCGACGAGCTGCTCCCACGGCAGCTCCTCGCCGTAGATCAGCCAGCCGAGCCCGAAGTTGATGATCGGCACGAGGTACTGCATCGGGCCGAGCAGCGTGAAGGGCACCCGCGGGGCGGCGTAGGCGAACAGGATCAGGGGGATCGCCGTCGCCAGGCCGGTCAGCGCCACGAGCACGAACTGCGGCGCGTTCGCCGCCGCCGGGACGCTGCCCGTCTCGCCGGCGCGCACCGCCACCACGATCACGGCCGGGATGACGAGGGCGAACGTCTCGGCGGCGAAGCTCTCGATGCCGGTGAGCGGCGTCCGTTGCTTGCACAACCCGTAGAAGCTCCATGAAACGGCGATGACGATCGCGGCGATCGGCGGACGTCCGTTGGCGAGGGTGAGGATCACCACCGCCACGACGGCCAAGCCCGCGGCGATCCGCTGTAGGCGCGTCATCCGCTCGCCGAGCACCAGGACGCCGAGCGCCATCGTGCCGAGCGGCGCCATGAAGTAGCCGAGCGCCGTCTCCAGCACGTGGTCGTGCACCACGGCGTAGAGGTAGGCCCCCCAGTTGCCGGTGAGCAGCAGCGCCGCGACGACGGTGAGCCCGAGCAGCCGCCGGTCGCCGAGCACGGTGCGCATTGCGCCCCAGCGATGGGTGACGGTGAGCACGAGCGTCATCACCACCGCCGAACTGGCGATGCGCCAGCCGATCAGCTCGAGGGCGTTGAACTGGTCGAGGTGCTTCCAGAAGATGACCAGCAGGCCCCAGATGAGGTAGGCGGCCAGCCCCACCCGGATGCCCAAGGCCGTCTCGTGGGGGTCACGGACGGGTTCGGTCACGGCCGGACACGCTAACGGTGGGCGCACGGGTGCCCGGCCAGATCGCCGTTTGAGATACCGGCGCCGTCAACCTGACCGTCAGCGCGCGTCGAAGTCGACGCCGGTGCGCAGCGCCGTGACGGCGTCGGTCAGGCGGTCGCACTCGCCGTCGGGAAGGTCCTCCATCCCGAACCGGATCGCCGCCAGCACCTTCGTGGCGCGCGCCACCAGCTCGCGCCCGTCGTCGGTGATCGCGCCCAGCACGGCGCGCCGGTCCGTGGGATGGGCGACCCTGCGCACGAGGCCGGCGGCCGCCAGGCGGTCGACGGCGTTGGTGACGCTCGCCGGGTGCACCATCAGGCGCACGCCGATCTTGCCCAACGGCAACGCGCCCCGTCGGCTGAGGGCGAGCAGGGCGAGCACCTCGTAGCGGGCGAACGTCAGGCCGAACGGCGCGAGCGCGCTGTCGACGCGGCGCAGCACGAGCTGCTGGGCGCGCATGATCGAGGTGGCCGCCGCCATCGCCGCCGGTTCGCCCCAGTCATTGACCGTCCACTGGCGCCGCGCCTCGGCGATCGGGTCGAAGGGGAGTGGCTGCGCCGTGGCCATCGCTGCCCAGGATAGGCGACTGGCATTTAGTTTGACGTCCAACTAAGATACGTGCGTGAGCACAGCACGTGAGCAGTGGCAGACCGCCTTCGACACCGGGAAGGTGCGCGACGATGCGTTCACCACGATGTCCGGAGTACCGCTCGAGCCGGTGTACGGGCCCGACGACGGCGAGTTCCCCGGGGTCTACCCGTACACCCGCGGCCCGTACGCGTCGATGTACCGCTCGAAGCTGTGGACGATGCGCATGTTCGCCGGCTTCGGCACCGCCGACGACACGAACTGGCGGTTCAAGGAGATCATCCGCTCCGGCGGTGACGGCCTGTCGACGGCGTTCGACATGCCGACGCTGCTCGGCATCGACTCCGACGACCCGATGTCGCTCGGCGAGGTCGGGCGCTGCGGTGTCGCCATCGACAGCCTCGCCGACATGCAGGACCTCTACGCCGGCATCGACCTCGGCGCGACCACGACGTCGATGACCATCAACTCCCCGGCCGCCGTGATCTTCGCCATGTTCGTGGCCCAGGCCGAGCGCGCCGGGGTGCCCCGCGCCCGCCTCGGCGGCACGCTGCAGAACGACATCCTGAAGGAGTACCAGGCACAGAAGGAGTTCGTCTTCCCGCCGCGGCCGTCGATGCGCCTGGTCCGCGACACGATCGCCTTCGCCACCGCCGAGATGCCGCGCTGGCACCCGGTGTCGATCTCCGGCTACCACATCCGCGAGGCGGGCTCGACCGCCGCCGAGGAGCTGGCGTTCACGCTCGCCAACGGCTTCGCCTACGTCGAGTTGGCGATCGCCGACGGCCTGGACGTCGACGCCTTCGCGCCGCGCCTGTCGTTCTTCTTCAACGCCCACATCGACTTCTTCGAGGAGATCGCCAAGTACCGCGCCGCCCGGCGGATCTGGGCCCGTTGGATGCGCGAGCGCTACGGCGCCACCAACCCGCGATCGCTGCAGCTGCGCTTCCACACCCAGACCGCCGGCGTGTCGCTGACCGCCCAGCAGCCGGAGATCAACATCGTGCGCACCGCCGTGGAGGCGTTGGCCGGGGTGCTCGGTGGCACCCAGAGCCTGCACACCAACTCGATGGACGAGGCGATGGCGCTGCCCACGGAGAAGGCGGCACGCATCGCCCTGCGCACCCAGCAGATCATCGCCAACGAGACCAACGTCGCCCACGTCGCCGACCCCCTCGGCGGCTCGTGGTACGTCGAGCAGCTCACCGACACCATGGAGGCGCTGGCCGAGGAGATGTTCGCCCACATCGACTCCCTCGGCGACGGATCGATGCTCGAGGGCTGCATCCGCGGCATCGAGGACAACTGGTTCCAGGGCCGCATCGCCGACTCGGCCTACGAGCTGGAACGGGCGATCAACAGCGGCCGGCGCACCGTCGTGGGCGTCAGCGCCTACACCGAGGGCAACGACTCCGACGCCCTCGAGCTGCTCCAGATCACCCACGAGGACGAGGCGCGCCAGCTCAAGCGGCTCGAGCAGGTGCGCCACGACCGCGACGGCGCCGCGGTCGCGGCCACCCTCGATGCGCTGCGGGCGGCCGCCGCCGATCCGGAGGTGAACCTGATGCCGGCGCTGATCGAGTCGGTCTCGGCGTACGCCACGCTCGGCGAGGTGATGGGTGCCCTGGCCGACGTCTTCGGGCGCCACGTCGAGGTGCCCAGCATCTAGCGTTCCCCGGCCATGATGCTGGCGTTCCCCGGCCATGATGCTGGCGTTCCCCGGCCACGCAGGCCGACGCGCCGGCGCCCTCCGCTAGCGCTCCGGGCGCCTAGCCGCTCGGTCGCCGGGACGCTCGCTGTACGGTCCAGGAGTTGGCTGCGCTTCACCGAACGCGGCGCGTGCTGGCGGGGTAGGTTGCCCGCGTGCCGCAGTCGCCCGCCGTGCAGATCGTCGACGATCCCGACGCGGTGTGCGCCGAGGCGATCGCCGGGCGGCTTCGCGTCGCCGTCCAGCGGCGGGGAACCGCCACGCTGGCCGTGTCCGGCGGGTCGAGCGCGCCGGCGATGCTCGGCCGCCTGGCGACGCTCGAGGTGCCGTGGGTCCGTGTCGGCGTCTGGCAGGTCGACGAACGGGTGGCGCCCGACGGTGACGCCGACCGCAACGCGCCGCAACTCGACGCCCTCGGTGGCACCCACCACCTGATGCCGGTCACCGCCGACGATCTCGACGACGCCGTCGGCACGGTACGCCGAGCGCCTGCCCGACCGCTTCGACGTCGTGCACCTCGGCATGGGCCCCGACGGCCACACCGCGTCGTGGCCGCCCGGCGACCCGGTGGTCGAGCGCGACGAACCGGTGGCGCTGTCGCAGCCGTTCCAGGGTCGAGTGCGGATGACGCTCACGCCAGCGGTCGTCAACCGCGCCCGGGTCCGCATCGTGCTGCTCCACGGCAGCGACAAGGCCGCGGCCCTCCGCGACTGGATCGAGGGCACCGGCGCCGTGCCGATCGCCCACCTGGTCGACTCCAACACGATCGTCATCGCCGATCGCGCCGCCGCGGCACTGCTCGACGCGACGGGCGGACGGTGAAGCTCGACGTCGCCTGTTCGATCGGCTTCGCCGCGCCGTTCCCGACGCCCGTCGTGCTGATGCTGTCGCCACGCAGCGGCGACGCCCAGCACGTGATCGTCGAGCAGTTCGTCGTCGAACCGTTCAACGCGTGGCACGAGTACATCGACGCCCGCGGCAACCGCTGCCACCGGCTCACGATGCCGGTCGGACGCACCATGGTGGCGGTGCGCGCCACCGTCGACACGCCCGACGCGATCGACGTCGACATGACCGCGCCGCGGAGCGAGGGCGACGACATCCCCGACTGGGTGCTCGAGTTCTGCCTGGCCGAGCCGCTACTGCCAGTCGGACCTGCTCGGCGACCGGGCTCGTGCGATCACCCTCGGGGCGCTGCCCGGCTATCCGCAGGTCGAGGCGATCCGGGCGTGGATCGCCGCCAACATCCGCTACGAGTACAACACCTCGTCGGCGTCGACGTCGGCGATCGAAACCCTGGCGACGGGCGCCGGCGTGTGCCGGGACTTCGCCCACCTCGGCATCGCCCTGTGCCGGGCGATCGACATCCCGGCGCGCATGGTGGTCGGCTACCTCCACCAGCTCGACCCGATGGACCAGCACGCGTGGTTCGAGGCGTTCGTCGGCAACCGCTGGTACACGTTCGACGCCACCCAGGCCGAGCCACGCGGCAACCGGGTCGCCGTCGGCTACGGCCGCGACGCCACCGACGTCGCCTTCGTCACCCAGTTCGGCCCGTTGGAGCTCACCGACATGTGGGTGGCCGTCAGCGCCACCCCCTGAGCTGGCGCCGCCGGTCAGCCGGGGCCCTCCGAGCCAATCGACGATTTCCACAAGCAAAATCGAGCGCGCTCTGCTCGATTTCGCGCCCCAGAATCGTCGGGGTCGGCGGTGGCTAGCGTCGGCGGCATGGATCCGATCGCCGCCGTCGACATCACCAGCACGCCGGAATGGGCGGCCCTGCAGGGCGTCACCCGGCCACCGCACCTGCGGCGGCTGTTCGCCGACGACCCGGGTCGGGGCTCGCGCTACGTCGTCGAGGTCGGCGACCTGCGCATCGACTACTCCAAGCAGCGCGTCACGGACGAGGTGCTGGCGGCGCTGATGGCGGTCGCCGGCGCGGCGGGGGTGACCGCCCGCCGCGACGCGATGTTCGGCGGCGAGCCGATCAACACCAGCGAGCACCGCGCCGTGCTGCACGTCGCCCTGCGCGCCCCGGCCGGCACGGTGCTCGGGCCGGTCGGCGACGACGGCGCGGTCACGAACGTCGTGCCCGAGGTCCACGAGGTCCTGGCGCGCATGAGCGCCTTCGCCGAGTGGGTGCGCAGTGGCGAGTGGCGCGGCGCGACGGGGGAGCGGATCAGCACCGTGATCAACATCGGCATCGGCGGCTCCGACCTCGGCCCGGCGATGGCCTACCGCGCCCTCGACGCCTTCCGCCAGCGCGACATCGCCTGCCGCTTCGTCTCGAACATCGACGGCGCGGCGATGGCCGGGGCGCTCGACGGGCTCGACCCGGCGCGCACCCTGTTCGTGGTGTCGTCGAAGACCTTCGGCACCATCGAGACGCTCACCAACGCCGGCACCGCCCGCGCCTGGCTCGTCGACGCCCTCGGCGAGGACGCCGTCGCCCGGCACTTCGTCGCCGTGAGCACGAACGCCGAGAAGGTGGCGGCGTTCGGCATCGACACCGCCAACATGTTCGGGTTCTGGGAATGGGTCGGCGGTCGCTACTCGGTCGACTCGGCGATCGGGCTGTCGTTGATGATCGCCGTCGGGCCCGACCACTTCCGCGACTTCCTCGCCGGGTTCCACGCCGTCGACGAGCACTTCCGCACCGCGCCGCTCATCGCCAACGCCCCGGTGCTGCTCGGCATGATCGGCGTGTGGAACCGCAACATCAACGGCTTCGCCACCAAGGCGGTGCTGCCCTACGCCGAGGAGCTGGCGCGCTTTGCCGCCTACCTCCAACAGCTCGACATGGAGTCGAACGGCAAGTCGGTCCGCGTCGACGGCACGCCCGTCGCCACCGACACCGGCCCGATCGTGTGGGGTGAGCCCGGCACCAACGGCCAGCACGCCTTCTACCAGTTGTTGCACCAGGGCACCGAGATCGTGCCGGCCGACTTCATCGGCTTCGCCAACCCGCACCACCCCCACCGCGACCACCACGACCTCCTCGTGGCCAACCTGATCGCCCAGACCGAGGCGCTGGCGTTCGGGCGGGACAACCCCGACGAGCCCTACCGCTCGTTCGCCGGCGACCGCCCCACCACCACGATCCTCGCCCCGGCCCTCACGCCGAGCGTGCTCGGCCAGCTGATCGCCCTCTACGAGCACACCGTGTTCGTGCAGGGCGTCGTGTGGGGCATCGACAGCTTCGATCAGTGGGGCGTCGAGCTGGGCAAGGAGCTGGCGACTCGGATCACGCCCGAGCTGACGGGCGACGTGCGAGGTGAGCACGACACGTCGACGCTCGCGCTCATCGACTGGTACCGCGCCAACCGGGGAACCTGACCGAGCCGATCCGGCTCAGACCCGCTCCTCGCGCAGGAACACGACCGCCAGCGGGGGCAGGGTCAGCGGCACCGATTGGTCGAACCCGTGCCAGCGTTGCCCGTCGGTGGTGACGCGGCCGAGGTTGCCGATGCCGCTGCCGCCGTACTCGACGGCGTCGGTGTTGAGGATCTCGGTCCAGCTGCCGGCGTAGGGCACGCCGACCCGGTAGCCGTAGTGGACGGCCGGCGTGGCGTTCACCACCACGAGCACCGAGGCGTGGCGCGCCGAGGGATCCCGGCGCAGCCAGGCGAACACGCTGTGGGTCGTGTCGTCGCCGACCACCACGGCGTAGCCCTCGTGGTCGGTGTCGCCGCGCGCCAGCGCGCCCTCGGACCGGTAGGTGCGATTGAGATCGGCCACCAAGCGGCGCACCCCGGAGTGGTTCGGCGCGTCGTGCAGCCCCCAGTCGAGGCTGCGCTCGTGGGCCCACTCCGACGGCGTCGCCAGCTCACCGCCCATGAACAGCAGCTTCTTGCCCGGCTGGCCCCACATCATCCCGAAGAGCAGACGCAGGTTGGCGAAGCGCTGCCACTCGTCGCCGGGCATCTTGGCCAGCAGCGAGCCCTTTCCGTAGACGACCTCGTCGTGCGACAGCGGCAGCACGTAGCGCTCGCTGTACGCGTACACGGAGCGGAACGTGATCTCGTCGTGGTGGAACTGGCGGTGCACCGGATCGCGCCGCACGTACTGCAGCGTGTCGTGCATCCAGCCCATGTCCCACTTGTACGTGAACCCGAGGCCACCCTCGCTGACGGCGCCGGTCACGTTCGGCCACGCCGTCGACTCCTCGGCGAAGGTCGCCGTATCGGGGTACTCCTCGCTGACGGCCGTGGTGAGCTGGCGGATGAAGTCGATCGCCTCGATGTTCTCGCGACCGCCGAACACGTTGGGGATCCACTCGTCGGGCTGGCGCGAGTAGTCGAGGTAGAGCATCGACGCCACGGCGTCGACCCGCAGCCCGTCGACGTGGTAGCGCTCGAGCCACGAGATCGCGCTCGACACCAGGAACGAGCGCACCTCGGCCCGCCCGTAGTTGAAGATCGCCGACGTCCAGTCGGGGTGAAAGCCCTGTCGCGGGTCGGCGTGCTCGTACAGGTAGGTGCCGTCGAACTGGGCGAGGGCGTGGGCGTCCATCGGGAAGTGCGACGGGACCCAGTCGAGGATCACGCCGATGCCCTGCTGGTGGAGGTGGTCGACGAGCGCCATCAGGTCCGTCGGCGAGCCGTAGCGGGAGGTGGGGGCGAAGTAGCCGGTGGTCTGGTAGCCCCACGACCCGTAGAACGGGTGCTCCATCACCGGCAACAGCTCGACGTGGGTGAAGCCGTGGGCGAGGGCGTGCTCGGCGAGCGGCGCGGCGAGCTCGCGATAGCTCGGCCAGCGCTTGCCGGGTGCGACGAGACGTCCCCACGACCCGAGGTGCACCTCGTAGACCGACACCGGCGCGTCCGGGGCGATGCGGTGCGCCCGCTCGCTCATCCACGCCGCGTCCGCCCAGTCGTAGGCGAGGTCGGCGACGATCGACGCGGTCGACGGCGGCAGGTGGGCGGCCGCCGCCAGGGGATCGGACCGCTCCCGCCGCTGGCCGGCGCGGCTGGTGACTCCGTAGCGGTAGGCCTGGCCGGGGACTGCGCCGTCGACGTGGCCGGCCCAGATCCCCGACGAGCCGACGGGTGTGAGCCCGATCGGTTGGTGCCATCCGCTGAAGTCGCCGACGACGTCGACGTTGCTGGCGTCCGGCGCCCACACGGCGAACCACGTGCCGGTCTCGTCGGCGTGGGCGCCGAGGGCGTTGTGCAGCCGGCGGTGGGTGCCCTCGTTGAACAGGAAGATGTCGATGTCGCCGAGCGGGGAGGCAGCGGTCGAGGACGTCATGGCGCTCGCTCGGTTTCACGCATCTCGGTCATCGCGCGGTCAGCACTTCGAGGTGGGCCCGCACCTGGGGATCCTGCAACGTGACCGACGTCGGCTCGCGCAGACGCCGCCGCCACGTCGTCGGCGACACCAGGCCGGGGACGTTGTGCGGCGCGGTCTCACCGAGCAGGTCGTCGAGATCGGCGACGACGACATAGGCGTCGCGACCGGGCGAGCCGGCTGAGCACCGCGTCGAGCAACGCCGCCGGCGTGCCGACCACCGGCCGGCCGAGCTCGGCCTCGAGGCGGGCTCGGTACGGCTCCATGTCGGTGTCGCGGCACAGCGCGGCGAACGCCGGCATGTCGTGGGTGCGGACACCGGCCACGCTGCGGGCCGGCACCGGCGCCAACTCGGGTGCGGACATGTGCATCTCCTCGGCAAACAGGCCCAGCATGGCCCATTCCTCGAGAAGATCGATCATCTCCTGGGGCACGGTGCCCAGATCCTCGCCCACCACGGTCGTGTTCGCCAGCGCCGCCTCGGCGGCGATCGCCGCTGATCAGCTCGTGGCGCGGGTAGCGCACGTACACGCCGGAACGGGCGTCCATCCCGTCGGGGATCCACCACAGCCGGTGCACGCCGAGCACGTGGTCGATGCGCAACATCGACGCGTGGCGACCGCAGCGGCCGACGATCTTGCGCCACAGGGCGTACCCGGTGCGCTGGGCGGCGCCCGGGAGCTGCGGTGGGAACCCCCAGTTCTGGCCGCCCTCGAACATCATGTCGGGCGGCGCGCCGACGGCCATCGCCGGGGCCCACAGGTCGGGGTAGGCCCACGTCTCGTAGCCCGCCGGATGACTGCCGATCGGCAGGTCGAGGGCGAACGCCGCCGAGCCCACCCCCTCGAGCTCACTCAGCTGGGCCTCGGCGAGGAACTGGGCGAGGCGATGGCTCGCCTCGACGACCGGGCGGGGTCGGGTCTGGTCGGTCGGGTCGACGGCGACCGTGGCCCGGAAGCGGGCATAGTCGGCGACGTCGAGGTGCTCGTCCACCCAATGGTCGATCCGCGCCGACAGCACGGGGTCGCTTCCGGCCGCCAGCGCCTCGGCGACGTCGAGCAGTTGTCGCCGCCGGCGCCGGGCGAGCAGCTGCCAGTCGACGAGATCACCGATCGGCGGCACGTCGGCCTCGGGAAGCCCGGTGTCGCTGATGTACACCTCGTTCCAGTGCAGCCGGCTGACCGGGGCGTACGGGCTCGGGTCGAAGGGCTCGTCGAGGAATCCGGCGTACAGCGGCAGGGTCACGAGCAGGTCGACACCGAGCCCGGGCAGCGCCTCGCTCAGGCCGCGCAACTGCTCGAACGACGGCAGTTGGGAGTCGTGCTCCCACAGCGCGTACGCCGGGGCGAACACGCCGGTGCGCCCGGCGAGCGTGGCCGACGTCGGCATGCGCTCCGGGGCGACCACGATGGTGGTCGACTCGTCGAGGCCGGGCCCGGCGAGTGACAGCTGATGGTTGCCGATCGGGAGCAGGTCGCTGAAGCTCACCGCGCCGTCGGACACCTCCAGCTCGAGCTCGGTGCCGTCGGCCAGCGTCAGGTGCACCTGATCGACCCCGTCGCCGATAGGGATGTTCGCCGGTGAGCCCACGATCACCGGCGCCAGATGGCGCGGGCCGGTTGCGACGTCCGCCTCGAGCACCTCGACGACGCGCCGCACCGCCTCCATGTCGCTCTCGTGGTAGCGGCCTTCGTTGTCCCAGTACGACCAATCCACCCCCAGCTCGTTGGCCCGACCGCGCAGGGCGTCGACGTCCATGCTCATTGGCGCACCAGCGATCGGAGGCACGACCGGACGCGGGTGATGGTGCGCCAACGAGCCGAAGACCGTGCCTGATGATTCGCTCGCTCGAAGACTCGCTCGCTCATTGGCGCACCATCGATCGGTGGCACGACCCGACGCGGATGATGGTGCACCAATGAGCCCAGGACCGTGCCTGATGATTCGCTCGCTCGAAGACTCGCTCGCTCATTGCGTCGTCCCGGCGGTCGGTCGCGGCGAGCGCAGCACGGCGAGCGAGCGGTGCACGATCATGACGGTGGCGTCGACGGCGAGCTCGGTGCCCGGTTCGAGCGCTTCGGCGCTGTCGAGCTCGACCACCCACGGCCGCGACCACAGCGCCGCCGGCAGCTCCCACGGCAGGTCGACCTCGCTGGCGTTGAGCAGCACGAGGTAGGAGTCGTCGGTGACCCGCCCGCCGTAGGCGTCGGCGGTGGTGATCGCGTCGCCGTCGAGGAGCACGCCGAGCGACCTGGCGTAGCCGTTGTCCCAGTCATTGTCGGTCATCGCCATGCCGTCCGGGCGCAGCCAGAGCACCTCCTCCGTGCCGCGGATCGCGTGACCCTGGAACCAGCGTCGACGACGGAACACCGGGTGGTCGCGGCGCAAGGCGACCAGCGTGCGGCACCACTCGGTGAACGCCGGGTCGGCGTCGGCCCAGTCGTACCACGAGATCTCGTTGTCCTGGCAATAGGCGTTGTTGTTGCCCTGTTGGGTGCGTCCGAGCTCGTCCCCGCCGAGCAGCATCGGCACGCCCTGCGACAGCAGCAGCGTCGCCATCAGGTTGCGCCGCTGACGGGCGCGCAGGGCGACGCACCGCGGGGTCGTAGGTCGGGCCCTCGTCGAGCACCGGATCGCCGCAGTTCCACGAACGGTTGTGGCTCTCGCCATCGCGGTTGGCCTCCCCGTTGGCCTCGTTGTGCTTGTCGTTGTACGACACGAGGTCGGTCAACGTGAAACCGTCGTGGGCGGTCACGAAGTTGATCGATGCCGTGGGACGACGGGTGTCGTCCTGGTACAGGTCGGAGCTGCCGGTGAAGCGCGACGCGAACTCGGCCAGCGCCGCCGGCTCGCCGCGCCAGAAGTCGCGGACAGTGTCGCGGTAGCGACCGTTCCACTCCGACCACAACGGCGGGAAGTTGCCCACCTGGTAGCCGCCCTCGCCGACGTCCCACGGCTCGGCGATCAGCTTCACGGTGGACACCACGGGGTCCTGCTGCACGAGGTCGAAGAACGCCGACAGCCGGTCGACGGCATACAGCTCGCGGGCGAGCGCGGAGGCGAGGTCGAAGCGGAAGCCGTCGACGTGCATCTCGGTGACCCAGTACCGCAGGCTGTCCATGATCAGCTGCAGGACGTGCGGGTTGCGCATGTTGAGGCTGTTGCCGGTGCCCGTGAAGTCGAGGTAGAAGCGGCTGTCGTCGTCGGTGACGCGGTAGTAGGCGAGGTTGTCGATGCCGCGCAGCGACAGCGTGGGGCCCATGTGGTTGCCCTCGGCGGTGTGGTTGTAGACGACGTCGAGGATCACCTCGATGCCGGCGTTGTGCAGGGTCTTCACCATCGCCTTGAACTCCTGCACGTGGTTGGCCGGACCGGTGGTGTAGCCGTTGTGCGGGGCGAGGAAGGCGATCGAGTTGTACCCCCAGTAGTTGCGCAGGCCGCGCTCGACGAGGTGGTGGTCGTGGAGGAAGTGGTGCACCGGCATCAGCTCGATGGCGGTGATGCCGAGGCGGGTGAGATGGTCGATGACCGCCGGATGGGCGACGCCGGCGTAGGTGCCGCGCAGCTCGGGCGGCACGTCCGGGTGGCGCACGGTGAGTCCGCGCACGTGGGCCTCGTAGATGATCGTCTCGTGCATCGCGTGCTGGGGAGCGCGGTCGTTGCCCCAGTCGAAGAACGGGTCGCCGACCACGCCGGTCGGCACGTGCGGCGCGCTGTCGGCGGTGTTCGGAGCGAGCGGGTGGGCGAAGTCGTAGGCGAAGCACGCCTCGTCCCAGTCGACCTCGCCGTCGATCGGCCTTGGCGTAGGGGTCGAGGAGCAGCTTGGCCGGGTTGCACCAGAGCCCGTTGGCCGGGTCCCACGGCCCGTGCACGCGGTAGCCGTAGTGCTCGCCGGGGCGCACGTCCGGGAGGTAGGCGTGCCAGCAGTAGCCGTCGACCTCCTTCAGGGCGATGCGCTCCTCGCGCCACGCGGTGGCGGTGCCGCCGGACGGCGCACCCTCGGCGGGCTGCAGCAGGCACAGCTCGACGGCCTCGGCCACGCTCGAGAACAGGGAGAAGTTGGTGCCCGATCCGTCGTAGGTGGCGCCGAGCGGATACGGCCGGCCGACCCAGACGCGCCGCGAGGCGTTCGTGATGGGTTCGACCGCCGGCGCCGGCTCGGCGCGGGCGGCCGTCCGGCCCTTGGCTCGTGGCATCGTGGCATTCTTCCAAATTCCCGATTTCCACAAGCAAAATCGTGCGTGGACGCTCGATTTCGCGCCCCGGAATCGCGCCCCGCCGGCCGCCTAGAGTGCCGCCGGTGGAGCGGGTGATCGTGGTCGGCCTCGGCGGGATGGGCTCGGCGGCCGCCGCCGTCCTCGCCGAGCGCGGGGCGCTCGTGACCGGGGTTCGAGCAGTTCGGCCCGGCCCACGACCGCGGCTCGAGCCACGGCGACTCGCGCATCGTGCGCCAGGCCTACTTCGAGGACCCGGCCTACGTGCCCCTCGTGCGCCGGGCGTACGAGGGCTGGGAGCGACTGTCGGCCGACGCCGGCGAGCCGATGGTCACGTGGTCGGGCGCGCTGATGATCGGGCGACCCGACGCCGACGTCGTGGCCGGCACGCTGGCGAGCGCGCGGTCGTGGGACCTGCCCCACGAGGTGCTCGACCAGCGGGCCATGGCGCAGCGGTTCCCCCCGTTCCGCCTCGAGCCCGACGAGGTGGCGGTGTTCGAGCCGCGGGCCGGCTTCGTGCGCCCGGAGGCGGCGGTACGCGGCTCAGCTCGCCCGCGCCCGGCGCGCCGGAGCCGAGCTGCACTTCGGCGCGTCCGTCGAGGGGTGGCAGCTCGCCGGTGACGGCGTGACGGTGCGCGTCGGCGGCGTCGAGCACCACGGCGATCGCCTCGTCGTCACGGCCGGACCGTGGACGTCGAAGGTGCTCGCCGACTGCGGGCTGCCGCTCGCGGTCAAACGGGCGGTGATGTACCAGTTCGAGCCGACCGGGTCGATCGAGCTGTTCGCCGCCGACCGCTTCCCGTCCTACGTGTTCGAGTTCGCCCCCGCCGACACGGTGTACGGCGTCGCCGACCTCGGCGCCGTCGATGACGCGGGGCGCCCCGCCCACGCGTGCAAGGTCGGCTTCCACCACCGTCTCGACGATGCCGATCCGGACACGATCGATCGGGTGGTGGCCGAGGGGGAGGTGCAGGCGATGCGGGCCGTCCTCGCCGAGCGCATCCCGCTGCTCGCCGGTCGTTGCGTGCGGTCGACCGTGTGCATGTACACGATGACGCCCGACGAGCACTTCGTCATCGGCGCGCTGCCCGGCACCGACGGTCGGGTGGCGGTGGCGGCCGGGTTCTCCGGCCACGGCTTCAAGTTCACACCGCTCGTCGGTGAGGTGCTCGCCGACCTCGCCATCGACGGCGCCACCGCCGCCCCGATCGACCTCTTCGCCCCCACCCGCTTCACGACAGCGCTGATTTCCACAAGCATTTTCGTGCAGATCTGCACGAATTCGCGACCCAGAATCGCGGCCGGCCCGTCTCGTAGGCTCGGCGTGATGACCCTGCCCAACCAGGAGATGAGCGACTACTGGGCCGACGGCTCCCGGATGTGGGTCGCCAACCAGCGGCTGATGGACCACGTGTTCCAGCCGATCACCGACGCCGTCGGCGCGGCGCTGGCGCCGGGTGCCGGCGACCGCGTGGTCGACATCGGCTGCGGCACTGGCACGCTCTGTGAGCTCGCCGTCGCCCATGGCGCACACGCGGTGGGAGCCGACATCTCCGGCCCGATGGTCGAGGCGGCCCGGTCGCGGGTGCCGGGGGCGACGTTCGTGTTCGCTGACGCCCAGGAGGCCGATCTCGCCGCACCGATCGCGCCCCAGCGCTACACGGCGGCGACGTCGCGCTTCGGGGTGATGTTCTTCGCCGACCCGGCTGCCGCGTTCGGCAACGTCCGTCGTGCTATGCGACCCCGGGGCGCGCCTGGTGTTCGTCTGCTGGCGCGGCGTCGACGAGAACCCGATGTTCCGGCTCGGCACCAGCGTGCTCGTCGAACGCATGGATCCGCCCCCGCCGGCGCCGCCGCCGGGCGCGCCGGGGCCGACGGCGTTCGCCGACCGCGACCGCCTGTCCGGGCTGCTCGGCGCCGCCGGATGGGACGGAGTGACCATCGAGCCGCTCGACGTGATGTGCGACTACGGCCTCGACGGCAGCGACGGCGTCGAGGAGCGGATGACGACCATCCTCGGCAACATGATCGGGCGGGCGGCGCGCGAGCAGCTCGAACCGCGGCTCGGCGCCGACGGGTGGGCCGGCGTGCTCGACGACGTGCGCGCCGAGCTGCGCCGCCACCTCGTCGACGGCACCGTGCGCTTCCCCGGCGCGACCTGGCTGGTCACGGCCCACAACCCGATGTAGCTACCCCGGACGCCGCCGCCCTCGAACGGCGCCGAACGCGCCACGACGCGGTCGGCCGGCGCGGAGGTCGCGCTGATCGAAGTGGCGCCGGCCTGCCGATAAGAGACGCATGAAGCGTCTGCCCCGACTGATCATCAGCATGACACTCAGCGCGGCCACCCTCGCCGTGCCGCTGCTCGCCGACTCGGTCGCCGAAGCCTCCTCCGCCGTGTACGTGGTGCACCGCGGTGACACGCTCTACGGCATCGCCCGCACGCTCGACGTCACGATCGACGCCCTGCTGAACGCCAACGGGCTCACCCTCACGAGCGTGATCGTGCCCGGCCAGCGCCTCACGGTGCCCGGCTCCGGCGCCTCGTCCTCGGGGGTCGCCGCGTCATCCGGTCGCGGCTACACCGTCGCCGCCGGCGACACGCTGTTCGGCATCGCCACGGCCCACGGCGTGAGCTTGTCGTCGCTGCTCGCCGTCAACGGGATGCGCCCGACCAGCCTGATCGTGCCCGGCATGCGTCTGTCGCTGCCCGCCGGTGCCAGCTCGCCGCGCCACCCGTCAGCGGGGACAGGCACGGCCGCCCCGTCGGGCCCGGCGGCGGCGGCGATCTCGTTCGCCCTGGCCCAGGTGGGCAAGCCGTACGTGTTCTTCACCGCCGGGCCGGGCGCGTTCGACTGCTCCGGGCTCACGATGGCGGCGTACTCGCGCGTCGGCGTGTCGCTGATCCACCAGGCGGCGGCGCAGGCTCGCCGCGGGCGGGCGGTCGACTTCTGGAGCCAGCCGATCAAGGCCGGCGACCTCGTGTTCCTCGACGGCGACTGGGACGGCACCATCGACCACGTCGGCATGGCCCTCGGCCCGACGACGTGGGTGCAGGCGAGCCAGTCGCACGACCGGGTGATGACCGGGCCGCTGCCTCCGCGCAGCGTGATCATCGCCGTGCGCCGCATGGTCGGCTGACGAACGCGGAGCCCCGCCGGCGATTCTGGGGCGCGAAATCGAGCGCGCACGCTCGATTTGCTTGTGGAAATCGGTCAGGGGTGGGGGGCGAGCTCGGCGAGGGCCTGTTCGCGCATGAGGTACTTCTGCACCTTGCCGGTCACCGTCATCGGGAACTCGTCGACGAAGCGGACGTAGCGCGGCACCTTGAAGTGGGCGATGTGCCCGCGGCAGTAGTCGCGCACCTCCTCCTCGGTCAGCGTGGCCCCGGGGCGCAGCTTCACCCACACCATCAGCTCCTCGCCGTAGTGCTCGTCGGGGACGCCGATGCCCTGCACCTCGACGATGTCGGGGTGGCCGTAGAGGTACTCCTCGACCTCGCGCGGGTAGATGTTCTCGCCGCCCCGGATCACCATGTCCTTGATCCGCCCGACGATGCTCACGTAGCCGTCATCGGCCATCACCGCCAGGTCGCCGGTGTGCATCCACCCGTCGGCGTCGATCGCCTCGGCGGTGCGCGCCGGGTCGTTCCAATAGCCACGCATCACCGAGTACCCGCGGGTGCACAGCTCGCCGGTCGCGCTGCGCTCGAGGGTCTCGCCGGTCGCCTGGTCGGCGATGCGCACCTCGACGTGGGGATGCACCCGGCCGACGGTCTCGGTGCGGTGGGCGATCGAGTCCTCGGGCAGGGTCTGCGTCGATACCGGCGAGGTCTCGGTCATCCCGTAGCAGATCGTCACGTCGGTCATGTGCATCCGCTCGATGCACGCCCGCATCACCTCGACCGGGCACGGCGATCCGGCCATCACCCCCGTGCGCAGCGACGACAGGTCGTAGTCGCCGAAGCCGGCGACGCCGAGCTCGGCGATGAACATCGTCGGCACCCCGTACAGCGCGGTGCACCGTTCGGCCTGCACCGTCTCGAGCACGTGCACCGGGTCGAACGCGTCGGAGGGGATCACCATCGTCGCCCCCTGCGTGGTGCAGCCGAGGTTGCCCATCACCATGCCGAAGCAGTGGTAGAAGGGCACCGGGATGCAGAGCCGGTCGGCCGGCGTGAACTGCTGCAGGCGGGTCACGAAGTAGCCGTTGTTGAGGATGTTGCGGTGGGTGAGCGTGGCGCCCTTCGGAAACCCGGTGGTGCCGGACGTGTACTGGATGTTGATCGGATCGTCGGGTCGCAGCGTCGCCCGCCGCGCCGCCAGAGCGTCGTCGGTGGCGCCCCCGCTCCCGGCGACGATCTCGTCCCAGTCGTCCTCCCAGAAGAACACCGACCGCTCGAGCGTGGGGATCGTGGCCTCGACCTGGTCGAGCATCTCCATGTAGTCCGACGTCTTGAACGACGGAGCGGCGAACACCATGCGGCAGCCCGACTGCTCGAGCACGTACGCCAGCTCGTGCGTGCGGTACGCCGGGTTGATGTTGACGAGGACCACGCCGATGTCGGCCGTGGCGTACTGCAGCAGCGTCCACTCGGCGTAGTTGGGGCTCCACAGCCCGACCCGGTCGCCGGCCTCCAGACCGAGCCCCATCAGCCCGGCGCTGAGCCGCTCGACCCGCGCCCCGAGCTCGTCGTAGGTCCACCGCAGTCCCTGGTGCCGCGCGACCAGCGCCTCGTTGGCACCGTGGGCGGCGATCGTGCGGCGCAGGTTGTCGCCGATGGTGTCGTCGAGCAGGGCGACGTCGGTCGGACCGGCCGCCGTCGCCGGCGCGTGCGTGTCGGTCATCGCGGCGAGGTTACGTCAGCCCGTACCCACCGTGGTCACGGCGTCGCGCGCGGCCGGGTCCACGGCGAACGACCGCCACGTCTGCACGACGGATGACGGGTCGGTGACGTCGTCGACGATGCAGAACTCGGCGAGCCACCGCGTGGCGTCGACGGTGTGCCGGGTGTATCCGCGGTGCTCGAGCTCGGCACCGATCACGCGGGGGAAGTCGGTGACGGCCCCTTGGAAGTCGGCCGGCACCAGCCCGCTCGACGAGATCGACGTCGACACGAACTCGATCCCGACGCCGGGCAGTTGGCCGACGGCGGCGAGGTGGATGTCGCCGGTGAGCACGATCGTGCGCGGCGTGTGGACGGCGGCCGAAAAGAGCATGCGGTCACGCGCCGGGGCGTAGCCGTCCCACTGGTCGTAGTTGATCACGGCGCCGTTGGGCAGCCGGATGTCGGTGACGACCGTCTGCTGGGTGATCACCGGCCACGTCGCCGCCGACGCCGCCAGCTGCCCGTCGAGCCATCGCTCCTGCTCGGTGCCGAGCATCGTGCGTGCCGGATCGCTCGCTTCGGGGCACGCCGGGTCGAGGTCGAGGACGACGTCGCCGCACGCCTGGTCGCTGCGGAACTGTCGTCCGTCGAGGAGGATGAAGTCGGCGAGCGTTCCCCACGAGATCGTGCGGTAGATGATCGTGTCGACGTCGGCGCTGGGACGGGGGATGCGCACCGGCATGTGCTCCCACCACGCCTGGTACGCCGCCAGCCGGCGGCTGCGGAACACGTCGATCGGGTCGTCGTCCTCGGACGTGAGGCCGGCGTAGTTGTTCTCCACCTCGTGGTCGTCCCAGATCACCAGCCACGGCGCCACCGCCCGTGCCGCCTGGAGGTCGGCGTCGCCGAGGTACTGGGCGTAGCGGTCGCGGTATGCGCCGAGGTCTCGCGGTTCGTCGCCGCGATGGCTGCGCACGCGGTCGCCGCCGACCGGTTGCGACGCCCCCTCGTAGATGAAGTCGCCCAGGAACACCACGAGGTCGGGTGCCCACTCGGCGATGTCGCGGTGCGCCGCGTAGTAGCCGGTCTCGAAGTGCTGGCACGAGGTGGCCGCGAGGCGCAGCGTGTCACCGACGGCCGGGGCGACGCGCCCGACCGGGCTCGTCCACGCGCCGGCGCGGAAGCGGTACCAGGCGGGACCGGCGACGTCGACGACCACGTGCACGCTGTGGCCATCGGCGGTCGCGGCCACGGTGTCACCCGACGCGATCGGCACCGAGAAGTCGGGGTCGCTCGCCAGCTCCCACGTGACGACCACGTCGCCGGCCGGCAGCGCCGCGCCGTCGACGGCGGTCAGCCGGGTCCACAGCACGGCCGACGACGCGTCCGGATCGCCGGCGCACACACCGAGCGTGAACGGGTCGTCGGGAAGTTCGCCGGCCGGGCCCGTCGTCGAGGCGCCGGCCGTGGCCCAGCGCAGCCCGTTGGCCGTCACCACCGTGGCGGCGCCGGCCGCGAGCAGTGTCCGTCGGGAGAGCGGCGTCATCGCCCAAGTGTCGCGCGCCTGCCGGGGTCACAGGCCGGTCGGCGCGTCGACGATGTTGAACGAGTCGAGCACGGTCGCCACCGATGCCGTGTCCCCGGGTTGGGTGAAGATCTGCACGACGTAGGTCCAGTCCGACGGGCCGTCGTAGTTGGCCGCCACCATCACCGCGTCGATGCCGTTGGGGCAACTGGTGTAGTCCTGGCGCAGGCCGCTGAACGTGCCGTCGTCGTAGGGGGTCGGGTCGGTGGCGTCGCACCCGGCGATGACGCCGAACCCGAGCAGCTGGTCGGGTCGCGTCGTGTACGGCTGGGTGTAGTAGCGCAGGCCGGGCACGTTGCCGAGGTTGGCGAAGTCGGTGGTCGCCGTGATCGCCGGGGAGGCTTCACCGGCCGAGTTCGGCGCCGGGTCGGTGGCCACTTGCGACCATTCGTTGGGCACCGACACGGTGATCCGCCCGAGGTCGTCGGTGAGCGACGTCGTGGTGGGCGAGGCGACGTAGAAGCTGTCGAGGATGGTGTCGAGCGCCGGGTCGCCGGGCGACGACAGCTGCACCAGCAGCTCGACGCTGAATCCCTGGTCGGGAGGGCTGGCGAAGACGGTGACGATCTGGGCGGTCGATCCGCCGCAGTCGGTCCACGTCTGGGTCGTGCCGCGGAAGTAGCTGTCGGCGTACGTGTCGACGCCGCCATCGGTGCAGTCGCCGGTGAAGTCGTAGCGGTCGCGGAGACCGGCCTCGCTGTCGGCGTTGTAGGCCACCGCGGTGTACATCACACCGGGCGTCGTGTAGGTGTCGAAGAACGAAGCCTGGTTGGGTGCGGCCACGATCTGTGGCGCCGGTGCGGTGGTGCCGTCGTTGTACTCGAGCGGTGAGGTCGTGACGTCGGACCATCCGATCGGCACGTCGATGGTGAGCGTGCCGGTGTCGTCGGTGAGGCTGGTCACGTCGGAGGGCGCGGCGTCGGCGGGCGTGCCGTGGGCGACCCCCAGCGTGCCGAGCCCGACGGCGGCGATCAGAGCGACGGTGCGCATCGTGGCGGTCCTTTCAGGGGATGGTCGTCGTGGTCGGTGCGATGACGGGTGCGGTGGTCGGCGCAGTGATCGGCGCGACCGTCGTCGGCACGACCGCCACCGTGGTGGTGGTGGTCTCGGCGGCCGGTGCGACGACGTTGAACGAGTTGAGCACGAGGTCGAGGACGTCGTCGTCGGGCGCCGACAGGTCGATGTCGAGGGCGAGCGTGACCGACTGGTCCGCCGGAGAGGCGAACACCTGCACGATCTGCGAACCGGCGACACCGTCGCAGTCGGTCCACGTGCGCTGCAGGCCGGTGAACACGCCGTCGTCGTAGGGGACGGGGCCACTGTCGCCCGTGCAGCGGTCGGAGCGCCCGTTCGCCGCCGCCAACGCGTCGGGGGTCTCGCCGTGGAACACGGTCAGCAGCAGGCCGTCGGCGGTAGCGATGCCGATGGTCGGTTGCGACGCCGACAGCCCGGGCCGCTGCTCGTTGGTCACGCTGTCGGTGTTGGGGCCGCCGCTCCACTGGCTCCACCACAGCGGCACCTTGGTGGTCACCACGTCGCTGGCGTCGGTGAGCCAGTAGTACGGCGTCGCCGTCGTCGAACCGAGCCCGCCGAGGACCGGGTCGATCAGCTCCTCGTCGCCGGCACGCACATAGAGGATGGCGCTGAGGGTGAAGCGGTGGTCGGGCGGGTCGGCGACGACGAGCACGGCGTGGTCGGTGCCGTCGCAGCCGGTGAAGTCCTGGCGCAGCCCGACGAAGTGACCGTTGTCGAACGGCACCCGTAGCCCGGCCGTGCACGAGGGCAGGTTGGCATCGGCGACGGCGTCGAGGTCGGCGGTGGCCGGCTCGGCGACGACCCGGAACGCGTCGGTGCCGGCCTGGTCCGTGTCGGCACCGTCGCCAACGACGATCGCCGGCTGCTCCACCGAGGGCGTGCTGTCGTAGGTCCAGAACGACGTGTCGATGTTGGTCCACGACAGCGGCACGACCACGGTGAGCAGGTCGGTGCCGTCGGTCAGCTGCTGCCACCCGGACGGCAGGCTCGTGACGGTGGGCGTGGTCGGGGCGGGCGCGGCGACGGGTGGTGGGCGCCGCGGCAACCGTCGTCGTGGCCGGCGCTACGAGAACGGTCGTCGGCGCGGCGGGGACGGTGGGGACGATGGTCGGCGCGGCGGCGATGGTCGTCGCCGTCGCCGAGGCGTCGGGCGTGGTGAAGTAGAAGGAGTCGAGCACGATGTTCAGCGCCACGTCGTCGGTCGGCGCGGTGACCACGGTCATCAGCGCCGTCACGTCGGCCCGGTCGGCCGCGTTGGCGGCGACGACGGTGGTCCGCAGTCCGCCGGGGCAGTTCGTGAGGTCCTCGCGTCGGCCGGTGAAGTAGCCGTCGGCATAGGGCTGGGGCGCGCCGGGCGTGCAGCCGGCGGCGGTCGCGGCCAACGTCGCCAGCGCACCGTCGAGGTCGTCGGTGTGAGCGGTCGCCGTGAACGACACCATCGGTGTCGGCACGCCCGCCGCGGCCGGTGCCGACGCCACGATGCTGGGCGCCGACGTGCCGGTCGCTGCGTTGGTCACGGGTGCGGTCACCGTCTGCGTCCAGGCCGCGGGCACCGACATCGCGAGCGACCCGGTGTCGTCCTGCAGCGGGGTGGCGGTCGGGTCGGCGACGTAGAAGCTGCCGAGCACGATGTCAAGGGCGGCGTCGTCGGCCGGGGTCGGCAGCTGCACCAGCACCAGCGCGCTGAAGCTGCGGTCGAGGGGGTTGGCGAGCACGGTGACGACGCGTGACTGGGTGCCGCCACAGCCGGTCCAATCGAGGCGCGACCCGGTGAAGTACCCGTCGCTGTAGGGGGTCACCGCGCTCGCCGTGCACTCGGCGGAGAAGTCGTAGGCGGTGGTGATCGCGCTCGCGGTGTCGGCGGCGTAGTCGCGCTGGCTGTAGATCACCCCCGGCGTCGCGTACGTCTTGAACAGCCCGTCGAGGTCGGTCGCCGCGGCGATCTGGGCGTGGGACACCCCGGCGTCGTCGGTCGTCGGCGTCGTGCTGACCGCGGTCCAGGCGGCCGGGACGTCGATCGTGAGCAGGCCGGTGTCGTCGGTGAGCGAGGTCGTGGCGGCCGGTGTCGCCGCGGTGGCCGCGCCGGTGGCGGTGCCGATCGCCGTCAGGGCGATGGCCGCGCCGGCCACCGGGGTCAGCCACCGTCGGGTGCGGCGCGCCCGTCGCGCGTTCGTCGATGCGTCCATGCGTTGTTCCGCCTCCGTGAGGTCGTGGGTCCCGCGAGTCCCGCCCGCCGGGTGGTGCGAACGTACGGGCGGGGCGTCCGACCAGCATCCGACCGGCGGTCGCCCGGGCGCCGCTGCGGGCGATCGTCCCGTAGACTGCACTGATGGCGGGTCGGGTGGAGACCACGCTCGGTGACGTCGTGGTGTGGCGCTACGGACTCGTCGAGCGGGCGGGCCGACACGCGCGCGTCCTGATCGAGGCCCCCGGCGGGTTCGGCAAGTCGACGTTCGCCCGCCAGCTCGCCGCGTCGTTCGAGGTGGCGACGGCGGTCGTCGCCATCGACGCTGCGGCCGACGCCGACGTGCTGCTCGGCCTGGTCGTCGAGGCCGTGCGCCGGGCGGGGATGACCGACACCGCCGATGCCCTCGCACCGGCCGGCCCGGCGCTGGCGCCCGAGGCCCTGCACGACGCCCTGGAGCGCCGTGCCGAGGCGGTGTGCTTCCTGATCGACGACGTGCAGCGTCTCGATGCCGAGGCCGTCGGTCTCCTGCTCGGGCTCATCGGCGCGCTCCCGGCCGGGTGCCGGGCCATCGTGTCGGGCCGTCGGCTCCGCATTCCCGACGGTCGGCCACCCGTCGATTGGATGCGCGTCGGACTGGCCGACCTGGCCTTCGACGAGATCGAGATCGCTGGGCTCCTCGAGGCCGCGTCGCCGCCGTCGGGCGACGGTCAGCGGTTGGCGACCGAACTGTTGCGGCTCACCGACGGTTGGCCGGTCGCCGTGCAACTTGCGCTCGCCCAGCGCTCGTCGCATCTCGTCGACCCGGTCGACGGTCCACCGGCACTCGACCGGGTGATGGCGACACTGATCGACCGGCTGCTCGCCGCCTGCGACGCTGAGGAACGGGCGGCGGTCACTCGTCTCGGCGCCGTGCCGCTGCTCTCGCGGGCGGTCGCCGGCGCGCTCGGTGACGACCGCGCCCTGGAGGTGGCCGACGCGATCGGCCTGCCGCTGGTGCGCCGCGCCGACGGCTGGTTGTCGTTGCCCGATCCGGTGCGCGACGCCCTCGCCGTGCCGGTGTTGCCGGTCGAGATGGGCCGCGCCGTGGCCGCCGAGTACGGACGGGCGGGGGAGCTGCACGCGGCGGTGCAGCTGCTCCACGCCCACGACGACGTCGAGGGGCTCGCCGACCTCGTCGCCGCCCGCCCGTGGCGCCAGCTCGAAGCCGCCGGGGTGTCGTTCGCCCGCGTGGTCGGCGGCATGCTCGGCGACGGCGGATCCCCGGCGGTGGTCGATGCGCTGATCGCCCTCGCCCGCGCCGTCGAGACCGACGACCCGGCCCTGCGCCGCACGTTGCTCGCCCGGGCGGACGCCGCGACGGTCGGGTCCGGCGACGCTCGGCGTCGTGCGGTCGCCGCCGAGCTGGCCGGCGATGCGTGGCGTCGTGGCGACGTCGACGCCGCCGACGAGCTCGCCGGTGCCGTCCTCGCCGAAGCGTCACTGCTCGAGGTGGAGACGCGAGCCCGGGCGCTGTACGCGCGGGCCGTGGCCGACACCATCCGCTGCACGCCGCCGGCGCTCGCCCGCGCCGGCGACGAGTTCGGCGAGAGCGCCGCCCTGGCCGAGCTGTGCGGGCGCTACCGCTGGGCCGCGGACGCCCTGTTGCGCACGGGATACGCGGTCTCGTTCCACGGCGGCGCCGTCGACGAGGCGATCGCTCCCATCGAGCGGGCCCTCGCCCTCGCGCCGGCGGCCGACTGTTCGCGGGCCGTCGTGCTCACCTACCTCGCCGACGTGCTCGACAGCGCCGGGCGGATGACCGACGCCGAGGCGGCCTGCCGCGAGGCGCTGGGCATCGGCGAGCGCCTGCGGGATCAACGGGTGATCGGATACGCCTGCTGGGCGAGCGTGTGGCTCGCCGCCCACCAGGGCGATCACGCCGGCACCGTCGCGTGGCTCGACGAGGCCGTGCGTCATCGCGGCCCGTGGCTGGACGAGGCGAACGGCGCCGAGTTCTATCTCGCCGCGGCCGACATGCTCTTTTCGCTCGGTGACGAGCCAGGCGGTGCGTCGTTCCTCGCCACGGCCCGGGCGCGCACCGAGGCCTTCGGGCTCGACGACGCGTACGTGCCGGCGCTCGCCCGCTACGAGGCCTGTTTCGGTGATCCGGTGCGGGCGGAGGAACTGCTCGCCGAACTGGAGGGTCGGCCGTTCGCCGTCGCCCGCCTGCGCTGGACACGCGCCCTGTTGCGCAGCTACGCCGCCCATCGTCGCGGCGACGATGCCGGAGCACGACGGTTCCGCGCCGCCGCTGCTGCCCACGCCGCCGAGTGCGGCCATCCCGATCTCCCGATGCGCCACGAGCGCTGGCTCGACGCCCGGCTGCGCCGCTACGACGAGCGGGCCGACGACGAGCCCGCCGGGGCGACGGAGCTGCGGCTGCTCGGGTCGTTCGCCGTGCACGCCGGTGGCCTCGAGTGCACGCCGCCGCACGGTCACCCGGCGGCACTCGTCAAGCTGCTGGCGCTCGGCGGGGCGCTGACCGCCGACCAGCTGATCGACGAGCTGTGGCCCGAGTGTGACGGGGCGACCGGACGCTCCCGGCTACGCAACACGCTCAATCGGTTGAAGGCGCGCTCGGGTGACATCGTCGTGCGCAACGGCGATGCCCTCGAGCTGGCGGCCGACGTGGTGGTCGACGTCGCCGGGTTCGAGACCGCGGCCGAGGAGGCCCTCGCCGCGCCGGCGGCGGCCCGCGCCGGGCTCGCCCGCCGCGCCGTCGCGCTCTACCGCGGCGAGCTGCTGCCTGGCGACCGCTACGCCAACTGGGCGGCCGCACCGCGGGAGCGCCTGCGCCGGCGCTACCTCACCCTCGTCGACCTGCTCGCCGCCGACGCCGAGGCGCGAGGCGACCTCGACGAGGCCGTACGCCAGCTCGACGCCGGCATGGCGATCGAGCCCCTCGACGACCTGCGCCCGGCTCGCGCCGCGCGGCTGTTGCTCAGCCAAGGCCGGCGCGCCAGCGCTCGCGACGTCCTGCGTCACGCACTCGGGGTCGTCGACGAGCTCGGGGTGTCGCCGGGCGCCGAGCTCAGCCAGGTGCTCGACGAGCTCGGCTACGCCGACGGGGTGCGCGCCGACGCCAGCCGGCACACCAGTGCAGTGACATCGTCGCCGTCGCGCACGGCTACCACGTCACCGGTGGACACCAGCTCGAGGTGGCCGACCAGCTGACCGCGTGCTGCCGGTCCTGGCAGGACGCGCAGCACGAAGCTCACCGGCTGGTCGTGGGGTTCGTCGCTCACTGGTGCACCCTTACGCGACGCGACGAGATGCGAGCGAGCGAGCGCCAGCGAGCGAGCGGCCAGCCACGGCCTGCGTGGCCGGGGAACGCCGTGACGGTGCACCAGCGAGCCGAAGACCGTGCCTGATGGTTCGCTCGCTCGAAGACTCGCTCGCTCATCACAAAGATCATGGGGCGTCGCCATCCGACCGGCGTCCGAGCGCCGGTCGACAACTACGCTGACGGCCGATGACGCGACGAAGCCGAGCCGGCGAACCTGCAGCGTGTCGGCGTGGTCGGGAGCGGGCTGATGGGATCGGGCATCGCCGAGGTGTGCGCCCGGGCCGGGCTCGACGTCATGGTGCGGGAGGTCGACGCGGCCGCCGCCGAGGGCGGGCAAGCCCGCTTCGTGAAGTCGCTCGACCGAGCCGTCGGCTCCGGCAAGCTGACGCAGGACGCCCGCGACGCCGCGTTCGCCCGGGTGACGTTCACCACCGACTTCGACGACCTCGCCGACCGTCAGCTCGTCGTCGAGGCGGCCGTCGAGGACGAGGCGGCGAAGGTGGCGATCTTCAAGGAGCTCGATCGTGTCGTCGCCGACCCGACGGCCGTGCTGGCAAGCAACACCAGTTCGATCCCGATCATGAAGCTCGGCATCGCCACCAGCCGTCCCGAGCAGGTGATCGGCATCCACTTCTTCAACCCGGTCCCCGTGCTGCGGTTGGTCGAGCTCGTCACCAGCCTGCTGACGTCGCCGGAAACGGTCGCCCGCGCCGACGACTTCGCCACCAACGTCCTCGACAAGAAGGTGATCCGTAGCCAGGACCGCGCCGGGTTCATCGTCAACTCACTGCTGATCCCGTACCTGCTGTCGGCGATCCGGATGATGGAGTCCGGCTTCGCCACCGCCGACGACATCGACACCGGCATGGTGGAGGGGTGCAACCACCCGATGGGTCCGCTCCACCTCACCGACCTGATCGGGCTCGACACCACGCTCGCCGTCGCCGAGAGCCTGTACGCGGAGTTCAAGGAGCCGCTGTACGCGCCGCCGCCGATGCTGTCACGCATGGTCGAGGCCGGGCTGCTCGGCCGCAAGACTGGGCGAGGGTTCTATGACTACTCACGATGAATCGACCGCTGAGGGGGTCCACGGGCGGGTGCTCGTGGCCAAGGTCGGCCTCGACGGCCACGACCGTGGCGTCAAGGTGGTCGCGCGGATCCTGCGCGACGCGGGCTACGAGGTGATCTACACCGGGTTGTTCCAGACCCCCGACACGGTTGCCGCGGCGGCCGTCGATGAGGACGTCGACGCCATCGGACTGTCGATGCTCTCGGGCGCCCACATGACGTTGGCGCCGGCGGTCGTCGAGAAGGTCCGCGCTCGCGGCGCCGACATCCCGGTCGTGGTCGGCGGCATCGTGCCCCAGGCCGACGTGGCCGCGCTGCGTGCCGCCGGCGTGGCCGGTGTGCTGACGCCCGGAGCGTCGAGCGAGCAGGTGGTCGCCGTGGTCCGCGACGCCATCGCCGCGCGCGCGTCGTGACGGGCCGGACGCGGTGATCGACCGGGTCGAGCGGCTCACCAATCTGCTGGCGTTGCTGCTCGAGACGAGTCGGCCGTTGACCCTCGTCGAGATCGCCGGCGAGCTGCGCGGCCAATACCCCGAGGGCGAGGCCAACCGGCGGGCGATGTTCGAGCGGGACAAGGCGGCGCTGCGCGGCATCGGCGTGCCGATCGAGACGGCGGTCCGCAGCGGCGAGGACGCCGGGGTGTCGGAGTACTGGATCGACCGTGAGCGTTACGAGCTCGCCGACCTCGCCCTCGAGCCGGACGAGACGCGGGCGCTGCAGACCGCCTTCGCCACCATCCGCTCGGCGTCCGGCGGCGAGATCGCCGCCGGCGAGCTGGCGCTGTGGAAGCTCGGTGCCACGAGCGCCGACGCCGAGCTCCCGGTGGTCGCTCACGTGCCGGAGCTGTCGTCGCTGCCGAGCCTGCGCGACGCCGCCGCACGACGGCGGACCGTGACCTTCCGCTACCACGCGACGCCCCGCCACGTCGACCCGTTCGGGGTGCTGCTGCGCAACGGGTTCTGGTACGTCATCGGCCGCGAACACGAGGCCGACCAGCAGCGCACCTATCGCGTCGATCGCATCGAGGGCGACGTCGCCGTCACCGGCGCGGATCACGCGTTCGAACGGCCGGTCGGGTTCGACCCGCGCGACCAGTTGCCGAGCGACGCCAAGCGCGTCGGCGTCGGCGACGCCGTGCTCGTCGACGCCGTGGTGCGCGTGTCGGCGGCGCGGGCGGCGATGATCGAGCGCGAGGTGGGCAGCGAGCACGTGTTGCGCCGCCACGCCGACGGCGCCGTCGATGTCGTGGTTCCGTGTGCCAACGTCGGTGCGTTCGGAACCTGGGTGCTCGGGCTGACCGACCACGCCGAGGTGCTCGGGCCACCGGAGGTGAGGGCGGCAGTGATCGGGCGGCTCACGGCGCTCGCCGAGGGACCGCAGGCGCGGCGGGCGCGACCGCGATGAGCGAGCGAGTCTTCGAGCGAGCGAATCATCAAGCACGGTCTTCGGCTCACGGGTGCACCGCCGCCGATGTGAGTGTGTGGCACAGCGTCACGGTGCACCAGTGAGCCCGGGAGGCCGCGGACCGCTCGGTGCCGATGCCCGGCTGAGTCGCCTCCTGGTGCTCCTGCCGTGGCTGATGGAGCGCCACGAGGTGCCGATCGCCGAGGTCGCCGCCGCATTCAGGATGACCGCGGCCGAGGTGACCGCCGAGCTCGAGCTGGCGGCGATGTGCGGGCTCCCGCCGTTCGTCGACGAGATGATCGACATCTTCGTCGACGAGGACACGGTGTTCGTCGGCGTCCCCCGCCTGTTCACCAAGCCGTTGCGGCTCACGGCGCCCGAGGGCTTCGCCCTGCTCGCGGCCGGACGGGCGGCGATGCAGCTCCCGGGCGCCGACCCCGACGGCCCGCTGGGCCGCGGGCTGGCCAAGCTCGCCGCCGCGCTCGGTGAGGAGCCCGACGACGCCGCGCTCGTGATGGACCTGGCGGCGACGCCGCTCGTCGACGTGCTGGTGGCGGCCGCCGTGGCCGGCGAGCGGCTGCGCATCCGCTATTGGACGGCGTCGCGTGACGAGGTGACCGAGCGCACGATCGTGCCCCGACGTGTGTTCCACGAGCGCGGCGACTGGTTCGTGTCGGCCGACGACGAGCGCTCCGGCGAGGAGCGCACGTTCCGCGCCGACCGCATCGAGCAGCTCGACCGCACGGGCGAGATCGTGCCCCGGGGCGGCGACGCGGACCCGCTCGACCGCGCCGGCGTCAGCTCGGTCGCATGGATCTCGGACGGCTCGGTGCCCCGGGTCACCCTGCGGCTACGCCCGGGCGCCCGGTGGGTCCGCGAGCAGTACCCCGTCGACCGCGTCGCCGAGCTCGACGACGGCGTCGTGGACGTGGTGATGGCGGTGACCAGCGAGCGCTGGCTGGAGCGGCTGTTGTTGCGTGCGGGCACCGACGCCGAGGTGCTCGCTCCGGCGGAATGGATCGATCTCGGGCGCGCGGGGCCCGCCGACTGCTCGCTCGCTACGCCACCCCACTGGCGTGATCGGGGTCGACGGCGCGGACCACCCGCGGCCGGCCGAGGTACAACGCGTCGAGCTGGGCCTCGTCGCTGACGCCGTACGCGTCGAGGAGGTGGGGGAGCACGGCGGCGGCGGCGGCGGCGTCGGCGAGTGCGTCGTGGTGCGCCGTGAGCGGCACGCCGTAGCGGGCGCACACGTCGGCCAGCCCGTGGGTGAGCGCGCGATCGGGGTCGAGGCGCCGTGACAGGTCGAGCGTGCACAGCCGGGGATCGAGCACCAGCTCGATACCGGCGCGGCGCGCCGCCCGCTCGATGAACGCGGCGTCGAACCCGGCGTTGTGGGCGGTGAACACTGCTCCGTCGAGGCGGTGCGCCAGCTCGGCGAACGCAGTGGCGGCCGGCGTCGCCCCGCGGAGGGAGCGGCGGGTGAGCCCGTGCACGTGGGTCGGCCCGACGCGGTTCCAGAAGTGGCGCAGGCGCACCAGCGTGGACCACTCGCCGAGGACCGTGCCCGATCGGTCGACGGTGACGAGGCCGATCTGCAACACCTGATGTCGCCCCGGACGCAGTCCGGACGTTTCGACGTCGACCACGGCGAAGGGCCCGAGTCCCATGCCGTCGACCCTAGACCCGAGGTGTGACGGGGGTTTCCGTAACTCAAGCAGCGATCCGCGGTCACTCTCCTTCTCGATATCGTGAAGGGAGAGCGACCAGATGGCGAAATGAGACGCTGAGTGACCAGATGGCGGGGATCCGGCCGACAGCCCGGCGCGACGGGCCGAGCACGGAGCACTCGGCGCAAACAGCCGATTAGGTCGACGCGCCAGGACCTGTCGACAACCCACGGACCGAGCAGGAGAGCCGCCGAGGGGCTCTACAGCAGTTCGGCCGCGAGGCTGGCGACGTCGCTGCGCTCGCAGGAGGTGAGCGTGATGTGCCCGAAGCAGGTCTGCCCGCGGAAGGCCTCGGTGAGGATCGCCAAGGCGTTGTTCGACTCGCTGAGATACGGGGCGTCGATCTGGCTGGTGTCGCCCGTGAACACCACCTTCGTGCCCTGGCCGACGCGGGTGAGGATCGTGCGCAGCGTCGTCGGCTCGAGGTTCTGGGCCTCGTCGATGACGACCATCTGGCGTTGCAGCGACCGACCGCGCAGGAACGTCACCGACTCCAGCGAGAGCTTCCCGCGGGCGGTGAGCTCGTCGATCATCCGCCGGGCGTCGGCGCTCGAGGTGTGATCGGTGAGCGCCACCACGGCGTCGTGGATCGCCGCCATCCACGGGTCGAGCTTCTCGTCGAGGCCACCGGGCAGGAACCCCACATCGGCCCGCCCGACCGGCACCAGCGGGCGATACACGGCGAGGCGCTCGTAGCGCTGCTGCTCGACGACCTGCTCGAGTCCCGGCCGCCACGGCGAGCAGCGTCTTGCCCGTCCCCGCCCGCCCGTCGAGAGCGACCACCTCGATCTCCGGATCGAGCAACAGTTCCAGTGCGAAGCGCTGTTCCTTGGACCGGGCACGGAGTCCCCACGCCTCCGGTCCGGAGTGCGGGAGGAGCTCGAAGTCGTCACCGACGCGCCGCGTCAGCGCCGACTGCGAACCGGCACGCAACACGGCGAACTCGTTCTCCTCGACGAGGGACCCGGCTCCGTCGACGGCGCCGACGTCGAGCACGCCCCCGGCGTACAGGCAGTCGATCACGTCGAAGGTGGTCTCCACCGTGATCCAGCCGACCGAGCGCCCGGCGGACCGGCGTGACGTGGGGCGGCGGTGCTCGGCGGCCGCCACGCCGAGGTGGGCCGCCTTGATCCGTAGCGCCGCGTCGTTCGACACCATCGTGGTCGGTGCCTGCTCGGACTGTCCCAGGGCGGCGCCGATGATGCGGTTGTCGGCCAGGGTCGGGTCCAGCCCGTGCTCGAGGAGGCGGTGCTTCTGGATCCCGTTGATCTCGATCTGCAGGGTGCTCGTTCCCAGCGCCACGGGAAGGGCGAGCGACCCACCGTTGCGCACCCGGAGCTCCTCGATGCCGCGCAGCGCGGCGCGGGCGGCGCGGCCGACGTCGTCGATCCGCGTCTTCAACCCGTCGAGCTCCTCGATGACCGTGAGCGGCACCACGATGTCGACTGTTTCGAAGGCGGTGAAGCAGTCCGGGTCGGCGATCAACACCGAGGTGTCGAGCACCACCCGTGTCCGCTGGTCGACGGCCGTCCCGATGTCGCAATCGACGGCCGGATCGGTACGCCCGTCCGTCCGCTCGCGGGCACGGCGCTCGGACACGGGCAGGAGGTCGGTCACTGCCACTCCTTGTCACTGGTTGGAGAGTCGTCGGTGGATCGTCGGCGGCCGGTCGTGCGCACCTGTGTAGCCCACGGCGCCCGTTCGCGGGTGGATGCAAGCGAACCGGTCCGGCGGCCAACGGCCATACTCGGGCGGCAGATGGCCGACCCATGCGTGTTCTGCTCGATCGTCGACGGCACTACCGCGGCTCACGTGGTGGGCCGCAACGACGTCGTCGTGGCGTTCCTCGATCGGTCGCCGCTGTTCGCCGGGCACGTGCTGGTGGTGCCGCGTCTCCACGTGGTCACGCTTCCCGAACTCGATCCGGCACTGGTCGGGCCGTACTTCGCCGCCGTGCAGGCGGTCGCAGCCGCGTTGCCCGACGCGCTCGGCGCGCAGGGAACGTTCGTGGCCCTGAACAACGTCGTCAGCCAGAGCGTGGCGCACCTGCACACGCACCTGGTGCCGCGAACCAAGGGCGACGGACTCCGTGGCTTCTTCTGGCCGCGGACGAAGTATCGCACCGGTGAGGCGGAGGACGTGGCCGAGCGGCTCCGTGCTGCCATCCGCCTCCCGTGACCGCTTCGACGCGGACGCGGGGCACCCGTTGCATGTGCAACATCATGGGTGCTTGTCATCTCGCATCAATGCGGATGACATATCCCCGCTGCGGGCGTTCCGCGGTGGAACACAACCTCAGGCACCACCATCGGGCAATGAAGCTCGATGGCCAATTGAAAGAAGACCCATGACCAAGGCAGAACTCCTCGACAGCGTGACGAAGTCCGCGAACGTCTCCAGGGCCGACGCCGAGCGCACCATCGGTGCGTTCTGCGACCTCGTGGTCGCCGGGGCAAAGAAGGGCGACAAGGTCGCCTGGCCCGGCTTCGGAACGTTCAGCACGTCCAAGCGAGCGGCCCGCACCGGGCGTAACCCTCAGACGGGTGAGCCGGTGAAGATCGCCGCGTCGACCGCGCTGCGGTTCTCGCCCAGCGCCACCGTCAAGTCCGCACTCAACCCCAAGAGGAAGTAGGTAGACCCAATGGTGATGAAGAAGGTCGCGGCGAAGAAGGCGCGGGAAGAAGGCGCCGGCAGCGAAGAAGGCGCCGGCAGTGAAGAAGGCGCCGGCGGCGAAGAAGGCGCCGGCGGCGAAGAAGGCGCCGGCGGCGAAGAAGGCACCAGCCGTCAAGAAGGCTCCGGCGAAGAAGGCTCCGGCGAAGAAGGCGGCGGTGGCCAAGAAGGCCCCAGCGGCCAAGAAGGCGCCCGCCGCCAAGAAGGCGCCAGCCGTGAAGAAGGCTCCGGCCAAGAAGGCTCCGGCCAAGAAGGCCCCTGCCGCCAAGAAGGCGCCGGCCGTCAAGAAGGCTCCAGCGAAGAAGGCTCCTGCGAAGAAGGCGCCGGCCAAGAAGGCGCCGGCCAAGAAGGCGCCGGCCAAGAAGACCGCCGCCAAGTAGCCCGCCCGCCCGCCGCTGTCGGCCAGACTGCGGGGGTGCAGCAGCTCTGTGACGACCTCGTCGCCGAGCATCGCGACCTCGACGAGATCGTCGCCGTCGCCGACCTCGACGCGCCGACGCCGGCACCGGGCTGGAGCGTGGGAGACCAGATCAGCCACCTCTGGTTCTTCGACCAGCGGGCGGTGTTGGCGCTCACCGACGGCGAGGCGTTCGCGTCCGACGCGGCGGCGCTCGTCGTGGCGTTGACGAACGGCGCCGATCCGTCGGTCGCCCTCGGGCGTGCGCTCGGCAAGGGCGAGCTCGTCCGTCGCTGGCGCGTCGACCGGGGACGCCTCGTCGACGTCGCCCGCACCGTCGATCCGGCGACCCGCGTCCCGTGGTACGGCCCGGCGATGGGCGCTCGGTCCTTCGTGACGGCTCGCCTCATGGAGACGTGGGCGCACGGCCAGGACGTCGCCGACGGGCTGGGCGTCACCCGCTCGCCGACCGATCGCCTCCGCCACGTGGCCCAACTGGGCGTGCGGGCCCGCCCGTACAGCTACGCCGTCAACGGGCTCCCACCACCCGATGGCGAGGTGCACGTGCGGCTCGACTCGCCGTCCGGGCAGGTGTGGGAATGGGGCCCGGCGACCGCCGACGATCGGGTGACCGGCGCCGCGCTCGACTTCTGCCTGGTGGTCACCCGCCGGCGTCACGTCGACGACGTCGACCTGACCGTCATCGGCGCCCAGGCGACGCGTTGGATGGCCATGGCCCAGGTGTTCGCCGGCCCACCCGGCGAAGGGCGGGCCTCCGGGCAGTTCCGGTCTACAGATCGACCATGAGCGCGAACACCTCCGCGTGGCGCAGACCCCACGGCTCGCCGAGCTCGGCGAGCCGGGTGCGGATCCGGGCTTCGAAGGCGTCGAGCAACGCCTGGTCGCCCCCGGCGGCGTGCATCGTCGACTCGAACTGGCTCACGTGGGCGAGCAGCGCGGCCAGCTTGACGTCGACCTCGGCCGTGACGTCCTCGGCGTGGTTCGGGAGGTCGGCCTCGAAGAGCATCAGCGCCGTCGGCCGGAAGTGGGCGATGCCGAGGTCGCGGTAGAAGTGCGGATCGCGGGCGCCGACGATCGCGTCGCAGACCAGCTCGCCGGTCACACGGTGATCGGGGTGCAGCCGGTAGCGCTTCCAGGGGTCGTGGGTGAGCACGACGTCGGGCCGCAGCGTGCGGATGGAGCGGACCATCTCGGTGCGCGTGGCGACATCGTTGGTCGAGCTCGCCGTCGACCCGCCCGAGGAACGAGACCGAGCCGCTCGTGCGTCCGCCCGACGGTGAGTCGGGCCGCCTCTCGCTGCTCCTCCTGGCGCCTGGCAACGAGGGCGACGGTGTCGGCGTCGACGTCCCACGTGCCCTTCGAGCCGTCGGTGCACACGAGGTGGTGCACGACGCACCCGGCGGCGGCCCATTTGGCCAACGTGCCCCCAGCGCCGAACTCGATGTCGTCGGGATGAGCCCCGATCGCCAGGGCGCACGCCGGGACGTCGAGGTCGACGGTGGCCGTGCGCGCCAGCGCGGCTGCATCGCTGCTCAGCGTCGGCTGTCCAGGATCGTTCGCAGCCATGCCGGCAGCTCCGTTCGCAGCGAGGGATGAGCGAGATCGAGGGGCGAGTCGATGTCGAGGGCGAGCTCGGGATCGGCGCGCACCTCGACGCGATACCGGTCGGCGAGTGCCATCGAGAGGTGCGTGCGGAACGACGCCGCGCCGTAGCTGGCGACGATCGCCGCGTCGACGGGGAACGCGAGCACGTTCGTGCCATCGCGACGGCGGTCGGGCACCAGCGTGGTGGTGTGCTCGGCGACCAAGAAGGCGAGGTCGTGGGCCAGCGGGACGTCGCTGTGGATCACGACGAGGTGATCGAACCCCTTGCCGGCGATCGTCGCCCGGCCGGCGTCGACCGCACCGTTGAGACCGAGCCCCGGGCTCCACAGCACGTTGGCCCCGGCCGCCTCGGCCCAATCAGCCACCACCTCGTCGTCGCATGCGACGAACACCGGAAGCGGGGGCGCCGCGCGCACGACGCGATCGGCGAGCCAGCGCGCCAGATCGGCGCGCTGGTCGTTGGCGAGCAATGACCGCAGCCGGCCCTTGGCGTCGGCGAAGCGCTTCACCGGGATGAGCACCGCGGCGTTCACGGCGCCAGGGTAGGTGATCGCGTTCCCCCGACGCCGTTGCGTCGTACGCTCGCCCCGGTGGCGACGACGGGCGTGGTGGGTCAGCGATGGCGCGCCGACGTCACCCCGGTCGGGGCGATCGTGCCCTGGGACGGCTCGGCTGCGTTGGAGTGGCACGTCGCCGCCGACGACCGCTGGCACGACACGCGCACCGAGTCGGGCGTCCGCCACCGACGCGTCGACGGCGTCGCCGTGTTCGAGACGAAGGTCCGCGTTCCGGGCGGCGATGCCGTTCAGCACGTGTGGTCGGTCGCCGACCGCGGTGGCCTCACCGTCGTCGAGATGGTCAACGAGTCGCCGCTCCCGATCGCCGTGGCGTTCACCCGGCCCGACCTGCTGACCGGGCGACCGCCGACCGACGTGCCGATCCAGGGCATCGATGTGCCGCCGGGGTCGATCGTCGTCCCGGTCGGACACCGTGCCTCGGTGACGGTGGCGCTCGCCCATCGCGGGCCAACGGCCGGCCAGCTTCCCGACCGCGTGGCGAGCGCGGCGGCGGTGGCGCGGGGCTGGATCGCGCGGGTCGACGCGGCGAGCCGCCTCGAGCTGGCCGACCCCTCGGCGGTGGAGGCGGTGCGCGCGGCACGCTGCGAGCTGGTCCTGTGCGGACCGGCGGACGCCGATGACGACCCGGTGCAGTTCCTCATCGGCGTGGCCGAACTGGTGCGGATGGCCGAGTGGGACGAGCGCGACGCCGTCGCCGTGGTGCCGGATGTCGCGGCCGCCGTCGAGCGAGCCGCCGTCGACCCGTCGCCGCTCGCCGGTGCGGCATTGCGGGCCGCCGGTGTGGTGCTGGCGGCCGTCGGCGAGCGTCGAGCGCTCGCCGACCTGGGGCGCATCCTCGGCCGGCGCGACGGGCGCGCCGGCCCGGTGCCGGACCGATCGGGCGTCGCCGCGATCGCGGCGGTCGAGGGACTCCTCGCCACCGGCGGACGGCTCTTTCCCGAGGGCATCCCGCCGGCGTGGCGCGGCGTCGACGTCGAGGCCCACGGGCTGGTCGTCGGCCCGGCCTCGCGCCTGTCACTCGCCCTGCGCTGGCACGGCGCCAACGTGGCGGCGCTGTGGGAGGTGACCGGCGACGCGGTGGCGCTCACCACGGACGTCACGACCGAGCCGTGGCACACGGCGGCCCCGGCGGGCGACGCCCTCTGGGTGCTCAGGGAGTGACGCTGCGCATCACGTGGTCGACCACCTTGGCGGCGTATCCAGGTGTGAAGCGCTCGCCGTGGACGAGCCGGCGGAAGTAGAACGCGCCGAGCACGGCGTCGACGATGAGGTCATTGTCGACATCCGGGTCGATCTCGCCGCGGTCCGCGCTCGACGCAGGATCTGGCGTAGCGGGCGCTGCCGGATCCGGTTGTACTCGCGGAGCGACTCGGCGAGACGCTCGTCGTAGCAGGCCGCCTCGATCAGGTGCGGGAGCACGTCGGAGCGGGGATGGGCGTTGAACAGCTCGACGACCGCCGTGGCGTAGGCGAGCAGGTCGTTGCGGAGCGAGCCGGTGTCGGGCGTGGGGAGCAGCGGCTTGGTGCCGAGGGCGTCGAGCACGAGCGCCTCCTTCGACGCCCAGCGGCGGTAGATCGTCGCCTTGCCGACGCCGGCGCGTCGGGCGATCTCGTCCATCGACAGCCCGCTGATGCCGCCCTCGGCGAGGGCGTCGACCGTCGCCGACAGGATCGCCTCGTCGGCGCCGGCGTCGCGGGGACGGCCCCGGCGCACGGCGTCGATCGGGGTCGCCGCCCGCTCGGGCGGCGCCGGCGTTCACGGTGCACCCTTGTGCCATCCGACGCGTTCAGGTCGGCGGTGGTGCACCTGTGAGCCGAGGACCGTGCCCGCTGGTCGCTCGTCGAACTCGCTCGTTCATGCTCAGTCGCCGCCACGGCGCCGGCCACGAAGGCGTCGCCGTCGTGGTGCTGCCGGCTGCCCAGCTCGTCCGCGGCGTCGATCGCCAGCGGGTCAACGGCACGCGCCGGCAGGAAGCGCCACACGACGAACGCCGCCACCAGGATCACGGTGCCACTCGTGCGCAGGCCGAGGTGCAGCGCGCTGACGAAGGCGTCCTTCACGCCCGCAACGTAGTCGCTGCCCGCCACGCGGTCGGGCAGCGCCCGGCCGACCTCGAGCGCTTGGTCGAGCGACGAGCGCGCCCGGTCGAGCGCGGCGCCGGTGACGCCGTGGTCCCGGCTCACCTTCGCCGCCCGGCTGGCGTAGGCGCTGGCGACGACGCTGCCGATGATCGCCACGCCGAGGGCGCCGCCCATCTGGCGCGTGGTGTCGTTGACGGCCGAGCCGACGCCCGCCTTCTCCCGCGGCAGCGAGCCCATCACCGATTCGGTGGCGGGCGCCATCACCATGCCCATGCCCACCGCCATGAGGGCGAACAGGGTGATCACCGCGGGTACGACGTGGTGGCGTGGATGAACGACAGCCCGTAGAGCGCAGCGGCGATCACGAGCAGGCCGACGGTGATCACCCGCTTGGAACCGACCCGCTCGACGAGCCGGGCCGACAGGGGAGCGACCACCATCATCGCCACGGCGTAGGGGATCATCCGCACCCCGGCGCCGAGGGCGTCGTAGCCGTGCACCAGCTGCCAGTACTGGGTCATCAGGAACAGCGAGCCGAACATCGCGAAGAACGTCAGCGTGATCGCGCCGTTGGCCGCGCTGAAGCGGGGGTTGCGGAAGAAGCGCATGTCGAGCATCGGCTCGTCGACGTGCAGCTCCCAGGCGATGAAGCGCGCCGAGGCCGATCGAGGCCGAGACCGAAGGCGGCGAGGACGAGCGAGTCGGTCCAGCCGCGCACCGGGCCTTCGATGATGCCGAACAGCAGCGAGACCAGGGCGACGATCGACAGCGCCGCGCCGAGCGGGTCGAGCTTGCGCTGCGTTCGGGTCGCGCGACGTCGGGATGAGGAAGGCGCCGAGCACGAGCGCCGCGATGCCGATCGGGATGTTCACCCAGAACACCGAGCTCCACGAGAAGTGACGCGAGCAGGATGCCGCCGATCACCGGGCCGATGGCCACGGCGAGACCGGAGCAGCCGGCCCAGACGGCGATCGCCCGGCCACGCTCGCTTCGGGTCGCGGAACACGTTGGTGAGGATCGACAGCGTCGACGGCATGATCAGAGCGCCGCCGATGCCCATGAACGCCCGGCTGGCGATCAGGTGCAGGGTCGAATCGGAGAGCGCCGACAGACGCCGAACCGAGGCCGAACAGGACGATGCCGACTTGCAGCGCGCCCTTGCGGCCGAAGCGGTCGACAAGGCTGCCGGTGGTGAGGAGCAGCCCGGCGAAGACGAGCGTGTAGGCGTCGATGATCCACTGGACGTCGGTGTTCGACGGCCTGCAGGTCGGTCATCAGCGACGGGATCGCCACGTTCAGGATCGTGTTGTCCATCACGATGATCACCAGCGACATGCACAGCACGGCGAGCGTGATCCAACGGCGGCGGTCGCCGCGGTCGACGTCGACGGCGAGCGTCGGTTGGGGGGAGGGAGCGAGAGTCACGGGTTCATGTCCATTTCGATACGAGACTGTTCAGTATCGTAATGATAAACCACGGTGAGTCCAACTTGATTCCCCCCGGCGCCGAGGGGCCGACGGGGCGGGCGCCGGCTGCCGGCCATCTACGATCCGCCCATGCCCGTCATGGCGTTCCCCGGCCACGCTATGAACTGCCTGCGCAGCTTCTGGCCGCTTCTCGGCTGGCGCCTCGTCGCTCGCATCCGCACGATGGCATTCGGACATTGAACGGCATGCGTTCACGCCTGGCCGGCGTGTGGGCCACCACGACCACGCTCCCGGTCGTGTCGGGATCGGGCTCGTGGGTCACCACCGCCGACGGCGAGCGGTACCTCGACTTCACCTCCGGCATCGCCGTGACGTCGACCGGGCACTGCCACCCGAAGTGGTCGTGGCCGCCATCCAACGGCAAGCGCGAGCGGTTCATCCACGCGCAGGTGAACGTGTACAAGCACGACCTGCTCGACCCCCTCGCCGGCGGCTCGCTGGACTCACGCCGCCGGGCATCGACACGTTCTTCTTCTCCAATTCGGGCGCCGAGAGCGACCGAGGCGGCGGTGAAGCTGGCCAAGCAGGCCACGGGCCGCAGCAAGTCGTGGTGTTCTCGGGCAGCTTCCACGGTCGCACCCATCTGGCGATGGCGATGACCACGTCGAAGACCGGCTATCGCACCGGCCACGCCAACCTCCGCGCGGGCGTGTTCGTGGCGCCCGTTTCCCGACGTGCGCCTCGACGGCGATCGTGACGACTGGCGCCGAGGTCGCGCGTTGCCTCGGCGCCCTGCGGACGCTGCTCGCGACGCAGACCGCGCCGGCCGAGACCGCCGCCATCGTGCATCGAGCCGGTGCTCGGCGAGGGCGGCTACCTGCCCGCGCCCGCCGGCGTTGCTCGAGCGGCGTCGCCGAATTCTGCCGCGAGCACGGCGTGCTGTTCGTCGCCGACGAGGTGCAGACCGGGTTCGGCCGCACCGGCACGATGTTCGCCGTCGAGCACACGACGTCGCAGCCCGACGTCGTGGTGATGGCCAAGGGCATCGCCTCGGGCTTCCCGATCGCGCGCTCGGGGCGTCGGCCGGACCTGATGGCGCGTGGCCGACGGGCAGCGCACGGTGGCACCTACGGCGGGCAACCCGATCGGCTGCGCGGCCGCGCTCGCCACCATCGACGTGCTCACCGCCGTGGGTTCCTCGAACGCCGTCGAGGCGCGGGGCGAGCAGCTGCGCGCCGGGTTGCGCCAGGTCGCCGCCGGCGCCGAACGGCGCGATCGTGCACCACGCGGGCTCGGCCTGATGAACGCTGTCGAGTTCGCCGCCCCGGCGCGATGCAAGGCGGTGATCGCCCATCTGCTCGGCGAAGGACGGGTGATCACGATGGGCGCGGGCGTCGACGGCGCCACGCTGCGTTGGATGCCGCCGCTCGTCGTCACCGCCGAGGAGGTCGACCTTGCCCTGCACGCCTTCGCCACGGCGGTGAAGGCCACCGCATCCTGATCACCGAATTCTCGGGGCGAATTCGAGCAGATCTGCACGAATCTGCTTGTGCAGATCGGGAACCGCTTCGGATCGGGCGTGGGCGTCCTAGCCTCGGGGCAGTGACCAGCCGCCGGCCGACCAAGGCGCCGTCGAAGAAGCACGCCCCCACCCGCTCGCTCGAGCGCGAGCTGTGGGACCTCGGTCACGACGTCGTCGTGGGCGTCGACGAGGTCGGGCGCGGCGCCTGGGCGGGGCCGCTCAGCGTCGGTGCCGCCGTGCTCCCGCGTGACCGGCGCGTCAACGGCGTCCGCGACTCCAAGATGCTCACCGAGCGCGAGCGCGAGCGGCTGTTCGATCGGGTCGGGCAATGGTGCCAGGCGTGGGGCGTCGGGCACGCCTCGCAGGCGGAGTGCGACGAGCTGGGCATGGCCGAGGCGCAGCGCTTGGCCACCCGCCGGGCGTTCGCCGAGCTTGCCGTGACGCCGACGCGGCCATCGTCGACGGCACGTGGGATTTCGTGTCTCCGCTGGTGCCGCACGTGTGCCGGCAGGTGAAGGCCGATGCGCGCTGCCTCGTCGTCGCCGCCGCGAGCATCCTCGCCAAGGTGTCGCGCGACCGGATCATGCGCGCCGAGGCCGAGCACTACCCGGCGTGGTCGTTCGATACCAACAAGGGCTACCCCTGCCAGGACCACCTCGCCGCGCTCCAGGCCTGGGGTCCGTCGACGATCCATCGTCGATCGTGGGTGTTCATGGACAACTTCGTGCCGTGGCCGAGCATCCGGCGCATCCGCCGTGACGAGCCACCGTCGCTGTTCGACGAGGTGGCCGAGTCCGCCACGTGGCCCGGGGGCGCCGCCGGGCCGGCTCGGTGGTGACGTGCCGGCGACGATTCCGGTGTCCGAACGCAACGAGCTTTGCCCGCCGCGTCCCATAGTGGTATGCCTGGCACCGTCACGAAACACTCGGTGCGCGCGCTGTCGCGCCGACGAACCAGAGGGGGAGACGGTCCATGAAGACACGGTCCTGGTTGGCCCTGGCACTCACCGGCGGCGTTGCGCTTGCCGGTGCGGCGGGCACGGCGTCGTTCGCCAGCACACCACCCACCACTCCGTCGAGCGCGGCCGGCAGTGCGCCGGCGAGCGCCGAGACGGTGAAGCTGTCGCTGCTCGACAACTCGATCAAGGGCGGCAAGAACGAAGCGAGCGCCACCTGGCTCGAGGACGAGGTGATCCCCGCCTTCGAGGCGCAGATGGCCGCCGCCGGCACCCCGGTGGAGGTGTCCTTCGAGGGCCGCGGCGTCGACGACGAGGACTACAAGAGCCAGCTCGCCCTCGACCTCGGTGTCCGGCGAGGGCCCGGACGTGTTCGCGATCGACGGCATCTGGGTCGGCGAGTTCGCCACCGCCGAGTACATCGCCCCACTCACCGACGTCGTCGGGCCGGAGGCCGACGACTGGGACGGGCTGGGCGCAGATCAACGACGCCGTGCAGGCCAACGCCTCGTTCGACGGCAACCGCTACGGCATCCCGCAGGGCACCGACGGCCGCGTCATCTACTTCAACAAGGACCTGTTCGAGCAGGCCGGTCTGCCGACCGACTGGGCCCCGACGACGATCGACGAGGTGCTCGACGCCGCCCGCACGATCAAGGAGAAGCTGCCCGACGTCACCCCGATCCAGCTCAACGGCGGCGTGGCGATGGGTGAGGCGACCACGATGCAGGGTGCCCTGCCGCTGCTCGCCGCCGCCGGCGGCCAGGTGTACGACCAGGAGTCGGGCACGTGGACCGGCGCCACGCCGGAGATGATCCAGATGCTCGGCACCTACGCCACGGTCTACGGCGACGAGGCCCTCGGCGACAGTGATCTGCAGCTCCTCCAGGACGGCCGCGACCAGTCGTTCGAGCAGTTCGCCAACGGTCAGATCGCCATGCTGATCGAGAGCGACTACCTGTGGCGCTCGGTGATCGACCCCGACGTCGGCAACTTCCCGATGGCCAACCGCGACGACGCCGTCGGCTGGGCCCGCATCCCGGCCTACGCCGCCGGCGGCGCGCTCGGCGGCCTCGACTACGCGTCGATGTCGGGTGGCGGTGCCTGGGTGCTCAACCCGAACACCGACAACCCGGCGATGGCGTGGGCGCTGATGACGTTCATGAACTCGGCCGACCAGATCAAGGCCCGCCTCGGCGACAGCGCCCAGGTGACGGCTCGCGACGACGTCAACGCCGAGGTGCTGAGCAACGACCCGTTGCTGTCGTTCATCGCCAACGAGGTGCTGCCGGTCACCCACTACCGCCCGGGGCTCGCCGAGTACCCGCAGGTGTCGGTGGCGCTGCAGGAGGCCGTCGAGGCGGTGGTGACCGGCACAGTCGCCCGAGGACGCCGCCGCGGACTACCAGTCCGCGCTCGAGGGCATCGTCGGTGCCGACGCGGTCACCGGCGCGACGTCCTGACGGCGCGACGCGCCGCACGCCCGTCACGAGCGACGGAGCGGCGTGACTGACGTCATCGTCGTCGAGGATCGCCCCCGGAGCCGCAACTCCGGGGGCGATCTGTTCGGCTGGCGCGGGGCCGTGGCGTTCATCGCCCCGGCCCTCGCGCCGATCGCCCTGTTCCTGGTCGTGCCGGCGATCTGGACGCTGTACCTCGGGTTCACCAATCGTCGGCTCACCGGCTGTCCAGGCGATCCACCCGGAATGGGTCGGGCTGGACAACTACCGCGAGGCGCTCGACGACAAGCACTTCACCGGGTCGCTGAAGGTCACGCTGCGGTACGTGTTCGGCTCGGCGATCATCGGCCAGGCCGTGCTCGGCTTCACGCTGGCGTGGATGTTCCGCAACTGGAACAGCTTGCTGCGTCGCTCTCCTCGAGCTGACGGTGGTGTGCGCGTGGATCATCCCGAGCTCGGTGGTGGCCTATCTGTGGCGGGCCTACCTCGCCGAGGACGGCACCCTCAACGCCATCATCCCGGGCAACACCCGTGGCTGATCGAGCACCCGTTGCTGTCGATCATCGTGTTCAACACGTGGCGCGGCACGGCGTTCTCGATGCTGCTGTTCGGGGCGGCGATCGCCTCGCTGCCGCCCTCGTACCTGGAGACCGCCCGCCTCGCCGGGGCGTCGACTTTGCAGCAGCTCACCGGCGTCGTGCTGCCGTCGATCAAGGGCTACATCCTCACCAACCTGCTGCTGATCAGCCTGTGGACGTTCAACGACTTCGGCCCGTACCTGCTGATCGGCAGCGGCCCCGGCCGCAACACCCAGGTGCTCTCGGTGTTCATGTACACCCAGGCCTTCACCGGGTCGAACAAGCTCGGCTACGGGGCGGCGATCGCCGCGATCATCCTGATCATCAACCTCGTGATCGCCACCTTCTACCTGGCCGCGCCGGACGGCGCCGGACGGCCTGAAGCCGAAGGCGTTCGCGTCGTGCGGGCGGCGTTCGCCGGCGCTGCTGGCGCTCGCCCGCTCGTTCGTGTCGCGGTGCTCGTTCTTCGCCCTGCCGATGCTGTGGCTGGTGTTCGCTCCGTTCAACGGCTCCCCGACGCTGGCGGCGCGGCCGTCGCGACTCCGACGCTCGGGAACTTCCGCGAGGTGTTCGCGCGAGGACGACGTGCTCCCGGCCCTGCGCAACTCGGTGATCCTCGTCGTCGGCGCGGTCGCCATCGTGATCGCCGTCGGCGCGCCGGCGTCGTACGCGCTGAGCCGCATCCGGTTCCCCGGGCGCGACCTCTTCCTCTACCTGCTGCTGTTGCTGTCGTCGGTGATCACCGGGGCGGCGGCCATCCTGCCGCTCTACCTGCTGATGTTCGGGCTCGACATGATCGACACCTACTGGGGCGTGTGGCTGGCGCTCGCCGGCGGCCTCCTGCCGGCGAGCATCTTCATCCTCAAGGACTTCACCGACTCCATCCCGCGCAGCTACGAGGAGTCGGCGCGCGTGTTCGGGGCGTCGTCGTTCCAGGCCCTGCGTCACGTCGTGCTGCCGGTGATCCGCCCCGGCATCGCGGTGATCGCGGTGTGGGGGGCGGTCAGGTGTGGGGCAACTTCCTCGTGCCGTTCATCCTGCTGCGCTCGGCCGACAAGTCCCCGGCCGCGGTGCTGATGTTCAGCTTCGCCGACGAGGCGGGCGGGCCGACCTGCGGGCGATCTCGGCGTTCGCCCTATCTACACCATCCCGATCCTGTTGCTCTACTGGTTCGTCAACAAGCGCTACGGGTTCCGCTTCCACGGGGGGATCAAGCGCTAGTGCCCGGCATCGACATCGACGACGTGACCAAGGTGTACCCCGGCGGGGTGACGGCGCTCGACGCCCTCGAGCTGACGATCCACGACGGCGAGTTCTTCGCCCTGCTCGGGCCGTCCGGCTGCGGCAAGACCACCCTGCTGCGAACGATCGCCGGACTCGAGTCGGCGACGGCGGGCACGCTGCGCATCGGCACGCGGGACATCACCGACCTGTCGCCCGGCGATCGTCACGTGGCGATGGTGTTCCAGGACTACGCCCTGTACCCGCACATGACGGTGCGCGACAACATCGCCTACCCGCTGCGCATCAAGAAGGTGGACCGCGCCGAGCGCTCCCAGCGCGCCGAGGCGGCCGGCGACAGCCTGTCGCTCGGGGGCCTGATGGACCGCCGGCCGGGTCAGCTGTCGGGCGGCCAGCAGCAGCGCGTCGCCCTGGCGCGCGCCGTGGCCACGAGACCCGACGTGTTCCTGTTCGACGAGCCGCTGTCGAACCTCGACGCGCGACTGCGCCTCGAGGCGCGCACCTTCCTCAAGAAGCTCCAGCGCGAGCTGGAAACCACCGCGGTGTTCGTCACCCACGACCAGAGCGAGGCGCTGGCGCTCGCCGATCGCATGGCCGTGATGGAGTCCGGCGTGATCCGTCAGGTCGGCACGCCGTCGGAGCTGTTCCACCACCCGGCGAACCTGTTCGTCGCCGGGTTCATCGGGTCGACGCCGATGAACCTGCTGCCGGGCGTGGTGGTCGACGGCGGCGTCGACGTCGACGGAGCCGTCTTCCCCATCGTCGAGGGCGCCGAGCCAGGAAGGCTCGAACGCGGGCGCGAGGTGTACTACGGCATCCGCCCCGAGTACGTGGCGATCGACCACACCGGCTCCATCGGCGGCACCGTGGTGGTCACCGAGAACCTCGGCACCTCGTACCTCGTCACTGTCGACCTCGGCTCGACGCAGGTGCGGGGCACGGTGGAGGAGGGCTTCGAGCCGGCCCAGGGCGACACCGTCGCGCTGACGCCGACGGCGCGACGGGTGCTGCTGTTCGACCGCGCCGAGGGCACGTTGATCGGCAGCGAGGGCGCGCCATGAACGTCTGCGTTCCCCGGCCACGCCATGAATGCCGGCTGCATCTGGCCGCTCACTCGCTGGCGCTCGCTCGCTCGCACGCGATCGATGGCACATCGGTGACCGGAGTCCACCGCCGCTACACGCTCGACGACCGGGCGGCGAGCGTGTACCAGTACCTGCCGTTCGAGGTGCCGGCCGAGGCGTCGGGCGTGACGGTGACGCTCGCGTACGACCGCACGGCCGGGGTGGTCGACCTCGGCCTCGTCGCCCCCGACCGCTTCGGGGGCTGGTCGGGGGGTGAGCGCTCCGTGGTCACCGTCACGGCGGGAATGGGCGACGCCCGGGTACGTGCCCGGCGAGGTCGGTGGTGAGTGGGCCGTCGTGCTCGGGCTGTACCGCGTGAGCCCCGGTGGCGTCGACGTGACCGTCGACGTCGACGTGGCGACCCGGCCGCTCCCGCCGCCGCCGGCGCCGGTGCCACCACCGCGCCCGCAGCGCCGGCCGGGCCGGGCGCTGCCGGCGGCGCCCGGGCGCGAGTGGCTGGCGTGCGACTTCCACAGCCACACCGTGCACTCCGACGGGGCGCTCGAGGTCGTGGAACTGGCGGTCGCTGGCCGCCTCCCGTGGTCTCGACGTGTTGGCGGTCACCGATCACAACACGGTCAGCCACCACCCCCACCTCGCGGCCGCCGGCGCCCACGCCGGCGTGCTGCTGCTGCCGGGCCAGGAGGTCACCACCGACCAGGGCCACGCCAACTGCTTCGGGGCGATCGGGTGGATCGACTTCCGCGCAGCCACCGGACTCGTGGCGCGCCACGGCCGACGCACGCGGGGGCCTGATGTCGGTGAACCATCCCTGGGCCGGCGACTGCGCCTGGCGCATGCCGCTGTCGGCGCCGGCGACGTTCGTCGAGATGTGGCACTCCACGTGGGACCGCCGGGTGGACGAGCCGCTCGTCGACTGGAGCGCACTTCGGCACGGTGCCGATCGGCGGCAGCGACTACCACCGCCACGAGGACCACGCCACGCTCGCCGCGCCGACCACCTGGGTGGAGGCCGAGGAGCGCAGCGTCGACGCCGTGTTGGCGGCGATGGTCGACGGCCGGGTGGCGATCAGCGCCGACCCGGCGTCGCCGGTCCTGCTTCGTCACGACGGCGAGCTCGTCGCCGTCGACGCCGACGGCACCACGCTCGTCGACGACCACCGACGGGGCGCGCCTCGTGGTCGACGGAACGATCACGGTCGCCTTCACCCTCTGACGGCCGCGGGCACGGTCCGAGCCGTTCTTGCGCCGCATATGTCGCAAATACGCGACGTATGACGCCTGAGAACGCGCTTTCAGATCGTGTCGAGCGCCTGTTCGAGGTCGGCGACCAGGTCGACCGCGGCTTCGATGCCGACGGACAGCCGGACGAGGTTGTCGGCGACGGCGAGCGGCGAGTCGGCGACCGACGCGTGCGTCATCGCCGCCGGGTGCTCGATCAGGCTCTCGACCGCGCCGAGCGACTCGGCGAGCGTGAACAGCTCGGTGGCGGCGACCACCCGCCGCGCCGCCGGCTCGCCGCCGCGCACCGTGAAGCTGACCATCCCGCCGAAGTCGGACATCTGCTTCGCCGCGGCGGTGTGACCAGGGTGGTCGGCGAGTCCGGGGTAGTACACCCGCTCGACGGCGCGATGACCGGAGAGCAGCTCGACCACGGCCCGGGCGTTGGCGCAGTGGCGATCCATCCGCACGGCGAGCGTCTTGACGCCGCGCAGCACGAGGTAGCAGTCGAACGGCGCCGGCACGGCGCCGGCCGCGTTCTGGACGAAGCGCAGGCGCGTCGGCGAGGTCGTCGTCGTCGACGGCGACGAACCCGCCGACCACGTCGCTGTGGCCGCCGAGGTACTTGGTGGCCGAGTGCACCACGATGTCGGCGCCGAGCGCCAGCGGGTTCTGCAGGTACGGCGTGGCGAACGTGTTGTCGGCGACCACCAGGGCGCCGCGGGCGTGGGCCACCTCGGCGACGGCGGCGATGTCGACGCACGTCAGCAGCGGATTGGTGGGCGTCTCCAACCACACCAGCGCCGTGCCCTCGGGCCACTCGGCGGCGAGCGTCGCCGGGTCGGTGAGGTCGGCGGCGCGCCACGCCACCGCGCCCGAGCCGAGCTCCGGTGCACCCCAGAGCCTGGCGATCAGCCGGAAGGTGCCGCCGTAGGCGTCGTCGCCGAGCACGACGCCTCCCCCGGGCGCGAGGACGCGCAGCACCGTGTCCTCGGCGGCCAGCCCGCTGGCGAAGGCGAGCCCGTGGGCGCGCTCCCTCGAGCGAGGCGAGGCACGTCTCGAGGGCGGTTCGCGTCGGGTTCCCCGAGCGCGAGTACTCGTAGCCCTGGTGCACGCCGACCTCGCGCTGGGCGAACGTGGTGGACAGCGAGATCGGCGGCACGACCGCGCCGGTCGCGAGGTCGGGATCCTGGCCGACGTGGAGGGCGCGGGTCTCGAAGCGATGGTCAGCCACGTCGGTCACCGCCCCGACCACGTCGGTCCCGGCCATCTCGGCGGCCGCCGCGCCGTAGTACGAGAGGATGTCGGTGCGGGTGATCACGGCGAGGGGCCGGCCGCCCGACAGCACCAGCAGGGCGGGCGCCGCTTCGAGCATCTGGACGGCGAGCTCGATCGTCTGGCCGACGCCGATCGTGGGGAGGCGGCGGCCCATCACCCGCTCGACGGGCATGTCGAGCACGCCGGGGTCACGAGCGATCGCCTCCATCAGGTCGAGCTCGTCGACCGAGCCCGACACCTCGGCGTTGGCGAACGGCGGGGTGTTCTTGCACACCGGGAGCTGGCTGATGCCGTTGGCCTTCATCAGGGCGACCGCCTCGCGCACCGGCTGGCCGGGGTTGACGTAGAGCAGCTCGTCCATCGCCCCGCGGGTGTCGAGGACCGCGCCGACGCAGTGCTCGCACTCGCGGACGAAGCCGAAGTTGGCCATCCACTCGTCATCGAACACCCGGCTCAGGTAGCCGCGCCCGGAGTCCGGGTTGAGCACCACGACGATGTCGTCGGGCGCGGCCCGCCGGGCGACGCGGATCGCGGCGGCGACGGCCATGCCGCCCGAACCGCCGACGAGCACGCCCTCGACCTCCGACACCCGGCGCGCGGTCAGGAAGCTCTCCTCGTCGCTGATCGGGATCACCTCGTCGTACAGCTCGGGCTGCCAGGCGGCGGGGAAGAAGTCCTCGCCGACGCCCTCGACGAGGTAGGGCCGGCCCGACCCGCCGGAGAACACCGAGCCCTCGGGGTCGGCGGCGACGATCCGCACGGCGGGGTTCTGCGCCTTGAGGTAGCGGGCGGCGCCGGTGATCGTGCCGCACGTGCCGGCCCCGGCGACGAAGTGGGTGATCCGCCCGGCGGTCTGGCGCCAGATCTCGGGCCCGGTGGTCAGCTCGTGGGCCCGCGGGTTCGAGGGGTTGGCGTACTGGTTGGGGCGGAACGCCGACAGCTCGCCGGTCAGGCGTTCGGCCACCGAGTAGTAGCTCTGCGGGTCGTCGGGCTCGACGGCCACCGGGCACACCACCACCTCGGCGCCGTAGGCCCGGAGCAACGAGATCTTCTCCGGTGCCACCTTGTCGGTCATCACGAACACGCACCGGTAGCCGCGCTGGGCGGCGACGATGGCGAGACCGACGCCGGTGTTCCCGCTCGTCGGCTCGACGATGGTGCCGCCCGGTCGCAGCGACCCGTCCCGCTCGGCCTGCAGGATCATCTCCAGCGCCGGTCGGTCCTTCGACGACCCGCCGGGGTTGGTGGTCTCCAGCTTCATGGCGAGCACGCACGGCAAGGACTCGACCTCGCTCAGCCGCTTCAGCCGCACGAGCGGCGTGTTGCCGATCAGATCGATCACCGACGGGGCGATCTCGGTGCCTTCGAGACGACGGTCTCCCATGGTCAGGAGGCTACGCACGCCCCCCGTCCCTCGCGGCCACCGAGCGTTCTGGAGAGCGAGGTGCACCGAAACGGTGCATCTGACTCCGGAGAACGTCGGCGAGACTGTGCCTGCAGCCAGGCCGGTCAGGTTCGAGTCCCGGGGGTCAGCAGCGTCGTGCGCAACGAGTGCAGCACCAGGCCGGCGAAGAACAGCACCACTGCGCACAGCGCCATCGTGGCGCCGGCGGCGGTGTCGCTGTGGAAGCTGATCAACAGCCCGGTCACGCCCGACACCACGCCGAGGACCGTGGCGGCGGCGATCACCGCCGGGACCCGGCTGGCGAACAGCGTCGCGGTGGCCGGCGGGGCGACCAGGAAGGCGAACACCAACAGGTTCCCCACCGTCGAGAACGACGCCACGATGGCGACGGCGAGCAGCACGAGCAGCCCGATGTGGGTGAGGCGGGGGCGCAGGCCGAGCATCGCCGCCTGCCGCTCGTCGAACGTGCTCACGAGCAGGGCGCGGTAGAACACCGTGACGCCGATCGCGGTGATCAGCGTCGCCACGAGCTGGCGGACGATGTCACCGTGGTCGACGCCCGTGATCGAACCGAACAGGAAGCGGTTGAGGTCGCCGACGTACGTCGCCCGTTGGCTGCTCATGATCACGACGGCGAGGCTGAGGAAGCCGACGAACAGGATGCCGATCGACGCGTCGTCGGGCAGCGGCGACGCCGTCCGCACCACGTTGATGCCGGCCACCATCGCCAGCGCCGCGACGAAGGCGCCGAGCGTGGTGTTGCCCCCGAGCACGAAGGCGATCGCCACGCCCGGCAGCACGCCGTGCGCCAGAGCGTCACCGAGGAAGCTCATCCCGCGCAGCACCACCCACGTGCCGACCAGCGACGTGCACACCGCCGTGAGCAGCACCGCCCACAGTGCGTTGCGCATCGCTTCGATGTCGACGAACGGCTCGACCCACCACGCCCAGGGGTGGGTGAGGAAGCTCACGTGAGCACCACCGGATGGGTGCGAGCGGCGAGGCGCCAGCCGAGGAGCGGCCGCAAGGGCCGGGGTGGCCGGGGAACGCCATGAGCGTCATGGTGCGAGGGCGTCGGCGATCGACTGGGCGTCGACGCGGAGCAGGTCCTGATAGGTGGTGACGCCCGAGTCGGCGTCGCCGAGCGAGTCGGTGTAGAGCGTCACGACGCGAACGCCGAGGCGGTCGGCCAATGCGGTCGCCTCGTCGGTGGTCTCGAGCTGTTCGGTGAAGATCGCCGGCACCCCGGCGGCCTCGATGTCGTCGGCGAGGTGCTGGAGCTGCGCCGGCGACGCCTCGGCCAGCGTCGACGACGACGGGAGCACGCTGCCGAGGATGCGCCAGCCGTAGTGGCGGGCGAAGTAGCCGAGGGCGTCGTGGTTGGTCACCAGGAGGCGCCGGCTCTCCGGCACGGCGTCGAGGATGGCGGCGACCTGGCCGTCGAGATCGGTCAGGTCCTGGGCCAGCGCGTCGGCGCAGGCGTCGATCGCCGAGCGGTCGGCGCCGGCGGCGACGAGGGCGTCGGCGAGCGACGGGAGCGCGGCGGCGACCAGCGTGGGGTCGAACCAGATGTGGGGATCGTCACCGCCGGTGTCGGCGCTGTCGTCGTAGGGGGTGCTGTCCGCAGCGCCCATCGGCGAGAGGGTCACGTGGTCGGCGACGGCGTACACCGGCGTGCCGTCGTCGGCGACAGCGTCGAGGGTGTCGGTGAGCAGCGACTCCAGGCCGGCGCCGTTGGACACGACGAGGGCGGCGTCGTCGAGCGTGGCGCGGTCGCGCATCGACGGCTCGTACTCGTGCGGATCGCCGCCGACCGGTACCAGCGTCTGCACGTCGAAGGCGTCGGTGCAGTCGAGCTGGTCGACGACGCTCGCCCAGATCGACGTCGTGGCGACCACGACCGGGCGGTCATCGTCCGCCGACGCCGGCGCGGAGGCGAGCACGAGGGCCGCGCCGAGCGCCACCGACCGCGGCCAGCAGTCCGCCCGGACGGCGAACAATATTGAGAAGCATTCCTAAAAGATACGATGGTCGGCATCGTTCACGCCAACCCGATCCCCAGGTTCCCCACGCCCACCGTCACGACGGCCGGCGTGTGCGTGCACTACGGCGCCAACGTCGCGCTGGCGCCCACCACGATCGCCCTCGACGCCGGACGATCGGTCGCCCTGGTCGGGCCGAACGGCAGCGGCAAGAGCACGCTGTTGCTGCTGCTGGCGGGCCTGCTCAAACCGACGTCGGGCACCGTGGCGCGACGCGAGGGCACCGTCGTGTCGTTCGTCGCCCAACACCAGTTCCAGCACCGCTGGATGCCGGTAAGCGTCGGCGAGGTGCTGCGGATGGGACGCTACGGCGCGCGCGGACTGCTCGGCCGCGTGCGCGCCGACGATCGCCGGGCGATCGCCGCTGCCGCCGAGCGGATGGCTGTCGGCGACCTCACCCGTCGGCCGTTCGGCGCGCTCTCCGGCGGGCAGCGCCAGCGGGTGCTCGTGGCTCAGGCGCTCGCCGCCGAACCCGACCTGCTGCTGCTCGACGAGCCGATCACCGGGCTCGACCTGCCCTCGCAGCAGCGCATCCTCGATCTCGTCGCCGAGGAGCGGACAGCCGGCACGACCGTGGTGCTGTCGACGCACCACCTCGGCGAGGCCCGGTGCACCGACCGCGTGCTGCTGCTCGCCGGGTGCGTCATCGCCGACGGACCACCGGCGCAGGTGCTGCGCCCGGACCTGCTGACCGAGGCCTTCGGCAACCGGGTCGTGCGCCGCGACGACGGGGCGGTCGTGATCGACGACCACGGCCACGCCGAGGCGCTCGACGACGACCGTCCGACCGCCGCCGACCTCGCGCCCCAGCACCACCACGACCACGCCCACGTCCACGGCGACCCGCACGCCTAGCCGGCGCCGACCGAGATCGCCGATCTGGTCACCGACGGTGCTGATCGCCGACGTCGACCGAAAGCGCCCAAATGGGCTCACTCGCGCGACGTCGGCATCGTCACCTCCCGCTCGGTCCGCGAAACGAGCGGTGGGAGACGTCGTTTCGCGGACGAAAGCGCCCGACCCGGCACCACGCCCAAGTCGCACCCGCTTCCAGAGCCAGCCGACCTGACGTCGCGCCGGCCGGACCCGTCCAAGCGACCCACGGAAGGAGCAGAAGCTTCTCGACATCGAGAAAGGAGGGTGACCAGATCGCCCGTTGAGACGCAGAGTGACCAGATGGCGGTGGTGGCGCGGCAACACTCCGGTCGGAGCAGGCCGATGGCGGGCGGCATACTCGTCGCCACGAGCACACGCCGCGCACGCACACACTTCGCCTGGGACGGCGCCACCGTCGTCGTCACGGGTGCGTCGAGCGGTCTCGGGCGTGCCATCGCCCTCGCCGCGGCCGAGCGCGGGGCTCGCCTCGGGCTGATCGCCCGCTCGTACGACGCGCTGCATGCCACGCTGGCCGCGGCGGGTGGACGCGGCGCCGTCGCGGCCTGCGACCTCGCCGACGCCGCGTCGGCCACCGCCGCCGTCGACGCGCTGCGCGCTGGCCTCGGCCCGGTCGACGTGCTGGTGTGTGCGGCCGGCGTCGGCGCGTTCGGCGCGTTCGCCGACATCGATGCGGCGGCCATCGACGCGCTGGTCGCCACCAACGTGCTCGGCACCCTCCACCCGGTCGCCGCCGTGGTCCCCGACATGGTCGCCCGCGGTCGCGGGCGGATCGCACTCATCGGCTCGATCGCCGGGCGGGTCGGCGTCCCGCAGGAAACCACGTACGCAGCGACGAAGGCGGCCGTCGCCGGGCTCGGACGCAGCCTCGCGGCCGAGCTCGCCGAGCACGGGATCGTCGTCACGACCGTCCATCCCGGCCCGGTCGACACGCCGTTCTTCGCCACCCGCGGCCATCCGTACGACCGGCGCTGGCCCCGTCCTCTCCCACCCGATCGCGTCGCCCGCTCGGTCATGCACGCCATCGAGCGGGGGAGGACCGACGTCGTCGTGCCGCGCTGGCTGCGCGTGGCGGTCGTGGTCGACGCGGTGTGGCCCTCGCTCTATCGCCGTGGGGCAGCCCGAAGCGCTGCTACCGGCGGTACAGGCCGGCGGTGATTGTTACGTCTTGGTTGACTCGCGCCAATGATTCACGGCGAGCCCGCAACGGGAATGTAGGTTCGACGCCGGCGCTGACGCAGCGAACGGAGGAACGGGACGTGGCGACGGGAGCACTCGCACGGCAGGACGGGCACGCCGACCCGGTCGCGCCGTTCACGCCCCCGCCCGACCTCGCTGCCCGCGCCGCCCACGAGAACTTCTCCGTCGCACCGCGCCTGCTGCCGCGAGCGTGGCGTGACGACCTGCTGACGCTCTATGGCTACGCCCGCCTCGTCGACTGGATCGGTGACGAGTACACCGGCGACCGGGAGGCCGCGCTCGACTGGGTCAGCGTCGCCCTCGAGCGCACGGCCGACGATGGCGACGTCGACGACATCCTCACGCACACCCGCGAGCTCATCGCCCGGCGGCACCTGTCATCGCAGCCGTTCCACGACCTGGTCGCGGCCAACCGCCGCGACCAGCTCGTGCACGACTACGCGACCTTCGACGAGCTGGTTGGTTACTGCCGGCTCTCGGCCAACCCGGTCGGCCGCGTCGTGCTCGCCGTGCTGGATGCCGCCACGCCGGCGCGGATCGGTTGGTCGGACGACGTGTGCACCGCGCTGCAGTTGGTCGAGCACTGGCAGGACGTCGGCGAGGACGCCCGCGCCGGCCGTGTGTACCTCCCGGGTGACTCGCGCCGCACCTTCGGCGTCGGCCGGGACGAGCTGTCCGGCGACCACGCCTCGCCGGCGCTGCGGGCGCTGATTCGGTTCGAGGTCACTCGGGCGCGGGCCCTGCTCGATGCCCCCGGCGTGGCGTTGTGCGCCGCCCTGAAGGGTCGGGCCCGGTTGCTCGTCGCCGGGTTCGTGGCTGGGGGTCACGCCGCCCTCGATGCGATCGATCGCGCCGACGGCGACGTGCTCGGCGTGCGCTGTCGACCGAGGCCGGCCGCGACGACGCGCCACACGGCGCGTGTGCTGTGGCTCGCCACCGGTTGGGGGCGGCGCCGATGATCGCCGTCGCCGACGCCTACGCCGAGTGCTCCCGCATCACCGCCAGCCAGGCCAAGAACTTCGCCTACGGCATCAAGCTGCTCGACCGACCGCGGCGCGACGCGATGTCGGCGATCTACGCGCTGGCCCGGCGCATCGACGACATCGGCGACGGCGACCTCCCGGTAGACCGCAAGCGTGAGGCGCTCGACCTCGTCCGCAAGCAGCTCGGCGATCTCGGTGGCGCCGAGGACGACGCCGTCCTGGTCGCACTCGCCGATACCCACGCCCGCTACCGGCTGCCGCTCGACGAGTTCGAGCTGCTCGTCGAGGGCTGCGAGCTCGACGTCGACGGCGTGGGGTGCGCGTCCTTCGCCGACCTCGCCGCGTACTGCCGTCGCGTGGCCGGCTCGATCGGGCGGTTGTCGCTCGCCGTGTTCGGCACCGACTACCCGGAGTCGGCCGAGCCGCGCGCCGAGGCGCTCGGCGTGGCCCTGCAGGTCACGAACATCCTGCGCGACGTCGTCGAGGATCGCACGATGGGGCGCGCCTATCTTCCGCTCGACGAGGCGGCCGCCCTCGGGTGCGCTCTCGACCTCTCGGGCCCACCCGCGGCGTTGACGGCGCTCGTCGCCGCCCAGGTGCCGCGCGCCAAGGAGCATTTCGCCTTCGGGCTGCAGCTGCTGCCGCTGCTCGACCGGCGTAGCCGGGCGTGCGTCGCGGCGATGGCCGGGATCTACCGCCACCTGCTTGCCCGGATCGAGGCCGACCCCGGCCGGGTGCTCCGCGAGCGGGTGTCGCTCTCCGCGCCGGAGAAGGTCTGGATCGCCGCCCGCAGCCTCGCGGTGGGTCGTGCCTGAGCCCACCCGAACCGGCGCGGCCGCAGGACGGCGTGTCGCTGTCATCGGCGGCGGCCTGGCGGGGATCACGGCCGCGCTCGACGCCGCCGACGCCGGGGCCGAGGTCACGTTGCTCGAACGCCAGGCGCGCCTCGGCGGGCGGACCTGGTCGTTCGAGCACAACGGGCTCACCTTCGACAACGGCCAACACGTGTTCATGCGCTGCTGCACCTCGTACCGCGCGTTCGTGGAGCGGATCGGCGGCGCCGATCTGGTGACGCTCCAGCAACGGTTGGACGTGCCGGTGCTGTCCCCGGGTCGCCGGCCCGGTCGGATCGCACGGACCGGTTTGCCGGCACCGCTGCACCTCGCCGGCTCGCTCGCCGCGCTACCGCCCGTTGGCGCCCGCCGCTCGCGTGCGGGCGATGCTGGCGGCGCGGCGCCTGGGGTCGGTCGATCCCGAGGATGCGGCGAACGATCGCGTCTCGTTCGGTTCGTGGCTGGCCGAGCACGGCCAGGACGAGCGGGCGACCGCGGCGCTGTGGGATCTCGTCGGCCGTCCGACCCTGAACCTGCCGGCCACCGACGCTTCGTTGGCGCTCGCGGCGAAGGTGTTCCGCACCGGACTGCTCGACCGCGCCGACGCCGGCGACCTCGGCTGGTCCGATGTGCCGCTGGGCGTGCTGCACGGCGACGTCGCCGCGACCGCGCTCGCCGGGCGCGGCGTCGAGGTGGCCACGTCGACCCGCGTCAGCGAGGTCGCCGGTGGAGGCGATGGGTTCGTCGTCCGCACGGTGGAGGGCCCGAGCTGGGACGTCGACGCGGTGGTCGTCGCCGTCACCCACCGTAGCGTCACGGGGCTGCTCGCGCCGTCGCTCCGCCCGCCCGAATGGGTGGGCGATCGGGACCCGGCCGCGCTCGGCAGCTCCCCGATCGTCAACGTGCACGTCGTGTACGACCGTCGCGTCACCGACCATGCCTTCTTCGCCGCCGTCGACTCGCCGGCGCAGTTCGTCTTCGACCGCACGCGTGCGGCCGGGCTCCGGGGCAGCGGGCAGTACCTCGCCATCTCGCTGTCGGCGGCCGACGAGCAGCTGGCGACCTCGGCCGACGAGCTCGTCGCCGCGATGTCGGCCGCGCTCGCCGAGTTGTTGCCGGCCGCGTCCGGCGCCCGGGTCGTCGACGGCCGTGTCACACGGGAGCGTCACGCCACGTTCCGCGGCGTGCCGGGGAGCGCCGCGCACCGCGCCGCGGCGGCGTCCGGTACGCCGGGCCTGGCCTTCGCCGGAGCATGGACGGACACCGGCTGGCCCGACACGATGGAGGGAGCGGTGCGCAGCGGCCACGCCGCGGCGCGGGTCGCCCTCACCGCGGGTGGCGTTCGCCCCGACCGACGAGTGGACGCGCTCCCGACGTGAACCCAACGCCCCCCGCCGCCGACATCCTCGCGACGCACCCGCGCCCTCGCCCGTCCCGCTCTGCGCGCCGCCGTCGACCGCCTGTCGCCACGCCTGCGCCCGCCCGTCGAGTACCACCTCGGGTGGACCGACATCGACGGCAATCCGGTCGACGGCGACGGCGGCAAGCACGTGCGTGCCGCGCTCGCCGTGCTGTCGGCGTCCGCCGTCGGCACCGACGAGGCCGTCGGAGTTCCCGGCGCCGTCGCGATCGAGTTGGTACACAACTTCTCGCTGATCCACGACGACCTGATGGACGACGACGGCGAGCGCCGCCACCGGCCAACCGTGTGGGCGGCGTTCGGGCCGGCGTCGGCCATCATCGCCGGCGACGCGCTCGATGACCCTCGCCGTGCAGGTGCTCGCCGAGCAGCCGGGGCCGGGTGCCCAGCGCGCCCTGCGCGCCCTGACGGTGGCCACGGCGCACATGATCGAGGGTCAGGCCGACGACCTCGCTTTCGAGTCGCTCGGCGCCGTCTCGCTCGCCGAGTGCGTGGCGATGGCGCGCCGCCAAGACCGGTGCCCTGCTCGGTTGTGCGAGCGAGCTCGGCGCGCTGCTCGCCGATGCTGCGGCCCCGCCCGTCGACGCGCTGGGCACGTTCGGGCGCGAGCTCGGGCTGGCGTTCCAGGCCGTCGACGACGTGCTCGGCATCTGGGGGGATCCGGCGGTGACCGGAAAGCCGGTGCGCAGCGACCTGCGTCAGGGCAAGCAGACGATCCCTGTCGTCGCTGCGTTCGAAGGTGCCGGGGCCGCCGGACCCGAGCTTCGCTCGCTGCTCGACGCCAGCCGCGAATCCGACGACGCCGCCGAGCGGGCGGCCGAGCTCGTCGAGCGATGCGGCGGCCGGGCGGTCGCCGACGACATCGCCCGCTCGTCACTGACGGCGGCGCTCGACGCCCTCGGTGGCGCCGATGTGAAGCCGGGGGCCGCCGCCGAGCTGGAGCAGATCGCCTTCTTCGTCGTCGGGAGGGACTGGTGAGCGAGCGAGTCCTCGAGCGAGCTGACCCTCAGGCACGGTCACCGGTGAGCCTGCGGGAGGCCACCGACGTGGGCGCCCTCGCCGAGGCCACGACCCGTGGCGTCGATGCGCTGCGGAGGATGCAACACGGCGACGGGTGGTGGAAGGGCGTGCTCGACACCAACGTGACGATGGACGCCGAGGACCTGATGCTGCGTCAGTTCTTCGGTGTGCTCGATCCGGAACTGGCGACGGCCGCCGGCGCGTGGATCCGGTCCCAGCAACGCGACGACGGCACCTGGGCCACGTTCGCCGGCGGTCCCGGCGACCTGTCGACGACCGCCGAGGCCTACGTCGCGTTGCGCCTCGCCGGCGACGAGCCCGATGCCCCGCACATGCGGGACGCCGCGGCGTTCGTGCGCGAGAGCGGCGGGATCGAGGCGGCGCGCGTGTTCACCCGCTTCTGGTTCGCTCTGTTCGGGCTCTGGTCGTGGGACGACCTGCCGGCGACGCCGCCGGAGGTGGTGCTGTTGCCGGCGTCGGTGCCGTTCAACATCTACGACTTCGCCTGCTGGGCGCGCCAGACGATAGTGCCGCTCACGGTGGTGGCTGCCTACCGTCCGGTGCGCCCGCTGCCGTTCGGGATCGATGAGCTGCGATCGGGTCGTCGCCCGGCGACGGCTCGCGCGGCGACGAGATCGGGGCGGGCGCTGACGCGGCTCGACCGCCTGCTCCGGCGCTACGAGCGGCGCCCGTGGCAGCGCCTGCGTGAGCGGGCCATGGCCAAGGCCGAGGCGTGGATCGTCGCCCGCCAGGAGGCCGACGGATCGTGGGGCGGCATCCAGCCGCCCTGGGTGTACTCGATGATGGCGTTGCACCTACGCGGGTACGCCCTCGACCATCCCGTCATGGCGGCGGCGTTCGCCGGTCTCGAGCGCTTCAGCGTCCGCGAGCACGGCACCCGCCGGTTGGAGGCGTGCCAGTCGCCGGTGTGGGACACGGCGCTGGCGGTCATCGGTCTCGCCGACTGCGGTGTCGCGGCGGACGACCCGATGCTCGTCACCGCCCGTCGCTGGCTGCTCGGCGAGGAGATCCGCCGGCCCGGCGACTGGTCGGTCCGCCGACCGCGGCTCGTGCCGGGTGGCTGGGCGTTCGAGTTCGCCAACGACAACTACCCCGACATCGACGACACGGCCGAGGTGGTGCTCGCTCTGCGAGCCGGGGTTGCCGTCGGGCGCGACCACGACGCTGACGCGGCCGTCGCCCGAGCGGTCGAGTGGGTGCTCGGCATGCAGTGCCGCGACGGCGGCTGGGCGGCGTTCGACGTCGACAACACTCGGGCGATCGTCCGCGACCTCCCGTTCTGCGACTTCGGCGAGGTGATCGACCCGCCGAGCGCCGACGTCACCGCCCACGTCGTCGAGATGCTCGCAGCCGTCGGCGACGGCCATCCGGGCGCCGCCGCGGCCGTCCGTCGCGGCATCGCGTGGCTGTGGGACCATCAGGAGGCTGACGGGTCGTGGTTCGGTCGGTGGGGCGCCAACCACGTGTACGGCACCGGCCACGTCGTGCCGGCGCTCGTCGCCGCCGGCGTGGCCCCCGGCCACGACCGGCTGCGCCGCGCCGGTGAGTGGCTCGCCGGCCACCAACGCCCCGACGGTGGCTGGGGCGAGGACCTGCGCTCGTACCGCGACCAGAGCTGGATCGGCCGCGGCGCAATCGACGGCGTCGCAGACCGCGTGGGCGCTGCTCGGCCTGCTCGCGCTGGGCGGCCACGACGCCGTCGTGGCCCGCGGTGTCGACTTCCTCGTCCGCACGCAGCGGCCCGACGGCACGTGGGACGAGCCGTGGTACACCGGAACCGGGTTCCCGGGCGATTTCTACATCAACTATCACTTGTATCGCCACGTGTTCCCGCTGATGGCGTTGGGGCGCGCCGGAAGGGAGATGCATGGATGAGCTGGTGATCGTCACGCCGATGGGACTCGAGGGACGCGCCGTGCGTCGTCACCTCAGCCGCGCCGGCAACGTCGTGAGCGGGATGGGCGCGATCCGTGCGGCGAACGCCGGGCGTGCCATCGCCGACAACGGACCGGTGGCAATGGCCGTGGCCGGGTTCGCCGGCGGGCTGCGCGCCGGCCAGCGCCCGGGACAGGTGGTGGTCGCCAGCGAGCTCAGCACAAGTGACGACGACGCCTCGTCGGTGGCTCTTCCCTCGGCTCCCGCGGTGGCCGACCAGCTCTCCCGCGCCGGCTTCGACGTGATCGTCGGACCGGTCGTGTCGACCACGAAGCTGGCGTGGGGTGATCGCCGGCGCCAGCTGGCGGCGACCGGCGCCGTGGCCGCCGACATGGAGTCGGCGTGGCTCGCCGGGCCGCTCCTCGCCATCGCCCCGCACCGCGTCGCCGTCGTGCGCGTGCTGTCCGACGCCCCCGACCACGAGCTCATCCGTCCGACGATGGGGCGGTCGCTGCGCACCGCGTACCGCACGCTGCGCGCCGTCGCCCCGGTGGTCGAGACGTGGGCCGCGGCGGTCGCCCCGCGCACCGCGGTGCTCGCCAGCCCACGATCGTTCTGCGCCGGTGTCGAACGAGCGATCACCGTGGTGCGTCGCGCCCTCGAGCAGTACGGCCCGCCCGTGTACGTGCGCCGTCAGATCATCCACAACACCCACGTCGTCGCCGAGCTGACGGCAGCCGGCGCGGTGTTCGTCGCCGAGCTCGACGAGGTGCCGCGCGGCGCCCTCACCGTGCTCGCCGCCCACGGGGTGGCGCCGGCGGTGCGCGAACAGGCCGCGGCGCGTGACCTCTTGCTCATCGATGCCACCTGCCCGCTCGTGGCCAAGGTGCACAACGAAGCGCGGGCACGGGTGCGCGACGGCTACTCGATCGTGCTCATCGGCCACGACGACCACGAGGAGATCGTCGGGACCCAGGGCGAGGCGCCCCAGCACATCCAGGTGATCTCGAGCGTCGACGAGGTCGACGCGCTCGAGGTTCCCGATCCCGACCGTGTCGCCTACCTCACCCAGACGACGCTCGCCCTCGACGAGACCGCAGCCGTCGTCGCCGCCCTCGCCGAGCGCTTCCCCACGATCGTCGGCCCCCGCGCCGACGACATCTGCTACGCCTCCCAGAACCGCCAGGAGTCGGTGCGCGCCGTCGCCGCCGAGTCCGACCTGGTGCTCGTCGTCGGCTCGCCGAACTCGTCGAACTCCAACCGCCTGGTGGAGGTCGCCCGCCGGGAGGGCGTCACCGCCCACCTCGTGGAGGACGAGACCGAGATCGACCTCTCGTGGCTCGCCGCCGCTCGCACCGTCGGGATCACCGCCGGCGCCTCCGCCCCCGACCATCTCGTCCACCGCGTCGTCGACCGTCTTGCCTGTCTCGGAGCGACCACCGTCGTCGAGCGCAACGGCCACCACGAGGACGTCCACTTCCCCCTTCCCGCCGAGGTGCGCTGATGCCGATCCCCGTCCGCCAGAACATGCGCGTCGCCAGTTATCTGATGCGACAGAAGCTCGCCAAGCGCGAGAAGTATCCGCTGATCGTCGAGATCGAGCCGCTCTTCGCGTGCAACCTGTCCTGCCCGGGGTGTGGCAAGATCCAGCACCCCACCGACATCCTGCGCCGCCGCCTCAGCGTCGAGGACGTGCTCGGGGCGATGCAGGAGTGCGGCGCGCCGATGTGCTCGATCGCCGGCGGCGAGCCGCTGCTGCACCCCGACATCGTGCGCATGGTCGAAGCGCTCGTCGAGCGCAAGATCTTCGTGTATCTGTGCACCAACGCCGTGCTGCTGCCGCGCCGCATCGCCGACTTCACGCCGTCGCCGTACTTCTCGTGGGTGATGCACGTCGACGGCCTGCGCGAGCGCCACGACGCAGCGGTCGACCGCGAGGGGGTGTTCGACACGGTGGTCGAAGCGATCCGCGATGCCAAGCAGCGGGGCTTCCGGGTCACCACCAACTCGACGTTCTTCAACACCGACTCGGCCAAGACGGTGCGCGACGTCCTCGACTTCCTCAACGACGACCTCGAGGTCGACGCGATGATGATCTCGCCGGCCTACGCCTACGAGAAGGCGCCCGACCAGGATCACTTCCTCGGCGTGCGCGAGACGCAGCGGCTGTTCCGCGACGCCTTCGGCGAGGGCCGACGGCGCAAGTGGCGGCTCAACCACACGCCGCTGTTCCTCGACTTCCTCGAGGGTCGGATCGACTTCGAGTGCACGGCGTGGGCGATCCCGTCCTACTCGGTGCTCGGCTGGCAGCGGCCGTGCTACCTGATGAGCGACGGCTACGTGTCCTCGTACCGCGAGCTGGTGGAGACCACCGACTGGAGCGCGTACGGGCACGGGCGCGACCCGCGTTGTGCCAACTGCATGGCGCACTGTGGATACGAGCCCACGGCGGTGGTGGCCACCACCCACTCGCTGCGCGAGTCGTTACGCGCCCTCGTGAACGCCCGCTGACCCCGGGGCCGAGTGCCGGTCGGCGGCGCCGGCGGCCGCCAGCGCCGCCGAGGTGTCGGGGAGCAACATCACCAGCACCAGTCCCGGGATGAGCGGCATCCAGAACGCGAACACGCGGTGCGCTACCACGGCGACCAGGGCGACCTCGAGCGGCACGCCGATCATCTGCAGGGCGAACGTCGTGGCGGCGTCCATCCCGCCGGTGGCGATGAACGGGATCGGCACAGCCTGGGCGAGGTAGCCGATGCAGTAGGCGAGCACGACCGCAGCGATGGGTGGGGCCTCGCCGAACGCATGCAGTGCCCCCCACAGGCTGGCCACGTCGCCGGCCCAGTACAGCGCCGCCCAGCCGAGCATCGGCCGGTTGTCGGAGTCGGTCGCCGCCCGCCGCGCCCACCAGGCGGCCGCGACGCCCCCGGCGAGGGCGCGGCGCGGCGAACCGGCCGTTGGGGGTGGCCCAGCGGACCACCCGATGGGCGTCGGTGAACCACGCCCCGAGGGCGATCACGAGCGGTACGCCGATGATCCAGGGGAGGGTGGCGCCGAGGGGGGCCACGCCCCGGCGCAGGGTCAGCACCGCGGCCACCAGGGCCAAGAGCACGAACACCAGATAGACGACGGTATTGAGACCGATGACGCGCACGCCGGCGTCGCGGCGCGAGCGGCCGAGGCGGCGCAGCGCCCAGTAGGTGATCGCGATCCCGGCGGCACCGCCGGCGGCGACCACCTGGGACATGGCGAAGCTCGCCAGCACGACGCGCACCGCCAGCCAGGTCGTGATGCTCGGGCCGTCCTCGAAGCGCACCGCCAGGCGGAACACCCCGGCGTAGCCGATGAACACGATGATCTGTCCGCCGGCGCACACCGCCAGCCACGCCTCGTCGCCCTCGCGGAGGGTCGTGGCGAGGTGCGAGAAGCCGGCCAGGCGCCCGATGAACACGACGATCAGCGTGAGCACGACCAGGGCGAGCGCGATCCCGATCAGCACCTGCTTGGCCGTGACGTTGAGCCGGCGGGCGTCATCGTCGCCGTTGTCGTCCGTCGCCGTCGAGTGTCGGATCGACGTCGTCGGTCACCGCGTCACCGCTCTCGCCACCGCTCCCAACGCCGAGCCGGCGGCGACGTCGGCGACGAAGTGGTTGCCGGTGCCGACCACGACGGCGGCGACCGCCACCGGGTAGGCCCGTCCGGCGAGGCGGACGGCGCGACTTCGCCCGTGGCTGGCGACGCCCAGCCCGGTGACGACCGCGAACGCCATGTGATAGCTGGGCATCGCCGCGATCGGGTTGTACAGCCGGACGAGCACGGGATGGTCCAGGTCGATGCCCCGGGCCCGCAACGTGTCGATGAAGCCGTCGAGCGAGCGCGGCGGGGCCGTCGGGAACGTGGCGAACACGGGGACGGCGGCGAGGAACGCCGCGACCGCGGCGCGCCGTTCGCGGGCGTAGGCCGGGCTCCCGCGCCGGTAGAGAGCGAACAGCCAGCCGACGCTGAGGGTGACGTTGCCGACGGCGTAGCCGGCGTTGAAGAGCGTGAGGAGGCGCGGGGTCCGCGCGGCGGCGCGCTGCACGTACGGTTCGATGAAGACTCCGGCGCGCCGTTCGGCGTCGGCGATGCCCGGCCGCGTTGCGGCGGGCGCGGTCGCGACCACGGTCGTTCCACACGACGTGTCGTGCGGCGAGGTAGGCCGCGTACGCACCCAGCCCGATCGCCATCTCTCGCCCCGCGCGCCTCACATCCGACATCCTTGCAAGTTGGCGCGTGTCGACGGCGAGACGGTTGGCTGGCGGCCGCTCCCGGGGGCGAGCCGACGGGAAGCTCGCGCCCGGTCAGGACGTCAGATGGCGCTGATCAGGAAGACGACGGCGAGGACACCGAAGATCACGGCGGCGATGCGGTGCAGCAGGCGCTCGGGCAGCACGCGTAGCAGCGCCTGGCCGGCGGCGGCGCCGATGCCGGCCACGGTGATCATGGCGAGCGACGCACCGACCCACACCGACAGCGCCTCGCCGTTGGTGGCGAGGCTCGCCGTCGCGATCTGGGTGAGGTCACCCCACTCGGCGAGGAAGACGATGCCGAAGACCGTCGCCGACACTCGCTGCCACGGCATCGTCCGATCGGTCGGTGCCTCACGTGCGGCGGCGGCGATCTCGGCCTCGGCCTCCTCCTGCACGACCTCGTCCTCCTTGGCCGACGTGCGCCACAGGAGCACCGCACCGACGGCGAACATCGTCGCCACCACCAACTTGACCGGGCGGTCGGGGAGCAGGTCGAGCAGCCGCCCGGCGACGGTGGCGATGGTGACCTGCACCATCAGCCCCGACGCCGACCCCAACCACACGGCGAACGGACGCTTGAACCGCGCCGACAGCACGATCGTCGCGATCATCGTCTTGTCCGGCAGCTCGGCGACGAAGATCGTGGCGAACGCCGTCACGACCGTCGCCCAGTGCACCGCCGGGCAGTTTCGCCCTCGGGGCGCGGCGCCACCAAGTCTCGGCTGTGACACCCGCTGGGTAGGGTCCGTGCCATGAGGGTCATGGCGTTGCCCTACCCCGCAGGGCGTTCATTGCGTGGCCCGGTCACGCCTGGCCGCTCACTCGCTGGCGCTCGCTCGCTCGCACGCGGATTCGGTGGCGCACCGTCGCTCGCATGCCAGGGCGGTTGCAGCCGTGACCCCCGACCCGCGCTGGTCGATCGAGCAGGTCGTCGCCCTGGCCCGCACGCCCGCCCGCTTCGGGGCCGGCGAGTCGGTCGCCGTGCCGGCGAGCTGGAGCCACCTCGGCGCCAGCACCCGCGGCGTCTGGGGTCGCTACCACGGCCGCGGCGCCGAGCCCTACGAGGTGGCAGCCGACCACGAGCGCGTCCTCCAGCGGTGCACCTGCCCGAGCCGGCAGCAACCGTGCAAGCACGTGGTCGGCCTGCTCGTGCTCTGGGTCCGCGGCCAGGTTCCCGAGGCCACCGAGCCGGCCGATGTCGCCACCTGGCTCGATCGTGAACGCCGCCGTGCCGAGCCGGCACGAGGCGAGGCGCCGGCCGAGCCGACGACCGAGGTGTCGCCGGGTGACGCGCCCGGCGACGGCGCCGTCGACCCCCACGACCGCGCCGCGGGCGAGCCGCCGGGCGAGAGCGATCGCGACGGCGAGCGCGACGAGCGCGTCGCCCGCCTCGTCGCCGGGCTCGTCGAGCTCGACCGCTGGCTCGAGGACCGCTTGCGCACGGGACTGGCCGACCCCAGCATCGCTCGCTTCGCCACGTGGGACGCGTTGGCCGCCCGCCTCGTCGACGCCCACGCCGGCGCGCTCGCCAACCGCGTGCGCCGCCTCGCCGGCCGCGTCGGAGCGGCGCCCGACTGGCACGAGGGCGTGCTCGCCGACATCGGCATCCTCCACCTGCTCGCCGAAGCGGGTCAGCGGGTGCCCTCGCTGCCGGGACCGCTCGCCGACTCGGTCGCCACGGCGTGCGGTTGGCAGGTGCGTCGCGCCGACGTCGAGGCGTCGGCGCCCGTCACCGACCGCTGGCTGGTGATCGGTCGCAGCGACATCCGCGAGGACCTCGTCGAGGTCCGTCGCACCTGGTTGCGAGGTCTCGACTCCGGTACCACGGCGATGGTGCTGTCGTTTGCCGCCTACCGCCAATCGCTCGACGCATCGCTGTCGGTGGGCACCGTCGTCGCCGCCGACCTGCACCGCTATCCCGGCGCCGGCGGGCGGGCGATCATCGGCGAGCGGTACGGCGACCCGCGCCCGCTCGGTCCCCAGGAGGCGGTCGAGGCCGGCCACCGTGTCCGACGCGCTGGCCGAGGTGGGTGGGGCGATGGCACGCGAGCCGTGGTCGGAACGGGTGCCGGTCGTCCTGCGGGCGGCGCCGACGCTCGGCGGAGGAGGTTGGGCGTTGAGCGACCACACGGGGTCGCTCCCGATCGCCACCGAGCGCACCGACGACGCCGTGGCGGTGCTGCTCGCCGCGTCGGGCGGGCACCCCGTCGCCGTCAGCGCCGAGTGGACCGCATCCGGCCTCGTCCCGCTCGCCGTGTTCCTGCCCGACCGTGTGCTCGACATCGGCCCGCGGGCCGATGCGTCGTTCGTGAGCGCGGCGGATCGAGCGAGTAGGGTGCACTGAGCGCCGGCGACGATCGCGGCAGCGTGGGACGAGCTGGTCACCGTCGCGCTGCTCGGCACCGATCGGCGCGACCCGCCCGAGCTGCCACCCGGGCCGGTGGCCGATCTCGTGGCCGACGCCGTCCGCCCCACGCCCGCCGTCCCGCCTCCTCGCTGCCGTGGCGGCCACCGTCGTGGCGCGACGGTGCGGCGCCACGCCCCGACCACCGCTCGCGCCACTGCAGCCGCCGCCGATCGACCCACGCCCGCTGCTCCCGGTCGCCGCGGCGCGGCGCTGGAACCGTCTCGTGGCCGAGTGGCCGGTGCTCGAGGCCGAATGGTTGGCCGTCGCCTCGGCGGCGGGCTGGCGGCCGCCGGCCGACGTCCTGGTCGGCCTGCTTCGCCGCCACCGCCGCCAGCCGGCCGCGGCTCGCCGCCGTCATGGCGTTCGGCGGTCCCGGCGCGAGCTGGCTGGTCGAGCACGTGCCCGACCTGGCCCCGCCCATCGGTGCGCGCCGGGTCGACGGCGGCCGGTTCGAGGCGCCGCTGCCGGTGCCCCCGAGCTCGAACCCTTCGTCGACCGGCCGGGTCCGGCGCTGGTCGACCACCTCGTGCGCGGCCTCGACGACGGCACCTTCCGCTGGGCGCATCGCACCGTGGTCCTCAACGCCATCGCCCGCATGCCCGCCGACGGGCTCGCCGCCGCCATCGAGGAGCTGGCGCGCCGCCGCCCCGACGGCGAGGGTGGCCAGGTGGCGATGTGGGAAGCGCTCGGCGAGCTCGCCGCCGCCCGCCGGTCGATGCTCGACGAGCTGCGCGTCGGAGCGTCGGCATGACCGCGGAAGGTCGCGTCTCGCTCGCCGCCGGCGACGTCCTGCGTCCGCACGCCGAGCACGCCTTCGCCCACGAGTTGACCGCGTTGGCCGAGGTCGACGACCGGCCGCGCCCTCCCAACTGGCGGCTGTCGCCGTGGGCGGTGCGTCACCTATCTGCTCGGCGGGACGCTGGCCCGACGGAGCGTCGATCACCCCCAAGTACATCGGACCGCGCCGGCTCGTCGAGGTGGCGGTGGCGACGCTCGCCACCGACCGCAGCCTGCTCCTGCTCGGCGTGCCGGGCACCGCCAAGACATGGGTCAGCGAGCACCTCGCCGCGGCGATCAGCGGCGACTCGACGCTGCTCGTCCAAGGCACGGCCGGCACCGCCGAGGAGAGCGCTGCGCTACGGCTGGAACTACGCCCGGTTGCTGGCAGGATGGCCCGAGCGAGGCGGCCCTGGTGCCCGAGCCCGGTGTACCGGGCGATGCAGCACGGGCGCATCGTGCGCGTCGAAGAGATCACCCGCATGCCCGCGGATGTGCAGGACGCGCTCGTCACGATCCTGCGAGAAGACGCTGCCGGTCCCCGAGCTCGACACCGAGGTGCGGCGATCGCCGGCTTCAACCTCATCGCCACCGCCAACGACCGTGACCGAGGCATCAACGATATGTCGGCGCCCTGCGGCGGCGGTTCAACACGGTGGTGCTGCCGCTGCCGGCGACCGCCGACGAAGAGATGGCCATCGTCGCACGTCGCGTCGGCGAGCTCGGGAGGCCGTCGCCCTGCCGGCGGTCCCGCCGGCGTCGAGAGGAGATCCGCCGCGTGGTCACGATCTTTCGTGAGCTGCGCGACGGGGCCACCAGCGACGGACGCACCAGCTTGAAGATGCCGAGCGGCACGTTGTCGACGGCCGAGGCGATCTCGGTCGTCACCAACGGCCTCGCGCTCGCCGCCCACTTCGGCGACGGACAGCTGTGCCGCCGACATCGCCGCCGGCGTCGTCGGCGCGGTCGTACGTGACCCGAGCCACGATGACGTGGTGTGGCGCGAGTACCTCGAGGGGGTGGTGCGCGACCGTGACGGCTGGGGCGAGTTCTACGACGCCTGCCGCGACCTCGGCTGATCGGCGGGCGCCACGCCCGGCCTGCACCTGCTCGGCGTGCGACATCACGGACCGGGGTCGGCGCGCTCGGTCGTGCGCGCCCTCGACGAGCTGGCGCCGGCGATCGTGCTCGTCGAGCTGCCGGCCGACGCCTCGTCGCTGCTGGGGTGGATCGGTGACCCGGGCCTGCGGCCGCCGGTCGCCCTGCTCGGTTACCTGGCGACCACGTGTCGCGAGCGGCGTTCTGGCCGCTCGCCGAGTTCAGCCCGGAGTGGCAGGCGGTCCGCTGGGCCCTGGCCCACGACCGGCCGGTGCGACCGATCGACGCGCCGCGCCGGTTGGGCACTGGCGACGAGGCGACGACGATCGGCGGGTCACGGCGGACGGGTCGACCCGCTCGCCGCGCTGGCCGCGGCGGCGGGCGAACCCGACGCCGAACGCTGGTGGGACGACGTGGTCGAGCACCGCGGCGACGGCGTGCCGGCGTTCGCCGCCGTGGCGAGGCGATGGCCGCGGTGCGCGCCGGCACGAGCACGTCCGGCGACGACGCCCGGCGTGAGGCGCACATGCGCCGGGCCGTCCGCGCCGCACTCTCCGACGCTGGTCAGGGCGCGGTGGCCGTGGTCTGTGGGGCCTGGCACGTGCCGGCGCTGGATCCGAGCCCGGCCGACGGCGGCGTCCGACGCCGGTCTGGCCAAGGCGCCGCCCGGGGCCGGGCGGGCGGCGCTCAGCTGGGTGCCGTGGACGCGACCGCCGGCTGGAGCACGGGCACGGGGTACGGCGCCGGCGTCGCGTGCCCGGGCTGGTACCGCCACGTGTTCCACCACCCCGGCGCCCGACGGCGTCACCCGCTTGTTCGTCGACGCCGCTGCCGGCATGCGCGCACCGCGGGTTGGCGGTGTCGCCCGACGATCTGATCGCCGCGGCTCGCCTCGCCGACGCCCTGGCCGCACTGCGCAACCGTCCGCGGGCCGGGCCTCGACGAGGTGCTAGATGCCGCCAGACCGTCGTCGGGGGCACGTCGGGGACGCTGCCGCCGGTCATCGACGAGCTGACGTGCGGCACCGCCGTCGGCGCGGTGCCCGCCCGAGGCTCCGCAGGTGCCACTGGTGGGCGACGTCGCCGCGCCAGCAGACGCGTGCCGGCTCAGCCCGACGATCGGCGCCCGTCGGCTCGAGCTCGACCTGCGCACGCCGCTGGCGCTGCGCCGATCGCACCTGTTGCACCGCCTCGACCTCCTCGGCCTTCGACTGGGGTCACCTCGCCGAGGGACGCGGGGCGCGGGGCACGTTCCGCGAGACCTGGGATCTCGACTGGGAGCCCGAGCGCGCTGATCCGCCTGGTCGAGTGCGCCGGCCAGGGCACCACGCTCGTCGAGGCGGCGACGGCTGACGGTGATCGAGCGCACGGCCGGCCGCCACGCGGCTGGCGGAGGCGGCCTCGCTCGTCGCGGCCGCCCTGCTCGCCGACCTGCCCGGGGGCGGTGGTCGGCGCAGCCCGATCGCTCGGCGAGCTCGCCGCACGGGCCCCCGACGTCGCCGAGCTGATCGACGCACTCGGTGCCGCTCGCCCATGCCCTCCGCTACGGCGACGTCCGCGGGTCGGACGCGTCGGCGTTGACGACCGTCGTCGACGAGATGGTGGTGCGCGTGATCGCCGGGCTCGACGGCGCCGGCCGCTCGCCTCGACGACGACGCCGCGGCAGCGATGGTCGAGCGGTTGAGCGGACTCCAGGCCGCGCTCGCCCTGCTCGACCACCCGGCGCGACGCGCGCGATCTGCCCGACGCTGCTGACCGTGCTGGCCGACGGGCACGCCGTGCACGGGCTGGTGCGCGGTCGAGCCACCCGTCTGCTGCACGACGGCGGCACGTGGTCGCCCGACGACGTGTCGCGGCGCGCTGTGGCGGGCGCTCACGGCCGGAACCCCGGCCGGCCGACGGGCGCGCGCTTCCTCGAAGGGCTTCCTCGCCGGCAGCGGCACCGTGCTGGTGCACGACCGGGAACTGCTCGACGTGATCGATGGCTGGATCTCGGCCATGCCGGGCGACGTGTTCATCGACGCCCTGGTGCTGCTTCGCCGCACGTTCGGGGCGTTCGAGCCGGCCGAGCGTCGCCAGCTCGGCGTGCTCCTCGCCGGCGGCGCGACTGCGGCCGAGCGATCAGGTCGGCGACGAGCTCGACGTCGAGCGGGTGCGCGCCGGACTCCACACGGTCCGGCTGCTGCTCGGCCTGCCGGTGCACGATTCCGGGAGCGGCGATGGGTGAGCGCCGCGGTGTCGGAGGCCGAACGCATGCGCCGCTGGCGGCTCGTGCTCGGCGGGGCCGACGACGCCGGCGGCGGTGCAGCTCGGACGCGACGACCTGCGCATCGACGTCGCCCTCGGCAGCCTGCTACGACGCCCCCGAACGCACCGGTCGCGGGGCGGGTTCGCGCCGCACCGGCGCCCTCGGCCGATCGGCCCCGTCGGTGGCCCGCTGGCTCGGCGACATCCGTCGCTACTTCCCGATGCCGGTGGTGCAGGTGCTGCAGCGCGATGCGGTCGAGCGGCTCGATCTCACCCACCTGCTGCTCGAACCGGAGCTGCTCGCCGAGCTCGAGCCCGACGTGCACCTCGTCGGCGCGCTCGTCGAGCTCAACCGCCTCCTGCCCGACGAGACCCGGGCCACCGCCCGCCAGGTCATCAGCAGCGTGCTCGATCGGCTGAGCCGACCAGCTCGCCGATCGCACCCGGGCCGCGGTCGCCGGAGCGCTGTCGCGGGCCAACCGCACGCGTCGCCCGCGCCACGCCGACATCGACTGGGACCGCACCATCCACGCCAACCTGCGCACGTGGCTGCCCGAGCAGCGCACGCTCGTGCCCGAGCGGCTGGTCGGCTACGGCCGCCACCGGCCGTCGCTCGCACGCGACATCGTGATCGCCCTCGACCAGAGCGGCTCGATGACCGACAGCATCGTGCACGCATCGCTGTTCGCCTGCGTGCTGGCGCGGCTGCCGGCGCTGCGCACCACGCTCGTCGCGTTCGACACGTCGGCGGCCGACCTGTCGCCAGCTGCTCGACGATCCGGTCGACGTCCTGTTCGGCGTGCAGCTCGGTGGCGGTACCGACATCGCCAACGCGTCGGCGATGTGCCAGCGGCTGATCACCCGCCCGCAGGACACCGTGCTGCTCCTGATCAGTGACCTGTTCGAGGGCGGTGACGCCGGGCTGATGCGGGCCGCGCGTCGCCGCGTTGGTCCGCTCGGGGGTCACCGTGGTGGTGCTGCTCGCGCTCGTCCGACGAGGGCGCGCCGGTCTCGGACCAGCACCACGCCGCCGAGCTCGCTGCGCTCGGCGTGTTCGTCACCGCGTGCACGCCGGCCGAGTTCCCCGACCTGCTCGGGTCGGTCCTGGCCCACCGCGGCGTGCCGGGGCCGATTCCGTGACGCCTACGGGCCCTTCGGGAGTCCGAGCACGCGTTCGCCGATGATGTTGCGCATCACCTCGTCGGTGCCACCGGCGACGCGGATGCCGGGCGTGCCGACCACCAGCTGAGCCCAGGCGAAGGTGCCCCACTCGCCGGTGTCGGCGGTGAGGCGCGGGCCGAGCAGGTCGCCGGCGAGCTCGCCGATGCGTTGCAGCAGCTGGGTCGACGTCAGCTTGGCGATGCTCATCTCCGGGCCGGGGAGCTGGCCGACGGCGATCTTCGCCATCGCCCGGCGGTTGGTGTAGCTCGGCGACGTTGCCGCGGATGTGGATGTCGGCGAGCCGCTGGCGCACGATCGGGTCGTCGGCGCGTCCCATGTGCCGGGCCAGCTCGGTGAGCGCGGGTCACCACGCCGGCGCCGCTCGTCGCGCCGCCGCCGGCACCGATCGCCGCCCGCTCGTTCATCAGCGTCGTGAGCGCCACGCCCCAGCCGTCGTTGACGTCGCCGAGGCGATGGTCGTCGGGGACGCGCACGTCGGTGAAGAACACCTCGTTGAAGCTGGCGCCGCCGGTCATCTGCCGCAGCGGGCGCACCTCGACGCCCGGCGCGTGCATGTCGACGATGAACCCGGTGAGGCCCTTGTGCTTGGGGACCGACGGGGTCGGTGCGGGCGATCACCTCGCCGATGTCGGCAGTACTGCGCCCCGGAGGTCCAGACCTTCTGACCGTTGAGCACCCACTCGTCGCCGTCGCGATCGGCGCGGGTCTGCAGCGAGGCGAGGTCGCTGCCGGCGCCGGGCTCGGAGAACAGCTGGCAGGCGACGATGTCGCCGCGGTGGAGTGCCCGCAGGTAGCGCTCGCGGGCGTGGTCGCTGCCGTGGGCGAGGATCGTCGGCGCCACCATGCCCAGGCCGATCAGGAAGAACCCCTGGTTGGGGATGTCGTAGTCGACTTCGATCGCGTCGTAGGCCTGTTGGTAGGCGCGGGACCGGCCCCGTCCGCCGTAGGCCTCGGGACCGGTGAGCCACCCGAATCCGGCGTCGAAGCGAGCGGCGCGGAACGCCGAGGCGTCGGCGAGCTGGCGTCGCTCCTCGGCGCGGTCGCGTTCCTCGAAGATCGACACGCCGTCGTTGCCCTCGCCCCACACGAACGTGACCTCGGGGTCCTTGCGGCGGGCGTGGGCGTCGAGGAAGGCGCGTGCGGCGTCGGCGAAGGAGGGCTCGACGTCCTCCACGCCCGGGTGCTCGGCGACGGTCGTCATCGCGCCACGGTACGCGACGCGTGCGCGGCGCGCTGCGACCGGCGCGGACGCCCGTGGTCGCGGGGCGGCTGTGTAACCTCGGCCCCGATGGGTCAGCTGGTCGCGGTCACCGAGAAGCCGTCGTCGTCGCCGGGCATCGTGCGCTTCGAGCTGAACCGGACGCTCACCGGGATGGGTCACGAGTACTTCGAGTCGGCGGCCGATGCGTTCGGGCCCCGTCCGGCAGCCGAGCTCGCCCGGCGGCTGTTCGCCACCGGCCAGGTCGACGCCGTGCACGTGTTCTCGAACATCGTGACGGTCGAGCTGGCACGCGGCGGTTCGGTCGAACCGCTCACCGACGTCGCTGACCACCCTGTACCGGTACTGGCAGCCGGGGATGCGCCCGCCGGCCTTCGAGGACCTCGTGGCGCCCGAGGAGACGCCGGCCGTGGCGGCGTCGCCATCAGACGGCGGCGGCGGCGAGAGCGCGGCGCTGTCGGCGGCGGCCGCCCGTGTGCCGGCGAACCTGCTCGAGCGCAGCCGCCTCGGCCGCGAGCGCTGGAACGCCAAGGCCGGCGCCTGATCGCCGCCATCTGGTCACTCTGCGTCTCGAAACCCGATCTGGTCACTGTGGTTCTCGATATCGAGAACGTCGGTGACCAGATTGCGCTCGTCGCAGGCGGACGGTGGGCGGCGGGTACGGTCGGGGGATGACCGACGACGCCCGTGTCGAGCAGTTGCGGGCGGAGGTGCTGGCGTCGCTGGCGGCTCACGTGCCGTTCGACGAGCGCGAGCGACTCGACATCGAGCGCACCGCCGCCGAGGTGTCACGGCTCGAGGACCCGTTCTCGGTCGACAGCGGCCCGGTGCACGTCACCGGTTCGGGCTTCGTCGTCGGCCGCCGCGGCACGATCCTGGTGCGCCACCTGAAGCTCGGCGTCTGGCTGCAGCCGGGCGGCCACGTCGACGCCGGCGAGACGCCCTGGGAAGGTGCTCGCCGCGAGGTGATCGAGGAGACCGGGCTGCCGGCGCAGCTGCTCGGGACCAGCCCCGAACTGGTCCACGTCAGCGTGCACGACCTGCCCGAGCCGATCGGCCACACCCACCTCGACCTGCGCTACCTGTTCTCGGCGGGCGACGTCGACCCGAATCCCCCTCCGGAGGAGAGCCAGCAGGTGCACTGGTTCTCTTGGCCGGACGCGATCGCCATCGCCGAGCCCGACCTCACCGCGATCCTGGAGCACCTGGCCGCCCGTTTCGCACCGGAAGGGTGAGCGCCGGCGTACGGATCTCCGTACGCGTGACTCACGGTTCGGCCTCGCCGGCGGGGATGCCCGGCACCGCCGGATCGACGCCGGTAACCTCGATGTCCATGGGTGCACGAGGCCGGGTCCACCGCGCGCCCCTGCTGCTGGCCGGCGTGCTGACCGTGGTGGTCGGCGTCAGCGGAGGCGCCGGCGTGTACTTCGCCGCCGACCGTCAGACCAACTCCGTGCAGCGCATCGCCGGTCCCCAGGCCGACGCCCTCGCCGACGTGCTCAGCGCCAACGTCGGTCCGGCCGAGAACTACCTGATCGTCGGCTCCGACAGCCGCGCCAACGGCGACCCCGACGGCAACAACGACACGACCGCCGGGTGCGACTGCTCCGACACGATGATGATCCTGCGGCGCGACCCCGAGCTCGGAGCATCGATCCTCAGCCTGCCCCGCGACCTCTGGGTGCCGATCGCCGGTCGGGACGGCGCCAAGGCCAAGCTGAACTCGGCCTACGCCGACGGGCCCGACGTGCTCGCCCGCACGATCACCGACAACTTCGGCATCCCGATCAATCACTACCTGGAGATCGACCTCGCCGGGTTCATCAAGCTCGTCGACAAGATCGGTGGCGTCGAGGTGTGCTTCGAGTTCGCCTCGCGCGACTCCGGATCGGGGCTCGACGTCCAGCCCGGTTGTCAGAACCTGCAGGGCCCGATGGCCCTCGCCTACGCCCGCTCGCGCCACCTCGAGGAATGGCGACCCGACGAGAACGGCGACTACAACTGGGTGCCCGACAACAAGAACGACCTCGGGCGCATCGAGCGCCAGCAGCACTTCATCCGCCTCGCCGCCGACAAGCTCCTCGCCGAGGTCACGAGCAACCCGTTGCGCCTCGGCGACCTGCTCGATGCGGCCACCAACGTGATCACGTTCGACAACTCGATCGACGTGCTCGAGGCGGGCCGCGCCCTCGCCAGCGCGGCTGCCGACGGCCTGCAGACGTTCTCCGTCCCGGTCGAGCGCTACCAGGACGAGGGCCAGGACGCGCTGCTGCTGGTCGACGGGCCCGAGACCGACGCCGTGCTCGACTACTTCCGCGGCACCGGCCCGGAACCACCCGCGCCCGACACCGCGGACACCTCGGGCGCTACGGCGACGTGACCGTTGTGGCCGCTCCTGTCGGGGCCGGGCGAGCACGACGTAGGCTCCCGGTCCGTATGACAGCGGGGAGCGGTCGGTGAAAGCATTGATTCTGGCGGGAGGCGAAGGCACGCGCCTGCGCCCGATCACCCACACGCGGGCCAAGCAGCTCGTGCCGGTGGCCAACAAGCCGATCCTGTTCTACGGCATCGAGGCGATGGTCGCCGCCGGGATCACCGAGATCGGCGTCATCATCGGCGCGACCGGGCCCGAGGTGCGCGAGGCGCTCGGCGACGGCGGTGCCTTCGGGGCCGCGATCACGTTCCTGCCTCAGGACGCGCCGCTCGGCCTCGCCCACTGCGTGCTCATCGCCCAGGACTTCCTCGGCGACGACGACTTCGTGATGTACCTCGGCGACAACCTCCTCGAGCAGGACCTCGGCGCCTTCGTCGACGCCTTCGAGCAGGCGCGGACGCGTCCCGACCCACCGGCGGCGCAGATCCTGCTCAAGCGGGTGCCCGACCCGCAGCGCTTCGGCATCGCCACCCTCGACGCCGACGGCAACGTCGTCGCGCTGGTCGAGAAGCCCGCCGACCCGCCGTCGGACCTCGCCCTCGTCGGCGTGTATCTGTTCGACCCGTCGATCCACGAAGCGGTGCGCTCGATCCAGCCGTCGCCGCGGGGCGAGCTCGAGATCACCGACGCCATCCAGTGGCTGATCACCAACGGCAAGCGGGTGCGCACCGAGCTGCTGACCGGCTGGTGGATCGACACCGGCAAGCTCACCCCGCTGCTCGAGGCGAACCGTCTGCTGCTCGAGCAGATCGAGTCGCGGCGTCGACGGCAGCGTGGACGAGCGCTCGACGCTCGACGGCCGGGTCATCGTCGACGAGGGCGCCGAGATCGTCAACTCGACGATCCGTGGCCCGGTCGCGATCGGCCGCGGCACCCGCGTCGTCGACAGCTTCATCGGCCCGTTCTCGGCGATCGGCGCCGGATGCGATCGTCGACACCAGCGAGATCGAGCACTCGGTCGTGATGGACGGTTCGCAGGTGCTCAACATCCCCCGCCTGGAGGACAGCCTCATCGGCCGCGAGACCGTCATCGACCGCACCAGCCGCCGGCCGCGGGCGCTGCGGCTGATGATCGGCGACCACTGCCAGATCGACATCGAGTGATGGGCGACTTCCTCGTCACCGGCGGGGCCGGGTTCATCGGCTCGAACTTCGTGCACCACGTGCTCGCCCACACCGACGCCACGGTGACCGTGCTCGACAAGCTCACCTACGCCGGCAACACGCAGTCGCTCGACGGCCTGCCCGCCGAGCGGCTCGACGTTCGTGCGCGGCGACATCTGCGACCCGACGCTCGTCGACCGGCTGGTCGCCGACACGCCGACGCGTGGTGCACTTCGCCGCCGAGTCGCACAACGACAACTCGCTGCGCCGACCCGTCGCCGTTCGTCGCAGACCAACCTCGTCGGCACGTTCCGCCTGCTCGAGGCGGTGCGCGCGCCACGGCACCCGCTACCACCACATCTCCACCGACGAGGTGTACGGCGACCTCGAGCTCGACGACCCGGCGCGGTTCACCGAGACCACCGCCGTACAACCCGTCGAGCCCGTACTCGTCGACCAAGGCCGGCTCCGACCTGCTGGTGCGGGCCTGGGTGCGCTCGTTCGGCGTCGCCGCCACGATCAGCAACTGCTCGAACAACTACGGGCCCTACCAGCACGTCGAGAAGTTCATCCCGCGCCAGATCACCAACGTGCTCGACGGCATCCGCCCGAAGCTGTACGGCGCCGGGCACAACGTGCGCGACTGGATCCACGTCGACGACCACAACGCCGCCGTGCTGCGGATCGTCGAGCAGCGGCCGGGTCGGCGAGACCTACCTGATCGGCGCCGACGGCGAGCAGGACAACAAGCAGGTCGTCGAGATGATCCTCGAGCTGATCGGCCGACCCACCGACGAGTACGACCACGTCACCGACCGGCCCGGCCACGACATGCGCTACGCCATCGACTCGACCAAGCTCCGCACCGAGCTCGGCTGGGCGCCGCGGTACCGCGACTTCCGCGCCGGGCTGGCCCAGACCATCGACTGGTACCGCGACCACGAGGACTGGTGGCGCCCGCAGAAGGCGGCGACCGAGGCGAAGTACGCCGCCACGGGCCAGTGAGCCGTCGCCGCACCCCGATGCGCCTGCTCGTCACCGGCGCCGGCGGCCAGCTCGGCGCCGACGTCGTGCGGCGGCGACCGCCGCGGATGACGACGTGGTGGCGGCCGACCGGGCCGCCCTCGACGTCACCGACCGCGACGCCGTCCTCGGGGCGATCACGTCGCTGCGTCCCGACGCGGTGGTCAACGCCGCGGCGTGGACCGCCGTCGACGCGTGCGAGTCCGATCCGCAGCGGGCGTTCACCAGCAACGCCCTCGCCGTGCGATGGCTCGCCGAGGGGTGCGACCGTGTCGGCGCCCACCTGGTGCACGTGTCGACGGACTACGTGTTCGACGGCGCCCTCGCCCGCCCCTACCACGAGTGGGACATGACGAACCCACTGTCGGTCTACGGCGCGTCGAAGCTCGCCGGCGAGCGCGAGGCGCAGGCGCTCGGCGTCTCGGCCACCGTGGTGCGGACGTCGTGGGTGTGCGGCGAGCACGGGGCCAACATGGTGCGCACGATCATGCGTCTCGCCGGCGGCAGCGACGGGACCGCGGGCAGCCTGGCCTTCGTCGACGACCAGCGCGGGCACCCGACGCTGACGGCCGACCTGGCGCCGCTCCTGCGCCGATTGGCCGGGGAGCGTCGCAGTGGCGTGTACCACGCCACGAACCAGGGCGCGGTGTCGTGGTACGAGTTCGCCCGCGAGGTGATCGTGGCGATGGGCCGCGACCCGTCGATCGTCCGCCCGATCGCCACCGCCGAGCTGCAGCCGCCGCGCCCGGCACCGCGCCCGGTCAACAGCGTGCTCGAGAACGCCGCTCTCGCCGCCGCCGGCGTGCCGCTCCTCGACGACTTCCGCGCCCCGCTGCGCGCCCTCGTCACCGCCCTGTCCTGACCCCTCCGCCGGGGAAAGATTTCCACAAGCAAAATCGAGCGTTTACTGCACGATTTCGCGACCTCAGATAGCACATCGCTGATTCTGCGGCGCGAATTCGTGCTACGAAAATGCTTGTGGAAATCTTCGGCTCGGGAGGGGTCAGGGGATGTCGATGCCGAGGAGGTCGCGGACGCCCTCGACGCCGACCAGCTCGATGTCGTCGCGGCGTGACGCGGCCCACTCCTCGCGCCCGAGCCGGAAGCGCAGCAGCTCGGCCGCTCTCGTCGCGACGCAGCATGCGCTTGGTGCCGTTCGGCTCGTACCCGTGGCGTCGCGTGACCCCGAGCGAGCGCGGGTTGTCGGCGAACGCCGCCGTCGTCGCCTCGGTGGCGCCGAGCCCGGCGAACCCGAGGTGCAGCAGCGCGGCGCGCATCTCGGTGCCGTACCCGCGACCGTGCTCGCTCTGGGTGATCCACGAGCCGGTCTCGAACGTCCGCAGCGTCGGGAAGTGCTCGGCCATGAGGCCGCACGCGCCAATGGCCCGTCCGTGGCGCTGGATCGCCAGGTTGATGTTCCACGACTCGGCCGTGGTGTGGGCGCGGCACCGCGCCCAGAAGCGGTACGCCTCGCGCTGGCGCGTCGGCTCGGGTGCGTCGGTCCACGCCACGCCGAACGGCATCTCGGCCGGGTCGTGGATCGGCTGCGAGATCAGCGCGGCGAGCTCGTCGGCGAGGGCGTCGTCGATGTAGCGCAGGGTGAGGATCGGCGTGCGCACCTCGAGGTCGAACAGCGGCCAGTACGGATGCGGCATCGCACCAGTCTGATCGGCGGCTGTTTGAATGCCGGCGTGGGATTCACCCGGGCGGAGCTGGAGTCGTTCCGCGACGCCACGGTCGACGACCTCGTCGGCCCGGCGTGCGGCTGCTGTTCGTCGGCATCAATCCCGGTCTGTGGACCGCCGCCACCGGCACCCACTTCGCCCACCCCGGCAACCGCTTCTATCCGGCGCTGCGCCGGGCGGGAATCATCGACCTCGACGTCGATCGCGGGGCCGGCATGACCGACGCCCAGCGAGCGGCGTTCGTCGCCCGCGGCATCGGCATCACCAACCTGGTGGCGCGGGCCACGGTGCGTGCCTCCGAGCTGTCGCGCGCCGAGCTCGCCACCGGCGGCCGCCGCCTCGAGCGCTTCGTCGCCGAGCACCGGCCCGTCGTCGTGGCCGTCGCCGGCGTCACCGCGTACCGCGACGCCTTCGGCCGGCGGGACGCCGCCACCGGCCGCCAGCCGGAGACGCTGGCCGGCGCGGTGCTGTGGGTGGTGCCCAACCCGAGCGGGCTCAACGCCCACGAGTCGCTCGACTCCCTCGCGGCGGCGTACCGGGCGGCCGCGATCGATGCCGGCATCGTCACCGCCGACGATTGACGCCGTCGTGTCACGCGGCGACGCGCTCGGCCTCGTCGCGATGGGCGAGGTACCAGTCGACGGTGGCGCGCAGCCCGGTGTCGAACGGCGTGGTCGCCTCCCACCCGAGCAGGTCCCGCGCCCGACTGGCGTCGACGCACCGGCGTGGTTGACCGTCGGGCTTGGTGGCGTCCCACCGCAGCTCGCCGGCGAACCCGACCAGACGCGGCGATGGTCTCGACCGTCTCGCGGATCGTGACCTCGTGGTTGGCCCCGAGGTTGACCGGCTCGACGCCTTCGTGACGCTCGGCGGCGGCGACGATGGCCGCGGCGGCGTCGTCGACGTACAGGTACTCGCGGCTCGCCGAGCCGGTGCCCCACACGTCGACGTGCCCGGCCCCCGCCTCCACCGCCTCGACGCACTTCTTGATGAGCGCGGGGATCACGTGCGAGACGGCGGGATGGAACTTGTCGCCGGGGCCGTAGAGGTTCGTCGGCACGAGGTAGGCGAAGCGCTGGCCGTACTGGGCGTGGTTGACCTGGGCGTGCACGAGGTGCGCCTTCTTGGCGATGCCGTACGGCGCGTTCGTCTCCTCGGGGTAGCCGTTCCACAGGTCGGCTTCGGCGAACGGCACCGGCGTGTACTTCGGGTACGAGCAGACCGTGCCGAGGAGCACGGTCTTGTCGACACCGCCCGTGCGTGCGGCCTCGATGACGTACGTGCCCATCGTGAGGTTGTCGAGGTAGAGCGGCGCCGGCTCGGCCTGGTTGTACCCGATGCCGCCGACGCGGGCGGCGAGGTGGACGATGTCGGTGGGCCGGTGGTCGTTGACCATGTCGTCGGCGGCGCCGGGAACCGTGAGGTCGTAGTCGGCGCTGCGCACCACCACCGGGTCGGCCCCGTGCGTCCGCAGCTGGGCGACGACGCAGCGGCCGAGGAACCCGGCGCCACCGGTCACGACCACGCGGCGGTCGGTCCAGAAGCCGGGCATCGGCTCAGGATACGGCCATGATGGGTGGGTGAACGCGCCGGGTCGGGTCGTCGCCGTGAACGCGACCGGCGAGTGCTCGGGCGCCGAGTCGGTGCTGGTGTCGCTGCTCGCGATGGCCGCGGCGCGCGCGGCGACGACGTGGTCGGTGGTGTCACCGGTCGGACCGCTCGTCGATCGTCTGCCGGCCGGGGTCCGCCACGTTCCGATCGCCGCGCTCGTGCCGACGCCACGCCCGGGTGCGTTCGGGCGGGCGCGAGCGGCGCTGGCGCTGGTGCGAGCGTGGGCGACGGCGCGCCGAGTCGTCGCCGGCGAAGTGGGCGCCAGCGGCACGCACACGGTCGTCAACTCGCTGTGGGCCCTGCCCGTCGTCCGCGGCTCCCGGCCGGCGTCGACGTTCGTGTGGCTGGTGCACGACACGGTGCACACCCGCCGCCAGCGCCTCCTCGTGCGCCTGGGCACCCGTCGCCGGCGCACCGGGACGGCGGCGCGAGCGGTGGCGGTGTCCGAGGCGACCGCCGCGCCGTTGCGGGCCCTCGGTCTCGACGTCGTGGTGTGCCCCAACGGCGTCACGTGGCCGGTCGACGCGGTCGACGCCGGCGTGCTGCACGAGCCGCCGGTGCTCGGGATGCTGGCGTTGCTGACGCCCTGGAAGGGTCAGCGCGTCCTGCTCGAGGCGGCGGCGCGGCTTCCCGCGGTGCGCGTCGAGCTGGCCGGTGGGCAGTTCCCGGGTGACGAGGCGTACGTCGCCGAGCTGCGCGCCCGCGCCGGCGCCGCCGACCTCGCCGGTCGCGTGCGCTTCCTCGGTGCGGTCGACGCCCTCGCCACGATGGCCGGCTGGGACGTGTTCGTGTCGGCGAGCACCTCGCCCGAAGCCGGACCGCTGGGTGTGCTCGAGGCGATGAGCCTCGGGCTGCCGGTCGTCGTGAGCGACCTCGGCGGTGCGCCGGAGTACGTGGGCGACGGCGGCGTGGCCGTGCCGCCCGGCGACGCCGCCGCGCTGGCGAGCGCGATCGACCGCCTGCTCGGCGACGCCGACGCCCGCCGTCACCTCGGCGCAGCGGGCGCGGGCGCGCGTGGCGGCGCACTACGACGCGTCGTCGACGCGGGAGCGCTTGTACGAGGCGGTGATGGCGCCGTGAAGGTGCTGGTGAACCTGCTGTGGTGCCGGCCGGGACGCGTCGGCGGCTCGGAGGAGTACCTCGTGCGTCAGCTGCTCGGGCTGACCGAGGTGGCGCCGGACGTCGAGCTGCGGGTCGCCGCGCCCCGGGTTTCGCCGCCGCCCATCCCGACCTGGCCGAGCGGGTCGACCTGGTGCGACCTCCGGCGCTCGTCGACCGACGCCTCGGGCGTCCCGGCCGGCTCGCCGCCGAGGCGCTGTGGTTGCCCGGTCGCGCCGGCGACGCCGACGTCGTGCACCACGGCGGCGGCACGGTCCCGCCCGGCGGGCCGTCACGGCCCGTCGTGCTGACGGTGCACGACCTGCAGTACCGCGACCTGCCGCAGTACTTCTCGACGGTCCGGCGCCGCTACCTCGAACGTCAGATGCCGCGATCGGTGGCGCGCGCCGACGTCGTGGCCGTGCCGAGCGCGTTCGTCGCCGACACCGTGGTCGACGCCTTCGGCGTCGAGCGGGACCGGATCGTCGTGGTGCCGCACGGCGTCGACGTACCGGCCACCGCTGACCGCGCCGACCCCGCCGAGCTCCGGCGCCGGTACGGCCTCGGCGACCGGCGGGTGCTCGTGTACCCCGCGATCACCCACCCGCACAAGCGTCACGACTTCCTCGTCGAACTGCTCGCCGGCCCGTGGGCCGACCCCGACCTCGTGCTCGTGCTGCTCGGCGGGCGCCGGCGCGGCCGATGTCGCGCTGACCGAGGCCGTCGCCCGCGCCGGTGTCGGTCACCGCGTGGTGCGCCCGGGTCGGGTTCCGGACGCCGACCGGGACGGGCTGATCGCGCTGGCCGAGGCGCTGGTGTTCCCCTCGGAGTACGAGGGCTTCGGCGCGCCGGTGCTCGAGGCGATGGCCCTCGGCACGCCGGTGCTGTGCAGCGACCGCGCCGCCCTGCCCGAGGTCGCCGGCGACGCGGCGGTCGTGCGCCCGCTGACGACCGAGGCCTGGGCCGACGCCCTCGACGCGGTGGCCGCCGACCGTGCCGGGCTCGTCGCCCGGGGCCTGCGCCGCGCGGCGACGTTCACGCAGGCGGCCTCCGGCCGCGCCCTCGACGACGCCTACCGACGGGCCGGCGCCGATTCTGGGGCGCGAAATCGAGCGCGCGCGCTCGATTTTGCTTGTGGAAATCTTGCTTCTCCGGGGGGGCGGGGGTTGCGGATCGTGGTGGTGTGTCCGCACTTCCGGCCGGACACTGCGCCCACCGGCACCGTGATGACGCGCATCGTCGACGAGCTGGCGGCGCGGGGCCACACGCTGCACGTCGTCACCGCCTTGCCGTGGTACCGCGACCACGCCGTCGATGCGGGATGGCGGGTGCCGGTCGCCGATCGCGAGCGCACGGCGTGGGGGAGCATCACCCGAGTGAACCCGTTCCCGGGCGGGGACAAGCGCAACCTGGCGCGGCGGGCCCTCGGCTTCGCCGGGTTCTCCGTGCTCGCCGGGGGCGCCGGCCTGGCTGCCGGCGGGACGACGGCGCGCGCCGACGCCGTGATCGCGATGTCGCCGCCGCTCACGCTCGGCGTCACCGGGCGGGTGGTGGCGTGGTGGCACCGCGCCCCGCTCGTGTTCAACATCCAGGACGTGTTCCCCGACGCCGCCGCCGCCACGGGGGCGATCTCCGACCGGCGCGTCCTCGCCGCCGCGTCGGCGCTCGAGCGCTGGAGCTATCGCCTCGCCGACGCCGTCACCGTGCTGTCCGACGACCTCGCGGCGAACGTCCGCGGCAAGCTGCCGGCGAGCCGCGCCGGCGACGGTGCACGTCATCCCCAACTTCGTCGACGCCGGCCGCATCCACCCGGCCGACCGGCTGACGCCCTACCGCCGTGAGCTCGGCATCGGCGACGAGCCGGTGGTGCTCTACGCCGGCAACGTCGGGTTCTCGCAGTCGCTGTCGCTGCTGCTCGACGCGGCCCGCCGCCTGCCGCACGTCACGTTCCTCGATCAACGGCGAGGGCTCCCGGCTGGCCGACCTGCGCGCCGCGGCCGCCGGACTGGCCAACGTCCGCTTCGGGGGCTACGTGCCCGAAGGGCGCCTCGTCGAGCTGCTCGCCACCGGCGACATCCACGTCGTCGCCGTTGCACCGCGGCCTGGCCCACGTGAGCGTGCCGTCGAAGACGTACTCGACGCTCGCCGCCGGTCGCCCGCTCGTCGCCTCGATCGACGCCGGCACCGCGGTGCCGGCATTGCTCGCCGAGTCCGGCGGTGGTGTCAGTGTCGCACCCGACGACGCCGACGCGCTGACCACCGCCATCGCCGCCCTCGTCGACGACCCGGTCGGCGCCGCCGAGATGGGCCGACGGGGCCGCCGAATGGGTGCTCGCCGCCGCCTCACCGGGCGCCGTCGCCGAGGCGTACGCCACGCTGATCGAGGGACTCGCCGGCCGCTGAGGGTCGCTCGCGTCCGCCGGCGGGCGCGGCTGCGTTGCGGGGGGCCGCCGGTAGCATTGCGCCCTCGTGGCTCCCTCATCGTCGTCGACCAGGAAGGCTTCGCGCCTGGCCCAGAAGGGCAAGGGCAAGCGCGTGCGCTTCCAGGGCGGCACCCTGTTCCCCCTCGTCGTGGCCATCGTGCTGGTGATCGGGCTGGCGCTGATCGTCTACGCCCGCGCCTCGCAGCCGGCCGCCGATGCCTCGGCGCCGCAGCCGGGCATCGACCACTGGCACGGCGCCTACGGCTTCCAGATCTGCACCGACACCCCGCAGATCACGCTGTCGGGCAACCTCGAGGACAAGGACGCCGCCGGCGACTACGTCTACCCCGACTTCGTCACCACGGGCGTGCACAGCCACGACGACGGCGTGATCCACTGGCACCCCTACGGCTATCGCGCCGCCGGCAAGCGGGCCAAGCTCGGCGTGTTCCTCGACAACTACGGCGTCACGCTCACCAACGACAAGCTGGTGCTGCCCAAGGGACCCGACAGCGACCCGCTCTCCAAGCTGTCGTGGACCCCGGCGTCGGCGCGGCCCAACTCCGACGACTTCTCGTTCACCTACGAGGAGGGCGAGCAGCAGTGCAACGGCAAGGACGCCACGCTGAAGGTCGTCGTGTGGACCGACTACCGCGATCCGCACTCCGAGCAGACGTACACCACCGGGTTCAACGACATCCCGTTCGACCGCAACGGCCTGGTGTACACGATCGCCTTCGTGCCCGACGACGTCGACGTGGTGATGCCGACCTGGGCGGCCGACCTGCCCCGCCTCGGCGCCATCGACAACGCCGAGCGCCGACAGCCCGACGGCTTCGACCGAGCCGGGCGCGGCCGCCGGGTCGACACCGAGTCCAGCGTGCCCGGCGACAGCGCGCCCACCGGTGACAACACGCCGACCGCCCTCAGCGGCACCGAAGCGGAATCGACCGAGGCCGCCACCACCGCCCCCACCGCGAGCACGGACGTTCCCTCCACCACCGCCGGCTGATGCACGCCATCGTGCTGGTGGGCGGGTTCGGTACCCGCCTGCGCCCGCTCACGAACACGCTGCCGAAGTCGATGCTGACGATCGGCAACGAGCCGATCATCACCCGTCTCGTCGAGCGCCTCGGGCGCCACGGCGTCACCACCGTCACCCTGTCGTTGGGGTTCCTCCCGGACCCGTTCCTCGAGGCGTTCCCCGACGACCGCTGCGGTGGCGTGGCGCTGCGCTACGCCGTCGAGCCGGAGCCGCTCGACACCGCCGGTGCGATCCGGTTCGCCGCACGCCAGGCCGGCGTCGACGACACGTTCGTCGTCGTGAACGGCGACGTGATCAACGACCTCGACGTCGCGGCGCTCGTGCGCCGCCACCGCGAGGTCGGGGCCACCGCCACCCTGCACCTCACGCCGGTTCCCGACCCCTCGGCGTTCGGGGTCGTCGAGCTCGCCGGCGACGGTCGCGTCGGACGGTTCCTCGAGAAGCCGGCGCCGGGGACGACCGACAGCAACCTGATCAACGCCGGCACGTACGTCATGGAGCCGGTGGTGCTCGACGCCATCCCGGACGGCCGTCGCGTGTCGGTCGAGCGCGAGACGTTTCCCGCGCTCGCCGCCGAGGGTGGACTGTTCGGCATGGCCACCGACGACTACTGGCTCGACGTCGGCCGGCCCGAGCTGCTGCTGCAGGCGAACCTCGATCGACTCGCCGGGCGCTTCGACGCCGGCCTCGTGGCCGACCCGGCCGCCACGTACGGCGTGCACCCCGGCGCGACCGTCGACCCCAGCGCCGCCGTCTGCTCGAGCAGCGTCGACCGGGGGGCGACGATCGGGGCCGGGTCGACCATCGAGCGGTCGGTGGTGCTCGCTGGGGCCGTCATCGGCGAGGATGTGGTGGTGCACGAGTCGGTCGTCATGGGTGTCGTCGCCGCCGGGGCCACCCTGCGCGGCGCGGTGGTCGGCGCCGAGGGCGTGGTTGCCGCGGGCGGGCAGGTGACGAATGAACGAATTCCCGTCGTCGCCCCCTGAGCCGGCCGCCGACGCACCGTGTGACGTGCTCGTGATCGGTGGGGCCGGGTTCATCGGTTCGCACCTCGTCGACCGCCTCGTGGCCGAAAGTGTGGCCGTCGACGTCGTCGACGACCTGAGCACCGGCACGCTCGGCAACCTCGCCGACGCGCGCAACGCGGCGCGCCAGCAGGGTTCCCCGCTGCGCATCAACACGCTCGATGCGGCGTCGCCCGAGCTCGGTGAGCTGATCGCGCTGCGCCGGCCGGCCCAGGTCGTCCATCTGGCCACGCTCGTGCCGGGCCGGTGGTCACCGGTCGAGCTCGGACGTTCGTTCACGTCGACGCTCGCCGTGCTGGAGGCGGCGCGGGCGTCGGGGGTCGACAAGGTGGTGATCGTGCTCCCGGCGACGGCGATGCACGGCAACCCGACCAGCCGCGACCTCCCGGCCAAGGAGGGGGCGATCGTGCCGCGCGGGCTGCGCGGGGTGGTCGCCAAGTCGCTGGTCGACCTGCTCGACCACTATCGCGAGCAGCACGGCATCGAGTTCAGCGCCCTCGCCACGTCGTCGGTCTACGGCAGCCGTCAGCGCGTCGGCGCCGGGGTGGTGGCGGCCCTCGTCGACGCCGCGACGCGAGGCGAGCCGGCGCGGCTGACCGGCGACGGTCGCCAGACGCGCGACTTCGTGTACGTCGACGACGTGGTCGACGCGATCGTCCGCGCCCGCCAGCGCGGGTCGGGACTGGTGGTCAACGTCGGCACCGGCGTGCAGACCACGCTCCGCGACCTCGCCGCCCTCGTCGCTCGCGATGCGCCGCCACCGTCGTTCGTCGCCGCCCGCCCGGACGAGTTGGTGCGCTTCAGCGTGTCGTCGGTGCGTGCACGCATCCACCTCGGCTGGGCGCCGTGGACGGCGCTCGCCGACGGCGTCGAGCAGTTGCGCTGACGGCGCGGCCGGTCACCGGGCGGCGTCCGCATCGATCGTCGCCCGGGCCAGCGCCGCGGCGACGTCGGGAGTCGACATCACCGACGGGGTGACGACGGCGCGCATGCCCGCCCGTTCCACGGCGCCGGCGTGGTCGGCGTCGACCGGATCGATGACGAGGGCGGCGGCGATCGGCGCGTAGAGCCGGGCCACGCCCACCACCGACGCCTCGTGCCCGAGCTCGACGAGCAGTCGCTCGGCCGGACCCTTGATGGCGTGCCCGCCGACGATCGGTGACACCGCGACGACCGAGTCGCGGCGGGACGCGAGCACGGCGTCGACGCCCGGCAGGGCGCGCAGCGGGGCCGATCGACACCAACGGGTTGGACGGGGCGATCACCACGGTGCCCGCGGTCGCGATGGCAGCGAGCGCGGCGTCGGTCGCCCGCGCTCCGTTCGTCGCGATCCGCACGCCGGCGACCGCCACGCCGTGCTGGTGGCGAACGAAATAGTCCTGGAACGCCAGCTCGCTGCCGTCGGGCAGCACGAGCACGGTGGCGACGGTGCCGTCGGTCATCGGCAGCAGCGTGATCGGCACCGCCCAGGCCCGGGCGATCTCCGCGGTCACCGTCGTGAGCGTGGCGCCCTCGGCGCGCCGCACGGTGCGGTAGAGGTGGGTCGCCAGATCGCGGTCGCCGAGCCGGAACCACGTCGTGGCGGCGTGCGACCCGTCGGGGGCGACCGCCCCGTAGCGCGCGAGCGCGCCCATCGCCTGCCATGACTCGTCGACGAGGCCCCAGCCCCGCTCCGGGTCGATCGCCCCGGCCAGTGTGTAGGTGACCGTGTCGAGGTCGGGTGAGACCGCCAGGCCGTTGACGGTCGTGTCGTCCCCGGTGTTGACCACCGCGGCGATGCGCTCGGCGTCGACGACCTGGACCAGCCCGGCGAGGAACCGCGCCGCGCCGACCCCGCCACACAGCACGGTCACCTCGGGTGCGCTCATTGGCGCACCATCCCGCAACGCGACGCCATGCGAGCGAGCGAGCGCCAGCGAGCGAGCGGCCAACGGCGGCCTGCGTGGCCGGGGAACGCCGTGACAGTGCGCCGATGAGCTGACGACCGTGTTTGCTGGTTCGCTCGCTCGAAGACTCGCTCGCTCACTGCCGCTCGCTGCGCTCGCTCGATGTCCGGCGGGCCGCCCGGCGTTCACGGCGCATCCGCGGTGCGCCCTGCAGCCCGCGGACGATCGCCGACGCCTGGGCGGCGCTCGGGTGCTTGGCCAGACGCAGCGCCGATCGCCCGAGCCCGTGGGCGACGCCGACGCCGCCGGCGTGGCGGAACAGGCACCACAGCCGGTTGCGCTCCTGCCAGTAGCGGCGCTGCTCGGGCATCGTCTTCGACGTCGCCCCGACGGCGTGGCGCACCACCGACGCCGGCTCGAAGCGGTAGCACCAGCCCCGCTCGTGTCCGCGCAGGGCGAGGTCGATGTCCTCGTAGTACATGAAGTAGCGCTCGTCGAACCCGCCGGTGTCGTCGACGAACGCCGTGCTCAGCAGCACGGCGCCGCCGGTGAACAACCGCGCCGGGCCGGGCGGGTACTGGCCGCGGTCGACCTCGCCGTAGCCGATGTCGATGCCCGCGCCGTCGCTGCGCCAGCGCACGCCGACGCTGTTGAGCTGGGCCGGGTCGGTGCCGGCGAGGAGGAGCTTCGGCTGCACCGCACCGACGCGCTCACCGGCCCCCGCGGCGAGGGTGCGCCACAGCGGGGCCAGCCACCCGGGCTCGACCGTGGTGTCGTCGTTGAGCAGCGCCACGGCCGAGGCACCGTGGCTCGTCGCATGCCACAGGCCGAAGTTCATGCCGCCGGCATAGCCAAGGTTGCGCGGCGGCGTCAGCAGGCCCACGATCGAGCCGCCCGGCGCAGCGGTGAGCGCGCGGCCGTTGTCGACCACGTACACCGCCGCGGCATCACCGGAACGCAGCACCGAGTCGACGCACGCCTCGAGCGCTCCCGCCGGTGGCCGGAAGGTGAGGACGACGACGGCGATGTGCCCGGACGTCGCCGTGCCACTCACGTCTCGAACGGCATGTCGGTGTACGCCTCGAGCACCGAATCGTCGTCGGGGCGGGCGTCCGACCGCAGGCGCAGGTACAACATCACCGCGAACGACGCGACCGCCGCGACCGATGACACCAACAGGCCGATCTCGACGCGGCGGAACACGTCGTCGCTGCCGAGCCACGTGCCGAGGGCGAGGGCGACCGTGGCGATCACCCAGCCGGCGGCGACGAGCTTGTGGCCCTTCAGCGCGATGATCGCCTGGGCGAGCGAGATGGCGAGCATGTAGAGCGCGCTGCCGGCGGCGAGGATGGCGAGGGTCGTGCCGGCGAGGTCGGCGGCGTACACCTTCTTGAGCACGAACGGGCCGAGGGCCAACGCGCCCAGGCTGCCGATCACGCCGACGGCGACGACGAGCATGAGGAGCCGCCGCAGACCGGCGCGGAACTCGACGAAGTTGCCGGATGCGGCGAGGCGACTGAGGCGGGGGAGCAACGCCGCCTGCACGGCCTGGAACATGAACAGCGGGATGCGGGCGAGCAGCACGCCGTAGCTGAAGGCGGTGACCAGGCTGTCCCAGGGTTCGCCGTCGGGGGCGAGGATCGTGGTGAGCACCGGCCCGGCGTTGAGCAGGGCGGCCGCGCACACCGAGCCGATGAGCAGCCAGCCGAGGTTCGGGGTGACCTCGGCCCAGGACGCTTCCGGACCGGGGTCGGTGCGCAGGTTGCCGCGCGAGGCGATGTAGGCAACGCCGAACAGCGGCGAGATGGCGACCGCCATGCCGTAGTACCCGGCCGACTGGAACCCGAACGCGGCGAGGGCGACGCACAGGACGATGCGCACGAGCCCGTCGGATCCCATCACGACGGCGTAGGCGCGGAAGCGTCCCGATCCCGAGCACACGCCCCGAGCGAGGTGGGCCGGGGCGTAGCTGGCGAAGGCGACGATCAATGCCACGACCATCACCCAGTCGCCGTCGAAGTAGTTGGTGGCGATGATCGGGCTCAAGGCGATGATGCCGAGCGTCACGATCCCGCCGAGCAGCAGGCCGAGGCGGGCGACCTTGTGGGCGACGGGTCGGCCGCCCTGGTCGAGGGCGCGGCGGTGGCCGATGGCCCGCCCGAGCTCCTGTTCGAGCGGCAGGAAGAACCCGGGGGCCAGGGCGAACGTGGCGAACCACAGCGAGGCGATCGGCTTGAACGCGTCGGCGCCGCCGACCGCGTCCTTGCCGATCTTGAAGAAGAGGTAGGTGGCGACGCCGGCGATCAGGAGGGCCAGCGCGACGGGGACGGTTCCCTCGGGCAGAGACGTGCGCAGCGCGGCGCCGGGCCCCACGCGGGCACGATTGGTCGAGGGCGCGTGCGACACGGGAACCGTACGCTACCCCCGGTCGCGGCGGGCCGGAGTGCGCCGTCCCGGCGCCGCTCCGGGTCAGCGCACGCTGGGGAGCACGCCCAGGCGGGCGCCGCCGCCGGCCACGACCGCGGTCACCAGGTCGGTGACCTGGGCCTGGAGGTCGGAGAACCGCTCGGCTGTGAGGGCCACCACGCCGATGCCGGCATAGGCGGCGTCGCGGGCGACGCCGCGGACCTGTTCGAGCGTGGGCAGGTCGACGTCGAGGCGCACCTCGGGAATGGTGAAGGCGGGCAGGACGGGGAGCTTGATCTCGGGCATGCGGTCAGCATAGAGCGTACTGCTAACAATTGCAAGCAATCCGGGTGCGACAGCGAGGAAATGAGGGCGGCAACTGTGACGGGTACTTTGCGGACACTTGTCAACTTGATGACGGTTCGTCGTTGTGCGCCACCGATAGCCTCGGTTGCCCGTGGAATCCGATGACCAGCACTCGCTCGCGCCACCGGTGGTGGCGGTCGTCGTGGTCCACAGCGCCGGCCCGTGGTTCGACGAGACGCTCGCCGGGTTGGCCCGCCAGGACTACCCGAACCTCGAGACGCTGTTCGTGCTCGCAGGGGGCACCGCCGACGCCGATGGGGAACCGGTGGCCGATCGGATCCTCGCCCGGCTGCCCGACGCGTTCATCCGCGACCTCGGCGTCAACCCCGGGTTCGGCCCGGCGGCCAACGCCGTGCTCGACGTGGTCGAGGGCGACAACGGGTTCTTCTGCATCTGTCACGACGACGTCGCCCTCGATCCCGACGCCATCCGCCTCCTGATCGAGGAGCTCTACCGCTCGAACGCCGGGATCATCGGTCCCAAGCTGGTGACCTGGGACAACCCCAACGTCCTCCAGGACGTCGGACTCGACGTCGACGCCTACGGCCAGGCGGCGAGCCGGGTCGAGCCGGGCGAGTACGACCAGGAGCAGCTCGACGCCGTGACCGACGTGTTCGCCGTGCCCTCGGCGTGCCTGCTGACGCGTGCCGACCTGTTCCGGTCGCTCGGCGGGTTCGACCCGTCGATGAGCTATCACGGCGAGGACGTCGACCTGTGCTGGCGTGCCCACATCAGCGGCGCCCGGGTGATGGTGGCACCGGCGGCGCGCGCCCGACACCGCCAGGACCTCGAGGCACGCCGGCCCGACCTCGGTCATGCCACGTTGCGGGCGCGCCACCGCGTGCGCTCGACGCTGACGCTGACGTCGGGGGCACGGCTGCCGCTGCGCCTGCTGGAGCTGGTCGGGGTCACGCTGCTCGAGCTCGTGTTCGGCCTGTTCACCGGACGCCTCGGCGAGGGCTGGGCGTCGACGCGGGCGCTCGTCGGGGCGATCCCGCGCAGCCCGACGCTGCTCGCCCGCCGCGGCGCGATCGCCAAGGTTCGCCGCGTCGGTGATTCGGAGATCCGCGACCTGCAGTCGCACGGCTCCAACGCCCTGCGCCTCTTCGGGCGGGCCCGCGAGTCGCGCCTGTTCATCGGCCTCGAGGACAACGTGCGCACGTGGCGCGAGCGCTCGCTCGTGCCGGTGGTCACCTGGACGGCTGGTGGTCGTGGCGGTGCTGGTCGCCAGCCGGACGTTCGTGAACAACGGCGTCCCGGCGATCGGCGAGTTCCTGCCCTTCCCGGCCAGTCCTCGCGGGCTGTGGCAGGACTTCGTCGAGCGCATGGAGCAGCACCGGTCTGGGCGCCACGGCGGCGAATCCGACCGGATACGCGGTGCTCGCGGTGTCGAGCGTGTTGTGGCTGTTCCACATGGGCCTCGGCCTGACCATGGTCGTCGTCGGCCTGGTGTTGCTCGGCGGCCTCGGCGTGTGGCGCCTCGCCGACGTGTTCCCGTCGAACCGCGAGCGCGTCGTGGCGTTGGTCACCTACGTCGCCATGCCCCTGCTGCCGGGCGTGATGTCGACCGGACGGCTGAGCGCGCTCGTCGCCTACGCCGCCGTCCCGTGGTTCGTGAACGCGCTGCGCCTGGCCGTCGGCATCGGCACCGCCGACCCGCGCACGGTGGGCAGCGACCTCGCCGACGGCGTCCTCGAGCTGGGCAAGCGTGAACGCGTGCGACGCACGGCGGTGGCTGCGCTCGTCGCCGCCGTCGCCGGTGCGATGGCTCCGCCGGTGCTGCTGATCCTCGCCGCGGTCGCCGTCGTGCTCGGCGTCACCTCCCTGCTCGCCGGTGCGCCGTGGCGGACCGGGGCGTGGTTCGCCGGGGCCGGTCTCGTCGCCTGCGCCGTGGGATGGCTGCTCAACCTGCCGGCGGCCGCCGCGTGGTCGTGGGACGGGCTCACCGCCACCCCGCTCGCCGGTCCCTACGGGCGTGGCCTGACCGCCGTGCTGACCATGGACATCGGCGACGCTCGCCTCAGCGTGCTGGCACTCGCCTTCTACGTGCCGGTGGTCACCGGGCTCTTGCTCGCCCGGGCGTGGCGCCTCACGTGGGCCGCCCGCTCCGCCGGCCTGGTGGCGGTGTTCGTCACGCTCGCCGTGCTCCAGGACCGCGACGCCCTCCCCGTGCGGGTACCCGACATCGGCATGCTGCTGGTGCCGGTGGCGCTCGGCCTGTCGCTCGCCGCAGCGTGCGCGGTGTCGTCGTTCTCGAGCGACGTCGCCGGCGGGTCGTTCGGATGGCGCCAGCCGTTCGGGGTGCTGTCGATGGCGGCGGTGCTCGTCGCGATGTTCCCGGCGCTGGTGACCCTCACCGACGGCGCCTGGTTCGCCCCCGACGATTCGATCGCCGAGCTGGTCGGGCGCCAGCTCCCGACCGACCCGGCGATCGGGGAGTACCGGGTGCTCTACCTCGGCGATCCCCGGCTGATGCCCGTGGCGTCCCAAGAGCTGGCGCCCGGCATCGCCGTGGGTCTCACCGGCCCGGGCGTGGCCGATACCCGGTACCGCTGGGAGCCGCCCGACACCGACGGCGACGCGTCGCTGCGGGCGGCGCTCGACGAGATCGCCTCGAACAGCACGCAGCGTGGTGGTCGATTGCTCGCCCCGTTCGGCATCCGCTACATCGTCGTGCCGCTGTTCGACGGCAGCCAGTCGACGCCGAGCGACCCGATCGAGCCCCCGGGTGGCCTGCTCGGCGCGCTGGCGTCGCAGCTCGACCTCGGCCTGCAGTACAGCCCGTCGAACTTCGTCCTCTACTCCAACCGCTCGGCGTTCCCCACCGCGGCCGTCTTCACCGGGGCGGCCGCCACCGCGGCGGCCGCCACCACGCCGGCCGAGATCGTCCAGACCGACCTGAGCGACGCCACCCCGGCGTTCCCCGGGGTGCCGATCTCGGCGCGTGACGCCACGAGCGACATCGCCGCCGGCACGGTGCACCTCGCCGTGCCGTACGACGAGAACTGGCGGCTCGACGTCGGCGGTCAACCGGTCGCCGCCACGGAGGGATTCGGGGTGCTGACCGCCTACGCCGCGCCCGCCGCCGGGACCGCCAGCTGCACTACTCCTCGCCGTCGTCGCGGACGTGGGCGCTGCTCGCTCAAGCCGTGGCGTGGCTCGCCGTGCTGCTGCTGGCCAGTCGGATCCAGATCCCGGCCCGTGTGCGCTCGCTCGCCGGGCGGCCGGCGCGCACCGTCGAGGGTGAGGGTCCGATCGATCTCGAGGCCGACGAGATCGCGTGGCCCACCGAGGCTGGTGACGTGCCGCTGATCGAGCCCGACGACGCGCCGTACTCGTCGCCCGACGAATCGGGCTGGGTCGACGAGCTGCTCGACGACGACGCCAGCCCACGCGACGGGATGCGCCGATGATCGTCGTGCGTCGGCTGCCGATGGTGGTCGTCACGGTGGCCGCGTTCGTGGTCGTCGGCGTGCTCGCCCGGGACACGCCGAGCCCCGTCGACGCGGTGTTCTCCGACGTCAGCGCGCCGTGGATGCCGGCCGCGCCGTTGGCGGGCGGCCTCACCAGCACGTGGTTCTGCCCCGGGGTGCCGGCATCGGGAGCCGACCGCACGGCCGGCCACGTGACGGTGTTCAACGCCGAGGATCACACCGTCGAGGCGCAGCGCCACGTTCCTCGTCGACGGCGATCGCGCCGATTCGGTGCTCACCAAGGCCTACCAAGTCCCGGCGTTCGGATCGACCGACATCGACGTCGACGCCCTCGTCGACAGCCAGTTCGCCGCCGCCGTGGTGGAGATCGACGGCGGCGGGGGTCTCGTCGAGCAGCGGGCGGTCGGGCCCGTGGGCACCTCGACCGCCGAGTCGGTGACCGTGTGCGCCAACAGCCCGTCGTCGCACTGGTACCTCGCCACTGGGGCGACCGCCGACGACGACAACGAGGATCTCGTCCTGTCGAACCCGTACGACGAGGCCGCGATCGTCGACGTGACGCTGCGCACGTCCGCCGGCACGCGGACGCCCGACCGCTTCCAGAACTTCACGATCCCGCGCCAATCGGTGCGCGTCATCTCGCTGGAGGACGCCGCCGGCCCCGACGAGGTCAACCTCGGGGTGAGCGTCGTCGCCAGTCGCGGCAACTTCGTGCTCGGCCGGTCGCAGACCTACGCCAGCGACACCCAGAGCGGCTACGTGATGTCGCTGGCCTCGCCGATGCAGCAGACGCAGTGGTGGTTCGCCTACGGCGAGAAGGGCGACAACGTGGCGGAGTCGTACAGCCTGTACAACCCGGGCGACGAGGACGTCGACGTCGACCTGTTGCCGCTCGGCTTCCTCCCGGCGACGACTTCACCGGCGTGTCCACGGTGTCGGTGCCGGCCGGCGAGTCGGTGCCGTTCGACCCGGACACCGTGCCCGGCGTCCCCGACGGGCCCCGGTACATGGTGGTGTCGACGCCCGACGGGACACCGATCGTCGTCGAGCGGGTGATCACGCACACGATCGACGGCGTCAACACCACGTCGGTGTCGCTCGGCGCCACGCCGCGCCCGGCCGACGGCTACGTGGCCAACACGTGGTACGTCGGGCTCGGGCCGCGCGAGCCGACCGACGGAGCGTTGGCCGTGCTCAACATCGACGCCGCGCCGGCCGTGGTGACCGTGCAGGCGGTCACGACCGGGGGACTGGTGACGGTGCCGGGGCTGGAGGCCGTCGACGTCGGCGGCAGCTCGGTGGCCTACCTCGACCTCAGCGACCCGGCGTACTTCGGCCACGAGCTGATCGTGCGCTCGACGACGCAGATCTTCGTCGAGCGGGTGCTGCGGCGCACCGAGGGCGCGCAGGGTCGGGTGGCGACGTTCGCCGTGCCGGTGAACGCGCCGGCCGGCGACTGAACGCTGCGAGACTCCTGGCGATGGACCGGGTGCTGCTGGCGGTGGTCATCGCCGTCGTCGCCGCGGTCGTGGCCCTGGTCCTGCGGCGCCGGGCCCGGCCCGACGCCCCCACCCAGCCGCGTGGGCGGGTGCCCGAGCAGCTCGACCGCCGGGACTTCAGCCGGCCGGACGCCCCGTGGTTGGTGGCCGTGTTCACGTCGCAGACGTGCGACGCCTGCGCCGACGTCCGCAGCAAGGTGGAGGTGCTGGCGAGCGACCAGGTGGCCGTCGCGGCGATCGAGTATCCGGCCGATCGGGAGCTGCACGACCGCTACCACATCGACGCCGTGCCCCTCGTGGTGATCGCCGACGCCGACGGCGTGGTGCGCCGGTCGTTCCTCGGCCCCGTCAGCGCCACCGACCTCTGGGCCGCCGTCGCCAGCGCCCGCGCGACCCGAACGACGACACCCGGTGCTCGGTCACCGCGGGAGCGCGCCCGAACTCAGCGCTCACGCCGACACGAAGTGCGGTTACGGGGTCGGCGAGGTCTTCGGACTCGGGATTGAGGATGTTCATCGGCACCCGGTCGCCGTCGCCGGACTCGTCCAGGCCCTGCTGGATCAGCCTGGCGACCTCGCGGCCGTCGATGGTCTCGTGCTCGAGCAGCGACTCGGCGATCAGCTCGAGGCCCCGACGGTGCTTGGTGAGCAGGCCGCTGGCCCGCTCCTCCTGCTGGGTGAGGATGCGGGCGATCTCCTCGTCGAGCAACTTGGCGGTGTCGTCGGAGTACTCCCGCCCGCTCGACATCAGGTCCTCGCCGAGGAACACCTGCTGCTGGCTGCTCCACGCCATCGGGCCGACCCGGTCGCTCATGCCCCACTCGCGGACCATGCGGCGGGCGATCGAGGTGGCCTGCTCGAGGTCGTTGGCGGCACCGGAGTTGACGTGGTCGAACGTCAGCTTCTCGGCGACGCGGCCCCCCATCGCCTTGCAGATGATGTCCTCGAAGTACTCCTTGGAGTACGTGTGGCGCTCCTGGGGCAGGCTCCACGTGACGCCGAGGGCCATGCCGCGCGGCAGGATCGTCACCTTGTGCAACGGGTCGCCGTGGGGGAGCACGGTGGCCAGCAGGGCGTGGCCGCCCTCGTGGAAGGCCGTGGCCTTCTTCTCGTCCGGTGACATCACCAGGCTCTCGCGCTGGGCGCCGAGCACCACCCGGTCACGGGCGTTCTCGAAGTCGACGCGCTCGATCTGCTTGGACCCGCGGCGCACGGCGACGAGCGCGGCCTCGTTCACGAGGTTGGCGAGGTCGGCGCCGGACATCCCCGGCGTGGCCCGCGCCATCGTGCCGAGGTCGACGTCGGGTCCCATCCGCTTGTCGCGGGCGTGGACCTCGAGGATCGCCTTGCGCTCCTCGAACTCGGGCAGCGGCACCACGATCTGGCGGTCGAAGCGCCCCGGGCGCAGCAAGGCCGGATCGAGGATGTCGGGGCGGTTGGTGGCGGCGAGGATGACGACGCCCTCGGTGGTCTCGAAGCCGTCCATCTCCGACAGCATCTGGTTGAGCGTCTGCTCGCGCTCGTCGTGGCCGCCACCGAGACCGGCGCCGCGCTTGCGGCCGATCGAGTCGATCTCGTCGATGAAGATGATGGCCCGGCCCATCCGCCGTGCCTGCTGGAAGAGGTCGCGCACGCGGCTGGCGCCGACGCCGACGAACATCTCCATGAAGTCCGAGCCGGTGACCGACAGGAAGCCGACGCCGGCCTCACCGGCCACGGCGCGTGCGAACAGCGTCTTGCCGGTGCCAGGGGGGCCGACGAGCAGCATGCCCTTGGGCACGCGTGCGCCGATCTCCCGGAAGCGGTCGGGCATGCGCAGGAAGTCGACGACCTCGGTGATCTCCTGCTTGACCCCCTCGTAGCCGGCGATGTCGGCGAAGGTGGTGGAGGGTTTGTCCTGGGAGTACGCCTTGGCGCGACTTCGCCCGATCGACATGACGTTGCCCATCTGGCCCGGCGGCGCGCCGTTGCATCCAGACGAAGAAGCCGATGATCAGCAGCACCGGCAGGAGCAGCCCGGCGATCGACAGGAACCAGTTGTTGCCCGGCGTCTTGAAGCTGAGGTCGACGTCGTGCTGGCGCAGCCGCGCCTCGTCGGCCGCGGACAGGCCGCGGTCGCCGCCACCGGTGGTGCTGTACTTGGTGCCGTCCTTGTACTCGCCGGTGATGGCGGCTCGTCGAGTTGTTGACCTCGGCGGTGTCGACCTTGCCGGCGACGACGTCGTTCATGAACGTCGTGTAGTCGATCTTGTTGCCGCTGTTGCTCGGCCACAGGCTGGGCAGGAACAGCGCCAGCACCAGCACCGCGCCGAGGACGTACAGCGCCCAACGCGGGACGCCGCCGGCGCTTGCTGAGGCGTCTCGCCGGGCGGGGTGGGCGGCCGGTTGCCGCCGCCGGCGTTGTTGTTGCTGTTGCGCTGCGGGCGAGACGGGCCACTCCCGGCCGAGCCGCGGCCCGGGGGCGGCGGTGGCGGCGGAGGGGGCAGGTTGCTCATGGAACCATGCTAGGGCCGGCGCCGAGCGCTCCACCGGCGCCGACCGGTCCCCGCGTGCCACATCCACGCAGGGGTCTTGACCGTTGACTACGGTGTCGCCGATGTCGACCCACGGCCTCTTGCGTCCGGGTTATCTCGGTGCCCGGCGGCAGTGCTCCCGCCCGGCCTGCTCCGACGTGGCCGTGGTCACGTTGACGTACGAATACCGCACGTCGCACGCCTGGCTCGACGTGTTGTCGGCCGAGCGCGACCCGCACGCCTACGACCTCTGCCGTCGCCACGCGACCACGCTGACCGTGCCGCTCGGCTGGCAGCTCACCGACCGTCAGCCGCTGGTGCGCAGCGAGCTGCTGGCCGGCTGAGAACCGCAGGTGTCGACGCTCGTTCGTTCGGCTCGAGCGACTCGCTGCTCTCCACTCGCGTCGGGGTGTCGTGGGGCGGCTGCGCCGCACCCACTGTTGTCGGCGGCGAGGGCAAGCTTGCCGCATGCCGCCGGACCAGGTGCGGCGTACCGCTCCCCGGACCCGACGGCGTCGTCCCGTAGACAGCGAGTCGCCGACCGTGTCCGTATCGACCGCTCGGCAAACGGAACCCTATTTGTCGACGCCCTTGTTGACGTCGCCGGTGAAGTAGCGCTGGAAGGCGAAGAACACGAGGATCATCGGCAGCGTCACGACGATCGCCGCGGCCATGAACAGCGGGTAGCGCTTGCCCGACCCGAGCCCGCCCTGGAACTGGGCCAGTCCCAGCGTCAGCGTCTTGTACTTCGGGTCGTCGGTGGCGACGAGGAACATCGTGAACTCGTTCCACGCGCTCTGCACCGACAGGATCGTGATGGCGATCAGCGCCGGGCGGGCCATCGGCAGCACGACGTAGCGCCAGGTGCGCACCACGTTGGCGCCGTCGATCGCCGCCGCCTCCTCCACCGAGCGTGGGATCTGCTCGAAGTTCTGCTTCATCAGGTAGATCGCGGCGAGGTCGACCATCAGCGGCAGGATCATGCCCGGGTAGCTGTTGCGCAGGTGGAGCTCCTTGAGCACCAGGAAGCGGGGGATCAGCAGCACGACGCCCGGGCACCATCATCACGGCGAGGATCAGTGCGAAGATCGTCCGCCGGCCGGGGAAGTCGAGCCGGGCGAGGGCGTAGCCGGCCATCGAGGCGAGCCCGACCCGCCCGATCGTGATGCAGACGGTGACGACGACCGAGTTGGTGATCCAGCGCACCAGGTCGAGTTCGACGTTGATGTCCTCGACGCCGAACAGCTGCTTCCACGCCAGCAACGTGAACGGGTCGGGGATCAGGCGCAGCGGCTCGGCGATGGCGTCGGCGTCGGTCTTGAACGAGGTGGCGATCGTGATCAGGAACGGGCCGATGAAGATGACCGCGAAGAGCGTGAGGATCGCGTAGCTGGCGATCCGTCGGCCGCGGACGCTCTTCGCTTGGCGGTATCCGGCGAACTCGGTGGTCACAGCACGTCACCGTCCTTCTGGCGGGTGGCGACCCGCTGCACGAGCGTGAAGACGAGGATGATGAGGAACAGCAGGAAGGCGATGGCCGACGCCCGTCCGAAGCGGCTGTCGCGGATGCCGGTGGTGTAGGTGAGGTACGCCGGGGTGGTGGTGTTGCCGGCGCCGTCGCTCATCACGTAGATCTGGTCGAACACCTGCCACGTGCCGATCAGCCCGAGCGTGACCACGAGCACCACGTGGCGGCGCAGCAGCGGCAGGGTGACCTGGCGGAACGCCTGCCATCGTGTCGCGCCGTCGATCGCCGCCGCCTCGTGGACCTCGTCGGGCACCGTCTGCAGGCCGGCGAGGAACATCAGCATGAACGTGCCCGACGTGGTCCAGATGACGAGCATGATGATCACGAGCATCGACCACGACGGCCCGCTCAACCACTCCCACCACGACAGGCCGAGCAGCTGGTGGTCGGCGAGGAAGGCGGGGGCGTCGTCGACGCCGAACAGGGCGAGGAAGGCGTGGATCGTGCCCTCGCCGTTGTTGAACCACTGCCGGCCGCCGAAGCCGAACCACGCCAGGATGCGGTTGACCGCGCCCTGCTGGGCGAACAGGAACACGAAGATCAGCGAGATGGCGATCGAGCTCGACACCGACGGCATGTAGAACGCCGTGCGGAAGAAGCCCTTGCCCCTGAGCCGGCGCTGGTTGACGATCAGCGCGAGGAACAGCGCCAGCGCGGTCTGGATCGGGACGACGACGAGCACGAAGTAGAGGTTGTTGCGCACCGACGTCACGAAGTTCTTGCGGGTGAGGCCGGGCTCGAGCAGCAGGTCCTTGTAGTTCTGCAGGCCGACCCGCTGCGCCGACGCCGAGAACGGGCCGCCCTGGCCGTTCCAGTTCGTGAAGCTGACGTAGAGGGCGAGCAGGATCGGGACGATCAGGAACACGAGGAGCAGACCGAGCACGGGGCTCATGAACAGCCAGCCCCACAGCCCCTCGCCCTTGCGACGCTGTGACCCACGGCGGGCCCGGTATGGGCTGGGCGGCGCCGATGGCGATCTGCGGCGGCGTCGGCCTTGCTGCCGAGGTCGGTGACGGCGGTCATCGGGTTGGTCTCCCTTCGACGGCGGAGCGGGGCGAGCGTCGGTGATCGGGCGGGGAGCGGGCGCAGGGGTCGGCACCCGCTCCCCGCCACGGGTCGCCGGGGGGAGTCGGCGACCCGGCGGGCGGCGCGTCAGCCGTTGAGGGCGTCCTCGCCGTTCTGCTGCAGGTCCTTCAGCACGTCCTCGGGAGCGATGTCGCCCTGCGACATCGCCAACAGCTCGTGGTCGAACTCGGTGAGCACGTCGGTGAACGCCGGCAGCGTCACCTGGCCGCGGGCGTATGGCGACGGCGTTGAGGAACGGCTCGAAGTCCGGGTTGTCGGCGAGGAAGGCGTCGGCCGCCGACTGGCGTGACGGCATCACGCCGAAGGCGTTGGCGAACGCCACCTGCTGGTCGGCGGCGGTCATGAAGTTGACGAAGTCGAGCGCGGCGTCCTGCTGGTCGCTCGCCGCGGCGACGCCCCAGCACTGCGGTGAACGCCATCGAGCCACGGTGGCCGCTCGGGCCGGTCGGAAGCTCGACGACCTTGTAGTTGATGTCGGGGTAGTCGTTGGTCATCGCGCCGCGGATCCAGTTGCCCTCGATCGTCATCGCGGCCGCCCCGGTGCCGAGCGCCTCGCCGCCCCACCCGAGGTCCATGTTCTCGGTGAACTTGTACGCTGCCGGCGTCGAGCATGCTCTTGATGAACTCGAGCGCCGCCAGGTTCTCCGGCGTGTCGGCGGTGACCTCGGTCTGGTCCTCGTTGACGAAGTAGCCGCCGGCGGCGACCATCAGGGCGCCGACGCGGTCGCGGGTGGCCCCGGTCGCCAGCCCCACCTGGGTGTCGGTCGTCAGCTTGGCGGCCACGGCCGAGAGGTCGTCCCACGTCTCGGGGATGTCGGCGTCGGTGAGCCCGGCCGCCGCCCAGGCGTCGGTGTTGATGACGAGGGCGAGGGTCGAGAAGTCCTTCGGCGCGCAGTAGAGCTGGTCGTCGTACGTGAACACCTGGCGGAGCGCCGGGTAGAAGTCCTCCGGGTTGTCGAGCTGGTCGCCCACGGCGGCGAGGCTGCCGCCGCGAGGCGTACTCCTGGAACTTGTCGGCGTTGACGTAGAACACGTCCGGCGGGTCGCCGCCGGCGAGCGCCTGGCCGAGCTGGAGGTTCATGTCCTCGGCGGCGATCAGCTCGACGGTGTTGCCCGAGTCGCCTGCTGCCCAGGCGTCGGCGGCGGACTGCACGGCCGTCGGTCTCGGCCGGTCCGGACGAGGCGATCATCACGGTGATGGACTGGCCGCCGCCCGATCCGCTGGTCGCGCCGGCGTACTGGCCACCGGCGAGGGTGGCCAGCGCCAGCGCGGCGATCGATCCGGTCACGGCTCGGCGTCGTGGTTTCATGGCTTGCTCCTTTGGTCTGCTGGTTGCGGGTGCTGTGGTTGAGGGTCGATGGCTCGTGAACGTTCAAATTCACGTCGAGCCGCGGTGCACGAGCGTCGGGGCGAGGAGCACCGACGCGACGTCGTCGCCGTCGACGTGGGCGCGCACGAACGAGTCGACGAGGGCGTCGGCCACCTCGGCGGTCGGTTGGCGGATCGACGACAACGGGGGAAGGTGGGCGGTGGCCAGCCGGCTGTCGTCGAAGCCGGTGATGCCGAGCTCGGTGCCGAGCTTCAGCCCACGCTCCTCGGCGGCGCCGGCGCAGCCCAGTGCGAGCAGGTCGGAGGCGCACACGAACGCGGTCGGCACGTCGTCGTGGTCGAGCACCCGGCGGGCGGTCGCCTCGGCGGCCTCGATGGTGTCGAGGCACTCGAACAGCAGCGGCTCGCCCCCGGCCTCGGCGATCGCCCGGCGATAGCCGAGCTGGCGGTCGAGGGCGGCCCCGACGGCGTTGACCCCGCCCAGCCAGGCGATGCGACGGTGTCCGGCAGCCCAGAAGTAGCGGGTGGCCTCGGCGGTGCCCGCCGCGCCGTCGACGTCGACCCACGTGCTGGCGCCGGGGTCGTCCCAGTTCCGCCCGAACGACACGAAGGGGATGTGCTCGCTGGTCAGCTGGGGGAGGCGGGGGTCGCCGGGGGCCGTGCCGGACAGCACGAAGCCGTCGACGGTGCCGGAGTGGAACAGGGTGTCGTAGTCGCTCAGCTCACCGTCGAGGTCGACGGGGCTGATCAGCACGATGTGGTAGTCGCGACGGGCAGCGGCGCGGCAGAGGTCGTGGAGGAAGCGGTCGAGGAGCAGGTTCTCGTTCTCGCCGGCCTCGTGGCAGCGATAGGCGAGCGTGCGGGTGGCCCGCGCCTGCAGCGCCCGGGCGAGGCGGTTCGGGCGGTAGCGCAGCTCGTCGATCGCCTCGGCGAACACGATCGCGGGTCTCGGCGCGCACACGGTCGGGGTTGCGGATGACGTTGGACACCGTCTGACGCGACACGCCGGCGCGATGGGCGACCGTCTCGATCGTCGGCTTGGTGCGCTTCGACTGCTCGGCGGTCACGGCTGGCATCCCCCTCGGCACCCGACGGCCCCGCCGTTCGCCCGCTCGGTGGCGGAGGTTCGGAGCGGGCCCGTTCGACCGGTGTCGGCGGTCACACTAAGGTGGTTTGAACGTTCAAGTCAAGGTCCGCCGTGATCGGCGGACGTGCGATCGGATGTGAGCGATGAGCGAGCGAGTCCTCGAGCGAGCGAATCATCGGGCAGGGTCTTCGGCTCCTGGTACATCGTGGCGGTGGTGGAGGTGTCGCAGCACGCGTGAGGGTGCACCAGTGAGCCATCAGGTGCAACCGGCGGTCCACCGGTTGGCGGCCTGCGTGCGGGCGCCCGTCGGCGACGTTGTCGAGCCACGACGGCGACCTGCGCGGCGAGGGTGCCCACGGCTTCTACCTCGGCGACCGACGGCTGCTGTCGCGGTTCGTGCTCCGGGTCGGTGGTCGCCCGCTCGAGGTGGTCGGTCACGAGCAGACCGGTCCGGCGACGCTCGTCGTGCGGGCGGTGGTGCGCGACGGCAGCGAGCCGTCGCCCGACCCGCGCCTGCTGCTCACCCGCACCCGCCGCCAACACGACGCCGGCTTCGTCGAGGTGATCGAGCTGTCGAGCTGGGACCTCGTCCCACGAACCGTGCAGCTTCGCGTCGAGGCGGCGTGCGACCTCGCCCGCACCGACGAGGTGAAGGACGGCCGGACGGTCCGGCGCACCGTCGACCGCGGGACCAGCGGTCCGGACTGCGCTTCGCCGGCGACGGCTACGCAGTCGAGGTGACACCAGGCGACGCTCCGGTGGTCGACGCCGAGACGGGATCGCTGACGTGGGACGTGTCGGTCGCGCCGCACACGACCCACCGCCTCACGATCTCGGTCTCCGCGGTGCGGCCACACGACGGCCGGTTCCGGCCGCTCGTGCCCGCCGCCGGTGCACCCGCGTGGGCAGTCGACGTGACCACCGACGACCCGCGGGTCGACCGCTTCGTGCGGTGGGGCCGCGACGACCTCGAGCACCTCCTGCTGGCCGACCCCGAGGCGCCCTCCGACGCCTTCGCCGCGGCCGGGTCGCCGTGGTTCTTCACGCTGTTCGGGCGCGACTCGCTGTGGACGGCGCGGATGATGCTGCCCTTCGGTACCGCCGTGGCGATGTCGACGCTGCGCGTGCTCGCCCGACGCCAAGGCGTGCACCACGACCCGACGACCGACGAGCAACCGGGTCGCATCCTCCACGAGCTGCGCACGGCGCCGGTCGACACGGTCGCCGCCCAACTGCCGCCGCTGTACTACGGCACGATCGACGCGACGCAACTGTGGATGCTGCTGCTGGCGGAGTCGTGGCGCTGGGGTGCGCCGGCCGAGCAGGTGGAGGCGCTCCTGCCGGCGCTGGAGCGCGCCGCCACGTGGCTGCTCGCCGACGCCGACGCCGACGGCGACGGCCTGTGCGAATACCGCGGCGGGTCGGGCCACGGCCTCTCGAACCAGGGTTGGAAGGACTCCGGCGACTCCGTGGGCTGGCAGCACGGTCCACCCGCCGAGGGTCCGATCGCGCTCTGCGAGGTGCAGGCCTACACCTACGAGGCGGCGCTCGGGGCGGCCGACCTGCTCGAGCGGTTCGGACGCGGCGGAGCCGCCGAGCTGCGCGCCTTCGCCACCCGCCTGCGCGAGGCGTTCCACGCCGCCTTCTGGGTGGACGACGACGACAGGCGGTACCTGGCCATCGGGCTCGACGGCGACAAGCGGGCGATCACCGGGCGGTCGTCGAACCCCGGGCACGCGCATCGGCACCGGCCTGCTCGGCGCCGCTGACGAACGGGAGGTCGCCGAGGGCCTGGTCGCCGCGCTGGCGACGCCGGCCGGGCTGCGCACGCTGTCGGCCGACAGCCGACGGTTCAACCCGCTCAGCTACCACAACGGCTCGGTGTGGCCGCACGACACGGCGATCGGCGCCCGGGGGATGGTGCTCGCCGGCTTGACCGAGCACGCCGCGACGCTGCTCGGTGGGCTCGTCGGCGCCACCGACACGTTCGGGCCACGGTTGCCCGAGCTGTACGCGGTGCTGCCCGACGGACCGACCGTGCCGTATCCGGCGGCCTGCCGCCCCCAGGCCTGGGCGGCCGCGGCGGCGGGCGTCGTGGCCTGGGCGCTGGCCCCGGCCGTGCCGTCGCCCGACCGGCGCGGGCTGACGCCGTTGGCACCGGTGCCGATCGCCGGGGCCGCCGAGCTCCGCGGCATCCGCCTCGGCGACGACCGCTACCGGGCGAGGGCCGAGGGCGCACGCGTCGTGGTCGAGCGCGAGTAGCGACGGGAGGCCCTGGGTACGATCGCACCCCGTGTCCATGCCCGTGCGCCGCGCTGTCGTGCGCGAGGGGATTCACGGATCGACGTGCCGTCGGCGCTGTCGACCTGGGCGCTGGCGTGGGTGGTGGGCAACGTGCTGTCGGCGGTGGTGCTCGCCGTCTCGGGCCACGCCGGCGAGGACACCGACGAGATCCCGATCTGGGTGCTGTTCCTCGGCACGTCGGTCGTGTGGGCTGCCTTCCTCGTCGGCATGGCCCTGGTGTCGCGCCGCCGCGGCACCGGGGACTTCGCTCGCGACTACCGCCTGCGGTTCCGCCCGGTCGACCTGCTCGGAGCGCCGATCGGCGTGTTCACGCAACTCGTGCTCGTCCCGATCGTGTACCTGCCGCTCGAGGCGATCTGGGACAAGACGTTCAACGGCGACAAGCTGTCCAAGAACGCCGAGGATCTCGCCGACCGGGCGCACGGGTTCTCGATGGTGCTGCTGATCCTGATGGTGTGCGTCGGAGCGCCGCTCGTGGAGGAGTTGGTGTACCGCGGCCTGTTGCAGGGCTCGTTCGAAGGCCGCGTCCGCGGCTACCTCGCCGTGCTCGCCTCGGCGGCGATCTTCGCCCTGATCCACTTCCGGCCGGTCGAGTACCCCGGCCTGTTCGTGATCGGCCTGGTGCTCGGCACGTGTGCCCTGCTCACCGGCCGTCTCGGCATGGCGATCGCCTGCCACATCGGCTTCAACGTCACCGGCCTGATCCTGGCCTTCAACTGATCCGGCCCGTGGCGTGCCACTTTTCGTTTCAACAGTGAAAGGAAAGTGGCGCTGGCGCGATCGGATGCTGTGACCGTCGGCGACGACCATCTGCTGGCAGACTGTGCGGCGGCCATGAGTGATCTGCCATGAGTGACCTGCAAATGAGCGAGCGAGTCTTCGAGCGAGCGAATAATCAAGCGCGGTCTTTCGCTCATTGGTGCACCAGCAGCGGCTTTGGCTCGTCGCACGGATCGATGGTGCACCAATGAGCGACCTGAAGGAGTTCCCCCAGCGCGAAGGGGACCCCGACGCCGACTCGCCTCCCGACGACCTCACCGCGTGGGCACCGCCCGGTGAGGAGGTCGATGCCGCCGCCGGTGCCGGTCGACGACACCGAGGTGGTCGCCGCGCCCCGGGCGCCCGCTCGCCGACCGCATCTGGGGCGTGCGACGCGTCTACCGCTGGGCCAAGCGGCCGTGGCCGGACGAGCGCGTCATCAAGACGGCGGTGACGTTCGCCTGCCTCGTCGTCACGACCTTCTGCATGATGTGGGCGGTCCACCTCAACCCGTTCAAGCCCAGCGCCGACCTGATCTTCGACAACAACACGCCGACCGGCGGCGACATGGGCGCCCACGTGTGGGGTCCGGCCTACCTCCGCGACCACCTCCTGCCCCACTGGCAGCTCAGCGGGTGGAGCATGGACTGGTACAGCGGCTTGCCGGTGTACCGCTTCTACATGGTCGTCCCAGCGCTGGCGATCATCCTGCTCGACGTCGATCCTGCCCTACGGCGTGGCGTTCAAGCTGGTGGTGATCTCCGGACTGGTCACGCTGCCGTTCTGCTGCTGGGCGTTCGGGCGCCTCGCCCGCTTCCGCTACCCGATGCCCGAGATGTTCGCCTTCGCCGGCCTGGCGTTCGCGCTCAACGAGAGCTACTCGATCTACGGCGGCAACCTGAAGTCGACGATGGCGGGCGAGTTCTCCTTCTCGATCGCCATCAGCCTGATGATGGTCGGCCTCGGCTATCTGGCCCGCGGTCTGAAGGACGGCACCCACCTCTCCCGGGCGTCGGTGTTCCTCGCCCTCGCCTGCCTGTCCCACGGCATCGTGCTCATCTACGTCGCCGTCGCGGCGATCATCTTCGTCCTCTGCCGCCTCGGCGCCGACCTGTGGCGCGTGCTGGCGCGTACCCTCGACGGGACGGCCGGCGGCGAGTCCGAGCGACGACTGGTGAACATCGTCATCGTGTCGCCAGCGGTCGCCGGCGTCACGGTGCTGCTGGCGCAGTGGAGCTCCGTCTTCTACGCGCTGACGGCGCTCGTGGTGCTCGTCGACGTCGTGGTCGTCGTCCTGCTGTCGTCGAAGCTGGGGTGGCAGCTGGTGGAGAACCGGCTGTTCGTCAAGCGCCTGCTCTACTCCGTCGCCGTCGGTCTGCTGACGATGGCGCTCGCCGCCTTCTGGGTCGGCCCGTTCCTCACGAACCACGAGTTCATGACGGACATGAAGTACGGCTACAAGCCGCAGTACCCGAACGAGTCGTTCTGGGGGATGCTGTTCGACCAGAAGGCGCCGCTCGACGTGCTCATCGCCACGCTGGCCGGCATCGGCTGCGTCTTCGTCGTCGTGCGCCGTCACGTGATCGGGATCGCCCTCGCCATCACGATGTTCGTGTCGGTCGCCCTGATCTACGTCACCCGCGACAGCCTGCCGGTCATCGGGCTGCTGTGGAACCCGCGCATGCTGCCGTTCTTCTACCTGACCCGCTACCTGATGATGATGGTCGGCGCCGTCGAGGTGCTGGCGTTGCTGGTCGACGTGGTGCGCAACCGGCGCTCCCGCGAGGTGCCGGGCGTCGGCTGGGCTTCGGTGTCCGCCGGCCTCATCGGCCTCGTGGTGCTGATCATCTTCGGGTGGGCCTACCAGGTGCTGCCGGGCGGCCACATGACCACCACGCACGGTGAGCCGACGTACGCCTGGGGCCCGCTCCGGTCGAACCCCAACCCCTCGAAGGCCGTCGGCAGCGGGTGGGCGGCGTACAACTTCAAGGGCTACGAGGGCCAGACGATGTACCCCGAGTACTTCAACCTCGTGCAGACGATGGGCCAGGTCGGCGAGGAGCACGGGTGCGGCCGGGCGCTGTGGGAGAACGACGGGCGCGACGGCGTCGGCAACGGCAAGTACGGCACGACGATGGCGCTGATGCTGCTGCCGTACTGGACCGACGGCTGCATCGGCTCGATGGAGGCGCTGTACTTCGAGGCGTCGGGAACCACCCCCTACAGCTTCCTCGCTTCGGGGGCGATGTCGAAGCAGTCGTCGAACCCGGTGCGCGAGCTGCGCTACGTCAACAACGACGCCGCCGTCGGGGTGAAGTACCTGCAGGCGCTCGGCGTGCAGTACGTGATGGTCACCACCCCCGAGGCCAAGGCGCAGGCCGACGCCCAGCCCGACCTGCACCTCATCGACGTCAGCGGCCCGTGGAACATCTACTCGGTCGACGGCTCCGACGTGGTGGTGCCGCTCAGCGTGCAGCCGGTCGTCGTGAACCACCGCCCGGGCGACCAGCGCGAACGCAACCTCGAGCTCGGCACGTCGTGGTTCCAGAACCAGGACCAGTGGGCGGCGATCCCCGCCTACAACGGCCCCGACGACTGGCAGCACATCGACGTCGCCGTCGACCAGAGCCAGGAGGTGCCCGATCCCACCCGTCCGCCGGGCACGGTCGACGACCCGCAGACCGAGGAGGTCGAGAGCGCCGACACCCACGGGCGCGAGGTCTCGGTGGTGCAGCCGGTGCAGGCGATCGAACCGGTGGCGCTCGATCCGGTGACGGTCTCGAACGTGCAGATCGACGAGCAGTCGCTGTCGTTCGACGTCGATCAGGTGGGCGTCCCCGTGCTGGTGAAGGTCAGCTACTTCCCGAACTGGGAGGTGTCGGGGGCCGAGGGGCCGTACCGCGTGGCACCGAACGAGATGGTGGTCATCCCCACCAGCACCCACGTCAGCATGACGTACGGCCGCTCCACGAGCGACGTCGCCTTCCTGGTGATCACGCTGCTCGGCATCGTGGCGGCGATCGTCGCCCGGGTGAAGGGACCGTTCCACTTCCCGAAGCTCCCCGCACGCACCGCGGCCGGCCCGGCGCCCGCCGGGCCGTTCCTGCCGGCGCTGTCCGGAGCGCCGTTCGGGGCGATGTACGGCGACGAGATCGACGACTACGACATCGGCCCGGCGCCGCCGGAGCCGCTGCCGCCGGGTCCACCGACGGCGACACCGCTGCCACCGGCGTCGCCCGAGCCGTAGAACGTTCCCGTCGTCGCTGCGGCGCCGCCGGTAGCATGTGGCGCCGTCATGTCCGTTCTCGACGAGATTGTCAAGGCGTACGACGTCCGGGGAACGGTTCCTGACCAACTCTCTCCGGAGGTCGCGCACGCGCTGGGCGTCGCCTTCGCCGCCAATGTCGATGCCTCCGAGGTGCTGGTCGGTCGCGACATGCGCCCGTCCGGGCCGGGACTCGTTGCCGAGTTCACCCGTGGCGTGCAGTCGCAGGGCCTCGACGTGATCGACCTCGGCCTCGTGTCGTCCGACCTTCTGTACTTCGCCTCTGGCAGCCGCGCTCTGCCGGGTGCGATCTTCACGGCATCGCACAACCCCGCCGAGTACAACGGCATGAAGATGTGCCATGCCGGCGCCCGTCCGGTCGACCTCATGGAGATCAAGTCGGTCGCCGCCGCCGTGCTCGACGGACAGGGCCCACTGGAGACCCAGCGCGCCGGACGGCGCACCGAGGAGGACCTGCTCGACGCGTTCGTCGACCACGTCGTCTCCTTCGTCGACGTCGAACGTCCTGCGCCCGATGCGCATCGTCGCCGACACGGCGAACGGCATGGGTGGCCTGGTGGTGCCCGCCGTGTTCGAGAGACTCGCCCCGCTCGAGCTCGAGGTGATGTACGGCGAGCTCGACGGCACGTTCCCGAACCACCCGGCCGACCCGCTGCAACCGTCCAACCAGACCGATCTGCGGGCCCGGGTCGTCGCCGGTGGCTTCGACCTCGGCCTCGCCTTCGACGGTGACGCGGACCGGGTGTTCGTGGTCGACGAGACGGGCGCCGGGCTGAGCGGCTCGACGGTGACGGCGCTGCTGGCCGCGGCGACGCTTCGTCGCCACCCGGGTGCGACGATCCTGTACAACCTGATCTGCTCGAAGGTCGTGCCCGAGGTGATCGCCGAGAACGGCGGCGTGCCGGTGCGCAGCCGGGTCGGGCACTCGTTCATCAAGCAGAAGATGGCCGAGACCGGCGCCCTGTTCGGCGGCGAGCACTCGGCGCACTACTACTTCGCCCGCAACTTCTACGCCGACTCCGGGCTGATCGCCACCGCCCGGATCCTCAGCGAGGTCTGCCGCGGCACGGACGACCTCTCCAAGGTCCGCGTCCCCTTCGAGCGCTACTCGCAGAGCGGCGAGATCAACACCCACGTCCACGACGTCGACCGCGTGCTCGCCGACGTGAGCGCCGCGCTCAGCGGCGGACGCCAGGACCACCTCGACGGCCTCACCGTCGAGTTCGACACGTGGTGGTTCAACCTGCGCCCCTCGAACACCGAGCCGTTGCTGCGCCTGAACCTCGAAGCCGAAACTCGCGACGAGTGCGACGCCCGCGTGGTCGAACTGCTGTCGCTGATCACCCGCGCCTGACCCCGGAGGAACCTCGCCGTGGCTCTCGCTCCCGAACTGCTCGCACTGCTCGCCTGTCCCGAGGACAAGGGCCCGCTCTACTACTTCGACGATCTCGACGTCCTCTACAACCCGCGACTGCAACGCGTGTACCGTGTGCGCGACGGCATCCCCGTGATGCTGATCGACGAGGCGCAGAGCCTGGAACCCGGCGAGGGCGAGCGGCTGTTCGCTCGCATCGAGGCCGAGGGCATCGCGCCGACCTTCACCACCACCCCAGAGGGAGACCCGGAATGACGTCACTGCGTTCCCCGGCCACGCAGGCCGCTGCTGGCCGCTCGCTCGCTGGCGCTCGCTCGCTCGCAACAACCACATGGAGTACCCGTGACCGCAACCGACGCCGCACCGCTGTCGCAGACCCGCGACTATCGCGTCGCCGACCTGTCGCTCGCCCCGTTCGGCCGCAAGGAGATGCTGCTCGCCGAGCACGAGATGCCCGGCCTGATGGCGATCCGCAAGGAGTTCGGCGAGTCCAAGCCACTGGCCGGGGCGCGCATCTCCGGGTCGTTGCACATGACGATCCAGACCGCGGTGCTCATCGAGACGCTGACCACGCTCGGGGCCGAGGTGCGGTGGGCGAGCTGCAACATCTTCTCCACCCAGGACCACGCCGCGGCCGCCGTGGCGGTCGGCCCCGACGGCACCGTCGACGACCCCCAGGGCGTGCCGGTGTTCGCCTGGAAGGGCGAGACGCTCGAGGAGTACTGGTGGTGCACCGAGCAGATGATGACATGGCCGTCGGCCGGCGGCGCGTCCGACGGCGACGGCGCCAACATGATCCTCGACGACGGCGGCGACGCCACGCTGCTGTTGCACAAGGGTGTCGAGTACGAGCGGACGGGCGAGGTGCCCGATCCGACCTCGGCATCGAACCCGGAGCTGGCGATCGTGCTCGGGCTGCTGTCGCGCTCGCTGCGCACCGACCCGACCAAGTGGACGCGCATGGCGGCCGGCATCCGCGGGGTGACCGAGGAGACCACGACCGGCGTCAAGCGGCTGTACAAGATGCACGCCGACGGCGAGCTGCTGTTCCCGGCGATCAACGTCAACGACTCGGTGACGAAGTCGAAGTTCGACAACCTGTACGGCTGCCGTCACTCGCTCGTCGACGCCATCTCGCGGGCGACCGACGTGATGATCGGCGGCAAGGTGGCCGTCGTGTGCGGCTACGGCGACGTCGGCAAGGGGTGCGTGCAGAGCCTCCGCGGCCAGGGCGCCCGCGTGATCGTCACCGAGATCGACCCGATCAACGCCCTGCAGGCGGCGATGGAGGGGTTGCAGGTCGCCCCGCTCGACGACGTGGTGTCGACGGCCGACATCTTCGTGTCCGCCACCGGCAACGCCGAGATCATCACGGTCGACGACATGGCGCGCATGAAGCACAACGCGATCGTCTGCAACATCGGACACTTCGACAACGAGATCGACATGGCCGGCCTCGCCCGCTCGGGTGCCACGCGTGACGAGCTCAAGCCGGGCACCGACGTGTGGCGGTTCCCCGACGGCCACCAGATCATCGTGCTCGCCGAGGGCCGCCTCGTGAACCTGGGGTGCGCCACGGGGCACCCCAGCTTCGTGATGAGCTGCTCGTTCTCCAACCAGGTGCTGGCCCAGATCGAGCTGTACGGCAGCACCGAGCAGTACCCGACCGGCGTCTACGTGCTGCCCAAGCGCCTCGACGAAAAGGTCGCCCGGCTGCACCTCGGCGCCCTCGGTGTGAAGCTCACCCAGCTCACCGACGAGCAGGCCGACTACCTCGGCGTCGAGCCGGGCGGCCCCTACAAGTCCGACCACTACCGCTACTGAGCCGTCCGGTTCGCGGGCAGTCGGCCGCTCGGTCCGCGGGCGGTCTCGGCCGGTGCCGCGGCACGCGTTGTAATTGCTCCTGAAGGCGGAGGTCGCCACCCGTCGCCACGGGTCCGACCGTCCCCGGCCCGATCTTGGGCGGGATTCCTCTCATCTCGGCGATCTGGGCGGCCACAGTTGCGATTTTCGCACCTATCGCCGCCCAGATCGGGAGTATCGGCCAGACCCGTCGCGACGGCTAGCCCGGTACCCCTTCAAGAGCAGACAACAGGGTTGCGGCAACGGGTGAACCGCCCGCGTACCGCCGGTGTTACAGGGCGCGGCTGGGGGACTGCTCGCGGCTGGCGGTGACGAAGGCGTCGAAGAGGGCCTGCTGGGCCGGTTCGTCGTCGGCGTCGTCCTCGGGGTGCCATTGCACGCCGACGACCCAGCGGTCGGGCAGCTCGATCCCCTCGATCACGTCGTCGCACCAGGCGGTGACGACCAGCCCGGCGCCGAGCGTGTCGACGGCCTGGTGGTGCACGCAGTGGGAGTGCGCCACGAGGGTGCCCATGGCGATCGAGGCCTTCGAGCCGGCGACCAGCTCGATGTCGTGGTGGTGGCGGAAGTGGGCGTCGGCGCCGGCGATGCCGATGTCGTCGGCGATGTGCTGGCGCAAGGTCCCGCCGAGCGCCACGTTGAGCACCTGGTGCCCGCGGCAGATCGCCAGCACGGGCTTGTCGAGCGCTACCGCTGCCCGGGCGAGGGCGAGGTCGAGCTCGTCGTGCTCGGCCCGCACCCCGTAGGTCTTGGGGTGCACGCTGGTCGCGCCGTAGCGGTGCGGATCGACGTCGGGCCCGCCGGGGATGCACACGCCGTCGACGCGGGCGACGAGGTCGAGGGCCACGTCGAGTGCCTCGGCGCCGCCGAACAACGGGGGGACGGCGACCGGTTGGCCGCCGGCGCGCACGATCGCTGTCTGGTACGTGACGCCGAGCGCGGTGGCGGCCACCCGCCACGAGTCGGCGGTCTCGGTGAACCGGGAGGACAACGCGATGAGGGGGCGCATCCCGCCCCACGGTATCTGCTGCACCGGTCCCGACCGTGCGCACCGGGACGGCTGTGACACCCCTTGGTCAGGATGACCGCATGATCTTCGGTTCGCGTTGTGCCGGCTGCCGAGCCCGCGGCCCGGCGTTGTGTCGGACCTGCCGCTTCGCCCTGCTCGGTCGCCCGGCGTCGCCGGCGCCCGACGATGTGCTGGTCGCCACGGCCTACACCGGGCGGGTGCGGGCCGTGCTGACCGGATTCAAGTACGAGAACCGGCGGGCGGTCGCCGCCCATCTCGCCGGGATCCTCGCCAACCGGATCGAGGAGTCGGGTCGACGCGCCCCGGGCACGCTCGACATCGACGTGGTCACGTGGGCGCCGACCAGTCCGGGCCGCCGTCGGCGCCGCGGCTTCGACCAGGCCGAGCTGATCGCGCGAGGTGTCGCCGCCCGTCTCGGGGTTCCGTGCCGCGGGCTGCTCGAGCGCCGCGGCGGCCCGAGCCAGACCGGTCGCAGCCGCGCCGAGCGACTGCACGGTCCGCGGTTCGCCGCCCGCGCCGGCGCCGCCGGCCGGCGCATCCTCGTCGTCGACGACGTCGTCACCACCGGGGCCACGCTGCACGCAGCCGCGGATGCGCTCCGCGCCGCCGGAGCGTCCTCGGTCGTCCGGGTCGCGGTCGCGGCGACACCCGCTGCTCTGCGATCGGTCGAGCTCGTCGCCTAGTATCGCCGGCCGAGGGCCCGTCCGAGACGAGTGGAGACCAGCGTGCAACTGAAGGCTCACGAATCCCGCAGTCAAGGCGGACGGCGGCGGGCGCTCGCAGCGCTCACCGTCCTCGCGATCTCGTTCGTCGGCGCGGTCACCTACGGGGCCGCGAGCGCGGCCGGCCCGTCCTCGTCCCCCTCGTCTGGCTCCGCCAAGCCCGCGGCGCTGGGTGTCACCGCGACCAGCGAGCCCCACGACACGATCCCGGTCGACACCACCGACTCCAGCGGCTCCGAAGCCAGTCCCACCCCGCCGACCGGTCTCGGCGACGACCCCGAACTCGATGCGCTCGCCGAGTCGTGCTTCGAGGGCGAGCTGCTCGACTGCGACCACCTGTTCCTCCAGGCGCCGACGGGTTCGCCGTACGAGGACTACGGCGACACCTGCGGCGGGCGCCAGCCGGCGGGCACCGAGGAGTGGTGCGCCCTCGCCGGTCAGACGTTCGAGCCGCAACCGCCGGACGGCCTCGGCGACGACGCCACGCTGAACACCCTCGCCGAGCGCTGTTACGAGGGCGACCTGCAAGCCTGCGACGACCTCTACTCGCAGTCCGACTCGTCGTCGCCGTACCACGTGTACGGCGACACCTGCGCCGGACGCCAGCCGGAGAACACCGGCCACTACTGCACCGACCTCGCCCCGATCGCCACCACACCGGTGTCCAGCGAACCGGCCTCCACGTCGGAGCCGACGCCTCGCGACACGCCGCCGGAGCCGCACCGACGCCGCGAGACGCGCGCCGCCGAGCACCGTGCCTGCGACGACGCCCGAGACGGCGCCGCCGACGCACGGAGGCGCCGTGCCCACGACGGCCCCGGCGACCACCGAGGCGCCGGTGACGGCGGCACCCACCACCAGTGCGCCCGCAACCACGCAACCCGAGGTCGCCGTGCCGTCGTCGCAGCCGACGATGACCGCACCGATCGTCACCGTGCCGGCGACCCCCGCCACCACGGCGGCGGCACCGACCACCACCGCGGTCGCCGTGCCGACGACGCTGGCCGTCGCGCCGACCACCGTGGCGGGCATCCCGCCGGCGACGCAACCGCCCACCGGGCTCGGCACCGACCCGGCGATGGACGCCCTCGCCCAGTCGTGCTTCGCCGGTGACATGCAGGCCTGCGACGACCTCTACTACCAGTCGCCGATCGGGTCGGCGTACGAGGCCTACGGCACCAGCTGTGCCGGGCGCTCCACGTCGGACATCCCCGGCAGCTGCGTCAGCACGTTCACCCCGGGGGCGGCCCCGACCACGGTCGCCAACCTGCCTCCGGCACCGGCGGCGACGCAACCGCCCACCGGGCTCGGCACCGACCCGGCGATGGACGCCCTCGCCCAGTCGTGCTTCGCCGGTGACATGCAGGCGCTGCGACGAGCTGTACTTCGCGTCGCCCATCGGCTCGACCTACGAGGCGTACGCCGAAACGTGTGCGGGGCGCATCCAGGCGAACGCGGGCATGTGCTCGGCGACGTTCGCTTCCACATCGGCCGGTCCGGCGCCGACCACGGTCCCGGCCGTGCCGACGACGGTCCCGGCGGTGCCGACGACGGTGGCAGTGCCGACCGGTCCCGCCGACCACCGTGGGGTGCCCAGCCCACCGACCACCGTCGTGACGGTCCCGGCGAACATCCCGCCGGCCACGCAACAGCCCACCGGCCTCGGCACCGACGCCACGCTCGACGCGATGGCCCAGTCCTGTTTCGCCGGTGACATGTCGGCGTGCGACAACCTGTTCTTCGCCTCGCCCGCCAACTCGGCCTACGAGGCCTACGGCGACACGTGCGCCGGCCGGCAGCCGCCGTTCAGCGGGCTGTGCGTCGATGCCTTCGGCCCGGCCGCCACGGTCCCGCGCCACCACGGCGCCGACGGTCACCAGCACCACGGCGCCGGTCGTCACCGCCGCGCCGCCCACCACCGCGCCGGTGGTCACGGTGACGCCGACGTCGCTCGTGCCGGCCACCACGGTGGCGCCCGGCGTCGTCCCGCCGCCGACGCTGCAGCCGACCGGTCTCGGCGACGACGCCGCGCTGAACACGCTCGCCCAGGCGTGCTACGACGGCGACCTGGCGTCGTGCGACGACCTGTGGCGTCAGTCCGAGCTCGGCAGCCCGTACAAGGACTTCGGCGACACATGCGCCGGCCGTCAGCCGCCGAACACGTCGGTGTGGTGCGTCGACGCGTTCGGCGCTGGCGCCGCCACGTCCACGACGGCCGTGGTGGGCGGTGCCACCCACCGTCAGCACGGTGGCGCCGACGGTGGTGTCCGGCATCCCGCCGGCGGCGCAGCCGCCGACCGGCCTCGGCGCCGACGCCGCCCTCGACGCGCTCGCCCAGGGGTGCTTCGACGGCGACATGGGGGCGTGCGACCGCCTGTTCAAGCTGGCTCCGATCGGGTCGGCCTATCGAGACCTACGGCGACACGTGCGCCGGACGTCAGCCGGAGGGCACGTTCACGTACTGTCGGGCCGCGTTCCCCGGCTGAGCGGTGGGCGACGGCTCACCGCCACCGCCGGCCGGCTGGTCCGGCTCGTCCGCCCCGCCTCCGCCGCCGCCCCCACCACCGGTGCCGCCGCGACCAGCGGCACCGCCGCGCGCGCCCGGCGGACTCGCCCGGATGGATCCCACCCGCGCCGACCCCTCCGGTCGGACCGCCGCTGCGCCCGCCCGGCATCCCCGCCGCCACCGCCGTCCGCCGGCGGCCCACGGCCGGCCGTGCCCCCGCCGCCGCCCCCGCCTCCCGGCGCTTCCCGTCCGCCCGCACCCCGGCGTCGGCGGCGAGTCGTCGCGGGCGTCGTCCTCGCGGCGTTCCTGGTCACGGGGGTCGTCGCCATGCTCCTCCACGAGCGTGACGACCATCGCGACGCCACCAGTCCGACGGTGACGCCGTCCACGATCTCGCCCCAGCAGGCGGCGCTCCCGCCGCTGCCGTCGTTGCCCGACTCCTACGACCCGCCGACCGTCACCGGTCGGACGACGCCGCCGGCGGGGCGCACCCCCGACGGCCTCGGCACCGATGCCACCCTCGACCGCCTCGCCCGGTCCTGCTACGAGGGAGCGATGAACGACTGCGACGAGCTCTACCGGCAGGCGCCGACCGGCTCGGCCTATCAGCAGTACGGCGACACCTGTGCCGACCGCCAACCCGTCGGCACCAAGGCGTACTGCAGCGTCACGTTCCCCGGCTGAGCCGCCCTCGCCGGGACCCGGCCGGTCACGGCCGGTACACTCCACGACCGCATGGGCATCCTCGATCGCATCCTCCGCGCTGGCGAGGGCAAGAGAGTCAAGGCGCTGCAGGCGATGGTGCCGGACATCAACGCTCTCGAGCCGGCGATCCAACGACTCACCGACGACCAGCTGCGGGCCAAGACCACCGAGTTCCGCGAGCGCCTGGCCAACGGCGCCGGCCTCGACGACGTCGCCATCGAGGCGTTCGCCGTCGTACGCGAGGCGGCGACCCGCACGATCGGCCAGCGACACTTCGACGTCCAGTTGATGGGCGGTGCGGCCCTGCACTTCGGGATGATCGCCGAAATGAAGACCGGCGAGGGCAAGACGTTGGTGTCGACCCTTCCCGCCTACCTCAACGGGCTCTCCGGCAAGGGCGTGCACCTGGTCACGGTCAACGACTACCTGGCGCGCCGCGACTCCGAGTGGATGGGCCAGATCCACCGCTTCCTCGGCCTGAGCGTCGGGCTCGTGATCCCCGGGTTCCGGGCGTCGCCGGAGGAGAAGCGTGAGCAGTACGGCTGCGACATCACCTACGGCACGAACAACGAGATGGGGTTCGACTACCTCCGCGACAACATGGCCGGCAAGCTCGCCGACAAGACCCAGCGCGGCCACAACTACTGCATCGTCGACGAGGTCGACTCGATCCTGATCGACGAGGCGCGCACCCCGCTGATCATCTCGGGCCGCGTCGCCGACGCCGCCAAGCTGTACTACCGCTTCGCCTCGATCGTGCGCTCGCTGCAGCGCGACGACGACTACGAGGTCGAGGAGGACAAGCGGGTCGTCGTGCCGCTCGAGCCGGGCATCGAGAAGGTCGAGTCCGCGCTCGGCATCGAGAACCTCTACGACGAGGTGCAGCAGAACCTGGTGCACCAGATGACGGTGGCGCTGAAGGCCAAGGAGCTGTACAAGCGGGACAAGGACTACATCGTCACCGGCGGCGAGGTGAAGATCGTCGACGAGTTCACCGGGCGCATCCTCGAGGGCCGGCGCTGGTCGCGAGGGTCTGCACCAGGCCGTCGAGGCCAAGGAAGGCGTGAAGATCAAAGAGGAGAACCAGACCCTCGCCACGATCACGCTGCAGAACTACTTCCGCATGTACGACAAGCTCGCCGGGATGACCGGCACGGCCCAGACCGAGGCGGCCGAGCTGATGAACACCTACGAGCTCGGCGTGGTGCCGATCCCCACCAACGTGCCGGTCATCCGCGTCGACGGCGCCGACCTGATCTACAAGGGTGAGGTCGCCAAGTTCGACGCCGTCGTCGACGACATCGCCGGGCGCTACGAGGCCGGCCAGCCGGTGCTCGTCGGCACGGTCAGCGTGGAGAAGAGCGAGTACCTCTCGCGCCAGCTCAACCAGCGCGGCATCCCCCACGAGGTGCTCAACGCCAAGCAGCACACCCGGGAGGCCATGATCGTCACCCAGGCCGGCCGCCTGCAGTCGGTCACCGTGGCCACCAACATGGCCGGTCGCGGGGTCGACATCCACCTCGGCGGCAACGCCGAGGGGCTGGCCGCGCCACGAGGTGCTCAAGGAAGGCCACGATCCCGACGTGCTCGTCGACGAGTTCGACCTGCCGATGCCGCTCGCCCAGATGCCCGACGAGTTCCGCGCCGCCCGCGCCGCGGCCCTGGCCCGCTACGAGGAGCTGATCGTCGAGTTCCGCCAGCAGTGCACGGCGGAGGGCGACAAGGTCCGCGCCCTCGGCGGCCTCTACGTGATCGGCTCCGAGCGCCACGAGTCTCGGCGCATCGACAACCAGTTGCGTGGCCGCTCCGGCCGCCAGGGCGATCCCGGCGAGAGCCGCTTCTACCTCAGCCTCGACGACGAGCTGATGCGCCTGTTCGCCACCGGGGCGCTGAGCTACGTGATGAACAAGGCGCTGCCCGACGACGAGGCGATCGAGGCGAAGATGGTCACCAAGGCCATCGAGCGGGCGCAGAACACGGTCGAGATGCGCAACGCCGAGATCCGCAAGAACGTCCTCAAGTACGACGAGGTGATGAACGAGCAGCGCAAGGTCATCTACGCGCGGCGCGACCAGATCCTCGAGGGCGAAGACCTCAAGTCGGCGGCGATGGAGTACCTCTCGGAGGCGGTCGACGCCCTGCTCGAGACGTACTGCGCCAGCCCGGCCGACGACGAGTGGGACCTCGACGGGCCTGCACAAGGAGCTGAAGACGTTCTGGCCCTCGTCGGTCACCGACGAGCAGCTCGACGCCTGCCGCAACACCAAGGAGATCGCCCGGCTGGTGCTCGACGACGCCACGGCGCACTACGCCCAGCGCGAGGTGGAGCTCACCCCGAAGGTGATGCGCGAGGTCGAGCGGCAGGTGATGCTGCGCATCATCGACCAGCGCTGGCGCGAGCACCTCGAGGAGATGGACTACCTCAAGGAGGGCATCAACCTGCGGGCGATGGGCCAGAAGGACCCGCTCGTGGAGTGGCAGCGCGAGGGCTTCGAGATGTTCGGGAAGATGATGAAGGGGATCGCCCAGGACTTCGTGCGCTACGTGATGCACGTCCAGGTGATCCGCCAGGACCAGCAGCAGCCGGCCGCGCCGGCCGCGCCGGCCGTCACCAACGTCACCCAGACGTCGTCCGACGACGACGGCGGCTCCGGGTTCGACCGGGCGGCCGCCCTGGCCCCGCCAGCCGAGCGCGAGCAGGTCGCGGCCGCCGCGTCGCCCACGGCGGTGGCGCCGGCGCCGGCTCCTGCCCCCGCGCCGGCGAACCGCCAGCAAGCCCGTCAGCAGGCGCGCCAGGCGCCCCGCGGCGCCGCGGCCACCCAGACCGTGCCCAAACAGGAGACGGTGGTGAAGGACGACTGGGCGAAGACGCCGCGCAACGCCCCGTGCCCGTGCGGTTCGGGCAAGAAGTTCAAGCTCTGCCACGGGCAGTGATCCCCGGCTGGGCGGCCGTTGCGGTCGCCCCGTAGCCTCAGCTTCCCCCAGTTATGCGTGACTTCACCGACGACCTACGTGACCTCTCCCAGCGGCTGTCGGAGACGTCGGGCTACTTGAAGGTTCGCCGAGCTGCGGACGCGTCTGGTGGAGCTGGAGGCCGAGATGGGCCGGCCCGACCTCTGGGACGACGCCGAGCACGCCCGGGCGCTGAACGCCGAGTACGCCAACGTCCGTGACGACCTCGCCACCTACGACACCCTCGCCGGCGGCCTCTCCGACGCCGAGGTGCTCCACGACCTCGCCCGCGAGGTCGACGACGAGTCGCAGGAGCCGGAGATCGCCGACGCGATCGCCTCGATCTCGGCGCGCCTCGACCAGCTCGACCTGCGCAGCCTGTTCACCGGCGCCCACGACGAGGCCGACGCCATCGTCCAGATCAACGCCAAGGACGGCGGTGTCGACGCCCAGGACTGGAGCGAGATGCTGCTGCGGATGTACGAGCGGTGGTCGGAGCGGCGCGGGTTCGCCATCACGCTGAACGGCGTGTCGGAGGGCGCCGAGGCCGGGATCATGTCGGCCGAGGTCACGATCGCCGGGCGCTACGCCTACGGCCTGATGACGGCGGAGCGGGGCACGCACCGGCTGGTGCGGATCAGCCCGTTCGACAACCAGGGCCGGCGCCAGACGAGCTTCGCCACCGTGCAGGTGTGGCCGGTGATCGACGCGCCGAACGTCGAGCTGAACGAGGCCGACATCCGCATGGAGGTGTTCCGCGCGTCGGGCGCCGGCGGCCAGCACGTCAACAAGACGTCGTCGGCGGTGCGGCTGATCCACGAGCCGACCGGGATGGTCGCCTCGTCGCAGGAGGAGCGCAGCCAGCTGCAGAACCGCGAGCGGGCGTTGGGCCGGCTGCGGGCGCTGGTGGCGGCGAAGATCGAGCAGGACCGCGCCGACGAGCTGGATGCGATCGCCGGGGGCAAGGCGGCCCAGGTGGGGTGGGGGAGCCAGATCCGCAGCTACGTGCTGCAGCCCTACCAGATGGTGAAGGACCTGCGTACCGACGTCGAGTCGGGCAACGTCGCCGCCGTGCTCGACGGCGACCTCGACCCGTTCATGGAGGGCTACCTGCGCTGGCGCCGTCGCACGGCCTCGGCGAACTGCAGCTGCGCTCCGCTCGCCAACCGGATGGGCGCCGACGCTGGACCGTACGGATCCAGCTGGTCGCCCGTCGGCGGTCGGAGGCCGACGGCGGCGACGGCGCTCGGTGCCGGTAAGGTAATGCCGGCTTTCGCAACAGGACTGACAATGATTCGACTCGAAAACGTCACAAAGCACTACGGGCCGGATGTCGTCGCCCTGCGCGACGCCTCGTTCGACGTGAACAAGGGCGAGTTCGTGTTCCTCGTCGGCCCCTCCGGTTCCGGCAAGTCGACGCTGCTGCGCCTGCTCAACCGCCAGGACCGCCCGGAGGCGGGGGCGGTGTACGTGGCCGGGCGCAACATCATCGACATGCCGCCGGGCGGGTGCCGCAGCTGCGCCGCAACATCGGCAACGTCTTCCAGGACTACAAGCTGCTGTCGAACAAGACCGTGTTCGAGAACGTCGCCTTCGCCCAGGAGGTGATCGGCAAGCCCAAGCACGTCATCCGCCAGCAGGTGCCGGCCGTGCTCGACCTCGTCGGCCTCGCCGGCAAGGAGGAGCGCTTCCCGCACCAGCTCTCGGGCGGTGAGCAGCAGCGCGTCTCGGTGGCCCGAGCCTTCGTGAACCGCCCGCTGATCCTGCTCGCCGACGAGCCCACCGGCAACCTCGACCCCGCCACCGGCGAGGGCATCATGCGCCTGCTCGACCGCATCAACCAGATCGGCACCACCGTGTTGATGGCCACCCACGACCAGCGGATCGTGAACTCGATGCGCAAGCGCGTCATCCAGCTCGACCGCGGCGTGATCGTGCGTGACCAGGCTCGCGGGGTGTACGACTGATGCTCGGGCTCGCCTCAGCTACGTACTCCGGGAGACGCTCGCCAGCTTCCGGCGGAACATGACGCTCACGGTCGCGGCGATCATCACGTCGGCGGTGTCGCTGCTGATCTTCGGCCTGACGCTGTTCATGCAGCACGGCTTCGACAACCTGGTGTCGAAGTGGCAGGACGGCGCCGAGATGATCATGTACTTCAACCAGCCGCTCTCGGCCGACCAGCAGGCCGAGATCGAAGCAGCGCTGAACGGCCAGCCGCAGGCGATCGACCACTTCGAGTACTGCGACCCCGACTGCGCCTACGCCCTCGCCCAGAAGCTGTTCGCCGGCGACCCGACGACGCTCGCCCGACTGTCGCCCGAGTCGATCCCGGTGCTCTACAAGATCTTCCCGACCGACAACACCACCGTCGACGACTTGAAGAACCTCCAGGCGTCGCTCAGCGGCCTGCCGCAGCTCCGCCAGTTCGAGACGAACGAGGGCACGTTCGACGTGATCTCCAAGCTCAAGGGGTTCGTCGGCCTGTACACCGTCATCTTGTCGATCGCCCTGTTGATCGCCGCGGTGCTGTTGATCTGGAACACGATCCGCACGGCGATGTTCGCACGAAGACGCGAGATCGAGGTGATGAAGCTGGTCGGCGCCACCGACTGGTTCATCCGCATCCCGTTCATGCTCGAGGGGCTGATCCAGGGCCTGCTCGGCGGCGCTCGGCGCGTGTGCGGGGCTGTGGGTGATCAACAACCGCTGGACCGCCGGCGTCCGCGACTTCCCGGAGAACAGCGGCCTCGCCTCGATGGTGGTCGAGAGCGGTTTCTCCGGTCAGGTGATGGTGCTGTTGCTCGTGATCGGCATGGTCGTCGGCGCGGTCGGCGCCGGCATCGCCGCCAGCCGCTTCTTGGACGTGTGAGGGTTTCGACCCCCCGATGATTTCGCAGGTCGCGCACGAATCGGCGCGGCGACGCTGCCGTGCATCTCCGCTGCCCCGACGGAGCGGTACCGCACCGCGAGGACCGGATCAGCGCTTGCGGATCAGGGTCAGGCCGTCGCGCACGGGGAGGATGAACGACTCGACGCGGGCGTCGGCGGCGACGTGGTCGTTGAACGACTGCAATGCGGCGGTGTCGGAACCCTCCTGCGCCGGTTCGACGACGCGGCCCGACCACAGCGTGTTGTCGGCGAGCAGCACCCCGCCCGGGCGGACGCGGGGCACGAGCTCCTCGAAGTAGGCGACGTAGCCGCCCTTGTCGGCGTCGATGAAGGCGAGATCGATCGGTTCGTCGCGCGGGAGCGCCCGCAGGGTCTCGATCGCCGGCGCCAGGCGCAGCTCGATGCGGTCGCTCACCCCGGCGCTGACCCAGGCCCGCCGGGCGATCGCCGTGAACTCCTCGCTCACGTCGCAGCACAGCAGCTGGCCCTCGTCGACGAGGCCGCGGGCGATGCAGATCGACGAGTAGCCGGTGAACGTGCCGACCTCGACGGCGTTGCGGGCGCCGACGAGCCGGGTGAGCAACGTCAGCAGCGCCCCCTCGTCGGCGCTGACCTGCATCCGGCTGCGATCGCCGAGGGCGTCGACCGTCTCGTCGTGCAGTGCCACCAGCACGTCGTCGGGCGGCGCGGCCCGAGCCGCGATGTAGTCGAGGATCGCGGGCTCGAGGAAGGGGTGGCGTTCCGTCGCAGGCACGGAACTCGACCGTAGCGTGGGCGGACGTGACGATGTTCGATCGGGTCGGCGGCGCCTGGTTCTTCGAGCGGCTCGTCAGCACCTTCTACGCCGACGTGGCCGGCGACGAACTGCTCGCCCCGCTGTACCCGGAAGCGCCCGACTTCTCTGGCGCCACCCATCGCCTCACGATGTTCCTCGTGCAGTACTGGGGCGGGCCGACCACCTACTCCGACGAGCGCGGCCACCCGCGCCTGCGGATGCGCCATCTCGGTTTCCGGGTCGGTACCGCCGAGCGCGACCACTGGCTCGCCCACATGGCCGCGTGCCGTGGGCGCCACGACACGGTTGCTCGTCGAGCGCGGCATCGCCGACGGTGCCGCGGCCGACGAGATCGCCGCTGAGTTGATGGCGTACTTCACGCCGAGCGCCGAGCACCTGCGCAACGACACCGGCCTGCCGATCACGTCCGGCCGAGCTTCCGCTCGTGACGTCGGCCGTCGATCGAGGTGGACCGCCTCCACCCGGTCTCGTCAAGCGCTACGCCGAGGTCACCGCCGTCGACGGCCTGTCGCTCGAGATCGGTGCCGGCGAGGTGTACGGCCTGCTCGGTGAGAACGGGGCCGGCAAGTCGACGACGATCGAGATCCTCGAGGGCCACCGGCACGCCACGTCCGGCGAGGTCTCGGTGCTCGGCGTCGACCCGCGCCGGGCCGACGGGGGGTTCTACGACCGCATCGGCATCGTGCTGCAGTCCTCGGGCATGGAGCGCGTCCTCACCGTGCGCGAGGTGCTGACGATGTACGCGCCGAGCTACACCCGCCCGCGCTCGCTGGACGAGTGCGTCGAGCTGGTCGGCCTCGACGCCTTCGTCGACCAGCGCATCGAGAAGCTCTCCGGCGGGCAGCGTCGGCGCGTCGACCTCGCGCTCGGCATCATCGGCCATCCCGAGCTGCTGTTCCTCGACGAGCCGACGACCGGACTCGATCCCGCCGCCCGGCGTGCGTCCTGGGAGCTGATCCGAGCGCTGTCGGCCGAGGGCACCACGATCATCCTCACCTCGCACTACCTCGACGAGGTGGAGCAGCTCGCCGGTCGCGTCGGCGTGATGGTCCGCGGCCGCCTCGTCGTGCAGGGGACGCCCGACACGCTGGCGTCGGCGGCCGGCGTCACGACGGTGCGCTTTGCCGCTGCCCGACGGCGTCGGCCCCGACGAGCTGTCGTTCCTCGGCGCCGCGCTCGCGGTCGACGGCGGGCAGGTCACCGTGTCGACGCCGACGCCGACCGCGACGCTGCACACGCTCACCGGCTGGGCGCTCGAGCGCGGCCACGACCTCGCCGGTCTCACCGTGTCGCGGCCGACGCTGGAGGACATGTTCCTCGAGGTCACCGCCAGCGCCGAGGCGACCGATGCGTAGGGCCGGCGACGTCCGCCTGCTCGCCCAGCAGGTGCGCTACCAGCTGGTGCAGTTCGTCCGCATCCCGGTGGCGTTGTTCTTCACCCTGCTGCTGCCGCTGCTCATGCTGCTGCTGTTCAACTCGCTGTTCGCCGGCGCCGACGCCTACGTCGACACGCCCGCCGGTCGGTGGCCGCTCCAGCAGTTCTACGTCGGGTCGCTCGCCGCGTTCACCGCCGTCTCGAGCACGTTCACGAACCTCGCCAACACGGTCCCGATCCGGCGCCAGGAGGGCATCCTCAAGCGTTGGCGGGGCACGCCGATGCGCCACTGGGTGTACCTCGGCGGCTACCTCGGTGCGGCGGTCGTCATCGCCGCGGTGGGCGTGGCGATCATGATCGTCGTCGGCGTCGCCTTCTTCGGCACCGAGCTCGAAGCCGCCAAGCTGCCGGCCCTGGTCGTCACGTTCCTGGTGGGGGTGGCGGCGTTCTCGGCGCTCGGCCTCGCCGTCACCACGATCATCCACAAGGCCGAGGCGGCGCCCGCCGTCGCCAACGCGATCATCCTGCCGCTGGCGTTCGTGTCCGACATCTTCGTTCCCCTCGGCACCGACGCGCCGCGCTGGCTCGACGTGATCGGCGACATCTTCCCGCTGAAGCCGTTCTCGGAGAGCATGCAGGCCGTGTTCAACCCGCTGGTCGAAGCGCCCGGGTTCGAGTGGGGCCACCTCGCCGTCGTTGCGGCGTGGGGCGTGTTCGGCGCGCTCGTTGCGCTGCGCTGGTTCAAATGGGAGCCTGTCGCCGATGATGCCGGAGTTGAGCGACGAGCACGACACGCTGCGCACGCTGGTGCGTGACTTCGCCGATCGCCGAGATCGAGCCGCACGCCGCCGAGTGGGATCGCACCCACGAGTTCCCCGTCGCCACCGTGCTGGCGATGGGCGAGCTGGGGTTGTTCGGCATCCCCTTCCCCGAGTCGGTGGGCGGTGGCGGCGGTGACCTCACGGGGCTGTGCGTGGCGATCGAGGAGCTCGCCCGGGTCGACCAGTCGATCGCCATCACCCTGGAGGCCGGCGTCGGCCTGGGGGCCAACCCGATCCACGCCTTCGGGACGCCCGAACAGCAGCAGCGCTGGCTGCCCGACCTGTGCGCCGGTCGCGCGCTCGGCGCGTTCGGGCTGACCGAGCCCGACGCCGGCACCGACGCCGGCGGGACGCGCACCAGGGCGACCCACGACGCGTCGAGCGGCGAGTGGGTGATCGACGGGGCCAAGGCGTTCATCACCAACTCCGGCACGCCGATCACGTCGGTGGTGACGGTGACCGCGCTCACCGGGGCGGGCGAGATCTCGACGATCCTGGTGCCGGCGGGCACGACCGGCCTCGAGGTGCAGCCGGCGTATCGCAAGATGGGCTGGCACGCGTCCGATACGCACGGGCTCACGTTCGTCGAATGCCGCGTGCCCGAGGACCACCTGCTCGGCGAGCGCGGGCGGGGGTTCGCCCAACTCCTCGAGATCCTCGACGACGGGCGCATCGCCATCGCCGCGCTCGCCATCGGGGTGCTCCGACGCTGCCTCGACGATGCCGTCGCCTACGCCGGCGAACGGCACACGTTCGGTCGTCCGATCGGGTCGAACCAGGCGGTGGCGTTCCGTTGCGCGGACATGAGCGTGGCGCTCGCTGCGGCGCGACACCTCGTGTATCACGCCGCCTGGTTGCGCGACCACGGCAAGCCGTTCAAGGCCGAGGCGGCGACGGCGAAGTTGTTCGCCACCGAGGCGGCGATCGACGCCACCCGCGCCGCCACGCAGGTGCTGGGCGGCGTCGGCTTCATGGACGACACTGCCGTCGCCCGCCACTACCGCGACGCCAAGGTGCTCGAGATCGGCGAGGGCACGAGCGAGGTGCAGCGCCTGCTCATCGCCCGCGACCTCGGACTGCGGGTGTGATCCGGTGCTGTTCCCAAGAGACATTTGCAAAGAAGAAATTGCAAAGAACATCTTGCAAAGAAGTCTTTGCGAGTTGTACAGTCGTCCCCATGCACACGATCCTCAGCGGTTCCATGGCCACCGAGCGCCACGACGAGATGCTGCGCAACGGCGAGCAGCGTCGGCTGGTCGAGCAGTGGCGCCGCCGGGAGCGTGCCGAGCGCCTGAATCCGGAGGGCCGACGCCCTGCGTCGCCGCGCCGACGCGCTCGTCGAGCAGACGCACCAGTGAGCGAACCCACCAGTGAGCGACAGTGAGCGAACCCGGCGACGTCGCTGAAGCCGCCGGCCCGCCCGTCGAGCCGGCCGACCCCGCCGCCGACACGGTCGAGCACGCCGTGCGACGCGAGGTGGACGCCGGATCGCTGCGCGGGCTGGCCCATCCATTGCGTGTGCAGATCTGCGACCGTCTCGGCATGTACGGCCCGGCGACGGCCACCCAGCTCGCCGAGGTGCTGGGTGAGTCGAGTGGTGCCACGAGCTACCACCTCCGCCAGCTCGAGAAGTACGGCTTCGTCGAGGAGGACACGACCCACGGCAGCGGACGAGAGCGGTTCTGGCGGCGCGTGCCCGGCGGCTTGCAGATCGACTCGACGAAGTTCATCGACAGCCCCGCCACCCGCGACGCGGCCATGTTGGTGGTCAACGAGTTCCAGCGCTTCCGGCTGGCGCGCGCCGAGCACTGGCGGCACACGTTCGAGCAGTGGCCACGGGAGTGGACCGAGCACAGCGCCGAGGGGTCGTTCCACCTCAAGCTCAGCGCCGAGGAGATGGGCCAGCTCGGCGCGGAGCTCGACCGCGTCGTGTCGGCGTGGGTCGACCGCGTCGCCAAGCGCGAGGCCGGCGCCGGCCCGTGGCGCGACGTCGACATCGAGCTGTCGATCTTCCCGCTCGGCGAGCCGCCGCCCGACCCCCTGATCCGAGGCCTGGCAGTCGACCCGGGTAAGCCGCCAGGCCTCCGGCGCGCCACGGGCCTCGGATCAGTAGAAGTAGGGGTAGTCGGTCCAGTCGGGGTCGCGCTTGTCGAGGAAGGCGTCGCGTCCCTCGGCCGCCTCGTCGGTGCCGTAGGCGAGGCGGGTCGCCTCGCCGGCGAACAGCTGCTGGCCCACCAGGCCGTCGTCGATGAGGTTGAAGGCGTACTTCAGCATGCGCTGCGCCGTCGGGCTCTTGGCGTTCACCTCGGCCGCCCACTGCAGCGCCGTTGCCTCCAGCTCGGTGTGGGCCACGACGGCGTTGATCGCACCCATTCGCTGGTAGTCGGCGGCGGAGTACTCGCGTCCGAGGAAGAAGATCTCCCGGGCCAGCTTCTGGCCCACCTGACGGGCCAGGTACGCCGAGCCGAACCCGCCGTCGAAGCTGGCCACGGCCGCGTCGGTCTGCTTGAAGCGGCCGTGTTCGGCCGAGGCGATCGTGAGGTCGCACACCACGTGCAGGCTGTGCCCGCCACCGGCCGCCCACCCCGGCACGACGCAGATCACCACCTTGGGCATGAAGCGGATCAGACGCTGGCACTCGAGGATGTGCAACCTTCCGGCCCGGGCCGGATCGACGGTGTCGGCGGTGTCGCCACTGGCGTACTGGTATCCGTCGCGGCCGCGGATGCGCTGGTCACCCCCGGAGCAGAACGCCCACCCGCCGTCGCGAGCCGACGGGCCGTTGCCGGTGAGGAGCACGCACCCGACGTCCGGCGACGTGCGGGCATGGTCGAGCGCGGCGTACAGCTCGTCGACGGTGTGCGGGCGGAAGGCGTTGCGCACGTCGGGACGATCGAAGGCGATGCGCACCGTTCCTTGCTCGCGGGCGCGGTGGTACGTGATGTCGGTGAAGGCGAAGCCGTCGACGGCGATCCACGCCGACGGGTCGAACGTGTCGGACACACCGTTGTCATCGCGCGAGGGCATGGCGGCCATTCTGGCTCCGGTTACGGTGCCACCCGTGACCGCGCTCGCGATCTCCGCCGTCGACGACCTGCCGGAGATCGAGCCCGGGGCCGACATCGCCGCGCTCGTCGCCGGCCGCACCGACCTGGTGGACGGTGACGTGGTGGTGGTGACGTCGAAGGTGGTGTCCAAGGCCGAGGGAGCCATCGTCGAGCTGGCGAGCGTCGTGCCGTCGGCGTTCGCGACCCGCTTCGCCGAATCGTGGGACAAGGACCCTCGCCTCGTCGAGGTCGTGATGGCGCAGGCGGCGCGGATCGTGCGGATGAGCGGGCCGATCCTGATCACCGAGACGCACCACGGATTCGTGTGCGCCAACAGCGGCGTCGATCAGTCGTCGAGCGGTGCCGCCGGGCGGGTGGTGGTGCTGCCGCGCGACCCCGACGCCTCGGCCGCCGGGCTCCGCCGGCGATTCGCCGAGCTCGGCGCCGACGTGGCCGTCATCGTCAGCGACACGTTCGGGCGGCCGTGGCGGGAGGGGCAGACCGACGTCGCCATCGGCGTCGCCGGGATGGCCCCGATCGTCAGCTACGTCGGCCAGCTCGACCCCCACGGCCACGAGTTCCGCGTCCAGGCGCTGTGCGTCGCCGACGAGCTCGCCGGCGCCGCCGAATTGGTGAAGGGCAACACCTCGCGGATGCCGGTCGCGGTCATCCGGGGCTACGCATGGGAACGCGACGACACCGCGACGATCGCCTCGGTGTTGCGCGAGCCGTCCCGCGACATCTTCCGGTGAGCGAGCGAGCGCCTAGCTTCGGGTCAATGACCGACCGCGACACCGCCCTGACCGTCGAGCTGCTGCAGACCCTGATCCGCAACGCCTGCGTCAACGACGGTCACCCCGATTCGGGGGAGGAGGCGCGCAACGCCGATGTCCTGCAGACCTACCTCGAGGGCGCCGGCCTCGATGTCGCCCGCTACGACGCGCGTCCGGGGCGCACGTCGATCGTCGCCCGCATCGAGGGCTCCGACCCGTCGGCGCCCTCGCTCTGCCTCATGGGTCACACCGACGTCGTGCCGGTGAACCTCGACGGGTGGTCCCGCGACCCCTTCGCCGGCGAGCTGGTGGCCGCCCCCGACGGGCGCGCCGAGGTGTGGGGTCGCGGCGCCATCGACATGCTCAACATCACGTCATCGATGGCGGTGGCGTTTCGCCGACTGGCCGACGAGGGCTTCCGCCCCGCGGGACGCTGATCTACCTCGGCGTCGCCGACGAGGAGGCCGGCGGCGACTGGGGTGGGCGCTACATGGCCGAGCACCACTGGGACGCCATCGGCGCCGACTACGTGCTCACCGAGACCGGCGGCTGGTCACAGGTCGGCCACGACGGCGTGCGCCGCATCGCGGTCAGCGTGGCCGAGAAGGGGATCAGCTGGCTGCGCCTGCGCATCCACGGCACACCGGGCCACGGATCGATGCCCTTCGGCTCCGACAACGCCCTCGTCACCGCGGCGGAGGTCGTGCGTCGCCTGGCGGCCTATCGGCCGGCACCCCAGCTCGACGACCTCTGGCGGGCCCGAGTCGAGGCGATGGGTCTGCCCGACGAGCGTGCGCGCCGCGCTCACCGACCCGGCCCGCATCGACGACGCGATCGCCTCGCTCGAGCCGGGGCTGGCGCGCATCGCCCACGCCTGCTCGCACACCACCGTGTCGCCGAACGTCGTGCACGGCGGCCAGAAGACCAACACCATCCCCGACGTCGTCGACATCGAGGTCGACATCCGCACCTTGCCCGGCGAGACGCGCGCCGAGGTCGAGGCCCACCTCGCTGCCGCGCTCGGCGACCTCCGCTCGCGCGTCGACGTGAGCACGCTGCAGGAGTCGGTGGCCACCCGCTCGGCTACCGGCAACCCGTTGTGGGACGCGCTCGCGGCTCGCACCCGGGCCGCCTACCCCGGCGCCGACCTGCTTGCCGGCATCATGGTGGGTGGCACCGACGCCCGCTTCTATCGCGAGCGGGGGGCGGTCGCCTATGGCGCCGCGCTGTTCTCGCCGGAGATGACGCTCGAGTCGTTCGGGCAGCGCTTCCACGGCAACGACGAGCGGGTGGACGTCGACTCGCTCGCGCTGTCGACCGAGCTCTGGTACGGCGTCGCCAAGGACCTCGTCGGCTGAGCTCACCTCAGCGGTGGTCGTGGAGGTACTCCTGCACGTACCAGCAGCTCGCCGTCACGACGAGACCGCGAGCCCGTGCGCTCGTGACCGCATGGTCGACGAGCGCCTCGGCCGCCCCGGTTCCTCGTGCGCCCGGATCGACGTAGGTGTGGGTGAACTCGATCTGCGTACAGGTCGGGTCGATGCGGTACTCGGCAACCCCGATCGGCGCTCCGTCCGCCCACACCTCGAAGCGGGACCGGTCCTCGGCCAAGACGACGGTGAACGGCGATGCGGGTTCCGGGGAGAAATTCACTGGTGCACCGCCGCCGAACCGGACCCGGCGCGACCCGATCTGGTCACTCTCCTTCTCATATTCGAGAAGGAGGGTGACCAGATCGCCGTTCGAGACGCAGACCCGCATTTCGTGATGGTGCACCAGTGAGCCGAAGCCCGTGCCTGATTGTTCGCTCGCTCGAAGACTCGCTCGCTCACCGTGCCAGTGTGGCGCTACAGCGCCCGGGGCGCCACGTCGACGTGCTCGCCCGGACCGACGTCGACGACCGCATCGGTCACGACGCACCCGTCGGCGGTGACGATGACGGGGTTGAGGTCGATGCCGACGACGTGGTGGTGGTCGGCGGCGAGCTGGGCGACGCGCAGCACGACGTCGACGAGGTCTTGGTCGGCGAGGCCGGCCTCGGCGAGCGCCGCTCCGGCACGCGAGCCCGCCACGAGCGCCTCGGCGCTCTGCTGCGACAGTGGCGCCAGCCGGCGCGCCTCGTCGGCGAGCAGGTCGGCGGACCGGCCCCCGAGGCCCACCGCCACGAGCGGACCGAGCTCGGGGTCGACGGTGACGCGGACGCGCAGGTCGAGGCCGGGCGCGGTCATCGACTGCACCACGACGCGTTCGGCATCCACGCCGAGCCCCCGGTGCATCGCCGCGACCGCTGCCGCGACCGAACCAGGGTCGGCGAGGTCGAGGGCGACGCCAGCCTGGAGCGAGCGGCCGACGCGACGGTGCAACGCCTTCACGGCGACTGGGTAGCCGACCGCGTCGGCCGCCGACACGGCGTCGTCGGCGACGACCAGCCTCGTGGTCGGCACGGCGATGCCGTACGCACCCAGTACGAACGCCGTTTGCTCGGCGTCGAGACGAACGCGGTCGCGCATCGCCGCGGCGGAGAGCACGACGTTCACGCCGTCGACGTCGACGTCGTGGTGGCCGGCCGGCGCGGCCCGACCCTCGCTGTCGAGCCATTGGGCGTAGGCGTAGGAGCGCCCGAGCACCGCCGCGGCGGTCTCGGGGAACGAGAACGCCGGCACCCTCGAGCCGCGTCGGATCGGCCCGTCGACCGATCCGAGCAGCACGGCCACGATCGGCTTGGTGCCGCTGCCGGACGCCTCGTCGATGGCGTCCACCGGTGCACCCACGGCGTCGTGGATCGGCGGGGCGTGGATGACGAGCACGCCGTCGATGTCGTCCGACGCGATCGCAGCGGCGATCGCCGTGCGGTAGTCCTCCGACGTGGCGGTCCAGTCGAGGGCTACCGGCGTCGGGGCCACCTGCAGACCGGCGACGTCGAGCGCAGCCGCGGCGAGCGTGGCCGGGCTTCGCGAGTTGGTCACGACCGCCACGCGTCGACCGCGCAGCAGCGGTTGCGTGGCCAGCACGCGAGCGGTGTCGAGCATCGCCGTCACGCTCGGCACCTCGATGAGTCCGGAGTGCTGGTAGAGGGCGCCGCCCGAGGGGGCGATGGCGGCGGCGCCCGTGCGGACCGCGACGATCGGTCGGCGCAACGAGACCCGCCGGGCGATGCGAGCGAAGCGGTGGGTGTTGCCGAGCGTCTCGTTGTACATGGCGATGACGTTGGTCGAGTCGTCGTCGTCCCAGAACTGCAAGAGGTCGTTGCCCGACACGTCGGAGCGGTCGCCGAGCGACACGAACCACGACAGGCCCATGTCGAGGCGCTGGGCGAGCCGCAGGAGCGAGGCGCCGAGCGAGCCCGACTGCATCACGATGGCGATGCTGCCGGGCGACAGCTCCACCGGCACCAGCGCCGCCTCGAGGCCGATCTCGCGGTGCGAGGTGGCGACGCCCATGCTCGACGGGCCGATGATGCGCACGCCGTGGCGGCGGGCGCGGGCGACCAGCCCGTCGACATCGACGGCCGGGCTGTCCACGCCGTCGACGGCGGTCACGATCACGGCGCCGCGAACGTGGGCGGCGATGCAGTCGTCGAGCGTGGTGTCGAGGGCGGCGGCGGGCACGGCGACGACCGCCAGCCACACGTCGTCGGGGACCGCGGCGACGGTCGGCCAGACCGGGTCGGTCCGCGCCACGCCATCACGATCGACGCTGCGGATGGTCGTACGGCTCGGGTTGACCGCGTGCACCGGCACGTTCGCGGTGCGGGTGATGTTGCGCCACAGCACGGAACCCACCGTGTCGGGGCGGTCCGACGCCCCGACGAGGGCGATCGAGCGCGGGAGGAGCAGCCGCGCCATCGCTCGGCTGTCGGCGCGGTGCTCGCGCTCGGCGAGCGAGTCGAGGTACTCGTGGGTCGAGGCGATCGGAAAGTCGACCTCGATGACGCCACTCTCGTACGTGCGCTGCAACGGCCACCCGGCGCGGGCGAAGACGCTGAGCATCGCCCGGTTCCCGGCGAGCACCTCGGCCGTGAAGCGCTCGATGCCGTTCGACGTGGCGATGGCGGCGAGGTGCTCGAGCAGCAGGGTGGCGATCCCCTTGCCCTGGTGGGCCTCGTCGACCATGAAGGCGGTGTCGGCGTCGTCACGTCCCGGCCAGCGCTCGTAACTGGCCCAGGCGATGAACTCGCCGTGCCACTCGACGCACAATGCCGCCCGCCCGACCATGTCGACGTCGGTGAAGTGGCGCAGCTCGGCCGGCGTGAGCATCGGCTTGGCGGAGAAGAAGCGCCGATAGTTGCTCTCGGGTGACTGGCGGCGGTGGAAGGCGTCGAGCGCGGGTGCGTCGGAAGGGCGCAGCGCCCGCACGAGCACGCTCTCGCCGTCGGCGAGCACGACGCTGGCGTCCCAGCGGGCCCGCGAGTCGACGCCGGCGCTACTGGGCGTCGCGGTAGCCATCCGGGTGGGCGCGATGCCACGCCCACGCCGACGCGATGATGTCGTCGAGGCTCCGCGTGGCCCGCCAGTCGAGGACCTCGGCGCTGCGGGTCGGGTCGGCGAACGTGGCCACCGGGTCTCCCGGCCGGCGCGCCACGATCTCGTACGGCACCGGTCGCTCGGAGATCCGCTCGGTGGCGCGTATCACCTCCAGCACGCTGCTGCCCACGCCAGTGCCGACGTTGAGCGTGTCGGTGACCCCCCCGCCGGCGAGGTGGGCGAGCGCCTTGAGGTGGGCGTCGGCGAGGTCGTCGACGTGGACGTAGTCGCGGATGCACGTGCCGTCCGGCGTGGGGTAGTCGTCTCCGAACACCTGCAGTGGCGGTCGTCGTCCGAGGACCGCCTTCATCGTCAGGGCACCAGGTTGACGCTGTGGTCCCACGTCTCGCCGAACGCCCCGTCGGGGGAAGCGCCGGCGGCGTTGAAGTAGCGCAGGCTGATCGAGCGCATCCCGCGGGTGACGTCGTACCACCCGAGGATGCGTTCGACGATCGCCTTCGTCTCGGCGTAGACGCTCTCCGGGTGCACCGGTGCTCGCTCGTCGACCGGGTTGGTGGCGGGCGTTCCGTTGACCGAGCACGACGACGAGAACACGAGCTCGGTCACGCCGTTGGCGAGCAACGTGTCGACGAGCGTCACCGTGCCGGCGACGTTGTTGGTGAAGTACTTCGTCGGTTGCTCCATCGACTCGCCGACGCTCTTGTAGGCGGCGAAGTGGACGGCTTGCGTGACGCCGTGCTCCTTGCACGCTCGACGTGACGGCGTCGACGTCGGCGATGTCGGCGACGACCAGCTCGACGCCGGGGATGGACGCCCGCGCTTCCGTGCTCGAGGGTGTCGAGCACGACGACATCGACGCCCTCGGCGCGCATGTGGCGCACCGTGGCGGAGCCGATGTATCCCGCCCCACCGGTGACCAGCACTGTCATGGCGTTCCCCGGCCACGCCATGAACTGCCCGCGCAGTTGCTGGCCGCTCGCTCGCTGGCGCTCGCTCGCTCGCACGCTCGCCCTCTCACCGACGCAGCGTCACGGTTCCCTCGCTCCCTCACTGGTGGCAGGTTAGTGATCCGTAGGCTGACGCCATCGGCGACACGGAACCTCCCGCACGCGTCGGCCTCGTCCTCGGTGCTGGTGGCACCGTGGGCCATGCCTTCCACCTCGGGGTTCTCCACGCATTGCGGACGGCGTTCGGATGGGACGCCCGTGCGGCCGAAGTCATCGTGGGCACGTCGGCCGGCTCGGTGGTCGGCGCCGGGCTGCGCAGCGGTCTCGGCCCCGACGACATGCGGCGCCGCGCCCTCGGCGAGCCGCTCTCCGCGCCGGGCGCGGAGATCGCCCGACGCGTCGAGGAGGCGGTGGCCGCCGCCAACCGTCGCCCGCGACAGCGCCCGGCGAAGGCTCGCACGATCGCCTCGCCGGAGCGGCTGCGCCGGGCCCTGCGCGAGCCGTGGAACGTGCGCCCGGGCTCGCTGTTCTCGGCGGTGCTACCGCCGGGCGCCGTCCCGGGCGACCACCTCAGCGCTCCCTACGACGCGTTGTGGGGGCCGTCATGGCCGACCCGACCGTTGTGGATCGTCGCCGTCGACCTCGACGTCGGCACCCGGGTGGTGTTCGGACGCCCCGGCGCTCCACCAGCCCGCCTCGGCCAGGCCGTACAGGCGTCGTGTGCGATCCCGGGGTACTTCGAGCCGGTGGGCATCGGTACCGCGCGCTACGTCGACGGTGGCGTGCACTCGACCACGAACGCCGACCTGCTCGTCGATCAGCGCCTCGACCTCGTGGTCATCAGCGCACCGATGTCGACGGTCGGCGGCACGCCCGAGCTGTCGCCGCGCTACGCGATGCGCCAGATCGCCCGACGTTGGGTCGCCGGCGAGGTGGCGGCGCTGCGCGCCCGCGGCGTCGAGGTGGTCGCCATGCAGCCGACGCCGGCGGACATCGACGTGATGTCCGGCAACCCGATGGACCCGGCGAAGGCGCCGGCCGTGGTCGAGCAGGTGTCGGCGACGGCGCTCGCCCACGTGCGCGACCCGCGGGTGGCGCCGCGCCTCGGCGTGCTTCGACGCGCCGACACGTGACGCAGAGTCGCGCCGGCGCCGCGGTCAGCCGTTCCGAGGGCGGGTGCGGGGACGGCGGGTCCGTCGTCTTTCGCTCGCCTCACCGTCGGCGGCGCGGAGCAGCCGTGCCACCTCGGCGGCCTTGGTGACGCGAGCGTGGTACTCGCGGGCGATCTCGGTGAGGATGAAGTCGTTCATCGGTGGGTGCCTTTCGGTCGATCGGGGCGGACGCGTTCAGTCGGCTCGCACGATGCGGATGTCGCCGCTGAGCGTGCGGGCCCTGACGGTGACCGTGGCGTCGCCGGCGACGGGCGCGTCGGCGTCCTCGAGAGTGCTCGACACGTCGCCGCTGATCGACTGCAGATCGAGCCACGCAGCCACACCGGCGGCGATGCCGATCGTGATGTCACCGGACGCGCTGTCGGCTTCCACGGTGCCCGTGCCGACGCTGAGCACCCGTACGTCGCCGGAGGCGCTGCGCCCCGTGACCGATCGACCCACGCGGCCGATCTTCACGTCGCCCGAGGCCGACTTGAAGTCGACCGAGCCGTCGAGGCTCTCGATCTCCAGGTCTCCCGACGCGACCGCGAGGTGACCGTCGCCGCCGACGGGACCGAGGTGCACGTCGCCGGACGCCGTCTTGACCGAGGCGTCGCCGTCGACGTGGCGGCAGACGACGGCGGCACTCGCCGCGACGAGGGCGAACGACGACGCCCGCTCGGCTGCGACGTCGCCGCTGGCGGTGGTGATGTCGAGCGCTCCGAGCGTGCCGGTGAGCACGACGTCGGCCGACTCGACCGCGATGCGCGTCGCGGTCCCGGTCGGCACGCTCGCCCGCACCCGCAGGCTCGCCGATCGGCGCAGCCAGCCCTTGCTGTCGGGCGCGATGATCCGGATCTCGTTGCCGACCTGTTCGACCACCGTGGCGTCGGCGAGCTCGCGGTCGGCCGAGCTCGGACCGTGCGGCTCGACGGCGATCTCGACGTCGGGCCGATCGGTGGCCTCGATGCGCAGGTCGCCGCTGGCGAACCTGACGGTGAGCGCGGTGGGTCCAGGCGTTGTGTACTGCATCAGGTGCTCCTCGGGGCTGGAGAGCTGGGTCCGCTCAGCGAACCCAGCCGGACATTCGGGTGCCGGGGCTTCTGGTCCGGCGGTGGGCGTCGGCCCGTCCACCGCGGACCCACTCGTCCACGGCGTCGAGCAGGGCGCCGACGAGCCACGAGTTGACCGAGATCCCTCGGGCGGCGGCGGCGGCCTCGATGCGCGTCTTGAGCGAATCGGGCAGGCGCAGCGAGATCCGGGCGGTGGCGGCGTCGTCGCCCTCGAAGCCGGGCGGTGGTGGCGGCGGGGGAGGGGCGGGTGGTTCCGGCGGGGGAGCTGCGGTGACCACGAACTGGGGCTCGCGCCCACGCAGACGCAGCTCGACCGAGCCGGGGGCGAGGTCGGCCGTGAGCTCCTCGGCTGCCGCCGCGAGCACGTCGATCATCGCCAGGCGGACGGCGGGGTCGAGGCCGGCGATCAGCCGGTCGGCCAGCGCAGCTCGTTCGGGGTCGGACGTGTCGACGGCGCCGAGGAGGTCCCGCCGCAAGGTGTCGACGAACGGCGCCAGGTCCATGACGTCAGTATGACATCACTATAATGTCATGTCAACGTCAAAATGGTGTCATGGTGGTGCCGGCGTGGAGTCGTCAGGTGACGGTGCCGACGAGCGCGCCGATCAGCGCCGTGACGGCCATCGCCATCGGAGCTGAGCAGGGTGATCCGGGCGACCGCCCGCCCGGCGGGCGCGTTGCCGGCGCGGGCGCTGACGACGCCGAGGGCGGCCAGGCAGACCAGCGCCGTCACGGCGATCGCCGCGACGCGCCAGCTGCGATCGGCGACGATCGCGGCGAGCAGTGGCGCCGCGGCGCCCACCGTGAACGAGGCTGCCGACGACAGCGTGGCCTGGATCGGGCGTGCCGAGCTCACCTCGGTGATGCCCAGCTCGTCACGACGGTGGGCGGCGAGTGCGTCGTGGTCCATCATCTGCTCGGCCACTTTCGTGGCGAGCGCGGCGTCGAGGCCGCGACCCTCGTAGATCCCCGCCAGCTCGCGGCAGCTCGCTCGCCGGATCGGCGGCCAGCTCTCGTCGCTCGGTGGCGATGTCGGCGCGTTCGGTGTCGGCCTGGGCGCTGACGGAGATGAACTCACCGACCGCCATCGACATCGCCCCGCCGACCAGTCCGGCCACGCCGGCGGTGACGATCGCAGTCCGCGAGCTGCCCGCCGCGGCGACGCCGACGAGCAGGCTCGCCGTCGACACGATGCCGTCATTCGCACCGAGGACGGCCGCGCGCAACCACCCGATGCGATGCGACGCGTGCACCTCGCTGTGGGCGTGACGGTGGCCGCTCCTCGTCACCTGCACCTACCGGCGTCGCCCATCTCGTCCAGCGTACGACCCGGGTCGGACCGATCGATGCCATCCTGGTCGGCGTGCCTGCCGCGCCGCTCGTCGTTCAGAGTGCCTCCAACCCGCTGGTCAAGCGCATCCGGCGCCTCGCCGACCGCAAACACCGCGTCCGCGACCGGGCGTTCGTAGTCGAAGGGGTACAGCCGGTGGAACGGGCGCTGCGCTGCGGCGCGCGCGATCGAGGTGATGATCGTGGCACCGGAGCTGCTCACGGGCTCGGGGGCGGCGGAGACGGTCCAGGCGGCGATCGACGCTCAGGTGCCGGTCGTGCACATGACGGCCGAGCTGTTCACGCGCCTGTCCGACCGCGAGGGCCCGACCGGTGTGGCGGCCATCGTCGCCATCGACGAACGCCCGATCGAGCAGCTCGCCGTGGGCGAGCGATCGCTGTTCGTCGCCCTCCACGAGGTGGCCAACCCGGGAAACCTCGGCACGATCGTGCGCACGGCCGACTCGCTGGGCATCGACGGCGTCGTGGTCGTCGGGCCGAGCACCGATCCCTACTCGCCGAGCGCCGTCAAGGCGAGCATGGGCTCGCTGTTCGCCGTGCCGGTGGTGCACGTGGCCACCATCGCCGACCTGCTGTCGTGGGCCCGGGTGGCCCGCCTGTCGGTGGTCACCACCTCGGCGCGGGCGCGATCGCTGCTCGACGACGTCGCCGTGGAGCTTCCAGCGGTCGTGCTGCTCGGGAACGAGGGGACCGGGCTGGCGCCGGACGTGCTCGCCGCCGGCGACGTCGACGTGCGCATCCCGATGGTGGGCTCGGCGAGCTCGCTGAACCTTGCCGTCGCCGCCGGAATCATCCTCTACGCTGCGGCTCGCCGCAAGCGGATGGATTGACAACGCAGACTGACCGGCCGACCGGGCCGTCGGCTCTTCGCCACACGACCCGGTCGTTCACGCCGGTCGACCACATGGCGCCGTTCCGCCGATCGGCGGCCGTTGTGGTCCGGGGTTCCCGCCCTTGTACTGATAGAGACGTGCGGGCCGACGGAAAGGTTGAGACGGACACGAAAAATCTCGAAAAACCCTGAAGACTCTTGCCTCAACCTTCCGCCCTCGTCGCGCGTCTCTATGACGAGGGTTGTCTTCCGCCAGGACGTCCAGTGACAGCAAGCGCGGCAAACCGCAGCAGCAGAACGTGGGTCGGCATGGGAGCAGTTCGCGCCCCTGTACGACGAACATCACGAGCACCTGTACCGCGTCGCGCTCCTGCTCTGCCACGGTGACCGGGCGGCCGCCGAGGACGCCACCGCCGAGGCGTTCATCAAGGTCCACACGGCGTGGGCCGAGGGTCGCGTGGAGCAGTTCTTCCCCTACGCCCGCCAGACGTTGGTCAACCACGTCATCGGCCAGGCCCGCCGTCGCAGGTCGCCAACCGCTACCTCCGGCGCGAGACCGCCGATGGGCGCGGGTCGAGAGGCACCGAGGATCACGTGGTCGACAGCGACGCGACGTTCGCCCTGCTGCAGAAGCTTCCGGTGGGCCAGCGCACGGCCGTGGTGTTGAGGTTCTACGAGGACCTGCCCTACGACCGCATCGCCGCGGCCGTCGGCGTGTCGGTGGGCACGGCGAAGTCGCAGGTGTCGCTCGGGCTGGCCCGCATGCGCGAGCTGATGGGGGTGGAGTCGTGAGCGAGCGAGTCTTCGAGCGAGCGAACCATCAAGCACGGTCTTCGGCTCTCTATGGGTGCACCGACGCCGACTTCGGCTCGTCGCACGGATCGATGGTGCACCAATGAGCGACGGCGTTGCTCCTTTCCAGCGCCCACCGTTCGGCGAGAACCTGTCGGCCATGTTCCACGGCGCAGTGGACTCCGAGCCGGTGCCGGACGGCTTGGCGGCACGGGTGCAGTCCGGCGTCGAGGCGGCCGCTGTGGTGGCCGCGCTGAACACGGTGAACCAGCTCCACCCGCCGGCGGCGCTGCGGGGGCGCGTGGCGGCCGGTGTGTCCGGCATGGCCGCCGGGCTCGTGGCCGTAGGCTCGCACGGCGCCGGCATGCCGCTGTCGGTGATGCGGCGTGCGGCGGCGCGGTCGCGGATGGCGTTGATGAGCACGGCGACGGTGGCCGCGGTCGCCGCCGCCGTGATCGTCGTGGTCGTCGGCATGCAGCGCTTCAATGACGACGCCGGTCGCACACCGTCGGTCTCCGTGGCGGGGGCCGAGCCCGGCGAGGCCGCTGTGGTGGACGACAGCACCGGCGGCGCGCGGGCCGGCGACGGTGCGAACGGTGGCGGAGGCGGCCAGGGCGGTGGCGCCGTCGGGGGAGTCGCGCCGGGCGATACCAACATGTCCGACGCCACGGTGGCGACCGCCGCGTCGACCTCCACGACGAGTACGACCACCAGTACGACGACGACCACGACTACGACGACGACCACGATTGCGCCCACCTCGACGAGCTCGTCGTCGACGACGACGTCGGCTCCGACCACGAGCTCGACCACCTCCAGCGTGCCGGCCCCCGTGGTGCCCACGACCACCGAGGCGCCGGATGTCGGCACGACGACCACCGTCGAGGAGACCTCGACCACCACGACGGTGCCCGACACGGTGCCCGACACCTCCACGACGCTGCCCGACACGAGCCCGTCGACCACGGTGGTCGACGTCACGACCACCCAGCCGAGCGACACGTTGCCGGACGGATCGCTGCCCGAGTCGACCGACGTGCCCGACTCGACCGAGCCGACGATCCCGCCGACCGAGCCGACGACGACGGAGCCGGAGACGACGCTCCCGGACACGACGACGACGGGGCCGGCCACGAGACGACGGTGCCCGAGACGACGTTGCCCGAGACGACGTTGCCCGAGACGACGTTGCCCGAGACGACGTTGCCCGACGACGACGGTGCCCGACGACGACGGTGCCCGAGACGACGACGACCGAGATGCGCACGCCGCCGACCGGGCCGCAGACGACGACGCCGCCGGCGACGACGACGCGAGCCGGCGACGACGGTGCCGCCGGCGACGACGACGCAGCCGGCGACGACGGTGCCGCGTCCGACGACGACGCTGCCGCCGGCGACGACGACCGGCAGCCGGCGACGACGCTGCCGCCGGCGACGACGACGCAGCCGGCGACGACGCTGCCGCCGGCCGACGACGACGCCAGCCGGCGACGACGCTGCCGCCGGCGACGACGCTGCCGCCGGCGACGACGGTGCCGCGTCCGACGACGACGCTGCCGCCGGCGACGACGACGCCGCCGGCGACGACGGTGCCACGTCCGACGACGACGACGACCACGCCGGCGACGACGGTGCCGCCGCCGACGACGACGGTGCCGCCGCCGACGACGACGACGCACGCCGGCGACGACGTGCCGCCGACCGACGACGACGGTGCCGCGTCCGACGACCACCACGACCGTGGCGCCGGCGACGACGGTGCCGCGCGACCACGACGACGGTGCCGCGTCCGACGACGACGACCACGCCGGCGACGACGGTGCCGGCGACACGACGACGACGGTGCCGCGCCGACGACCACCGACGACGACGGTGCCGCCGGCGACGACGCGTGCCGGCGACGACCACGACCGTGGCGCCGACGACACGACGGTGCCGCCGGCGACGACGGTGCCGGCACGACCACGACCGTGGCGCCGACGACGACGGTGCCGCGTCCGACGACGACCACGACGACGTCGCGCGCCGACGACCAGCCGGCGACGACGTGCCGCCTCCGACCACCACGACCGTGGCGCCGGCGACGACGGTGCCGACGACCACGACGACGGTGCCGCGTCCGACGACGACCACGACGTCGGTGGTGCCGACGACCACCACCACGTCGTCCACCACGACACACGACGTCGGTGGTGCCGACGACCACCACCACGTCGTCCACCACGACCACGACGACGTCGGTGGTGCCGACGACCACCACCACGTCCACCACCACGTCGACCACGGATCCACCACCGGGCGCACCGAGGTTGTCGCCGTTCGCCGGTGCGTGCGCGGCGGGCCAGTGTGACTGGACGCTTCAGATCACGCCGGCCGGCGAAGCCGCCAGCTACGAGCTGACGGCGCAGCCGGCGGCGGGTTCAGCGGGCGCGTGCTCGCCGCTGAACGACCGCTGTGTGGTGTCGTTCCCGGCGTCCCAGACGGTGTGCTACTCGGTGCAGACGGTCGACGAGGCCGGCCGCCTCAGCCCACCGAGCAACCAGGTCTGCCTGCCGGACTGATCAGCGGCGGTCGTGGTGCCGGGGTCGAGCCGTTTCGTCCGCGAACGACGTCTCCCGCCGCCGGTTCGCAGACCAAGCCAGACGTGACGACGCTCGAAGTCGCGCCAGTGAGCCCGTGTGGGCGCCTTCGGTCGACGTCGGCGATGGCCCGATCTCGATCGGTCACCCACATCGTCGATATCGAGAAGCCTGACCAGATGCGCCGTCGAGACGGAGAGTGACCAGATGGCGGGCGGGTGGGTCAGCCGGCGGTGGCGTAGCGCTCGGCGGAACGGGCGCGGGCCTTGGCCGCCTCGACCTCGCGGTTCTTCGGATGACCGTGGGTCTCGAGGGCGTGGAGCAGCGTGTGGGTCACCTCGGCGACCGCCGCCACCGCCTCGTCGAAGGCGGCGCGGTTCGCCGCTGACGGCTTGGTCATCCCGCTGACCTTGCGCACGTACTGCAGCGCCGACGCCTGGATCTCCTCGTGCGTCGCCGGCGGCTCGAAGTTGTGGAGCGTCCTGATGTTGCGGCACATGCCTTCAGCCTGCCACGGTCGACCACCGTCGCCACCGCCCGGCTGCGGCGCCCGTGTGCTAGACACCTGTCGATGACCGGGTTGGCTCAGCCAGCGGATCGTCAGCTCGCCCGCCCCATTCCGCGTCAGCAGGTCGCCGCCACCCAGTTCGGCGTCGTGGTGTTCCTCGCCTCGGACATCATGCTGTTCGCCCCGTTCTTCGCGGCGTACTTCCTGCTCCGCGAGAACAACCCCCCGTGGCCCCCCGACGGCGTCGATCTCGACGTCGCGCGCGCCGCACTCGGCGACCGCCGCGCTGGTCGCCTCGTCGTTCACGCTGGTGCGCTTCGAGCACCTCGGAGCGCGCGGGTCGAGCCAGGCCCGGCCGTGGCTGCTCGTCACCATCGCCCTCGGTGCGGTGTTCCTCGGCAACCAGCTCGCCGAGTACAGCACCCTCGACTTCGGCGCCTCCGACCACACCTACGGATCGATCTTCTGGCTGCTGACCGGGCTCCACGCGGTCCACGTCACGGTGGGTCTGGGCGCGCTGGCGCTGTTGTACGTCCGCGCGACGTGTGCCCGCTCGTTCGAGGCGATGACCACCTGGACCAACGGCATCTCCCTGTTCTGGCACCTCGTCGACGTCCTCTGGCTGTTCGTCTTCTCGACCATCTGGCTGCTGCAATGAGCCGATCGCCGCGACGCCGCCTGCTCACGCTGGCTCCGTTCGCGGCGATGTCGGCAGCCGGTGCCGTCGCCCTGTTCACCTTGCTCGGCGCCGGAACGGGCACCGCCGTGAACGATGCGGACTCGGCCGGGGACCTCGGTGCCCAGCTCTACGGCGACCACTGTGCCAGCTGCCACGGCGTCGACGGCCAGGGCGTCGAGGGCCTCGGCCCGTCGCTCGCCCCGGAGGGTCGGGCGGCGGTCGACTTCGTGCTGCGCACCGGGCGGATGCCGATCGCCGACCCCGACATCGAGGCGCGCCGCGGTCCGGTCCGGTTCAACGAGGCCGAGATCCGCGCCCTCGTCGACTACGCCGGGGCGTTCGGCATCGGTCCCGACATCCCCGACGTCGACATCACCCGCGGCGATCTCGTCGCCGGGGGCGAGATCTACCGACTCAACTGCGCCGCCTGCCACGTGGCCTCCGGCTCGGGCGCCGCGATCGGCGGCGGCCGGGAGGCGCCGTCGCTGATGAGCGCCACCCCGACCCAGGTCGGTCAGGCGATCCTCGTCGGCCCCGGCGCGATGCCGGTGTTCAGCTCGCTCGACGCCCAGGACATCGATGACGTCGCCAAGTACGTCGACGACCTGCAGCGCCGGCACGCCGCCGGCGTCGACGCCTTCGGTGGCGTCGGCCCGGTCGCCGAAGGGCTTGCCGCGTGGCTGCTCGCCCTGCTGCCGATCATCGCCCTCACCCGTTGGATCGGCCGGCCGCACGAGGGTCGCGACCAGCGCGCCGCCGAGGCCGTCGACGGATCCGACCTCGGTGCGCCCCCGAGCCCCCCGGTGCAGGGAGGTGGACCGTGAATCGCCGGGCCTACCGCGCTGCCGTCGTGGCGTTCGTCGTCGCCATCGCCGGGGGCATCGTCGCGGCCGTCGGCTACGGCACCGACAACACCGGCGACATGCTCGGTCTCGGGTCTCGCCGCCGCGCTCGGCGGGATCGGCTTCGGACTCGTCGCCTGGGCCAAGTACCTCGACCTCGACGAGCACACCGTTCAGGAGCGCGAACCGCTCGTCACGACGGCCGCCGAACGTCAGGACCTGCGCGACGAGATCGACATGACGGCGCGCACGTTCGGACGCCGCAAGCTCCTCCTCGGGTTGTCCGGCGGTGCTTTCGTCAGCATGGTCATCGGCTTCATCGGTCCGATCGGATCCCTCGGACCCAAGCCGCGCGGCGAGCTCGGGCGCACCGCGTGGCGGGCCGGCGCCCGGCTCGTGACCGCCGGCGGGTCACCGATCGCCGTGGCCGACGCTCCACCCGGCGAGTTGGTGACCGTGTTCCCCGACGGACACATCGGCGCCGACGACTCCCAGGTCGTGCTGCTGCGGCTTCCCCCGGCCGACCTCACCCAGCACACGATCGACGCCGGCGCGCTCGACGGTTGGGTCGCCTACTCCAAGATCTGCACCCACGCCGGGTGCTCGGTCGGGCTGCTCGGCATCGACGTGCGGCCGCCGGACACGCTGGTGCAATTGGTCTGCCCGTGCCACCAGTCGGCGTTCGACCCCGCCGACGGTGCTCGGCCCCAGGGCGGTCCGGCCACCCGCTCGCTCCCGCAACTCGCCCTCGACGTCGACGGCGAGGGCTTCCTCGTCGCACGCGGCGACTTCGACCGACCGGTCGGGCCCGCTCACCTGGGACGAAGCATGAGCGACGTCATGGCGTTCCCCGGCCACGCTGTGAACTGCCTGCGCAGTTGCTGGCCGCTCACTCGCTGGCGCTCGCTCGCTCGCACGCGACAGATGGTGCGCCGGTGACCGCGGAGGCCGCCCATCGGCGCGGCCCACTGGAGCGCTACGTCGACTCGGTCACCGGTCGCCTGGGCGCCGGCTCGTTCGTCAAGAAGGGCCTGCGCAAGGTCTTCCCGAACCACTTCTCGTTCCTGTGGGGCGAGGTGGCGCTGTACTGCTTCGTCGTGCTCGTCGTGACGGGCATCTACCTCACGCTGTTCTACGAAGGCTCGCAGCGCAGGGTCGTGTACGACGGCTCCTACCGCCCGCTCCGAGGCGCCGAGGTGTCGGCGGCCTACGACTCGGTGTTGCGCATCTCGTTCGGCGTGAAGGGCGGACTGCTCATCCGCCAGATGCACCACTGGGCGGCGCTCGTGTTCGTCGGCGCGATCGCCCTGCACCTCGCCCGGGTCTTCTTCACCGGGGCGTTCCGCCGGCCCCGCGAGCTCAACTGGATCGTCGGGTTGCTCCTGCTGCTGCTCGCCCTCGCCGCCGGGTTCACCGGCTACTCGCTGCCCGACGATCTGCTGTCGGGCACGGGGCTGCGGATCACCAACGCCATCGTGCTGGCGATCCCCTTCGTCGGCGAGCGCGCCGCGTACCTGCTCTTCGGGGGCGAATGGCCGGGCCGGGACATCATCGGGCGTTTGTACCCGGTGCACATCATGCTGATCCCGGGGCTGATCTTCGCCCTGCTCGGCGCCCACCTCGGCCTGGTGTGGCGCCAGAAGCACACCCAGTTCGCCGGGCGGCTGCAGACCAACACCAACGTCGTCGGTGAGCGGGTGTGGCCGGCGTTCGCGATGAAGTCGGTCGGGCTGATGTTCCTCATCGCCGGCGTGATCGCGGCGATGGGCACGTTGTTCCACGTCAACGACGTGTGGCTGTACGGCCCGTACGACTCGGCGGCCGCCACGTCGTACTCGCAGCCGGACTGGTACATCGGCTTCCTCGAGGGTTCGCTGCGCCTGTTCCCGCCGTTGGAGATCCGCATCGGGCGGTTCATGATCAACAACCTCGTCTTCTCGGCGATGCTGATCCCGGGCCTGATCTTCGGCGGGCTGTTCGTCGTGCCGTGGATCGAGCGCCGGCTGACCGGCGACACCGCCGAGCATCACCTCCTCGACCGTCCGCGCGACCGCCCCGGCCGCACGGCGACCGGCGCGGCCGCGATCACGTTCGTGGCCGTGCTGTTCCTCGGCGGTTCGCAGGACGTGATCGCCGGCACGTTCGACATCTCGATCGGCAGGGTGACGGCGGTCCTGCAGATCGCCGCCGTCGTCGCCCCGCCGATCGTCGGCTACGTCACCTACCGGGTCTGCGAGGAGCTCCGCTCGCGGCCGGCGCCCGAGCGCACCGAGCGCGCCGGTGCGATCGCCCGCCTCCCCGACGGCGGGTACGAGGCGGCGCCTGATCGAGACGGGATCCGACGGGCCACGCTCGACCGACCCGTCCGGCCCGCTGGAGCCGGTACCGCCGTGATCGCGGCCCCCACCCCGCTCACCGAGCAGGCCCACGACATCGACCGCATCTGGAACGGCTTCCTGCTGATCGCCGTGCTCGTCGGCGCGTTCGTCGCCGTGCTCATCGGCTACGTCATCGTGCGCTTCCGGCGCCGCGACGACCGCCTCCCCCGTCAGGTGCGCGAGAACATCCCGATGGAGCTCGCCTACACAGCGATCCCGTTCCTCATCGTGGTCGGGCTGTTCTCGGTCACGTTCGTGTCGGTGCGGGCGCTCGACAAGGTCGACGACGATCCCGACGTGGTGGTCGAGGTGACCGGCTTCCAGTGGGGTTGGCGCTTCCACTACCCGGAGACGGGGGTGACGGTGGCGACCGGTGGCGGCACGATCCCGACCCTCGTGCTGCCGGCGGGGGAGAAGGTGCGCTTCGACGTCACCTCCAGCGACGTCATCCACTCGTTCTGGATCCCGGGCTTCCGCTTCAAGCGCGACGCCTTCCCCGACCAGCACACGTCGTTCCAGGTCGACGTCGACGATCGGACGGGCGTGTACGAGAACGTCGGTGTGTGCGCCGAGTTCTGCGGCCTCGAGCACCAGGCGATGCGCTTCTCCGTGGCGATCGTGCCGCCCGACCAGTTCGACGCGTGGAGCGGCGGATGAGCGTCGTCGAGGGGCTTCCGCAGCCGCTGCGTGTCGACGACGTGCTCGCCGAGCACGACGGCGGCGCCCACCACGAGCGCGGCCTGCCGCGCACGCTGCTCGGCTGGCTCACCACCACCGACCACAAGGCGATCGGCGTCGCCTACGCCGTCACCGCCGGGGTCTTCATGCTCATCGGGGGAGCGCTCGCCGGCATCATCCGCGCCGAGCTCGCCGAGCCGGGGATGCAGATCGTCGACGAGCAGACGTACAACAGCGTGTTCACGATCCACGGCAGCGTGATGGTGTACCTGTTCGCCGTGCCGTTCGGGTTCGCCCTCGCCAACTACCTCATCCCGCTGCAGATCGGCGCGCCCGATCTGGCGTTCCCGCGCCTCAACGCCCTGTCGTACTGGCTGTACCTGTTCGGTGGCGTGATCATGCTGCTCGGGTTCCTCACCGACGGCGGCGCGGCCGCGTTCGGCTGGACCGCCTATCCACCGCTGTCGGGCGCCGCCGGCTCGCCCGGGCTCGGCGCCGACATGTGGATCGTGGCGATCATCCTCACCGGCACGTCGGGCACGCTCAGTGCGGTCAACATCATCACGTCCGTGACGATGCTGCGCGCCCCCGGCATGACGATGTTCCGCATGCCGATCCTCACGTGGAACCTGTTCCTCACGAGCACGATGGTGCTGATCGCGTTCCCGGTGCTCACCGGCGCGCTGATCATGCTCGAGGCCGACCGCCGGTTCGGGACGCACTTCTACGACCCGACCGACGGCGGGTCGCCGATCCTGTTCCAGCACCTGTTCTGGTTCTTCGGCCATCCCGAGGTGTACATCGTCGCCCTGCCGTTCTTCGGGGTGGTCACCGAGATCTTCCCGGTGTTCTCACGCCGGCCGGTCTTCGGGTACCGGGGGCTGGTGCTGGCGTCGCTCGCCATCGCGGCGCTGTCGACGTCGGTGTGGGCGCACCACATGTTCGTGACCGGCGCAGGTCGTGCTGCCGTTCTTCGCCGCCACGTCGTTCCTGATCGCCGTGCCCACCGGCGTCAAGGTGTTCAACTGGATCGGCACGATGTGGGGCGGGTCGCTGCGCTTCGACTCCGCCGATGCTGTTCGCCCTCGGCTTCCTCGTCACGTTCGTCGCCGGCGGGCTGACCGGCGTGATGCTGGCGTCGCCGACGCTCGACTTCCAGCTCTCCGACACCTACTTCGTGGTCGCCCACTTCCACTACGTGATGGGCGGCACCGTGGTGTTCGCGGTGTTCGCCGCGATCCACTTCTGGTGGCCCAAGGTGACCGGGCGGATGCTGTCGCCGCGGCTCGCCCAGTGGCACTTCTGGCTGCTGTTCGTCGGGTTCAACCTGACGTTCTTCGTGATGCACATCCTCGGCCGCCGCGGCATGCCGCGGCGGGTCGGTGACTACCCGGCGGGCCAGGGGCTGGAAGGGCTCAACCAGATCGCGTCGATCGGGTACGTGGTGCTGGTGGCGTCGTTCGTCCCGTTCTTCGTGGCCATCGTCCGGTCGCTGCGCTCGCCGGCGACCGTGGGCGCCGACCCCTGGGAGGCGAACTCGCTCGAGTGGGCCACGACGTCGCCGCCACCGGTGCACAACTTCACGTGGCTGCCGCCGATCCGCTCCGAGCGACCGGTGTTCGACCTCCGATGGAGCCGGCACCCCGACGTCGCCCCGCCGGCGGTCGGTGCCGCCCTCGCCGCACGGGCGGCGCCCCGCGACGATGGCGGTGCGGCGTGAAGCTGCAGGCGATCCTGTGGGGTGGCGTGGCGCTGTACTTCGGCGCGATCACGCTGATCTACCACCTCGTCGGTGGCGAGGCGGTGGGGGTGACGCTGCTGGCCCTGGCCGGCGCGCTCGGAGGTCTCATCGGCGGATGGGCGTGGGGTCGCTACCGACGCGATCCCACACCGCGCCCCGAGGACCGCACCGATGGTGACGCACCCGACGAGACGGGGGTGATCGGCATCTACCCCTCGGCGAGCCTGCGCCCCCTCGCACTCGCCTTCGGCGCCAGCGCCGCCGTGCTCGGTGTCGCGCTCGGCTCGTGGATGACGATCGCCGGCGTGGCGATCGTCGCGTCCCAGGTCGCCCTGCTGACCCGTGACGCCGATCCCGGGACGGTCGACGAGTGACGCGGTTCGGCCGCCCTGCTCGCCCACTCCGGCGTCGACCACGTGGCCTTCTCGGCGCTCGCCGCCGTGGTCGTCGGCGCCTACGGGCTGGCGGCGATGCGCGTGCCCGATTGGCGATCGTGGCGCACATGGTGCTTCGCCGTCGGGGTCGCCGTCGTGCTGGTGGCCTCGCTCCCGGTGTTCGAGACGCTGGCCGAGCAGCTCGTTCACCGGCCACATGGTGCAGCACCTGCTGGTCATCGTCATCGCCGCGCCGCTGCTGGTCGTCGGGCAGCCGGCGCGACTGTGGCGAGCGGTCCGCCCGCCGAGCCGGCACTCGCCGCCGGCGCGGCGCCTCGGGGCCGCCTGGCGCCAGTACGGCGTGGTCGTGGCACCGTTCGGCGTTCGTGGTCGTGCTGTACGTCACGCACCTGACGTCGATCTACGACGACGGCCCTCCACGATCGCTGGTTGCACGAGGCCGAGCACGCCGCCTACCTGTTGACGGCGGTCGGCTTGTGGGCGGTGGTGCTCGGCGCCGGTCGCCGGGGGGCCACGGCACGGGTCGCCGGCGGGTTCGTCGTGACCGCGGGCGGGGCGCTGCTCGGCGTGATCCTGCTGTCCGCGAGCGAGCCGCTGATGCCCACCTACGCCGCCCGGCTGGGGACCGCCGACGCGCTGTCCGATCAGCGCACCGCCGCGGCGCTGATGTGGACGGCCGGGATGCTGACCACCCTGCCGATGATCGTCGTGGCGCTCTGGCGGTGGGCGGCGCGGGAGGACCGCCTCGTTCGCCAGGCCGAGGCGATGCTCGACGCGACCAGCCGCGGCTGACCGCGCCCCCGCCATCTGGTCACTCTGCGTCTCGTTCGGCGATCTGGTCACCCACATTCTCGATATCGAGAACGTGGGTGACCAGATCGAGGTCGGCGGACGTGGTCGCCGCGGCGGCGACGGCGCGCTGCGTGGGTGACCGAGAGGCGGCGCGCCCGGGCGCTCGCGCAACCGCACCGCGGCGGCGCGCACGGCGTCGTGGGCGGCGCGCGACGCCGGTCGGTCGTAGCGGAAGCGCCAGCGCCGGGCGCGCTCGGCGATCGGCGCCTTGGCCGGGTCGGGGCCGTCGTCGTCGAGGTCGACGCCCGCCGCCGTCAGCACGCGGCAGTCGTAGGCACGGCACGCCCGCGGGCGATGGTCGTAGATCGAACAGCGGTCGTCCACCAGCATCGGACAGTGGCCGCGCTCGTCGTAGCCGAGCAACAGAGTCCCGCGGCGGCACCCGGGGCCGGGAACAGCAGCGCCGGCGGCACGTGGGCGAGCGTGTCCGACTCCTCGGGACCGATCGTCACGAACTGCGCCGAGCGGCAGCACGCCGTGCAGCCGTCGCACGGCACGACCGATTCGGCGTCGCCGGCGAGCACCGCCTCGAACCGGGCCAGCCACCCGCCGAAGTCGCCGGCATCGAGCGCGCCGCCCCGGGCGCGCCGGTGACGCTCAGGGCGTGAACACCTGGTGGGCCGCGCTCACCGTCGCGTCGGTGACGGTGACGAGGAACGGGAAGAAGCTGAACGCATAGTCGGCGGGGGCGTCGGCGCTCGGGGGTTGGCCGGCGACGAGGCGGGCCAGCTCGGTGCCCGTGATGCGGTACGCCGGCGTGGCGTCGCCGGCACTCAACACGGTCACGTCGTCGGTGTCGAGGGGCATCGTGACGATCGCGGTGGTGCTGTCGTCGATGCCGTAGTCGTCGAGGCACGACTCGGGCACGGTGCCGAAGTGGGCGACGCAGTCATCGCCGAAGTACGCCTGCACCAGATTGAACGTGATGCCCTCGTCGTTGCTGCTGCCGACGGTGGCCCAGTAGACGCCGTCGTCGGGTGGATCCGACACCGCGGCGGTGTGCCCGCTGGGCAACGGCGTCGGGCTCACGGCGACGTACCTGCTGGGTGCCGCGTCGGACCCATCGAGACGGGTGTCGGGGTTGCCGACCCGCCGACGACGGCGGGCGACCCCGACGGTGGTGACCTGCGTGCCGGTCGGCGCGCCGCCGTCGTCGTCGCCGCACGACACGAGCACGGCAGCGGCGAGCACGGCGAGCGCTGGCACGAGGGAGCGTCGGCGCACGGGGAAAGTCTGGCACGGAGGTGCTCGCGTTCACGCGAACTCCACCCGATCGCCGCTGGTTCTCCAAGCCCGGCCCGGCCGACGAGGTGCACCGTGAGGGTGTCGCCGGCGGCCGGTGGCATCGCAACGACGAAGGAGGCAAGGGTGGCGAAGATCGTGATGATCGGAGGCGGCGTCGCCGGGCTGATCGGAAGCGTCCTGCTCGCCCGCGACGGTCACCACGTGACCCTCCTGGAGCGCGACCCCGCACCGCCGCCCGCTCCGACCGACGCGTGGGACCGCTGGCAGCGACGTGGTGTGACGCAGTTCCGACTGCCGCACGCCTTCCTTCCCCGGTTCCGCGAGATCCTCGACCACGACCTGCCCGACGTGGTGGCCGCACTCGAGTCGGACGGGGCGTTGCGGTACAACCGCATCCGGGCGCTGCCCGAGCGGGTGACCGGTGGCTGGCGCGACGGGGACGAGCGCTTCGACCAGGTGACCGGTCGACGCCCGATGATCGAAGCGGCGCTCGCTCGAGTCGCCGCGGCCGAGCCGGGCGTCGAGATCCGGCGCGGCGCGGCCGTGCGCGGGCTCACCACGGGGCGCCAGCTCATCGCCGGCGTCCCCCATGTCACCGGCGTGATGACCGTCGGCGGCGCGATCGTGGAGGCCGACCTGGTGGTCGACGCGTCGGGACGACGGTCGGCGCTCGGCGACCACCTCGCCGCGATCGGCGGGCGGCGCCCGCCGGAGCAGCACGCCGCCGGATCGTTCGTCTATTACGCCCGTCACTACCGCTCGTCGGACGGCTCACTGCCGGCGCTGCTCGGCGCGCCGCTGCTGCAGCACGACTCGGTGTCGACGCTCACCGCCGTTGCCGACTCCGGGTACTGGTCGGTCGTGCTGTTCACCAGCGCCCGTGACACCGCGCTGCGCACCTGCCGCGATCGCCGAGGTGTGGGAGCGGGTGGTCGGCGCGTTCCCGGCCGTCGCCCCGTGGATCGACGCCGAACCGGTGACGGGGATCGACCGCATCGCCGGGATCGCCGACCGCAGCCGACGCCTCGTGCTCGACCGCCAGCCGATCGTCACCGGCCTGGTCGCGGTGGGCGACGCGTCGACGTGCACCAGCCCGGCGCTCGGCCGCGGTGCGTCGATGGCCGCGCTGCACGTCTCCTGCTTGCGCGACGTGCTGGCCTCGGTCGGCTCCGATCTCCCGGTCGAGCTGATGCACGCGTTCGACGCGGCGACCGCCGCCGTCGTGACGCCGCTGATCGACGACACGCTGCGCATCGAACGTCACCGGCTGGCTCAGGTGGACGCCCAGATGGCCGGCGCCGACTACACCACCGACGACCCGGTGATGGGCGTTCGCATCGGCCCTGCGGTCGAAGGCGATGGGCGATCCCGAGGTGTTGCGCGCGGCGATGAGCATCGAGTCATTGCTCGCCCGCGGCATCGAGGTGGCCGGGCGCTCCGACATCGTCGAACGGCTCCGCGCCCTCGACCCGGTGCCGGCGTCGGGACCGACGCGCGCCGAGCTGGTGTCGTTGGCCGGTGCCGGCCGGTCGCGGGCGCTCGAACCGGCGCTGCGCTGAGCGTCGTCGATCGTGCGGTCGCCGAGCGCGGTCAGCGGGCCCGCACGTCGTACGCGCAGCGGCGGTCGCCGCTCACCATGTGGCTGACGCGGGTCACGGTGGCGTCCGGGAGGACGGTGCGGATGAAGTCGATCTCGCTGGTGCACGCCTGGCCGTACCGGCCGGCGACGGCGGCGATGGCGCAGTTGTGCTCGACGACGAGGTAGTGATCGGGCCCGATCGTGGAGACCTCGGCGAGATACCCGTCCTCGTCGAGGATGCGCGTGAGCTCGGCGACCCGCTCGCCGAGCGGGCCTCGCCGCCGCGAGCCGCTGGCGGGCGTTGATCACGCGTTGGTCGCGGCGTCGCTCGAACAGGCGGTCGACGCCGGAGGCGTCGATCTCCTCGACGTAGCCGAGCAGCTCGTTGGTCAGGGCGCCGTAGGCCTTCGGGAACAGGGCGTCGCCGGCGGCGGTGACGTGGTAGGCTCAGGCGCGGCCGGCCGCGACGAGGCGACTCGTCGGCTTCGCCGGCACCGGCGAGACCGGCCTGGACGAGGGCGGCGAGGTGTTGGCGGGCCCCCGACACGGTGATGCCGAGGTCGGCGGCGACATCCTCGGCGGAGGCGTCGCCGCGTCGGCGCACGGCGTACAGCACGGCGCGTCGCCCGGCCGGCACCGGGGGCACGACCGGGGTCTCGATCACTGGGCGTCGCTCGTCGTCGGGGAGCAGGAGGTGGCTGTCGCCGAACTCGTGCCACTGGTAGCCGGCCACGAACGCCGCCTCGTAGGCGGCCACCAGCACCTCGCGCCCCGCCACCGCCTCCAGCATCGCCAGGTGGGTGGCCTCGGGCTCGTGCCAGCCGGTGAGCAGGCCGTCGACCGCGCGCACCCCGCGTCGCGGGCGTGACGACGACGTCGGTCCAGCCGGTGCCGGGGTGGGTGGTGCCGTCGGGATCGGTGACGGTCTCGAGCGCCCGCACCACGGTGGTGCCGACGGCGACGACGTGGCGGCCGGCGCGGTGGGTGGCGTTCACGAGCTCGGCAGTGGCGCGTGGCACGCGGTAGCGCTCGGGGTAGGGACGCTCTCGTCCTTCGAGCGAGGACACGCCCGTGTGCAGGACGATCGGGGCGACGACGACGCCGCGGCTGACCAGGCGGGTGACGATCTCGGCGGTGAGCGGCCGCGCCGCGCTCGGCATCTCGGCGCTGCCCGGCTCGGTGGCGAACACGGTCTGGTAGGCGGCGAGCGGCCAGTCGCGCGGGACGTACGAGTAGCGGATCGGCCGACCGTCGGCGGCCATCGTCTCGGCCAGGTCGACGCCGTCGGCGGTGACCGCCAGCCACAGGCGGGTCGACTCCGGGGCCGGCCGCAGCAGGTGGACGATCGCCGCACCATCGGGCCGGCGCGCCGTGACGGGCAGGGGCGGGAGCTGCATCGGCTCGGTCGACCCGTTGGCGATGCGGCGGCGCGGTTCGACCATCCACACGCCGCCGGGCAGCTCGTTGGACACGTGCAGCACGACCGCGCCCACCCCGTCGATCACGACGTCGAGGGCGGCGGCCACGGTCGCCGACGTGTTGACCACGAGGAGGTCGCCGGCAGTGAGCTGGTCGGGCAGTTCGGTGAAGCGGGCGTGGAGCGGCAGGCGATCGCCGCGAGACACGAGCAGGCGGACGTCGTCGCGGGAGCGGCCGGTGGCTTCGGGAGGCTCGTGGGCCTCGTGGGCGGCGTCGAGGCGGAACGACAGGGGCAGTGGCGCCGGCAGGCTCGGCGCAGCCGGGTCGACGGTGTCGAGCACGTCGAGCATCACCCCACCTCCCTCGCCGAGTAGCGGCCGCTCGGTTGGTCGCCCTCGATCAGCGCGACCAACCCGGGGACGCTGTCATCAGGCTCGGGCCGGTCGGAGATGTCCTCGCCGGGGAACGCATCCTGGTGCATCTCGGTGCGCATGTCGCCAGGGTCGACCACCAGCACGCGCAGGTCGGGGCGCTCGACGGCGAGCACGCGACTGGCGTGCTCGAGGGCCGCCTTGCTCGCGCCGTAGCCGCCCCAGGTGGGATAGGCCTCGACGCCCGCGTCCGAGGTGATGTTGACGATCGTGGCGTTCGGCGCCAGGTGAGGCGCGGCGAGTTGCACGAGGGCGAGCGGGGCCACGACGTTGGTGTCGAACGTGGTGCGCAGCACGTCGAGGTCGATGTCGACGAGCGCCGGGAGGGGGCTGGCACCGAGCGTGCTGGCGTTGTTGACCAGCACGTCGATCGGTCCGAGATCGGCAGCGGCGTCGACGAGTCGCCGCCGGTGGTCGGCGTCGACGACATCACCGACGACAGCGGTGACGTTGGTCAGGCCGCCGAGCTCGTGCTCGGCCTCGGCGAGGCGCTCCGGCCGCCTGGCGTCGATGACCAGGGAGTAGTGGCGTCGAGCCAGCTCACGGGCGAGCGCCCGCCCGAGGCCCTGGGAGGCGCCGGTGATGATCGCAACTCGAGTCATCGGTCACGTCCTTCCGTTCGGTCGTGACCAATTGAACAAGTTACTGCTGTCGTTATTCCCCGGGAGGAGCTGTCGGCGCCGTCGAGGGGGTCGACGGTGCTGTCGACGTCGTGGAGGCGGTCGACGAGGGCGGCGTCCCCGTGTCCTGCATCCCCTCCTTGAACTCGTGCTGGGCGCGCCCGAGGCCACGGGCGATCTCGGGCAGCTTCTTACCGCCGAACAGCAGCAGGATGATGACGAGGGCGATGATCAGTTCGGTGGGACCGATGTCCACGGCGGGGCTCCCTGTGCTCGATGGTCTGGGTTCCGCGGTCGCGGCGAACGTCCACGGGTCTCCACGCTCGCTCCCCGCCGTGTCGACGACACCAGTCTGCTCCGCCGGGCGGGCGCGCACAACGCCCGCCCGCCCGGCGACGGTCAGCTTCGGCGCTGGAAGATGCTGTACCCGCCGGGACCGACGAGGCAGCCGACGATGATGAGCACGACCCCGAGGATGATCTGGCCCTGGAAGAGCTGGACGATCCCGACGATCACGAGGATCGCGGCGATGACCCAGAGGACGGTTGCGGACATGTGAAGGGCTCCTGACCGGAACCGTCCGTGCGGTTCCGGCCGTTCCGTACCCACCCGCCGCCGATCTCATCCCCGCTGACCGGGCGCTGACCGGCGGTCAGGTGGCGGTTCAGGTCGATGGGCGCATCGTGTGTGCAATGACACTTCGCACACCTCGCCGTCCCGGCGTCGGCTCGACGCTCGCCGCGCTCACTCTTGTCGGCCTCGCCACCACATCGAGCGCGACCGCAGTCGGCTCGACCGCCGCCGCGACGACCCCGAACCGAGCCGCCGTCCACGGCGAGCGCCGCCTCCAGCGTCCCGGCCGTCGTGATCGACCCCGGAGACGGCGGCAACTATGCCCCGACGATCGATCCCGCCGACTTCGTGGACGGTCGTCGACAACCCCTACTTCCCGCTGGCGCCCGGTGCCCGCTGGGAGTACGACACCGTCACCGAGGAGGGCACCGAGCACAACGTCGTCGAGGTGACCCGGTGGTCGCTACGAGGTGATGGGCGTATCGACGGTCGTCGTCCACGACGTGGTCTAGGTCGCGGGCCGGCGGTCGAGGACACCCTGGACTACTTCGCCCAGGACGCAGCGGCACGTTTGGTACTTCGGCGAGTCCGTTCGCAACTACAGACCAAGGGCAGCTGGCTCGACAACACCGATGGGTCGTGGGAAGCCGGGGTGACGGCGCGCTCCCCGGCATCATGATGCCCGCCGAGCAGACGGTGGGACACGCCTATCGCCAGGAGTACTACGCCGGCGAGGCGGAGGACATGGGGGAGATCATCGCCATCGGTGACCACGTCGACGTGCCAGTTCGGGCCTACGACCATGTCGTCGTCACACGGGACTGGAGCCCGCTGGAGCCGGACGTCATCGAGCAGAAGTACTACGCCCCAGGCGTCGGCGTCGTCCGCGAGGACACCGTCGCCGGCGGGCAGGAGACGTCCGACCTCGTCGCCTTCACGCCCGGCCGGTGACGGCGCCATCCCTGCTCCTGACCGCGCGACACTGGAATCGACGCCGTGCACCGGCTGTGAGAGAGGGGTGGGCGAGGGTGAAGCTCCTCGTGATCGAGGACGACGTCAAGATCGCGACGGCGGTGCGGCGCGGACTCGAGGCCGAGGGCTACACGGTCGACGTCGCCGTCGACGGAGACGACGGGCTGTGGCGGGCGACCGAGGTGCCGTACGACCTGATCGTGCTCGACCTCCTGCTGCCGCTGCGCAACGGGTTCCAGATCTGTACCGAGCTGCGCCGGCGCGACGTGTGGACCCCGATCATCGTGCTGACCGCGAAGGACGGCGAGCTCGACGAGGCCGAGGCCCTCGACTCCGGTGCCGACGACTTCCTGTCCAAGCCGTTCTCCTTCCCGGTGCTGCTCGCCCGCGTCCGCTCGTTGCTGCGGCGGGTCGGCGGTCGGGCGGCGCCGGTGCCGGCCAGCGCCGGCGACCTGCGCATCGATCCCGTCGGTCGCCGGGTGTGGCGCGCCGGCGCCGAGGTCACGCTCACCGCCCGGCAGTTCGACGTGCTCGAGTTCCTCGTCCGGCGCGCCGGACAGGTCGTGACCAAGCGCGAGATCCTCGAGGGCGTGTGGGAGTACGACTTCGCCGGCGACCTCAACATCGTGGAGGTGTACATCCGACGGCTCCGCGCCGCGATCGACGAGCCGTTCGGGCGGCGGGCCATCGAGACGCTGCGCGGCGTCGGCTACCGGCTCGACAGTGACGGCGGCTGATCGGCATGTGGCGGACCGTCCGCTTCCGCACGACCGTGGCGGCGACGATCGCGTCGGCGGCCCTGCTCGTCGTCGTGTCGACGGTCACCGTGTGGCTGCTGCGGGCCCAGCTCACCGACAACCTCGACGAGGGCCTCATCGGCCGCGCCGACGAGCTCGCCATGCTGCTCGCCGCCGACCCCGCGCCCGAGCTGCCGCGCAACGAGGACGTGCTGATCCAGGTGCTCGCCCCCGACGGCACGGTGCGTCAGGCCTCGGCGAGCGTCGAGGGGATGGCGCCGATCACGTCGGCGCAGGTCGGCGTGCGAACGGTCGACGACGTGCCGGGACGGCCGGAGCGATTCCGGGTGGTGGCCCGGACGGGTCGACACGCCGCGGGGACCCGCAACGCTGCTCGTCGGCGTCAACGACGACGACGTGTCCGATCCGGTGCGGATCCTGTCACGAGTGCTCGCCGGAGCCGTGCCGCTGGTCGTGGCCTCCCTCGCCGCGCTCACGTGGTGGCTGACGGGACGGACCTTGCGCCCCGTCGAGCGGATGCGGCGTGAGTTGGCCGACATCACCGCCGGCCACCGCGGCCGCCGGGTGGCCGAGCCCGGCACCGCCGACGAGGTCGATCGCCTCGCCCGGACGATGAACGAGACGTTGGACCGCCTCGACGCGGCGATCACCCGCCAGACGCGCTTCGTCGCCGATGCGTCGCACGAGCTGCGCAGCCCGCTGACGCGCATCCGCACCGAGCTCGAGGTCGACCTGGCGACGCCTGGGAGCCGCCAGGAGATCGAGCGCAGCGTGCTGCAGGACGTCGTGTCGCTCCAGCACCTCGTCGACGACCTGCTCCAGTTGGCGCGCAGCGACGAGGGCGTCGCCCCGCTGCGGCTCGAACGGGTCGACCTCGACGACATCGTCCTGAAGGAGGCGCGCCGGGCCGTCGAGCGCGGTCGGGTCGACGTCGACGTCAGCGCGGTGGCGGCCGCCCAGACGATCGGCGACCGCCGCCACCTCACCCGCGTGGTCCGCAACTTGCTCGACAACGCCGAGCGCCACGCCCGCCGCACCGTGACCGTGTCGCTGGACGAGGGCGGCACGGCGACCCGGCTCGTCGTCGTCGACGACGGCGCCGGCATTCCAGTCGGGCGATCGAGAGCACATCTTCGAGCGGTTCGCCCGCGCCGACCAGGCTCGCTCCCGGGACGCCGGCGGCAGCGGCCTCGGCCTGGCGATCGCACGGGACATCGTCGAACGGCACGGCGGCACGATCACCCTGGCCGACGGCGCGCCCACCACCTTCGTGGTCGAGCTGGCGCCCGCGCCGTGACCGGACGGGTGGGGGCGACATGGGCACTAGGTTGGGCGCCGTTGGAGGCGTCGTGACATCCACCCCCACGATCTCCCGCGCGATTCGTTGCCGCACTGGGAGTCGATTCCCGCCGACGTGCCGGGCGCGGTCCGCGAGGTGAAGGCAGCGATCCGGGCGCGAATCGGCGCGTCGGGGCGCACCGTCGACGAGGTCGTCGCTGCCGTGGCCGCCCGGGTGCGCGACGAGGTCGACGACATCGTCGCGGCGAAGGCGCGCGGGGAAGCGGTGTGGCCGGTCATCGACTACGGCGACATCGCCGACGGCGCCGTCGACAGCGAGCAGCTCGCTCGACTCCGGCGACGCGGGTGCCTGGTGGTGCGCGGTCATTTCGAGCGCGACCAGGCCCTGGCGTGGGATCGAGGGATCGTGGGATACGTCGAGTCGAACGGCTTCTTCGAGGGCTATCGCGGGCCCGCTGACGACTTCTTCGGCACGGTCGGATCGAAGCCGGAGATCTACCCGATCTACTGGTCGCACGCTCAGATGGAGGCTCGCCAGAGCGACCGCATGGCCATCGTGCAGTCGTTCCTCAACCGGCTGTGGCGCTTCGAGTCCGACGGTGTGCAGTGGTTCGACCCCGACCGCGACTCGCTGTACCCCGATCGGATCCGCCGGCGACCAGAGGGCATCACGTCGCGCGGCCTCGGCACCCACCTCGACCCCGGCACGCTCGACCTGTGGATGACACGGGCCTACCAGCAGGCGTTCCGGCACCTGTTCGACGGCACCGTCGAGGAGTACGACCCGTGGGACGCCGCTTATCGCACCGCCGGCCCGCAGTACCCCGGCTCGACGATGTGCTCGGCGTTCCGGACGTTCCAGGGCTGGACGGCGCTGTCGGACATGGACCACGACCAGGGGGTGCTGCACACGGTGCCGATCCCGGCGGCGATGGGGTACCTGCTGCTGCGTCCGCTCCTCACCGACGTCGCCGACGACGACATGTGCGGTGTCGCGGTGAGCAAGGTCTTCCCGGCGAGCGAGCGGTGGCACTCGGAACTGCTGGCGGCGCTGTCGGGCATCCCCGACGTCCGGGCCGGCGACTCCGTGTGGTGGCACTGCGACATGATCCACGGGGTCGCCCCCGTCGAGCACCAGCGCGGTTGGGGCAATGTCATGTACATCCCGGCGGCCCCGTGGTGCCCGCGCAACGAGGCCTACGCCGAGTCGGTCCGCGCCGCCTTCCTCACTGGCTCGAGCCCGGCGGACTTCCCGCCCGAGCACTACGAGCGGCAGTGGCCCGACCGCTTCGGCGTCGAGGAGCTCAACGCCACCGGCCGCCGCGGGCTCGGGCTCGACGCCTGAGCGTGCGCACTCCAACCCCACATGACACGTCTGACACGATTCGCGACCAGATCGGCGATCAACCGAGCGCGGCGTCGAGCCGCTCGATCGCCGCGCTGGTGCGCACGCCCCACCACACGAGGTCCTTGCCGTCGACGAGCAGGGCCGGGGCGACCCGCTCCAGCTCGCGACGGTGGCGTTCACCGAACGGGTAGGGCTCGGACGGCGCGACGACGCGGTCGGGCGCACGGCGCACCGCCTCGTCGAGCGTGGTGCCCGGGTACGGCCCATCGTCGGCGAACACGTTGGCGACGCCGAGGTGCTCCAGCAGCGACGTGCCATACGTGGGCCCGCCGAGCGCGATCCACGGGTTGCGCCAGATCGGTACGAAGGCCGAATACCGGCGCGGCGACGGTCTCGCCAGGGCCGGCGGCTCCCAACGAACGCCGAGCGACGAGGCGAGCGGCGCCAACTGCCCGGCCACGTCGACGAGCGACCGCACCCGCAGCACCCATACGTCGACGCCCCGCTCGACGAGCGCGTCGTGGTCCTCCTTGCGGTTCTCCTCGGCGTCGACCACGACGAGGTCGGGTCGGAGGGCAACGATCGCCGACACGTCCGGATCCTTGGTGCCGCCCACCGCCGTGATCGTTGGCTGCTCGCAGAAGCGGGTGACGGCGACCGGGGTGATACCCCATGCCAGCAGGGTCTCCGACATCGACGGGACGAGGCTGACGACCCGCACACGCCCAGTCAAGCGCGGCCAGCGAGCGCGCGGCGCGTGCCGAGCAACGGTCGCTCGACGCCGGCATCGACGTGCCGATCTCGATCGGATCGCCGGATTCGCCTGTGGGAGAATGCCGGCCGACGGGGTCGTGGCGTCGGCGAAAGGCGAGTGGCGGCGATGGCAGTCGGCGGCGAGGCGGTCCCAGTCCACGTCACGCTGACGCAGCGCCGCCGGTCGAGGATCGAGCGAGTGGAGGCCGGTCGTGCGATCCGCGAGCGGGTGCCGTTGGATGTGCACGCCGAGCTGGGCGGTGCGTCGTCGCGTGACGCGTGGGCGATCCTGCGGGCCCAAGACGCAGGGCGGGTGCCCGAGTTGGTGCCCATCCGCTGGGGGCGGATGAGCGTGTCGCCGTACCGCTTCTACCGGGGGGCCGCGGCGGTGATGGCGGTGGACGTGGCGTCGGTCCCGCGGACGAGCCTGTTCACCCAGCTGTGCGGTGATGCCCACCTGTCGAACTTCGGCATCTTCGCCACGCCCGACCGGCGCCTCGTGTTCGACATCAACGACTTCGACGAGACGCTGCCCGGCCCGTTCGAGTGGGACGTGAAGCGACTCGCGGCCAGCGTGGTCATCGGCGGCGGCGCCGGCGAACTGTCGCCCAAGGACTGTGCCCGGGCGGCTCGCGCCGCCGTTCGCTCCTACCGCACCACGATGGCCGGCGCTGCGGAGATGGATCCCCTCGCGATCTGGTACAGCAGATCGAGCTCGAAGAGCTCGCCCGCCTGAAGCAGGGGCAGCGTCGCAGTGCGGCCAAGCAGCTCGACGAGGTACGCGCCAGCGCGGCGCGCAAGAACCAGCTCGGCGCCCTCGACAAGCTGACCGAGCTGGCCGACGGGCGGCGGCGGATCCGCGAACGCCCCCCGCTGGTGGTGCGCCTCACCCCCCACGATCTTGAGGGTGAGCTCGTTCGGGTCGCGTCGTTCTTCGACACGTACCTGCTCACGCTGCCCTCCGACCGCGCTCGCCTGCTGTCGCGCTACAGCCTCGCCGACGTCGCCCTGAAGGTCGTCGGCGTCGGCAGCGTCGGCACCCGGTGCCTCGTGGCGCTGTTCGTCTCGGGCGACGACGACGCCCTGTTCCTGCAGGTCAAGCAGGCCAGGCGCTCCGTGCTCGAGCCGTTCCTCGGGGCGACCGCGAGCGAACCTGGTCAGCGCGTCGTCGACGGCCAGCGCCTCATCCAGACGGCGCCCGACCCGTTCCTCGGCTGGGGGCGGTACGACGGCGAGTTCGGCACCTTCTCCTACTACGTCCGTCAGCTCTGGGACGGCAAGGCGTCGGTCATGATCGACGAGCTCGGCCCGCGGTCGTTCGCCGACTACGCCGGTCTGTGCGGGGGCGCCCTCGCCCGAGCCCACGCCCGCACAGGTGATCCGGCCGAGATCGCCGGCTATCTCGGCGAGGCCGACACGTTCGACCGCGCCGTGGTCGACTTCGCCGTCGGCTACGCCCGGGTCAACCGACGCGACTTCCGGGCGGCCCGGCGGGCGATCGACGCCGGCGAGATCGCGGTCACACCCGACGTCTGAACCGACGCCCTCGTCGGGCCGACGAGCGGCGCCGCGTGGTCAGGGCGGGGGCGGGGCGGCGTCGGACGGCCCCGAGGCCACGGCCATGTCGGAGCGCACGCCGCGCATCTCCTCGAGGATCCCCGACAGGAGGACGACCTCGTTCGGCGGCGCGGTGGCCTCGCCATGGGTCAACCGGTTGTACACCTTGAGCATCCAGAACACGGTGAAGGCGATGGCGAGGAAGCTCACGACCGCCGTGAGGAACGCGCCGAACTTGATCTCGGAGTCGTTGATCGTCAGGACCAGCGCGTCGTCGAAGTTCGGCTTGCCGAACGGGATCCCCACGATCGGCATGATGATGTTGTCGACGAGGGCGGTGACCATGGCGGTCACCGCGATGCCCATCACGAACCCGACGGCGATGCCGAGCAGGTTGCCCTTGTTGATGAACTCCTTGAACTCGGCGATGAACGCCTTCATACGAGTCTCCTTCTGGTCATCTGGTCACCCACATTCTCAATATCGAGAACGTGGGCGACCAGATTGCATCGATGAGACGGAGAGTGACCAGATGGCGCCGCTAGGCGGGCGTCGGTGCGCGTCGTTCGCGTCGCGCCGCCGCGCGCCAGTGGCTCGGCGAGACGCCGCGCTCGCGCTTGAACGCCCGGCTGAACGCCTCCTCGGCCTCGTAGCCGACCCGGCGGCGCGATCGTGAACACCGACAGCTCCGTCGTGGCGAGGAGGTCGGTCGCCAGGTGCATCCGCCACGCCGTGAGGTAGCGGATCGGCGACTGCCCGAGCACCTGGCGGAAGCGGTCGTCGAGTGACGACCGGGACGCACCGACGGCGGCGGCCAGCCCGGCAACCGTCCACGGTGCGGCCGGATCGGCGTGCAGCGCTGCCAGCGCCGGAGCGAGGAGCGGGTCGTGCAGGGCGGCGATCCAACCGTGGTCGATCGCCGGTGCGGTGGCGAGGTGGGTGCGCAGGACCTCGCTGAGCAACAGCTCGGGGAGCCGGGTCGCCAGCGGGCTCGCCGACAGATTGGTCGGCACGGCGGCGTCGGCCAGCGCGTAGTCGATGCTCGCCCTCACCCAGCGAGCCGCGGGACCGTCGGGGAGGTGCACCACGAACACGGGCGGCAGCGCCCGCATGGCCGGGTCGAACAGGGGGTCGAGCGAGTGCAGGTACCCGCACACGACGTCGGTCCGGCGCCCGCCGCCGCCGTGGCGGAGCGTCGGCATCGTCGACCACGGCAGCGGGTCGAGCAACGCCAGGATCGAGACCCGTTCGGCGGCCCCCGCGCCACCCATGACGTAGTGGTCGGCGTAGGGCATGACGATCACGTCGCCCGCCTCGGCCCAATAGCGCACGCCGTCGTCGACCGCGATCCAGCACGTGCCCGACGCCACGATGTGGAACAGCGTGAGCCGGTCGGTGCCGGGTACGAGCACCTCGGCGAGGGTGAGTGGCGACGACTCGAACTCGAACGGGTCGCTGAGCTCGCCGCGGAAGAACAGCGCCCCGTCGAGGCGGAGCTGGCCGAGCGTCGAGTCCACCGGGTCGGTCATCGCATGCATCCTGGTGTCGCGGCCAGGACTCTCGGTGGGATGGTCATGGTCGTTCTCCCGTGATCGGTCGATGATCGGAGGTGACAACACCGTCCAAGGAGATACCAACCATGTCAACCTTTCCCCCGCTCACCCACGTCGCGCTGACCGTTCGCGACCTCACCGTGAGCGTTCCATGGTACGAAGCGCTGTTCGACGCCGAGCCCGTGCTCGACGAGGACACCGCCGCCGCCTTCCACCACACGGTCTACCTGCTGGGCAACGGCACGCTGCTCGGCCTGCACCAGCATCGGCAGCCGTCCCCGGTGACGAGCTTCAGCGAGTTCCGCATCGGCCTCGACCACGTCGCCTTCGGGTGCGCCGACCGCGACGAGCTCGAGAAGTGGGCGCGCCGCCTCGACGAGCTGGGCATCTCGCACGGCGACATCGAGGACGCGGCCTACGGGTCCGGCCTGGCGTTCCGTGACCCCGACGGCATCGCCCTCGAGTTCTTCGCCCCACCGGCGGCGTGAGGAGCCGCTGATGCCCCCCATCGGTTCCTCCACGCTGCTCGACGTGGCCGCCGTGAAAGCGCGCCAACAGGGAACGTGGTCGTCGGGCGACTACTCGGCGATCGGTACCACACTCCAGTTCACCGGCGAGTCGCTGGCCGAGGCCGTCGACATTGGCGCCGGTGAACTGGTCCTCGACGTCGCCGCCGGGAACGGCAATGCCGCTCTCGCGGCGGCGCGGCGAGGAGGCCTCGTCACGGCGACCGACTACGTCGACGAGCTGCTCGGTCGCGCCGGCGACCGGGCATCCGCCGACGGATTGGCGATCGAGCTCGTTCCCGCCGACGCCGAGGACCTCCCGTTCGACGACGGGACGTTCGACGTCGTGCTCTCGACGTTCGGCGTGATGTTCACACCGCAGCCGGACGTCGCCGCGGCCGAGCTGCTGCGGGTCACGCGCCCGGCCGGTCGCATCGGCCTCGCCAGCTGGACTCCGGGCGGCTTCGTCGGGCAGATGTTCCGCATCGTCGGCGGCTACGTGCCGCCACCGGCGGAGCTGCCCTCGCCGCTCGCGTGGGGCGATCGGTCACGGCTGCACGAACTGCTCGGTCACGGTGTGTCGTCGCTCGAGGTGCGGTCGACGATGTTCGTCTTCCGGTACCGCTCGCCCCGCCACTGGGTCGACGCGTTCCGCACGCAGTACGGCCCGGTCCTCACGGCCTTCGCCGCCCTCGACGACGCCGGCCGCGACGCACTCGACGCCGACCTGCTGGCGCTCGCTCGTGCGCACGACGCAACCGCAGGCGCGGGTGCCTTGCGCATCCCCAGCGAGTACCTCGAGGTGGTCGCCGTCAGGAGGGCGTGAACGCCGGCCGAGGGGTCAGCCGGCGCTCGCAGAGAGTGCGTCGCGCGCCTTTTCCATCGTGCCGTCGTAGCCCCGTGTGGACAGCCGTACCCCCGACTCACGATGCTCGGCGTCGGTCCCGACGATCCCGGCGGCGTCGACGACGCGGTTCATCATGTTGTTGAACGCGCACACGCAGATCGCGTCGAAGAGGGCGTCCTCGCTCCAGCCGGCCGTGAGCACGGCGGCGACGTCGTCCGCCGCCATCGCGCTCGGCGTCAGCGTCAGCTTGCCGACGTAGCGCAGCAAGGCGCAGAGTCGATCGTCGATGGGGGCGGTGTCGAGGTCGGCGATCACCCCCTCCCACATCGCCTCGTCGACGCCGAGCTCCGCCGCGGTGTACTTGTGCGACGTGTGACAGAACGTGCATCCGTTGAGCGCCGATCCGTAGGCGAAGACGATCTCCCGCTCGGCCGTCGTGAGCTCGGACGGACCGCGCAGGAACTGTTGGGCGACGTGCATCAGCACCGCCCCCCGCTCCGGGAAGCGCATCAACATGTCGCGCATCCGCGAGTGCTCTGGCATCGACGGGAAGTTCGCCATCGGTACTCCTCTGTGTGTGGCGCGTCACGGGCGCACGGCGAATCGTATACGATCCTCAAGGGTCGCTCAGTCATCAGCGGCGCTGCGGCAGACGCACCCGTGCCGTCGTCGCCCCGGGGACCGACTCGAAGCTGATCTCGCCCCCGTGCCGGTCGACGACAATACGGCGGGCGATGTCGAGACCGAGTCCGGTGCCCTTGCCGACGTCCTTGGTGGTGAAGAACGGCTCGAACGCCCGCTCCAGCACGTCGGGCGGCATTCCCGGGCCGTCGTCGGTGAACTCGATCACGACATCGTCGTCCGCGCTCCGAGTGGAGATCCGCAGCACGCCCCGGCCATCCATGGCGTCGACGGCGTTGACGACCAGGTTGGTCCACACCTGGTTGAGCTCGGAGGCGAAGGCGTCGATCGCGACGTCGGCGGCGAACTCGCGCTCGACCTGTACGTGGGTGAGCGACGACGCGAGAAGGCGCAGCGTGCTTTCGATGCCCTCGCGGACGTCGACGGTCTGCAACGGCGCCCGATTCATCTGCGAGTACGAGCGGGCGTCGTCGACGAGGCGCGAGACGCGCCCGGTCGCGTCGGCGAGCTCGGTGAGCAACGCGCCGGTCTCCAACGTGGTGGCGATCCAACGCAACGCCGCCTCGACGCCGGCCGCGCCGACCGCCGCCTCGACAGCGTCCAGCCACCTCGGTTCGGCGCCGGCGGCGGCGAGCGGGCTCGCCAGATCCCAGCCGCGCTCGACCTCGCGGGCGTCGAGCCACGTGCCGATCGCGTCCTCGCGGTCCATCGCCGCCAGCGCCCCCGGTGCGTCGGTCGGGCGTCGGTGGGGGCGTCGGACAGCTGCCGGCGCAGGGCGTCGAGCGCCGACATCGCCTCGGGGCCGGTGGCCAGCCCGCCGAGCGCCGTCAGCTGCGACATCATCTGGTCGCAGGTCGCGGCGAGACTCTCGGCGGCGCGCAGCGCGGCCGCCGCCGGATTGTTGAGCTCGTGCGCAAGGCGCGCCGACTGCTCGCCGAGGGCCGCCAGCTTGGCGAGCTCGCGCGCCGTCGCGTCGATGCTGCGGATCGTCCCGTACACCCCGGTGATGAGGTGCTTGGCGAAGGGCAGCCACTCGCCGACGAGCCGACCGAGCTCGGCGGCCGGGATCACGAAGGCACGGCCGTCGCTCGCCGCCGTCGCCGACGCCCGGTAGCCGGCGTCGGCACCCTCGGGGGCCCACGCCGTCAAGCCCCCGGCCCACTGCCCCGGAGTGGACATCGTCGCCACCGGGACGTCGTGGTGGCCACTGCGTCGCGAGAGTTGGATCTGACCGTCGAGCAGGATCCACAGCCGGTCGGCCACGCGGCCTTCCTCGAAGAGCGCATCGCCGGTGCGGAACCGGTGCTCCTCGCCCGCCGCGACCAGCGCCGCGCGCTGTTCGTCGGACAGCTCGCGGGTGAGGAACGCGTTGCGGAGGTCGTCGGTGAGCATCACACCGTCTCGAGGTAGAGGTGCACGTTGCTGACGGCGCTCGAGCCCTCGCCGACGGCGGAGGCGACCCGCTTCATCGACGCCAGCCGCACATCGCCGGCGGCGAACACGCCGGGCCGGCTCGTCTCGAGCAGCAGCGGCGCGCGCCGCAGCGGCCATCGCGGTCCCGGACGGTCGCGGGCTGCGACATCGGGACCCGTGAGGATGAAGCCGCGGCCGTCGCGCGCCAGGGCGTCGCCGAGCCAGTCGGTGCGTGGCTGGGCCCCGATGAAGACGTACAACCAGTTGGCCGCGACCTCTTCCTCCTGGCCGGTCTCGGTGTCGGCGAGCACCAGCCATTCGAGGTGGGAGTCGCCACCACCGCGGACGACCTCGGTCCGCAGGCGGACCTCGATGTTCGAGCGCTTGCGGACCCGCTCGACGAGGTACTGCGACATCGACTTCTCGAGGAGGTCTCCGCGGACGAGCACCGTGACGCGGCGGGCGTAGCGGGCGAGGTGCAGCGCGGCCTGTCCGGCGGAGTTGGCGGCGCCGACGATGTAGACGTCGCTGCCCTCGGTCGACCGCGCGTCGTTCGCCGCCGCGCCGTAGAAGACCCCTCGTCCGGCGTGCTCGGCGAGCCCGTCGCCCTCCAGCAGGCGATACGAGACCCCGGTGGCGATGACGACGGCGCGAGCGTCGACCTTGGTGCCGTCACCGAAGCAGACCGTGTGCACCGAGCCCCGCTGCTCGAGCGCCTCCACGCTGCGAGCCACGATCATCTCGGCGCCGAGACGGCGTGCCTGCTGTGCCGCCCGGATCGACAACGACGCCCCGCTCAGGCCCCGCGGGAAGCCGAGGTAGTTCTCGATCCGCGCGCTCTGGGCAGCCTGGCCGCCGGGCGCGTCACGCTCGATCACCGCGGTCCGCAGCCCCTCCGACGCGCCGTACACGGCGGCGGCCAGCCCGGCCGGACCGGCACCGACGACCACGAGGTCGTACAACGCCGATTCGGCCGTTGTCCGCAGCCCGAGCGCGTCGGCCAGTTCGAGCGTCTCGGCCCCGTGCAGCGAACTCCCGTCGGGCAGCAGGACGAGCGGTAGCTCGTCGCCCTCCCCGAACAGTCCGTGCAGGCGAGACGCCTCTGGATCGCGCTCGAGCTCGAGCCACTGGTAGGTGACGTGGTTGCGGGCGAGGAACATGCGCGTCTCGTAGCTGCGCTCCGACCACCGGTTGCCGACGACACGCACGCCTTCGAAGCGAAAGCTGTTCGCCTCCTCCCACGACCGGAGCAGCTCATCGATGACGGGGTAGAGCCGCTCGTGCGGCGGTGCCCACGGCTTCATCAGGTAGTGGTCGAGCCCGATCTCGTTGATCGCGCGGATCGCCACGTCGGTGTCGGCGTAGGCGGTCAGCAGTACCAGCTTGGCCCCGTGGGCGTGGGTGTTCGACTGCGCCAGCAGCTCGATGCCCGTCATCTCGGGCATGCGGTGGTCGGCGACGATCAGGGCGACCGCGTGATCGCGTCGGGCCAGCTCGTCGAGCACGCCGAGCGCCTCGGCACCCGACGACGCCCGCACCACCCGATAGCGCTCGCCGTAGTGCGAGCGCAGATCACGGGCGATCGCCTGCGAGACCGCCGGGTCGTCGTCAACCGTCAGAATGATCGCTCGTGCCATGCTCCGCCTGCCGGACCCCCGTCTGGGACGCCGGGCCGCGACCCTAGTAGCCCGTCCGGACGCCAGTCACGGGGAGTCCACCGTTTGTGTCAGGAAGTACGACCGCAGACGTCGTTCTTCCTGACACAGAACACTCAGCGGCCGGCGGGGTCGACGACGGTCATGCCTGGGCGATGCGGACCAGGTTGCCCGACGGGTCGCGGAACGCGCAGTCGCGCGCGCCCCACGGCTGCGACGTCGGCTCCTGGAGCACCTCGGCGCCGGACGCCCGGACCTTCTCGAACGTGCTGTCGAGGTCATCGGCGCGGAAGATGGCGGCCTGCAGCGAACCCTGGGTGACCAGCGTCAGCAGGGCGTCCCCTTCGGCCTGGGAGCGGCCGCCGTGTGGCTGGGACAGGACGATGTCGACGTCCTGACCGGGCGTGCCGACGGTGACCCAACGGAAGCCCTCGGCGGCAACGTCGTTGCGGACCTCGAGGCCGAGCGCGTCCCGGTAGAAGCCGAGGGCGGCGTCGGGGTCGTGGACGGGGATGAACATGGTGGAGACGGAAACTGTCATGCCACGACCGTACGAACATCGGCCGGCCGCGCGCTTCTCCGATCCTGCTCGGATTCGTGGTCGGACGGGCGCCGGGTGCGCCGGGGACGCGTCGCGACCTTGGTCACGCACGACGGGACGGCCTCGAGGTCGCGGTGGTCGCGCGCGCGGTACTGCGAGGGTGACTCGCCGACGATCTCGGCGAAGCGCGAACTGAACGAACCGAGCGACGTACACCCGACGGTGACACATGCGTCGGTGACCGACATGCCCTGACGCAGGAGCGCCTTCGCCCGCTCGATCCGGCGCGTCATGAGATAGGAGTACGGGGTCTCGCCGTACGCCGCATGGAACTTGCGCGAGAAGTGCGCCGGTGACATCAGCGCGGCACGGGCCATCGCCGGGACGTCGAGCGGCTTGGCGTAGTCGCGATCGATGAGATCCCGCGCCCGCCTCAGGTGGGCGAGGTCGGCGATCTCCTGCGGGGTCATACCGATGACGGTAGGCGACGCGCCGGCCGCTGCGGTGCTCAGTCCCGGAACAACTCGACGCCGGTGAGTCGTCGGAGGCGTTCGACGAGCCGGTCCTGGAACGCGACGTCACGAGCCGCCGGGGCTGCGCTCTGCATCCGTCGGTGGTGCCAGTACCCGCCGGTGACGGCGGCCGAGGCGGCGTCGCTGGTGGCGAGCCACGTCTGCGTGAGGTGCCCCAGCTCGAGGTCGTCGGGCGCCGACGCGCCGCCCATCTTCGTGGGCACCCAGCCGGGGTCGACGGCGTTGCTCAGCGTGTCGGGCCAGCGCCTGGCGACGGCCAGGGCGAGCGTCGTGACGTGGAGCTTGGAATCGCGGTAGGCCTGCGTCCCGTCCCACCGTCGCTGGTTCCAGTCGATGTCGTCGAGGTGTGCGGCGCCGTCCCGGTGCATTCCGCTGCTCAGGTAGACCAGTCGATCGGGCCGATCGATGAGGGCGGTCAGCACGTACGGCGCAAGCGTGTTGACCGCGACCGTGCGAGCGTGCCCGTCGGGCGTCGTTGCGCGTGTCGCCTCGACGTAGATGCCGGCGTTGTGGATGACGGCGTCCATGCGGCCGAGCTCGTTCACCTGACGGGCGAGGTCGCGGGTTTCGGCGCCGCGGCTGAGGTCGCCGATGGCGATCGGTCCGAGGTCGGTATCCAGTTCGGACGCTCGCTCGCTGCTCCGGGCGTGCAGGACGACCTCGTGGCCCTCGTCGACGAGGGTCCGGGCGGCGGCCAGGCCGAGTCCGTCGGCCGAGCCGGTGATGAAGATTCGAGCCATGTGGGCGCCTCGTCGGACAATCGTCGACCCGCGGCCTCGGCGCCACGACCGCTCCCGGCCGGGCTCCCTGGACCCTCCCAGGATATTCCCCGTCGCTGAGGTGCTCGCCCCACTCGGTGTCACACTCGGTGAATGCGAGGTGCGTGATGAGCAGGCGATCGCCCGGCGAGTCAGCGCTCACGCCACCGCACGACCAGACAAGGAGACCACCGGATGGAACACCGCACACTGGGCAGCTCGGGACTCGAGGTGTCCTCGATCGGGCTGGGATGCATGACGATGACCGGCGGCTACAGCGAGCGGCCCGACCGCAACGAGATGATCGCCCTGATCGGGGCCGCCGTCGATCTCGGCGTGACGTTCTTCGACACCGCCGAGGTCTACGGGCCCTTCGTCAACGAGCAGCTCGTCGGCGAAGCGCTCGCCCCGTTCCGCGGCGAGGTCGTGATCGCCACCAAGTTCGGCTTCGATTTCGACGACGCCGGCCGTCAGATCGGGTTGTCCAGCCGCCCCGAGCACATCAAGCGGGTCGCCGAGGCATCGCTCCGACGGCTCCAGGTCGACGCGATCGATCTCTTCTACCAGCACCGCGTCAACCCCGACGTCCCGATCGAGGACGTCGCCGGAGCGGTCAAGGAGCTGATCGACGCCGGAGCGGTCAAGCACTTCGGCATGTCGGAAGCGGCGGCGGCCACGATCCGCCGCGCCCACGCCGTGCAACCGGTGACCGCCGTGCAGAGCGAGTACTCGTTGTGGTGGCGACGTCCCGAACAGGAGGTCCTCGCTGCCTGTGAGGAGCTCGGCATCGGCTTCGTGCCCTACAGCCCGCTCGGCAAGGGCTTCCTCACCGGCACGATCGGCCCCGAGACCACCTTCGAACCGGGCAACGACATCAGGGCCACCATCCCGCGCTTCGAACCCGACGCACGTCGCCACAACCAAACGGTCGTCGACCTCCTCGCCGCGGTGGGCGAGCGCAAGGGCGCCACCCCGGGGCAGATCGCCCTGGCCTGGCTGCTCGCCCAGAAACCTTGGATCGTCCCGATCCCGGGCACCCGCAAGCGTCACCGCCTCGAGGAGAACATCGGCGCCGCCGACATCGAGCTGTCGGCCGCCGAGCTCACCGAGATCGACGCCGCCGCGGCCAGGATCGATATCCAGGGCGGCCGCTACACCGAAGCCCTGGAGCGGATGACGAACCTCTGAGCGACGCTCGGTGCGGCCCTCACCAGCCTGGTGCGCTGTCGATCTCGCCGTCGCGTATGGCGTCGACGAGCTGGGCGTGGTCGTGCTGGTTCTGCACGGCATAGGCCTGAGCGAACTCGACCATGGCCGAGTCGAAGGTTCGACCCTTGCCGAGGTAGGCGTCGATGGCCGCCGCGTCACCGGTGGTGGCGTGGGCCCGGGCGAGGACCAGGCCGCACTTGTGCGCGAACTGGCGCAGCCACGGCGCCACCTGCTCTCCCGACGGGATGACCTTCATGTCGCGGAACTGGCGGACGTAGAAGTCGATGCCCGCCGCGCTGGTCCAGCCGACGAAGATGTCGGTGGAGCTCTGGATGAACCGCCGGCCGACCGTCACCCGTTGGCCGTGGTTCGGGTACGGGCTCGGCGCGAGGAAGGCCTCGTACACCGATGGACCGGCCTGCTTGGTCTGCAGGAAGCAGAGATCGTCCGGGCGGGACCCCTGGAGCAGCACGAGGTACACGCGCATCCCGACGCTGCCCACGCCCACCACCTGGCGGACGACGTCGACGAGGGCGTAGCGATCGAGGAGGTAGCGCCGCTCCTCGGGCAACGACGACCGATACGCGGCGAACACCTCCTCGACGGTGTCCCGGTCGGCACGGTCGTCGCGGACGCGGAACGGCGGGGCCTCGAGCAGGCGAACGCGGCCGTCGATCACCTCGGTGAACTTCTTCGCCGCTCCGACATTGGAACGTTTCCGGGCTCGCTGGTGGACCCGGGCGACGATGTCCTCGCGCTCCTCGTCGACGACGACGACGCTGAGCAGATCCTCGGCCGTGATCTGCTCGTACCAGATGTCGAGGAATCGGGCGCCGGCATAGCGGCCGATCTGGCCGCGGTACGCACCGAGGGCGGCGCCCACCGCCCGGTCAGCTTCCTTGGCGCTCGTCAGCCCGTGGTCGCGGGCGAGCACCTGGAGGCTGGCGACCATGCGCATCACATCCCACTCGAAGGGGCCCGCCAACGTCTCGTCGAAGTCACGGAGGTCGAACGACAGCTGCCGTTCCGGTGTCGCCCACAACCCGAAGTTGAGGACGTGGGCGTCACCGCACAACTGCACGGTCAGGCCGCTGTTGGGCCGCGAGGCGAGGTCGGCGGCCATCACCGCGGCGGCCCCGCGGTAGTAGTTCCACGGCGAGGCCGCCATGCGGCCGTGGCGAATGGGCACCAAGTCGGGCGCCCGCACGGCATTCTGGGCGAGCACGGTTGCGCAGGGCGTCATGGCCTCGCCGGTCGGGTTCCCACACACCCGCCTCGGTGCGAGGCAAGCGCTTCCGCGCGGCGCGCCCGAGCGCCCGACGCTCGACGAGGAACGAACGCTGCTGTCCCGTCATCACCCTCGGCAAGCCCTTTCCTTCGACGGTCGCACCGTCGTGAACGTCGCCGACGACAAAGCGCCCGGTGCGGACCGAGCGCGCCGACGTCGAGACCGACTCAGCGTAGGTGCCCGACGTCGCCGTGGGCCATGATGTGCGCACTGGTTCGTGGTATGCCGAGCCGAGAAGTGGCGAAGGCGTTCGGCGCGATGATCGGAGGCGATGGTGGCTGCGGGGATCGGCACGCTGGCGGTCAGCTTCCACGGGGGCGCCACGCTCCCGGGGATCAACAACGTGTACGCCTTCTCCCAGGGCAAGGCCGGGCGTGTGATGCTGGGCGCGCCGAACGCCCCCGACCCGGGAACTGATGCCGGTGTTGAGCGAGCTGCGTGCGTTCGTCGCCAGCAGCGATGGCTCGTTCCTGTTCGTTGCCAACGGCTCGAAGGAACGCAACCAGGTGCTGCGCTTCACCGCCGGCGCGACGGGAGAACCTCCGTGGGTGTTCCACGACGTGTACGCGTCCGACGGGCTCGCTCACCCGTTCGACCTGGTCCATGGGTTCGACGGTTCCCTGTTCGTCTCCAACCAGGACACCGACACCGTCACGTGCCACGCGACGGCGGGCGGTCCGGCGACGACCTTCGCCACGGGGTTCAGCGCGGTCCGCGGGTTGGCGTTCGACGGAACCCACCTGTACGTCGCCGACGTCGGCGCCGACACGGTGAGCGTCTACGACGGAACCGGCGCCAAGGTCGGCACCATCGACGTGAAGCGGCCGGTGCACCTGCTGTTCGACGCCAGCGGGTGGCTGTGGATCGGCAGCGAGCGCGGCAAGGTCGCCGCCGCCGCCGCCGCAGCCAGGTCGTCCGCCGCCCACGACGACGACCATCACGACGCGGTGTACGCCTACGACACCACCAAGGCGCCGGCCGGCGACGTCGTCAAGGTGGTCCACGGCGCGAGCACCGGCCTCGATCACACGGCGGGCCTGTGCCTCGTCGCCGGCCCGACGACGAAGAGTGCCACGCTCCTGGTCGCCAGCCGCGTCGGGCGCCGCATCCTCGCCTACCCGATCGACCTCTCGCATCACTCCCCGTCGTGGAGCCCGCAGACATCGAAGACCGTGTTGGGCAGCGACGTGCTGCCGGACGATCCCGAGTTCATCGCCGTCACCGCCTCGCTCTGAGGCGTACGGCGGGTCAGGCGGGCTGGGCGGCGGGGAAGGTCCAGCTGCCGTCGAGGACCTCGGGCCGGGGCTGGTACAGGCGGACGGTGTAGTTCCAACCGTCGGTGATCGGGATGCAGTTGGGGCGGTCGTCGCCGCATCCTCCGAAGTGCACCGTGATCGTGCCGTCGTCGTTCGGTGCCGCGGTGATGTTGTTGAGGCTGTAGGCGTTGCGGTCGTTGGCCTGGAAGAACCCGTCGGCGTTGTACACCGAGATCGACCAGAACCCGTCGACCGGCACGTCGCCGACGGTGACCTGGTACTCGCCGGTCGGGAAGCCGGGATCGACGTTGATGTAGAAGGCTTCCTGTTCCGGCAGGCCACCCCAACCCGACGCCGTCCCGAGCAGGTGCTTCACCGGGTCGACGGCGTCCTTGCGGCCGAACGCGCCGGCGAAGGCGTTGAGGCCGCGCGACAGCGTGAGCACCGCGCCACGTGTCGTGTCGAAGCTCGCTGTGTCGTAGGCGGGCATCACGAACGGTCGCGCCGACCGGGCGTGCAGACCGATCTGGTCCTGGAGTGCGTGGACGGCTTCGAGATCGGCCGGGTCGTTGGGGTCGACCAGGATCCGTGCGGCGACGAGCACGTAGTCGGTGTCGAAGCGGTCGACCGTCAACTCGTGCTCACCGGCGTCGTGGAACACGTCGTTGATGTAGTGATCGTTGTTCACGACCATCACCGACAAGTAGCGCCCACCGGCATCGGGAAGCGACAAGGTCGCCCCTTGGGAGATGTCCACGATGGCGCTGCTGTAGAGCGTGTCGCGGTTCTGTCGGATCACCGGCTGGTCCTCGATCGACGCCGGCTCGCGGTGATGCACCAGCACGTTGATCGGGGCCTGCGCCGACAAGGCGGTGAACATCCGATCGGTCTCGGCGCGAACGAAGTTGTCGACATTCACCAGCGTTGTCACCGCTGCAGTCTTGCGCGCCGCGGGTCGCCGACCAGAGACGGACGTCGGGCCGTGCCGCCGAGCTCACGATGACGCCAGCCGTACGGAGGGCGCGTGCGGGAAGGGTTGTCGACTCACTGCTCGTGGGCGGTTCGACGGCGTGCCGCGGTGGCCGTGCCACGGGCGATGATGCCCGCGGCGAGCACAGCGCTGCCGGTGACGAGGGCGGCGATGGGCAGCATCACGGCGAGGGCGAGGCACCCGACAAGGCCGGCGACGGCGAGCGAAGCCGGCCATCGGCGTCGGTTCTCGGGAAGGGTCAGGCAGGCGGCGTTGGTGATCGCGTAGTAGGTGAGGATGGTGACCCCGGAGAAGCCGATGGCTCCTCGGAGGTCGAGCGTTGCGGTGAGCACGATCACCACAGCGACGACGGCAGCCTCGGCCCGCAGGGGGAGCGAGCGGCGGCCGTCGATCGTCGCCAACCGATGCGGGAGCTCATGGCGGCGGGCCATGGCGAGCACGGTGCGTGAGACACCCGGGATGAGATTGAGGAGGACTCCGAGCGCGGCGATTCCGGCGCCGATGCGGACGATGGGCGTGAGCCAGTCGAGTGGCGACGTGCTGACGACGAGGCCGAGCGGTGCGTCACTGGCAGCGATCGCGTCGACCGGAAGCGCGGCGAGCACGGTGACGCCGACGACCGCGTAGACGACCAGCACGGCCGCCAGAGCGCGCGGGATCGCCTTCGGGATCGTGGTGCTGGGATCGCGGACTTCCTCGCCGAGGGTGGCGATGCGGGCGTAGCCGGCGAAGGCGAAGAACAGGAATCCGCCGGCGCGTAGGACACCGGCGGGGGAGGTGTCGACCGGGGTGATCCGTGCCAGAGAGGTGGTCGGGCTCGACCAGCCGGCGATCACGACCGACGCGAGCGCCACGAGCGCCACGGCGAGCAGCGCCTTCGTGACGAGGACGGTTCGGCTCAACCCGCCGACGTTGACGATCGCCACGGCTGTGACCGCTCCGACGCCTACGAGCCTGGCGTGGTCGGGCCACAGGTAGACGCCGGCGGTGAGCGCGATGGCGACGCACGAGGCCGTCTTGCCGACGACGAACCCCCACCCGGCGAGGTACCCCCACAGCGGACCGAGCTGGCGACGGGCGTACACGTAGGTGCCTCCCGACTCGGGATGCACGGCGGCCAGCTGCGCCGAGGACGTGGCGTTGCAGAACGCGACGACTCGCGGCGACGACGAGGCCGATCAGCACGCCGGTCCCGGCGGCGTCCGTGGCGGGACCCCACGCGCTGAACACGCCGGCGCCGATCATCGAGCCGGCGCCGATCGTCACGGCGTCGAGCAGGCCGAGTCTCCGTTGCAGCGGTGCCGTCATCGCCGCGCCGACGGTGTCGTCGTCGCCATGGAGCACGGTCGCTCAGCCGTGGGCGGGCTGGAAGAGCTCGACGAAGTTGCCGGACGGATCTTGGAGCAGGATCTGCTGGCCTCCGGGGCCTTTCACGACATCGTTGCGAAACGCCGCGCCGGCGTCGCGGAGCCGTGCGACCTCGGCGTCGATGTCGTCGACGATCAGGTGGATCCGGTTCCAGCCTCCCGGACCGGGGGTGGCGCCGTCGGGCATCGGACGACCGGCCGAGCTCTGTCGGTCCCGACAGCAGCAGACGCAGGTTGCCCCGTTTCACATCAGCGAACGCCGGCGCCGCGTTCGTCAGGACCTCGAAGCCGAGCAGTTCGGTGTAGAACGCGGTCGACGCCTCGACGTCGTCGACCATGTAGCGCACGTTGACGATCTCATCGTTGTCCATGGGTGGGCCTCCTTGCGGTTGCCGGGTGCGTGAGGAGTGGGAGCCGGAAGCTGATGCGGGTCTCGAGTTCGGCGGCCGTGCGCCTGAACGCCGGGTAGGAGGCGCGGTCGGTCGCGCCCTCGAGCGCCGGGTCGGGGACGCTCCAGTGGACGAGCTCGGGCGTCGACGGGAATGTTGGGCAGACCTCGCGAACGCGGTCGCACAGGGTGATCACGGTGTCGAACCGCTGGGAGCGGAACTCGTCGAGGTGCTTGGTTCGGCGACCTCCGATGTCGAGCCCGTACGAGCGCAGGACGCGGACGGCGTTCGGGTGCAGCGATTTCGGGTGGCTCCCGGCGCTCGCAGCGTCGACCGATCCGGCCGACATGTGCTGCGAGGAGCGCTTCGGCGATCTGTGACCGAGCGCTGTTGCCCGTGCACAGGAACAACACCCGCGGGCGACGACGCAGGCTCCGCACCCGCGGCCACTGTTGGCGCCCCGAGACGCAACGACGGGTGCAGCGCTCCGCCGGCATTCTGCAGCGCCTCGCGGCAGGCGCCGGAGGTCGATGGCGTAGTAGCTGTCGCGGCGATCCGCCGAGCTGCGTCGCGCCGTGACGAGCCCGCCGTCGCGGAGCAGGCGCAGGTGGTAGGACACCAAGCTCTGCGGCTCGTCGATCAGCACCATCAACTCCCGCACGGTCCGATCGCTCTGCACGAGCTCTCGCAACAACCGCCACCGCAGCGGATGCGACGCCAGCCGCACGAATCGTGGCGGTTCGTCGGCGTCCGAGTCGGCAGTGATGTTCGGCCGCACGTCTTCCAGAGTAGTCACACTCCGAGAAATCGATCAATTCAATTTGATGCATCGGACGTCGGAAAGGGCCGATCTGGTCACCCACGTTCTCGATATCGAGAACGTGGGTGACCAGATCGACTTTCGCGAGCGACGACACGCGCGTCCAGAGGTCACCCAGTCGGAGCCAGGAGCTCCTCGGTCAGGAACGTGACGACCCGCTCGGTCCATTCGTTGGGGGCGACCTCGAGTCCCTTCGTGTGACCGGCGTCGTCTACGGTCCATGTTTCGACCCGGTCGGGCGCCGCCGTCTCGACATAGGCGGCGGCGTCGCGCTCATCGGGCTCCTTGCCGGCCGTGATCAGCAGATAGTGGGTGCGGTCGGAGGCCTCGACGGCGGCTCGGGTCGATGTCGGCACCGAGGCGTCGGTGAGGATGTCGGTGACCCAGTCCTGAAGCCGCTCGAACTGTTCCTGCAACGCTCCGCGCTGGCCGTAGCGGTCCGACAGCCATGCCTCGTCGGCCGCCGCCCGGGCCGTGGCGCCTTCGGCGACCACGGCGCGCAGCAATCGGTTGGTGGCGGTGGCGCCGAGCGCCTCTTCGCCGCCCATCGATTCACCGACGGCGCCGATCCGGTCGGCGTCGACGTCGGGGCGGGTGGCGAGGTACGCCGTCGCCGCGGCGATGTCGGCGTCCCCGTGCCAGCCGAAGTCCATCGCCCGACCCCCGCTGTCGCCGTGACCTCGGGCATCCACCATCAGCACGCCGAAGCCGGCGTGGGCGAGCACTGCTGCCTGTGGGAGGACGTTGGAGCGGGTGGAACCGGCGCCGTGGAGGAGCACGACGGCAGCCCGGTTGGCCGACGGGAGGTACCAACCGGCGAGCGACACCCCGTCGGCGGTCTGCAGCGTCACGTTCTCGTACGCCAGATCCAGACTGGCCGGCGTGGCGCCGATCTGGGGCCTCGGGACGTTGGTCGCCGCCACCGCCGGGCTGACGACGAACATGACGAGCGCGGAAACGACGGCCACGGCTGCGCCGACTGCGGTCCGACGCGGGAGCGGCCGGCCACGCGTGGCGACCACGGTGCCGCCCACCGTGAGAGCGAGACCGGCCGCGGCAAGAACCACTGTCGCCACTCGGACGAGCGGCGGTCCACCCTTGACCAGGTGCGGGGCGAAACCTACGGCGACGGCGGTTGCGGGCACGCCGACGATGACCCCGACACGCCCACGCCACTTCGGCGGCAGCCGCAGCTCCGCAATGACTGCCGCAGCCGTGGACGAGGCCAGGATCGCTCCGCGCAGCAGCTGCCATCCGGCCGAGCCATCGAGGACGGTGAGCACCGCCGAGCGCGGCGCCGCACAACACGGTTCCTCGCTCGATTCCCACCGGACGCGGAACGCGTACGACCACTCGATCAGGGGACGCCACCGACGATTCACCCGAGGCGACTGTCATCACGCCTCGCTTCCCGGTGGACCGGTCCGCTCGTCACCCCTCGAGGGTTGCGTTCGGCTCGCGCCCGAAGGCCGCGCATCATCTGGCGGGACATGACGAAGTCGGCCGGGACCATCGCCGCCAGGTAGAGCCGGCGACGGTCCACGGGGTGAGCCGGCAGCGGCTGCGAAAGACGAAACGGGTCTGCCGGTCGCCGGCGGGTTCGAGCACGAAGGCCCACGTGAAGTCGATCGTCGCGTCGAACCGCTCGGCCCAGCCCGGTGGCAGGTGCTCGGTCGAGTGCAGCACGAGGTGGCGGCCCGGCGCCAGCACGCACACGACGAACGAGCAATTCATCTCAGGCGGGCCGTCGAGGATCCGGTCGTCGACCGCGAGGTGCTGCAGCTCGGGCACGATCCGATCGGCGCTGGGCCCGTTGGCCGGGAACAGCAGGCGGTCGACCCACCGGGCGGTGTACCACTGGGCCCGCCCCCAGCCCATCTGCACCAGCCATGGCCATACCGCCTCGGGCGGCGCTTCGATCGTCGTCGCGTGCGTCGTGACGATCTGCGGGTGGGCGCACACGTCATCGCCGGGGAGCCGCCGTCGCCGCTCGCCCCGGGTTGCGCCAGCGGTGTGCCCGAGCCACTGCAGCGCTCCGTATGCGCCGACCGCCGCGGCGATGCCGGCCACCGCACGTGTCGTCATCGCATGACCTCCATGTGGTCGGTCGCGGTTCGCTGCTCCCGAAACACCCAGAGGGCGAAACGCCCGGGTGCGCTTCGCAGACCAACGAACCGTCGCCGCGCCAACGGTCCAACCGGTGCCGCTCGTGTAAACGGCCGCGCCGGATGCGACATGACCAACGGTGCCATGCCCATCACTTCCTCTCGACTGTCATCGCCATGATGCGCCCGCCACAGCCAGGCGAGAAGGGCCATCCGTCCCTTCCTGGCCGATCTGGTCACCCACGTTCTCGATATCGGGGTCTTTGACCGGTTCCGTTGGTCCGGAACGGGTCCGAGCGCGGTGTGGTCACGGCTGGACGAGCCAGGAGAGCAGAACACCGAGCCGTCGCGCCCGGTCTGGCCGGTGCTGATCGCCGACGTCGACCGAAAGCGCCCAAATGGGCTCACTCGCGCGACGTCGGCGTCGTCGCGCCCCGCTCGGTCCGCGAAACGAGCGGCGGGAGACGTCGTTTCGCGGACGAAAGCGCCCGACCCGGCGCCACGCCGGCTCACCTACCTGCTTCCAGAGCCAGCCGACCTGTCGTCGCGCCGGCCGGACCCGTCCAAGCGACCCACGGATCAGTCACAAGAGCCCGATATCGAGAACAGGGTGACCAGATCGCCGTCTAGGACCGCCGGAGCCAAAGGGTCGTCTGGCCCTTGCGCTCGGTCGACGCGAGGTGCATCACAAAGCTATGACACATCACAAAGGATGGGTGATCGCCGCACTGGCGGTGCTGCTGGCTCCCGGCGGCGCAGCCGCACGGGTGTCGTCGGCGGCGGCGGAGGCGCCCGCGACGACGCCGTCCGCCGAGCCGCACACCGAACGGTTGACGGTCGACGCACCGTCACTCGACGGCAACCTGCTCGGCGACCCCAGCGAGATCGAGATCGAGGTCCAGACTCCGGGCTCGTACGCAACGTCTCCCGAGCGCCGCTACCCAGTGGTCTACTTCCTCGCCGGCTATGAAGAAGGAGCGTCGGTGGTGCCCATCGGTGTCGAGCTCCAACGGCTCGTCGCCGAGGATCAGGCAACCGAATTCATCCTCGTCGGCGTCTCGGGTGACAACGCACTCGGCGGCAGCTTCTACGTCGATTCGTCGGTCAGTGGCAAATGGGCGGCGGCGATCATCGACGACGTGGTGGCCACGATCGACGACCACTACCGCACGCTGCCCACGCCATCGTCACGCGGCATCGCCGGGTTCTCGATGGGTGGGTATGGCGCGCTCGCCCTTGCGATGCGACACCCGGATGTCTTTGGAGCGGTCTACGCCCTCAGCCCCGGACTGTTCGCCCCCGGTGGCCTCGCCCAGTCGCAGATGTTCGCCGACCCGACCGTCGTTGCCGACTTCATCGCCGGCCAACAGGAGCTGGCTCAGATGCCCGCGGCCGATGCTGCAGCGGAGCTGCCACGGGTCATGGGTCGCAGCGCCGATCTGCGTTTCAGCGCCGCGTACGGCGCCGCGTTTGCCCCCAACCCGGGTGGACCAGCACCGTGGATCGACTACCCATTCACCACGGCAGGTGGCCCGGTCGACGCGGCGGTGTGGGCGACCTGGGAGGCGGGCTTCGGCGGTCCCGCCGCGGAGGTGGACGAGTACCGAGCAAACCTGCTCGCGCTTCGGGGCATCGTCGTCGACTATGGCATCCAGGATGAGTACGCGTGGATCCCACCAGGCTGTGAGTACCTCCATCAGCAGCTCGATCGGGCCGGCATCCCCAACCGCTTGGAGACGTTCCAGGGAGGCCATGGGCCCGTGGGCCCGCGGGCTGGCGAGGTGATGCTTCCGTTCTTCACGGAGGTTCTCGACGCGGCGTGACGGGCGGCAGTGATGATGACGCTCGCCCGCGTAGCGTGCCAGCGCATCCCGCCGGACGTGACTCGTTGCGACCCTCGTCAGTCAGCCGAGGGTCGCAACGCTCGGCTGCGAGGTGGGCGTCAGGCGAAGTGGGCGATGGCGACCGGAACGACGGCACGATGCGCCAGCTCGAAGGCTGTGCCTCCGTGCCGGAGTCGTTCGACGCCGCTGAGCCCACGTGTGGCCATCGCCACCAGTCCGATCTCGGGGTACGTCGCGACGTAGTCGGCAAGCTCGTGCGCGGGGTGACGCCCGCGCAGTACGCCGGAGTCGATCGGTCCACCAGCCATCGCCGGGACCTTGCGGGCGGCTGTTGCGAGATACTCGGTCTCGCGGCTGTCTGCCGGCAACGGTCCGGATTGGTCGCCCACCTGGAGCAGGCGCACCGTCATTCCGAGTGACGCGGCCAGATCGACTGCATTCGTGATGATCGCCTCGCTGTGCTCGGTGCCATCGAGGGCAACGGCGAGAACCCGGCCACTCGGGGCCGTGGTGCAGTTCGGTCCGACGAGGACAACCGGGGCATGAGCGTCGCGAACGACGTCCTCGCTCACGCTGCCGCGCAACATTTCGCCGACGGCGGATCGCGGCATGAGAGCCGAGGCACCACAGGGCATTGCGGCGACGTTGCAGCTCGGCCACGAGCACCGGTTCCGCCGGACCGTCGGATTCGATGACGCGGCAGTCCGCGCCCTGCCTGCCGGCCGTCGCGGCGAGCATTCCGAGCCGATGCTCGACCTGCGACCGGTCCGACGCCGCGACGACGGAGACCAGCTCCAGGCGGGTTCCTGACCACTCCGCAAAGCGGATGGCCGGGATGATCGCCCATTCGCTGTCGGCCGTGAAATCGACCGGGACCACCACTCGTTCGAGCATCGTCGCGTCTCCCTTGTTCAGCGGGGCGTGTCGACCCCTCGCTCTCCATCGTCACGCAGTCCAGCGGTGGGATCGAGGGCCGAACGTCCCGAAGAATCCCGGCGGCGACCTGACTCTGATGTCCAGGACGTTCGGCACTACCGAGGTACGGTGCCATCGCGGATGATCGGTTGGTGCCAGATGTTCTCGCCATCGGCTCGACGGGACTGACGTCGGCCGAGGCACGGGCGCGGCTGACACGCGATGGGCCGAACGAGCTGCCTGCACCCAAGCTGCGCTCGCCCGCCCGTCTGCTTGCGGATCAGCTCTTCCACTTCTTCGCGGCGATGCTGTGGGTCGCCAGCGTCCTGGCCGTGCTGGCCGGGTTACCGGCGTTGGCCGTTGCCATCGTTGTCGTCATCGTCGTCAACGCCCTGTTCGCGTTCGCTCAGGAGCGGCGCGCTCGACCACGCCGCGGCGCGGTTGCGATCGCTGCTACCGCGACTCGTCGTCGTTCGACGCGACGCCGAGCCCGTCGAGATCGACGCCCGTGAGGTCGTGGTGGGCGATGTACTCCTCCTCACGCCGGGCGATCGGATCGCTGCGGATGCGCTGACGACTTCGGCCCGCGGTCTCCTCGTCGACACCTCGATGTTGACCGGCGAGAGCGAGGCGACATCCGTGGAGGAAGGCGGCGCGCTGTTCGCGGGAACGTTCGCTGTCGAGGGCGAGGCCGAGGCCGAGGTGTCGGCGACGGGATCGGCCATGCGTCTCGCCGAGATCAGCCGGATGACGACGATGACTTCGCCGCCCGCCACGCCGTTGACTCGCGAGCTGCACCACGTGGTCCGAGTCGTGGCCGTCATCGCCGTCGGGGTCGGATTGTTCTTCTTCGCCGTCGCCGCACTCATCGGCCTGCCCGCGTCCGACGGGTTCGTGTTCGCCATCGGTGTGACCGTTGCCCTGGTGCCTGAAGCGTTGTTGCCGACGGTCACGCTGTCGCTGGCATGGGGCGCCGAGCAGATGGCCAGGCGAAACGTGCTCGTCCGCCACCTCGACGCTGTCGAAACGCTGGGCTCCACGACGTTTGTCTGCACGGACAAGACCGGCACGCTGACGCGCAACCAGATGACCGTCGTCGAGGCTTGGACGGCCGAGGGAACGGCCACGGCCGCTGAGCCCGGGTACGACCCCGCTGGACGGATCGCCCTCGAAGATGAAGCACGCGCCGCCATCGTTCGGCTGGCGACCGGTGCGATGCGTTGCTCGGCAGGTTTCGTCAGCCGGGTCGACGACTCGTGGCACCCTCACGGTGACCCGATGGAGGCGGCGATCGACGTCTTCGCACGTCGGCTCGGGATCGATACCGATGCCGAGCGCAGGGCCGGGAGGGACGTGGCGCGGTTTCCGTTCGATCCGCGGCGGAGGCGGATGTCGATCGTCCGAGACGGAGAGGTGATCGTGAAGGGCGCTCCCGACGCCGTGCTCGACCTGTGCCGAGAAGCCGAATCTGCAGCGAAGGCACTGGAGATGTTGACCGGCCGGGGGCTGCGGGTCCTGGCGGTTGCCGGTCGGGAGCTCGCAGGCGACCTGCCGGCGTCGGCGGAAGAAGCCGAGCGCGACCTCGACCTCTACGGGCTGCTCGCCTTACAGGACCCGCCGCGTGCCGACGTTTTCGATGCGATCGCGTCTTGCCGTCGTGCGGGGATCAGAGTGGCGATGATCACTGGCGACCATCCAGCGACGGCCTCGGCGATCGCCACGCGAGACCGGATTGCGCCGTCCGGACGATCCAGTCCTGCTCGGCCACGACCTGCCCGACGACGAGCAGGTGCTCGGGGCGCTGCTCGACCGCGACGGGGTCGTCGTCGCACGCGTGTCACCGGAAGACAAGCTGCGGATCGCCAAGGCGTTGCGCGCTCGAGGTCACGTGGTGGCGATGACCGGCGACGGCGTCAACGACGGGCCGGCGCTGCACGAGGCCGACGTCGGCATCGCCATGGGTGAATCCGGAACTGATGTCGCCAGGGAGGCCGCCGACCTCGTACTTCTCGACGACCACTTCGCAACGATCGTGGCGGGCATCGAGCAGGGCCGGGCGACGTTTCTCAACGTTCGCCGCTTTCTCACCTATCACCTGACCGACAACGTCGCCGAGTTGACCCCGTTTGCGGTGTGGGCACTTTCGGGAGGACGGTTCCCGCTCGCCCTTGGAGTACTGCAGATCATCGCCCTCGACATCGGCACCGACACGATGTCGGCGGTCGCCCTCGGTGCCGAACCACCGTCGCCCAACGTGCTCGCCGGCAAGCCGATATCGGGTCGGCTGCTCAACTACACCGTCGCTCGCCGTGCGTTCGGGCTGCTCGGCCCGACCGAGGCGATCTTGTCGATGACGGCGTTCATCGTGTCCCTCGTCGCCGCCGGGTGGGGGCCGGGTGAGCCATTCCCGACGGGCCACGCCTTGGCGGCCGCCTCCGGCGCCGCGTTCATCGCGGTTGTGTTCGCCCAGGCCGGCAACGCCTTCGCCTGCCGCAGCACCACCACCTGGCCCGGCGCGTTGGGTTGGACGAGCAATCGGCTGCTCATTCCCGCCGTCGGCGTCGGTCTGCTCTTCGCCCTCGCCGTGCTCTGCGTCGAGCCGATCGCACGACAGATGAAGCAGGCCGTTCCCCCGCTCGCGGGGTGGCTGGTCGCACTCGCCAGCCCGATTGTGCTGCTCGCGGTCGATGCCGCCGACAAGCGGTGGCGCCGGCGAGCATCGCGGCACTGAACTCGTGGCTCGCCACGCGCCGGAGCGGGCTGCCCAGCGGCGCGATGTGCATCGGCGACAGCTCTAGGGACACGGCACTGCCCGCGACGACAAGAGGGTACGGTGCCTCAGGCGTCGTCGAGATGTTGACGCGCCCACAACGCCGCCTGAGTGCGGTCGGTCACGCCGATTTGGGCGAAGATGCTTGTGAGATGGGCTTTCACGGTTCGCTCGGTGATGCCCAGCGAGCGTCCGATCTGCTTGTTGGCCAGGCCGGTGGTGACGAGCCGCAGCACTTCGATCTCACGAGTGCTGAGCGTGATGGTGGGCGCGCGGCGGTCGAGCAGGACACGGGCCACGCGCGGGTCGAGTGGCGCGCCTCCGGCTGCGGCAGCACGAACGGCGGCGATCAGTTCGTCGGGCGCCGCGTCCTTGAGCTGATAGCCGACGGCGCCCGCCTGCAGTGCGGCCGTGATCCGTGGGGTGTCGGAGAAGGAGGTCAGAACGACAACGGCTGTGCCCGGGTGCGTCGCCGCGATCTGCTGCGTCGCCGCGACCCCGTCGAGCTGCGGCATCGAGAGGTCCATCATGACCACATCGGGCTCGACCTCATCGACGAGGGCGATCGCCTCGCGACCGTCGGCAGCGGCGCCGACAACGATGATGTCGCCAGCGGTGCTGAGCAAGCGCTCCAGGCCGGAACGGACCACAGCATGGTCGTCGACGATCACCACTCGGATCATCGGATCGGCACCTCGACCAGCACGGTGGTGCCCGCGCCGGGAGCCGACACCACCTCGAACGTTCCGCCGGCATCGACGACGATGCCGTGGAGAGCACGCAGGCCGACGTGACCCGCCGCGGCTTTCGAGGCGAGGATCGCGGGTTCGAAACCGGTGCCGTCGTCGGTCACCTCGAGGCGGGCGCAGGTAGCGTCGACCGACACGTTCACCCGCGCGGTAGCCGCGCCGGCGTGTTGGACGACGTTTCGCAAACCTTCGAGGGCAACGCGGTAGAGGAGCCGTGCGGCAGCTGCGTCGACGCGGTCCAGCGACCCCTGCGCCACGACCGTGATCGCCACATGTCCATTGCCCATCCGTCGCGCCAGGTCGTGCAACGCTGAGACCAATCCCTGCTCCTGCACGGTCGCCGGGGTGAGATCGACGACGAGCGAACGGAGGTCGCCCACCGAATGTCGCACGTCCTCCGCCGTGGACTCGAGTTCGTCCGACGACGCTGCCGACGGCTGGCGGGCCATCGCCGACAGAGCATAGGCAATGCCAGTCAGTTGCTGGACGACCCCGTCGTGGAGGTCGCCGGCGATCTGACGACGTTCAGCTTCGGACGCCTCGAGGGCGCGCCACGTCAGCGCCTCGCGCTCGCGGAGACGGTCGCGCAGGCGTCGTGCCAGCGACCAGGCGAGCGCGATCTGAACGAGTCCGAGGATGACGAGACCACCGAGGGAAATCGGGGCGAAGCTGCGCCATAGCTGCGATCCGGCGGCGGCGACGTCGTCGTAGCGATAGTACGCCTCGAACAACAGTCGGTCGGAGCTCGGTGCGCCGACCGGGAGGTAGACCTCGAGGAGCTTGTCGTACCCTCGCTCGAAGCGGTTCTCTGGTGCGTTGAGGTCACTGACCTCTGCCTCGATCTTTCCAGTTCGCAGGGCGTTCTGCTCGTCGTCGCCGAGCTCGTAGGTCGTGCCGACGAGCGCGCTTGCGTCGGAGTAGATGATCCGCCCGTCGGGTGTCCAGATCTTCACCCTGACGAGCGAGTCATTGAGGACGTCATTGCGCACGACGGCATCGAGGCTGGCCAACGCCGCAGGATCGCCACGTCGCAACGCATCCGTGATCGCCGGCTCGACGACGTTCTGTGCGGTGAGCTCGGTCACCCGGCGCGCATTGGCGATCGCCTCCCGCTCGCCCACTCGCCGGCTGGCGAACCAGATCGCGACCGCCACGATCACGAGGGCGATCAGGCCGATGAGGGCGAACTGAGCGACGGAGAGGGCGACGATCCCGGCGCCGGACCTGCGGTCGCGGCTCTCGTTCGTCATCGTCGCTCCTTTGCCGCGACGGCCGCGGGCGGTCAACGGCAACGCTAGCGAGGTCTCCGTGAGGCCAGGCCCGAGCACGTGGTGGATTAGAGCCGCACGGACCCGGTGCACCGCTGCCCGGTGGCCGCGTTCGTTGCGACGGCGCTGAAGGCGTCGACGCCGGCGCGGTTGGGCGCCAGACGTTCGACGCTGAACGACCCGCTCGGCGCAACGGTGCGGCGAGTTCCCTGGAACACGGTGACCCCGTTGTCGGCGATTCGTACCGACCACGTCTGACCGACTCGATTGGAATCGACCTCGAACTCGACATCGATCCGACCATTGTCAGGCTTGGCCTTCAGCTTCCAGGTGGCCCCGCTGCTGCAAAGTCCCCGCCGTTCGACGGCGGAACCTCCTCCAGAAGCGGAGGCGGCGCCGGTCGAGAGGGCGCCAACGCCGAGGGCCAGGGTCGCGGCGGCGATCCCGATGCGGGCAAGCTTGGTTGTACTCATGATGAACTCTCCTTGGTGGTGTCGCAGCACGGTGGCGTCGACTACGCCCATCGTCCGGGTTGCTGGGTACACCTCGCCAGTGGACTTCGGTACTACGACCAGCAGACGGTTGGATGCCGAGAGGCGGAAAACGCGGTCGACGGCCGGTCCGCGACGAACTGAGCCAGGCCCGCTTGGGCTCATCGCCAGCTGTCGAACTCGTCGACGAGCTCCCCCGAGGACGTCGTCACCGCACGGCGAACGACGTCGTCGTCGGCCAACTGCAGCGCGGTGGTGTGCTGAGCGGATCTGTGACCAAACGTTCACGATCGACCGAGCGTTCTCGCCTTTCGCGAGGCGGACCGGCTGCGCTGTATCCGAAGGGATGTGGCGACGACGTCGCTCCGCTGACAGGGGCCCTCCACCGGATTCACGAGGAGTGCCTCAGGGTCGGCGCGGCGAGACCGCGGCTGGGGGAGCGCCGGCGCCAGCACGTCGCCGGTCACCGCGCTTGCTCATCAGCCGGTACACGACCGCCCAGACGATGGCGGCGATGCTGATCGTCGCGGTGACCCTGTAGAGCGGATTGGTGGTGTCGGTGCCGGCGAACGCGGCGTGGAGGCTGGCCAGCCAGAAGACGAGGTAGCTGGTCAGGTGGACCCCGCGCCACACCTTTCGGGGGAGGCGCCGCATGGCGAGCGAGGTCAGCTCGACGGCGACGAGGCACCATGTCGCCACGACGCCGAGGGCGACGGCGCCCGGTCGCCACTGCGAGGCGTACGGGATTGCCAGGTCGGCGAGGCCGAAGTGGGCGTAACTGTCGGCGACGAGGGCCGCCAGATGGGCCGCGACGAAGGCGACCGTCAGCCCACCCAGCCAGCGGTGCAGGTCCAGGAGCCACGCCGGTCGACGACGCGTCGGAAAGGCGTCGGTCGACAGCAGGATCCCCCAGGTCACCGCGGCCGTGAGCAGCAGCCAGGCGATGATGCCCGACGCTCGCGCCACGTACCACCACACCTGGGGGTTCACGGCGAGACCAACGTGCAGCCGGGTGCGGCCGGGATGAGGTCGGGTGTGGCCAGGAGCGCGCCCGTGCTCGTCACGGCCACGCCGGACAGATCGTGGGCCGCGAGGTACCCGAGCACGCCGACGCTTCCGGCCAGGATCGCGCCCGTGGCATGGGCCTCGGCCAGCCAGCCGCTCCGGGCGATGACCGTGACCGCGTCCAAGTCGGTGTCGGACATCGCACCCGACGCGGGATCGATGACGTGGTGTCGGATGGCGCCGTCGTGGATCCAGCGCCGCGAGCGCGTGCTCGACGTGGCCACGCCGCCGGCGCTGACCGTGAACGTGACGAGGTCAGCCCCGGGATCGTCCAGGCTTTCGACCGCCACCGGCCAGCCGCCGGGCAATGGTGGTGTGCCGGCGCAGGCGAGGTCGCCGCCGACGTCGACGAGCGCGCCGCCGGCACCGGCCGCTAGCAGCTGGGCGACGACGAGGTCGGCGGCCAATCCCTTGCCGATGGCGCCCGGGTCGAGGGCGACGCCGGTTGGTGCCGTGACGGTCCACCGTTCGGCATCGATCACGACGGCGGCGAGACCCCCGACGTGCTGGGTGGTCGCTGGCAGGATCGTCACGAGCGACGGTTGGACGATGCTGGACCGGTACCCGTCGGCGACGAGGATCGGCAGGACGGTGGGGTCGTAGCGACCCTGCGTCGCCGACCAGGCCTCGGCCATGGTGGCGATCAAGGTGAGTGTGAGTGGATCGACGACGACCGGCCGTCCGTCGGCCAGGTTGATCCGGGAGATGTCGCTGTCGGGCAAGAAGCGGCTCCATCGCTGCTCGATCAGTTCGAGCTTCTGTTGCGCCTCGGTGAGGGCCCCGGGAGGAGCGTCGACGGCGATGAGGTGGGCGTCGCTCGCCATGACCCGGAAACGGTGCTCAGTGACTGCCATTGCTGCGCGCGATCGGGGCGGCGGTCGTGGGGTTCGTCAGCTGGACGCTCGGGCGAGCCGTCAGCACCACGGGCGGCGCGGCGAGCGCCCCGCCGGGCGACGTCGGCGCCGCGGGTGGAAGGGCGACCGTCGGCACTGGCCGCTGCTCGGCGATGGTGCCGCCCGGGGCGCTCGGCGTCGCCGCGCCCGTCGGCCGGGCGAGGCCCATGACACCGACGAGGCCGAGCATCGTCGCCACGCTGAGCGCGGCGACGCCCACGCGTGACCGGCTGGCGGGATGCCGACGTCGCGCCCGGCGCGGAGCTGCACCGGTGGCGACGGCTGGCGTCGTCGCCGAGTCGACCCGGGGAACGCGCCGCTGGCGCAGCGCTTCGACCCGTGCCCGCTGGGCATCAGCGGTGCTGTCGTCGTGCGTGCGAGGGTCAGTCATCTTCTTCCCGTCCTTCGTGCTCCCCGGCGTGGTCGTCGGATGCGTCGTGCGAGGACGGCGCGGTCGCGGCCGACGCCGTGGCTGACCGGGCGTCGTCGACTCTGGCGTCGATGCTCCCGTCGGGGGCCAGCGTGGCGGTGAACACGAGGGAGCGCACGCCGTCGGAGAAGGTGAGCTCGACGTGGGTTGCGTCGGAGACGCCCGGCGTCCATGTCCACCCCGGGTTGGCGCTGACGGCGCGGGCCACGAGAGCGCCGCCCGTCGAATCGACGGTGACCGTGCCGGCGACGTCGACGACGTACGACTGAGGGGTCCGTGGCGGTCGACGTTGCCGGCACGGTCGTGACCGGTGCCGGCGCGGCCCCGGTCGTCGGCACCAAGTCTCCGGCGGCAGCCAATTGACCGAGCTGATGATCGGACGAGGCGTCGAGGATGCCGATGTTGGCGACCACGGCAAACGCGCCGGCGACGATGACGGCGCCGATTCCGCCCGCCGTGATCAGCGCGGTGCGGCGTTCCGAGAATCTCTTCGTCATGGGACGGACTGTAAGGACGACACCAGAAGCGGAGTCCCAGCCGTTGGCAAAGGTTTCGCCAATCGTGCCCCATCGAGCATCGCTGCTGTCAACATCTGGGGGTGCGGGTGCTCGTTGTCGAGGACGATCCGAGGATCGCCGAGCCGTTGCGGGAGGGTCTGGCCCGCGAGGGGTACGAGGTCGTCGTGGTCGCCACTGGTGCCGACGCGCTTGGCGCCGACCCGACCGACCTCGTTCTGCTCGATCTTGGGCTCCCCGACCTCGACGGCCAGGTGGTCTGCCGAGAGCTGCGCTCGCGCAGCTCGGTGCCGATCATCGTGATCAGCGCCCGCGGTGAGGAGATCGATCGCGTCATGCTCCTGGAGCTCGGCGCCGACGACTACGTCGTCAAGCCGTTCGGATTCCGTGAGCTGGTCGCCCGGATCCGGGCCGTCGCCAGGCGCGCCGCCACAGAGGCCGGCCCGGCGACCGCATCGACGATCAGCGTCGGTGCGCTGACCATCGACCGACGGACGCGGCGCGTCGCGTTTCCGCGGGGACGCCGTCAGCCTGACGCCCAAGGAGTACGACCTGCTCGCCTACCTGGCCATCGACCCAGGCGCCGTCAAGGGACGAGAGCAGCTCATGCACGACGTGTGGGACGAGAACTGGTGGGGCTCGACCAAAACGCTCGACGTGCACATCGCATCGCTGCGCAAGAAACTGGAACCCGATCTGATCGAAACGGTGCGGGCCGTCGGGTTCCGGCTGGTGGCTCCGCCGGGGCGCGATCCGTGACGCGTCGCCTCCTGGCGAGCTACCTGCTGATCACGGCACTGACCCTCGTGCTCCTCGAGGTCCCGCTCGGCGTGTTCTTCGCCCAACGCGAGCGCGAGCGAATCGCCGCCGACCTCGAGCACGACGCGAACGTCCTCGCCACCCTCTACGTGGACGACCTCGAGAACGACCGGCCGCTCGACCCCGCGCCGGCAACCGCGTACGGCGGACGCACCGGCGCCCGGGTGGTCGTGGTCGACCCCGAGGGCATCTCGCTGATCGACACCGCCGGCCCGATCGAGCGCGACTTCTCCACCCGACCCGAGATCGCCGAGGCGCTGAGCGGCCAAAGCGCGACGGGCACCCGATCCTCCGACACCCTGGCAACGGACCTCCTCTACGTCGCGGTACCGGTCGCGTCCGGCGGAACAGTGCACGGCGCACTGCGCCTCACGATCGACACGAGCGACGTCACCGCCCGAATCCACAGGTTCTGGCTCGCACTCACGGCCATCGCCGTCGTGATCATCGGCCTCGTCGCCATCGTCGGATGGTGGCTGGCCCGGTCCGTCACGCGCCCGGTGCGACGGTTGCAGGCCGACGCCGACCGCTTTGCTGACGGCGATTTCACCGTTGCGCCCCGACCGCCGGGCGGCCCTCCCGAGCTGCGCGCGCTGGCCGACTCGATCGCCACGATGGCCAACCGCCTCGACGCGCTGCTCGCCGCCCAGCGCGCGTTCGTCGCCGATGCTTCGCACCAGTTGCGCTCCCCGCTCACCGGGCTGAGGCTGCGCCTCGAAAACCTCCACAGCCACCTCCCTCCGGACGATCAAACCGAGCTCGACGCCGCGATCGGGGAGACCGACCGCCTCGGCGCCCTCGTCCATGACCTGCTCCAGCTCGCTCGCGCCGACGAACGACCACGACGCGACGCCGTCGACCTCGCCCGGCTCAGCGCCGATCGTGTCGATACGTGGACCGCCGTCGCGGAGTCCCGCAACGTCGAGCTGCGAACCGTCGGACTCGACAGGCCGATCATCGTCGAGGCCGTACCGGGTGCCATCGAGCAGATCCTCGACAACCTGCTCGACAATGCACTCAACGCCGCGCCCGCCGGCTCCACCATCAGCCTGACCGTCACCACGGGCACCGACGAGCACCAACTGGACATCGTCGACGAAGGCCCGGGCCTCGACGACCATGAAAAGGTGCTCGCGACCCGCCGCTTCTGGCGCGCCGCGACATCCGAGGACGGGACCGGGCTCGGACTGGCCATCGTCGACGCCCTGACAACGGCCAGCGGCGGACACCTCGAGCTGTCAGACGCGCCCGGCGGCGGCCTCAGGGTCACCGTCACCTTTCGGACGCCGGCCGGGCGGTCCGCCGCCGTGGCGAATGTGCGGCGTGGGGCGAGGAGGTGAAGTCCTGATGGCGCGTCGCGGCGTCGGCCAAGTGCCAGGCGAGACCGTGCGAGGTGCGAGATGGGACCAATGGCCCTGCAGCGAGCACCGTGCTCGGCGGCAGGATGGCCCCGATGACCGGTCCCACTCGTTTCATCGGAGCACCGCCACGAGGTGTCGCCGGGGACGCAGTGCCGGATCGTCGAGGTGTTCGCCGACGTGCGTTGCCCATTCGCGCATGTGGGGTTGCTGCGGTTCGTGGAGCGACGCCGCGAGCTCGGCGCAGACGACATCTCGCTGGTGGTCCGGGCGTGGCCGCTCGAGCTGGTCAACGGCGCCCCCCTCGACGCGGCGATGATCGCGCAGAAGGTTCGGGCGTTGCGCGACGAGGTCGCGCCCACATTGTTCCGCGAGTTCGACGAGGGCACCTTTCCCGCCACGTCGATGCCGGCAATGCGGCTCGAAGCGTCGGCCCGTCGGCAGTCCGCCGACATCGGTGAACGGGTGAGCCTGGCCCTACGGGATGCCCTGTTCGAACGCGGTCGCAACATCGCCGACCCGGGCGTCCTGCGCGACATTGCAGCGAGTTGCGGGGTCGAAGAACCGCTTGCGGGCGTCGACGACGACGTGATCGCAGACTGGCGGGACGGGGAGCGGCGGGGTGTGATCGGGTCGCCTCACTTCTTCGGCGCCAGCGGCAACTGGTTCTGCCCGACCCTCACGATCACCCACCTCGACGGCGCGTTGCGCATGGCCGACAACCGCGAGGGTCTCGACCGGTTCGCCGCCGCGTGTCTCAGCGCGTGACGTAGCCCGCACCCCGCGTTCGTGAAGGGCCTTTCGGCACTGGCGCGTGAGCGACGCGCGGGAGGACCCTGAAGGTGCCTTCGGGAGGTTCGTCGATGGCTCTGGCCCAACAGCCTGGTGTCCGCCGGTGGCACGCACCGGGGCCGAGTACCTGGCTGGCGATCGTCGCTGGCATTCTTGCCGTGGTCGTCATCGTCGCGATCACGACCGGCGTGTTCCGTGTTCAGCAGCCGGCCTCGTCGACGGACGGCTCCGGGGTCTCGGTGACCGACCACCGAGAAGTGGCGCCGTTCACCAGCGTCGAGCTCGCCGGTGCGAACACTGTGGTGATCCACGTCGGGGCGCCGCTGTCGGTTGCGGTGACCGGCGATGACAATCTCGTCGGCCGGGTCACGACGATCGTGCGGGACGGGCACCTCGTGATCGACGACACCGGCAGCTTCACGACGAAGGCGCCGATGCAGGTGGTCGTCTCGGTGCCTTCGCTCGACAGCGTCGAGCTCGGCGGTACCGGCACCGTGACGGTGGACGGCGTGAACAACGCCGAGTTCAGCGCCGAGCTGGGCGGGGACGGCACGCTGGTGGCCTCGGGAGCCGTCCAACTGGTGACGGCCGTGCTCGCCGGCCACGGCACGCTCGACCTGCACGACCTCGTGGCCACCGACGGCACGGCGCAGCTACAGGGCAATGGCACGATCCGAATCCACACCACGTCAACGCTCGACGCGGCGCTGACCGGCACCGGGACGATCCTCTACCGGGGCGACCCGACGGTGACCGTGCGCAACACCGGATCCGGCGTGGTGGTTGCGGAATGACGCCGAACCGGGCCCACGGCCGCGGCGCGAGGGTGGCGCCGACGTGACGGGCGCCAATCCGAGGAGGCACGTGATGCGAGCGGGCCGGGCGGTGGCAGGGGTGCTGTGCGTGGGGTTGCTGGCCGCGAGCGTCTCCTTCGGGCCGCCGGCCCAAGGCGCGGCGCCGATGAATTCGGTCCTGCCCACGAGCGCCCCGCTCGTCGCGAGCGCGCCACCGACGTCCGTCGTCCCGAGCACGCCGACTCCGGCGCGCCTGCTGGGCGGCCGGCCGATGATCGAGTGCACGATCCAGAGCGAGGCTCCGGTCACCGCTACCGCGCCCGCCGTGTGCGGGACGTTGGAGGTACCGGAGGATCGGTCGAACCCATCGGGTCGAACGATCGGCCTGCGGGTTGCCGTCATCCCGGCGGAGGCCGCCACGCCTGAGCCGGACGCGTTCTTCGCGCTTGCCGGTGGGCCGGGTGATGCCGGGACGGCGTTCTTCGGATGGCTGCCGGGGTTGTTCGCCGACGTCCACGCCGCTCGCGACATCGTGCTCGTCGACCAGCGCGGCACCGGTGGGTCCAACGCGCTCGTCCTGCCTCCGATGCCGGACACGAACGGCGTGTCGCAGGCTGAGGTCGACGCCCGCCTGCAGACCTGGTCGCACGATTGGCTGGCCTCGATCCAGGCCGATCCCCGGCAGTACACCAGCACCGTCGCCGCCGACGACCTCGACGCGGTTCGTCAGGCCCTCGGCTACGAGCTGATCGACCTCTACGGGACCTCCTACGGTGCGACCCTCGCCCAGTACTACATCCGCCAGCACCCCGACCACGTCCGGGTGGCGGTCATGGACGGGGGAACACCGCTCGACGTGCCGGCGCTCGAGCGCATGGCGGCCAACAGCCAGGCCGCGTTGGAGCTCTTGTTCGACCGCTGCGCCGACGATGCTGCCTGCGACGCCGCCCTGCCGGATCTGTCCGCCGAGTGGTCGGAGCTGCTGGCGGCGCTGGCCACAGGAGTCGATACCGGCCTGACGGATCCGGACTCCGGCGAGCCAGTGGTGGCGACGCTCGACCAGGTCGCCCGGACCTCCACCAGGCGCTGCTGGACCCGGCGACCGCCGGCCGGCTGCCGCTCGCCATCCACCTTGGCTACGAGGGACAATGGGCACGGGTCAACGAGCTGTTCCCGGAGTCGACGGGCGCCGGCGGCGACTGGCTGGCGATGAGCGAGATCATCATGTGCTCGGAGACGTGGGCGCGATTCGACCCGGCCGAGGTCGAACGCCTCGGCCTCGGCAGCTACCTGCAGTCGACGAAGCTCGCTGAAGCGACGCGCGGGCCCAACGCTGCGAGGCGCTTCCGCGGGGCGTCGTACCGGCCGACGATGCGGCGCCGGTCGTCACCGAGCTGCCGATCCTGTGGCTCGCCGGCGACGGTGACCCGCAGGACCCGCCAGCGAACCTGACCTCGATCCCCGCGCAGCAGCCGAACGCCCGCATCGTGGTCATCCCCGCCCAGCAGCACGTGGCGGGCTATACGGGCTGCGGTCCGCAAGTGATCGCCGAGTTCGTCGGAGCAGGCACGGCCGACGGCCTTGACACAGCGTGTCTCGAACAGGCGGCTGTGGCCGGCCTCACGTTCGTGTTGTCCTGACATCAACGCTCGCGACCGCGGCGACGCCTTCGACGGCCAATGGCGACGACGATCCGCGAGCCTCCCGATGAACACCGCAGGCGCGACGACCGGGTCGCGGCCATCGACGGAGGGGACGTTGGCCTCTATGGAGCCGGTGTCGTGTCGAGTCCAATGGAGCTGAGGAGGTGACGCGCCGGCAGACGCGCCGATGCCCACGCAGGGGAGCCGACCGTCCGGATGATGACGCGGAACATGGTTGCTGTGCGCGTGCGAGGCCACGTCGAAGCGACGCTCTTCGTCGTTGCCGTCACGCTGCTGGCCGTCGGCGGCGCGTTGTACCTGGCGGGCTTCCATACCGCGGCCAACGGGGTGTGGGTGGCCGACACCCTGGTCGGGATCGCGCCAGCCTGCTGGTGGGTGATCGACGCCGCCCGGCACCGCCGACTCGGCGTCGATGCGCTCGCGGTCCTCGCCCTCGTCGGCACGCTGGTCGTCGGCGAGTACCTCGCGGGCGCCGTCATCACGGTGATGCTGGCCAGTGGCCGCACCCTCGAAGCGCGCGCCGCCGCCGCGCGCCGACCGTGAACTGCACGCGCTGCTCGACGCGCGCGCCGCGGATCGTGCACCGCTACGACGACGGCGAGCTCACGTCGCCGGCCATCGAGGACGTCGACGCGCGGCGACCTGCTGCTCGTTCAGCCCGGCGAGGTCGTACCTGTCGACGGACTGCTCGAGTCCGACGGCGGCGGTCCTCGACGAGAGCGCGCTGACCGGTGAACCGCTGCCGGTCGAGCACGCCGTCGGCGACGCGGTCCGAAGCGGCGTCGTGAACGCCGGCGGGCCGTTCGACCTGCGAGCGACCACGACGCGCGGCGCGAGAGCACCTACGCCGGCATCGTCCGGCTCGTGTCCGAAGCGCGAAGCGTCGAGCGCGCCGTTCGTGCGTCTCGCCGACCGGTACGCCGGCGTGTTCGTCGGGGTCGCGCTCGCGCTCGCCGGCGCGGCGTGGGCGCATCTCGGGTGACCTCGTCCGCGCCGTCGCGGTCCTCGTCGTCGCCACGCCCTGCCCGCTCATCCTCGCCGCGCCGGTCGCCATCGTCTCCGGCCTGTCACGGGCGGCTCGCCGCGGCGTCGTCGTGAAGGGCGGCGCCGCGCTCGAGCAGCTCGGCGAGCGGCGAGATCCTGCTGTTCGACAAGACCGGCACGATCACCGCCGGCCGACCCGCGCGTGGCCGACATCGTCACCGCGACGCGACATGACCGCCGACGACGTCCTGCGCTACGCCGCCAGCCTCGACCAGGTCTCGCCGCACGTGCTCGCCGCCGCGGTCGTACGGGCGCGCCCGCTCGCGCAGCCTCGCGCTGTCGCTGCCCGACGACGTCGAGGAGGTGCCCGGTCACGGCGTGCGCGGGCATCGTCGACGGCCACCGCGTCGCGGTCGGCAAGGCCAGCTGGATCTCGGCGCCGGCGAGCGCCGAGCTGGGCGCGAGACCGTGCGCCGCCGCGCCGAGCTCGACGGCGCGCTCACGATCTTCGTCGAGGTCGACGGCGTGCCCGTCGGCGCGCTGCTGCTCGACGACCCGATCCGCCCCGACGCCGCGCGCACGATCCGCCAGCTGCGCCGCGACGGCATCCGCCGCATCGTCATGGTGACCGGCGACCGCGAAGAGAACGCGCAGACCGTCGGTGCGGTCATCGGCGTCGACGAAGTCCTCGCCGAACGCACGCCGGCCGAGAAGGTCGACGCGGTCCGGCTCGAGAGCGGCGCCGGGCAACACGATCATGGTCGGCGACGGCATCAACGACGCGCCCGCCCTCGCGCTCGCCGACGTCGGTGTCGCGATCGGTGCCCGCGGGGCGACCGCGTCGTCGGAAGCGGCCGACGTCGTGCTCACCGTCGACCGCCTCGATCGGCTCGGCGAAGCGCGTCGTCATCGCCCGCCGCAGTCGCCGCATCGCGCTCGAGAGCGTGGTCGTCGGCATCGGCCTGTCGCTCGCCGCCATGGTCGTCGCCGCCTTCGGCTACCTGCCGCCCGTCTGGGGCGCGCTCCTCCAGGAGCTCATCGACGTCGCCGTCATCGTGAACGCGCTCCGGGCGTTGCGGGACACCACGTCGGCGAACCGGCTGCGCGGCGACGAAGCCGCGCTCGCGCGGCGGTTCAGCGCGGAACACCGCACGCTGCGGCCCGACCTCGCGCGCCTCCGCGACGTCGCCGACCATCTCGACGTCGGCCGCCCCGCCGAGTCGCATCGCCATGGCTGCGAGAGGTCCACCGGTTCCTCGTCGAAGAACTCGACCCACACGAACAGGCCGAGGACCACGACCTCTACCCGGTCCTCGCCCGCGTCCTCGGCGGCAACGACCCCACCGCGCACGATGAGCCGCGCCCACGTCGAGATCGCGCACCTCATCCGGCGCATCGGCCGCGTCCTCGACGACGTCGGACCCGACCGGACCCGACGAGGACGACATCATCGAACTCCGCCGCCTCCTCTACGGCCTCCACGCGATCCTGCAGCTCCACTTCGCGCAGGAAGACGAGGGCTACTTGTCACTCGCCGACGACGACGTGCGCGAGCCAAGCATCCCCTCAGGGTTTGGGTCGCGGTAGCCGTCGATGACGGTCGTTCCGGGCGGCGCGCGGCGCCACGGCGAGACGACGGCGAACCAGCCCATGGTGGCGATCAAACCGCCGAGCGCGAGGCCGGCGACAACGTCGCCCGGATAGTGCGCGCCGACGTAGCCACGGGTGAACGCCATCAGCACGCAAGCACGGCGGCAACGATCCCCGAGCGTCGGTTGGCGGAGGCGACGAGCACCACGGCACATGGTTCCGCTTACTCTCCGAGAGTCAGGCTTGTGCGTCGGGTGGTGAGCGATCCGCGCAACGGGTGCGCACATCGCTCATCGCGTGACCCCGTCGCCACGACGTGGGCCACGCTGTCGCGTCCGGAGCCCGGCCGAGGTGACCTCGCGGCGTTCGGACCCGTCGTCGACCCACGGAAACGTCAACAGAGCCTGAAAGCTTCGAGGCGGGGGTTGCGTCGTCGAACGAGGCGGCCTGTCTGCTGCTGCGGCGCGTGGAGTCCGCCCTGGTTCGACGTCTGCTCACTGGCGCCGCCTGATCGGGGAGCGGCGACGGCGCACCCCGCCGTCAGAGCTGGGCGGGGATCTCCCTTGTCATGACGCAGTTGCCCTGTCCCTTCGGTCGCTGGTAGATGAACCCGAGCTGTTCATACATCGTCCGGGTGGCGTTGTAGAGAAACGACGCCGACGTCTTCTTGCCCGCGGGGAGATCGTGCGGGTAGGCCTCGACGAGTCCACCGCCGGCGATGCCGATCAGCTCCAAGGCGCCGCGGACGGCGGTCGCCGCAACTCCCTTGCGGCGGTACCGCCGGTCGACGAACAGACAGGTGATGCGGAAGTCGGGGCGCCGCACGAGGCCCTGCTCCCACTCCTTGCGGTGGTGGATGTTGGGCAGCTCCTCGACCGTCCCGAACTGGCACCACGCGACCGCAACGTCGCCGTCGAACACCAGCGCAGCGTGGGCGCGGCCCTCGTCGACGAGCCGCTGCTTGTACGCCCGGTTGTCGAGCTCTGTGCGCTCCGAACCGTCGCCACCGCGGTGAAAGTAGGTGCACCAGCAGCCGCCCCACACGCCGTTGTGCCGCCCGGCGAGGTCGGCGAAGGCATCCCAGGTCTGCGGCCCGAGCGCCTCGATCCGATAGCCGTGCCCGTTCTCACTGGTCGTCACGCCGGCGACAGTAGACGGGGTGGTGGGCGGTCGCCGTCCGGTTCGCACGGTCGGTAGCGCACGGTCCGAAGCTGCCAGTGACCGCAGCGATCACGCTTCGCGGAAACCCCTCCACACCCGTCGACGAGCGGCAAGCGATCACAGGAGCCCGTAGCTGCTGCCTGGTTCTTCGCAGCCTGCCGATGCGTGCCGGCGACTGAACGGCGTCCGGCGACATTCGTGGCGCCGTACTCCTGGCGTGAGCAGATGCGACGAGTGGTCGTTATCGGGCGTCGTTTTCGGACGCACCTGGGCCGCTGGTCGGCAATGGGCGCCGGTAGCGCATCTCAGCCACGACGACCCCGAAGACCTTCTCGTCGCGTCGCACATCATCGTCGCGCCACTGCTCGGACTCGTAGAACCGGCGTGCCCTGTCGTTCTCGGGAACGACCCACAGCACTGCTTCCCGGTGGCCGAGATCGACCAGCGCTGCGGTCACGTCGCGGAGCAAGGCTCGGCCGAGCCCTCGGCCCCACACCTGTGGGTCGAGGTTGATTGCGTACAGCTCGCCGACGCCCACAGCCCGACCGTCGTGTTCGGGTCCGGCTGCTGCGAACCCGACGACGACGCCGCCATCAACGATCACCTCGAGCCGCCGACTGGGCAGCAGCGCCAGCACCTGGCGGCGCCAGTAGGCGGCTCGGTCGTCAACATCGAGCTGGTCGAGGTACGCATCGGGCATCACACCTCGATACGCGGCCTGCCAGGCACGCACCTGGATCACCCCGATTCGCTCGGCGTCCCCGAGCTGCGCGTGACGAATCGTTGGCGGCACCACGTTCATCCTGCTTCGTCGGACGCCACGTCCGCAGCGCGCTTCTGCCGGCGCTTCCCACATAGGGCGGCGCCGACCTACTCTGCCTTGTTGAACGAGGGCTCGATGCTGCACCGGCATCGCAAGCTGATGCCCACGATGCACGAGCGCGTGTTCCACGGGGTGGGCGCCGGCGACGATCTCGGTGTTGTCGAGCTTGCCGGAAGCGGCCCCGGTGGGGGGCTCATCTGTTGGGAGAACCGAATGCCACTGGCGCGATGGCGGGTGTACGAGGGTGGCCCACAGATCTGGCTGGCGCCGACCGCGGACGACAGCCACGGTTGGATCGCGTCGATGCGCCACATCGCCATCGAAGCAGGAGCGTTCGTGGTGAGCGTGCCTCAGTTCATCCCGGCGGCGGCTGTTCCCGGATGACTTCCCGCTGGCGTTGCCGACGACGTCGACGTCCTCGGGCGCGGTGGGGTCTGCATCGTGGCGCCGGACGGCGAGGTGGTCGCCGGCCCGCTCTACGACGCAGAGGGGATCGTCATCGCAGACTGCGACCTTCGCCTGGCGCTGCACGCCAAGCGCTACTTCGACGTCGTCGGCCACTACGGCCGAGCCGACGTGCTCGCACCGAGCCACCCAGTCCTCCCGTCCTGATCGCGCACTACCACGCGGAACCCTCCCAGTCGGCGGCGGGCCCGATGTGCCTGTCACGCCAGCGACACTCAGCGGGCGCCGCGATCATCCGGAAGCTGCTTCTCGCCGCGGGCCAGGAGGTCGACCATTTCGGCGATCCGACGTTCGCGTTCCTCGGGCTTGCGCTTCGTGGCGTCGATCCATGTGAGCAACGCGCGTCGGTAGAACTGCGCCAGTCCGTCGAAGGTGGCGCCGGCCGCGGCGTTCTCGGCGAGCGCTTGCTGGATGTCGTCGGCGAGGTCCTCTCGCTGGGGCCCTTCCGGTGCGAGGAGCACATCGACCGTGTCACCGGGAGCGATACCGCAGTCCCGTCGCCAGGCCGGACCCAGCGCGATCCCGAACGCGCCATCCGACGATTCGACGAGGGCACGGATCTTCATCCCGTTGACGGTGCCGGCCACGTGATGGTGGGACTTGTGACCCCACTGTTCGTCGGGATCGAACGGCAGCGGCACGATGACCCGCTTGCCCATCTCCGACACGGTGGCTGAGAACCGGCGCGTTCGATCGGCCCGGATCCGACCCGCCTCGGCCGGATCGCGGTCATCGGGGGAGCGCAAGCGCCACCTCGATCTGTTCGGTCGTCGGAGCGCCGGCGACTCCATCGCTCGTCATGTACCGGCGGCAGGAAAGGCCGACCGGCTCGGTGTCATCTGCGAAGGGATCCACGCCATCGATCAGGATCGTCGGGGACCCTCGGAAGTTCGCTGCCGCGGCCTCCGCGGGCGTCGAGATCGATGTCCGGATCACGTCGAGGCCGAGCCGCCTCACGACATCACGCAGTCGTCGATCGGCCAACCGCCAGTTCGGGCAATCGTCGAGGTACAGCAACTCGACCAGGGGCGCCTTTCGCACCGGAGGGCGGCAGGCGATCGGGTCGAGGGTGGCCGACTTGGCAATGATGGCGGCACCCTATCGAAGGGCGTCGAACCAGGGGGTTCGACCTCTTGGGTGTCCCGAGCCTCACCGGCCGTGCGGTGGTCGCCACCGCCCTGCGGTGACAGTTGGATGAAAGACTGAAGCACCACCCAACGGTCGGCGGAGGAGTCCAGATGAATGACGAAGAAGGTTCGTTTCTTGGTGCGATCGGCCGTACCGCGCCCGGGTTGGCAGGTTGACGTACACGGTAGGCGGTGGGCGGTTGGTGGCGCTGGAGCGCCATGTGCCCGGACTGGCGTCGCTCCGCACGTACGAGCGGCGTTGGCTGCGCTCCGACCTGGTGGCGGGGATCGTCCTGGCGACGATCCTGGTCCCACAGGGCATGGCGTATGCCGAGCTCGCCGGGCTGCCGGCGGTGAACGGTCTGTACACCACGATCGCCTGCCTCATCGGCTACGCCGTCATGGGGCCGTCGAAGATCCTGGTGCTCGGTCCCGACTCGTCACTCGGGCCGCTGATCTTCGCTGCCATCACCCCGCTCGTCGTCGTCGGCGACGACCCCGCCACCGCCATCGCGCTGGCCGGCATGCTTGCCATCCTGGTCGGCCTCATCGAGATCGGGTTGGGCATCGGCAAGCTGGGCTTCGTCGCCGACCTGCTGTCGAACGAGGTGCAAAACGGCTACATGAACGGGCTGGCCATCGTCATCATCGTCGGGCAGCTGCCGAAGCTCAGCGGGTTCTCGACCGACGCCGACAGCTTCGTCGCGGAGGTGCGGGAGTTCGTCACGAACTTCGACCAGCGCGACGCCACGGCCCTCACCGTGGGGGTCGTCACGCTCGTCGTGCTGCTGGTGCTCCCGCGCTTCACTCGAACGATCCCGGCCGTTCTCGTCTCGGTGGTCGGCGCCACCGTCGTCACCGCCTTGTTCGACCTCGACATCACCACGATCGGCACCCTTCCCGAGGGGCTGCCCAGGCCCAAGGTGCCGTGGACGGACCTCGGCGACGTCGTGCCCCTGCTCGTCGCCGCGGTGGGGATCACGCTCGTGTCGCTGACCGACACGATCGCCCTGTCCACGTCGTTCAACGCTCGCCGGGGCGAGCGGGTGAGGCCGAACAAGGAGATGATCGGCATCGGCTCGTCGAACATCGCCGCCGGCTTCTTCCAAGGGTTTGCCATCTCGGCCAGCAGTTCCCGCACGCCGGTCGCCGAGCAGTCGGGGGCCAAGAGTCAGCTCGCCGGCATCGTCGGCGCCGGTGTCGTGGTGCTGCTGCTCGTGTTCTTCAACGGGCTGCTCGCCGACCTGCCGAATTCGGCGCTGGCCGCGGTGGTCATCGCGGCGGCACTGTCGCTCTTCGATTTCGCCCTGCTGACGCAGATGTGGAGGTTCCGGCGCTCCGCGGTGGTGCTGTCGCTCGTCGCCAGCGCTGGTGTGATCTTGTTCGGGGTCCTCGAAGGCATCGTCGTCGCCATCGTGCTGTCGATCCTGCTCTTCTTCCAGCGGAACTGGTGGCCGCACGGCGAGGTGCTCGGGCGCGTGTCGGGTCGCCAGGGCTGGCACAGCGACCAGGGTGGGGGGGTCCTGGAGGAGCAACCCGACGTGGTGGTGTTCCGCTGGGAGGCGCCACTGTTCTTCGCCAACTCGGGGCTGTTCGCCCAACAAGTGCGCGAACTGGTCCGGGAGCGCCGGCCGAAGTGGGTGGTCCTGCAGTGCGAGGCCATCACCGACATCGACGTCACCGCGGCCGGAATGCTCGAGCGCCTCGACGTCGAGCTCAACGCCAAGGGCGTACACCTCGCCTTCGTCGAGCTACGCACTCGGCTCCGTGACCTCGTCCAGGACTACGGACTCCTCAAGACCCTCCACCGAGACCACTTCTATGGTTCGGTCGAGGAAGCCCTCGTCGACATCGGCCCGACCCTCGGCGAAGACACGCCCGCGCCCTGAATCGTCAGACCGCGGCACGGCCCGACCGCACATGAGCGGCTACCAGGCGTAGGCCTCGGGGGCGGTGCCGCCAGGGCCGGGGAAGATGGCGTCGATCGCGGTCAGCGTGTCGGGTGCGAGCGTGATCTCGAGGGAGCGCAGCGAGGCGCCGTCGAACTGGGCCATCGTGCGCGGGCCGATGATCGGGCAGGTGACGCCATCCTGGGCCAGGAGCCACGCCAGCGCGACCGCCGCCGGCTCCTCCCCGAGGTCGGCGCACATCTTCTCCCATTGCGTCCAGCTGCGGGCGCAGCTGGTCGATCCGCTTCAGCGACTGCTCCGACTGGCGGCGGGAGCGATCCGAGTCGCCGAGCACGCCGCCGAGCAGCCCGCCCGACAGCGGACTCCAGGGGATCACGCCGACGCCGTACTCGCGACACGCCGGGAGCACCTCGAGCTCTACCGTGCGCACCAGGAGGTTGTAGTGGCTCTGCTCGCTGACGAGCCCGAGCGTGTGGAGACGGCTTGCGGCCTCGTTGGCTCGGGCGATGTGCCAGCCGGCGAAGTTGCTGCTTCCGACGTAGGTGATCTTGCCCTGCTGGATCAGCGTGTCCATCGCCTGCCACACCTCCTCCCACGGCGCCGTCCGGTCGACGTGGTGCATCTGGTAGAGGTCGATGTGGTCGGTCTGCATCCGCCGCAGGCTGTCGTCGCAGGCCATGCGGATGTGCCGCGCCGAGAGCCGCCCGTCGTTGGGCCACTCGGACATCGCCCCGAACAGCTTCGTCGCCAGGACGACCTTCTCCCGCCGGCCACCGCCCTGGGCGAACCAGCGGCCGATGATCGACTCGGTGGCGCCGGCTCCCTCGTCGCCGCCGTAGCGGTCGGCGGTGTCGAAGAAGTTGATGCCCAGCTCGAGGGCGCGGTCCATGATCGCGAACGATTCGTCTTCGGGCGTCTGCGGCCCGAAGTTCATCGTGCCGAGGCACAGCTCGCTGACCTGAAGGGCGGTGCGGCCCAGTCGTCGATAGCGCATGGCTTCAGCCTCGCAGACATCGCAGCCGTTCCGACACCCGTCGGCTGAGCGATGTCACGGCGACGTCGCGTGAACACGCCCGTTCGGGCTCGATGACGCGAACGTCGCCGCTACCCCCGACCGGTTCCAAACGCTGATCGTCCGGTCAGAGCTGCAGTCGGTCGGCTCGGTCGGCCGGTAGGTGCAGGTGGTGCCGGCGTCGAGTGCGGGGCCGCGGTGCGGTATCGGCCATGTGTCCGGCGTCCGCCACCTCTCGGCCGGCCGCCAGGGCCAGAGGTCACGGAGCCGGACACGGCGCTCATGGCCGCCGGCATGCTGCTCGGTGCCGCAGGACCGGTCGTGGAGCTTGACGACGAGCCCACCGATCTCGAGCTTCGCTTTTCGCGGCTACGTTCGGCGTATGCCTGCATCTCGACGACGGACACGATGACCGACATCGAGTCCGCACCGACGAGTCCCTCGCCGATGCCGGTCGGTCTCGTCGGTGACGATGAGCTGGTGCCGTGCGGCGATGGCCGCGAAAGGCGGTACCTCAATCTCGACATGGCGGCGTCGACGAGTGCCCTGCCCGCAGTCGCGCAACGCGTTCACGACTTCCTGCCGTGGTATTCGAGCGTACATCGCGGTGCCGGGTACAAGTCGCGCCAGGCAACACAGGCGTATGAGCAGGCTCGCGTCGCCGCCCTCGGCTTCGCCGATCGCCCCGAGGATGGCGACGACATCGCCATCGTGTGCCGAAACACCACCGAGGCGATCAACCACCTCGCGTATCGCCTGTGCCTCGAACCCGACGACACGATCGTGACGACCGTGATCGAACACCACGCCAACTTGCTGCCGTGGGCCCGCCTGTGTCGTCGGCGATTCGTCGAGTGTGGCCCCGACGGCACCTTCGGCGTCGACGACGTCATCGACGCACTGGACGGCTCACCGCCTCCCAAACTGCTCGCGATGACCGGCGCGTCGAACGTCACCGGTTGGGTGCCGCCGATCGACGCGATCATCGAGGCCGCTCACGACCGAGGGATACCGACGCTGATCGATGCCGCTCAACTCGCACCGCACCGCCCACTCCCGACGAGCGCCGACTATGTGGTGTGGAGCGGTCACAAGATGTATGCACCGTTCGGAGCGGGGATCCTGCTCGGACCTCGGCAAAGCTTCGCCGAAGGAGACCCGTTCCTAGCCGGCGGCGGCGCGGTCGAGCTCGTCGATCTCGACGAGGTCGCCTGGACCGACCCACCCGAGCGCGAAGAAGCCGGATCACCGAACGTGATCGGCGCCGTCGCCCTCCACGCAGCCATCGACGAGATGCGTCGGATCGGCTGGGACGCGATCGCTGCCCACGACCGGGAACTGTCCGCGCGGCTGCGCCGCGGCCTGGCCGCGATGGACGGTGTCACGCTGCTCGGGCCCGATCTCACTGTCGACACGCTCCCGTCGGCCACGTTCACCATCGCTGGAATCCATCACGGCCTCGTGGCGGCACGCCTCAGCGTCGAGTTCGGTATCGGCGTCCGTCACGGATGCTTCTGTGCCCACCCCTACCTCCTGCGACTGTTGCACCTCACCCCGGATCAGGTCGCCGAGTACCACGCCGCAGTGCTCGCTGGTGATCGACAGTCCACGCCCGGTGCGATCCGAGCCAGCGCCGGACTGTCGACCTCGACCGATGACATCGACCGCTTCCTTGTCGCCGTGGGCCAGATCGTCGCCGGCGGAACACCCGAGTTCAGTTACGAGCAAGACCCACATACCGGCGACTTCTGGCCGACCGGCGACCTCGCGGGCTGGACCGCCGAGGACCGAACGTTCGGTGCATCCTGCGCCCGCGGCTGATGTGGAGCCGGAGGGCCCGGCGGTGGCGTCAGTGCTCGCGCTGTCTCAGCATCCGACGTCGGTCGTAGCCAGCACGGCCCGAAGGGCCTCGAGCCGTTCTGGCACGATCCGGTACCAGACCCACAGGCCGCGCTTGTCGCGGGAGATGAGGCCTGCATCGTGGAGGATCTTCATGTGGTGGCTGACGGTTGGTTGGGACCGGTCGACGACCTCGCCCAGATCGCAGGCGCACACCTCGTCACCGGCGGCAGCAGCAACGTGCGACAGGAGCCGGAGTCGGACCGGATCGGCCAGCGCCGCGAACGACTTGGCGATCAGCTCCGCCTGGGCGTCGTCGAACCGATCGGAGCGCACGGGCGGGCAGCAGGCAATCGGGTCGAGCAACGCGGTCCTCTTCGCAGCCATGACACAAGTCTATCGAAGATTGTCGAACTAATAGATTGACGTTCGTCTAAGCATGCGGCATACTCACTACATCGACAGGCGTCGAAGTAATGGGCGCCGTGATCCAAGGGAGAACCTCGATGTCTCGTGTCCAACTCGCGCTCAACGTCGCCGACCTCGACGAGTCGATCGCGTTCTACACCAAGCTGTTCCAGACCCCACCGGCCAAGGTGCGTGACGGCTACGCCAATTTCGCCATCGCCGATCCGCCGCTCAAGCTGGTCCTGTTCGCCGGCGGCGGCGAGCCAGGCTCACTGAACCACATCGGTGTCGAGGTCGACTCCGTCGAGGATGTCGCGGCAGCGATCCGACGGGCGACGGCGGACGGATTCGAGCAGGAAGTGCAGGAGAACGTGTCGTGCTGCTTCGCCGTGCAGGACAAGACATGGGTTCACGGCCCGGACAACGCGTGGGAGTTCTACACCGTCCTCGCCGACGCCCCTGCGATGGCGTGCGACATCGGGAGCAACGAAGGGTGGGCATCGGATCCTGTCGCACTCGGCACCAAGCCCGCCGGGTCCTGTTGCTGAGCACGCCGGTGAAGAGCACCGCTCCGATCGTCCGGTCGATGGTCGCCGACGACTGGGACGCAGTCCGAGCGATCTACGAGGCCGGCATCGCGACAGGCAACGCCACATTCGAAACCTCTGCTCCCGAGTGGGCGGACTGGGATGCACGTCATCTGGCCGCTCACCGCCTGGTAGCGGCCGTCGACGGCGCCGTGGCCGGGTGGGCTGCGTTGGCACCCGTTTCGGATCGCTGCGTCTACGGCGGGGTCGCCGAGAACAGCGTCTACGTGCACCCCGCCCACCGCGGGCAGGGCGTCGGTCGGCTGGTGCTGACCGAGCTCATCGCCCGAGCGGAGGCAGCCGGATTCTGGACGATCCAGACCGGGATCTTCCCCGACAACGCCGCCAGCCTGGCGCTGCACCAGATGTGCGGCTTTCGTGTCGTCGGCCGGCGAGAGCGAATCGGGCAGCTTCACGGCGTCTGGCTCGACACCCTGCTCCTCGAGCATCGGAGATCGGCTTGCTGTTCACTCAAGTTTGATTGACTCAATCATTCCTGAGTGGATATGGTGGACGTCGATGCGTGACGACGTTCGCCAGCGAGCAGCGCGGCACGCCGCCCTCGGAGATCCCGTCCGCTTGGCGATCGTCGACGATCTGGTCGCCTCGGACAGATCGCCTCGAGAGCTGCAGCACCGCCACGGCCTTGCTTCGAACCTGCTCGCCCACCACCTCGACGTGCTCGAAGAAGTCGGCATGATCAGTCGCGGACGATCCAGCGGCGACGGTCGGCGGCGCTACGTTCACCTCCACCCCAAGGTCGATGCGTTCGAGCGACCGACAATTCTCCTCCGAGCGCCGGTGCTGTTCATCTGCACCGCCAACTCGGCCCGTTCACAGCTCGCCGCCGCACTCTGGACCGTTGTCGTCGGCCGACCCGCGGCGAGCGCCGGAACCCACCCCGCCGACCGCGTACACCCGGGTGCCGTCGACGCAGCGAGGCGAGCGGGCCTCGACCTCACCCACTCCCGAACCCGGCGCCTCGAGCATGCGCCATCTACGGGCCTTGTCATCACCGTTTGCGACCGCGCCCACGAGGAGCTCGCCATCCACGACGACTGGTGGCACTGGTCCATCCGCGACCCGGTCCCTGTCGGTTCGAAGGTCGCGTTCGACGCGACCGTCGCCGAGCTGCGCTCCCGGATCGAAGCGGTCGCCGCGTGACCGAGCTCGCCGAGCAATCAGAAACCGGCACCGGAGCGCTGCACCTCGACCTCCGCCGTCGACTCGTCGCCGAGGCACTCGGAACGTGCCTACTGATCATCGCCGTCATCGGCTCGGGGATCATGGCAAGCCGCCTCTCGCCTGACGACGTCGGCGTCCAGCTGCTCGAGAACTCCTTCGCCACCGGCGCCGCGCTCGTGGGCCTGATCCTCATGTTCGGCGGGGTCTCCGGCGCCCACTTCAACCCCGTCGTCACCCTCGTCGACCGGTCCTTCGGCACCATCACCACCCGCGACGCCAGCGCCTACATCGCCGCACAAATCCTCGGCGGCTGCGTCGGAGCCCTACTGGCCAACATCATGTTCGAACGACCGACCTTCGAGCTGGCAACCAAGCAACGCTCGGGCGGCGCGCTCTGGCTCTCCGAAGTCATCGCCACCATCGGCCTGCTCCTCGTGATCCACGGCTGCGTGCGCACCGGCCGAGCCTCCGCTGTCCCGTTCGCCGTCGGAGCCTGGATCGCTGGCGCCTACTGGTTCACCTCGTCGACCAGCTTCGCCAACCCCGCCGTCACGATCGCCCGCACCCTGTCGGACAGCTTCGCCGGGATCACACCCGCCTCCGCGCCGCTGTTCATCGTCATGCAACTCATCGGCATGGTTCTGGCGTTCGCGCTGATCCGCTACCTCTACCCCCGCACCATCCCGGAGGCCACCGATGCCTGAACCCGCCGTTCGGCCCGAAGTGCTGTTCGTCTGCGTCCACAACGCCGGCCGCTCCCAGATGGCAGCCGCCCTCCTCCAACACCACGCCGGCGACCAGATCGTGGTCCGGTCCGCCGGCACCGCACCAGCCGACAGCATCAACCCAGCCGTGATCGACGCGATGCAGGAGCTGGGCGTCGACCTCCACGCCAGCGGCGCAACACCAAAGAAGCTCACCGACGCCGCGGTCGAAGCCTCCGACGTCGTCATCACCATGGGCTGCGGCGACGAGTGCCCGTTCTACCCCGGCAAGCGCTACCTCGACTGGACCCTCGACGACCCCGCCGGACAAGGCATCGCCGCCATCCGCACCATCCGAGACCAGATCGACGAACTCGTTCGGCACCTCATCACCGAACTACTCCCGACGAACCAGAGCCACCAACGACTGACACGCGCGGTGGAGCGCTCGCTGAAACCCGAAGGCACCACCGGTCGAGAGCAGTCGATAGGTGTCTGCTTTGTTCGTTACAGACCAGCGGTCGCGGCAAGTCTGCCGGTGTCGATGGCGGCGCGGAAGGCGGCGTAGTCGCGTTCGTTCTGGTCGCCGTAGGACTCGGCGAAGGAGGCGATGGCGCGGTCGAAGCTGGTGCCGCCGCCGAGGTAGCTGGCGATCGCCACGGCGTCGCCGGCGCGGGCGTGGGCTTTGGCCAGGGTGGAGCCGCAGATCTCGGCGTAGATGGTGAGCAGCCGGGGGTCCATGGTGTCGATGTCGGCCGAGAACTTGCTGTCCCACAGCTGTCGGACGTAGAAGTCGCGCTCCACGCCGTCGAGACCGGTTGCTCTGACCCAGCCGAGGACGATGTCGCTGGCGGCCTGCATGAGCCGCTGGCCTTCGACGACTCGTTGGCCGTGGTTGCTGAAGTTGCTCTTGCCGACGAACGGTTCCAGTACTGAGGGCTGGGCTTCTTTGATCTGGATCATCAGCGGGTCGTTCTCGTCGTTGCCGGTGAGCAGCGCGATCCACGCTCGGGTGCCGACGCTGCCCACGCCGACGACCTTGCGTGCGGCGTCGACGTAGTGGAAGCGCTCGAGCAGCCGGCGGCGGTCGGCCGGCATCGTGCGTCCGTAGGCGCGCAGGGTGGCGCGGACCCACTCGTCGAAGTGCTCACGCCGCTCGGGTGGCAGGAGGTCGGCGACGGGGGTGATCAACGGCGGGTCGGCGATGATCCGACGTTGGCCGTCGACGAGGTGGGTGAGCTTGCCGACGGCGCGCACGCTGTCCTTGGCCCGTGCCTTGGCGACGTTGCGCTCGACGTTCTTGCGTGAAGTCCGGTCGACCCGGGCCGACCATTGCTGGAGGAGCTCGTCGACGTCGACGCGGGCGTACCACAGGTCGAACGTCGTCATGGTGGCGAGGTCGCGCATCGAGTCGCGATAGGCGCGTGCCACGGTCTGGTTGATCGTCGCCCGCGCGGCCGTGTCGAAGCCCCGTGATCTGCCGGCAACAGCGAAACTGGCGACGAGTCGCATCACGTCCCACTCGAACGGGCCGGGCAAGGTCTCGTCGAAGTCGTTGACGCTGAACACGAGCCGTCGATCGGGCGCGGCGAACGCACCGAAGTTGGACAGGTGGGCGTCACCGCACAGCTGGGTGCGCAAGCTCGTGCGCGGTCTCGTCGCCAGATCGGCGGCCATCAGCATGGCCGCTCCCCGGTAGAACGTGAACGGCGAGACCGACATGCGGCCGTACCGGATCGGAATGAGCTCGGGAACACGGGACGCGGCTTGCTCCTCGAGCAACTCGACGGGGTCGCGCCGCTCTGGACCGGGTTGCCAGACGCCCAGCGCCGATCGCGGCACAGCGTCGCGAGCGGCCCGGCCCCGCGCTGCTCGATCCGCCATCGACGGGTGTGGGGCGGGTCCTCCAGCGACCCCTCGGCCGTCACTGGCGACCACGGCGGCATGCCGATTGCTCATGGCTGTCCTCGGTTCATTGGTGAGAGCTTTCGGACCGTTCGAGACGGCGTCGGTTGGTCGTCATCGTGACGGGATGATGTCGGCGAGCTTCCATGCGCCGTCGACGGCGGGGACCCTGCGCCGACCGCTCGCCGGCCGATCGCGACGGACACCCCGTAGCCGATGTAGCAGTAGCCGTCGCCGGATTCGCCGCGACGATCAGCGCGACAAGCGTCGCGATGAGAACGAGGTTCGGCCCGAAGATGATCAGGAACGCGATCTGCACGACGATTGCCTTTCTCGGGTCTGTGCGACGTGGAACGAACAACGCTCCTGAGCGCGTAGCCGGATCCGGTCTCTGACTCGAGTATGAAAGCCCGCCGATGATCCAGCCAGGGACGAACGACCCGACTCGACGCGGTCCTCGCGTTCGTCTGAGGAGGTCACCGAGCCGGACACGGCTGGTCCGCATGGACGGACCGTGGTCGTCGAGGTCAGCCCTGGTCGCTGAACTCGCAGAAGGCGGCGAACGCACGTGGGCCGTAGATGGTCGCCGGACCGCCGTTCATCAGCATGGCGACCCCGATGGCGTCGGCGGCTTCCTGCCGGGTGGCTCCTTCGCGTGCTGCGCCTTCGGCGTGTGACGCGATGCATCCGTCGCAGCGTTGGATGACACCGATCGCCAGGGCGATGAGCTCCTTGGTCTTCGTGTCCAAGGCGCCGGCGGCGAACGCCGCGTGGTGGAACTCGCCGAATCCCTTGTAGACGTCGGGGATGGCGTGGCGGAGCTCGCGATGGAGCGGACGGAGCTCGTCCAGGACTGCCTTGCCGTAGCCGTTATCACTCATGCTCGTGCCGATCTCTGCGGACGAATGTTCCCGACCAGGCCGCCGGTTCGGCGACCCTTCAGGAACGACGGTATACCCCTGCCCGTATCTCAGAACAGGGCCGTTGGTCACGGATCTTTGCGTTCTTCCGATCAGTGGCTGAAGTTGACGTGGGGGAGGATCTTCTGGAGCCACTTCGGGGCGTACCAGCTGTGCTCGCCGAGGAGGGCCATGGTGGCCGGGACGAGCATCACGCGCACGATGGTGGCGTCGAGGAGGACGGCCATGGCGAGGGTGAGTCCGAGCTCGGTCGGCGGGATGGGTCCGGTGACGCCGAAGGCGATGAACACGATGATCATGATGATCGCCGCGTTGGTGATCGGACGGCCGGTGCGGGCGATGCCTTCCCGAATGGCTCGACGGGTGTCGCCCGTTGCCTGGTGGCGCTCCTTGATCGCGGCCAGGAGGAAGAGCTGGTAGTCCATCGACAGGCCGAAGAGCAGGGCGAAGAAGAACAGTGGTGCCCACGCGTCGACGAAGCCTTGATGTTCGATGCCGATCAGGGATGCCCCGTAGCCGTGCTGGAACACGAGGGTGGCGAACCCGAACGCGGCGCCGACGGTGACGAGGTTCATCAGGATCGAGAACGTTGCGATGACGACGCTGCGGAACACCACGAGCAGCAGGAGGAACGCGACGACGAGGATGATCGCGATCGCGTAGGGAGCACGGTCGACGAGCACGCTGGTGAGGTCATGGTTCTGGGCCGCCGGGCCGCCGACCTTGGCGTTCGGTACGGCCGCGTCGAGCTGGCTGCGGAGGGCATCGACCATGTCGGCGGTGGCGGACTCGTCGATCTGCGTGCCGGGCACGACCCGGACGACGACCCGGCCCGTCTCGACGGGCGAGACGATGCGTGCGTCGACGACGTTCTCGGTGGCCATGCGCGAGGTCGATCACCTGCTGGGCGTCAGAGGCGTCGACGGTGACGTAGGCCGGCCCCGCGGCGCCGGGGCCGAACGACTCGACGACCATGTCGTAGCCGTCGCGGCTGGTGTGACCCGGATCGACCACACGAGCACCAGGCATGCCCAGCTTCATGCCGAACGCCGGGACGATCAGCGCACCGAGCAACACGAGGCCGATGGTCAGCGTCCGGCCGGGGCGGCGCAGCGCCACGCCGGTCCAACGGGCCCAGCGACCCTCGGCGACGATGTCGGGGTCCTTGCTGCCGCGTGACGACCAGCACCTTGTCGCCCATGGCGACGAGCACGGCCGGCAGCAGGGTCAGCGCCGCGAGGGCGACGGCGATGACCGAGATGATCATGCCGAGCGCCATCGTCTGGAAGACCATCACCGGCACCAGGAACACTGCCGCCAGTGACAGCACGACGGTGAGCGCCGAGAGGAACACGGCCTTGCCGGAGGTCGACATGGCGTTCTCGATCGCCTTGATCGCGTCCTTGCCCTCGACTCGTTCCTCGCGGTAGCGGGAGACGATGAACAGGCTGTAGTCGATGCCGACGGCGAGGCCGATCATCATCGAGAAGTTCATCGACCATACCGAGATCGGTGAGATCGAGGCTGAGCAGGTGCAATGTCGCGAACCCGGTGGCGATGCCGGCGATCGCCAGGATCAGCGGGATGCCGGCGGCGAGCAACGCCCCGAAGGCGATGAACAGCATGATCAGGGTCGGCAAGCCGGAGAGCAGCTTCGGCCTTGTGCAGCGCGGCCTCGTTCATCTCGTTGAAGTCGGCCCACACCGGCCACTCGCCGGTCACCTCGGCCGTCGAGCCGCCGGCGAAGGTCAATCCGCCGACGAAGGTGCCGAGCTCGCCGGCGGCCTCCGGCCGGTCCTTGTCCTCACCGATCCGCTGCTCGACCGGGATCAGCGCCGTCAACCCGTCCTGGGAGATCATCCCGGCCTCTCGGGGCATGGCCAGCGGATCGGCGACCGACACCACCCGCGGGCCGGTCGCCAGTTGGGCCTCGAGCGCCGTGAGCCCGGCTGGGTCGTCGGCGATCGGGGTGGCCTGGCGGTAGACGACGATCGGGTTCTCGGCGCCGAGCGCCGGGAAGTCGCTGGCGCAGCTCCATCCGCACCTGCTCGGCGGTCGAGCCCTTCGCGTCCCAGCCGGCGCCCGACAGCGCCTTGGTCAACGTGATCGCCAACGGAGCCGCGGCCAACGTGACCAACAACCACACCAGGATCACGACGCGCCGGTGGCGAGCCATCGTCGCCGCGAGACGGGCGAACAAGCGCTCGCTCGTCAGGATCAGGCGATGGCTCGTGGTCGACGGGCAACGTCGGGTCAGGGGCAGTGCTCACGGATCGGCTCCTCGCTCCAGCGGAGGATGACTATACCCCCCTGGGTATCGGCCACCACACGGTTCCGAACGTCGAGATGTCCGGCCGGAATAATACCCCAAGGGGTATATGTTGGATCGTCCATGCACCACGACGATCCGGGTTCCTCGATGTTCTTCCGCCAGTACTACCTCGACTGCCTGTCGCACGCGAGCTACCTGATCGGCGACACCCGAACCGGGCGGGCCGTGGTCGTGGACCCGCAGCGAGACGTCGATGCGTACGTCGCCGACGCCGCCGAGCACGGCCTGACGATCGGGCAGGTCCTCGAGACCCACTTCCACGCCGACTTCCTCTCCGGGCACCTCGAGCTCGCGGAACGGACCGGGGCGACGATCGGCTACGGACGGGCCGCCGCAGGGCCGGGCCGAGTTCCCCATCGTCACCTTCGGTGACGGCGACCGCATTCAGCTCGGCGCTGATGCGCACGGCGTGACGTTGGAGATCCGCGAGACGCCGGGCCACACACCGGAGTCGATCAGCATCGTCGTGCACGACGGTCCCGGCGACCCGTACGGCGTGCTGACCGGTGACACCCTGTTCATCGGCGACGTCGGCCGCCCGGACCTGCTGGCCTCGGTCGGAGTCACCGCCGACGACCTCGCGCGCCGGCTCTACCACTCGCTCCACACCCAGCTGCTCACCCTCCCGGACTCGACCAAGGTGTTCCCGGCCCACGGCGCCGGGTCGGCGTGCGGGAAGCACCTGTCGGCCGAGACGGTGTCGACGATCGGCGAGCAGCGCCGCACGAACTACGCGCTCGCCCCGATGAGCGAGGACGAGTTCGTCGACGCCGTCACCCAGGGCCAGTCGGTGGCACCGCTGTACTTCGCTTTCGCCGCCAACCGCAACCGCCAGCGGCGCGACCTGCTCGGCGAGGACACCACGGTGCCGCGCGTTGAGCTTCGACGACGTGCTCGCCCGCCAGCAGGCCGGCGCCGTCGTGCTCGACGCACGCGACCACGAGGCCTTCGCCGCCGGGCACCTGCGCGGGTCGATCAACGTCGGCCTCGGCGGCCGCTTCGCCGAGTACGCCGGCGAGGTGATGCAGGCCCGACAGCCCGATCGTGCTCGTCACTCCACCAGGGCACGAGTCCGAGGCCAAGGTGCGCCTGGCGCGCATCGGCTTCGACGACGTCGTCGGAGCGCTCGACCAGCCGACTGAGCAATTCTTCGCTCATCCCGAGCGCGTCGATCGCCTCTCGCGCCTCACCGCCGACACCCTCGCGGAACGCATCACCGAGCTGCCCGAGCTCGTGCTGGTCGACATCCGCAACCCCGGGGAGGTCGCCCTCGGCAGCATCCCCGGCGCCCGCCACCTCCCGCTTCCGACGCTGCTGACCCGGCTGGTCGAGCTCGACCGCCGCGCACCGACCGTCGTGTTCTGCGCCGGCGGCTACCGCTCGGCGATCGCCAGCGGCCTGCTGCGCGCCCACGGCTTCACCGACGTCTCCGATCTCCTCGGCGGCTACACAGCCTGGACCAGCCGGGCCGCCGACCGGTCACCGGCCACGCCGGTGTCGTGATCTGAGCCCGAGGTGCGCGCCCTGCTCGCCTCCCCACTGGGACTGCTGATCGGTGTGTCGCTCGGCGCGCTCGGCGGAGGCGGCTCGATCCTCGCCGTCCCCGCCCTGGTCTATGCCGCCGGGCAGACTCCCAAGCAGGCCACCACGACATCGCTCGTGTTGGTCGCCGTCACCGCCCTCATCGGCATCATCCCCCACTGGCGCGCCCACCGGGTCCGCTTCGGCGCCGGCACCTCTTCGGCCTCGTCGGCATCGCCGGCTCGCTCGCTCGGATCCCGCTGGAACCAGGCCGCCAACCCTGACCTCCTGCTGCTCGCCTTCGCCGGGCTCATGTTCGTCGCCGCGACGGCGATGTGGCGCCGGGCCCGCCGGCCAGCATCTCCGACGCTCGCACGCTCGTCTGAGCGCCGCCGCCGCCCCCGCTCGGCTCGCGCTCGCTCGGCCATTCGACCTCGCCACGGCTGCTCAGAGTCGCCGCGGCCGGCACCGTCGTCGGGCTCCTCACCGGGTTCTTCGGCGTCGGCGGCGGATTCGTCATCGTCCCCGCGCTCGTGCTCGCGCTCGGCTTCACGATGCCCGAGGCCGTCGGCACGTCGCTGCTGGTCATCACGATCAACTCCGTCGTCGCGCTCAGCACCCGCCTCCAAAGCCGGTGCCATCGAATGGGGCACCGTCATCCCGTTCACCATCGCCAGCCTCCTCGGCGTCGTCATCGGCACCCGTCTCGCCAGCACCAAGGACTCGACCGTCACTGCAGCGATGGTTCGTCGTCCTGCTCGTCGCCGTCGCCACCTACACCGCCGTGCAATCCGGCCTCGCCCTGCTGTGAACGAGGCGACTCCCGACCCGCGATACCCGCCCGGGTATACGAATGGCAACCATGCAGTTTCCCGAAGAGGTCTCCGACGAAGTGCTCAACCGGCTCCGGCGAGCCGAGGGGCAGCTGCGTGGCGTGCAGCGCCTGATCGAGGAGGGCGCCGACTGCAAGAAGGTGTTGACCCAACTCAACGCCGCCCAGGCGGCCTTGCAGCGGACCGGGCTGCGGCTGATGGCCGCCGGCATGCGCTACTGCCTCGCCGACCCCGAGCGAGCCGAGAGCCGAGGGCATGACGCCCGACGAGATGGAGAAGCTGTTCCTCGCCCTCCGATGACGACTCCTGCTCCCCGTGGCGGGGACCTTCGGCCCTGGCGATGCCGGAGCCTGAGGAGTTCTCTGGAGCCGTGGGAGCGCAGATCGTGGTCCTCGGTGGCGGCACGGGCGGGACGCTGACGGCGAACCGGTTGCGGCGCGAGCTGGGTGACGATGCCGAGATCACCGTGGTCGATCAGGACGACCGCCACGTCTACCAACCGGGGCTGCTGTTCGTCCCCTTCGGGCTGGCGCACCCCGAGGAGATCGTGCGCCCCGAGGAACCGCCAGTTGCACGACGGCATCGCCTTCCGCCAGTGCGGCATCGACCGCGTCGAGATCACCGACAACGCCGTGCACCTGGACGACGGCTCGGTCCTCGCGTACGACGTGCTCGTGGTCGCCACGGGCGCCAGGCTGGTCCCGGAGGAGACCGAGGGCCTGACCGGACCGGGGTGGATGGACAACGTCTTCACGTTCTACTCCCTCGAGGGTGCGGCCGCGCTGGCCGCCGCCCTGGCGGCGTTCGACGGCGGTCGGCTCGTCGTCAACGTCGTCGACATGCCGATCAAGTGCCCGGTGGCGCCCGCTCGAGTTCTGCTTCCTGGCCGATTGGTACTTCCACGAGCGCGGGATCCGCGACCGGGTCGAGCATCACGTACGTGACGCCGCTCGACGGGGCGTTCACCAAGCCGGTCGCGTCCCGGCAGCTCGGCGGGCATGCTCGCCGAGAAGGGCGTCGAGCTGGTCACCGAGTTCAACACCGGCGAGGTCGACGGCGCCGGGGGGCGTCTGGTCGGCTACGACGGGCGCGAGGTGCCCGTTCGACCTGGCGGTGGTCGTGCCGCTCCACGGTGGGGCCGAGTACGTCGGCCGGTCGCCGGGCCTCGGCGACGAGCTGAACTTCGTGCCGACCGACGAGCACACGCTGCAGTCGCAAGGCCGCCGCCGAACGTCTTCGTGATCGGCGACGCGGCGAACGTCCCGACATCGAAGGCCGGGTCGGTGACCCACTTCGAGGGCGAGACGTCGTCGACAACATGCGGCGCCACCTCGCCGGCGAGCCGCTCGGCGGACGGCTTCGACGGGCACGCCAACTGCTTCATCGAGACCGGCTTCCACAAGGCGTTGCTGATCGACTTCAACTACGACACCGAACCGCTCCCCGGGCACTACCCGTCCGCCGTCGGCCTGCCGCTGCTCAAGGAATCGCGGCTCAACCACCTCGGCAAGCTGATGTTCCAGTGGTTCTACTGGCACGGCCTGCTCCCCGGCCGCGACATCCCCGGCATCGGCTCGAGCATGCCCACCGCCGGCAAGCACCCCGTCGATGCCACGACTGTTCGAAGGACTGACCATGTCGACCACCACCATCGCCGCGACCGACGTCGAGCTCAACGACGAGGGCTTCTTCGTCGATCCCGAGCAATGGACCGAGGACATGGCCCCCGAGCTCGCCCGACGCGAGGGCATCGACGAGCTGACCCCGGCCCACTGGCAGGTGATGCGATTCATGCGCTCGGAGTACTTCGCCAAGGGCACCGGACCGACCGTGCGGATGCTCGGCAAGACGTCGGGGGTCTCCGTCAAGGAGCTCTACCAGCTGTTCCCCAAGGGCCCGGCCAAGATCGCCGCCCGGATCGCCGGCATCCCCAAGCCACGCGGCTGCATCTGAGAGGAACAACGACCATGAGCGACCACATCGAGAAGGTCTCGATCGTCATCTCCAAAGGCTCCCTCGACGGGATCTACCCAGGCTTGATCATGGCCAACGGCGCCCGCGCCGAGGGCATCGAGGCCAACCTGTTCTTCACGTTCTTCGGGCTCGACGCGATCCACAAGGCCCGGCACGAGCACATCAAGATGGCCACCGTCGGCAACCCCGGTCTCCACGTCCCGACCATGGTCGGCGGTCTGCCCGGTGTCTCGTCGATGGTCACCCAGTACATGAACCACAAGATGGAGAAGCTCGACATCCCCTCCATCCCCGAGTTCATCGAGATGATCGCCGACACCGGTGCCGGCCTCTACGCCTGCAAGGCCTCCGTCGACCTGTTCGGCCTCGAGAAGAACGACTTCATCGAGCAGGTCCAGGACATCATCACCGTCGGCGAGTTCTACGAGATCGCCGCCGGCGGCCAGATCATCTTCACCTGACCGCTCCCGAGGAGCATCGCTGATGACCCAGACCAACGCAGCCGCCGCGTCGCCCCTGCTGCACGCCATCGTCAACCTGTCCACGTTCCATCGCGAGCACGAGAAGTTCTACGCGTCGGCGCCACGTGAACTGGCCGTTCGGCTGCAGCGGTCCGCCCGCACCTTGCAGGCACTCGCCGACACCTGGTCGTCCGCCACGGCGTCGACCACGACGCCGTTCAGCCCCTACGAGGGCGCCGAGGACCTCAACAGCGAGGTCGCCATCCAACTCGACGGCGTGCTCTTCATGGAAGGCGAGGGCCGCCCGGCGGAGATCACCCAGCTCATCCGGGACCTCCGCACCGCCGCCCACGACCAACGTGCCACCGGGGAATGGCTGACCACCGCCATGCAGGCGTCCTGGGACGTAGCCGCCACCCTGATCGAGATCGAGGGCCTCGCCGACATGCTCGGGGAACGGCACCGCATCATCGCCAACGACTGGCAGGCCGCCGACATGACCGGCCTCACGAGCCGCATCCTCGACCGCGCCGCCGACATCCTCGACGACGTCGACTTCACACCCTCCGCGCTGCGCGCCGACCTCACCCGACGCGGACCATCGGCCGGCCGGCTCTACTCGGCCGCAGAGCTGATCTCTCACGCCGCCGACCTCGCCAGCGACTCGGCCGGCCTCGTCCACGACAACGAACGCCGCTGGCGAACCTTCCGCCAGCGCGTCAGCACCCTCGTCGGCGAACCGCGTGCCGCCGCCGACCGGCGTCCGCCCTTGGACGTGCATCCGGGCGATTGACCCTCGAACCGCAGCTGGCCCGTATACCCTAAGGGGTATGTGTCAAGCAGTGAGATGCCGGCAATGTGGGAAGACGACGTGGGCAGGTTGCGGCGCCCACGTGGAGCAGGTCCTCGGACACCTCCCCGCGGAGGATCGATGCACCTGCGTATCGATCGCCACCGACGCACTAGAGGTCCCGGCCGCCAGCTGGTGGGGGCGCCGTCGCGGACGTTGAGCCCGAGCACCGCCGTGCGCCACGACCGAGCTCGTGTTCGCGAGGCTCCCGTCATGCAGCGCTCGTCACAGCATCGCCCGGGACGCCGACCGAGTGGCATCCACCCCGTCAGCCGGACCGTCAGGGTCGGTGCCCGGGCGTTGCGACCGGACCCTTCTCGATCCCTGGGATGATGATGCGGGTGTGTCATTGAACTGCGTCGGCGGTCGGTAGATGGCGCCGTGGCCGGTGATCACCTTGGCCGGCGTTGCCGTCGGTGGTCTGATGGGACTCTTCGGGGTGGGTGGCTCATCGGTCGCGACTCCCGTACTGTCGCTGCTCGGCGTCCCCCCGTTGGTCGCGGTCGCTTCTCCGTTGGTCGCCACGATCCCCGGCGCGACGATCGCCGCGGTGCCCTACGTGCGCAGCGGGGACGCCCGCCCGAGGGCTGCGGCCTGGTCCCTGCTCGGTGCGGTGCCGGCCACCATCGTCGGTGCGTTGCTGTCGCGACTCGTGGGCGGCCCGCCACTGCTCATTGCATCCGGCGTCGTCCTCCTCGTCGTCGGCATCCGGGTGCTGCTCCCGATCGAGGCCGCGGCGCGCGAAGCGGGGACCCGCAGACGGCAGAACCGGCCGTTGCTCGTCGGCTCAGCCGCCGGGCTGGGCCTGTTCACCGGTTTGCTGGCCAATGGCGGGGGCTTCCTGTTGATGCCGTTGTACCTCCTCGTGTTCGGCCTGCGCATGCGTCAGGCCGTGGGTACGAGCCTTCTGGTCATCGCTGTGCTGTCGATCCCAACGCTGATCACCCACTGGGCGCTCGGACATATCGACTGGACCGTCGCCGCCGCCTTCACCGCAGGGCTCGTCCCGGCCAGCTTCGCCGGCGCTCACCTGTCCAGCCACCTCGCTGGTGGTCTCCAGCGCCGCGCCTTCGGCATCTTCCTCATCGGCTTCGGCACGTTGTTCACCGTCTACCGTCTCGTGGCCTGAAGTCACCACTCCTCGGTCGAGACGATTGCGTACCAGCGGCTCCGCAACCCCGGCTTCAGCGAGATCGACGCCGTGCGTGACCGACGTTGACAGCAACCCCGACGCGCTGGCGGTCGCCCGCACGCGACTCACCCGCGACCTCCTCGAGGGGGCGCCGTCCAGAGCCTGCCGTTGCTGACGGTGAGTTCGACATCGCGTTCGCAGTCACGGTCTGCGAGCTCACGACCCACCCGGCCGCGATCGCTGTCGTGGTGTCATCTCATCGTCTGCTGGCTGGACGGCGGATGAGAGAGCTGAAGGTCCCGATTTGCCGTGCCTTCGGCGTCACATCGTGCAGCCCGCCGTGGAGGCTGATGGCCGACGGGGACCAGGTCGTCGATCAGCCGGCGCTGGACGACACCGCGCTGGCGCTGGTAGCAGTGGGACAACGGCGTGGTCGTCACCCAGGTCGCCTGACGGCGCAGCAATGGAACGATCGTGAACGATGCCCGTAGCCGGCGTTCGCCTTGGAGACGGTGTGCGCCCAATCGGTCCGCTCAGCGAGCGGGTTGATCCATCGGAACAGGTTGGCGTCCATTCATCGAGCTCTTGTCGTGGTGGTGATCGAGGACGTCGCCGGGGCGAGGCGATCGAGGATCCAGCGTTCGGCCGGCCGGGGTGTGGTCCCTGGTCGAGACGACGACGACGCCAGGTCACGCCACACCGACTGGCTGGGTTCGGGACGTGGGCAGTGCGCGGAAAGGCCACTGCGCGGCGGCCGACCGTCCGCCGGGCGGGCAGAAGGTCCGCGGGAAGCGCAGAGTGCGTCGGCTCGGATTGGACATGTCGAGTCGGCTTTGCCGAACGGGGCAACCCTTGGAACTCGATGGAGGCGGGACGTAGTAGCCCTCACTCGCGATGTGCATGACGTCTTCACCCATGCCGGAGATGAACAGGCGACGTAGGCGAGGGCGGTGACGAAGGCGCCGCCTACCTCCGTGACATCACCGATCAGGTCAAGAACGTCCCGTGGGACGACGATCCGATCGCCCGACGTCATCCGTCCTGCTTCCGTCCTGCGGCTGCGATCCGTGCCTCGACTCGCCGTCCGCCTTGGCCTTGGGTCACCAGGTCAGCGCCACCATCCCGGCCGCATCGCCCCTTGTCTTCGGTCCTTTGGACGGGGAAGAATCCCTTCGTCCATGCGGGGCACTTCCCCCGGTAGATGGCACGTTTTGTGGAGCTGGGATCGAACCACCATCCGTCGACCCCGCCTGTGCCTGCTAGTGACCGGTCGTGGTGTGCCGACTCCCCGAGCAGTGCTCGCTGGTGGCGCGGGAAGTTGCGGTCCGTCGCCATTCCTGCTGGGACCTAGTGCCCTACCCCGCCGGGGTATGAGGTCGCTTCGATGGAGTTGAGCTCAGGAGAAGCGAGGTTGAGATGGAACGTTTGGCCGAGATCGTGCCTGACCTGAGTGAACCGACGCGCTCTCTCAAGGAGATGGTGTCGGACGTGTGGTCCACGTTTGCCGAGCTGCACTCGGCCGCGGTCGCCGACGGCGCGCTGCCAGCGGCCACCAAGCAACTGATCGCGTTGGCAAGCGCGGTAGTCAAGCAGTGCGACGGCTGCATCGCCTACCACTCCAAGGCCGCCGCCCGGAGGGGGGCCACACCGGAGGAGGTCGCCGAGGCACTGGGCGTGGCCCTCCTCATGGACGCAGGAACGGCGTCGGTCGACGGGCCCCGCGCCTGGGAGGCTTATCGAGAGTTCGCTGCACCACGAATGGCACGGGTCGTCGAGGCGCGATGAGCAGTCAAGCGCTCGCCCGGCTCACCGACGGCAGAAGCGCCCGCTCGGCGCTGGCTGTTGTGGCACACCCGGACGACGAAAGCTTCGGTCTGGGCGGGGTGTTGCGGTGGTTGGCAAGATTGGGCGTGGAGACGCGGGTGCTCTGCCTGACTCATGGCGAGGCCAGCACACTCGGGCATGTCGAAGACCTCGCCGCCACGCGAAGCGTGGAATTGGCGTGCGCGGCCGCGGTGCTGGGCGTGTCGCATGTGCGACTGCTGGACCTGCCCGACGGCCATCTGGCTGATGTTGCTGATGAGGATCTCGACGCTGTGGTGGAGGCGAATCTCGGTTCGACCGACCTTGTCATCGTCTTCGAACCCGGCGGGGTCACCGGCCACCCTGATCACCGTGCTGCGACGGCGGCGGCCGAGCGCGTCGCGCTCAAGCATGGGTTGCCGGTCATCGAGTGGGGCGTTCCGGGCGAGGTGGCCGAGGCTCTGAACGCAGAGTTCGGGACCGCGTGTCACAGGCATCGCCGGTACCGACATCGTGGTCGACCGCGCTGATCAGTGGTGCGCGATCGAATGCCACGACAGTCAATTCGGGGGGAACGCAGTCGTGGTGAGGCGCCTCGCCCTGCAAGGGGAGCGCGATCGGGTGCGCCGGTTTCGCGGTGGACGGCAGCGATGCGCACGTCGCCCCCGCGGAGACGTGATCGAGACGACGGCGGGCTAGCAGGACCCCGCCGCCCTCAGCCTGACCGTGACCCGTCCCGTGCGGTACGCCGAGGTTGCATGGACGTGTGACGACGCACCGCATTGTTCTGGGCCGGGCGACGTCGAGCACACCGTCACGACGGTGGCTGGGCCCGGGAACAATCGCCGAGTCCTTGGTATTGGCGAGACGGGCGGATGACGACGCCGACGAGGCTGGCGAGTGTGAACGGGATGACCGTGCCCCGATCGATCGAGCCGGTTTGGGGGCGGCTGACGAGTGCGACCACCGCGTCGATCGTGATGACGAGTAGAGACGTTCCGACGGCTTCGGGCATCGTGAAGCCGAGCGCGAGCACGAGCGTGGGCACGATGACGAATCCGCCACCGACGCCGAAGAAGCCGGTGAGGAGTCCGACGGCGGTGCCGGCCGCAACCACCTTGAGTGTCCTGGGCGAGGCCGACGGACGCGTCGAGCGCAGCTGGGTTGCAGCCGCTGCGCTCAGTGAACGTGCAGGCTCTGTGTGGTCTGTCTGGCGGGCGGGCAGGTCGCCACATCGCAGCCGCGGCAACCAGCGTTAGGCCGGCGAAGGCGAGGAGTAGGACATCAGGGTTGGCGTCATTCCAGCGGGATCCGGGCGACGAGCCGCCGGCGCCCACGAGCCCGAACAGGATGCCGGAACCGAATCGGGCTTGGCCGGCGCGCCCACGGGGATGGCGACGGCGGTGATCGCCATCAGCACCAGCGAGGTCGTGGTCGCTTGCTGGGGTGACTGGCCGGCGCAGTGGGCGAGGACGGGGACGGGGAGGATGGAGCCGCCACCGCCGAGCGCCACCGAGCGACACACGGATCAGGAGCCCAGTGGCGAGGCCGAGGCCGTCACCCAGCGGAATACCCAAGGGGGTATAGAGGTTGATGATCGTGACGCCACGAGACAGGAGAGACAATGGGAACGATCAACGTCACCGCCGAGAACTTCGAGGCCACGATCACCGACAACGACATCGTCTTGGTCGACTGGTGGGCCTCGTGGTGTGGACCATGTCGGATGTTCGCCCCCGTGTTCGAGAAGGCGGCGGCCGAACACCCCGACATCATGTTCGCCAAGATCGACACGGAGGCCGAGTCCGGCTTGGCCGGCGGCGTTGCGGATCATGTCGATCCCCACGCTGATGGCGTTCCGTGAGGGTGTGCTCGCGTTCTCCCAGCCGGGGGCACTGCCGGGCCCGGCGCGGGAGCAACTCGTCACCCAGGTGCGTCAACTCGACATGGTCGAGGTCCACCGCAGCCTCGCCACCCAGGCGGCGAGCTGACAGCTCGTCGCCTTGGCCGATTCCGGATTCCGTTCCCACGATCACCCGAGGAGACGTGATGTCCTTTCGTCAGTACGAGTTGCCTTGCCCGTCGTTGTTCAGCTTCCTCATCGGCGACGAAGCGACCGGGGCGCCATCGTGGTCGGTCCCGCAGCGTGACATCGCGGCGACCTCGACGGTGCGGCCAGCCACGGGTTCCACCGACCTCGCCGCGAGCGGGTCACGACGAGCCGGCGCTGCAGCTCGTCGACGTCCGAAACCACACCGAAAGCAAGGCGGGGATACTTCCGGGCGCGGTCGCCATACCGGTGGCCCGCCTCCTCGCGCCGCCCGCCTCAGTGTCGAACACGGCATCGGCGTTCGCCACGGCTGCTTCTGCGCCCACCCCTACCTGCTCCGCTTGTTGAACCTCCGCCCAGCAGGTCGCCGACTACCACGCCGCGGTGCGCTCGGCGACCGACGGGCGACGCCCGGAGCGGTTCGAGCAAGCGCCGGGCCGTCGACCTCCCCCGGGACATCCAGGTCTTCTTCGCCGCCGTGCGCCGGATCGCCGCCAGTGAGCCCCTGCGTGCACGTTCGACACATCGCCGCTCCGGCAGATACCCCCCCGAGTATAATGAAGCAGAACTGCACAAACAGGCCCGGTCATTCGTCTCAGGAGGACCCGATGAACGCCATCGAAACCATCGTCCAACTCGCGCCACCGGACGCCGAAGCCGCCGCCAGGGCGGCGTTGGCCGACCAAGGCTTCGGCGTCCTCACCGAAATCGACGTCGCCGCCGTCATCCGGGCCAAGCTCGGCGTCGAGCGGCGATTCCTCAAGATCCTCGGTGCCTGCAACCCGGGCTTCGCGGAACGGGCCTTGCAGATCGACCCGTCCGTAAGCCTGCTGCTCCCGTGCAGCGTGGTCGTGGAGGACGTCGGCGAAGGCACCAAGATCTCCGCCGTCGACCCGCTCACCCTCATGGACGACCCGGCCTTCAGCGAGCTCGGCGCCGAGGTGTCAAGCCGGCTACGTCACGCCATCGACGCCGTGACCGACGCCTCGGAGGCACGCCCGGCGTCGCCGATCGGGGAGGACTGACACCCATGGAGATCCCAGAGACGACCATCGCCGACCTCATTCGCCGGCTCCGCCGCCTCGAGGGTCATATCCGCGGCATCCGGCAAGTGCTGACCGACGAAAGCGACTGCCGCGACGTCGTGACCCAGATCTCCCGCCAGTAAGGCACTCGACCAAGCCCGCTTCCTCCTCGTCGCGGCGGCCTCGCAGGTGCCCAGCCAACCCCGAGCAGTCCGCCGCCGAGGGGCTTCGGGCACTGCTTGGAGGAGCAGCTTGGGTCAGAGACCGTCGGGGTCGACGAGCGTCACGTAGTTGCCGGCGGCGCCGAGGGTGATGTAGCCGAGCGCTTCGGACCAGAACCGGGCGAGCTCGGTGGGGTCGGTGCAATCGAGGACCAGTCCGATCGTTGCGGTCATGTGGTACCTCCGTGCGGTTGCATCGACGTGTTCGGCGTCATCGTCGTGCCAACGGATTGGCGCATTGCCTCGACCGTCTCGCGACGCCCTCGTAGACGGTTGTTCCATGCGTCGGATTCTCGTCCCGTGACGTCACCGATCATCTCACGACGCTGTCGCGGACGCGTCGTCGCGCTCACATGCGGGGCGCCTTCCGAAGCAGCGTCTGCCGCCTTGCCGCCATCACCCCGTGCACTTCGACCCGACCGTGCGGTCCGTCAGCACCTCCTGAGATGCTCGCAGTCAGCTTGTTGCCGAGAGCGACGCCGGAGTCACCGTCGTCATGTGCACGATGCTCATGCTCTGGGCGATCGTCACGGTCCACCACGATCTCGAAGCCGCCGTTGTCGCCACGCCTCACGAACGGCCTCCGAGTCTTGCCCGTCACTAACGCCATCGGGCAATCGACAGGCCGCTCCGACGTGACCTTGTGCCCTATGGAGTTGGCGCGACCGATCGCACACTGGGGTTGTGGACGATTCAAGCACCGTTGAACAGTTGCGGGCGTTGGGTGATCCGGTCCGCTGGTCGATCGTCAGCGAACTGCGTGGCGGGACGTGCTGCGCCTGGGAGTTGGCGCGGGTTGCTGACGTCTCGGCGCCGTTGCTGTCGCACCATCTGAAGGTGCTGCGCAGAGCCGGTCTGATCACGGGCACGCGGCGCGGACGGTGGATCGAGTACACGTTGGACGAAAGCGCGATGGAGTCACTTGTCGCGCGGCTCGACATTCCGGCTGGCGATGAGGTCGTGATTTCGGGGCGTGTGTCATGACGACGACGACCGAGCAGCCAACGCTCGCCGAGCCCGATGTCCTTCATCGCCTCTCGTTACTCGACCGCTTCCTGCCGGTGTGGATCGGCGCCGCGATGGTGCTCGGGTTGCTGCTCGGTGCAGCGATCCCGCAGCTCGACGACTGGCTCGACACCGTCAAGGTCGGCACGGTCTCGCTGCCGATCGCGATCGGGCTGCTGTTGATGATGTATCCGGTTCTGGCGAAGGTGAGGTATCGCAGACTCGATGAGGCGGTCAGCGACCGTCGTTCGATGACCGTCTCGCTGGTCCTCAACTGGCTCGTTGGCCCGGCGTTGATGTTCGCCCTGGCATGGCTGTTCCTGTCCGATCTGCCCGAGTACCGGACCGGTCTGATCATCGTCGGGCTGGCTCGCTGCATCGCCATGGTGCTGATCTGGAATGATCTCGCCTGCGGCGACCGGGAGTTGGCGGCGGTGCTCGTCGCCATCAACTCGCTGTTCCAGATCATTGCGTTCTCGCTCCTCGGATGGTTCTACCTCGAACTGCTACCGAGCTGGCTCGGACTCGACACCGAGGCGCTCGATGTGTCGATGTGGGAGATCGCCAAGGTCGTGCTCGTCTTCTTGGGGATCCCGCTCGCCGCTGGATTCCTGACCCGCCTGATCGGGGAGCGGACCAAGGGGACCGAGTGGTACGAGCAACGCTTCCTGCCGCGCATCGGTCCCGTCGCCCTCTACGGCTTGTTGTTCACGATCGTCGTCCTGTTCGCGTTGCAGGGCGACCACATCCTCAGCGAGCCATGGGACGTGGTCCGTATCGCCCTCCCGCTGCTCGCCTACTTCGCGATCATGTGGTTCGGCTCGTTCTTCCTCGGGCTGCGACTCGGATTCCCGTATGAGCGCAACACGTCGATCGCGTTCACGGCAGCGGGCAACAACTTCGAGCTGGCGATCGCAGTCTCGATCGGTGTGTTCGGTGTGACCTCGGGCGAAGCCCTTGCGGGTGTGGTCGGGCCGCTGATCGAAGTGCCCGTGCTGGTCGGGCTCGTCTATGTCGCGCTATGGGCGCGGCACCGCTTCTACCGGACCTCGGCGCGTCAGCTCAGCCTCCAGGAGGAATCATGAACTGCCTTGATTGTGCGCTCGTCGGCGCTGTCACGTCGGCGGTGGCGTTGTGCCACGACTGTGGCGCTGGGGTGTGCTTGGAGCATGCCGTCGCCCGCCAGCGTCATCTCACCCGTACGGTGCCGCTGAACCGGCTGATCGAGGTCGAACCGCCCGCTCGACTCATCAGATGCCACACCTGTACCGCCGCTCACGATGCCGTTCGCCACGTTGCTGCGCCGAAGCGCCGCCACGCCGAACGGCAAGTCGGCGTCCCAGGCTGAGGCAGACGATGCGCCAGCGCCCACCGATCGACTGGGTCGGCTGGTCAACCCGCCGCTTCCTGCTGTTCACCGGCAAAGGCGGAGTCGGCAAGACGACGATCGCATCGACCGTAGCTGTGGCGCTCGCCGACGCCGGGCGACGCGTCCTGCTGGTCTCAACCGATCCAGCGTCGAACTTGAGTGACGTGTTAGAGATGAAGACGGGTGAGCACCCGACCGCCGTGCCCGGAGTTACTCGGCTGGAGATCATGGATCTCGACCCGCACGAGGCCGCCGTGAATACCGGGCACGAGAGATCGGCCCGCGTCGAGGCGTGCTGCCCGACGCAGAGGTCACAGCCCGGGAGGAGAAACTCGCCGGCGCCTGCACCGTCGAGGTCGCGGCCGTCGACACATTCGCCCGGGTGCTCGCCGACCCGACGGCGCTCGGCACGCACGACCACATCGCGTTCGACACAGCACCGACCGGACACACGCTGCGTCCTTGACTGTATGTAGTCACTCTGTTAAATAACTAATCTGTGAAGTATCTGCAGGAGCGACGGCAGCGATGACCGTGACGGCCGCCGATCCGTTCGACGTCGTCTTCGCCGCCTTGTCGGACCCTACGCGGCGCTCGATCGTGCGTCGGTTGGCGGACGGTGAGGCAACCGTGCTCGAGTTGGCCGAGCCGTTCCCGATCAGTCTCCCGGCCATCTCCCGTCATCTCAAGGTCCTCGAGCGGGCGGGTCTGATCAGTCGCGGCCGAGATGGACAACGGCGGCCGTGCGAGCTGCGGCCGGAGCCTCTTGTCGAGATCGCCGCATGGGCCGAGCACACACGAGCTGCGTGGGAGCACCGTCTCGACCGGCTCGATGCGCACCTCCGACGCACATCTGACCGAACCGCATCCCCACCGACATTGGAGAAGCCATGAGCAGTACCCCGGCCATCACCGATGCGACGACGTGGGCCCTCGATCGTGAGATCGTCCTCGTTCGAGCTCTTGACGCCACACGCGAAGCGGTGTTCGCCGCGTGGACCGATGCGGATGCGTTCTGCCAATGGTTTGGTCCCGATGGGTTCACCTGCACGGTCCGAGAGATGGACGTGCGCCCGGGAGGTCGGGCGTGCTTCGACATGGTTTCCGGAGACGGCACCGTGTTCACGAATCGCTTCGACTACCTCGAAGTCGTTCCAGTCGACAGGTTGGTGCTGGATCACGGGTCCGACGTCGACGATGACCCGGCACGCTTCCGAGTGACGATCGTCCTCGATGAACAAGCCGATGGAAAGACGGTGTTGACGCTGCGGCAGATCCACCCAACCGTCGAGCAGCGAGATGCAAAACTCGGCTTCGGCGCGGTCGAGCTCGGTCTGCAGACGATGCAGAAGCTCGCTCACCATCTCGGGGTCGCCTGAATCCCACGGCCGATCAAATCTCGCCGCGGGACAGGTCAACCAGCCTGACCGACCACCACTACCCGAAGGAGCCGCCATGTCGCGCGTCCGCATCCACAACTTCTCGATCTCGCTCGACGGGTTCGCCACCGGCGAGGGGCAGGCCCTTGACACGCCGTTCGGCCACGCCGGGCATCGGCTCCACGAATGGCTGCTCGCCACCCGGTTCGCCCGCCGCGAAGTTCTCGGCGAGTCGGGCGGCACCGAGGGTGTCGATGACGCGATGGCCGAACGGCACGGCCCCGGGATCGGTGCGGAGATCATGGGCGCGGGCAAGTTCGGTCCTCCCGGCTGGCAGGACGACCCGGAGTGGCGCGGGTGGTGGGGCGACAACCCGCCGTTCCACACGCCGACGTACGTCCTGACCCACCGTCCGCGCCCATCGCTGGAGATGGACGGTGGTACGACGTTCCACTTCCTCGACGCCGCGCCAGCGGATGCACTCGAGGTGGCGCGGGACGCAGCCGCCGGTCAGGACGTCCGCATCGGCGGTGGCCCGACCATGATCCGCGCGTTCATCGCCGCCGGTCTCGTCGACCACCTGCACGTCGTGCTGGTGCCGATCCTGCTCGGCCGCGGTGTTCGGTTGTGGGACGGCCTGGAGGGGTTGGAGCAGCGGTACGACGTCGAGGCAGTCTCGACGCCCCGCGGCGTCACCCACCTCACGTTCACCCGATGACCTCGCGGTGGCACGTCGCCATCATTCCTGGACACGGACCGTGGGCACCCGCCGAAGGCGTCGCCGATCGCAGCCTCGGCGTCGAGGGCTCCGGACACCCGCTACCCGACTGGTAGTTCACGCAGCGCGTCGAGCTCGTCGTCGACCACTGCGTGACCACCGCAGCGGGATGCTCATCGGCTGTGAGTCAGGGGTACACCGCAGCCTCGCACTGATCGCCGTGGAAGCCGAGTCCGCGACGGACCTGCCGCACCGCGGGACCCATGCGCTCCTGGCCGCAACGAACGTCACGACGGTCCCCAACCGCCGGACTGGGGTCACTACGGTCTGCTGCTGTTCGTCGCACAGGTGCGAGGCGCGGCGTACCCGTCGGAGGACCCCGCCAAGTCCAAAGACCGAGTCGCAGGTCTCACGCCCTCGGTCAACTTCGCATGGGCTGACCCGGTTGTCGGTGGACGGGGGCTCGTCTGCCGGACATCCCCCCAGCACCTCGACCAGCGAAACCCCAGGAGTCGACGACTCGGGTGGCAGCGCTGGCTCAACGCCGGTCGAGGCGAACCTGGTGGCGGCGGCGACCTCGATGCGAGATGCTGGGAGCGGTGAGCGAGCCGGGAGTTGTTGGCCGTCGCTCGTTCGAGCGTCGGGCGTGGAGAGATGCGTGCGTCGAGTTGTCGGCCGCCGACCGCTGTTCGCCGTTGGGTGTCGACGATCTGGAGCGTTTGGCCGTGGCGGCGTACCTTGTCGGCGAGGACGACGTCTGGGCGGCGACTTGCGAGCGGGCTCATCACGAGTGCTTGCGCAAGGGTGATGCGCGGCGGGCTGCCCGGTGCGCGTTCTGGCTCGGCTTCGGTCTTTTCCAGCGTGGGGAGATCGCGCCGGCCGGCGGCTGGTTCGGCCCGCGCTGAGCACCTGCTCGACGAAGGTGATCGCGATTGCGTGGAGCGCGGCTTGTTGCTCCTTCCGGTGGCGCTCGGGCACATGTTTGCGGGCGACACTGACACTGCGCTCGCCGAGTTCACTGACGGCGTTGGCGATCGGTGTCCGCTGCGGCGACGCGGATCTGACGGCGTTCGGGCGTCTCGGCCGGGGACAGGCGCTGGTACTTGGCGGGGATCAGGCGCGTGGTGTCGTTGAGCTCGACGAGGTGATGGTGTCGGTGACGGCGGGTGAGGTGTCGCCGATCGTCTCGGGGGTCGTGTACTGCGCGGTGATCGAGACGTGCCAGCATATGTTCGACGTACGTCGGGCCCAGGAGTGGACGGCGGCTTTGAGCCGCTGGTGCGAAGCGCAACCGGAGCTCGTGCCCTATCGCGGGCAATGTCTGGTGCATCGTGCTGAGATCCTGCAGTTTCACGGCGCCTGGCAGGACGCGATGGCCGAGGCTGAACGGGCATTCGAGCATCTGTCGCGTCCGCCCGTGCATCCTGCGGTTGGCGACGCCTTGTATCGCCTGGCGGAGCTGTTGCGGTTGCGCGGCGAGTACGAGCGGGCGGAGGCGGCGTATCGCCAGGCGAGCGAGCGGGGGCGGGATCCGCAGCCCGGTCTGGCCAGGCTCCGGTTGGCCCAGGGTCAGGCCGCCGTCGCGGTGGCCGCGATCCGGCGCGCCGTCGACGAGGCGTCCGACCGTGTCGGCGCGTGCCCAGTTGCTGGCGGACTATGTCGAGATCGTGCTGGCGGTCGATGACATCCCCGCGGCGCGAGTCGGCGGCCGACGAGCTGGTCGGTCTCGGCGCCGAGTTCGAAGCGCCGGTGCTGCGCGCGATGGCGGCTCACGCCACGGCGTTGGTCTTGCTCGCCGAGGATGATGCCCGCGCCGCGCTCGGGGTTCTGCGTCCTGCTTGGGCGATCTGGCGCGACATGGGAGCCCCGTACGAGGCGGCGCGGGTCAGAGTCGCCATCGCAAGGGCGTGCCGGCGGCTCGGCGATGAGGATGGTGCATCGTTGGAGCTCGACGCGGCCGCCGGCACGTTCCGCCAGCTGGGTGCGGTGGCTGATCTCGCCTTGTTGGAGCGGGTCGCCGGTCGCGTGCCGTCGTCGAGGGAGGCGGGCGCGGCTGAGCGCTCGCGAGCTGTGCGTGCTGCGGTTGGTCGCCACCGGGATGACGAACCGGGCCATCGCGGCCGAGCTGGTGATCAGCGAGAAGACGGTGGCCCGTCACGTCGCCAACATCTTTACCAAGCTCGGGGTTTCGTCCCGTTCGGCGGCGACGGCGTACGCCTATGAGCACGGCCTCGTAGCCCAGTCCTACACACAATGACCCACGCGGCATCAAGGAGCGTTTGGATCGTTTGTCCGATGCGCCGGGGACGACCGCTTCCGTACCGTTCGAACCATGACCGACATGACGGGCTCCGACGGATCGATCGAATCGATCGACGCGACCGCGAGGCGTGTGAGCGGCTGAGTCGGCGGTTCGCCGAACTGTTCGACGGCCTCGACGACGGTGAGGATGTGCTCGCGCCGGATGTGTTCTGTGATCTCAACATGCCCGTCTGGCGCTTCCAGCTGCAAGGCCGCGCCGCGTTGGTGCAGCAGCTGCGCTCGCTCGCCCGAGGCCCACTGCGGATCGATGTATTGCGCACCGTGGCGACCGAGCGCGGGTTCGTCATCGAACACGAGGAGCACCAGGAAGTCGACGGCGAGGACCGCACGGCGCGCCGGTTGTGGCTGTGCGAGACGGCGAAGGGCGCATCGTCGAGGCCGTCGGGTTCTGCACCGGTGAGTGGGACAAGGAATTCCGCGCCCGGCACGCCGCCGAGGCGCCGATGTTGCGTCGATGGAACGTGGTGACATCTGATGGCTGGCGGGCAGCGAGGGATCGAGGTTGCGATGCGGCAGCGGATGCTGCGAGAGGTTGCCCTGCGCGAAGAGCGGCTCGACGTCGACGGAATCGACACGAGCGTCCTTCAGGGTGGCGGCGGCTCACCGCTGGTCCTTCTCCACGGGGGGATCGAATGCGGCGGCGTGATGTGGGCGCCAGCTGTCAGCGGCTTGGCCGAGCATCACCGCCTCGTTGTCGCCGACGTCCCAGGACTCGGTGAGTCCGCACCGGCCGCCCGTCTCGACCAGGGCAGGTTCGACGCCTGGTTCGCCGAGCTGCTCCGTCTGACGTGCCCGCAACCGCCGGCGGTCGTCGCCCACTCGTTGCTCGGCACACTGGCGGCGCGTTTCGCCGCCCGACACCGCGACCTGCTCCAGCGTCTGGTGGTGTACGCGGCTCCCGGCATCGGGCCGTACCGGATGCCCTTCCGGCTGCGGATCGTCGCCATCCGCTTCGCCGTGCGACCGACGACACGCAACGCCGACCGCTTCGACCGCTACGCCTTGCTCGACCTCGACGCCACCCGCGGCCGCGACGACGAGTGGTTCGCCGCCTTTGCCGCCTACACCCTGGCCCGGGCCCAGGTGCGGCACGTCAAGGCCACTATGAGGCAGCTGATCCGAATCGGCACCAAGCAGATACCCGACGCCGAGCTGCGGTCGATCGGCGTGCCGGTGGACCTGCTGTGGGGCCGCCACGACCGGATGGTGCCCATACACCTCGCCGAGGAAGCGAGCGCCCGACTTGGCTGGCGCCTGCACGTCATCGACGCCGCCGCCCACGCCCCCCACATCGAGCAACCCGAGCACCTTCGTGTCGACCCTGCTCGCGCACAACCCACACACCCGCCACCGAATGGAGCATCTGATGACGACCCACACCATCGACCCACCCCGATCCGTCAGCCGCGTCCGGCGCCGACGCGACCACGATCCTCGACGCGGTGCGAGATGTGGTCCCCGCCATCGCTGCGCGGAGCGATGAGGTCGAACAGCGGACGGCGGTTGCCGCTCGACCTGGTGGCTGCGCTGCGCGACGCCGGGTGTTTCCGGATGCTGGTCCCTCGCCGGTTCGGCGGTGTCGAGCTCGAACTCGTCGACCACATGGCCGTCGTGCGCGAGCTGGCGCGTGCCGATGGGTCGGTCGGCGTGGACCGTGATGATCGGCAGCGCCGCCCCGGCGATCCTCGGGAAGCTGCCAGCGTCCGCGTTCGCCGAGGTGTACGCCGACGGCCCCGATGTCGTCGTGGCGGGGGCATTCAACCCAACGGGTGTGGCCACGCCGGTCGGCGGTGGGTACCGGGTCAAGTGGGCGGTGGTCGTTCGCCAGCGGCTGCCAGCACGCCGACTGGTTCGTCGCCCACTGCATCGTCGACGACGGCCGCATGCCGCCGATCCGCATGATGGTGCTGCCGGCCGCCAACATCGAGATCGTCGACACCTGGACTGTGTCCGGGCTGTGCGGGACGGGCAGCCACGACTTCGTGATCGACGACGAGTTCGTCCCCGCGGCGCACACGTTCGCCGTGTTCGAAGCGGGTGGGGTCGAGGGACCGCTGGGACGGATTCCGGAACTGTCGTTGTCGGCGCTGGGGTTCGCTAACGTCGCGGTCGGCATCGCCGAGGGTGCGCTCGGCCGAGGTCACCACCCTGGCCACCGCCAAGGTCCCGATGTTCGCCGACGCCACGCTGGCGGCCAACCCACTGTTCCGCAACCAGCTCGGTGCCGTCGACGCCCACCTCGGTGCAGCCAAGGCGCTCCTCGACAGCACCGTCGCATCGACCTGGGCGGCCGCGATCGGCCGGCGAGGAACTCACCCTCACGCAGCGGGCACGGATCCGGACAACAGCCACCTGGGTCACCACCGCCGCCGCGGCGGTCGTCGATAGTGCCTACACGGCTGGCGGTGGCAGCGCCCTCTACTCGAGCAGCCCGCTGCAGCGACGGCTGCGCGACGTACATGCCATAACCCAGCACTTCGCAGTCAAGCAGGACACATTCACCCTCGCCGGAGCCGTACTCGCCGGCCAAGACGTCGACACAACCTTCCTGTAGCTGGCACCACGACGATCGTCGAGAGGCTCATCAGGACGGCGCCGATCGCGGGGGACAGCGTGATGCCCGCCCAGGCGAACGCGGCGGCGGCGAGCGGGTCGCGAGCACGTTGTAGCCGGCGGCCCAGGCGAGGTTCTGGATCATCTTGCGGTAGCTGGCCCGCGACAGGCGGATGACGCTGGCGACACCGCGGGGATCGCTCGAGGCGAGCACGACCCCGGCCGACTCGATGGCCACGTCGGTACCGGTACCGATGCCAGGCCGACGTCGGCGCGAGCGAGGGCGGAGGCGTCGTTGACTCCATCGCCCACCATCGCAACGGTCGTGCCGCATTCCTGCAGGCGTGCGACGGTTTGATCCTTGTCTTCGGGGAGCACCTCGGCGAACACGTTGACGATGCCGAGGTCTCTTCCGACGGCTTCGCCGACCTGCCGTGCGTCGCCCGTGATCATCGCCACGTCGACGCCCATCTCACGCAACTCGTCGACGGCCTGCCTGGCCTCGGGGCGCATCTCGTCTTCGAGCGCCATGGCACCGACGATCGCGTCCTCCGTCGTGAGATACAACACGGCGGCGCCGCGCCCCTCCCACGCCGACACGGCACCGTGAAACGATTCGGGGGGCGTGAGCTCGCGTTGACGGAGCAGTGCGGGTCCTCCGACCGCGTATGTGACGCCGTCGATGATCGCGGTGACGCCGCGGCCGGTGATCGATCGGAACCCGGTCGCCGCGGAACTGGATGGTCGGATGTCGCGTTGACGATCGCTCGGGCGAGTGGGTGTTCGCTCTCGGCCTCGACGGCGGCCGCGGTTCGCAAGCACCCGGACGTGGTCGAACTCGGTGGTCCCGGCGACGCCGGTGACGGTGTGAGCGCCCTTGGTGAGGGTGCCGGTCTTGTCGAACAGGACGGTGTCGATTGATCGCACGCGTTCCAGGGCGAGCCGGTCCTTGACGAGGATCCCGGCCTTGGCGGACACGGCCGTCGACATGGCGATGACGAGCGGGATCGCCAGGCCGAGGGCGTGGCGGCGGGCGATCACGAGGACGGTGACGGTGCTGGTGATCGCGGTGTCGAGGTCACCGATCGCCCACCACACGACGAACGTGACGACGCCGGCCGCGACGGCAACGTAGAACAGCAACGCAGCGAAGCGGTCGGCGAGCTCTTGGGCTCGACTTCGACTGGCCTTGGCGTCGGCGACGAGGCGCTGAGTGCCGGCGAGCGTGGTGTCGTCGCCGACGGCGCTGACGCGGACGAGGATGGAGCTGTCCGTCGACACGGTGCCGGTGTGCCCCGTCCCTTTCCCGTCCCATCCGTCCTTCTTCCGTCCTCCCACAGGGAAGGCGCCGGTGAGGGTCTCGCATGATTCCCTCGTCCACAGCTCCATCGTCCATCCATGACGTCGAGGCGGAAGTCTGACCGCGGGCGGCCCGAGCGTCAGAGCCGTCACGCCCGACGACGACGCGCTCCGACTCCGCAGCACGGGCACACCGTGGTCGCTGTGAAGGTGGGTTCATCGATGTCTCGATGCCGAGGTCGCGCGGGCTTGGTGGATCAGGTCGTCCAAAGTGAGTCCGGGTCGGCCGACGATCGTGCGTGTCCCGGCGATGCGGAGCTGCTCGGCGAATCGATGGGTGCGAGCGGCGACCTCCGGCGTGGTCACGGTAGAGCGCGACCAGCCGTACATCGTGGTCGGTACAAAAGTGGAGGATCTCGTCCTCGGGAAGGTCTGCCCCGAGGTGCTCGACGATCCAGTTGTCGTCGCGGAGCGCCATCGCCGCCATGGTGGTCGGCAGCCAGTGACGGTCTCCGGCGACGGCGGCGACGACCGCAACGCCGCGCCTTCGTCCACGCGGGTTCGGAGCCAGATCACCGATGACTCGCTCGACGATGGCGGCGGCGCGGTGCTCCTGCCAGATCGCAATCTGGCCGGCCTGCCAGGCCTGCCCGATTTCGTACATCGCTGGGACGAACAGGGACTGAATGACCTCGACGACCGACGACCCTTCGTCGACGAGCCGCCGAGCGAGAGCGCGAACGGCGATCTCGTCGCCCTCAAGCAGGTCGGTCCTCACCCGTTCGGCGGACCGTTCAAGCCGACGAGCGCTCGGTGCGGCCGGTCGACGGGGGGTGTGGCGGACGGATTCGAGGGCGTCGAGCTCCGCGACATCGATCGTGTAGCGACCGCCGATCAGCGATGCTGGGAGGCGCCCTGTCCGCACCCACCGGTAGGCGGTCTGATAGTGGACGCCCAATCGGTCGGCGGCCTCTTGGAGGTCGAGATGCTGGTCTGCGAGCGGCATGAACGCCAGAGTACGCCGCGCCGACAACATTGGGCGCTAATGGCAACTAAATAGAACTAAGGCAGGATAAAATGGCCGGATGTCCGCCACCCGCACCGTGTCGCACGGTTGGGCGCCCCCCAACGACGCCAGAACGCTCACCTCACTGCTCATCGACGATCTCCGCCGAACGATCGAGGCACGTGACTTCGTGGCAACGCTGCAGCGGTCAGCGGAGTTGTCGAGGTGGACGAGCGCCGCTCCCGACCCCTCGGCGATCCTGCGTGAACTCACGGCTCTCGCCGAACACGGCCCGATCGCACGCCTAGCGGCACTCGAGTCGATCGCAGCCGTGCCGGATGACGCCGCCGATCAGTTGCTCATCGCTTCCCTGAGCGGCTCCGAACCGCTCGCGCGACGTCACGCCACGTGGCACCTCGGACAACGCACTCCCCAGCAGGGAGCCGTCGCCGCACTGCTGCGGCAGTTGGTCGCGGGCGGAATCGACACGATGCACGCACATCGCACACTTCGTCGGTGGGCCGAGACGGAACCGGCGATGATCGGGCGCCCGGCCAAAATCGCGCTGTCGACCGAAACAGGCTGCCAGGCACGTGCCAGGATCGTCGATCTCCTCAGCGCACTCGACCTGGGGTCGTCGTCCCAAAGCTCGGTCGCCGATGCCGAGCGATCATCGCACGGCCTTCGGATCGCGCAGATCGTGCTGGCCCCCGGCCTCGACGGCGCACTGAGCCGAGGCGGACGCGGAGACACCGGCGGCGTCGCCAGCCTGCTCGTGTCACTCGGTGAGCATCTCGCCCAACGCAACGACGTCGACCACGTGGTCACCATCGGTCGTGGTGACCTCGACGACGCCATCCGGGGGCCGGTGACCTCCGGCGACGGTGAGCTGACCTACGCCACGATCACCGTGGGCGACAGGCACCGTCCGGCCGAGTCGGCCAACGACGCGTGGGAGCACCTCCCCGGCATCGAGCGTGACATCCGACGGGCGCTGCGCGATGCGCGACCGCTCGACGTGGTCCATCTCCGTATGGCCGACGTCGGCACCCTCGCAGCAGCGTCAGTCGCCGCAGAGCTGCGACTGCCGGTGTGCTTCAGCCTCGCCCCCGACCCACACCACCTCGTGCATTCGTTGCAGACAAGAGGTGAGCTCGACGAGGCGTCGTTCGTTCAGCTCGACGCCGACGCTCACATCTGGTTCCGGGCTCGCCTCGTCGAGTGCTTGGCCGCGGAGTCCGATCGCGTCGCGCTGTTCCCCGGCTCGCGAGCCTCTGGGCTGATCGACGAGCCGACGACTCGCCGCCACGGGCAGCGGCGCGCGGTGATCGCCGAGGGCGTCGACGCGGCGCTTGCTCGGCGGGCGGCAACCGGGCAGCGAGCAGCAGCCTTCGGTGCCTCGACCGCCCAGGTCGAGAGCACCGGCGTGCTCGACGAACTCGCCCGCCGGATCCCGACTTCTCGTCGCGAACTGCCGATCGTGCTCAGTGTCGGGCGCCTCAACCCCGTCAAGGGAATGGAACGCGTCGTCGCCGCCTGGGCGAACGACCACGTGCTGCAACGCACCTCGAACCTCGTGATCGTCGGCGGCGCGCTCGACCAGCCGTCCCGGGTCGAACGGCAGGTTCTCGATGCCATCGATCGGGCCCTCCCGCCGACCGATTCCCGTCGGGCCGGGCTCGTCATGTTCGGTGGACGTCCGCGTGGCGACATCGCCCACCTGTTGGCGAGCGTGGCCAGCGGTCGGCACGGCCGCTGGGCGCCGGGCGGGGTGTACGTCGACGGCGCACTCAAGGAGGAGTTCGGCCTCGCCGTCCTCGAGGCACTCGCGGCCGGACTCGTGGTGGTGGCACCAAGCACCGGTGGGCCGTCGAGCTATGTCGAGAACGGCGACACCGGCGTACTCGTCCACCCCGGCGAGGCCCTGGAAACCGCGATCCGGCGTGCCTTCACCATGGCTGACCGGCCCGGGCGGGCCGACAGGGCGCGCACGATGGTCGAGTCGAAGTACTCGATCGAAACCATGGCCGCCGAGCTCGTGGCCCTCTACGCATGACGCTGCTCGTCCTCAGCCCGGACTTTGCGTCGCATTACGGCCCGCTCGCTGTCCTCGCCAATGCAGCCGCAGCGCGCAGGCATCGCGTGGTCGTCGCCAGCGGCGACGCGATGCGGCCCCGTGTCGAGCACGACGGATTCGAGTGGCGCTCGCTGCGGCTCGGCGCCGGAGCCAACGATGGCCTCGTCCAGCGGGACGAGGCCATCAATCGATTCATCGAGGCGACGCGGCGAGGTGCGATCGCCACGTTGCACCATCAGGCGACGGAACGGGCGCGTGATCTCCTGTGGGAACCGGAACGGGTGACTCGCGAGATCATCTCGCTCGTCGAGGAGCTCGAGCCAGACCAAACCCTGGTCGACCACGTTTCCTTCGCCTCCACGCTCGGTCTCCACGCCAGTGGACGTCCCTTCGTCACCTTCGTGCCGGGCCACCCGTCCCAGCTCCCCGTCGCCGGCGAACGTTACGGCGTCCCGGCGGAATGGCCAGCGCCCTGCGCCCCCGACACCACCGACCTGGCCCACCTCGAACGACTCGCCGACGACGTCTCGTCTGCATTCACGGCGCGGTGGAATGCCGCCCTGGCGCAGGTAGCCCCCGGTCGTCCGCCGGCAGCCGACGCCATGCGCATACACGGCCGCAGGGTGCTCTACAACAACGACGCAGCGCTCCTCACGCCCGATCGACGGGCCGCGATCGCAGCACGAGCACCGCTTCGTCGGACCGCTCGCGCGTGACGAGAGCTTGCCCGCGGCGTACGCCTCCTGGCTTGCAGGCGGCGACGGCCGGCGCAACGTGTACGTCGCGCTCGGCACGTTCCTATCGCTTCGATCCGATGTACTCGTGGTGATCGCCGACGCGCTCCGTCGCGCCGGTGTGCGTGCCGCCATCGCCACCGGCGACACGCCGATCGATGCGCTCGGCCCGGTGCCGGATGACTGGATCGTCGACAGGCAGCTGCCGCAGGTCGCGATGTTGTCTGCTGCCGACCTTGCCATTCATCACGGTGGCAATAACAGCGTGCAGGAGTGTCTGGCCGCCGGAGTCCGCCAATTGGTGCTGCCGTTCTCGACCGATCAGTTCGCCAACGCCGCCGACCTGGCCCGAACCGGGCGCGCCTCGGTGGCCTCGCCGAACTATCTCGACGCCTGTTGTCTCGCCCGCCAGCTCGCGGAGTTGCTCACCACCCCTGCACCGGCGCCCGTGCCCCGGCTCACCACCGACGAACTCGTCGATGCCCTGTTCGCATGACTATCGCCCCAGCCGACTTCCGAAGGTGAGACCATCGCAGCCATGACCGGCGACGCACGAACTGACACGAGAGCGGCCGGCACCGGCCAGCGCGTCATCGACGACGAGGAGCTGAAGCAGCTACGCCGCGTCAACGCGGCGGCCGGCCTGCTGCATCTCGCCTCGGCGATCCTCATGCTTTCGCTCAACAACGGCTTCCGGATCGGCATCAGCGGGTTCTGGCTCAACGGCCCACCAGGAACTCCCGTCGAGGACGGCATCCTCACCCAGGCGTTCACGTATCCGCTCGCCGTCGCCGTCGCCGCCTTCCTGCTGCTGTCGTCGCTCTTCCATTTCCTCATCGCGTTCGGGATGAGTGAGCGCTATCGCGACGAGTTGCAACACCAGCGGAGCCGGTTCCGCTGGGTCGAGTACTCGTTGTCGGCGACACTGATGATCGTCATCATCGCGACGATCACGGGCATTACCGACTTCACCGCGCTGATCGCCATTGCCGGCGCCAACGTGGCGATGATCCTGTTCGGTTGGGTGATGGAGATGGTCAACGAGCCAGGCCCGACCACCTGGTGGGGTCCGTTCTGGTTCGGCTGCATCGCCGGGGCCGCGCCTTGGATCGCCATCGTGGCGTCGCTCGTCTACGGCGTCAACTCGGTCGACGGCGCCGAGCATCCGCCGACCTTCGTCTACGGGATCATCGTTTCGTTGTTCCTGCTCTTCAACTGCTTTGCCGTGAACCAATGGCTCCAGTACCGGCGGATCGCCAGGTGGCGCGACTATGTGTTCGGCGAGCGCATCTACATCGTGCTGAGCTTCGTCGCCAAGAGCGCCCTGGCGTGGCAGGTGTTCGCCAACATCCTTATTCCCTGACCATGTCCAGCGATCGAGTCGAGCGAGAGTCCACGCTGGCGGATCGGGTTCAGGTGAGCGAGGCAACGACGGCTTCGCCGCAGCGCCGACAGGAGTAGAGGGCGCCCTGGATCGAGGCGGGGTCGCGGTGATCGCCGCACACAAACATGCCGTCGCCGAGATCGACTCGTTGCTTGGGAGAGAACGGGGGATGTCGGCGAGGTTGGGCGTGAGGTTGGGCGTGGGCGGTCGCATCGGTGCGGAGGTGGCGCCAACCGTCGACTGGGCGGCCCCACATGCGTCGCAGCTGGGCCCGAACTGCGGGCTCGATTTCTGGATCGTCGGCGCCCGGGCAGGCGGCTGCGATCAGGACCGAGTCGGGCGGCGCGTACTCGCGAGCGATATTGCTCATCACCGCGATGTTGAGCGCCGGACCCCAACCCGTGCCGTCGAGCACGATGAAGCGAGAGGAGATCGGTGCTGCGTCGGCCGCCAACCAGGCGCATGATGCCGGAGTCGACTCGACCGGTGACAGTCCGAGCAGCGACGCCGCACGTGGACCTTCGACCGCCACGACAACACATGTGGCCCTGATCGTGTGACCATCAGCGAGCGACACTTCACGCGGTGCGACACCGATGACCTCGGTGTCGAAGTGGATCAACCCGTCGGTGCCATGAATCGTTGGGTGGCGGGTGGGATCGCCTTGTCGTTGGTGGCGACGAGGTACCGGGACGGGGGTCTCTCGGAAATTCTCTGTGCGTAAGCGTGATTTCGACGAGGTCGTGAATGCCGACGGCTCGAGCGCATTACGCCCGTGACGTCATCGATCACGTCACAAACGCCGCAGTGAGGACACTCCGATCGCCCGACGTCATCCGTCCTATTGCCGTGCTTATGTCACGATCGTCGACCTTGCCGGTCGTGGGCCCGATGCTGGCTTGCCTGGTCAGCGCCGGCTGGTCGTTGCGTCGGCCCGGGTCATCCGACGTTTTGGACGGGGGAACAATTCCTTCGTTCATCTATCAAATTTCCCCTGATAGATGACACTTTTGTGGTGGAGCTGGGGGGAATCGAACCCCCGTCCATCAGCCGGTGGACGAACACGATACGACCGTTCCCGACATCGGAGCTGACGCTGCTCCGCCGGCGGGTCGGCTGATCGTCGGTATCGCTACCTCAGATCGACGCCGGGTCTTTCCCTGGTGTCAGCCGTCTTTCCGGCCGTCAGCGGTCTTTCCCACCGTCATCCTCCGCTTCTGTTGCCGGGCTGCGGCGGACCGGCCCCGTGCGGCATTTCTGCTCACGATGTCTCTTCACTCACCTGAGATCAGGCGGCGAGAGCGAACTGCTCATCGGCAATTCTTTTGGTTGCCCCGTTTAGCGAGTCTGAGCAACTCGGGTCGCGTACCCGCCCCTCGTTACTGACGTCGAAACCTGTCAGCCCCGTGGTGCGTGTCGCTCCAGCGTACCGCCCGTTCCGAGGAGTCAGATGCACCGTTTCGGTGCACCCGGCTCCCCGGAACGTCTCGGCGGCGGGCGCTCAGCGCGGGGGGACCTGCTGGATCGCCCACTGGTTGCCGTCGGGATCGGTGAACCCGATGAAGTCGCCCCAGGCGAGGTGTTGGACGTCGCCGGTCTCGACGCCGCGTGCCATCAGCTCCTCGCGGGCCCGGGCCACGTCGTCGACCACGATCTGCAGGCCTCGGGCCGAGCCGGGGGCGGTTTCGGTGATCCCGGTGCCGAAGGCGATCGAGCACGCCGACCCCTTGGGAGTCAGCTGGACGAAGCGCATCTCGTCGGTGACCTGGTGGTCGTGGTCGGCGACGAAGCCGACCTGGTCGACGTAGAAGGCCTTGGCCCGATCGACGTCGGTCACCCCGATGAGCACCAGCTCCAACTTCCAGTCCATGACGGTTCTCCCTCTCGAGCGTCGATGCCGGATGCACCGACGGCTCGTCCCCGATGATGCCCGGATAGAAGTGGTCATCGACCGACCACTTCAATCGTCGGTGGGCCCGCCCATCGAGTGGATCGGCCGCAACTCGATCCGTCCGACGTACGCCATCGGGTTGCGGGCAGCGATCTCGATCGCCTCGTCGAGATCGGCGCAGTCGAGGATGGCGAAGCCGGCGATCCATTCCTCGGACTCCTGAACGGGCCGTCGGTGATCAGCCGGCGACCGTCACGCACCCGCACCGTCGTCGCCGTATCGGTCTCGTGCAGCCGCACGCCCTGTTGGTACGTGCCGGCAGCGTGGACGTCGGCGAACCAGTCGTCGGCGGCGGCGCGGCGGCCTCGTCGGCGTCGAGGTGGCCGGGGTCGTCGACCATGAACATCACGTACTTCATCGCTCCGGTCTCCTTGCATCCGTGCGCGTCGACACGACGCGCCTCGATCATCACGGCGGGCCGCTGGCCCGTTCGACGAGACGACGATCGGCCGGGGTCAGATCCGACAGGTGCTGTCGAGAACGCTGCGCCGGGCGGCGACCGCCACACAGGCGACGCCGGCGAGCTCCAGCAGCCAGCCGACGTGCGGCCCGCCGCTCAGCATCATGTCGGTGTAGTGGAACGAGATCTCGCGCACCGCGACGCACGTGGCCACGACCGCCAGCCCGACGAGCGCCCAACGCAGCCGGGCCACCACCGGCCGCAGCAACCGGCGGATCGCCACCGCGGCGACCGCGATTGCCCCGATGGTGAGCAGCACCAACATCGCCTGCACGGGTCGACGCCCGGCGTACCAGCCCTCGCTCTGGGCGGCGCGACGGATGGCGTCGGTGGTGACCCGTTGCAGGTCGAACGCCCGGGCGACGCCCAGGATCACCAGCCCGAGGGTCACGCCGATCCAGAACCGGGCGAGCAGACGCGATCGCGCCGCCTCAACCGGATCGGGCGACGTGAGGCTCTGCTGTCGCTCCCGCCAGCTGGCGGCGAGGCACAATGCAGCCGCGATGCCGTCGAACGCAGCGACCACAGCGACCGCGAGGCCGTGGGCATCAAAGGTGGTCGCCGCCGCCGAGCGCACCGGACGAGCCTACGGGTGCAGGACCAGAAGCCCGGATGCGATCGAGATCAGTCGCGGCCCTTTCGCTGGCGGCCGAGCACGCGCTCGATCTCGCGCTGCGAGTCGCGCTCGGCGAGCGCCTGGCGCTTGTCGGCCTTCTGGCGCCCCTTGCCGAGACCGAGCTCGACCTTGGCCCGCCCTTCTCGGAAGTAGAGCCGCAGCGGTACCAGCGTGAGCCGCTCCTGGGCGACACGAGCCTGCAACCGCTGGATCTCGTCACGGTGCAACAGCAGCTTGCGCCGGCGATCGGGATCGTGCGCACCCACCCCGTTGGCGAAGGAATACGGCGCGATGTGCATGCCTTCCAGCCACAGTTCGCCGTCGGCGTAGCGGGCGAAGGCGTCGGCCAGCTGGACGTGGCCGAGGCGCAGGCTCTTCACCTCGCTCCCGCCGAGCACGAGGCCTGCTTCGACCGTGTCGAGGATGCCGTAGTCGTGCCGCGCGCGCGTCGGTTGCTCGCGATCAACTTCGTTCCGTCCGACGGTTGGCGCTTGGTCGCCATGGCGCGTCGAGGCTAACGGCGGCCTGGCTAGCGTTCGCGGTGTGCTCGAGCTGCCGGCGGCGATCCTCGACGAGCTGGCGGCGGCGGCCTACGACGCCTACCCCTACGAGGCGTGCGGACTGCTCGCCGGCTCCGGCGCTCGCGTCGAGCGCTTCTACCGGTGCCGCAACGCCGCCCAGTCGGCCCGGGTCTACACGCTCGATCCGCTCGACCACCTCCGCGCCGAGCGTGACGCCGAGGCGAGCGGCCACGAGATCGTCGGCGTCGTGCACAGCCACACGCACTCCGAGCCCTATCCCAGCCCGACCGACATCTCCCAGGCGCCGGACCCGGCCTGGCACTACGTGATCGTGGGCCTCAAACGGGAGAGCCCCGAGACCCGCAGCTATCGCATCACCGACGGCGTCGCGGTCGAGGAGCGGATCACCCTGGCCTGACGCGCGCCCGGTCCGGTAGATTGTTGAGGAACCGGATCGGATTTGTCGGTGACTCGGAGGTGAGCCCGGTGTTGACGATCGCCAGCGTGCACGCCAGCGTGCTCGACCTCATCGGCAACACCCCGTTGGTCGACGTGTCGGTGCTCTCGCCGAACCCCGAGGTGCGGATCCTCGCCAAGCTCGAGAACCAGAACCCGTTCGGGTCGGTGAAGGACCGCATCGCCAAGGCGATGATCGAGGACGCCGAGAAGTCCGGCCATCTGCTCCCCGGCCAGACGATCCTCGAGCCATCGTCGGGCAACACCGGCATCGCCCTCGCCGCGATCGCCCGGCTCAAGGGCTACCCGATCACGATCCTGCTGCCCGAGAACGTGTCGGTCGAGCGGCGCCAGATGCTGACGGTGTTCGGCGCCGAGATCATCCTCACGCCGGGCGCCGAGGGGTCGAACGGCGCCGTGCGCCGAGCCCAGGAGATGGCGGCCGAGCACCCGGAGTGGTGCTTCCTCTACCAGTACGGCAACGACGCCAACCCGCGTGCGCACTACGAGGGCACGGGACCGGAGATCTGGCGCGACTGCCCGGAGATCACGCACTTCGTCGCCGGCCTCGGCACGAGCGGCACGCTGATGGGCACCGGTCGGTTCCTGAAGGAGCAGAACCCGGACATCAAGGTGGTCGCCATCGAGCCGCCGCAGGGTGAGCGCGTGGAGGGCCTGCGCAACCTCGGCGACGGGTACATCCCGCCGGTGTTCGACGACTGGAACGGCTTCGACCTGCTCGACCGCAAGCGCGTCGTGCGCCCGCGTGAATCGATCGAGTGGACACGTCGACTCGTCGCCGGAATGCGGGGTGTTCGCCGGGCTCTGCGCGGGCGCGGCGTTGGCCGGCGCGGCCAAGGTCGCCGAGTCGATCACCAGCGGCACGATCGTCTTCATCGTCTCCGACGGCGGGTGGAAGTACCTGTCGACCGGCGCCTACACCGACGACCTCGACGCAGCCACTGCCACCACTGAGCAGGTGATCTACTTCTAGGATCCCGGTCGTGAGCGACCGCGGTGAGCCCGACCCGACCGAGGCGTACCCCAACATCTGGGAACGTCCCCCGTCGGGCCAGGTGCCTCCGGGGTCGACGCCGCCCCCGCCGCCGCCTCCGTTCGACCAGGGTCCGCCCACCGAGATCATGTACGGCGCGCCCGACGACCCGACCCTGGCATCCGCGGCCGCTGCCGGAGGCGGCGGCGGAGACGGGTTCGACGGCCCCGGCGGTCCGGGCGGGCCGGACGATGGCAACTGGGTCTACGAGCCCGAGTACGAGCCGCCGCCCGGCCCGTGGTGGACGCAGCCGGGAGCGATCGTGGCGATCGCGGCCGGCGCGGCCACCGTCGTCCTCGGCGTGATCGCGTTGATCGTCTTCACCGGCGGCGACGGCGACTCGACCGACAACAGCCTGGTGCCGACGCCCGCCGGTGCGACGACGACGACGTTGCCGACGCAGCCCGCGGTCACGGGCGGCACGACCACGACCAGCGTGCCGACGCTCGCCTCGATCACCGTTGGACCGCAGCCGACGTCGTTGGTGACCAACCCGCCGCCGACGCAGGCACCGGCGACGACGGCCGCCTCGACCACGACGAGCAGCAGCAGCACCAGCAGCACCACGGTCGCACCCACCACGACGGCTGCCTCGACCACGACGACCGTCGCGCCGACCACCACGCGGCCAGGTCCGGCGCCGACCACCACTCGGCCGCCGACGACGACTCGGCGCGAACCGCCGACCGACCACGACCGAGCCGCCGACACGACGACGGAGCCGAGCCGACCGACGACGACGACGACGGAGCCGCCGACGACGACGACGGAGCCGCCGACGACCACGACGACGACGGAGCCGCCGACGACGACGACGGAGCCGCCGACGACCGACGACGAGCCGCCGACGACGACGACGGAGCCGCCGACGACGACGACGGAGCCGCCGACGACCACGACGACGACGACGAGCATCGACGACCACGTCGACGACGACCACCACGTCGACCACGACGACCACGACCGTGCCCCTCCAGTCGGCCGGCAACATCGTCGCCGACGGCGACTTTGCGATGTTCAACCAGGCGGTGACGACGGCGAACATGGGCCAAGCGCTGGAGGCCACGGACATCACGGTGCTGGCCCCGTCGGACCAGGCGATGCGGGATGTGCCCGAACATCGATGCGATCCTCGTCGACCCGTCACTGTCGTCGCAGCTGGTCCAGGCGCACCTCGTGAACGGGTCGCTCGACGCCGACGCGATCTTCGCTCAGCCGAGCATCAACGGTCATCCGGTCGACGCCGCCAGTCGCACGATCGCCGGTGACTTCGGGCCGGTGAGCATCTCGGCGTCGGACCAGGCGTCGAACGGGTGGGTCCACACCATCACGGCGGTGCTCTCCGCGCCGGCGGTCCCGACCGCGCCGACCGGCTAGTCGTACCGGCGAGCAGCCGCGCCCCTTGGCGTTCGGGTGCGGCCAACTAGGGTGCCCAAGGGTGAGTGACGACGGCCCGCTGGGCCCGGGCGAGCCCACCGAGGCGCTACCCCGTCACGCCGGGGGACGGGGGAGTGGAGAGCGGGGAAGCTGCGACGGCCGCCGGCGGCGCGTCGGGCGGCGGTGACGGCGGCGACGGTTGGGGGTACGCGCCCGAGTACGAGTCGCCCTCCGGCGGTTGGTGGAACCAGCCGGGCGCGCTCGTGGCCCTCGCCGCCGGCGCGGTGGCGGTGGTGCTGCTGATCGTGTCGCTCGTGATCTTCACCGGGGGCAACGGCCAAGACAGCGACAACTCGCTGCCGGCGACCACCACCAGCACCACGTCGACCACTGCGCCCACCACCACGTCGTCGACCCCTGGAACCACCACTTCGCTGCCGACCCAGCCGACCGTGACCGCGCCCGGTGCCACGTCGGTGACCACCGCCGTCGCCACCGCGACACGACGACGGCCACGACGGCGGCCACCAGCACGTCGACCACGTCGTCGACCACGACGAGTACCACCAGTACGACGAGCACGAGTACGAGCACGACCAGCACGACGGGACCACGTCGACGACCTCGCCGCCATCGACGACCCTGCCTGGGCCGGGATCGTCCACCACGGCGCCGTCGACATCGACGACGACCACGGTGCCGGCGACGACCGAGCCGCCGCGGACCACGACGGCGCTGGCGCCGACGACCGTGGCGCCGACGACGGAGGCGCCGACGACGGAGGCGCCGACCACGACGGCGACCCCGACGACGCAGCGCCCGAGCACCACCACGTCGACGACGGTCGCGCCGACGACGGCAACCGCCGCGCCCGACGACGACGGCGGCGCCGACGACGGTCGCGCCGACGACGGAACCGCCGGCGACCGCTCCTCCGACGACCGAGCCGCCGGCGACCGAGCCTCTGACGACGACGACCGTCGCACCGACGACCGAGCCGGCGACGACCGACGCCGCCGACGACGGAGCCGCCGACGACCACGACGGTCCGCCGACGACCGAGCCTCCACGACCACGACGCGTCGCACCGACGACCGAGCCGCGACCACCGAGCCGCCGACGACGGAGCCGCCGACGACCACGACGGTCGACGCCGACGACCGAGCCGCCGACGACCACGACGGTCGCGCCGACGACCGAACCGCCGACGACCACGACGACGTCGCCGACCACGGAGCCGCCGACCACGCGACGCCGCCGACGACCGAGCCGCCGACGACCACGACGGTCGCGCCGACGACGGCACGACCGACCACCGAGCCGCCGACGACGGAGCCGCCGACCACCGAGCCCCACGTCCGACCACGACGACGACGGCCGACGACCACGACGACGTCGACGACGGTGCCGCCGACGACGGAGCCCCGACGACCGGTGCCGCCGACGACGACGACGACGACGTCGACGACGGTGCGCGCCGACGACGGAGCCGCCGACCACGAGCCGCCGACGACCACGACGACGACGACGACCCGCCGACCACGACGACCGTGCCGCCGACGACGGTCGCGCCGACGACGACGTCGACGCCGACGACGAGCCGCGCCGACGACGACGCCGCCGACCACGAGCCGCCGACGACCACGACGACGACGACGACGGTGCCGCCGACCACTGAGCCGCCGACGACCACGACGACGGTGCCGCCGACGACGACGACCACGACGACGACGCTCCCGCCGACCACGACGACGTCGCCGACGACCGACCACCGACCGACCACGACCGACGACGACCACGACGACCACCGTGCCGCCGACGACCACGACGACGACGACGTGCCGCCGACGACCACGACGACCGACGACGACGACGACCGTGCCGCACGACGACCACGACGACGACGACGGTGCCGCCGACGACCACGACGACCACGACGACGACGACGCCGCCGACGACCACGACGACGACGACGCGTGCCGCCGACGACCACGACGACGACGACGGTGCCGCCGACGACCACGACGACGACCGTGCCGCCGACGACCACGACGACCACGACGACCGTGCCGCCGACGACCACGACGACGACGACGACCACCACCACGACATCGACCACCACCACGACGACATCGACCTCGACGACGAGCACGACCGTGGCGCCGACGCTGACCGCCTGGGGGCTCATCCAGGCCGAGCCGACCGTGTCGGACTTCGCCGCCGCGGTGCAGCGGTTCGACCTGTCGGCGGTGCTCGACACGCCGAGTCAGCCGGTGACGGCGCTGGTGCCGACCAACGCCGCCATCGCCGCCCTTCCCGATGGCTCGGCGATCCTCGCCGACCCCGTGGCGTTCGAGGCGTTCCTGCGGTCGCACACGGTCGCCGGCAGCCTGACGACCGACCAGATCTTCGCCCTGCCGGAGCTGACCACGCTGAGCGGTGACACGATCGTGGTCGACCCGATCGCCCGCACGCTCACCGGTCCGAGTGCGACGCCGGCGGGCATCCAGATCGCCGACCTCCACGGCACCAACGGCTACGTCGACACGCTGACCGCGGTGCTGGCGCATCCGTCCGTGGCGCCGGCGACCACCACGACCGGGCCCTGATCCTCGCGAAAGGGCGATCTGGTCACCCACGTTCTCGATATCGAGAACGTCGGTGACCAGATCGGCGAACGAGACGGAGAGTGACCAGATCGCGGCGGCGGGACCGGGTGTCAATAGCCTGCAAAGGCGTGGACCGGCCGATCGGGATGTTCGACTCCGGGTTCGGCGGCCTCACGGTCGCCCGCGCCGTGATCGACCTGATGCCGGGGGAGGACCTCGTCTACATCGGTGACACCGGGCGCTACCCGTACGGTCCGAAGCCCCACGACGAGGTGCGTGGCTACGCCGCCGAGCTCGCTCGCAGCCTCGTCACCGACCACGGCGTCAAGGCGGTCATCGTCGCGTGCAACACGGCCACCGCGGCCGGACTCGACGACATGCGCGCCGAGCTCCCCGTGCCGGTGCTCGACGTGGTGACCCCCGGCGCCACCTCGCTCGTCGACGCCACCGTCACCGGCCGCATCGGCGTCATCGGGACCGTCGGCACCGTCTCGTCGGGCGCCTACGTGAACGCCGTGGAAGTGGCGGCGCAGCGCCGCCGATCGGGAGGTCGAGCTCACCTCGGCCGCCTGCCCCGGCTTCGTCGAGTTCGTCGAGCGCGGCCAGACCTCGGGTGACGAGGTCACGGTCCTCGGCGAACGGCTGCTGGCGCCGATCGTCGCCGCCAAGGTCGACGCCCTCCTCCTCGGCTGCACGCACTACCCGTACCTCGCCCGCGTGATCAGCGACGTCGTCGGCCCGGACGTCACGCTGGTCAGCTCGGCCGACGAGACCGCCTTCGCCGTGCTGCACACGCTCGGCGGGCTCGGCCTGCTCCGCACCCCGTCCGCCACCGCCGGCACGCACCGCTTCCTGTCGAGCGGCGACGTCGGCTGGTTCGCCGAGCTCGGCGCCCGCTTCCTCGGGCCCGGTCGCGCGCCCGAGCCTGGACCGCGCCCCCGACCAGCCGCCCCGCCGGCACCCCACCGAGAGGACACGACGAGTGAGCGGCTCGACGGGCGATCATCGAACCGTCTCGGCCACTGGTGCACCGTCGCCGACTGAACGAGTGACACTCGAGGGTCACGAGTGAGCCGACCTGATGGACGCGCCGACGACGAGCTGCGCCCGATCAGCTTCGAGCGTGACTACACCGAGATGGCCGACGGCTCGTGCCTCGTCACGTTCGGGCGCACCCGGGTGCTGTGCACCGCCAGCATCGACGAGGACGTGCCCCGCTGGATGCGCGGCACCGGAAAGGGGTGGGTCACCGCCGAGTACTCGATGCTGCCCGGCGCATCGCCCGAACGGGTGCCCCGCGAGGCCGCCAAGGGCAAGCAGAGTGGGCGCACGGTCGAGATCCAGCGGCTGATCGGCCGCAGCCTGCGCGCCGCCTGTGACATGCGAATGCTCGGCGAGCGCCAGGTCGTCGTCGACTGCGACGTGCTGCAGGCCGACGGCGGCACCCGCACCGCCAGCATCTGCGGCGGCTACCTCGCCCTGCACGATGCCCTCACGCGGACGGTCGGGCGCGGCGCGATCGCGGCCCACCCGCTGCACTCGTTCTGCGCCGCCATCAGCGTCGGCATCGTCGGCGGCGTCGCCGTGCTCGACCTCCCCTACGTCGAGGACTCGACGGCCGAGGTCGACATGAACGTCGTGACGTTGCGTCCGGCCGGCGGTGGCGACCTGACGTTCGTCGAGGTGCAGGGCACCGCCGAGGGCAAGGCGTTCACCCGGAGCGAGCTCGACACGCTGCTCGGCCTCGCCGAGGCGGGGCTGCGCGAGATCATCGATCTGCAGGTCGAGATGGTGGCCGTGGCGCCTCCGCGACGACCGTGAGCGACGCCGCGCCGCTGTCGCGGCTCGTGTGCGCCACCACCAACGCCGGCAAGATCGCCGAGATCCGCAGCATCCTCGGGGAGCGCATCGAGCTGTTGCCGCGACCCGACGGCGTCGGCGACGTGGTCGAGGACGCCGGGTCGCTCGTCGGCAACGCCCGACTCAAGGCGGCCGCAGTCGCCCGCGCCGCCGACGCCCCGGCGGTCGCCGACGACTCCGGCCTCGAGGTCGACGCGCTCGACGGCGCACCCGGCGTCGAGACCGCCTCGTTCGCCGGCGAGGGCGCCACCGACGTGGAGAACTGGACGAAGCTGCTCGCCGTGCTCGGCGACCGACCCGACCGGCGCGCCCGCTTCCGCACCATCGCGATGGTCGTGTGGCCCGACGGCCGGGAGCTGTTCGCCGAAGGGACGTGCACCGGCCAGATCGCCCGCCACCAACGCGGCACGCGCGGCTTCGGCTACGACAGCGTGTTCGTGCCCGACGACGGCGACGGGCGCACGTTCGCCGAGATGTCCGCCGGCGAGAAGGACGCCATCTCGCACCGCGGTCGCGCATTCGCCGCCCTGGTCGAGCTGCTGTGACCGTCATGGCGTTCCCCGGCCACGCAGGCCGTCGCTGGTCGCTGACTCGCTGGCGCTCGCTCACTCGCACGAAGCAGATGGTGCGCCGGTGACTGACCACGACCTGGTCATCATCGGCACCGGCTCGGGCAACTCGATCCCGGGGCCGGACATGGATCACCTCGACATCGCCATCATCGAAGGCGGCACGTTCGGCGGCACCTGCCTGAACGTCGGCTGCATCCCGACCAAGATGTTCGTGTACCCCGCCGACGTGGCCGTGGGCGCCGAGGAAGTCGGCGCGCTCGGGAGTCGACCTGACCCTCGAGCGGGTGCGTTGGCCGGAGATCCGCGACCGCATCTTCGGGCGCATCGACCCCATCTCCGCGGCGGGCCGCGCCTACCGCCAGGGACCGCGCACCCCCAACATCACCGTGTACGAGGGATGGGCCGAGTTCACCGATCACAAGACGCTCGACATCGCCTTGCACGACGGCACGTCGACCACCGTCATCGGCGAGCAGATCGTGCTCGCCGCCGGCAGCCGGCCGATCGTGCCCGACATCCCCGGGCTCGCACTCGGGCCTCGCGTCCACACATCCGACACGATCATGCGGTTGGAGGCGCTGCCGTCGTCGGTGCTGGTGCTCGGCGGGGGCTTCGTCGCGGCCGAGATGGCCCACGTGTTCAGATCGTTCGGCGTCGAGGTGACCCAGGTGATCCGCTCGAGGCGGCTGCTGCGCGACCACGACGCCGAGATCTCGGGCACCTTCACGGCCCTGGCCGCCGACCGCTGGCGGCTGCTCACCGACGTCCACCCGACGTCGTTCGACGCCGGAGCCACCAGCGTGCGGATGGAGGCGCCGGGGTTGACCGTCGAGGCCGAGGTGGTGCTCGTCGCCACCGGTCGACGCCCCAACAGCGACCGCCTCGCTGTCACCGCCACCGGCGTGGAGGTCGACGACGCCGGACACGTCGCGGTCGACGAGCACCAGCGAACGAGCGTCGAGGGCATCTTCGCGCTCGGCGACATCTGCTCGCCGTGGCAGCTCAAGCACGTCGCCAACCACGAGGCGCGCGTCGTGCGCCACAACCTGCTCCACCCCGATCATCCGGTGCGCAGCGACCACCGGTTCGTGCCGTCGGCCGTGTTCACCCATCCGCAGATCGCCAGCGTCGGCCTCACCGAGGAGCAGGCGATCGCCCGCGGCGTCGGCTACATCACCGGCCGCTACGACTACGCCGGCATCGCCGCCGGGTGGGCACGCGAGGACACCACCGGTTTCGCCAAGGTCCTCGCCGACCCCGAGAGCGGCCTGCTCCTCGGCGCCCACATCATCGGCCCCGAGGCGGCCACCGTGATCCAGCCGCTCATCCAGGCGATGTCGCTCGGCCAGACCGCCCGCCAGGTGGCCGAGGGCCAGTACTGGATCCACCCGGCGCTGCCCGAGATCATCGAGAACGCGCTGCTGCACTTGCTGGCCTGACCAGGGCGTCGCCCGTCGAGATGATCGATGAGTGAAATGCGCCTTCTGCTACTCGATCGTCTACGCTCGGCGCGGTGGACGCCGTGGCCGCCCTGCTCGACGGACCGCGAGCACGCGGCGCGTTCCTGCTCCGATCGAGCATGGATCCGCCGTGGTGCCTGCGGGTCGAGGACGGCGCGCCGCTGACGCTTGCCGCGGTCGTTCGCGGCTGGGCCTACGTCACGGTCGACGGCGATCCTGCCGGGCCGACGCGCCTCGAGCGCGGCGACGTGATGCTGTGCCGCGGCCCGACGCCCTATGTCGTGGCCGACCATCCCGACACCGCACCGCAGGTGGTGATCGGCCCCGGCCAGGTGTGCACCAGCCTCGACGGAAGCGCGCCGTTCGGCACGCTCGAGCACTCGGTGCGCAGCTGGGGCAACGCCACCGACGGGTCCACCCTGCTCGTCACCGGCACCTACGAGGCCGTCGGTCACGTCAGCGAGCGGATGCTCGTGGCACTGGCGCCGCTCGCCGTGGTGCGTCGCGACGAGTGGGAGAACCCGGTGCTCGACCTGCTCGCGGCGGAGGTGGTGCGCGACGCGCCGGGCCAGTCGGCGATCCTCGACCGCCTGCTCGACGTGCTGTGCCTCACGACCGTGCGGGCCTGCCTCACCCGGCCCGGGGGGCGGATCCCGCCGTGGTACGCCGCCGCCGCCGACCCGGTGCTCGGCCCGGCGCTGGAGCTGATGCACAACAACCCGGCGCACCGCTGGACCGTGGCGGGGCTGGCGTCGAGCGTGGGGTCGTCGCGGGCGGCCTTCGCCCGGCGCTTCACCGAGGTGGTCGGCGAGCCCCCGCTGACGTACCTGACGCGCTGGCGCCTCGACCTCGCCGCCGACCACCTCCACGACCCTCGGCGCAGCGTCGCCAGCGTGGGCGTCGCGGTCGGCTACGACAATCCGTTCGCGTTCAGCAACGCCTTCAAACGCCACACCGGACTCAGCCCGCGTGACTACCGGGCCCAGCGCGCCGGGTGACGGCGCGCACCTATCGTGGCGTGGCGATCGCGAGCCGGCGTAGCCCAACTGGCAGAGGCACAGGTTTTAGGTACCTGAAAGTGTGGGTTCGAGTCCCACCGCCGGCACCGCACCACGGCGACGGCCCGACCTGGGTCAGCTCGATCGCTTCTCGATTCGAGAAGGACGTCGCTGACCAGATCGCCGGTCGAGCGGTCCTGGCTTAGGGCACCGGCACCCACACGAGCAGCAGGTCGCGCACCTTGACGTCGGTGCGCTCGAGCGGCACCGCGATCGTGGTGATCGCCGCGGCGGACGCGCTCGACGCAGCATCGATCGCCGCCAGCTCGGCGGCGAGCGCGGCGTCGAGATCGGCGCGCTGCTGCTCGATGCGTGCCACCCGGGCGGCGGCCTCCTCGACGCGCTTGTCGTCGGAGTTGCGCGTGACTCGGTCGGCGGCCCGGCCGACGCGGGCAGCCGCCTCGCGGCTCGAGCCGAAGATCCCGCCGACCACGTCCCCGGCGGCGCGGAGCCAGTTGCCGCGCTTGCGTTCCTTGGCCTGCTCGGCCACCACCTCCGCCCGGTCCGACGCCGCATCGCGCTGGTCGTCGAGTTTCGATGCCTTCGCGGCCTGCTTCGTCGTGGCCGCGGCCTTCTTCTCCACTGCCGCGGCGGTGGCAGCCGCTGCGCAGCGGGCGGCGAACTGCTCGGTGGTCTCGTTCGGCTGCGAGTACAGCTTCAGCTCCTTGTTGACGTTGATCGTGAGCGCGTCCCCGCGCACCAGCTGGTCGATCAGTGCCCGTTCCACCTGCTTCCACGTCTTGGTGTCGCCGATGGCGGCGTCGACGAGGCGATAGGACACCGACGGCGGGGCGGCCGTCGTGAGGTGGGCAGGGTCGAGGGCGATCGACACGGCGCGGGTGGGGTCGATCCCTCCGGACAGCGGGAAGAGCACGGACGACACCGTCTGGTCGAGCACGAAGTCGGCCTTCGCCTCGTCGTAGCGCAGGTCGGTCGTGGCGAGGATCCCCGGTTCCCAGGCCGTCCCGGCGGGGTCGCCGCCGACGTCGGCGATCCACGGCGCGCCGGCGGCGACCCACCGCACGCCGATCCCGGCGGCGACGGATGGCATGACCGGTGTCGTCGACCCCGCGCCGACGGCGCTCGGCGGGGCCGAAGTCGAGGCGGGCGCCCCCGGGGCGGGATCGGCGGCCGGTGGCGGTGGCGGCGCAGCGGGTTGTGCGGGGGCGGGTTGCAAGCGCTTGATCTGGTCCTTCGTCAGCGGGCCACGCAGGTAGCTGAGCGCCCACCGCGTGGTGAACACCTTCGGTCCGGCGCCGCCGGCGCGGTGCAGCACGAACTCGCGCTTGTCGAGTCCGCTGATCGTGTCGTCCAGCGCCGTCAGGTCGACGCCGCCGTCGACGCCCGACATGCCGTCGAGCAGGCGGTCCTTGTCGCGCTTGGCCTGGAGGCGGCCGATCATCCAGGTCCCGGCGTTCGTGATCGCCTTGTAGTCGAGGTCGGCCGGGTTCTGGGTGCTGAGCACCACCCCGACGCCGAACGCACGAGCGGTCTTCATCAGCGTCATGATCGGCTTCTTCGTCGGCGGCATCGCGCTCGGAGGCAGGTAGCCGTGCACCTCGTCCATGTAGAGCAGGGCGCGCAGGTCGGTGGTGCCGCTCTGGCGGCGGGTCCACGTCACCAGCTTGCTGAGCAGGATCGACGTGACGAACTGGCGCTCCTCGTCGGCGAGGTGCGCCGTCGTCACGATCGCGCACCGCGGCCGTCCGTCGCTGGTGTGCAGCATCGCCTCGATGTCGAGCGGGTCGCCGGCCGCCCACGACGCGAACGACGGTGAGGCCAGGAGGCCGTTGAGCTGCATGGCGAGCGCCTTGCGATCCTTGGCCGGGAAGAACTCGTCGAGGGCGACGACCCCGAGGCGCTCGATCGGTGGTTGCTGCACCTGGGCGACCAGCGTCGGCAGGTCGAGGGCGGCGCCGGACGTCCAGGCGTGCTGCACGAGGTTCGACAGCAGGATGTGCTCGCGGCTCGACAGTGGATCGGCATCGACGCCGATCAGCCCGAGCACACCGGAGACGTAGCCCTCGATGTCGTCGCTGACGGCCTCGGGGTCGTCGATCGTCGGCGCCTGCAACGACCCGACCAGGTTGATCGGCCGGCCGGCCTGGGACCCCGGCGTGTAGATCGTGAAGTCGACGCCGGCCCGCAGGGTACGGATCTGTTCGGTGCCGTACCTCCAACCCGCCAGGCCGTCCGTCCACGCCGTCGCCTGGGCGGCGGCGAAGTCGTCGGGCGACTGGCCGGCCGCCTTGGCCGCCGACTCGTCGATCCACGGGCGGAACTCGGCCGGCGACAGGGCCGGAAACGTGAGACAGAGGTTGGTGAGGTCTCCCTTCGGGTCGACGAGCAGCGCCGGCACGCCCGCCAACAGCGCCTCCTCGACGAGGTCGACGCCGAGGCCGGTCTTGCCCGAGCCCGTCATCCCGACGATCACCCCGTGGGTGGTCAGGCTGTCGGTCGCCAGCCGCGTGTCCTCGCCTCGATCGTGCGATGCGGGGTCGACGAAACCGCCGACATACAGGTCTGCCATGCGGCGAAACGTACTCCTGAGTCACGCGTGGCGCGAGGGCCGGCTGCTACCCTGAGCCTCCGTGCGTCATGGGCAGATGACAGAACGAGATGTCCGTGCGCGGCGCACGATCGATCGTCGCCGGCGCAAGCAAGAGCGCCTCACCCGCACCATCGTGGTCGCCGGTGTGCTGGCCGCCACCGTGGGGATCGCCGTCATCGGCAACCGGGCGGCGTCCGGCCACGACAACGACGCGGCGGCAGCAGGGGTCGCCGCACCGGGGATCCAGGCGGCGGTCACCAGCACCACGGCGGCTCCGCCGGCGAGCGACGTCGACGGGAGCGTTCCCGACCTGGCGATCGCCGGCTCCGAGGAGGGGCTGACCGCGGACTGCAAGGTCCAGCCGAAGTCGATCTCGGTGCAGTCGAGCGGACCCGACGTGGAATGCCTACAACAGGCACTGCATCGCGTCGGGTACTACGACGGCCCGATCTCGGGCACGTTCGACTACGCCACCAGCGCCGCCGTGAAGCAGTTCCAGACCGACAAGGAGCTGTTCGTCGACGGTGTCGCCGGACGGGTGACGAACATGACGCTCGGCATCTGGCCCGACGAGCAGATGTTCGTCGTGCACACACCACCGCCGCCGGCCGGGGCCAAGGACTCGTGGGGCTTCCCGCTGTCGTCGGTGTCGTCCGTGGGCGACCACGCCCCGCCGCTGCCGGAGAACTCCGGCACCGGCCGACGGGTGGTGTACGAGCGGATCAGCCAGCGCGTGTGGGCCGTCGCCGGCGACGGCACGATCATCCGGTCCTGGCTGGTGTCGGGCAGTCAGTACAACAACGAGGTGCCGGGCACGTACCAGGTGTACAGCCGGTCGGAGCAGTCGACGGCGTGGAACGGCAAGGCGATCCTGCCGTTGATGATCCGCTACTACCGCACCCAGATCGGCGCCATCGGGTTCCACGGCATCCCGATCCACGTCGACACCGGCAAGCCGTACGAGACCGAGGCCGAGCTCGGCACGCGGCTGTCCGGCGGGTGCCAGCGCCAGGCCAACCCCGACGCCGCGTTCATGTGGGCGTTCGCCGACATCGGCACCAAGGTCGTCGTCGTCTGATCGCCGAAGTGTGAGCCACGCGTACGGAATCCGCACGCGTGGCTCACACTTCGGCGCGGTCGACGGCTGCCCAGCTCGCTGATCGACGCGTCTCGGCGAGGAACACCGCGCTCACAGTTCGCAGTCGATGCCGCCCAACGCGACGAGCGCGCAGAAGCTGGTCCGCTCCAGCTGCCATGCGCCATCACCGGCCCGAATCAGCGCCGCCGTCTGGACCTCGATGATCGGAGCGCCCGACACGGTGATCGTGTAGTCGGCCTCGGCGCGGTCGTCTACGACCCGAACGCCGATGACGTTGGCCCCTACCGTTTGGCCGGCAAAGTTGTCGTCGAAGAATTGTTTGAACGCCGCGATGGCGGTGGTCAGTGTCGCGCCGCGGTCGATCCGCTCGGCCATTTCGTCCGTGGTCGTCGTCGAGGCGAACAACGTCTCGAGCGCCGAGCGGACGGCGGCTTCGTCGTCGGAGGTCAGCGGCGTCGTCGGCACCGAGCGGGCCGGGTTCGCCTCGGTCGTGAAGTCATCTACGTCCAGCTCGAGGAGTTCGGCCGTCGACGTCGTCAGGAGAAAAAGGCGGTCGCCGACCATCGCCAACCCACCGACGGCGTCGATGTGCAATCCCTGAGGCGCGGTTCGCCGGGCGATGACCTCGCCGGTCCTGGCATCGACCCTGAACACGATGGCGGTGCCGTCGACGATCGACGCGGCCAGCGTCCACACGTCGTCACTGTTCCCCACGACACCGGATGGGGTGTCGATCGGCGGGCCGCCGGCATTGAGATCGACCGTGACTACGTCGAGCGTCCCTGGGTCGAGGCGTCCGAGCGTGCCGTCGATGCGATTGACGAACCACAGCCGGTCACCGACCGGCCGCACGTCCGCCGGGCCCACGCCGGTAGCGACGGTGCCCAGGGGAGCGCCATCGGCGTCGAGCCGGACGATCTCGTTGCCCTCGAAGCGGGGCGCCCACAATGAACCGAAACCCCAAGCCGACCCGGCTACCTCGCCCCTGTCGTCGACCACGACGAGCTCGCCGGTGGTGCCGGCGACGGGGTCGAACGGGCGCAGCCCAGCGGGTGGCTCGCTCGACTCGATCCACAGCCGGCCGTCCGACCCGGCGACCACCAGGCCGACCGGCCCCGCGACCTCGAGCGGAGGCTCGGCCTCGAGGGTCGCCCGATCGATGCGCACCACGTGGCTGGCGCCGAGCTCGGCCAGCCAGATCGCGCCGTCGGCGACGGTGGGGAGCAGGCGGCCATCCAGCCCATCGATGACCAACTCGTCGACCACTCCGCTCGACGGATCCACCCGCACGACGAGCCCGTCGCGACCGGTTGCCCAGATATGGTCACCGTCGCTCCTCGGGAAGGCGAGGTTCGGCGCGACATCGATCGTCGAGAGCACGAGCGCTTCCAACACCTCGTCGATCATCCGGCCTGGCGCAGAGCTCGTTGCGGCGGTCGGAGGTGCGTCGGGCGTTGTCGGTGCGGTGACGGCGCTCCCGGCCGGGGCGAGCACAGCGAGTACGGTGGCGACGAGTGAGGCCGCCGCCCGGCGGTCGATGATGTTCGCATTCGAACCCACGTGAGAACCTCCCGGTGCCGCGATGCCGGCCAGCCCGGCTTCGTCATCGCCCACACACACGCCGGAAGGCTGCACCACGCGTACGCCCGTTGTCGGCGCTGAGCTCGTGCTCGTCGCCGAGGTCGCCCGCCCGCCGCTGATCTCGGTACGGTGGGCGTCGGGAGGTGCACCATGCCCGACGCGCCGTGTACGCCCGTACGCGTAGCGGCGGCTCCGTGCGTGTGAAGGCGGTGATGGCACGGACGGGCCGATGGCCGGACCCTGCGGCGGCCACCCCGCCGGCCGGTCACGAGCGGTCGTGCGTGCCGGTGATGCCGTGGCCGAGGCTCGCCTCGAGTTGCTGCAGATTCGGAGCTTCGAAGAGCTCTACCGGCTCGAGTGGGGACCGCTGCTCGGGCTCGGCTTCGCCCTCACCGGGCTCGAGGGAGACCGCCGAGGAACTGGTACAGGAGGCGATGCTGCGGGCGTACCGGAACTGGGGGCGTGTCTCGTCGTTCGACAAGCCGGGCACCTGGGTACGCAGGGTGCTGCTGAACCTCGCGGCGTCGCGTTGGCGTCGGCATCGTGCGGCGGCCACGGCGATGCTGCGATTGCGCCAGGCGCGTCCGAAAGTCGAACTCGAACCAGACACCGGCGTCGTGTGGGCCGCCGTGCGGCGCCTGCCTCGCCGTCAGGCCGAGGTGGTGGCGCTGTACTACGGCAACGATCTCTCCGTCGACGAGATCGCCGAGACGATCGAGTGCGCTGCCGGCACGGTACGTACCCACCTCGTGCGGGCGAGGGCGACGCTCGCAGCGACAGCTTGACGAGTTCGAGACGTGATCGCCGAGGATCGTCTCGAGCAGCGTCTCCGGCGCTGCGCCGACGACGTCCGCTCGGCGATCGTCCAGCGGGCCGCGCCGCCGCCGTTCGAAACGATCGACGAGGGGAGGCCGACGTGGCTACGGGCCGCCGTGGCTCGTGGTCGTGGTCGCCGGGCTCTGGGCGACGGCGCTCGTCGTCGCCGCTCGCAACGAGCGTTCGAGCCCGCGCGTGACGGACGAACTGGTGGCGATCTCGCCGTCGACCGTGTGAACGAGTGGTCGCGCTGGTCGCCGCGCTCGACCGGCCGCCCACCGATCGGGAGGGCTGGCGTCAGGTGGGTACCTCGTACGACGAGTTGACGGCAGCGATCGATGACGGGGTCGCCGACATCACCGGCCGGAGCGACCTCGACCGCCGACTCGACCGCTTCCTCCTGCTCACAGGCATCGCCGTCGACGACGGCGCTGCCGGGCAGCTGCTCGTCGCCGACAACCGCGCCGTCGAGGCGGCCGCGGTGGGGCGAGACCTGTTGCTCGCGCTCGACCAACCGGGTTGCGTCGTCCCCCAGCCGGCCGATGTCTGACCGGTGTCGGCCTCAGGCATCGGGCGAGGTTGGTGACGAGATCGGACGCCGTGCGTTCCATGGCGACGCGAGGCTCGGGTGCCCACGAGCGCGACTTCGGCGGCGCCGGATGGCGGCCACCGTCGTCGCCGTCGCCGTCTGGGCGGCGGCTGCACCGGTCCGGACGAGACGCGGACAACGGGCCGCTCCGCGAGACACCGCTGCGGCAGTGGAGCCGACGCTGATCAGTGACGGACCGCCGAGCACCATTGCGGTGGACGATGGGCGGCGGAGCACGGTCGACGAACGCGACGCCGGTGAGGCGCTGGCGGCGGCACGCTCGAGCGATGACGCGATGATCCCCGCTGGTTCGCGCTCGACGTGTACGCGTCGATCTACGGCGACGTTCCCGGCGCGATGGCGAGGTTCGACGTGGTTCGCCCCGGCGACGGGTCGCTCGCCGTGCGCAGCCTGGGAGCGCACTGGGACGAGCTCACGAACGACCAGCGCGCCGCGATCGAGCGGGCAATCCTGGATCACGACGAGGGCGATCGCGACGGCTGCCGGCCGGGTTGCGTGGTGCGGCGGGCGAGGCGGCCGCTCGACATCCGGCGGCCGCGACCGTCGCCGACCTCGTCTCCGAGCTCGAGGACAGGAACGGCTTCGCGTTGAGGGCCGAGGTGACCGTGGTGCCGTCGTCCGCCGCCGCCTTCCGGCGTGGCAGGATCCTCGCTGACGCCGCACCGCTGCGCAACGGGCACCTCGTGTGGAGCGACTCCCACGACCAGTGCCAGATCCGGGTCGATGCCGCTGGCGGAGCCTCTCGCACCACCCTGGCCCACGAGGTCATGCACTGCTTCCAATTCGAGATGGCTCCGCTCCGCGTCGTCGCCCGCACGCCGGCGTGGATCATCGAGGGGAGCGCCGAGTGGGCTGCTGTCACCGTCGGTGGCCGCGATGATCCGGCGGTCGACTTCTACGGTCAGTGGCAGCAGACGTCGCGTTCGCTGTTCGCCCTCGACTACGCGGCCGCGGCCTACTTCTGGACGGTCGAGACGCTCGGCGTGGATCCCTGGCTGGACATTCCCTGGATGATCGCTTCCGAGCGGCGCGGTGTCCAGGCCTTCTCCCCGCTGCTCGATCACGAGCAGCTCGCCCTGCGGCTGGCAACCGGGTCGCTGCGCAGCGGGTTCTTCCACATCGACGTCGGACCGATCTGGGACCTGACGCCGCCGGCCGTGCCACCGGTCAACACCGTTCGAGGTCCCCACGTGCTCACCGGTGGATCGCCGCTCAGCGGCCACGGATCAGGTCCGGCATACAGCCACACGCCGGTGCACTGGTTCACGATCGTCGGCGAGGGCGTCGACGTGACGGTCGAGGCGTCGGTCGGGGCGCTCCAACCCGAGGGCGGCGAGCTGCACACGTTCGCCGGCGACTCGCATTTCGAGGTCTGCTTCGACGATTCCGGATCGCACGAGGTCTACATCGCTCTGGCGCGTCAGGAGCCCGGACCGATCAGCTTCCGCCTGGAGGTCCTCCCACCGGACAGTCGATGTGTCGGTGGACCGGTCGGACGCTGGGTGCTCGACGAGCTCGTGACCGGTGCGGGGGACTGGCCGATCGGTCCGGTGCTCGAGATCGCCGCCGGCACGGAACCAGCGCTGTATAACGGCCGTGAGGTCGCCGTGGGCGTGTTCGGCGGCAACGACTGCCCGTTCTGGGGCGATCTGACGCTGGTCGAGGAGGTGACCGTCGATGACGCGCGGCTGTTTCCTCCCAGCGACGTCGACGTGATCGCGGCGTGGAGCGGCACGATGAGCTTCTGGTGCATCGGCAATCCCGATCAGCCGTCGGAGCTCGTCGTCGGGGCGCTCGACGACGGTCGTCTGCTCCTGACGTTCCCGGTCGAGCCGGGGCCGGCGCCCCGGGTGTCGGTCGTGCTCGCCTCCGTCTGAGCCGACCGGGGCGGTTCCTCGAACCGGTCCTCGAGGTGGGCGGTGTCGTTGAACCGCCGGAGGATCCAGCGTCCGTCGACGTGCACGAGCTCGCTGATCGAGGCGTTGTCGGCCAGGAAGGCGAACGTGCGATCCGAGCCGGCCGCGATGGCTATGGCCTTGGCGATGACACCACCGTGGGCGACCACGACGACGCGGCGGTCGGGCCGATCGGCGACGACCGTCGCCAGGGCGCCGATGACGCGGGCGGTGAACGCGTCGTCCGGCTCGGCGTCGGGGATCACGTCCCACCGGTGCGCGGCGTACATCTGCAGCGCCGTGCTCGTGACGGTCGCTGACGTGCTTGCGGAACAGGCCGCCCTCCCAGGCGCCGAGGTGCACCTCGCGGAGGTCCTCGACGATGATCGGCTCGATCCCGAGGCGATCGGCGAGCGGCCGCGCGGTCTCGCGGGCGCGCCGTAGTGGGCTGACGAAGATCGCGTCGATCGCGGTGGCACCGAGCCGGTCGGCGAGGCGCTCGGCCTGTTCGTGCCCGACGTCGGCCAGGCCCTGGTCGTCATGCCCGTCGCGGCTCGGCGGTGCCACGCCGTCGACCACCGCCTCCGACTCGCCATGGCGGATCAACATCACCGACGTCGCGCCGGGCGGGAGGGCGAAGCGGTGCTGGCGGTAGAGGTCGGGCCGGTGATCGGCGGTCGCGGGCACGGGCGGGCCAGGCTACGGGATGGCGTGTCGACCGCTGGTCGGGTTGACACAATGAGCGCCATGGCCGCACCGATGTGCTCGAGGACCAGTTCGGCTTGGCCGACCGGGTCGTCGACGACGAGTCGCTGGCCAACAGCGTCGCCCGCTTCGCCGAGCAGCGGCATCACGCTTGCCGACGTTCGCCGAGCTCGCCGATCCGTCGACGATCCGACCCGATCGCGTCGGCGATGCCGACAGCAGGGTCCCGATCCGCGCAACCTGTGGCGCGTCCACTGGTACAACGACCTCGCCGGTCGATCGCGTCGGCGTGCCCGACCACGTCGTGCTGCCGAAGCGCGCTCACCGGTGTCGACAGCCCGATCATCGTCGTCTTCGGCGACCGCTTCCCGATGATCACGGCGCACAAGGTGCTCGCCGCGTACGCCTGCCTGGCGCCGCGGATCGTGACGGGTCAGTTCGATCCCGACGCGGCATCGGGCGATCTGGCCGTCGACCGGCAACTACGCCCGCGGCGGCATCGCGATCAGCCGGATCATGGCGAGCCGCGGCGTGGCGATCCTCCCGGCGGGGATGAGCCAGGAGCGTTTCGATTGGCTGGATCGGTGGTGCGCGAACCCGCGCTGAAGACGTCATCAAGCACGGTCGGCACCGAGACCAACGTCAAGGAGATCTACGACGCCTGCAACGCGGTTGGCGGAGGATCCGACCAACTTCGTCCTCAACCAGTTCTGCGAGTTCGGCAACCACCTCGCCCACTACGAGGTCACCGGGCGCGCCTTCGGCCACGTCTTCGACACCGTCGCCGCAGTCGCGGCCGCGACCTCCGCCTCGCCGCGTTCACCAGCGCCACCGGTTCGGCGGGCACGATCGCCGCCGGCGACCGCTTGAAGGAGCACGTACGGCACGCAGATCGTCGCCGTCGAGGCGCTGGAGTGCCCGACGCTGCTGGAGAACGGGTTCGGCGAGCACAACATCCAGGGCATCGGCGACAAGCACGTGCCGTTGATCCACAACGTGATGAACACCGACGTCGTGGTCGGCGTCAGCGATCGGGCAACCGATCAGCTGCAGGTGATGTTCAACAGCGACGACGGCCTCGGCTACCTCGCCGATCGGCGACTCGTTCCCGCAAGCGTGCTCGCGGACGCTGGGCCACTTCGGGCTCTCGGCAGCATCTGCAACGTGCTGGCGGCGATCACCACGGCCAAGGTGTACGGACCTCGGCGCCGACGACGCCCTCATCACCGTCGCCACCGATGGCGCGGCGATGTACCCGAGCGAGCGGGAGAAGGTCGACGGCGCGCGACTTCGGCGGCGGCTTCACCAATCTCGACGCTGCCGCGGTGTGGGGCAGCATCTGGCCAACGTGTCGACCGCCCACGCCCTCGAGTGCACCGAACATGTGCGCAACCGCATCTTCAACCTCGGCTACTACACCTGGGTCGAACAGCAGGGCACGCCCTTCGAGCTGTTCGAGGCCCGGCGCACGCAGTCGTTCTGGACCGGGCTGCGGCGGTTCCTCGCGGTGTGGGACGAGATGATCGACGAGTTCAACGGGCGCGTGCGCGCGATCACGGGATGAGTCCCGGCGCCGGAGCGGCGGCGACGACCGGCTGGCGTTGTGCGGTCTGCGCGACCGAGGTCGACGTGGCGACGCCGCTGCCATTCGTGTGTCCCCGCGCGACCGCGGCACGACCGTCACCACGTGCTCCACCCGGTCGTGTCGGGTCCACCGGTACCGGTTCTCGACGATCCCAACCCGTTCGTGGCGTACGGACCGCGGATGGCGTGGTGGACGTTCGGGGCCGCCCACGGCCTCGACTCCTCGACGCTCGCCGCGATGGCGGCCGACGTGGCGAGTGGCTTCTCCGTGACGCCGGTGCGGCGTCACGCGCTCGATCTCGGAGTGCCGCCGGCGACGCCGACCACCGACGTGTGGGTGAAGGACGAGACGGGCAACGTCGGTGGCAGCCACAAGGGCCGCCACCTCGTCGGCATCATGCTCCACCTGCGCCTCGCCGAGCACCTCGGTCTGGCGCCGAGCGGCGGACGCCCGCCGCTCGCCATCGCGTCGTGCGGCAACGCCGCCATCGCCGCGGCCACCATCGCCGGTCGAGCCGGCTGGACGTTGCGGGTGTTCGTACCGGAGTCGGCGTCGACCACGGTGCTCACGCTGCTCGAGTCGCTCGGCGCCGTCGTCACCGTGTGCCCGCGACGCGACGACGACCCGCTGGGAGATCCCGCGGTCCTGCGCTTCCGCGAGGCCGTGGCGGAGGGAGCGCTGCCGTTCAGCGTGCAGGGTCCCGGAGAACGCGTTGTGCCTCGACGGCGGGCCGCACGATCGGGTGGGAGCTCGCCGACGCGGTGGCCCTCGACCGGGTCGTCGTCCAGGTGGGTGGTGGCGCGTTCGCCGCCTGCGTCGGGTGGGGTCTCGGGGCCACGGTCCGCCTCGACACGGTGCAGACGCAAGGGTGCGCACCGCTGGCGCGGGCGTGGTGGCGGGCCAAGGACGCGTCGCTGGCCGGGGCGGCCGTAGCCGCCCGGTGGAGTCAGCTGATGACCCCATGGGACCGTCCGAGCTCGATCGCCGACGGCATCCTCGACGACGAGACGTACGACTGGCTCGGCGACTTCGCCGTGATGACCGCGAGTGGGGGAGCCCCGCTGGTGGTGCCCGAGGAGGCCGTACGCCGAGCGCTGGAGGTGGCGCGCACGACGGGGATCCCGGTCAGCGCCACCGGAGCCGCCGGCCTCGCCGGGCTGCTCGTCAACGACGGGCAGATCGCCGCGGGTGAGCGGGTGGCGGTGATCTTCTCCGGCGTCGCCCGCGCCTGACGTCGGTCGCCGAGGCGACCCGTCGGGACCGGTCACGCGGTGGCGAGCGCAGTGCGCAGGGCGACCACGTGCTCCGGCGCGAGGTCGACGTGGGGGCTGATGCGCAGCGACGGACGGGTCATCTCGAGCGGCGCCCGGGCCACCGAGCACGCCGTGGTGAGGATCCCGTGCTCGCCGAGCAGCCGTTCGCGGACGGTGAACACGTCGCGTCCATCCACCGGCTCGATCGCCGTGATCGCCCCCGGGGCGTCGAGCGGTCCGACGACCTGCCAGCCGGGCAGCCCGGCGAGCTCGTGGCGGACGGTTCGACCCACCTCGTCGAGGCGGGCGGCGACGGTGTCGACGCCCACGTCGAGCAGCTCGGCGACGGCGTTCGCCAAGCCGACCCGCCCGGCGACGTGGGCCTCGCGGTGCTCGAGCACACGGAGCGGGGGCAGGTCCGGCGCCATCGGCGAGGCGGCGAGCGCGACGTGCTCGCGCCAGGGCGCGGCGACCGCGAGCACGCCGACGCCACGCGGCCCGGTGAGCCACTTCCGGCTGGTGGCCCACACCGCCGCGGCGCCCGCTGCGACGGGAGCGTGACCGAGGGTCTGGGCGGCGTCGATCCACAGCGGCACGCCGGCGGTCGCACACAGCCGGGCGACCTCGTCGGCCGGCTGACGCAGGGCGCGGTGCGAGGCCTGCTGGGTGAGGTGGACCACGGCCGGAGGTGCCGTGGTGAGGCGCGACTCGAGCGCGTCGAGGTCGATATGTCCGTCGTCGTCGACGGCGAGCAGCCCGACGCGCAGACCGCGGGCGGTGAACGCGTGGATGTTCGGTCCCCATTCGCTCGGCGCGATCGCCACCTCGTCGTCGTCGTGGAGCTGCCACCGCCGCAACAGGGCGTCGAGTGCGGTCTCGGCGCTCTCGACGAGGGCCACGCCGTCGTCGTCGACGCCGAGCAGCCGCCCGAGTTGGGCGCGCAGGCCGGCGATGGTGGGTGCGGCCCGGTCGGCGACGACGTAGGCGCCGTCGGACGCCTCGCGGTGGGTGTGCGCGGTCACGGCGTCGAGGGTGGCGAACGACGAACGGCCGGCGGCCGCACTGTCGAGATGGATGCCGACCGTTTGCGGACGCCGCGAGGCCCACGATGACCACTCGTCACCGGCGGGTGGCAGGGAGGTCGCGGTCGCCATCGCACGATCATGACCGCCCGACGCTCCACGGGCGACCCCGGTTCGGATCGTGCCGATCACCGCCCCGACGCGGTCGACAACGACCGCCGTGTGCGACCTGTTGTGTGGGTCGATCCCGATCGTGAACGAGACACACCCGGCCCGAGCCCGACGCTACGGAACACCGCCCCGTCGTTGCCTCACACCCTCCATCAGGGCATTCTGGGCGGTGTGGCGATGGCGTGTGTGCAACTCTCCACCGCCTCCGACCGGTCTTCTCGAAGGGAGCTCGTAGTCATGCCGATGCCCAAGCGCGCGAGTGTCGACGATTACTTTGCGCGGCTGAACGACGTCCAGAGGCCGCACCTCGAAGCACTCCGGAAGCTGAGTGTGGTTGCCGACCCGAAGGCGCGCGAGGAACTGAAGTGGAACTTGCCGGTGTACGTCCGTGGCGAGAACACGAACCTGTGGATGCTTCAGAACTTCAAGAATCATTGCTCACTTCGGTTCGCTACCGATTTTTCGCTACCCAGCGGGGAGAGGTCGAGGCCGCAGGCTTCGAAGCTGGTGAGGGCTTCATCAAGTTGCCCTACGGACGACCGTTGCCGACGAAACTCCTGAAGTCGTTGATGAAGGCGCGCATCCTCGACTACGAGGCATCGAGACCTGAGTAGCAACGAGCGCTCGACCAGGAGACGAGTGCCGATTCTCACGCGCATCTGCCGATCGGCACGCCGTGCGACGGGGCGGACGTTTCCCGAAACGGCACTAGTCGGCGAGGAAGCGTTCGAGCTCGGCGAGGAACATCGGCCACGCCGGTTCGTCGCCGAGCAGCAGGTGGTTGCGGCTGGGCAGCGGGACGAGCTGGCTGCCGGGGATCAGCGCCGCCAGCTCGCGCGCCCGTTCCAGCGGCTGGCGCAGATCGCCCCGGGATTGCAGCAGCAGCGTCGGGCACTTGACCCGCGGTGCCAGCTCGGTGACGTCGATGGTGGCGAACGTGCTGAGGAAGCGCACGGCGTTGTCGGGCGAGGTCGTGTGGCGCTGCAGCTCGTCGAACGCCTCCCACTGCTCGGGCGATCCGTCGGGGAGGAACTGCGACGTGAAGACGCGGCGGAACGACGGATCGTCGCGCGACCATCCGACGCGGGCCAGCTCGAGGTCGAGGGCGGCCTCGCGGCGCTGGTCGTCGGTGGTGGCGCGGGCGAGGCGGCCGCGGCCGTACGAGCCGAGCAGCACGAGGTGCGACACCCGCTCGGGGAAGCGGGCGGCGAAGGCGATGGCCACCGCCGCGCCCTGTGACACGCCGAGCAGGGCGAAGCGGTCGAGGGCGGCGTCGTTGACCACCAGGCGCAGGTCGTCGATCCAGTCCTCGAAGTCGAAGTGCTCGACGTCCCAGTCCGACAGCCCGCAGCCGCGCTCGTCGTAGCGCACGAGCATGTGGTGGGCGCTGAGGTCCTCGATCCAGTGCCGCCATACCGGGTTGGCGCCGTCGATGTCGATGTGCGTCATCCAGTTGGCCGCCTTCACCAGCGGTGGGCCCTCGCCGGTGACCGCGTAGGCGATGCGGGTGCCGTCGGGCGCGGTGCAGAAACGGATCGCCGTCGGAGGTGCGGTGTCGGCGACCGTCGGGGGTTGTTGCCAACGGCCCGTGACGTCGGCGCCGGGGTGTCGAGCTCGGTGACGTCGCCGACGAACTGGTAGCCGCGGCCGAACGACGTGCGGATCAGGCGCTGCTCGGAACCGGTGTCGCCCACCGCCCGACGTGCCGCCTTCAGGCGGCTGGTGAGCGCCGACTCGCTCACGAATCGGTCGCCCCACACGGCATCGAGGAGCTCGTTCTTGGTCACCAGACGGGCGCGGTTGCGCACGAGGTGGACCAGCACGTCGAACACCTGGGGTTCCACATGGACCGGTTCGCCTCGTCGTCGCAGCTCGTACCGCTCGAGGTCGAGCTCGCAGTCGTCGAACACAAAGCGCGTAGCACCAGGTTCCCCGTCGCTGCCGCCGCCGTCAACCGAGTTTGCGGCCCGCCCGTCGCAACCAGGTCGCTCTGCGTCTCCATAGGCGATCTGGTCACCCTGATTCTCGATATCGAGAACCACGGTGACCAGATCGGCGTTGAGACGCAGGACGAGGCGCGCCCAGCTCGCCTCCGGGTCGGGCCGGGACCGCTGCGGGTAACCTCGGTGTCATGGCCGCATCCACGCCCAACATGCTCGACACCCCGTTCGATCCACGTTCGGACGTCTTCAACCGCCTCCTCAAGGACCGCGTCGTCCTGCTCGGCGCCGCCGTCGACGACGACATCGCCAACCAGCTGTGCGCCCAACTGCTGTACCTCGAGGGCGAGGACAAGGAGAAGGACATCTGGCTGTACATCAACAGCCCCGGCGGCTCGGTCACCGCCGGCATGGCGATCTACGACACGATGCAGTTCGTCAGCTGCGACGTCGCCACCGTGTGCATCGGCCTGGCGGCGTCGATGGGCCAGTTCCTCCTCACCGCCGGCGCTCCCGGCAAGCGCTACTCGCTGCCGAACGCCCGCATCCTCATGCACCAGCCGCTCGCCGGACTGCGGGGCCAGGCCGCTGACATCGCCATCCAGGCGCAGGAGTTCTCGTTCACCAAGAAGCGCATGGCCGAGCTGATCGCCCACCACTCGGGGCGTACCCTCGAGGAGATCCAACGCGACAGCGATCGCGACAAGTGGTTCTCCGCCGAGGAGGCGCAGGCCTACGGGCTGTGCGACAAGGTGATCGTCCGGCGCGGCGAGATCCGCTGACCCCGGACTGTCACCGCCCGAGCGTCGCGTCACGGCTCGGTGGTCGGCGCGGGGGCGGTCGTCGAGGTGCCGTGCGCCACGATCGTCACCACCGGCCCGAGATCGACGCCGCAGTGGTCGTGCAACCAGTCGACGACCGTTACATAGGACGGCTCGGTGGCGAAGATCCGGCCGTACATCTCCTCCACCGCATCGGCGTCCGTGAGGTCGGTGTCGCGGACCGTGCGCAGTTCGAGCACGATGGCGTCCCAGTCGGCCTCGATCTCGAGCGGGGCGTTCTTGCCGATCTTGGTGTAGAGGTCGATGATCGTGTCGACCTGGTCGAGGTTCTGGAAATCGGCGAAGCGCAGGTAGTCGATGTTGTCGTCGACGTCGGCGCAGAACGACGCCGTGTCCCCCGCCCGTCCACCGCGGTCGCAGGCCGCGAGTCCGAGGGCGCCGAGCGCCACCGACACCAACCCGGCCGCGAGCGCGCGGCGACAGGGCGGTGCGGGGGTCACGGACGTCGATTGTGGCAGTCAGGCGGCGCGATGTGGTGCCATCAGGCCGTCCCCGGCGCTCACTTGGTGAGCAGACCGGCGTCGATCGGCAGGGCCACGCCGGTGACGTAGCGGGACTCGTCCGAGGCCAGGTACAGCACGGCGTTCGAGACGTCGATCGACTCGACCCACGGGACCGGCAGGATGTGCGGCTCCCGCATCAGGGCCTTGAAGTCGTCCATGTCGGGCTCGTCCTGGTCGGGCAGGAAGTGCCGCATCGTCTGCTCGTCGATCACCATCTTGGTGTCGACGGTGGTCGGGTTGACGCTGTTGACCCGGATGCCCTGCTCCCCGAGCTCGAGGGCGAGGCACTTCATCAGCCCGACGATGCCGAACTTGGCGCTCACGTAATGGGCACTGTTGCGGAACGCCGTGAGGCCGGCGGCCGAGCTGACGATGATCACCGATCCGCCGTTGCCGGCGGCGAGCATCGATGGCACGGCGGCGACGCACGTCTTCCAGACGCCGGTGAGGTTCACGTCGATCACGTCCTGCCACGCCTGTTCGGACAGCTCGATGGCGGGGGCGAAGCTGAAGATCCCGGCGTTGGCGACGACGATGTCGAGCCGGCCGAGCTCGGCCACGGCCTTCTCGGTCGACGTGCGCAGCGCGGCGAGGTCGCGTACATCGACGACGTCGGCGATGATCCGTCGGCCCGTCGCCTCGACGGCGGCGACCGTCTCGGCGAGGTCGGCGCGGGTGGCCAGGGTGTGGCGGGCCGTGGCGATGTGGTCGCACAGGTCGAAGGCGATGATGTCGGCGCCTTCCTCGGCCAGCCGCACGGCGTGGCTGCGGCCCTGTCCGCGTGCGGCGCCCGTGATCAGTGCCACGCGCCCGTCGACCCGTCCCATGCGTGCGCTCCTTCCCTGGGTGACCGAAGCGGTCAGCCCCAGACGTCCTGGGCGACCGAGACGACGAGCTCGAGCTTGCGCCACTGGTCGTCGATGGTCAGTTCGTTGCCGTGATGGCTGCTGCTGAAGCCGCACTGCGGGCTCAACGCCAGTTGATCGAGGGGGAGCACCTGCGCCGCCTCGTCGATGCGCCGCTTGACGTCGTCGGGGTTCTCCAGGTCGGGTGTCTTCGAGGTGATCAGGCCGAGCACCACCGTCGTGCCGGCCGGGACGTGGCGCAACGGCTCGAAGCCGCCCGCTCGGTCGCTGTCGAACTCGAGGAAGAATGCGTCGACGTGCATGCCGCCGAACACGAGCTCGGCGATCGGCTCGTAGCCGCCGCTCGCCACCCAGCGGCTGCGGAAGTTGCCGCGGCACATGTGGGTGGTGACCAGCAGGTCGTCGGGATGGTCGGCGATGATCGCGTTGGTGGTGTCGCGGTAGCGCTGCAACAGGTCGTCGGGGTCGTCGCCACGGGCGGCGATCTGCTGGCGGAAGTCGGGGTCGCACAGGTAGGCGAAGCTGATGTCGTCGAGCTGCAGGTACCGGCAGCCGGCGGCGTACAGCGCGGCGATCTCGTCGCGGTAGCCGGTGACGAGGTCGGCCCAGAACGACTCCATGTCGGGGTAGGTCGCCTCGTCGACCACGGTGCGCCCGCCCATCAGCGTGGCGACGCCCGGACCGGGGATCGTGAGCTTGGGCAGCCGGGTGTGGGCGACCGACGCCAGGTACGAGAACGCGTCGACGAAGATCGGGTGGGAGTGGCGCACCGGGCCGGTGATCGACGGGGATCGGCGGGCTCTCGCCCTCGCCCTTGAAGTTGGCCGGGCGCGGCCGCGGCGGCCAGATCGATCCCGTCGAACGCGTCGAAGAAGTCGAGGTGCCACCAATCGCGCCGGAACTCGCCGTCGGTCACCGCGCCGATGCCGATCGACTCTTCGCGGGCCACGGTCTCGGCGATGCACTCGTCCTCGACGGCGCGCAACTCCTCGGCCGGCAGCGTGCCGTCCTTCCAGGCCTGACGGGCCGCGCTCAGCCGAGCAGGGCGCAGCAGGCTGCCGACCATGTCGGCGCGGTGGGGGAATGCGGTCATGGGGTCACGTCCTCGGTGGCGTCCGTCGTGCCGTGGAAGGCAAAATCGTATATGATCTGGTCGCTTCGCCGCAAGCGTCTACTCGCCGGGGGCGAGGGTGTCCGTGGTCAACCAGTGCCCGTTCGTGGTCTGGCGCATCGAGAACGTCGTGGCGAACGGGTGCTCGGTGCTCGACGTCACGCTGCCGTCGGGCACGTAGGTGGTCTCGAGGACGGTGCCGGTGGCGACCAGCCCGGCGTTGGCCCCTCGTTGCAGGCCACCGGGATACACGATCTGCAGGTGCAGGCTGTCGAACGTGAACGCGGAGGCGACGCGCGGGCCGTCCGGTCCGGCGGTCGTGATCTGGTCGCTGATGTCCTGCGAGGCGCTGACCGTCGGTGACGGCCGGCAGCAGTGAGGCATCGCCGGTGACGACCGCTTCGGCCTCGACCCGCAGGTTCCACAGCAGGGTGGCGGCGAGATGCTGGGCGCCCGCTTGATCGGCCAGCGAGGCGCTCAGTGCCCGCACCCGGCGGTCGATCGTGACGGTGGGGAGCGACGCCGGGTCGATGTCGGACAGCGAGCCGGCGGTGGTCGGCTGGGTCAGCACGGTTGCCGCGGCGTTCGACCGCGGGGTCAGTGTTGGGCAGTCCGGCCGCGGCGACACCGCCGCCGAAGGCGAGCATCCCGACGCTGGCCAGGGCGATCCTGGCGAACGCGTGGCGCCGTCCCGAGCCGTCGGGGGACGGCGCGGCGAGCAGGCCGCCGAGCCACACGCCGAGGCGATCGTCGTCCGACCCGGCCACCGGGAAGTAGCGCTCGGCGAAGGGCCGTACGGCGCAGATGACGACCAGACCGGACAGCAGGCCGACCTTGACCCCGAACTCGGTGTCCCACGGTGCCATCAGCAGCGAGGCGACGACACCGATGCTGAAGCCGAAGACGACCCGGGCCACCCGGCCCGATGGCACCGTCTTCGGATCCGTGATCATGAAGAAGAGGAAGATGAAGATCTCCGGTGAGGTCATGATGATCCACCAGAAGTGGGCGCCCCCGATCGGCGTCAACGACCAGCGCGTGGTGATCGTGTGGCCGAGGGCGGCGAGGATGCCCATGCCCACGGCGAGGGTGATCCAGAAGGTCAGGCCCATGGCGAGCAGGTGCAGGCGACCGCAGATGAACAGGCCGCCGGCGAAGATCACCACGTAGGCGGCGATCATCGCCGGCCCGATCGGCGCCCACCAGAAGTCGAGCGGCTCGACCCGGTTGCTGCCGAGCACCAGGAACGCGGCGACCAGCGCCACGTTCGAGGGGTTGAACACGTGCCCGCCGCGGAAGCGGACGAAGTACTTCGTGGCCAGCCCGGCGAGGGCGACGGCGACGAACAGGGCCACGCCGTGGAAGGTCGAGTACCCGCGCTCCTCGGTGCCGATCACGCGGAACAGCAGCACCGTGCTCGTCGCGGTCTGGAACGCGCTCGCCGGCCACACCAGCCGACCGGTGCGACGGCAGAGGTACGCCGCCTCGGTGACGCCGCAGGCGACGATCGTGACCACGATCTGCGGGATCGACAGCTGGAAGCCCAGCCACACCGTGCCGATGGTGATGATCGTGAGGATCGTGAGCGACAGGTGGATGCGGGGATCGCGGATGCTCGGTCCGACGACCTGCACACGACGCGAGCCGATCCGCAGCCAGTGGGCGCCAGGTGCCGCGACGGGGGGAGCCGGTGCGCTCGATCCCGCCTGCGCAGCAGTTGCGGCCTCCACGAATCCCCCTCGTCCTCGGCGACGCGCGGCGGGCGACCGCCGCGTCGACTCGACCCAAGCATCATATACGATCGCGGCGACCGACGCCAGCGCACCGCCGCCTGCCGGTCGGCGCCGCTACGGCTGCTGTGCCTTGACGCGTGCCGATCAGATCCTATACGATTTTCCCGTCGACGGGCACCGTCGGCGTGCGAGCGGAGGGAACCGTCCCCTCCGCCGGGGGTCACGGCAGGGGAGGGGAGCGGAGTGTCCGAGAGCAGCGGGACCGAAGCCGGACCGTCGGCTCGCGCCTCCCGCACCGGCCTGCACGCGGCGATCGGGCGGGCGTTGTTCAGCACCCGCTTCGTCACGATCTGGCTGGCCCTCGGCGCGTTGCTCGTCGTGTGCCGCATCGTCGCTCCCGAGACCTTGTCGTCGGCCTCGTGGAGCACGCTGCTGCCCACCGGGAGCATCGTCGCGGTCGTCGCCCTCGGCCAGATGGCCGTGATCATGATGGGCGGCATCGACCTGTCGATGGGGGCGACCATCTCACTGCTCGCCAACGTCCTCGTCGGCGTCGCCAAGGGTCAGGACGACCGCCTGCCCCAAGCGATCCTCGTCGTGCTGATCCTCGGCATCGTCATCGGGCTCGTCAACGGTCTGCTGGTCGCCGTGCTCGAGCTCAACCCGCTGATCGTCACCCTCTCCACCGGGCTGATCCTCCTCGGGATCACCGCCGAGTACCGGTCGAGCTCGACGAGCAACACGATGGTGCCCACGTCGCTGTCCGACGCGGTGTTCGACAAGGTGCTCGGCATCAGCAAGGCGTTCTGGTTCGTGTTCGTCGTGATGCTCCTGGTGGCGTTCATCCTTCGTTCGTCCACCGGTGGCCGGCGCTTCCAGGCGGTGGGCGCCAACCGTCGGGTGGCGTGGATGGCCGGCATCCACGTCCGGGCGTACGTCGTGCTGGCGTACGTGGCGGCGTCGATCGCCGCCGGCATCGCCGGGCTGGTGCTGAGCGCGATCGTCGTGAGCCCCGGCGTCGATCCCGGTGCCTCCTACCTGCTCGGACCGGTCGCCGCCGTGGTGCTCGGCGGCGCCGCCCTGTCGGGCGGGCTGGCCAGCCCGGCATCGACGTGGGCGGCCGCGTTCTTCATCACCATCCTCAACCAGCTGCTGCGCATCCTCGGGCTCTCGAACGCCTGGCAGTACGTCGTGTTCGGCCTCGCCATCGTGCTCGGCATGGTCATCTCCGGGGATCGCATCGCCGCCCTCATCGGCCGCCTGCTGCTGCAGCCCCGCGTGCGCCGCTTCTTCGCCGCGACCGAGGGCTCCGATCAGATGCCGCTCGAGCCGCAAGCGTCGGCGAGCTGATCCGAACGGGCTTGCCACCTCTCGACACAGGACCACCAACCACCACACAGGGGGACAGATGAAGCGAACTTGGAAACGGTCACGGGGACGGGTCGTCGCCGGGCTCTGCGCGCTCGGCCTCACCGCCGCCGCCACGACGAGCGTCGCGTCGGCCACGACCGCTCCACCCGACAGCGGCGCCGCCGGCACGGCCAGCGGGCCGACCACCAACGAGCTCGGAGCGACGCTGAACGACGGCGACTTCGGCGAGAACTACACGCCCGATCCGGCCCTGCTCCAACAGGCGCTCGGCGGTGCCGGGTCGTTGCCGTCGGAGGAACGGGCTCGCAACATCGCCCTGGCCACGATCACCCGGGCGTCGATCCCGGTCGACTACGACCTGGCGATGCAGTGCTGGGAGAACAACGGCTGCGACACCGGCACCGGCGGCGATCTCAAGGTCGGCTTGGCCGACGGCTTCGGTGGCAACATCGCCCGCCAGACGTTCAAGATGGAGTTCATCCTGCAGGCGCTCACGTACCCGGAGATCGGCGAGATCGGCTACACCGACGCCAACCTCGACACGCAGAAGGCGATCTCCGACGTTCGCAGCTTCGCCGCCCAGGGCTACGACGTCATCCTCAGCTACCCCGACGCCGGCGAGGCGCTGGTGCCCGCCTACCGGGCGGCGACCGAGCAGGGCGCCCAGGTCGTCACGTGGTCGAGCGGCAAGGTCGGCACGCCGGGGACCGACTACCTCACGTACAGCGGCAGCGACATCTGCGCCGTCGCCAACGCCTGGGGCGAGAAGTTCGGCGAGGAACTGCCCGACGGTGGCCAGATCGCCCAGATCCTCGGCGCGCCGGGCAACCCGACCGACCAGATCCACACCGACTGCCTGCTCGAGACGCTCCCGGACAACATCGAGCTGGTCGCCAAGCAGGGCACGGCGTGGAGCCGTGAGGCCTACCTCGAGGCGACCTCGGCGATCCTCGCCCAGTACCCCGACATCGACGGCATCGTCGGCAGCTACGCCGACGCCTTCGTCGGCTCGATGCGGGCGTTCGACGCGGCCGGCATCTCGATGGACGGCCTCGTCACCATGCACCAGTCGGACGACAACTCGTTCCTGTGCGCCTGGAAGGACGCCGGTGGAGTGATGAAGTCGTACACCTACGTCGCCCTGCTGGTGGAAGGCCGGGCCGGGATGACGGCGGCGATGATGAAGATCGCCGGCTACGACGTACCCCCGTCGATCATCTTCGGCGCCTCGCTGAAGCCGGTGACGATGGACTCGTGCCGCACCGACATCCCGATCGACGGCTCGCCGTCGAGCCTGGTCCCGGCCGAGCTGCAGAGCCGGATGTTCCCCGAATGACCGCGCGGCCCCGGCCCGCCCGGGCTTGATCGGATGGCCCTGCGTCGCAGCTGGCCTCTGCGACGCAGGGCCGTTCCAACCGCCATGACCATCGCCCTCCTCGCCCCGACGGCGCTCGCCGTGCACGGCGGTGCGACCGCCGCCACGACGCCACCGACCTCCGACGCGGCCGGCGACGGCACCTCGCCGATCGCCCCCGACCTGTCCGAGCTCGACGTCGCCCTCGTGGCCGCCGGGCGGCTCGTTTCCGCTCGGCGATCCCGTGCCGTTCACCATCGACGTCGTCAACCACGCCGATCGGAGCATGTCGGTGCCGGTCGACATCACGATCGGCCCCGACCTGGGCGCCGACCTCTCGAGCGCCGCGGCGTCGGCGCCGGTGACCTTCTACTCGACGCAGATCTTCGTCGGAGCCGGCGGCGAGGCGACCGAGGACGTGGTGGTGACGCCGGCGCAGTGGTACGGGACCTCCGGCCGCTTCACGTTGACGGCGTCGGTCGACGGCGAAGCGGCGGGGGAGCCGCTGCTGGTGGACGTCGGCGAGGCGGACGTCGTCGTGCCCCGGTTCGAGGAGGTCGCCGCCGACGTCGGCATCGTGACCTCCGTGCCGGCGGCCGGGTGCGGGCAGTTCTCCAACGGCGCGGCCTGGGCCGACATCGACGGCGACGACGACCTCGATCTGCTCGTGACCCGCCTCGGCGATCCGATGGCCCTCTTCGTGAACGACGGCACCGGCCATTTCACCGACGAGGCGACCGAGCGCGGGCTCGGCTTCGGGGACGCCAACAACGTGGCGCTTCGCCGACTACGACAACGACGGCGACGCCGATGTGCTCGTGGTGCGCGACGGCAGCGACCGCTTGCTCGACAACGACGGCAGCGGCCACTTCGCCGACGTGTCGGACGCCGCCGGCATCGGCGACGACGATCGGCGGGGCATGGACGCGTCGTGGGCCGACTACGACGGTGACGGTCTGCTCGACGTGTACGTGAGCAACTACATGCACTGCCTCGGCGACTGGAGCACCGAGGAGGAGGTGATCTCCCAGGTCGCCTACGACCCCGACACCCTCTACCACAACAACGGCGACGGCACGTTCTCCGACGTGACGGCCCTCCTCGAGCACGACCCCGACGACTACGACGACGGCACCACGATCGGCGCCGGTTTCGGCGCGGTCGTGGTTCGACTACGACGGCGACGGCCGCCTCGACCTCTACCTCGCCAACGACTTCGTCGGACCGCTGCCGGACTACAACCGGATGTGGCACAACGAGGGACCCGACGCCGACGGCGGATGGAAGTTCACCGACGTGTCGCTCGACACCGGCACCGCGTTGTTCATGAACACGATGGGGATCGGCGTCGGCGACCCCGACCGCGACGGCGACTTCGACCTGGCCCTCACCAACATCACCGCCAACAAGCTGATGCGCAACGACGGCGGCACGTTCACCGAGGACACGCAGGCCGGCATCGGGCGACCGACCCAGGAGGGGACGTACTCGTCGGTCACGTGGGGCGCCGTGTTCGGCGACTACGACCTCGACGGTTGGGAGGACCTCTATCTCTCGGCGGGCAACCTCCAGCAGGGGCCCGGCGTACCCGTCGGCGTGCAGCCCAACGAGGTGTTCGTCAACGACGGCACCGGTCGAGCACTTCCTCGACGTGAGCGCGGCGACCGGCGCCGACGACCGCGGCGAGAGCAAGGGCGTCGCGGTGGCCGACTACGACGGCGACGGTGACCTCGACGTGTTCGTGGTCAACCAGGCGGGTACGCCGCACCTCTTCGAGAACGTGACGCCGCGCGGCGACCGACACTGGCTCACCGTCGCCCTGGAGGGCACGACCTCGGCCCGCGACGCATGCGGCGCCGTGGTGCGACTGTCCACCGCCGACGGCGACATGATCCGTACCGTGATGTGCGGCTCCGGCGCCGGTGGTTCGGGGAGCGACCACACGGTCCACTTCGGCGTGCCGGCGTCCGACCCGGGCGCGACCTTGCGGATCTCGTGGCCGTCGGGCCTGGTGCAGGACCTCGACGTCGGCGCGCTCGACCAGCACCTCGACGTCAAGGAGCCGACCACGTGATCCCCAACGACGAGCTCGCCCCGTCGCCTGTCGCGCCGCTGCCCGTCGCCGGCGAGGCGTCGCCGGCGGACCGCCCCGTCGTGCTCGCCCTGCGCGGGATCTCCAAGCGCTACGGGCCGGTGAAGGCGAACCAGGACATCACCATCGAGTTCCGCTCGGGCGAGATCCACGCCCTGCTCGGCGAGAACGGCTCCGGGCAAGTCGACCCTGCTCGGCATCGCCAGCGGCACCAACCAGGCCGACGAGGGCACGGTCGAGATCGCCGGCGAGCTGCTCGGCACGGCCTCGCCGAAGCGGGCGATGGAGCTCGGCCTCGGCATGGCGTACCAGACGATGAGCGAGGTCGCCGGGCTCACCGTCGCCGAGAACCTGTACCTGGCGGCACCGCCCAGGTCGTCGCCCGAGCTACGGGCGGATGGCGCAGTGGGCGGCGACGCTGTTGCGCGACCACCAACTCGACATCGAGGCCCACACGCCCACGCAGTCGCTGTCGATGACCCAGCGCCAGATGCTCGAGGTGGTGCAGGCCCTGCTCTCCGAACCGAAGGTGCTGTTGCTCGACGAGCCCACCACGGCTCTCGGCCACGACGACGTCGCCCGCTTGCACCGCTTGATCCGCGAGCTCGCCGGGCGGGGCGTTGGCATCGTGTACGTGAGCCACCGCCTCCCCGAGGTGCTGCAGGTGGCGGATCGCATCACGATCCTCCGCGACGGCGTCAACCAGGGCACGTTCGACGCCGCCACCACGTCCGAGGCCGACGTGGTGGAGATGATGATCGGTCGCCCGCTCGAGCACGCCTTCCCGCCGCGGCGCGCGCCCGGTCTCCGACGAGACGGTGCTCGAGGTCGCCCAGCTGCGCGGTCGGCGGTTCGGTCCGGTCGACTTCACGGTCCGACGCGGCGAGATCGTCGGGCTCGCCGGCACCGAGGGGAACGGGCAGGTGCAGTTCATGCGTGCCCTCGCCGGCGTCGAGCCCTCGAACGGCAAGGTGCGCTGCGCCGGCCGGCCGGTCAGCATGCACAGCCCACCCGGGCCACTCAAGGCGGGCATCGTGCTGCTCAGCGCCGACCGCAAGTCGGAGTCGATCTTCGTCGCCCTCGGCGTGCGCGCCAACGCCACGTTGCAGGTGCTCGGGCGCTACGGCCGGTTCGGCTTCGTCAGCCGCCGCAGGGAGCGCAAGCCCGTCAACGATCTCGTGCGCCGGCTCAACCTCAAGGCGGCGTCGATCGAGCAGCCGACGCAGTACCTCTCCGGAGGCAACCAGCAGAAGGTGGCGCTGATGCGCCCGTTCCTGCGCGGCGAGCTCAACGTCGTGCTCGCCGACGAACCGACCCAGGGAGTCGACGTCGGGGCCCGTCTCGACATCTACGCGGCGCTGCAGGACCGGGCGGCCGATGGTGCGGCCGTCGTGGTCAAGTCCAGCGACGCACTGGAGTTGGCCGGCCTCTGCGACCGCGTCGTCGTGATGTCACGCGGCCGCATCGTCGACGAGATCGTCGGCGACGAGCTCGACGAACGTCGGATCATCTCCGCCATCATCGGCAACGCTTCCACCCACGGGGACCACGATGACCACGCTGACCACGCCTGACCTGACGGCACCGATCCACGGGTCGGACCCGACCGTGCCGGGCGACGGGATCGGTCGAGCGCCGCGGCACCTCGGCCGCTGGCTGCCGATCCTCGCCATGATCGTGCTGATCGTGCTCCTCGGCGGGTACACGAACCGCCGCGAGCCGTCGTTCCTGTCGGAGTTCAACCTCAACGGCCTGCTGATCGCCACGATGCCGCTCGCCCTGGCGGCGATGGGGCAGGCGAGCGCGCTGATGGTGAGGGCGTTCGACGTGTCGGTCGGCGCGTTGATGACGATGTGCGTGGTCGTCGCGTCCTTCGTGCTCACGCCGGACGCCTCGTGGTTCCAGCTCATCGGCGGCATGCTCTTCGTGATCGCCGTGGCGATGGCGACCGCGGGGTTCAACGTCGCCCTGATCCGTGGTCTGAAGCTGTCGTCGATCATCGCCACCTTGGCGACGATGAGCATCCTGCAGGGCTTGTCGCTGTGGCTGCGACCGCAGCCCGCCGGCCCGATCAGCTTCAAGTTCAGCGACCTGCTGCTCACCAGCGTCGGCTTCGTGCCGGTCGCGTTCATCGTGATCATCGTCGTTGCGATCGTTGCCGACTTCTGGCTGTACCGCACCGCCGGCGGCCTGGCGGCCCGGGCGATGGGCTTCGACGAGGTGTCGGCCGGCCGACGCGGCGTGCGGGTGAGCTACCTGTTCGTGCGGGCGTTCTTCATCGTCGGGTTCGCGGCCGCGATCGGGGCCTTCTTCCTCGCCGCCCAGGTCGGCATCGGCGATCCGCAGATCGGTCAGAGCTACACGCTGACCAGCATCGCGGCCGCGGTGCTCGGCGGGGCCAGCCTGCTCGGTGGACGGGGATCGTTCATCGGGGCGGTCGTCGGCGCGCTGTTCCTCAACGTGGTGATCAACATCCTGCCCTTCCTCGGGGTCAGCGCCAGCTACGGCCGGATCCTCGTCGGGATCTTCACGTTGGTGGCGCTCAGCTTCTACCAGGCGCCCGAGCTGTGGGCCCGGCTGAAGCTGGCGGTGTCGAACCTCCGCCTGACCCGCTCGCGCTGACTACCGCCCCGCCATCTGGTCACTCTGCGTCTCAACGGCCGATCTGGTCACCGACGTTCTCGACATCGAGAACGTGGGTGACCAGATTGCCGCTTGGACGGGTCCGGCCGGCGCGACGACAGGTCGGCTGGCTCTGAAGCGGGTAGGCGAGCGGGCGTGGTGCCACGTCGGACCTTTCGTCCGCGAAACGACGTCTCTGGCCGCTCGTTTCGCGGACCGAGCGAGAGATGACGACGCCCCACCGCTGTCTGGGCGAGCCCGTGGTTCGGCCCACCGGATCAGTCACAAGAGACCGATATCGAGAACGTGGGTGACCAGATGGCCCACCCGGGCGTACGTCAGGGGAGGGTGGCGCCGGCGACGAGCGTCGGCATCATCTGCACGGTCTTCGACGTCGTCAGGAAGAGCGTGCGCAGGTCGGCGCCGCCCCACGCCACGCTGCCGCAGATCTCGGGCGTCTCGATGCGGCCGATCCGCTTGCCGTCGGGGGCGATCACCCACACCCCGCCCGGGCCGGACGTCCACACGTTGCCGAGGGCGTCGCACTCCATGCCGTCGACGTTGCCTTCGGCCATCACGCCGCGGCCGATCTCGCCGAGCAACAGCCGGCAGTTCGCCAACGATCCGTCGGCGGCGACGTCGTACACCTTGACCTCGCCGCGGGGCGAGTCGTTGACGTAGAGCAACGACTCGTCGGGGGAGAAGCAGAGCCCGTTGGGCTGTTCGAACTCGGCCGGGTCGCTGACCAGCTCGACGTCGCCGCCGCCCGGCGGGATGCGGTACACGCACTTCGCCTCGCGCACGAACTCGCGCTTGCAGCCGATCCAGTCGTTCCAGCGCCCGTAGTCGGGGTCGGTGAAGTAGATGCTGCCGTCGCTCGCACGAACCACGAGGTCGTTGGGGCTGTTCAGGGTGATGCCGTCGTGGTGGAAGGCGATCATCTCGTGGAGGCCGTCACGACGGATCCGCGACACGGTGCTCGTGGTCTGCTCGCAGACCAACAGGCTCCCGTCGAGGTCGAAGGCCAGGCCGTTGCCCTTGAGCGTCGGCCAGGCGACGCGTACCATCCCGGTCTCCGGGGTCCAGCGCCACCGGGCGTCGCCGGGGATGTCGCTGAACACGAGCGCCTGGTCGCGCACGTCCCAGGCCGGCCCCTCGCTGAACTGGTAGCCCGACCCGATCTCGGTCATCGTGGCGGCGGGGTCGATGAGCTCGGCGAACTCAGGCGAATCGACGATGACGGTCACGGCGCCCCCCTCGTGTCGTGGCGGCGGGCCCGAGCGGCCGGATCCGGCTCGGCCCGTCGACTAGAATCGTATACGATCCCGAGCCTACGACCGGCCCGGGGGACTGTCAATCTCGGCCCAGCTCCGTGACCGTGGGCGCCAGCCGGCGCAGCACGTCGAGTGCGGTGGTGTCGGGGCCGTCGAACAGCGGGCGGATCTCGGTCACCGGCTGGAGGCAGACGTGGTCGGCGCCGGCGTCGAAGTACTGCTGGACACGCGTCGGCGATCGCGGCGGCGTCGCCCCAGGCCACGATGGCGTCGACGAGGGCGTCCGAGCCGCCGTCGGCGAGGTCGGCATCGGTCCATCCCAGCCACCGGAGGGCTCGGACGTAGTTGGGCGCCGTGAGATAGAACGAGGCGGTGTGGAGTCGCGGCGCAACCGGCGCGCCTGCCTGCGGGTCCTCCTCGAGCACGACGGCGAGCTCGGGGGCGAGCAGCTTCCCCGCGCCGAGCACGGCGCGGGCTCGGCGGACGTGCTCGGTCGTGACGAAATAGGGGTGGGCACCGTCGGCCGCCCGTGCGGCGAGCTCCAGCATGCGGGGCCCGAGGGCAGCGAGCACGACCGTGGGCGCGATCGTCGGCTCGGGCGACGAGTGCACCGACGCGGCCATCTCCTCGAGGTACCGGCGCATGTGGTCGAGCGGCCGGTCGTAGCTCTCGCCGCGGGCCTCGACGACCGGGCGGTGGCTGACCCCGAGTCCGGCGACGAACCGACCGGGGAACGCCTCGGCCACCGTGCGGACGGCCGACGAGGTGGTGAGCGGGTCGCGGCCCCACACGCTGGCGATGCCGGTGGCGACGACGATGGTGGACGTGACACCGAGCAGGGTGGCCGCACGGGCGAACGCCTCCTTGCCGCCGGGTGCCTCGCCGAACCAGAACGCGGTATAGCCGAGCGCTTCGACCTCTCGAGCCATCGCCCGGTCGTCGTCGAACGGCGGACCGTACCCGCCCTGCCAGACGCCGACGCCGCGCAATCCCATGGAGAAATCGTATACGAAGTTCTTGCGTCGGCTCGCCGCCGAGGGGCACACTGGTGCCCGGCGATTCGGCGCCGTCGACGATCGGGGGAGCGTTCACGTGGCTCGCTACGTCCATCTCGTCTTCAGTGACCCGCCGGCGGACGTATCGGCTGCCGACTACGACGCCTGGTACGACGAGCACGTCCGAGAGATCCTCGCCGTCGACGGCTGGGTGTCGGTGACGCGGTACCGCATCGACGGCGTCGTCGCCGCCGACACCAGCGGCGGGTACCGCTACCTCGCCATCTACGAGCTCGACCGACCTCCCGAAGACGCCGTGGCCAACCTCGCCGCGAGCGGCATGGGCGACGCCGACAGCTACCTCGCCAAGCCCGACCACGAGGCGTTGGCCGTCCCGGACTGGTTCGGCGACGTCCGCTTCGCTTCGTGGAACGCCACCCGGATCGATCCCACGACGCCAGCGTCGTGAGCCCCGCTCGACGCCCGACCCGCACCACTCCGACCCGCAACAAGAAGCGAGCAACGACATGTCCACCAACCTCTACCTCGTGTTCAGCGAGCGCCCCGGCCGCATCTCCGACGAGCAGTACCACGCGTGGTACACCGATCACGCCCAGGAGAACATCGAGAGCCCCGGGTTCCTGAGCGCTCAGCGCTACCGGGTGCGCGAGGTCGTGTCGGGCGAACCCACCGGAGCCGAGCAACACCTCACGGTGTACGACTACGAGGGTCCGATGACGACCTGGCGCACCGACCTCACCGCCCGCATCCAGCGCGGCGACGTCGTCCTGCCCGAGTGGTTCAAGGACATCAAGTTCACGAGCTGGACGTGCGAGCCGACCGGCGACCTGCTGCGTCCGCATCGGGAGGCCGCCCAGTGAGCGAGCAAGTCCTCGAGCGAGCGAACCATCAGGCAGGGTCTTCGGGTCACGGGTGCATCGCCGCCGAATCGAACGCGTCGCGTGGCACCAGGATGCACCAGTGACCGACGACCGCACCCAGGAGCTCGAGGACCGCGAGGCGATCCGCAGGATCTTCGCCGACTACGCCGGGTATCTCGACGCCGGTGACCACGCCGGGTACGCCAGCCTGTTCGCCGACGACGGCGTGATGGCCGCCCAACTCGGTGAAGCGGTCGGACCGGCGGCGATCGAGGCGACGCTCGACGCCGCCCTGGGGCCGTCGGTGCGGGCCACGTTCCCGGCCGCCGTCCACGTGATGAACAACCAGCGCATCGACATCGACGGCGACACCGCCACGACCGACGTGCTGTGGTTCTACCTCACGACCGACGATGACGGCGTCCCGACGATCCTGCAGGCGGGGCGCTACACCGACCGTCTCGTCAGGCGCAACGGCGAGTGGAAGCTGTCCCGTCACGACATCTCCCGGCTGATGGGGCGCTCGCCGACGGCGCTTCCGCCGGAGACCCGTCTCGACCGCCTCGAGCGTCGCGTGCAGCGTCTCGAGGACCGGGAGGCGATCTGGCGCCTGTTCCTCACCTACAAGCGCCATCTCGACCAGCGCGACTTCAAGGCGTACGCGTCGCTGTTCACCGACGACGCGGTGTGGGCGGGCAACCTCGGCAAGGCGGTCGGCCCGGCCGAGATCGAGGAGCTGCTGGTCCGCACGATGGAGGTGTACCCGAGCGACCTCGAACGCACCTACCACCTGGTGATGAACGAGGAGATCGACGTCGACGGCGACACGGCGACGGCCCGTTCGAGCTGGGGCTACGTCACGCGCAGCGGGTCGGACGCGCCGGTGTTCGAGATGCTCGGTCGCTATCGCGACGACCTGCGCCGTACTCCTGAGGGCTGGCGGTTCTCGCGCCGCGTCGCCTACAGCGACATCCCCTACATCTCGCTCGACGGGATCCTCTGACCGCGGTCACGTGGTCGTGACGAGTTCGATCAGTCGCCCGACGTCGGCCATCGCCTCGAGGTGGTCGACCGCGTCGACCAGCGCGTCGACGCGGTCGGGCGACGGTGGGTGCGGCGCGTACGCCATGCACTCGCGGAACCGCGCTCGGTGCTCGGCGGGAGAGAGGGCGTTGCCGGGGTAGCCAGGCGACACGTCGTAGCTGCGCGCGGCGTGGCGCCCGTCGACCGTGACCAGCTCGAGATCGACCGAGCTGTGACCACGGGCATCCATCGTGGGATCGGCCAGCACGTCGATGCGGGCCATCAGCGGAACCAGCTCGGGCGCCAGCACCATCTCGGGCCGGAAGTGGGCGAGCGTCGCCGAACGGCGGGTGATGGCGCTGGCGACGCAGTACTGCACGCTGAACTGCGCGCTCACGCGAGGGTTGGCTCCGGGCGTGAACGGGTTGCCGACGAGGCGGTGCGAGTACGGCGGCATGCGCACCACCACACGGGCGACGTCGTGCGGCTGGAGGTCGAGCTCGTCGGTGACATCGAGCGCCTGACGCGTGACACCCTGGGTCACGCCGCAGCTCGGGTAGCGCTTGTACATGAAGCCGTTCATCAGCCACCGGGACCCGAGGGCGGCGACGAAGTCTCCCGGCGTGGTGAGGCCCCGCGCGTAGAGGTGGGTGAAGCCGTAGCGCCCTTCCAGGAAGTTCACCGGGCCGGTGATCCCGGCCGCCGCGAACTGGGCGCACTCCACGCCGGTCTCGGCGACCAGGCCCTGCTGCAGGCGCACCGCGAGCGACCCGTCGATGTTGCTCTGGAAGCTCCCGCCGCACCGGTTGAACGCCAGCGCGAGCGCGTGGAGGGTCGTCACCCGGTCGAGGCCCATGACGCGCGCGGCCGCCGCCGCGGCGCCGAACACGGCGGCGATCCCCGTCGGGTCGAACCCGTCGTACATCTCCTCGGTGAGGTTGAAGCGGGCCCCGACCTCGGCGCCGACGGCGACGGCGACGAACAGGTCGCCTCCCGAGCGACCGCCGGCGAGCTCGGCGGCGGCGAGCGCCGCCGGCACGACCGACGACCCGACGTGGACGCCGGGGGCCATCGCGTCGCAGAAGTCGAGCGCCCGGCACATCGTGCCGTTGAGCAGCGCAGTCGCGCTGGCGGGCAAACGGTCACCGAACACCAGCGAGGTCGCCTCCGGACGGCCGCCGCGATCGACGAGCAGCCGGCGCAGCGCGTCGATCCCGTCCTCTCCGGCTCCGGCGATACCCGTGGCGAGCGTGGAGAGCACGATCCGGTAGACGCTCTCGCGCGCCTCGTCCGGCACGTCGGTCGCCCCTAGTCCGATCACGAACTCGACGAGCTCGCGCTCCGCGCTCGACTGGCGCACCGTCACGTGATGCGACTGGTCCATGCCGGCGGCGGTGCACCAGTGAGCCGAGGACCGTGCCTGATTGTTCGCTCGCTCGGGGACTCGCTCGCTCATATCGCGTCGGGGTCGCCGCCGTAGCGCACCCCGCGGTCGAGGGCGGCGATGCGATCGATGTCGTCGGCGGTCAGCGTCAGCGAACGCGCCGCGTAGTTCTCGGCGATCCGCGACGGCGTGACCGACTTCGGGATGACGATCAGGTCGAGGGCCAGGTGCCAGGCGATCACCACCTGGGCCGGGGTGGCGTCGTGGCCGACGGCGATGTCGGCGAGCACCGGGTCGTCGAGCAGCCCCTGGCCCTGGCCGAGCGGCGACCACGATTCGGTGACGATCCCGCGCTCGTCGTCGGCGGCCCGCAGTGGTTCCTGCTGCAGGTAGGGGTGCAACTCGATCTGGGTTGATCGTGGGGGTGACGCCGGTCTCGGCGACGATGCGGTCGAGGTGCGACGGGTTGAAGTTGGAGACCCCGATCGAGCGGACGCGCCCCTGGGTCTGCAGCTCGACGAGGGCTCGCCACGTGTCGACGTAGAGGTCACGCGACGGGGCCGCCCAATGGATGAGGTAGAGGTCGACCTGCTCGATGCCGAGGCGCCGGACGCTCGCGTCGAACGCGCGCAACGTCGAGTCGTAGCCCTGGTCGTTGTTGCCCACCTTGGTGGTGATGTACACGTCGCCGCGAGCAAGGCCCGAGCGGGCGACGGCGCGGCCGACGCCGCCCTCGTTGTCGTACACCGCCGCGGTGTCGATGTGCCGGTAGCCGACGCGAAGCGCCTCGGCCACGGCCACCTCGGCGGTCGCGTCGTCGACCTGGGCGACGCCGAAGCCGAGCTGCGGGATCGTCGTCCCGTCGGCCATCGGGCGTTGCGCGACACCGTCGATGGCGCGGTGCCGTTCGGAGGAGGTCATCCGGGGACTCGATTCGGGGGGACTGGATCGGCGGCGGACGGTGCGCTGGCGATCGGAGGGGGCGGGACATCGGCCAGCGCGGCGGTGATCAGGACCCAGGCCGCGGCTCCGGCGTCGACCTCGCCGTGCGCCCGCTCGCCGACCCACGCCGCCCGCCCCACCTTCGGTGCCATCGCCGACGTGGCCTCGGCGCCGCGTCGCGCGCCGTCGACGGCCGCGGTGAGCGCGGCACCGCCGTCGGCGGCGCCGTTGGCGACCAGCTCGGCGGCGGCATCGTCCGCGGCGGCGACGGCGTCGAGCACGCTGCGATCGCCGCGGACGACCTCACCGCGGCGGGCGATGCCGGCCTCCACGGCGCCGAGCATCGTCACGACGCCCGGGCCATCGAGGACCGTGGCGGCGGCGAGCTGCTTGCCGGCGTCGCGGAGGGCGAGGTCGACCAGCGTGCCGAACGACGACGGGGCGGCGCGGCTGAGCACCGTGCCGGCACGGCGCAGCTCCTCGCCGATCGTCGCCGCCTCGGAATCGTCATCGCGCACGGCGGCGAAGCCGGCGACGAGGGTCTCACCGAGATCCCCGTCACCGGCGAGCGCGTCGAGCGCGTCGAGCTGGCGCCGCTCCCGGGCGGCCGCGTCGGCCACCCCGGCGATCCGCTGTCGCAACGTCGCGACGTCGAGATCGCTCATTGGTGCACCATCAGTCGGTGCGACGAGCCCAGGCCGGTGATGGTGCACCAATGAGCTGAAGACTGTGCTTGATGATTCACTCGCTTCGCTCGCTCATTGGCCGGCCGGGGGAGCACAGCTCCACGGGATCGAGGAGAGAAGCGAGCTCCTCGTCGAGGTGCAGCACGCTGATCGAGGCCCCGGCCATCTCGAGCGATGCCGCCGGCTCACCGACGAAGACCCGGCGCGGCGTGACGTTGGCGTCGGCGAGCCAGTGATGGGCCCGGCGATAGAGGATGTACAGCTCCTCCTGGGGTGTGGCGCCGAGGCCGTTCACGAGGACGGCGACCTCGGCGCCGGCGGGCATGGCCAGCTCGTCGAGGATCAACGGCATCAGCTCGTCGACCACCGCGTCGGCCGGTCGGAGCGGGCCCCGGCGCACACCCGGCTCACCATGGATGCCGGTGCCGATCTCCATCTCGCCAGCCGGGAGGTCGAAATTGGGAGCGCCGACCGCGGGAAGGATGGGCGCGGCGAGCGCCACGCCCGCGCTCCGGGTCCGCTCGACCGCTCGGCGGGTGAGCGAGGCGACCGTTTCGAGGTCGTCGCCGCGCTGGGCGCTGCGTGCCGCGACCGCGTAGGCGAAGAAGATGCCGGCGATGCCGCGTCGGCGGGCGAGCTCGGTCGGCGGAGCCGACAGCACGTCGTCGTTGGCCCGCACGGTCTCGACGGCGATGTCGTCGTCGGCGGCGAGCTCGGCGGCGGCCTCGAAGTTGAGCCGGTCGCCGCCGTAGTTGCCGTACACGTACACCACGCCGAGGCCGGCGTCGATGGCGCGGGTGACGGCGAGCATCACGTCGGTGCTCGGTGACGCGAACATGTTGCCGACCGCGCACCCGTCGACGAAGCCGGTCGCCACGTAGCCGACGAACAGAGGCAGGTGACCGAACCCGCCCCCCGTCGCGATGGCGACCCGCGGCTCGGTCGGCGTCACCGCACGCACGATCGCCCGCGGCTCATCGGCCAGCCGCCGCACGGTCCGAGAGTTGGCGAGGACGAAGCCCTCGAGCGCCTCGTCGACGAACGCCTCCGGGGTGTTCAACAGCTTCTGCACGTCAGCGTGTCCTCTCGACGTCGGCATCCGTAGCCGGAGCGGCGCCGACTGCGACGCACCGGGCGATCTCGGTGTGGTCGGCTCCGGCCGGCAGCGCCGCGGCGGCGTCGCGCCACAGCTCGAGCGCTCGGCGCCCGAGCGTCGCGTCGACGCCGGCGGCGTCGGCGAGGGCCACCGCGATCGCCATGTCCTTGACCATGAGATCGAGAGCGAACCCCGAGTCGTACGTGCCGGGGAACACGAAGTTCGGCCACTTGTTCTCGGTCGAGCCGCTCCGCCCGCTCGACGTGTTGACCACGTCGAGCACGACAGCGAGGTCGAGCCCGAAGGCTTCGGCGGTGCGCATCGCCTCGCTCGTCGCCAGCAGGTGCGTCGCCGACATCAGGTTGTTGAGCGCCTTCACCGCGTGCCCGGCACCGGCGTCCCCGACGTGGACGACCCGGGAACCCAGCTCGTCGAGGATCGGGCGCACGCGGGCGACGGTCGTGGCGTCGCCGCCGACCATGATCGTGAGCGTGCCGGCCGTGGCGGCGCGCACACCTCCCGACACCGGTGCGTCGATCACCGCGATCCCCTTGCCGATGGCAACGGCGGCGAGTCGACGGGTGCGCATCGGTTCGGACGATCCCATGTCGACGACCACCTTGCCCGGCGCGAGCGCGTCGAGCGCCCCGGCCTCGACGAGCACCGCCTCGACCACGTCCGAGTTCGGCAGCATCAGCACCACCACGTCGGCGTGCTCGGCCACGGCACGCGCCGAGGGCTGCACCTCGACATCGCCGAGCCCGACGAGCCGTTCGGCGGCTCCGGGGTCGACGTCGTGGACCTGCAGCGGCCAGCCGGCGCCGGGCCAGGCGCTCGGCCATCAGGGAGCCCATCCGCCCGAGGCCGATGACCCCGACGACGTCAGGCATCTGCGGCGAGCTCCGCGAGCACGCGCTCGGCGACGCGGAACGACTCGAGCGCCGCCGGTACCCCGCAGTACACGGCCGTCTGCAGCAGTACTTCGCGGATCTCGTCGATGGTGCAGCCGTTGTTCACCGCGCCGCGCACGTGGACACCGAACTCGTGCATGCGGTTGAGGGCGGTGAGCATGCCCAGGTTGAGCAGGCTTCTCGTCCGGCGGTCGAGCCCCGGGCGCGTCCACACCCGGCCCCAGCAGAACTCGGTGACGAGCTCCTGCATCGGCATCGCGAACTCGCTGGCGTTGGCCATCGATCGCTCGACGTGCTCGGCGCCGAGCACGTCGCGGCGTACCTGCATCCCCGCCTCGAAGTCGGCGTTCACGGTCATCGTCGCCCCCGTTTCGTCGGCATCCGGCGCTCACGCCGGTGTCCTGTGCGCACGATCATATATGATCGCCCGCCGACCGGAGCACTCGGCCTCAGGCGAGGATCTCGGGTGCCATGATCTCGGGGGCCGACCCGGCGATGCGCGTCTGCAGGTAGCGCACGGTGCGCAACCGGTGCGCTCGCGCGTACTGCTCGACGCTGGCCGTGCTGGCGTCGGCCTCGATCAGGCGCAGCAACTCCTCGTGCTCGTCGACGCTGCCGAGGGCGCGGTCGGGCACGAACGTGAAGGCCGAACGTCGCGTGGTGTTCAGCAGCGACCACTCGCGCTCGACCATCTTGGCCAGATGGCTGTTGGGGCAGCGGTCGAACAGCACGCGGTGGAATCGGTGGTTGCGAGTCGTGAACTCGATCGGATCGAGGGCCTCGATGCTGCGACGCAGGCCCTCGTTGATCTTGCGCGCCTTGGCCACGTCGGTCGCCCGGATGAACGGCACGGCGAGGGCGGTGGCCGCACCCTCGAGGATGGCCAACGTCTCGGCGGTGTCGGGGTAGCGGGCGAGGTCGACAGCGGCGACGGTGGCGCCGACATTGCGCGTGTACGCCACGTATCCCTCGGCCTCGAGGCGCCGGATCGCCTCCCGCACCGGCACCACGCTGATGTCGATCTCGCGGGCGATGCGTTCGATCACGAGCCGCGACGCCGGGGCGTACCGGCCCTCGAGGATCTGCTGGCGGATGAACGAGTAGGCGTAGTCGGTCTTCGACCGCGAACCGCCCGGACCAGGGGCGTCCTCTACGACGGTCACCGGCGGACCATCTATCGCGTGCGAGCGAGCGAGCGCCAGCGAGTGAGCGGCCAGCAACTGCGCAGGCAGTTCATGGCGTGGCCGGGGAACGCCGTGAGGGTCATCGGGCCATCCTATACGATCTGCCGGATCGCCGATCCGGGCCTCCGCTACCAGCCGGTGGCGACGAACTGCGTCTCGCAGAAGTCGTAGATGCCTTCGAGCCCGCCCTCGCGTCCGAGGCCCGACTGCTTCATGCCACCGAACGGCGCCGACGGGTCGGAGGCGTAGCCGCGGTTGAGGCCGACCATGCCGACCTGCAGCCGTTCGGCGACGGCGAGGCCGCGGCCGAGCTCGGGGCCGAAGACGTAGCCGGCCAGGCCCATCTCGGTGGCGTTGGCCCGCTCGACCATCTCGTCGACGTCGCTGAACGTCACGATCGGGGCGACGGGGCCGAACAGCTCCTGGTCGAGGATCGCCGCGTCCGGCGGGACGTCGGTCACGCACGGTGGGTTCGAAGAAGAAGCCGTCGCGACGGCGGACGCGAGCCGCCGGTCACGAGCTGCGCGCCCTCGGCGATCGCTTCCTTCACCGTGCGGTCGAGGCGATCGGCGGCGGCGGCGCTGATCACCGGGCCGCACTGCGACGTCCGGCTCGAGCCCGGTGCCGACACGCAGCGCGGCCATGGCTCCGGCGAGTCGGTCGGTGAACTCGCCGGCCAGCGACTGGTGCACGAAGAAGCGGTTGGCCGCGACGCACGTCTGGCCGGTGTGGCGCGTCTTGGCGTACATCGCACCGTCGATGGCGACGTCGAGGTCGGCTCCTTCCAGCACGACGAATGGGGCGTTGCCGCCGAGCTCCATGGTCGACTTGAGCACCCGGGCCGATCCCTTGGCGAGCAGCTCGCGACCGACCCGTGTCGAACCGGTGAACGAGATCATTCGCGTCGCCGGATGGGCGATCGCGGCGTCGAACCAGTCGCCGGGACGGTTGCTCGGCACGATGTTGACGACACCGGCCGGCACCCCGGCTCGCGTCATCAGCTCGCCCAGGTAGAGCGCGGTGAGCGGCGTCTCGGCCGCCGGTTTGATGACCACGGCGTTGCCGGCCCCGAGGGCCGGCGCCACCTTGCGGGTGATCATCGCGGCGGGGAAGTTCCAGGGCGTCACCATCACGACGACCCCGACCGGGTGGTGGGTGACGAGCACCCGGTTGACGCCGGACGGAGTGGGGGCGAGGCGGCCCCCGATGCGCACCGTCTCCTCGGCGTTCCAACGGAAGAACTCGGCGGCATAGTCGAGCTCGCCATGCGCTTCGGCCAGCGGCTTGCCCTGCTCCGACACGAGCAGTCGGGCCAGCTCGTCGGCATGGACGTGGATCAGCCGCCAGCACTCGCGGAGGACCTCGGAGCGATCACGGGGCGGGCGGGCGGCCCATTCGGGCTGGGCGGCGGCGGCCGCCGACACCGCTGCGACCGCGTCGTCGGGCGAGCCCGACGGCGACGACCGCGACCGGCCGACCGGTGCCCGGGTCGAGGACCTCGATCGAGTCGCCGGTCGAACCAGCACGCCACTCGCCGCCGATGAACAGGTCGGTCCTCGTACCCAGCGACTCGTGCGCCGCCTGCGTCATTCGCTGCACCCTTCCTGCCGGGCGTCGCCTGGTGCGGTCCGCCCGGCCCGCGCCAGCCGGACGGGCAGGGTCGTCGGACCACGGTGCGACGTGTTCGGCGAGTAACTGTAGGTGGTGGGCACCAGTTCGAGCGTCGGGAGGCGTCGGGTGAGCACCTCGAGGAACACCCGCAGCTCGAGGCGGGCGAGCGGAGCGCCGAGGCAGTAGTGGGCGCCGAACCCGAAGGCGACGTGCTCGCGGGCGTTGGGCCGGTCGAGTACGAGCCGGTCGCCGTCGGTGAACCGCTCCTCGTCGCGGTTGGCCGATCCGAGGAGCACCAGCAGCTGCGCCCCGGCGGGCACGGTGACCCCCGACAACTCGACGTCGGTGCGAGCCCGTCGGCGCCAGGCGACGACGCTGCAGTCGTAGCGGATGAGCTCCTCGACCGCGGCCGGGATGCGCGCCGGGTCGTGGTTGCACGCGGTCCAGGCGTCCGGCGCGGCGAGCAGGGCGCGCACGGCGAGCGCCGCCTGGTTGGTCGTCGTCTCGTGGCCGGCCATCAGCAGGCCGAACAAGGTCTGCGCCACCCGCCCGACGTCGAAGTCGTCCGGATGCTCGGTGTCGAGGCGGCGCAGCAGCTCGCTGGTGTAGTCGTCCCCGGGTTCGGCGCGCAGCCGCTCGACCAGCTCGAAGCAGAAGCGGAGGTAGTCGACGAAGTCGGGGAGCTGACGCCGGACGTCGTCGTCGGGCAACCGGCCCCAGGTCAGCAGGGCCCGACCGGCCGACCAGCGCTTCACCCGCTCGATGTCGGTGTCGGGGATGCCGAGGAACACGAACATCACCTCGGCCGGGACGTCGCGGAACATCGCGTCGACGAGGTCGACCTCCTCGCCGCGACGCAAGCGCGGCTCGAGTCGATCGACGGACGCCGTGGCGAGGCGCACGACGTGGGACTCCAGCCACTGCACGCGACGAGGGTTGAAGGCGTCACGCAGGAAGCCGCGCACGTGCGTGTGCGACGGTGGATCGTTGTTCGACAGGTTCGGTCGGAGCCCGAACCGGTGGGCGGCGAACGACTCGACGACGTCGGGCGGCCACGGCGTGACCGGGTCCTGGACGTTGAGGGCGGAGAACGCGTCGGCATCGCGGAGGACTCGCCGCACGTCCTCGTGACCGGCGACCACCCAGTGGTCGATCGCCGGGGTCGTAGAACACGGGATCGGTCGCCCGCCATCGGGAGAAGAACGGGTACGGGTCGTCGAGGTACGGCGGTGCGAAGAGGTCGACGCCGGCCGCCCCCATCACCGGACAGCCGCGGTCGGTCGTCCACACCCACGCCGGTCCGCACCCGTTGCCGCGGTCCCACTGATCGCCAGGGTGACAGCACGTCGGCCGCGTGTGAAGTCAATCTTCGCAACGTCGTGGATTAAGTTCTCCTTGTGCCCACCGCCGCCATCTGGTCACTCTGCGTCTCGAACAGCGATCTGGTCACTGTGGTTCTCGATATCGGGCTCTTCGACCCATTCCGTGGGTCCGGAACGGGTCCGAGCGCTGGTGTCGCCACGGTTGGAAGAGCATGAAGGAGCAGTGCGCCGAGCCGTCGCGCCCGGTCTGGCCGTTGCTGATCGTCGACGTCGGCCGAAAGCGCCCAAACGGGCTCACTGGCGCGACGTCGGCGTCGTCGTGTCTCGCTCGGTCCGCGAAACGAGCGGTGGGAGACGTCGTTTCGCGGACGAAGCCGCTCGACCTGGCGCCACGCCCGCTCACTTACCCGCTTCCAGAGCCAGCCGACGTGTCGTCGCCGCGGCCGGACCGATCCAAGCGACCCACGGATCCAGCAGGACAGCCCGAATCGAGAAGTGGGTGTGACCAGATTGCCGCTCACGTCGATGGACCGGACCAACGACATCAACAGGAGTCCCTTGTGGCGACGTCGATCACCCTGCGCCAGCTCGAGTACTTCGTCGCCGCGGCGCGCGCCGGCACGAGGGCCGGCGCCGCCGGTGCGCTGCACGTGTCTCCGGCGGCGGTGTCGCTCGGCATCGCCGAGCTCGAGCGCACCCTCGGCGGTGAGCTGTTCCGTCGGGTGGCACACCAACCGCTCGTCCTGACCAGCACCGGTCAAGACCTGCTGGCCGATGCCACCACGATCGTCAGCGACGTCCGCGACCTCGAACAGCGCGTCGACGACCGGTCGACGATCTCCGGCGTGTTGCACGTGGGGTGCTTCGCGACGCTGGCCCCGTTCGTCGTGCCGCGCCTGGTGGCGGCGGTGGCGGCGACCCACCCCCACCTTCGCGTCGAGGTGGCCGAGGACGACGCCGCCGGGGTGCAGCGCGCCGTCCTCGACGGCCGCACCGAGCTGGCCGTCCTGTACGGGATCGACCTGCGCGCCGGGCTCGAGGCGACGACGGTGACGACGATGCGGCCGTACGTCGTGCTCCCCGCCGACCACCGCCTGGCCACGCGTCGGCGGGTCCGGCTCGGCGAGCTGGCCGCCGACCCGATCATCCTGCTGGAGTCGCCGCCGAGCCAGCTGCACACCCGGGCGGTGCTGCAGGCCGCCGGCATCATCGCCGCGGGTCGAGCGGGTGACGCGCAGCTTCGAGACTCTGCGCGCGCTGGTGGCGCGTGGCTACGGGTGGGGCGTGCTGGTCCAGCGGCCGGCGTCGGCCGCCAGCTACGAGGGCCTCGCGCTGGCCACCGTCGAGATCGCCGACCCTGTCGCCCCGGCACCCGTCGTCGCGGCCGCCGTCGCCGGGACGCGGCATTCGCGGCGCGCGAGTCGTCGCACTCGACACGTTGCGCGGCGTCCTCGCCGGGGACCATCGGCGGCGTTCGCGCCGCAACCTAGCGAGGGAGCGCGGAGATCGTATATGATCGTGTCTGTGGCGACCGGGGTACCACCACCGAGCAAGATCGTCGCGATGCACCTCGGCTACCGCAGCCGAGCGGCCGAGCGAGGACGGACGCCGGAGCACCCCTCCTATTTCCTGAAGCCGTTGTCGTCGATCGGGGCGAGCGGCGACCCGGTCCGCCGTCCGGCGGGGTGCGAGCTGCTCGCCTTCGAGGGCGAGGTCGCGCTGGTGGTCGGACGGCGGGCGCGGCGGGTCACGCCGGCGCAGGGGTGGGGCCACGTCGGCTGGATCACCGCCGCCAACGACTTCGGCCTCTACGACCTCCGGTACGCCGACCGCGGGTCGAACGTGCGCTCCAAGGGCAGCGACGGGTTCACCCCGCTCGGCCCGGCGTACCTCCCGGCGGAGTCGATCGACCCCGCGACTCTGCAGCTCACCACGTGGGTGAACGGCGAGCGGGTGCAAGACGCCAAGCTCGGCGAGGAGCTCATCTTCGGGTTCGGCGACATCATCGCCGACCTGTCGCGACTGATGACGCCTCGAGCCCGGTGATGTGGTGCTGACGGGCACGCCGGCCGGCTCGACGGTGGTCCGTCCGGGCGACGTCGTCGAGGTGGAGGTCACCGCGGGCGACGTCACCACCGGCCGCCTGCGCACGCCGATCGAGGCCGATCCCGAACCGCTCGCACCGTGGGGCGCGATGCCCGGGGCGACCGCCCAGGACGTGCGCGACGCGTACGGGCACGACATGACGACGGACGCCGGTCCGGTGGCGGCGGCCGCGTCCGACGATCCGCTCGCCGACCGCTTCGGCGCCGAGGTCGCCGCCGGCCTCCGCACGGTGAGCACGGCCACCCTCACGTCGCAGCTCACCAAGCGCGGGCTCGCCGGGTGCATCCTCGACGAGCTCCACCCGACCCGGCCCGATCGTCGCGTGGTCGGCTTCGCCCGGACGTTGCGGTTCCTCCCGCTGCGGGAGGACGCGTTCGCCCGCCGGGCCGGCGGGTTCAATCCCCAGAAGCAGGCGGTCGAGGCGATCCGCCCCGGCGACGTGCTGGTCATCTCCGCCCGCGGCGAGCGCAACGCCGGGACGATCGGCGACATCCTCGCCCGCCGGGCCGAGCTCCGCGGTGCGGCGGGGATCGTCACCGACGGCGCGATCCGTGACGCCCCGGCGATCGCCGCCCTCGGCCTGCCGGTGTTCTCGGCGTCCCGCCATCCAGCCCCGCTCGGTCGGCACCACGTGCCGTGGGAGGTCGACGTGGCGATCGACTGCGCCGGTGCGCTCGTCGAACCGGGCGACTTGATCGTCGGTGACGGCGACGGCGTCGTGGTCCTTCCCCCCGACCACGTCGCCGCCGTCGTCACCGCCGCCATCGCGCAAGAGCGCGAGGAGCGCTACATCCTCGAGCAGGTCGAACAGGGCGCGTCGGTCGACGGCCTGTACCCGATGAACACCGAGTGGCGCGCCCGGTACGACGCCCGCACGGTCGACGACGAGAGCGCACCATCCGAGACGAAGGCACCAGGGTGAAGTTCCGCTCCGATCCGTCTTCCGTCCGCGGTTCGATCGCGCCGCGTCGTCACCCCCTTCACATCGGCGGGCGACCTCGACGAGGACAGCCTGCGATCGCTGGTGCGGTGGCAGCTCGCATCCGGGTCGCACGGAGTGTCGATCGGTGGCTCGACCGGTGAGCCCAGCTCGCAGAGCGTCGCCGAGCGCATCCGGGCGATGGCCGTCGTCGCCGAGGAGACGGCCGACCGCGTGCCGTTCGTCCCCGGCACCGGCTCGGCAAAGCTCGACGAGACCCTGGAGATGACCGAGGCGGCGATCGGCCTCGGCGCCGACATCGTCCTCGTCATCACGCCGTACTACGCCCGCCCCACCCAGGACGGCCTGTTCGCCTGGTACTCGGCCATTGCCACCGAGTTCCCGCAGATCCCGATCGTGCTCTACAACGTGCCGGTCCGCACGGCCGTCGACGTCGCCCCCGAGACGGTCGCCCGACTGCGCCGGGCCCACGACAACATCGTCGGCATCAAGGAGACCACCAAGGACTTCGAGCACTACTCGCAGACGTTCCGTCGGTGCGGTCGCGACCTGCTGATGTGGTCGGGCATCGAGCTGCTGTGCCTGCCGTTGCTCGCCATCGGTGGCATCGGCTTCGTCAGCGCGGTGGCGAACATCGCGCCGCGGGCGGTCGCCGACATGTACGACCGCTGGGTCGACGGCGACCGGGAGGGTGCGGTCGAGCTGCACTACGCCCTGCACCCGCTGGTCGACCTGCTGTTCGTCGAGACCAACCCGGCGCCGATCAAGGACGTGCTGCAGCGCTGCGGGCTGATCGCCTCCGACCACGTCCGCCTTCCGCTGATCCCGCTCACCGAGCGCGGACTGCCCGCCGTCGACCGGTTGCTCGTCGAGGGGCTCCCCGCGCTCGAGGGCCCGCCGGCCGAGCTCGCCGGGCGATCGCGGCCTCGGCGCCCGAGCTCGTGGAGCAGCGATGAGTGACCTTGCACCGTCCGTGATCAGGGGGCGCGAGCTCCCGGCGGCATCCTCCACTACATCGACGGCCAGCACGTCGAGAGCATCAGCGGGCGCACGATCGCGGTCGACGAGCCGGTGAGCCACCGCCGGTACGCCGAGCTGTCCGCCGGCGATGCCGACGACATCGACCGCGCCGTCGATGCGGCCCGGCGCGCCTTCGAGGCGCGGGCCCTGGCCCGGCGTCGCTCGGACGTGCTGCGGCGCATCGCCGAGTCGATCGAGCGGCGGGCCGACGTCATCGCCGCCTTCGAGTCGTTCGACACCGGCCAGCCGGTGAGCCAGGCCCGTGGGCGGCGGCGCGGGCGGCCGAGAACTTCAGGTACTTCTCCGAGGTGTGCGGCACGATCCACGAGGACGCGTTCCGAGCCGCCAACCAGTTCGGCTACGTGGTCCGCCGACCGAAGGGCGTCGCCGGCCTCATCACCCCGTGGAACGCCCCGTTCATGCTCGCCACGTGGAAGCTCGCGCCGTGCCTCGCCGCCGGCTGCACCGTGGTGCTCAAGCCGGCCGAGCTGACCCCGCTGACGGCGAGCCTGTTCCCCGAGATCGTCGAGGAGGCCGGGCTGCCACCGGGGTGTTCAACATCGTGCACGGCGTCGGCGAGGAGGCCGGCGCGGCGCTCGTCGCCCATCCGCGGGTGCCGGTGATCTCGTTCACCGGGGAGACGCTCACCGGCAAGCTGATCATGGCGTCGGCGTCCGAGCACCTCAAGGGGCTGTCGATGGAGCTCGGGGGCAAGTCGCCGTGCATCGTCTTCGCCGACGCCGACATCGACACCGCTCTCGACAGCGCGCTGTTCGGGGTCTTCTCGCTGAACGGTGAGCGCTGCACCGCCGGTTCGCGGGTGCTGGTCGAGCGATCGGTCTACGACGACTTCGTCGAGGACCTGGCCAAGCGGGCATCGGCCATCCGCATCGGCCACCCGAGCGAGCCCGCCACCGAGGTCGGTGCGCTGGTCCAACCGAGCACTACGAGCGGGTGTTGTCGTACGTCGAGTCCGGGGTCGCCGAAGGGGCCCGCCTGGTGGCCGGCGGCGTGCGACCCGAGCACTTGCCCACCGGCAACTACCTCGCCCCCACGGTGTTCGCCGACGTCACGCCGCAGATGCGGATCTTCCGCGAGGAGATCTTCGGTCCCGTCGTGTGCGTGACCCCGTTCGAGGACGAAGACGACGCCGTGCGGCTCGCCAACGACACCCGCTACGGCCTCGCCGCCTACGTGTGGACCAACGACCTCCGGTGCGGTCACCGCGTGGCCCAGCGCCTCGACGTCGGGATGGTGTGGCTCAACTCGCACAACGTGCGCGATCTGCGCACGCCGTTCGGTGGCGTCAAGGAGAGCGGCCTCGGCCGCGAGGGCGGCCAGCACAGCCTCGACTTCTACACCGAGACGAGCATCGTGCACGTGGCGCTGCAGGACGCCCACGTGCCCCGACTGGGCGTGCCCGAGCCGTGATTGCGTTCCCCGGCCCCGCCGGCGGTTGCTGGCCGCTCACTCGCTGGCGCTCGCTCGCTCGCAGTGAAATGCACCCGTGACGGAGACGCTCCCGAGCTCGTCGGTACGTCGAGTTGATCAGCACCGACCTGGAGCGCACGAAGTGGTTCTGGGTCGACATGCTCGGCTTCGTCGTCACCGCCGAGGACGACGACGCTGTACCTGCGCGGCGTAACGAGGAGGCCACGCACCACTGCTCGTGTTCCGCTCGGGACCGGCCGCCGCCTGCGCATGCCTCCGTTCCGGGTGTGGGCGCCCGAGGACCTCGACCGCGTGAGCGACTGGTACGGGCGCGGGCGGCGGGTGCCGCGTCGAGCCGCCCGGCGGGTGCCGTGCGCGGCATCGGCGAGGCGGTCCGGGTCGAGGATCCGCTCGGCTTCACGGTCGAGTACTTCCACGCCACCGACCGCACCGAGCGGCTCCTGCAGCGGTACGACCTGCATCGGGGCGGCGGCCATCGCCCGCATCGACCACTTCAACATCTGTGTCGACGATCCCGCCGCCGCCCACGACTTCTACATGTCGCTCGGCTTCCGCTGCTCGGAGACGATCGAGGGCAACGACACGATGTACGCGGCGTGGATGCACCGCAAGCCGAGCGTCCACGACATTGCCCTCACCGGCGGGGGCCAGCCCGCGCCTGCACCACGTCGGCTACTTCGCTCCCGAGCAGCACCACATCACCCGCTTGTGCGACACGTTCGGCGCCGTCGGCGAGCAGGCCCACATCGAGCGGGGGCCGGGGCGTCACGGCGTGTCGAATGCGTTCTACGTGTACCTGCGCGACCACGACGGCCACCGCCTCGAGGTGTACACCAGCGACTACTTCACCGGTGACCCCGACCACGAGACCCTGCGCTGGGACGTCAACGACGTGCGCCGACGCGACTTCTGGGGCGCCGCCGTGGTGCCGAGCTGGTACGCCGAGGCCACCGACGTGCTCGACCTCACCGGTCGCGTCGTTCCCGTGCGCACCGTCGACGCCGGCGAGTCCGAGGCCGTCGTCGGCGCCGACGGCTTCCGCTGACCCGACCCAACCCCGCCGCGATACTGGTCACTCTCCGTTCCAGATGCTCATCTGGTCACCCACGTTCGATATCGAGAACCACAGTGACCAGATCGCCCCTCGCGGACCAAGGGATAGTCACAAGAGCGCGAAACCGGTCCTGTTTGCGCCGCTTTGGTCGTGTCTCGCCGGTGATGTGACACCCCCTGAGTAGCGTGCCGATGAGCGTCGTCGGGCCGCCACCGCCCTTCCCAACCGTCAGCCCCTCGCCGCAGCGAGGGCGGCAGGAAGGGGGTGAACGTGCTCGCATCGATCTCATCGGCCACGTTGTTCGGCGTCCACGGCAGCCCGGTGCGCGTCGAGGTGCACATCGGCGGGCGCGGACTTCCGGGCTACCGGCTGGTCGGCCTGCCGGACGCGGTATGCCGCGAGTCGCGCGACCGGGTGCGCGCCGCCGTGATGTCGAGCGAGCTGTCGTGGCCCGACAAGCCGATCGTGGTGAACCTCGCGCCGAGCGGCGTGCGCAAGTCGGGGGCCGGGCTCGACCTCGCCATCGCCGTCGGGGTGCTCGCCTCCGACGGCCAGGTGCCGGTGGACGCCGTGGCGCGGTTCGCCTTCCTGGCCGAGCTCGGCCTGGACGGGGCGCTGCGACCGGTGCCCGGGGTCGCCCCGATGGTCGACTCGCTCGGACACGCCGAGGTTGTCACGGCGCCCGACAGCATGGTCGAGGCGCGCGTTGCGGCGAGGGGCGCGGCGCACACCGCGCCCGATCTGCGCGCCGTCGTCGAATGCCTCGCCGGGGCGCGGGCGTGGGATCACGTCGACCCGTCCCACCCGGCGGTGGAGGAGACGGTGGCCGACCTCGCCGACGTGCGCGGCCAACCGGTGCCCCGCCACGCCCTGGAGGTCTCGGCGGCCGGCGGTCATCACCTGCTCCTCGTCGGCCCACCGGGCAGCGGCAAGACGATGCTCGCCCAACGCCTGCCCGGCCTGCTGCCCGCGCTCGACCGCGAGCAAGCGCTCGCCACCACGATGGCCCACTCTGCCGGCGGCCTGCGACTCCCGTCGAGCGGCCTCGTCCTCACGCCGCCGTTCCGGGCGCCGCACCACACTTCGTCCACCATCGGGCTCGTCGGCGGGGGGTCGCAGCAGCTCCGACCGGGCGAGGTCAGCCTGGCCCATAACGGCATCCTGTTCCTCGACGAGCTCGGGGAGTTCTCTCGCCAGTCGTTGGAGGCGCTGCGCGAGCCGCTCGAGGAGGGTGTCGTGCGCGTCACGCGTGCGAACGACCGGGCGGTGATGCCGGCCCGTTTCCTGCTCGTCGGCGCCACCAACCCGTGCCCGTGCGGAGGCGGCGCCCCGGGTGCGTGCGAGTGCGACGACGTCGCCCGGGCGCGCTACCTGCGCCGCCTGTCGGGTCCGCTCAGCGATCGCTTCGACCTGCGCGTCGTGGTCCACAAGCCGGCCGTCGACGATCTGCTCGAGGGTGAGCCGGGCGAGCCGTCGGCCGTGGTCCGCCGACGGGTCGCGGTGGCACGAGCCCGAGCCCTCCGAGCGGTCGGGCAAGCTCAACGCCGCCCTTGGTCACGACGAGCTCGACGAGGTCGCCGCGCTCGATCGCGAGGCCAAGGCGCTGCTGCGCGGCGAGATCGAGCACGACCGGCTCACCGGGCGGGGGTATCACCGCGTGCGCCGCGTCGCCCGCACGATCGCCGACCTCGCCGCACGCGACGACGACCGGGTGATGCTCGCCGACGTCACGTTGGCGCTGTCGCTGCGCGCCGGCCTCAGTCCGCGGCGGGTCGAGACGGTCGCCGAACGGTGGACGGCGTGACCGCCGCCACCGACACCGGCTATCTCGCCGCGCTCGCCGGTCTGGACATGGCGACGGTCGCGCGACTGCGCGTGCTCCTGGCCCGCCACGACCCGGCCGAGGCATGGGCGGTGGCGAGCGGGCGTCACCCACCGCACCCGGCCGTGGCGCCGATGCTGACGCCGGAACTGCGCGCGGCGTGGCGCCGTGACTGCCTCCGAGCGCGATCCGGAGACCTGGGCCCGACGGTGCGCCCAGCTCGGCATCAGCGCCGTGAGCGAGCGCGATCCCGACTATCCGCTGCTGCTCCGTTCCGACCCGCAGCCGCCGGCCGTCCTCTTCGCCAGGGGGAGCTGGGAGGTTCTCGACCGCCGCCGCGTCGGCATCGTCGGCACGCGCAATGCCACCGGGCCGGGTTGTGATTTCGCCTTCACGCTCGGTCGCGAGCTCGCCGCGGCCGACGTCGTCGTCGTGTCCGGGCTGGCCAAGGGCATCGACGGTGCCGCCCACCGGGGCGCCCTGAGCAGCGCCGGAACGGGCCACGCCGTCGGCGTGGTTGCCAACGGCCTCGACCGTCCGTACCCGCGCCAGCACGCCGAGCTGTGGCAGGCGGTCGGGGCCGACGGCCTGCTGCTGTCGGAGTGGCCACCGGGCACGGCGCCGGAGAAGTTCCGGTTCCCGTTGCGCAACCGCATCCTCGCTGCACTCTCCGAGGTGCTCGTGGTCGTCGAGAGTCGTGAGCGCGGTGGATCGCTCACCACGGCACGTGAGGCACTCGAGCGCTCGATCGAGGTGATGGCGGTACCGGGCGCGGTGCAGAACCGCGCCGCCGCCGGCACCAACCAACTGATCCGCGACGGCGCCACGCCCGTCACCGATGCGTCCGACGTGCTGCTCGCGCTCGGGCTCGACCACCGCCGGGCCGGGCGAACGGGATTCGACCCGCGACCGCTCCCGCGCGGCCTCGAGGCCTCCGTGCTCGAGTGCTGCCGTGCCGAGGCGTCCACGCTCGACCACGTGGTGGCGGGATTGGGCGTTGGCGTCGCCGACGCGGCGATGGCGCTCGCCCGCCTCGAGCGCTCGGGATGGGTGCGCGATGCCGGCGGATGGTTCGAGCCGGTGCTCGCATGAGCGGGCCCTCATCCGGCGAAGTCGTCGGCTCCGTGGTGCGCCGCCCTTCGCGGGCGGATGCCACTTTTCTTTCAATGTTGAAAGGAGAGTGGCACGCGCCGGGGCGCATTGCAGCCGTCGCATGCCGTGAGGGTGCACCGGTGACCGAATACCCTCGGCATGGTGACGGCCACGAGCGATCCCGACGCGTCGGCGACCTGGCGCGTCGATGGCTTCGGGCGCTCGCTCACGTCGCTGGCCGATCACACGGTCACCGCCTACTGCGCCGATGTCCGTGGCTTCGCCGAGTGGTGCGCCCGCGGCGGGGTGACGGAACCGGCCGCGGTGCGCCGAACCACCATCCGCCGCTACCTCGCCTTCCTCACCACGCGCGACTACGCCCGGCGCAGCATCGCCCGCAAGACGGCCTCGCTCCGGCGCTACTTCCGCTGGCTGGTGCGCGCCGGGGTCCTGACGGCGGACCCGACGATCGGGGTGCAGGCGTCGGCGGGGGAGGGGCGCCTGCCGCGGGTCCTCGACGCCGGGGATGTCGCGGCACTGCTCGACGCGCCACCGCCCGCCGACGAGGCGCCCTGGCGGCGCCGCATGGACGACGCGGTGCTCGAGCTGCTCTACGGATCGGGCCTGCGCGTCAGCGAGCTGTGCGGGCTCGACGTGGACTCGCTCGACCTGGAGCAGGCGGCGGTCGTGGTGTGGGGCAAGGGCTCGAAGCAGCGCCGCGTGCCGGTGTCCGCACCGGCGGTGGCCGCAGGGCGGGCGTGGCTGGCCGTGCGCCACGAAGTGGTGCCGGCCGACGGGCCCGAGCCGCGAATGCTGTTCGGCAACGAGCGCGGGCGCCGCCTCACGCCTCGCGACGTGCGCCGCATCCTCGATCGGCGCTCGCCGACCCCGACGCACCCGCACGCGTTGCGCCACAGCTTCGCCACCCACCTCCTCGACGGAGGGGCCGATCTCCGGGCGGTGCAGGAGCTGCTCGGCCACAGCGACGTGGCCACCACGCAGCGCTACACCCACGTGAGCAAGGACCGGCTGCGCACGGCGTACAACCTGACGCACCCGCGAGCATGAGCGAGCGAGTCCCCGAGCGAGCGAAGCAGGAGCCACGATCTTCGGCTCGCCGGTGCACCACGGCCGAATCGGACGCCCCCGCATACGTCACGGTGCACCAGTGAGCGAGCGAGTCTTCGAGCGAGCGAACCTTCAGGCACAGTCTTCGGCTCAGTGGTGCACCGGCGTCAGATCGAACGCGTCGCGTCGGGTGGGGGCGCACCAGTGAGCATCGTCGACGTCGACCCGTACCTGGCGGTGCAGTGGGATCGGTGGCTCAAGCGCCGCAGCGAGGCCGCCCACGATCACCTCATCGTGTCGTACTCGCCGCTGGTCAAGTTCATCGCCGGGCGCCTCGGTGCCGGGTTGCCGTCGACCGTCGATCCGGCCGACCTCGTCAGCTCGGGCATCCTCGGGCTGATCGACGCCCTCGAGCGCTTCGACCCCGGTCAGGGGGTCAAGTTCGAGACGTTCGCCACCCCGCGGATCCGCGGTGCGATCTACGACGGGTTGCGCCAGCTCGACTGGGTGCCTCGCTCGGTGCGGACCAAGGCTCGCGACATCCAACGGGCGATGGCGAGCTTCGAGGCGACCAACGGGCGCTCGCCGAACGACGAGGAGCTGGCCGGCGAGCTGGGCATCGAGCGAGGCGTGCTCGACCAGTGGCTCGCCTCGGTGGCGAGCACCACGGTCGGTCCCCTCGAGCGCGCCCTCGACGCCGGCGCCGAGCCGACGGCGTTGTCCGGCGAGGTGCCGACCGTGCCGTCGAAGCTGGTCGAGGAGTCGGAGGTGCGGGCTGCGGTTCGCGCCGAGATCGGCAAGCTGCCCGATCGCGAGAAGCTCGTGCTGTCGCTGTACTACGACGACGGGCTCACGCTCGCCCAGATCGCCCGCGTCATCGGCGTCAGCGAGAGCCGGGTGCCCCAGCTGCACTCGAAGTCGGTGCTGCACCTGCGGACCCGCCTCACGGCGGCCGGATTGGCCTGAGCGACGCTCGACCCCTGATCACACGCCGAGCCGAGGAGGTGGGCATGCGCCCACGTCGACGCCGATCGCCGCGTGCGCCGGCCGCCTTCGTCACCGACACAGCCCTGGCGTTGGGAGCGGCGCTCGCCCTGCTCCTCGCCGCGCCGCCTGCGGCGGCGGCCGGCGGGTCCTGCCTGGCGCCGCCGGTGGTCGCGCCGATCAGCCGCCCGTTCTCCGCCCCGCCGTGCCCATGGTGCGCCGGCCACCGCGGCGTCACGTTCGCGGTCGCGGCCGGCACCGTCGTGCGCGCGATGGCGCCGGGAGTCGTCACGTTCAGCGGGGTCGTCGTCGACGTGCGCTACGTCGTCGTGCGCCATGGCGACGGGGTGCTGGCGACGTACGGCGGGCTGGCGTCGTCGCCTCTGGCGGCTGGTGACCGGGTCGCCGCGGGGGCCGTGGTCGGCCGCGCCGGCGGCGACCTGTACGTGGGGCTGCGCACCGGTCCCGATCGCTACATCGATCCCGAGCCGCTGATCGGTGCGCTGGTGGTGCCGCCGTACCTCGTGCCCACCGACGGCACGCCGGCGCGCCCGCCGCCCGCGCCGGTGGTGCGCTGTGGCCGGTGAGTGCCGATCCCCGACCGGTCGGTGCGTACGCGCGCCCGGTCACCGCCCGGCGGGCCAGGTGCGCAACGTCTCGTAGCGAGCGCCGGCGGGGTGCAGGCGGCTCTGCACCAGGGCGATCTCGTCGACGGAGAAGTCGGCACCCACGAGCGCTCCGAGGACGCGCGGAGCGTGGGCGTGGCGTTTGAGCCGCGCCAGGGTGAGGTGGCCGACGAAGCGCTTGGGCGGGGGCTCGCCGATCTGGCGCGTCGACTTCGTCACGGCCGCTGCCAGGGCGTCGACGCCGTCGACAGGGACGACCAGCGCCCGCTCGGCGAGCACGTCGACCGCCGGCCCGAGGCGCGCGTGGGCGCGGGGCAGCGTCGTTCGATCGAGGGTGTCGGCCACCTCGTCCGGATCGGCCTGGCCGAGGAAGCGCAGCGTGACATGCCACTGCTCGGGCGCGACGAAGCGAACGCCGCGCTCGTCCTTGCGGTGGAGGGCCGTCAGCTCCTCGACCACGCCCGCCGGCGGCCACACGGCGACGAAGAGCCGGGCGATCACGCCGGTCATCGCATCCGCCCTACGCGTCGAACTGGCGGCGGGCGTCATCGATGTCCCACGGCCGTTCCTCGCGTGGCCCGGGGCCCCATTGACTGCGCGGCGTGTCGAAGAAGTCGCCGCCGTACACGTGCAGGGCGCCGGTCAGCACCTCCCGTGGATTCGTGACCGAGTGGATCACGTCGTCGCCGAGGAGCAGCACGTCTCCCTCGACGAGCTGCGTGCCGCCGCTGTCGACCAGCGTCCGCGCGCCCGGCGTGCTGCGTCGGTAGAACGCGTTGTCCTCTTGGCCGCCGTAGATGCCGATCACCGCCCACATCCGATGGTCGTGAGGAAACAGCGTCATGTGCGGCGACCACGACGACGTGCAGCACGGTGAGGTCGGGTTCGTGACACAGCGCGGTGATCCCGCCGGTGGCCGGGCGCAACGCGTCGGCGACGGCGCTCGCATCGGCCACCGCCCGCTCGACGACCTCCCGGACGGCGCGGCGGGGCTGATCCTCGGTGAGGGCGCCGCGGCAGTCGGCCACGAAGGCGTCGGTGTCGAACACACCACGATCGTCGCGCCGTTATGCGGTCGTTGTCACCCGGCTGCGATCCGGCGGCGTCCCGCTAGACTCGTCGATCGGCCCATCGACCGATGGGTCACCACCGACAACGCCCGCGCACCCCACTGCGGTCACGTCGCCCTTGGCGATGTGCCGGGTCGCCGGGTCAACCGCAGGAGGAGACACCGCGATGGCTGTCATCACCATGCGCCAGATGCTCGAGGCCGGCGTCCACTTCGGGCACCAGACCCGGCGCTGGAACCCGAAGATGAAGCGCTTCATCTTCGGCGAGCGCAACGGCATCTACATCATCGATCTCGAGCAGACGCTCACCCGCGTCGAGACCGCCTACAACTTCGTCCGCGACCTGGTCGCCGGCGGCGGGGTGATCTGTTCATCGGCACCAAGAAGCAGGCGCAGGACCCGGTGCGCAGCTACGCCGAGAAGTGCGGCATGCCCTACGTCAACGAGCGCTGGCTCGGCGGCATGCTCACCAACTTCGACACGATCGCCAAGCGCGTCGGCCAAGATGCTGGAGTACGAGCGCATGCAGGCGTCCGGCGAGTTCGACGCGATGCCGAAGAAGGAGGCGCTGCTGCTCACCCGCGAGCTGGAGAAGCTGCAGAGGAACCTCGGCGGCATCCGCAACATGGACAAGCGTCCCGACGCCGTGTTCATGCTCGACACCAAGAAGGAGCACATCGCGGTCACCGAGGCCAACAAGCTGGGGATCCCGGTGGTCGCGGTCGTCGACACCAACGTCGACCCCGAGCGTCGTGCAGTACCCGATCCCCGGCAACGACGACGCCATCCGCGCCAACTCGCTGCTGGCCGGGTGATCGCCGACGCCGTCGAAGAGGGCCGCTACATCGCCTCCAAGCGCGAGCCCGCGGGTTGCGCCGATCGACGCGCACCGCCGAGCAGGAGGCCGAGTTCGACGCCCAGCAGGCCGCTGCCCGTCGCGCAGGCCGCGGCGGCCCAGCTCGCTCGTGAGCGCCGCCTCGAGACCGCCCAGGTCGGTGGCGCCGACGACGACGAGCTGACCGAATCGGTCGCCGAGTCCACCGCCGACGCCGCCGAGGCGATCGCCTCGCAGCGCGATCGAGGCGTCCGCGGAGCCCGGATGCACGGAGTCAGTGACCGCTCGGCCCCCGATCGCAGCACCGACGAGCCGACGACCGGCGTCGGGAGCGCCAGCGAGCAGCCGGACCGAGCGCCAGCGAGCCAACAGACACAGTGACCGCTCGGCCCCCGACGCAGCACCGACGAGATCACGACCAGCGAGGGAAGCGCCGGAACGGACACGACGCGAGCGCAGCGAGCCGGGACTCAGTTCAGCACGAGCCGGACGCCGCAGCGAGCCAGGAAGGAGATCACGCGATGGCATTCACCGCCAAGGACGTACAGGCCTGCGCCAGGCCACCGGCGCCGGGATGATGGACTCCAAGAGGGCGCTCGAGGCCACCGACGGCGACATGGAGGCGGCCAAGCAGTGGCTTCGCGAGAAGGGCCTTGCCGCCAGCGCCAAGCGCGACGACCGCGAGAACGCCCAGGGCGTCGTGGCGCTCCACGTCGACGGCAACGATCGGCGCGATCGTCAAGCTCAAGTGCGAGACCGACTTCGTCGCCGGCAGCGACCAGTTCAAGGCCGAGGCCGACACCCTGGCCGAAGCTCGTGGTCGCCGGTGACGAGCGCTGCGTCGCGACCGCGCAAGGCGGAACTCGACGACCTGAAGATCACGCTCAAGGAGAAGATCGAGCTCGGCGACGTCGTGCGCCTTGAAGGCGGCCGCCGGCAACGTGCTCGACAGCTACCTCCACATGCAGGGCGGCCGCGGGGTCAACGGCGTGCTCGTCGAGATGGCCGGCGGCGACACCGCGCTGGCCCACGACATCGCCGTGCACATCGCCTTCGCCCGTCCGAAGTACCTCACCCGCAACGACGTGCCCGCCGACGTCGTCGACGACGAGCGCCACGACCCTGGAGACGATCAGCCGCAACGAGGGCAAGCCCGAAGCGGCGCTGCCGAAGATCATCGAAGGCCGCATGCAAGGCTTCTTCAAGGGCGTCGTGCTCGCTCGACCAGCCCTACGCCAAGGACGACAAGCAGTCGGTCGCCCAGGTGATCGGCGACGCCAGCATCGTCGCCTTCGCCCAGGTCGAGATCGGCTGAGCGAGCGCAGCGAGCGAATCAGCATTCGGCGCGAAGCGTTCACGGGTGCACCTCCCGTCAGCCCGGGCGATGCCTCCACGAAGGAGCGGTGCACCAGTGAACACGATGCGGCGCCGAGCCCGCGCTGGAAGCGGATCGTCTTCAAGCCGTCGGGTGAGGCGCTCGCCGGCGCCGGCGGCGTCGGGCTCGACGCCGCCACCCTCGAGCCGACCGCACGGGAGATCATCGCCCTGCGCCAGAACCTGGATGTCGACGTGGCCGTGGTCGTCGGCGGTGGCAACTTCTGGCGCGGCCGCAGGGTGCCCACGTCGGCATGGACGCCACCCAGTCCGACCACATCGGCATGCTCGGCACGGTGATGAACGCCCTCGCCCTGCAGGACGCGCTCGAGCGCCTCGGCCAGCCACCCGCGTGCAGTCGGCGATCGAGATGCCGCGCATCGCCGAGCCGTACATCCGACGGCGGGCCATGCGCCACCTCGAGAAGGGCCGCGTCGTGATCTTCGCCGCCGGCACCGGGCAACCCGTTCTTCACCACCGACACGGCCGCGGCGCTGCGTGCGGCCGAGATCGACGCCCAGGCCCTGCTCAAGGGCACGCATTCGGGCGTCGACGGGGTGTACGGCGCCGACCCCCGCCACAACCCCGAGCCACGAGGTACGACGAGATCTCGTACATCGAGGTGATGACCAAGGACCTCAAGGTGATGGACGCCACGGCGATCGCCTTCTGCCGTGACAACCACATCCCGATCGTCGTCTTCGACATGTCGCGCCCCGGTTCGCTGCGGGCGATCGTCGAGGGTCGGCACCGTGGGGACCATCGTCCACGACGCCTGACCCGCTGGTGTACGCTGGGCAACGTGATCGAAGAGACCCTGCTCGACGCGATCGACAAGATGGACAAGGCGGTCGTCCACGTCCAGACGCAGTTCCCGACGGTGCGCACCGGGCGGGCCGTTCCCGCCCTCGTCGAGCGGCTGACCGTCGAGTACTACGGCTCCAGGTGCCGGTGCAGCAGCTGGCGTCATCCAGGTGCCCGAGGCGCGCCAGCTCATCGTCAAGCCCCACGACCGCGCCACGCTGACGGCGATCGAGCAGGCGATCATCGACACCGACCTGGGCGTGGCGCCGACCAACGACGGCGTCGTGATCCGCCTCAACTTCCCCGCCCTCACCGAGGAGCGACGGAAAGAGTACGTCAAGGTGGTGAAGACTATGGCCGAGGACGGCCAAGGTGGCCGTCCGCAACATCCGCCGTGATGCCCGCAAGCACCTCGAGCACAGCGAGAAGCAGGGTGAGATCTCGGCCGACGACCTCGACCGAGCCGAGAAGGAGATGGAGAAGATCACCCACGAGCACACCGAGTCGATCGATGCCGCCTTCGGCCGTAAGGAAGCCGAGCTGCTCGAGGTATGACCACGCGAGGGCGGCGCGACCAAGGACAGGATCCAGCGATGACTGACGACAGATGGCGACCGAGCGAGGAAGATCCCGAGACGGCCGAGTTCGGCGGACCGCTGTTCCCTGACGAGCCCCGCGAGCGCGACTCCGTCGACAACACCGGTGAACGGCGCCTCGCCTTCGGTCCGAGCGACACCGGGCCGTTGCCGCGCTGGACCGATCCGCCCACCGGTGAGATCCCCCGGCTCGCCCCGCCGCCGCCGGCCGGTGACGACGACAGCGACGAGGTCGACGTGTGGTCGACGTTCACCACCAAGTCGCCGGTGTGGCGCGACGACGACCCGGTCACGACGGTGATGGAGCAGGTCCCCGCCGAGCCGCGGCGTGACCCGAGCGGTGGTGTCGACCGGAGCGGGAGCACGGCGCGGGTCCCGTCCGACCCGAGCGGCGGGTTCGACCGGCCGCGCGATCCGTCCGGCAGTGTCGACATCACCGGCGGGTACGACGCCGCCTACGGTGCCCGCAACAGCTCCGGCGGTGGTACCGGCGAGATCCCGGCGGCGCGGCCCTACGCACCGCGCGACCGCACCGGCGACGTGCCGGTTCAGCCGCGCCGCGAGCCGGGTCGCATCACCATCGGCACCGACCCGTCGGGCATGACCCGACGCCCCACCGATCCCGGCCGCCGTGGAGGGCGCCCCACCCAGCGCAGCGGCCGTCCCGCCGGCCCGGCGCGCACGAGTGCGCCGCCGCCGCGCAACATGGGTGCGGCGCTGATCGCCGGCGTGGTCATGGCCGCCGTGTTCGTCGCCGCGCTGATCATCAAGCCGGTACTGGTGCTGATCATCATCTGCGCCCTGCTGGCGATCGGCGGCTGGGAGTTCTTCGGCAAGATCACCGAGAAGGGGTATCGGCCGGCGGTCGCCCCTGGGCTTGCCGCATGCATCTGTGCGCCGCTCGCCGCCTACTGGATCGGCGAGCGCGGCCTGCCGCTCGTGGTGGCGTTCGCCTTCATGGCCGGGGCGATCGGCTTCATCGGCGCCCGTGGCGTCGAGTCCGGGCCGCTGCCGAACATGGCCGTCACCACGATGGGCATCGTGTGGATCGGCCTGCTCGGTGCGTACGGCGCGCTGATCCTGCGCGTGTCGAACCAGCCGCTCACCCTGTTCGGGCTGACCGGCGCCAACAGCAACAACATCGGTACCGACACGCTGTTCATGGTCGCCCTGGGGGTCGCCGCCAACGACATCGGCGCGCTCGTGGTCGGGTCGGCGATCGGCAAGTCGCCGCTGCGCAGCTGGATCAGCCCCGCCAAGACGATCGAGGGCCTGCTCGGCGGTGCGCTCGGCACCTTCCTCGCCCTGTTCATCGCCAGCAAGGCGTTCCACAGCGCATGGTCGCAGTTCAGCTGGGTCTTCTGGCTGTTCCTCGTGATCGCCGTGCTCGCGCCGCTCGGCGACCTCACCGAGAGCATGTTCAAGCGCAACCTCGACATCAAGGACTTCGGCACCATCGTGCAGGGCCACGGCGGCGTGCTCGACCGCTTCGACGGCTTCCTGTTCGTGCTGCCAGGCGTCTGGTACCTGATGACGGTGCTGGCCAACTAGGCCGGCGTCGCTCGCTCGCTCATGGGCGCGACCCGGGTCGCTGTCGCCGGCTCGTCGGGCTCGATCGGGCGCCAGACCCTCGACGTCGTGCGTGCCGAGCCGGGCCGCTACGAGGTGGTGGCGCTCGGTGTCGGGTCGTCGATCGATGCGCTGATCGAGCAAGCCGAGGAGTTCCGCCCGGGTGTCGTGGCGGTCGCCGACCCCGCCCAGCGCGCCGAGGTGGCCGAGGCGCTGCCGTCCTGCACGGTGGTCGCCGATCTCGCCGATCTCGCCGAGGTGGCCGACGTGGTGGTCAACGGCGTCGTCGGGTTCGCCGGCCTGGCCGTCACCATCGCCACGCTGCGCGCCGGCAAGCGACTCGCGCTGGCCAACAAGGAGAGCCTCATCGCCGCCGGCCCGGTGGTGCAGCCGCTCCGACGCGTTCCGGGCGCCGAGCTGGTCCCGGTCGACTGCGAGCACGGGGCGATCCACCAGTGCCTGCGCGCGTCGGTGGACACCGACCGCGAGGTCGCCCGGCTGGTGCTCACCGCCAGCGGCGGGCCGTTCCGCGGACGCCGCGCCGACGAGCTGGCGGGCGTCACGGTGGCCGAGGCACTCGCCCACCCGACGTGGTCGATGGGCCCGAAGATCACCGTCGACTCCAGCACGCTGATGAACAAGGGCCTCGAGGTGATCGAGGCCCACGAGCTGTTCGGCACCCCGTACGAGCAGATCGAGGTGGTCGTGCACCCCCAGTCGATCGTGCACTCGATGGTCGAGTTCACCGACGGCGCCACGATCGCCCAGCTCAGCCTGCCCGACATGCGCCTGCCGATCGGCTACGCCCTTGGCTACCCGGCGCGCGCCGAGGCGCCGTTCGGGCGGATCGACTGGGCCCGATTGAGCCGGCTCGACTTCGAGCCGCCCGACCTCGACACGTTCCGGTGCCTGCGGCTCGCCTACGCCGCCGGCCGGGCCGGCGGAACGGCACCGGCCGGCTGAGCGCGGCCAACGAGGTGGCGGTCGAGGCGTTCCTCGCCGGGCGGATCCGCTGGATCGAGATCGCCGAGGTGGGCAATGCGGTGTTGGAGCGGCATGCTCTTCCATGCCTTCGACGGTCGACGACGTGATCGCGGCCGACCATGAGGCGCGACGGCTCGCCACCGAGCACGTCGCCTACATTTCGGCGCGGGAGACCGCATGAGCGAGCGAGTCTAGCGAGCGAATCATCGACGGTCTTCGGGTCACGGGTGCACCGGCGCCGAGTCGGACGCGTCGATCGTGACGGTGCACCGTGACCACACGACCCACCGCTGGCCGCCGCCCCAGGTGCCGCCCGCCCCGATGCGGTCGCGGGTCGACCGCTTCAAGAACGAGGTCGCCGCCGGCGGCAGCAGCGAGAACCAGACCGGCCCGCGCGACGCGCCCGGTGGTGGCATGTCCGGGCTGATCGCCGGGCTGGGCATCCTCGCCCTCGTCGCCTGGCTCGCCGTGTCCAACATGTGGATGTTCGTGTTCGTGGTCGGCATGCTCGTCTCGGTCTTCCTGCACGAGCTCGGCCACTTCCTCACCGCCCGGTCGACGGGCATGAAGGTCACCCAGTTCTTCATCGGCTTCGGGCCGCGCCTGTGGAGCTTCCAGCGCGGCGAGACCGAGTACGGCGTGCGCCTGCTGCCGCTCGGCGCGTTCGTGCGCATCATCGGGATGAACAACCTCGACGAGGTCGATCCCGCCGACGAGCCGCGCGCGTACCGCCAGCAGAGCTACCCGCGGCGCATGCTGGTCATCACCGCCGGGTCGATGATGCACATCCTCATCGCCGTCGTGCTGTTCTTCGGTGTGTTCGCCGTCCGCGGCGTGCTCGTCGAGCACCCGGCGCCGACGTGAGCGTGGTGTCGGCGGGGCACCGCGGCGGCCGCCGCCGGCGTGCGTGGCCGGCGACATCATCCTGTCGGTCGACGGGGTCGCCGTCGACGCCGACCACGACCTCGGCGAGGTGGTGCGCACGTACCAGCCCGGCGACACCGTGTCGGTGGTGATCGACCGCGACGGCACCAGCGGACCGTCGTCGCCACGCTCGGCACCAACACCGACGCCAACAGCCCCTACGCAGGGTCGGCCTGCTCGGCGTCGGCTCGTACGGCGCCGAGGACTGGCAGTCGATGTCGCTCGCCTCGGCGGCCCGCCGCAGCATCACCGACCTGTTCCCGAGCGCGTGGGAGTCGACGGGCATGGTCAAGGTGCTCAACCCGGTCAACATCTTCCGCCACCTCACGGGTCAGAACGACGACATCGCCACCCAGCCCACCACGGTCGTCGGCGTCACCCGGGCGAGCGGCTCGATCGGCGACACCGACGGTCTCGGCGGGATCATCTACCTGCTCGCTGCGGTCAACGTCTTCATCGGCGTGTTCAACATGTTCCCGCTGCTGCCGTTCGACGGCGGTCACGCCGCCATCGCCACCTACGAGCGCATCCGGGAGGGCCGCGTCCGGCCGGCGCTACTTCGTCGACGTCGCCAAGATGATGCCGCTGACGATGGGCGTCATGGCCATGCTGTCTGTTCCTGTTCATGCCGGCTTGTACCTCGACGTCACCAGACCGCCGCTGTAGCGATGGAGGTCTCTTCCCAGCTCACGCCGCGTCGGGTGACCAAGCAGATCCACGTCGGCTAGGTGGCGGTCGGTGGTGACGCGCCGATCACGGTGCAGTCGATGACGATCACCAAGACGGCCGACGTCGAGGGCACGCTGCAGCAGATCTACGCCCTGGCCGCCGCGGGCTGCGACATCGTGCGCTGCACGTGCAACGAGGCGGAGGCGGCCGAAGGGCTCGCCCAGATCGTGCCCCGCTCGCCGATGCCGATCATCGCCGACATCCACCACCAGTACCGCATGGCGCTCGCCGCCATGGAGGCCGGCGTGCACGGCCTGCGCCTCAACCCCGGCAACATCCGCCGGCCCGAGCACATCAAGGCCGTCGCCAGCGAGGCGCGTGACCGCGGGGTGCCGATCCGCATCGGCGTGAACGGCGGCTCGCTCGACCCCGAGCTGTACGAGAAGTACGGCGGGGTGGTCACGGCCGAGGCGATGGTCGAGTCGGCGATGACCGAGATCGCCTACTTCCAGGAGGTCGGCTTCGACGACGTCAAGATCTCGGTGAAGGCGTCGAGCGTGCCGCTGATGGTCGAGGCCTACCGGCAGCTGTCGGCGGTCACCGACCACCCGCTGCACCTCGGGGTCACCGAGGCCGGCCCGCCACCGGCGGGGCTGGTCAAGGCCACCGCCGGCATCGCCACCCTGCTGCTGGAGGGCATCGGCGACACGATCCGCTACTCGCTCACCGCCGACCCGGTGGAGGAGGCGCGCGCCGGCCGGCAGCTGCTCGAGGCGCTCGGCCTGCGCGAGCGCAAGAACGTCGACCTGATCGCCTGCCCGTCGTGCGGCCGCGCCGAGATCGACGTGATCGACGTCGCCAACCGGGCGATGGAGGCGTTCGGCGATCGCAAGATCCCGCTGCAGGTGGCGGTGATGGGGTGCGTCGTCAACGGGCCGGGCGAGGCGCGCGAGGCCGACCTCGGCATCGCCGCCGGCAACAAGCGCGGCCACCTGTTCGTCAAGGGTCGCAACGTCGCCGTGGTGCCGGAGGCCGAGATGGTCGAAGCGCTCGTCGAGTGGGCCGAGTTCATCAACGAGCACGGCATCGAGGCGGCGATCGCCCGCGTCGACACGGCCAAGGCCGAGCGGGAGGCGGCCAAGGACCGCGCGGTGCTGCTCGACGCCAAGGGCGCCGACGCCAACCACGCCGCCGAGCGGATCGTCGAGATCCGCAAGACCGTCCACCCCCTCCTGAACTCGGCCCGGGCGAGATCGTCGAATCTGGTCACCCACGTTCCTCCGATATCGAGAACGTCGAGTGACCAGATCCGCCCCTTGAGACGGAGAGTGACCAGATGGCGGCGGTCGCGGCTACGACGTGGCGATGTACGCGGTCACGCCGGACGGGATCTCGAGGTGGTCGCCGGGCGGGAGGTAGCCGGTCATCCCGGCGTCGGTGATCACGAGCTCGTGGGTCTTGGCCCGGCGCTCGGCCGGGCCCACGAGGCGCAGCAGGCGGATCGACGTGTCGGCGAGCGGGTACACCCGCGCCTCGGACACCACCGGGTCCATCAGCGGCGTCGGATCCATCACCTCGAGCAGCGTGTCGATGTCGATCGGCTTGTTGGTGAGACCGGCGCGCACGACGTTGTCGCTCGCACCCATCAGCTCGACGCCGGCACCGCCGAGGTAGGCGTGGAGGTTGCCAGGCCCGAGTTGCAGCGCCTCACCCGGATCGAGTTGCACGTAGTTGAGCAGCAGCGTGACGACGACGCTCGGATCGCCGGGATAGCGCGCGGCGAGGCGCGTCGCCCAGCGCGCCTCGGGGCGGTCGCTGTCGGCGCAGGCGTCGACGATGCCGAGGCACGCCAGTCGCCGGCGCAGCAGACCGTCGACCGCGGCGCCGACGCCGTCGCGCTCGATCACCGACGCCAACGCCACGGCCTCGGGCGTGTCGAGCTCCTCGAGGAACGCGGCCGTCTCGTCCAGCGGCCGCACCCCGCAGAACGCCTCGAAGCGGGTGAGCGCGCACAGCAGCTCGGGCTTCGGGTACGGGTCCGGGTAGCGGCGCACCTGGTAGCCGGCCTTGGCCTGGTCGGCGTTGGGGTGGGTCTGCAACGACAGCGGCTCGGCCGCGGCCAACACCTTGAGCAGGTACGGCAGCGGGCCGGTGACGTCGGACAGCGGCTGGCCGCCGGACCGCGTGCCGAGCACCGACGGACCACCCGGGTGCGTGCCGAGCCAGAGCTCGGCCCATGGCAGCCCGTCGGGCGGGCAGCCGAGCAGGTCCGGGATGAACTCCCGGTCGCCCCACGGATAGTTCTGGACGACTCCAGTGATTGGTTGCATAGATGAGTGACGGGACGGGGACGGAACCCGTTCAGACACCGAGTTCTGCTGCTCGGGCGATGACGCCGGATCGCTCGGCGCCGACGGTAGTCGACTCGCCGTGGCCCGTGTGCACGATGGTCTCCTCGGGCAACGATCCGAGCAGGTCGCGGATCGAGCGCAGGATCGTCGGCTCGTCGCTGAAGCTGCGCCCGGTGGCGCCGGGCCCGCCGCAGAACAGCGTGTCGCCGGAGAACACGACGCCGGACGCGGCGTCGTGGAAGCAGCAGCACCCGGGGGAGTGGCCCGGCGTGTGCAGGGCGACCAGCTCGTGGCCGCCGGCGGTGATCGTGGCGCCGGGCTCGGTGTCGACGTCGGGCACCTCGCCCGGCCACACCACGTCCCAGAGCATGCGGTCGTCGGCGTGCAGGTGGATCGGCGCGTCGAGTGCGTCGCGCAACGTCACCGCGACGTTGATGTGGTCGTTGTGCCCGTGGGTGAGCACGATCGCCCGCACCTGCCGGCCGTTGACCGCCTCGACGATCGGCACGTGGTCGTGGGCGGCGTCGATCACCACCACCTCACGGTCGTCGCCGACGAGCCAGATGTTGTTCGTGACGTCCCACGCGCCGCCGTCCAGCTCGAAGACTCCGTCGGTGGTGACGAGCTCGATCACTGGGATCAGAGCACCACGACCGAGCGCAGCACCTCGCCGCGCTCCATCTTGTGGAAGGCCTCCTCGATGTCGCCGAGTCCGATCGTCTCGGATACGAAGCGGTCGAGATCGAGACGGCCTTGGCGGTAGAGGTCGATCAGCATCGGGAAGTCTCGCGACGGCAGGCAGTCGCCGTACCACGACGACTTGAGCGCGCCCCCGCGGCCGAACACCTCGATGAACGGCAGCTCGAGCACGTCGTCGGGCCGCGGGACGCCGACGAGCACGACGGTGCCGGCGAGGTCGCGCGCCTCGAACGCCTGCTTGTACACGGCCGGCTTGCCGATCGCCTCGATGCACACGTCGGCGCCGAATCCACCGGTGACCGAGCGGACGAACTCCACCGGGTCGCCGGTCGACGAGTTGAAGGTGTGGGTCGCACCGAACTGCTTCGCCGTGTCGAGCTTGCGATCGTCGACGTCGATGCCGATGATCGTCGCCGCGCCGGCGAGGCGAGACCCGGCGATCGCCGCGTTGCCCACGCCGCCGCAGCCGAACACGGCGACCGACTGGCCGCGCGTGACGCCGCCGGTGTTGATGGCCGCTCCGATGCCGGCCATCACGCCGCAGCCGAGCAGGCCGGCCGCCGTCGCCGGCGCCTCGGGGTCGACCTTGGTGCACTGCCCGGCGGCCACCAGCGTCTTTTCCACGAAGGCACCGATCCCGAGCGCCGGTGACAGCTCGGTGCCGTCGGTGAGCGTCATCTTCTGCGTGGCGTTGTGGGTGTTGAAGCAGTACCACGGCTGGCCCCGCAGGCAGGCCCGGCAGGCGCCGCACACGGCCCGCCAGTTGAGGATCACGTAGTCGCCGGGCGCCAGGTCGGTGACGTCGGGGCCGACCGCTTCGACCACGCCGGCCGCCTCGTGACCGAGCAGGAACGGGAAGTCGTCGTTGATGCCGCCCTCGCGGTAGTGCAGGTCGGTGTGGCACACGCCGCACGCCTGGATCGCGACCACGGCCTCACCGGGGCCGGGGTCGGGGACGACGATGGTCTCGATGCTGACCGGCTCACCCTTGGCCCGCGCGATCACACCCCGAACGTTCTGTGGCATGACGGGCAAATGTAGTCCCACGGGGGGCTCCGCCCCCCGTGGACCCCCCGAAGACAGTACGGGGAGCCGGGGCGGGCCGGCGGCGTCAGCCGACCGAGCCCTCCATCTGCAGCTCGATCAGGCGGCTCCACTCGACGGCGTACTCCATCGGCAGCGTGCGCGTGATCGGCTCGATGAAGCCGTTGACGACCATGCTCATCGCCTGCTCCTGGGACAACCCGCGGCTCATCAGGTAGAAGAGCTGCTCGTCGGCCACCTTGGACACGGTGGCCTCGTGGCCGATCTGGGCGTCGCGCTGGCCGACCTCCATGTACGGGAGCGTGCGGCTCTCCGATTCGTCGTCGAGGATCAGGGCGTCGCACTGCACGTGCGACTTGCACCCGGTGGCGCCCTCGTCGACGCGCACCAGGCCCCGATAGGTGGTGATGCCACCGTCCTTGGAGATCGACTTCGACACGATCTTCGAGGTCGTCTCGGGGGCGGCGTGGATCATCTTCGCCCCCGCGTCCTGGTGCTGGCCGGCGCCCGGCGTAGGCGACCGACAGCACCTCACCCGTGGCCTTGGGGCCGACGAGGTAGACGCTGGGGTACTTCATCGTGAGCTTCGACCCGATGTTGCCGTCGATCCACTCCATGTGCCCCTCGGCCTCGACCCGCGCCCGCTTGGTGACGAGGTTGTAGACGTTCGGGCTCCAGTTCTGGATCGTCGTGTACGTCACGCGCGCGCTCGGCTTGACGATGATCTCGACGACCGCCGAGTGCAGCGAGTCGCTGGTGTACACCGGCGCCGAGCAGCCCTCGATGTAGTGCACCTGCGAGCCCTCGTCGGCGATGATCAGCGTGCGCTCGAACTGGCCGGCGTTCTCGGAGTTGATGCGGAAGTACGCCTGCAGCGGCATCTCGACGTTGACGCCCGGCGGCACGTAGATGAACGACCCGCCGCTCCACACGCTCGTGTTGAGGGCGGCGAACTTGTTGTCACCCGGGGGGATGACGGTGCCGAAGTAGCGCTTGACGATGTCGGGGTACTCGCGCAGCGCCGTGTCCATGTCGCTGAAGAGGATCCCCTGCTTCTCCAGCTCCTCGCGGTTGCGGTGGTAGACGACTTCGCTCTCGTACTGCGCCGTCACGCCGGCGAGGTACTGGCGCTCGGCCTCGGGGATGCCGAGCTTCTCGTACGTCGCCTGCATCTGCGCGGGGAGCTCGTCCCAGTCGTCGACCTGCTCGCCGGAGGGCTTCAGGTAGTAGTAGATGTCCTGGAAGTCGATGTCCGGCATGTTGACGGCGAACCACGGCGCCATCGGCTTGCGCTCGAAGGTGCGCAGCGCCCGCAGGCGCATCGCCGTCATCCACTTCGGTTCGCCCTTCCACCACGAGATCTGCTCGACGACGCCCGGGTTGATGCCCTTGGCCGGGGCGAACGCGTATTCGACCTCGTCGCTCCATCCGAGCTGGTACTTGGTGAGATCGAGGTCGAACGAGGTCATGGGCACGCTCCGAAGGTGGCGACGGGGGCGGCGGGAATTACCACTACCGCCATAGTAACAATCCATGGCCGCGGACGCCACGGGACGGGCGGCGCGGCCCGACCCGAATTCCGCGTCAGCGGGCGTCGCTCGGTGTGCTTGACTGGTGTCACCAGAGGAAGGAGGTGGTCCACACACATGCATGAAAGTCTTCTCGGGACCCTGGAGGAGGTTGGCCGCTAGGCCAGCTGGCTGAACCGCCTGGCGAATCTCCGCCAACCTCCGCCGATCGCACTGCCGGACATGGTTCCACCGGCGCAAGGGGTGTGATCGGTCCCTACAGTCCGTGTTCGGGGGGAGCCTGTGGCTCCCCCCGAACCGCGTCCGGGGTCCGATGTCGGGACGCCCGTGGCCGCTCACGCCGGGACGGAGGCCGCGCCGAGGCCCTGCACGGCCACGTCGAGGCAGCGGGCCACGAACTCTCGTCGACCGGGCGTCGGCGCACCAGCTTGTGGAACACGAGCGGACCGATGATGCTCGCCACGATCACGTCGGGGTCGATGTCGCCGGCGAGCTCGCCGCGCTGCTGGGCCCGCTCGGCGATCGTCAGCACGATGCGGGTTCGCTGCTCGCCGACGAGCTCGAGCAGGTCGGCCATCTCCGGATCCCGTGTCGCCGCCTCGACGAGGCACGGCATCACGCGGGCGTTGTAGCCGTACTCGTCGGCGCGGGCGACGCCGACGGTAGAACGCCTCGAGATCGCCGCGCAGCGACCCGGTGTCGGGCGCGCCGACGCGCTCGAAGTGGGCGTTCACCGACTCGAGGATGAGCGCCGTGCGCCCCGGCCAGTGCCGGTAGATGGTGGTCTTGGCGACCCCCGAGCGGGCGGCGACCTCCTCGATGCTCAGCTGGCCGACGCCGCGCTCGGCCACCAGCTCGGCCGTGGCGGCGAGCACCCGACGACGGGCGTCCTCACTGCGCGGCCGGGCCACGCCTGATCCCTCCCGGGTGCGCTCCACCGTCGGACGCGCCGGACCTCGCGACTGCGGTCACCGTCGAAACGCCCTTTCGTCGTGCTCCACGAAGACGCTACGCTACCGTAGCGCAATCGGACACCGGCGTCCCCACCCCCCGGCCGGTCCGCTCGCCGGGCGCGTCGGCGCCCCACTCGGCGAGCATGTCCAAGAGCACGAGGGAGCGACGCATGACACACGAGAGCACGAACAGCAGCGGACCAGGCGTCGCCGTCGGCACCTTCACCGAGGACGAGCTCGACGGCATCCCGGCCCACGTCTACGCCCGCCGGTGGCAGATCCTGGCCGTGCTGTGCGCCTCGCTGGTCATCGTCATCGTCGGCAACACGGTGCTCAACGTGGCGCTGCCGACGCTGCAGAAGGCGTCGACCGACGGTGGCCTCGGAGCGAGCAACACCCAGATCCAGTGGATCGTCGATGCCTACGGCCTCGTCTTCGCCGGCCTGCTGTTCACGGCCGGCGCCCTCGGTGACCGCTTCGGGCGCAAGGGCGCATTGCAGGCCGGCCTCCTCGTGTTCGGACTCGGGTCGCTCATCGGTGCGCTCTCCGACAGTTCGGGCGATGCTGATCTTCGCCCGGGCGGTCATGGGCGCCGGGGCGGCGTTCGTGATGCCGTCGACCCTGTCGCTGCTCACCAACGTGTTCCCGTCACACGAGCGGGCCAAGGCGATCGCGATCTGGGCCGGCATCTCCGGCGGTGGCGCGGCGATCGGCCCGGTGGCGTCCGGCTTCCTGCTCGAGCACTTCTGGTGGGGGTCGGTGTTCCTCGTCAACCTGCCGATCATCGCCGCCGCCCTCATCGCCGGCTGGATCCTCGTGCCGAAGTCGAAGGACTCCAAGGGCTCGCCGCTCGACCCGCTCGGCGCCGTGCTGTCGATCGTCGGGATCAGCTCGCTGGTGTACGCGATCATCGAGGGTCCGCACCACGGCTGGGTGAGCGCCGAGTCGGCGCTGTGGTTCGGCATCGCCGCCGTGTTCATCGTGGCGTTCATCCTGTGGGAGCTGCACAACCGGCACCCGATGCTCGACCTCCACCTCTTCCAGAACCCGCGGTTCGCCGTGGCCTCCGGGCGGCATCACGCTGGTGTTCTTCGCCCTGTTCGGCTCGTTCTTCATGCTGACGCAGTACTTCCAGGGCGTGATCGGCTGGTCGCCGCTCAGCGCTGCGGTCTCGCCTGGTGCCGTTCTCGCTGGTGATGATGACCGTCGCCCCGCAGACCCCGAAGCTGGTCGCCCGGGTCGGCGCCAACGTGCTCGGCGCGATCGGGCTCGGCTGCGTGGCGCTCGGCATGCTCGGCGCGTCCATGTTCGACGTCGACACCCAGTACCCGCAGATGCTGGTCACGATCTGCGTGCTCGCACTCGGCATGGCGCTCACGATGACGCCGATGACCACCCAGCTGATGGCGGCGGTGCCCCGGAACCGCGCCGGCATGGGGTCGGCCACGAACGACACCACCCGCGAGCTCGGCGGGGCGCTGGGCGTCGCCGTGCTCGGCTCGCTCGTCACCTGGAAGTATTCGGCGGGCGTCGCTCCGGCGGTGGCCGGGCTGCCCGCCGACGTGCAGGAGACGGCGAAGGCCAGCCTCGGCGGCGTCTACGGCCTGATCGAGCGCAACCTCGTGCCGTCGGCCGATGCGGCGGGGCTGCTCGACACGGCCAAGAACGCGTTCGTCAGCGGCTTCGGATTGGCGTGCACCGTCGGGGCCGTGGTGGTGGTCTTCGCCGCCGCCGTCGTGTACCGCTACCTACCGTCCGACCGGCGCTCCGAGGCGATCACGGGCGTCGAGGCCGACGAGAGCGTCGAGGCGCCGTCGTCGGCGACTGACCGCCACACGTCGCCATCTGGTCACTCTGCGTCTCGCAACGGCCGATCTGGTCACCCACGTTCTCGATATCGAGAACGTACGGTGACCAGATAGCCCTCGCTCGCCCACATCAGAACAGGCGCAGCTCGTCGGGGCGCAGGCCGCGCAGCTCGTCGTAGTCGACCTCGACCCAGCGCAGCCCGCGGGCCTCGGCCAGGACACGCGCCTGCGGCTTCACCACCTGGGCCACGAACACGCCGCGCACGGCGCCGAGCGCGGAGTCGAGCGACAGCCGCTCGATGTAGCGCACCAGCTGCTCGACGCCGTCGATCTCGCCGCGGCGTTTGACCTCGATCGCCACCACCGCCCCGTCGGCGTCCCGGCACACGAGGTCGACCGGCCCGATCGCCGTCGGGTACTCCCGGCGCACGAGCGTCAACCCGTTCTCGATCGCACCGGGCGCCGCCGCCAGCAACTCCTGCAGGTGGGCCTCGACGCCGTCCTTCTGCAGCCCCGGGTCGACGCCGAGTTCGGCCATCGTGTCGGACACCACCTCGTGCAGCGTGATCGTGAGGCGCTCGCCCTTGGCGTTGGACACGATCCACCGCCCCGGTTCCTCGGCCAGCCGGTTGGGGGCGTTCATCCAGTTGAGCGGCTTGTAGGCGCCGCCGTCGGTGTGCACGGCGACACAACCATCGGCCTTGACCATGATCAGTCGCACCGCCTCGGGGAGGTGGGCCGACAGCCGCCCCTCGTAGTCGACCGAGCACCGGGCGATCACCAACCGCACGGTCGAGCACGGTACCGCCGCCGACCGACGCCTGCCGGCGCCGGCGCTCGTGACGTCAGCGCGGTTCCGGTTGCGCATGCGCTGTTGGATGACCGCCCGCCGGGCCTGCAGGTCGCGGTGCGTGAGCCGGCTCACCCCGGCGTCGAGCCCCATCGAGGCCTTGAACCCGTCGAGGTCGATGCGCACCGACGTCGGATCGAAGCCGAGGTCCCGCCCGATCTGCTCGCCGTGGCGCACGGCGAACTGCATCGAGATGCTCGTGATCTCGGCGAGGATGTCGAGGTCGGGGGCGAGGCGGGCGATCGCGCCGTCGAGGAACACCATGTTCTTGACGTACAGCATCAGCTCCTTGGGCATGCTCGCGCCGTAGCCGAGCAACGCCTTCACCACCCGCTGCACCTCCTTCAGGATCTCGTCGCCGGTGAGCGTGGTCGGGTCGAGCGGCGGGCCGGCGAGGCCGAGGTCGTCGATCACGGCCGTCAGGTCGGTGTCGGCCGGCAGCGCGCCGAGGTCGCGGAGCGCGGCCATCTGGCCCTCGAGGTCGTTGGTGGTCGCGCCGACCATCAGGCGCAGGAACGCCCGCCGGCGGTCGTCGCCGAGTCGTCCGACGATGCCGTAGTCGAGCAGGGCGGTGCGCCCGTCGGGCATCACGAACAGGTTGCCGCCGTGGAGGTCGCCGTGGAAGATCCCGGCGATCATCGCCCCCTCCATCAGCGCCACCATCGCCGTGCGCACCACGCCCTCGGTGTCGACGCCGGCGGCGCGCATGCCGGCGACGTCGTCGAACTTGAACCCGTCGAGGCGCTGCATCACCAGCACCCGCCGGGTCACGAGGCTCGGGTGTGGTCGCGGGACGACGTACCCGGCCTGGCCGAGGTCGCGCAGCATCCTCGCGACGTCGATCATGTTGGCCGCCTCGATGCGGAAGTCGAGCTCCTCGACGATCGTGTCGGCGAACAGCTCGACGAGGGCCGGCGGGTTGGCCAGCGCGGCGACGGGGATGCGACCGACGAGCCGGTCGGCGAGCCACGCCATCGGCCGCGAGGTCGTCGTGCACGAGGCGGTCGACGGCCGGGCGCTGCACCTTCACCACCACCCGCTCGCCGGTCACCAGGGTGGCGGCGTGCACCTGGGCGATCGAGGCCGCGGCGAGCGGCACCTCGTCGATCTCGGCGAAGACGGTGGCGAGCGGCCGCCCGAGGTCGTCCTCGATGGTCGCCCGCACGTCGGGCCACGGCTCCGCCGGCACCTGGTCGCGGCAGCGCTTGAACTCCTCGACCAGCTCCGGCGGGAACAGCCCCTCGCCGGAGGACAGGATCTGGCCGAGCTTGATGAACGTCGGCCCGAGCGCCTCGGCGGCGAGGCGCAGGCGCCGGGAGAGGTCGGCGGTGTCGGCGGAGCCGACCGGGCGGTTCTGCCGCCGGCGCCACCACCGGCGAGCGGCCCAGGGGCCGACGGCCGTCGCCAGCCGAGCGCTGACGGTCAGCCCGCGGCGACCCGGCGGCAGTCGCCGCGGCTGCACGAGCGTCGGCACCTCGGCCCGGGCCTGCACGCGGGCGGCGTCGGCGGGCGCCCGCCACGACAGCTGCGTCGGGATCGAGCACCCACGGCGCGTCGTCGCTGAACGCACCCCACGCCGTATCGGGCGCCCGCGTCGTGTCGCCCGTCGCGTCGCCGTGCACCCGTCCATCATGCAGGGCGAGGCGTGACGTCACACCTCGCGGGACGAGTCGGTCAGGGTCGGTCGAGCTCGTCGAACGCGTCGAACGGGCCGCCCCGGGCCGGCTGGTGGTTCCGTGCGCCCGAGCGCGTCGAGCACACGCTCGGCGAGCGCCGGCTGGCACACGAGCAGGTCGGGGAGCCACGGGTCCGGCTGGTTGTACACGAGAGGTGACCCGTCGACGCGGCTGACGTGCAGCCCGGCGGCGAGCGCCACGGCGGCGGGTGCCGCCGAGTCCCACTGGTACATCCCGCCGGCGTGGACGTACACGTCGGCCTCGCCGCCACCACGGCCATGGCCTTGGCGCCGGCCGAACCGAGCAGGGCGATGTGGGCACCGAGGGCGTCGGCGACGACATGCGTGGCGTAGGTCATCCGCGACCGCGACGACACGACGACCGGTCGGGCGCGGTCCGGTCGCGGGGTGGGCGGCGGGGGATCGGTCGACGAGGGTGCGCCCGACCGCCGGCAGGGCGACCGCACCGGCGGCGAAGCGGCCGTGATCCCACACGGCGACGTGCACGGCCCAGTCGACGCGCCCGACCTCGGCGTACTCGCGGGTGCCGTCGAGCGGGTCGACGATCCACACCCGGTCGTGGACGAACCGGCGCGGGTCCTCCAATCCCTCTTCCGACAGCACGGCGTCGTCGGGACGGGCCACCGCGAGCGCATCGGCGATGAGGCGCTGGGCGGCGGCGTCGCCGGCATCCATCACCTCCCACGGCGGGAGTCGGCGGCCGAAGAGATCGGCGCGCAGCGCCACGAGCATCACCCCGGCCTCGGTGGCAAGGCGCCGCGCCAGCGCGGCGTCGCTCTCGGCGGGGCGGCTCACCCGCGCCGAGGTCGGCGTCGGGCGCGGTGGGCTGCCGGTGGCGTCACGAGGCACGATGCTAACGGCGGCCGGCGTGCCCGGACCGGTGCAGAGCCCGACCGGGAGCCGCTCGCTCCTGTCCGACACCGCCTGGGGGCGGTCGACACGGGCTCGATCACCTCGGCGCCCGCCGCCTCTCGCCGCGCGAGACGTGGGTCTGGTACATCGTCGCCGGCGTGACGTACGTGGCCGTCGCGACCTACCACAAGTTCGTGCTCAACTGGATCGTCGGGCCGCTGTGGCTGGTGCTCGTCGTCGTGGTCGGGCCCGACGCTGTCGGGATCGGCGAGTTCCGTCGAGCCGACGTCGACGTGGCGCGACCGGGAGCGACGTGAGTTGGGCGGCCCACCAATTCGAGATCTATGCCGTGCAGGCGCACCTGCCGAAGAAGATGCGCGGCAAGGTGTCAGCTTCTTCGGCATCTTCCTCGGCGACTTCACCCCGACTTCCTGTCGAAGTTCTGGGTCTACGGGATCACGATCAACGGCCACCACTACGGGTCGACGGTGCCCCAGAAGTGGCACCGCGGCTGGCCCGGCATGGGGATCGACGCACACGCGTGTTCCTCGGCGTCATCGTTCGCGCGCGATGTTGCTGGTTGTGGAAGCGCAACCGGGCGTTCGCGCGTCGGGTACATCCTCGGGCTACGCCGCGCATGCGCTCACCGACATCAACGACAGGGTCGGCACCATGCTGCTGTTCCCGTTCACGACGTTGAACTGGACGATCCAGACGTGGGCCTACGCGGCGACGGTCAACGGCGGCAAGTACCTCGACGCCGCGGCGTACTACTCGAGCCTGGGTTTGATGATGGACTTGTTCTGGATGGTCGTCGTGATCGCCTCGTGGCGCATGCTCTAAGCGCGAGTACTGGCGCAAGAACGTGGTTGTGGCCGATCCGCACAGCGTGGGCATGGTTCGGTAGGTGGCTCCCCGAACGTGGGCTGCTCGCGCTGTACCGGGCCACGTTCTTCTACGGGGTGATGCCGGATGATCTCGTGGACCTGTGGGCCCACTTACTGGCGCGGCCGAGACATCGACGGGCAGCACGGGCCGGCTACCGATGGACCTGTCGTGGACCGGACCGTGGTGGCTCGCGCGCGCAGGCTGCCCCACGTGAGCCCGTTGATCGTGCTGCCCGGCTGTCGGTGTTGCTGGCGCTCGTCTACTGGGCGGTGAGCAGGTTGTGGGAGCCGATGGGCAGGGCCGAGGCGCGCAAGCGCTCCCGCGACGCCGCAACGAGAGCGGCGGCCGATCCGGCCAGCCCGAGGGCCGAGGCGGCGTCCACGCCTCGGCGGTGGTGACCGCGTCGCAGCCGAGCACCACGACCGGGTCGAGGTGAGGCGCGCAGGAACGCCACGTGGTGAGTGTGGGGAGGGTGGTGGTCAGAGCAGCTTGGGAGGGTGGTGCATGGGGGGACAGTAAGATGAAGTGGGGAGAGGTGGTGTGGATGATGAGAAGGGAGAGGGCGCCGACGGCTAGGCGAGGGGCTTGTACTTGATGCGGTGCGGCTGGTCGGCGGCGGCGCCGAGCTCCTTGTGGCGCCACGCCTCGTACTCGGTGAAGTTGCCCTCGAACCAGCGCACCTGGCTGTCGCCCTCGAAGGCCAGCACGTGGGTGGCGATGCGGTCGAGGAACCAGCGGTCGTGGCTGATCACGACCGCGCAGCCGGGGAAGCTCTCGAGCGCCGTCCTCGAGCGCGCGCAGCGTGTCGACGTCGAGGTCGTTGGTCGGCTCGTCGAGCAGCAGCACGTTGCCGCCGGTCTTGAGCATCTTGGCGAGGTGCACCCGGTTGCGCTCGCCGCCCGAGAGGTCGCCGACCCGCTTCTGCTGGTCGCTGCCCTTGAAGTTGAAGCTGGCGACGTAGGCGCGGCCGTGGATCTCGCGGTTGCCGACCTTCATGTGCTCGACGCCGCCGGTGATCTCCTCGTACACGGTGGCGTCGGGGTCGAGGCGTGTCGCGGCTCTGGTCGACGTAGGCGAGCTCGACCGTCTCGCCGATGCGTGATCGTGCCGCTCGTCGGCGCGGCTCCTGCGCCGGTGAGCATGCGGAACAGCGTCGTCTTGCCGGCGCCGTTGGGGCCGATGACGCCGACGATGCCGGCCGGGGGGAGCGAGAACGAGAGGTCCTCGATGAGCAGCCGGTCGCCGAAGCCCTTGCGCAGATGCGTCGACCTCGATCACCGTGTCGCCGAGGCGCGGGCCCGGCGGGATGGTGATCTCCAGCGCTGGTCGTCGCCGCGCTGGCGGCCTCGGCCTCGGCCTGCAGCTTGTCGTACGCGGCCAGGCGGGCCTTGCCCTTGGCCTGGCGGGCCTTCGGCGCCATGCGCACCCACTCGAGCTCGCGCTCGAGCGTGCGCTTGCCGGGCCTCGTTGCTGCTTCTCCTCGCGGGCAGGCGCTCCTGCTTCTGCTCGAGCCACGACGAGTAGTTGCCCTCGAACGGGATGCCGCGGCCGCGGTCGAGCTCGAGGATCCACCGGGCGACGTTGTCGAGGAAGTAGCGGTCGTGGGTGATCGCCACGACCGTGCCGGGGTAGTCCTGCAGGAAGCGCTCGAGCCACGTCGACCGTCTCGGCGTCGAGGTGGTTGGTCGGCTCGTCGAGCAGCAGCAGGTCGGGCGGCGACAGCAGCAGCCGGCACAGCGCGACCCGGCGGCGCTCGCCGCCCGAGAGCGTGGTGACGTCGGCGTCGTCGGGCGGGCAGCGCAGCGCGTCCATGGCGATCTCGACGTTGCGCTCGAGGCTCCACGCGTCGGCGGCGGCGATCTTGTCCTCGAGCTCGGCCTGCAGCGGCGCCGATCTTGTCGTAGTCGGCGTCGGGGTCGGCCCACATCGCCATCACCTCGTTGTAGCGGTCGATGCATCGACTGCACGGCGGCGACGCCGTCCATCACGTTGCCCTTGACGTCCTTGGCCGGATCGAGCTGGGGCTCCTGCGCGAGGAAGCCGACGCGTGAACCCGGGCGTCAGCCGGGCCTCGCCGGTGAAGCCGTCGTCGAGGCCGGCCATGATTCGCAGCAGCGACGACTTGCCGGCGCCGTTCGGGCCGAGCACGCCGATCTTGGCGCCCGGGTAGAACGACAGGCGAGATGTTCTCCAGCACCGTGCGGTCGGGCGGGTAGAAGCGGGCGAGCTTGTAGCAGGTGTAGATGAACTCGTGGGCCATGAGGGCGCCGAGGCTAAACCCGGTGCGGGCCCGACCGGATGGGTGCCAACATGACCGTACGGTCTCTGTGCGCCCATCGGTTTCGGGCGGAGCGGCGTTCAGCCGGCGAAGGGCGTGGTCGGCAGGCCGGTGACGCCGGGGCGGCACACGAACAGCGCGCCGGCGTGGGCTGGGCCGCCCGTTGCTCGGGCGTGAGGTCGCAGGTCGCCGAGGTGATGTACATCGTGTCGAGATCGGCGCCGCCGAAGCAGCAGCTCGTGGTCAGCGACGCCGGCACGCGACCAGGGTGTCGAGCTCGCCGTCCGGCGTGTAGCGGCGCACTTCGCCGGCCCGCCAGATGGCGAACCACACGCAGCCGTCGGCGTCGACGGTCAGCCCGTCCGGCTCGCCGTGCTCGAAGTCGACGTCGACGAACCGCCGACGCTCGGTCACCTCGCCGCTGTCGCGGTCGTAGCGGTAGGCGTCGACGCCGCCGGACATGCTGTCGATGAAGTACATCGTGGTGGCGTCGGGACTCCAGCCGAGCCCGTTGGACACGCTCACCCCGGTGCGCACGACGCTGGTCGACCGGTCGGCCTCGACGCGGTACAACGCACCGTTCGGACCGCTCTTGTCCATGACGATGCTGCCGGTCCAGAAACGCCCGGCCGGGTCGCACTGGCCGTCGTTCATGCGGCGCCCGTCGCGCCCCGCCTCGCCCTCGAACACGACCGCTTCCGTGACGGTACCGTCCTCGCTTAGCGTGGACACGCCGTGGTTGCGGGCGAGGACGAGGCCGCCGCTCGCCCGCAGGGCGACGGCGCCCACCGTCGGGCCGATCTCGGTCGCCCGATCCTCGCCGGACTCGACATCGAGCTCGTGCACGACACCCGGGTTGATGTCCACCCACAGCAGCCGCCTGGTGGCGCCGTTCCAGACCGGGCACTCGCCCAAGCTGGCCCGGCGTCGAGCAGAAGGTCGGCATCGATCGTCCTCGTCATCGCACGTCTCCTCGTGTCGTCACCAACTGTGCACCGTGCCATCCACCCGCCGCGCCACCGGCAGGTACGCCGGCCGGTACGTGACATCATCGCCTACGGCGTGGCTCATCCTTGTGCTGCTCGTGTCGTACGGCCGTGGCCGCAGCCTGCGCAGCGGTGGCGGTCGCAGTTCGGCGCTGATCGCACCCGGCGCGTGACCGGCCCGGACGACGGTTGCGAGGACCATTACCCTGGATGTCGTGACCACCACGTCTGACCGCGACACACCCGACGGGTTCGCCGACGCGTTCGGCACCAACTCGTGGTTGGTCGACGAGATGTACGAGCGCTACCGCGACGACCCGACATCGGTCGGCGACGCGCTGGCGGGAGTTCTTCGCCGACTATCGCGGCGCCGACGGCGCCGTGGCGCCCGTCGACGAGGCGCCGCCGGTGCACCGGCCGGCCGCCGCCCTCCCCGAAGCAGCGCCCAGGCCGCCGGCGAGCGTGACGCCCACCGAGGTGGCGGTCAGCTCGGTCGCGCCGTCGACGTCGAAGCCGGCCGCCGAGTTCGTCGCGGAGCCGCGCGCGGCCGAGTCCGCTGCGCCGCCCGCCAGCCGTCGCGGGCGCCTGCCTCATCCACGCCGTCCGTGGCCGCCACCGACGAGCCCGGCGACCCATTCGAGGTGCCGGCGCCGCCATCGCTGCCAACATGGAACGCAGCCTGCTGGTACCGACCGCCACCAGCTTCCGCGAGATCCCGGCCAAGCTGCTCGAAGTCAACCGAAAGGTGATCAACGGGTATCGCAGCCGGACGGGCGGGCAAGGTCAGCTTCACGCACCTGATCGGGTTCGCGGTCGTGCGCGCCATCGCCGACGCCGTGCCCAACATGGGGAACACGTACGTGGCCGCCACCGATGGCAAGCCGCGGCATCCTCCGCAACCCCAACGTCAACATGGGCCTGGCGGTCGACGTCGACAAGGGCGACGGCACTCGCACGCTCGTCGTGCCCGTGATCAAGGACGCCGACACGCTGGACTTCGCCGGCTTCCTCGCCGCCTACGAGGAGCTGATCCGCAAGGTCAAGACCAACAAGTTCGCGCTCGACGACTTCCAGGGTGCCAACGTCACCCTCACCAACCCCGGCACGATCGGCACCGTGCAAAGCGTGCCGCGGCTGATGCCCGGCCAAGGCGTGATCGTCGGCGTGGGCAGCATCGACTACCCGGCCGAGTTCCAGGGGGCGGACCCGCGCAACCTCGGCGTCGCTCGGCATCTCCAAGGTCGTCACCATCACCAGCACCTACGACCACCGCATCATCCAGGGCGCCGAGAGCGGCATGTTCCTGAAGCGCGTGCACGAGTTGCTGCTCGGCGAGCACGGCTTCTACGAGGAGGTGTTCGCGCTCCTCGGCGTGCCGTACGAGGCGGTGAAGTGGCACAGCGACGAGAACCCGTCGACCGCGAGGACGCGATGCTGCAGAAGCAGATGCAAGTCGCCACGCTCATCGCGTGTACCGCGTCCGCGGTCACCTCATCGCCGATCTCGATCCGCTGCAGTGGAAGAAACCGGAGATGCCCATCGAGCTCGACCCGCCACCTACGGGTTGACGATCTGGGATCTCGATCGCGAGTTCCTCACCGGCGGAGTCGGCGGCAGCGACAGGATGAAGCTCGGTGATCTGCTCGGCGTGCTGCGCGACGCCTATTGCCGCACGATCGGCGTCGAGTACATGCACATCCAGGACATCGAGGAGCAGCGCTGGATCCAGAGCAAGGTCGAGGGGTCCAGCCGTCGTCACCAAGGACGAGAAGCAGCGCATCCTCGAACGGCTCAACGCGGCCGAGGCGTTCGAGAAGTTCCTGGCGACGAAGTACGTCGGCACCAAGCGGTTCGGTCTGGAAGGCGCCGAGTCGGCGATCCCCATCCTCGATCAAGTCCTGTCGATGGCTGCCGACGCCGGGCTCGATTCGGCCGCCATCGGCATGGCGCACCGTGGGCGACTCAACGTGCTCGCCAACATGATCGGCAAGAGCTACGAGCAGATCTTCCGGGAGTTCGAGGGGCACATCGATCCGGACTCGGTGCAGGGTTCGGGTGACGTGAAGTACCACCTCGGCGCCACCGGAAAGTACGTGAGCCCGAGCGGCGCCGACATCCAGCGTCGAGTTGGCCGCCAACCCGAGCCACCTGGAAACGGTCGACCCGATCGTGCTCGGCATGACGCGCGCCGCCCAGGACCGCATCGAGCCGCCGGGCTCGTACCCCATGCTGCCGATCCTGATCCACGGCGACGCTGCGTTCGCCGGCCAGGGCATCGTCGCCGAACGCTGGCGATGAGCGACATCAAGGGGTACCGCGTCGGCGGCACCATCCACCTCATCATCAACAACCAGATCGGCTTCACGACGCGCCCCAGTTCGCCCGATGTTCGCTGTACTGCAGCGACGTCGCCAAGACCGTGCAGGCACCGATCTTCCACGTCAACGGTGACGATCCCGAGGCCTGCGTGCGCGTCGCCCAGCTGGCGTTCGAGTACCGCCAGACGTTCCACAAGGACGTCGTCATCGACATGGTGTGCTACCGGCGATACGGTCACAACGAGGGCGACGACCCGAGCTACACGCAGCCGCTGATGTACAAGGCGATCGCCGAGCGGCGCAGCGTGCGCAAGCTCTACGTCGAGGCGTTGGTCAAGCGCGGCGAGCTCACCGTCGAAGAGGCCGAGGGGGCGCTGGCCGACTTCCAGAACAAGCTGCAGGTCGCCCTGGACCAGACGCGGGCGCAGGCTCCGGCGCCGTCAAGGCGCCCCGGCCGCCCAAGCCGTCGGGGTGTTGCCGCACGTGGCCACCGGTGTCGACCGGGCCCCTCGACATGATCTTCGATCACCTCACGTCGTACCCGGAGACTTCACCCCGCACCCCAAGTTCGCCCAGTTCGAGGCGCGGGCGGAGCTGTTCACGAGCGGCGAGGTCGAGTGGGCCACGGGCGAGGCGCTGGCGATCGGCTCGCTGGTGCTCGAGGGCACACCGTGCGTCTCGCCGGGGAGGACAGCCGTCGGGGCACCTTCAGCCCAGCGCCACGCCGCGTTGATCGACTACGAAGGACGAGAAGTGGATCCCGCTCGGCAACCTGCCCGGGCGCCGGCTCGGTTCTGGGTCTACGACAGCCTGCTCTCGGAGTACGCCGCGCTCGGTTTCGAGTACGGCTATGCCCAGGCGCACCACGAAGCGCTGGTGATGTGGGAGGCGCAGTTCGGCGACTTCGTCAACGGCGCCCAGATCATCATCGACCAGTACATCGTCGCCGCCGAGGACAAGTGGGGGCAGATCAATGGTCTCGTGCTGTTGCTGCCGCACGGTTACGAAGGGCAAGGGCCTGAGCACTCGTCGGCGCGCATCGAGCGGTTCTTCAGCTGTGCGCCGAGGACAACATCCAGGTGTGCAACGCAACGACTGCGGCGCAGTACTTCCACCTGCTGCGCCGTCAGGTGTACGCCGAACGTGCGCACGCCGCTCGTGCTGTTCACGCCGAAGGCAGCCGTTGCGCATGAAGCAGAGCCGCTCGCCCGTCGACGAGTTGACCACCGGCTCGTTCCAGAGAGGTGCTCGACGACCCGGGTGTCGCCGACCCCGACGCCGTCGGCGGCTCGTGTTCTGCAGCGGCAAGGTTGCATGGGACGCGATGGCCGAGCGCGATCGGCGCGGGCGCCGGTGGCGGTCATCCGCGTCGAGCAGCTGTACCCGTTCCCGTCCGATCAGATGCTGGCGCTGCTGGAGCGCCGCTATCCCAACGCCCGCGAACTGATGTGGCTGCAGGAGGAGCCCGAGAACATGGGCGCGTGGAACTTCGTCGAGAGCCGCACGTGGCGGGTGAAGGAACGCGGCTACGACCTCCGCCACGTCTCCCGGGTCGAGAGCGGCAGCCCGGCGACCGGTACCAAGGCGATCCACGACCAGGAGCTCGCCGACCTCATGGACGAGACCTTCGCCACCGCCACCCCCCCCTGACCCCACAGATTTCCACAAGCAAAATCGTGCAGATCTGCACGATTTCGCGCCCAGAAATTCTGCAAGCGCGGTGCTCGCGATTCTTGGTCGCGAAATCGTGCAGAAACGCTCGAAATGCTTGTGGAAATCTTCGGTCTGCGGGCCGGTGGGGTGAGGGTCGGTCAGGTGGGCGGGGCGGCGAACCAGTGGATGTCGGGGTTCGCCACGTGGCGACGGTACGGGCGGCGACGGCGGCCAGCCGATGTAGACCAACGCCACCAGCTCGGTGCCGGGCACGAATCCGGCGTGCTCGTTGAAGAGCGCGACGGCACCACCACCGGCGGCGACGACCAGAAACGGTCAGGCCGGCGCTGGCCACGCCGAGCAGCAGGTTCTCCACGCCGGCCGCCACGGCGGGGAGGTCCTCGCGGTGGCGGTGCGGGTCGTCGGGATCGGGTCGGCACCCGGCGACGACGATCGCCGGTGCCCGCCCCCGTACTTGACGCGTGTCTTGTCGACCTTCACCGGCGCGATGTCGGGGGCCTCGGCGACGAGGTCGGCGGCGAGCGGCTCACCCAGCGTCGGCTCGCGCTGCGCCCGTGAACACGGCCACCTGCCACGGGGTGGTTCTCTTGTGACTTAACGCGGCGAACACCAGGCCGCACACCCGCTCGAGCAACGGCCCGGGCGCCTCGCGGTCGCGGGCGCGCACCAGGGAGCTGCGGCGCCGCGGTCAACTCCTCGAAGGCGTCGAGATCGGGTGTGGCGGACTCCATGGCGGCCTTTCGGTCAGCGGACGAGGTAGATGATCGCGACGATGACCCCGAAGGTGACGATCGCCGGGCGGAGTCGGTTCGGCGGCATCACGGTCACGAGACGACCACCGGCAGCGCCGCCGAGCAGGCTCGCCGGTGCCATCACGGCAACGAGGGACCATTCGACCTTGCCCGAGAAAACGAGGAACGACGCCGCCGCCAGGTTCACGGCGAACACGAGCAGTGACTTCACGGCGTTGGCGGCGTTGATCGTGCGATCGGAGAACAGCCCCAGCACGGCGAGCAGCATGATGCCCAGGCCGGCGCCGAAGTAACCGCCGTAGAGGGACGCGAGGGCGATGCCGCCGAGCTCGAGCAGACGGTGCGTCCGCCCCCGGTGAGGACGCGACATCACCCACGCCCGCAGGCGATCCTGCACGGCGAGGAGCAGGCAGGCGAGCAGGATGAGGTAGGGCCCGATCGCCGCGGACAGGGCCTCGCTCGAAGCGACGAGCAGCAGCGCACCGAGCAAGCCCGAGACGGCGGCCGTCACCAGCTCGGCCCGCAACTTTCCGGCGTAGGGCTCGAGCTCCGCCGCTGGGTGTAAGCCCCGCCGACGTATCCCGGGCACAGCGCCACCGTGTTGGTGGCATTGGCCCGCACGCCCGGCACCCCACAAGCGACCATCACGGGGAACGAGATGAGCGTGCCGCCGCCGGCCATCGCGTTCACCGCTCCGGCACCCACCGCGGCGGCGCCGCACGCGACGTACGCCCACGCCGACAACTGCGTCAAGCCAATCGCCGCCTGTCCACCGCTCGCCGCACCACCCCGGGAAACGTACTCTCGGAGGATGCGCTGGATTCGGATCGCAGCGGCGAGCGCCATGGGCGTGATGCCGGCGGCCGCCTGGAGCAGGCCCCGGGGCCGCCGCCGCGGCCGCTGGACGACACGTGGGACGTCGACCGGGTCGTCGACGGTGACACGATCGACATCAGTCACGACGGCGTGGTGCTGACGGTGCGGCTCATCGGGATCGATGCACCGCGAGCACGACGAGTGTTGGGGGAGCGAGGCCACCGACACGCTCGTCGACCTGCTGGGCGAGGGTCCGGTGTGGCTCGACGCCGGGGTCACCGACCAGGACCAGTACGGGCGCCTGCTGCGCTACGTCGTCAACGCCGATGGCGATGATGCCGGGGCCGCGATGCTCGAGCAGGGCGCCGCCTACGCCCGCTCCTACCCGCCCGACACGGCGCGGGACGAGGTCTACGCCTCGCTGCAGTCGCGGGCCCGCGCCGCCGAAGTCGGACTGTGGGCGCCCGACGCCTGCTCGGCGCCGGCCGACGCAGCGGCGCCTCCAGTGGCGATCTCGGTCGAGATCAACCCCAACCCTCCGGGCGACGACAACGAGCATCTCGTCGACGAGTGGGTGCTCTTCACCAACAACGGCGAGGACCCGGTCGACCTCACCGGCTGGGGGGTCAAGGACGAATCCTCGAGAACCCGCTACACATTCGGCCCGTTCGTCCTCGGCCCCGGCGCGTCGGTGACGCTGCGAACCGGGTGCGGCACCGCCACCGCCACCGACCTCTACTGGTGCGAGCCGAGCGGGGCGGTGTGGAACAACGGCCGCGACACGGTGTTCCTCACCGATCCGGCGGGCAACATCGTCGTCGACCGCGCCTTACGTCGACGGGGTGGTGGTCATCGACGACTGAGGCGCCAGCTCGATACCGAGCAGGTCACCCAGCTCGGTCAGGGCGACGTCGGGGTCGGCGACCTTGATCGTCGTCATGCCCATCGCCGCGCCGGGTTCAGGTTGATGCCGAGGTCGTCGAGGAACACGCATTCGGACGGGTCGATCGCCAGGAGTTCGCACGCCATCTCGTAGAAGCCCGGTTCGGGTTTGCGCACCCGACCCGCTCGACTCGACGACGGTCGAACGCACCATCACGTCGGCCACGTCCGGGCGCTCCGTCGTCCACCGCCCTCGACCACGTTGTTGTCAAGCAGGCGGTGAGATACCCGCGGCTTCACGCTGTCGAGGGCCGCACCATCTGCGGGCGGACGTCCCGACAACAGCGTCGAGCACGTTCGCGCCCGGGACGCGGTGGCCGAGGGCGTCCGATTCGCGGCGAACCAGCGTCGAACTCGCCCGCCGACAGCTCGTTGCGCTCGAGTGGCCCCACGCGTTGGTGAGCACGTTGTCGCGTTCACCCAGCGGATGAACCCGGCGAGCCGTCCGCGTTCGGCCTCGTAGCGGGCGAACGCGTCGAACGGGCTGGTGAGAATCACCCCGCCAAAGTCCCAGAGAACCGCTCGGATCAACGTCGCCGAGCCTACGATGGCGGGAGCCGATCTGGAGGAAGCGGCCGGACGCCGGACGACGCTCGGCGCCCTGCCTCTGCTTCCGTCCGGCGCGGCCCATCCCGCAGACCGAAACGACGTAGCACACACATGACAATGACGAAGGTCACGGCGCCAACCTGGTGGTCGTCGACGGTTCCAACATCGCGACCGAAGGCCGGTCGATCCCGAGCCTCAGCCAGCTCAACGACGCCGTCCTGGCATTCACCGAGGAGCATCCCGACGTCACGGTGACCGTCGTGGTCGACGCGACGTTCGGTCATCGCATCGACAAGTCCGAGGTCGCCGAGTTCGACGAGGCGGTCCCCACAACGAGTTGGTCGCACCGCCGGCGGGCGCCGTCGGCCGAGGCGACGCGTTCGTCCTGACCATCGCCAACAAGGTCGGGGCGCGGATCCTGTGCAACGACTCCTTCAGGAGTTCCACGCTGAGTACCCGTGGCTGTTCGACGAGGGTCGCCTGATCGGCGGCAAGCCGGTGCCGTTCGTCGGCTGGGTGTTCGTCGATCGGCTGCCGGTCAAGGGGCCGGTGGCCGCCGGCCCGGTCGAGCGGCGGTGGCGGCAGCTGCGTCCGTGAACCGGCGCACGGTGAGCAAGATGGCCCCTGCCGCGCCGGTGCCGAGGCCCCGCCGCCGGAGCGGCCGCCCCCGGGCGCCGCGGCGACGCCCCCCGGCCAACGCACCCATCGGGCAGAACGAGCCCGGCCCCCGCCACGCGCCGAGGCGTCGCGTGGACCGAGGCGCTCGTCGCGGCCGCGCCGCAGACGCCGCAGGCACGTCGACCAAGCCGGCGGGCGCCGGCGGCAGGGGCCGACGCGCCGACGCGAAGGTCAACGAGCTCAGCCGTTCCTCGAGTTCGTCGAGTCCACCCGATCGGCACCGTCGTCAACGGCGCCGTCGACGCGTACTCGTCGCACGGCGCCTACGTCACGTCGCCGACGTCCCCGGCTACGTCCCGCTGCGGCCCCTCGCCGACCCCCGCCGTCCAGCGCGCGCGAGGTGCTCAAGCTCGGGGAAACCGTCCTTCGGTGGTCAGCTTCGCCCCGCCCGCCGCAGCATCGATCTGTGCCCGGCGACGCGACGGCGATGCCGCGCCGCTGCGGAGCCGCCGACCCCGACCCCGGCACCGAGAAGCGCCGCGGCCGCGGCCGCTCGCCGAAGGCGGTGGAGGCGGCCGCCCGCTCCGGCCGGCGTGGCCGTGGCCACCGACCAGGTACCCCGAGCGACACCGCCGGCCGCCCGGCGATCGAAGCGAAGGAAGAAGGCCGGCAGCCAGAAGCGACACCGCACCCCCGACCGCGCAGGCGGCGACCGGCGCACCCGCGACGCCGACGCTCGCGGCCGAGACAGCGAGCCGCAAGCGGACGAAGCAACCGGCCAAGAAGACGGTCGTCGCGGCGACGCGGCCTGCCGACGAGTCGTCAAGAAGAAGCCCGGAAGGCACCGGCCAAGAAGGCGGCGGCCAAAGAAGGCGCCGCCAAGAAGGCGCGGCCAAGACGGCGCCGGCCAAGAAGGCGCCGGCCAAGAAGGCGCCGCCAAGAAGGCGTCGGCGACGCCGACGCCCGCCGCCGGAGGCGCCGGCGCAGGGAAGGCGCCGCGCCGCCGCCAAGAAGGCGGCGCCGGCGGCCAAGAAGACGTCGAGCCGCCGCCGCCAAGAAGGCGCCGGCCACGGCCAAGAAGGCGCCAGCGCCACCAAGACGGCGGCGAGCACCGGCGGGGAGCGCCGGCGAAGAGGGGCGCGGGAATCGAGCGGCCAGGCCCGCGAGTTGTCTTTCACTTGTGGAAATCGGGAATGGGGTGGGGGCGTCGGCCTGATGCGCTTCGCCACGTGGAACGTCAACTCGCTGAAGGTCCGCCTGCAGCGGGTCGAGGAGTGGCTCAGCCGACGTGCGAGCCCGACGTCCTGTGCATGCAGGAGACCAAGCTCGCCGACGAGGCCTTCCCGCGCTGACGTTCTAGGCCCTCGGCTACGAGTCGGCCCACCACGGCGAGGGCCGGTGGAACGGCGTCGCCATCCTCAGCCGGGTCGGCCTCGACGACGTCGCGTCGGCTTCGCCGACGACGGCGAGCCCGACGCCGAGGCGCGGATCATCACGGCGACGTGCGGCGGGATCCGTCGTGGTCAACGTGTACGTCCCCAACGGCCGCTCGCTCGACGACGAGCAGTACCAGTACAAGCTGCGGTGGCTGGACCGGCTGCGCGGCCACTCGCGCACGCGCCGCGCCCCGGCGACGACGTGGTCGTCGCCGGCGACTTCAACATCGCTCCCGCCGACATCGACGTGTACGACCCCGCCGCGTTCGTCGGCAGACACCACGTGAGCCCGCCCGAGCGCGCGGCGCTCGCCGACCTCGATGGGGATCGCCTCGTCGACGTGTTCCGCCAGCACCACGACGACGCGAGCCTGTACTCGTGGTGGGACTACCGCCGCCGGCGACTTCCACGAGGGCCGCGGCATGCGCATCGACCTCGTGCTGGCCACCCAGGCCGCTGGCCGACCGGGCGGCGTGGGCGGTGATCGACCGCAACGCCCGCAAGGGCAACAGCCGTAGGACCACGCCCCGGTGATCGTCGACTTCGCCGCCTGATCACCGGCGGCGCGATCGTCGCCCGCCGACGACCGCAGTCAGCGGGTGACGTCGGCGACCGGGTCGTCGAGGGCGGCCATCACCGCCGGAAAGACGCGTGCCGCCGTCAGCGGCCCGAGCCCGGTCAACGACGACAGCTCGCCGACGTCGCCTGGCGGGGTGCGGGCGAGCCGGGCCAGGGCGTCGTCGGTGCAGAGCTGGTCGGGCAGCAGGTCGGCGGCGCGTGCCGCCCGAGCGCGCCACGTGTGGAGCCGCGCCTGGCGCCCGGCGACGACGCCCGACCCGTGGGTGGCGAGCGCCACGCGCACGTCGGCGGGCGGCGCGACCGGTGTTGGTGACGACACGTCGAGACCGACCACGAACGGGCTGAGGGCGCGGGCGTAGCCTCCGCGGCGCAGGGCGTGGGTGATCACGAGCCGGTCGGCGGCCCGGGTGCAGGCCACGTGCAGCAGCCGCGCCTCTTCGGCGCGTGTGCTGGGCGGTGCTCGCCGTGCGATGCGGCACCAGACCGGTCTCGACACCGGTCACCACCACGGCCGGCCACTCGCGCCCCTTGGCGGCGTGGAACGTCGACAACTCGACGCCGGCCACCGCGGTGGCGTCGGTGAACGGGTTGGTGGCGGCGAGCCAGGTGCGCAGTGCCACGCCATGGCCGTCGGGCCGGTCGCGGAGGAACTCGAGCACGGCGGCGGCAACCCGTCGTTGGGCAACCGACGCTTCGTCGACGGCGCCGTACGGCGTCGGCGTGCCCTCGAGCGTGTCGTGGGCCCAGCCCCGCAGCTGGGCTGCCGACGTCATCATCCCCGCCGCTCGTACCGCCGGGCCAGCGGACTGCCGGGCACGAGCCACTCGCGTCGCACCGGCGCGCCGGCGTCGGCGAGGGCCCGGTCGAGACGGGCGAGCTGCTGGTGCGTCCGCGCCAGCACAGCGACGCCGCCCGGCCCGGCGCCGCCACCGAGGTCGCGGACGAGACGGGCCACCAGGGCCGCCTCGGCGTGCTCGTCGTCGGTGGCTGCGATCACCACCGGCGTGCCGTCGGCGCGCGACGACCGTGCGTCGTCGTGGTAGCCGACGCCGCCGAGGGCGTGGCGGCCGGCGGCGACGATCTGCGGCGTGCAGCGGTAGTTGGTCGGCAGGCGGATCACCTCCACGCCGGCGAGGTGCTGGTCGACGTCGGCCAGCAACGTCGGGTCGGAGCCGTTGAAGCCGTAGATCGCCTGCGCCGGGTCGCCGACCAGGAACAGGTCGCGGCGCTCGCCGGCGAGCTGGCGGAGCAGCTGGTGCTGCACCGGGTTGAGGTCCTGGGCTTCGTCGACCAGCACGTGGCGGAACCGCCACCGCAGCGCGTCGGCGAACCGGCGTCTCGCGTCATCTCGCGATCGAGCAGGAGCAGCAGGTCGTCGAGATCGATCACGCCGCGACGGCGCTTCAGCGTCTCGTAGGCGCCGAGGGCCTCGGCGATGCGCGCCGCCGGGAGGGCGCGTCGGCGGTTCGCCGCCCGGCCGCCGCGATGTACGCGTCGGCGCGCGACGCCGCGCGCCGCGGCCCACGTCCGCTCCGTCGCCACGTCGGCCACGGCCGACGGCTCGACCAGCTCGCCGATGAGCCGATCGCGCTGGGCGACGATGGTCGGCGCTCGGCGGTCGGTGTCGGCCCATCGTTGCTGGAGGACTCCGAGCGCCACCGAGTGGAACGTGCCGGCCTCGACGTGGTCGCGCAGCCCCAGGCGACGCAGTCGTCGGCGCAGCTCGCCGGCGGCCTCGCGGGTGAACGTCAGCGCCAAGGTGTGACGGGCGTCGGCGGTGCCGTCGGCGATGCGATAGGCGATGCGACGGGTGAGCACGCGGGTCTTGCCGGAGCCCGCCGCGGCGATGACCGCGACAGCGTCGAGGGCGTCACCACCGCGGCGCGGTCGGCGCTCGTCGAGATCGGCCAGCAGGGCCTCCGTGTCCATCGCCGTCACGCTATTGGCCGCGCCGCGACGGACTCGGCCGGCACCGGCGCCGCCGCCTCCGCCGGTGCGCGGTCCCGGGGCGCCGCGGCTGCGAGCGGTATTCTGCCGACGATGCCGTACCCGAAGAAGTTGCTCAACGACTACGAGGAGCTCGCGGTCGACCTGCACCCGCACTGGTGGTACTTCGCCGAGGCCGTCGCCGCGCTCTGGTGGTCTCCATCGCCCTCGGCATCTTCCTGGTGGCCGTCGGTGCTGCGGACTGGCTGAAGTGGGTGGCGGTCGTGCTGATCGTGCTGAGCGCGTTGTGGACGCTCGTGCGCTACTGCAAGTGGCTCACCACGAACTTCGTCATCACCAGCGACCGGGTCATCTTCCGGCATGGGCTGTTCGCCAAGAGCGGCATCGAGATCCCGCTCGAGCGCGTCAACAGCGTGCACTTCAGCCAGGGGATCCTCGAGCGGATGCTCGGCGCCGGCGACCTGCTCATCGAGTCCGGTGCCGAGGCCGGTCAGCAGCGCTTCACCGACATCAGCACCCCGACAAGATCCAGAACCTGATCCACTCGCAGATGGAGTTGAACGAGGCGCGCATGCGCGACAGCGCCAAGGCGGCCGCGCCCGGTGGCGACCACGCCAGCCAGCTCGAGCGGCTGGAGGCGATGCGCGACCGCGGCACGCTCACCGAGGAGGAGTTCCAGGCCCACAAGCAGAAGCTGCTCGACTCCTGACCGACGACCGTGGGGTCACGGCCAGAGCGACTGCTCGGCCTCGTCGGAGTACGACGTCATCGTGAGGTCGACGTCGGACGCGTCGAGGCGGGCGAGCACACCGTTGTCGAAGGCGCACACCACCGTCGTGTCGCCGGGCAGCGGGATGCTGGCGCACGTGGCGGCCTGGTCCTCGATCTGCTCCGTCGATGCGGTCGCCGGGCCGGTGGCGGCCGCGGCGGCGGTGCGCAGGCGTGCCGTCGCCGACGTGCCGTAGAAGTCCGGCCCGAGCTGGACGTCGCTGGTCCGCGCCGCGTCGATCACGTCCTCGCAGTCGTTGGACGAGTCGCTGCACGTGCGGACCCGGGGTCCCTCGACCACGTAGCTGACGTCGCCGATGATCGTCACCCGGCGGTCGGGCGCGGACTGGGCGACCGTCACCGGCGTCGTGGTGCCGGCGAAGGCGTTCTCGGCGTCGTACGACGCGGTGAAGACGGCCGCACCGACCTGCTCGACGCGCGACAGCAGGGCGTCGATCGCGGCGTCGCCAGTGCTCGACAGGTCCGGCCGCAGCTCGCTACGCGGGCCGGTGAAGCAGCCGCCGAGCATCACCGACAACCCCACGAACGCCGCGATCGGGGCGAGCCGGCCGCGCCGGCCCGGGGACTCACGTCGAAGCATGGCCGGGCCAGGCTAACGCCGTTACCGTGCGGGCTGATGACTGCTGAGCGGCCGGCGGTGCGCCGTCGATGATGAAGCTCGAGGCCGCCACAGTGCTGCTCCAATGGGCGGTCGGCGGGATGGCGTTCTGCTGGTTCACGACGCGTCGCCGGCTGGCCGGCCTCGGCTACGGCTGGCTGTTGCGCGGGGTGTACGGACTGCTTGCCGCCGCCGCGGCGTGGCTCGGCTTTCGGCTCGACGACAACCCGGTGCGCGACGTGAGCGCGATCCTCGTGGCCCTGTCGTGCGCGGTCGCTCTGGCCGTGTCGGTCGCCCAGCGCGAGGCCGGCGTATCGGGTCAGCGCGCCGAGCACGACCGCCGCACGGCTCGCGTCGCGGCGATGACGGGCATCGACCGTCGCCTGTCCGACGCCCGATTGGCGACGGGAACCGGTCCACCAGACGACGAACCACACGCGCCCGCCGCTCCACGCGAGTTCGACCCACGCTGGGACCTGCTCCCGGTCGCCGTCGGGGTGGTCGGGCTGGTGGCGGCTGCGCTGGACACCGAAGCGAACGCGGCGGTGGCGCTCGTGCGCACGTTCGCCGGCGCCGCCTTCCTCGGGGCGATCACCGATGCCATGCTGCTCGGCCACTGGTACCTCGTGCAGCCCGGGCTGCCCCGCTCGCTCCTGGACGAGCTGGTCGGCGCGCTCGGCTACGTGTGGCCGATCGAGGTGGCCGCTCTGTTGCTGCCCACCGGCATGATCAGCGTCTGGATCGGCACCGTCGACGACGGCTGGGGTGGCATGCTCGGCTGGTTCTGGGCGGCGTGCGCGGTCACGACGATCGTGCTCGTGCTCGTCACCCGGGCCGCCCTGCGCGAGCGCCAGTACGCCGCGGTGATGGCGGCGACGGGCCTGCTCTACCTGGCCATCCTCACCGCATTCGGCACCGATCTCGTGGGCCGGGCGATCCTGTCCGGCTAGGCGCACCCAGATCGGGATCTGGTCACTGCGGTTCTCGATATCGAGAACCACAGTGACCAGATGGGGCTTTGAGACGCAGAGTGACCAGATGGGGCTACGCGGGTGGTGGGCCGGTCGACTCGCGCACGACGAGCACCGGTGCGAGCACGTGGTCGGTGCCGGCGCCGGCGGGGCGGTCGAGGGCGAGGTCGACGGCGAGGCTCGCCATCTCGGCGACCGGGTTGTGCAGGGTGGTGAGCGGCGGCGCGGTGTACGACGACAGGTGGATGTCGTCGAAGCCGACGACCGACACCTGTCCCGGCACGGAGATGCCGAGGCGACGGGCCGCGTGCGAGCACGCCAATCGCGACGTGGTCGGTGGCCGTGATCACCGCCGTCGGGGGTTCGCGCGTCGCGGCGAGGCGGTTGAACGCGTCCGCCCCCGAGTCCGGATCGTTCGACGCGTCCAGCATGTGCTCGTCGCGTGGCGGCATGCCGAGGTCGGTCAGCCGCTCGACGAACCCGGCGACCCGCTCGCGCACGTCGATCAGGCGGCTCTTGCCGATGAATCCGAACCGGCGGTGACCGAGGCCGGCGAGGTGATCGACGGCGGCGTGGACGCCGCCGCGGTTGTCGACGTTCAGCGCGTGCACGCCCTTGACCGCGTCGCCCTGCCACAGCGTCACCGTCGGGACGCGGGAGGCGGCGAGGTCGTCGAGCAGGCGGGGCTGGTCGCGCATGTCGCCGAGCAGGATGATCGCGTCGCAGTGCCGGGTCTCGAGCACGGCGTGCAGCTCGATCGCCTCGTCGGCCGCGCTGTGGGCGCTGCCGAGCACGACGTTGTAGTTGCGCTCGCGGGCACGGGTCGACACCGCCTCGACCACCGGCGCGAAGAAGGGGTCGGCGATCTCGCGCACGATGATGCCGAGCAGCATCGTGGCGGCCCCGCGCAGGCCCGGGCGAGCGGGTTGGGCCGGTACCCGAGGCGGCCGGCGGCCTCGATGACCCGGGCGCGCGTCACCTCGGCGATCGGCACGCTCGTGGCGGTGCGGTTGAGGACGCGGGACACCGTCGATTGCGACACGCCCGACAAGCGAGCGATGTCCTGCATCGTCACCGTGCGCTCGGGGGCGTCGTCATCGACCGCGGACACGCGACCGATCCCGTCTCGCCAGTGTCGTCGCCAGGCCGTCGCGACGAACGGCCCAAAGGCCAGCGTGGCGCGCTCGCATACCGTTGACAGCATAGCTATGCATGCATAGGATTGCAGCCGACATCAGTGACTTCTCTGGGGGAGGGGAACGATGAAGGTTCATCGAGCGCTGCTCGGGTTCGGATTCGCGACGTGCCTGGTGATGGGCGGCACCCTGAGCACATCGGCGAGCACCGGCGGCAGTGCACCGCCGGACGAGCCGACGGGATCGACCGAAACGGCGAGCTACGACGTGGACGCGGTCGGTACGTGTGACGGCGGTCCGATGAACATGTGGGAGCGGACCGGCGGCAACGCCCAGATGGTCGACGCACTCGTCGCCGCCTGGAACCAGGTGTATCCCGACTGTGAGATCACCCTGACGTACATCGAGCACTCGGAGATGGTCCCGCAGCTGGCGCGGGGGATCGCCTCCGGCGACGTGCCCGATCTGATGGGGATGGACCTGATCTACGGTCCGCAGTTCACGTCCGCCGGTCAACTCCAGGACGTCACCGACCTGATCGGCGACAACCCCACGCTCGAGCACATTTCCGATGGCCATCGCGCCAACACGACATACCAGGATCGGCTCTACGGCGTCCCGTTGTACAACGACGTCTCGCTGCTGTTCTGGAACAAGGACCTGTTCCGCGCGGCCGGCCTGGATCCCGAGAAGCCGCCAACTAGCCTCCAGGAGATCCACGACATGGCGGCGGCGATCAACGACCCCGCCAACGGCGTGTACGGCTACTACCTGCCGGGCAACTGCGCCGGGTGCAACATCTTCACCTTCGCCCCATTGATCTGGGCGTCGGGCGGCACGATCGAGCCCAAGGAGTGCGGCGACGAGGCGCTCGTCGGCGACAGCATCCCGACCGTGTTGGAGTGGGCGCGGAACATGCACAAGGAGGGGCTGATCGACCCCGCCGCCCAAGGCGAGAATGGGGACACCTTTGCGAACGTGTTCGGCTCGGGCAACGTCGGGATCATGGGCACCGGCAACTTCAACGTCGCCCTGGCCAAGCAGCAGAACCCCGACATCGATCTGGGGGTCACCCTGCTCCCCGGGCTCGAGACCGGCCAGACAGCCTCCTTCGCCGGCGGCGACATCGTGACGGTGCCGCAAGGATCCGAGCGTCTCGACGACGCGGTCGCGTTCATGAACTTCATCCTCTCGGACAAGGTTCAGACGAACGTGTACATGGCGCTCGGCAACCTGCCCACCCGGAGCGACGTCGAGCCCGTGTACGACGATCCCGACGTCGCCGACACGCTCCAGGCGCTCCCGGTCGCCCAGACGCCGGTCACGCCGGTGTTCTTCGAGATGATCAACTCGCCGCAGAGCCCGTGGCTGCAGATGCTGCAGCGGGTGTACTACACCGACGATCCGATCGACGAAATCATCGCCGACGCCAAGGCGCAGATGGAAGAGTTGTCCTGCCAGGGGGCTGAGGCTCCGACCACGACTAGCTGATACCACACGTCAGTTCGGATGAAGGCGAGGACGAAGAGGAAGTTGGCCGGCGCCGCCTACGTGGCGCCGGCGCTCCTCTTCGTCCTCGCCTTCACCGTGTACCCGTTCGTGCGGACGTTCCGCATATCGTTGACCAACGAGTCGCTGCTCGTCCCGGCGAAGTACGTCGGACTCGACAACTACCGCCACGCCCTGCAGGACGACCAGTTCTGGGGGGCGTTCCGGTTCACGCTGAAGTACACGGTGCTGCTCACGCCGATCCTGATGGTCGGCGGCTACGTGCTCGCCCTGCTGCTGGCGACCAATACGCGACCGCGGCGGTTCACCCGTGCCGTCGTGTTCATCCCCGTGGTGATCGGGCTCGGCGCCTCCAGCCTGCTGTGGTACTGGCTGTTCAGCCCCCGCTACGGGTTGATCAACGCCGCACTGATGGACCTCGGCATCATCGACCAGCCGATCCTGTGGCTCGGGGTCAACCCCACCACATCGCTGTGGGCGATCATCGTGTCGATCACGTGGAAGGTGATCGGCTTCGGGATGATCCTGTTCGTCGCCGCCATCCAGGCCGTCCCGAAGGAGGTCAACGAGGCGGCGGTCGTCGACGGGGCCAACGCGTGGCAGCGGACGGTGCGCGTCACCCTGCCGCTCACGATGCGCACGGTGCTGCTGGTCACGTTGGTGAGCGTCATCGGCTCGTTGCTCGCCTTCGACCAGTTCTTCCTGATGACCGCCGGGCAGCCGCTCAACCGCACCGCCACGTCGGTCTTCTACATCTACCTCAACACCTTCCCGTTCCTGAAGCTCGGCTACGGCGCCGCCCTGTCGCTGATGCTCGCCGGGTTCATCCTCGTCTTCACGATCACCCAGTCGGTGTTGAGCCGGCGGAGCGCTCGATGAGGGCGCCGCAGCCGGTACCTCGTCGGCGCCGTGTGCGTTGCGATCTGCACGATCATGATCCTGCCGATCGTGGCGTCGGTGCTCGCATCGGTCAAGCCGACGGCGGAGGCCGCCGAGTCGCCGCCGACCTACTTCCCCCACGGGTTCAGCCTCGATGCCTACCGACGACTCTGGGAGTACCAGGACGGGCTGCCGACGTACGTCCTGAACAGCCTTGTCGCGGCCGGGCTGACGGTGCTGTTCACGCTCGTGCTCACGGTGCTCGCCGGCTACGGCCTCGCCCGCTTCCCGGTTCCGTTCAAGGAGGGGGTGTTCGTCGTGCTCCTGTTCGCACTGATCATCCCCTACCAGGCGCTGCTCACGCCGTTGTTCCTGATGTTCTCCGATCTCGGGCTGACCAACTCACTGGTGGGCCTGGCGATCGTGCACACCGCGATCCAACTCCCGTTCAGCCTGTACGTCATGCGCAACAGCTTCGAGGCGGTGCCCAAGGAGTTGGAGGAGGCGGCGATGATCGACGGCGCCGGATCGGTGCAGATCCTGCGGCGGATCTTCATGCCCGCCGTCGTCCCGGCGATCGTCACCGTCGTGCTGTTCGCGTTCATCGCCTCATGGAACGAGTTCCTCGGCGCGCTGGTGATGATGACCGACGGGGCCAAGTTCACGCTCCCGCTGATCCTCGCCAACGCCCGCACCGCGACCTCGCTGGGTGGCACCGATTGGGCGATGCTGCAGGCCGGGATCACGATCTCGATCATCCCGTGCGTGCTGATCTACCTGTTGTTGCAGCGCTATTTCGTCTCCGGGCTGCTGACGGGCGCGGTGAAGTGAGGGAGGGAGGACGGTGACGTGAGCGCACGTGTAACGCCGGTGCGTCCGAGTCGGGGCCGCCTGACGCCGCTCGGTCTGGCCGAGGTCGAGATCACGGGCGGACCGTGGGCGGAACGCCAGCGGGTGAACGCCGCGGCGACGCTCGCCCACTGCCAGGACTGGATGACGCGCCTCGGGTGGGTCGGCAACTTCGACGAGGTCGTCGCGGCGGACGCCGAGGGCCGGCCGCCGGGGGCGCACCAGGGCATGGTGTTCGCCGACTCCGACGTGTACAAGCTGATGGAGGCGATGGCCTGGGAGGTCGGCCGCTCCGGATCCGGCGACGCCGACCGGCGCTTCGGGCAGCTCGCCGCCACCATCGCCGCGGCGCAGCAGCCCGACGGCTACCTCAACACGGTCTTCGGACGCCCCGGCCAGGGGCCGCGGTACAGCGACCTCGAGTGGGGCCACGAGCTGTACAACGACGGGCACCTCCTGCAGGCGGCCGTCGCCCGCGCCCGGGCCTCCGGTCGCGACGAGTTCGTGGCGACGGCGGTCCGCGTCGCCGACCACGTGTGCGACACCTTCGCCGACGGCGGCATCGAACGGGTCGGCGGTCATCCCGAGATCGAGCTCGGGCTCGTCGAGCTCGCCCGCGAGACCGGTGAGGCGCGCTACCTCGCCCAGGCGGCGACGTTCCTCCGGCGCAGGGGCACCGGCACGCTCGGGGAGATCCCGTTCGGTCAGGCGTACTTCCAGGACGACGTTCCCGTCGCCGCCGCCACCGAGCTGCGTGGGCACGCCGTGCGGGCGCTGTACCTCACGGCCGGCGCCGTCGACGTCGCCGTCGAGACGGGCGACGACGAGCTGCTCGGCGTCCTGATCGCCCAGTGGGAGCGCACGCTCGCACGGCGGACGTACCTCACCGGCGGGATGGGGTCGCTGCACACCGGCGAGGCCTTCGGCGACGACTTCGTGCTGCCCCCCGACCGGGCCTACGCCGAGACGTGCGCCGGGATCGCCTCGGTGATGCTCGCCTGGCGCCTCCTGCTCGCCACCGGCGAGCCGCGCTTCGCCGACCTGATCGAGCGCACGCTGTACAACGTCGTCGCCACGTCACCGGCGCCGGACGGACGGCACTTCTTCTACGCCAACCCATTGCACCAGCGGGTGCCGGGGACGGTGCCCCGCGACGACGTGGAGAGCCGGCGGGCGTCGTCGAGCCTGCGCGAGCCGTGGTTCCTCGTGTCGTGCTGTCCGACCAACGTGGCGCGCACGCTCGCCAGCCTCGCCGCCTACGTCGCCACCACCGACGCCGACGGCGTGCAGGTGCACCAGTACGTCGACGGCCGCATCGCGGCGACGCTCGCCGACGGCCGTCGGCTGGCCCTCGAGATGGCGACCGACTACCCGCGGACGGGGGCGGTGCACGTGCGCATCACCGAGGCGCCCGGCGACCCGTGGTCGCTCACCCTGCGCGTGCCGGCGTGGGCCGGCGGCGCGACGGTCACCGATCCGAGCGGGGTCCACCATGGAGCAGCGCCGGGCACGGTGGTCGTGGAACGTCCGTTCGCGCCCGGCGACGAGGTGATCCTGACGTTGCCCGTCGATCCGCGCTGGACCCGGCCCGACGGGCGCATCGACGCCGTCCGCGGGTGCGTCGCCGTCGAGCGCGGCCCGCTGGTGATGTGCGCCGAGTCGGTCGATCTACCCGAACAGGCGTCGGTCGACCTGCTCCGTGTCGACACGACACAGCCGATCGTCGACCAGGGCGAGTCGGTCACCGTGGCCGCCGTGCTCGCCGACCCACCCGCCGACCGTTGGCCCTACCGGTCGCCGGGACCGCACGACATCGCCGACGCGCCGGCGGAGCGCCCGATCGCGTTGTCGCTGATCCCGTACCACCGGTGGGCGACGCGCGGCCCGACCACGATCCGCGTCTGGCTTCCCGAGGACGGGCGATGAACGATGTCGCCGACCTGCGTCCGGTGTTCGCGCTCGCCGAGGTGGCGGCGAGCGGACACCGGCTGTGCCACACCGTGCAGGGCCTGGTCGAGGCCGGCGCGTGGGGTGTCACCATCCCCGCGTGCGCGGTCGATCGGCAGCGTCGCCGCGCTCCGTCATGCGATCGAGACCTCCGGCCTGGTGATCGCGGCCGTCACGGCCGCACCGCCCGGTCCGGGACCATCGTTGACCGCCCCTCGGCGCGACGAACGCCGCCGAGCACTGGGCGACCTGCTGCGCGCCGTCGAGGGCGCGGCCGCGCTCGGGGCGCGCTCGTGCGTCGCCGCCACCGGACCGCTCCCGCCGGCGTTCCCGTCGACCGGTGTCGTCGACGCGCTCGCCCGTGGTCGGGAGGCATTCGACTTTGCCGCCGCCCATGCGCGCGACCGGGCGCCCGGCGTCTCGCTCGCGGTCACCGCGCCGGCGCTTCCCACGCCGACCCGGCTGCTCGGCTCGGTCGGCGACGCGCTCGCGTTCCTGGCGACGCTCGACCGTCCGTCGAGCGTCGGTCTCGACGTCGGCCCGGTCGCCGGCTGCGACGCCGCTGCCGTGCGTGCGGTCGCCCTGGCGATCGACTCACGGCGGCTCGACGGCGTCTGCGTCGGTGGCCCGGCGGACGCCGCCGACGGCATCGGGCTGTTCGGGGGCGCGGCGCCCGACGTGCTGTTCCTCCTCGTCCACCTGCTGCTCGCCAGCGGCTACGACGGCCCGTGGCACCTCGGCGTCGCCCCGGACGTCGACGACGAGGACGGCTGGGACCGGGCTCGTGGCCTCGTGCGCGCCGGGCGGGCCCTCGCCGCCAAGGTCCGACGGAGCCAGGACGATCCGACGATCAAGGACGCCCTCGCCGACTGCGGCGCCGACGCCCTCAACGACGAGACCGTCGGCCCGTACACGCCGGCGGCGGCTCGTGCCCTCGTCGCCGACCGCGCCGGCCCGGTGCTGGCCGATGCCGGACCCACGCGGGCGGAGCTCGACCGGCTCGTCACCGACGTCGTGCTCGGGCTGCGCTGAGCCTCGTGTCGGCCGATCTGGTCACCCGGTTCTCGATATCGAGAACCAGGGTGACCAGATCGCCCATCGAGACGCAGAGTGACCAGATGGCGCCGGACCGTCACCCGGCGGCGAGGATCCGCTCGATCACGCGGAGGTTGGCGATGGCGTCGCTCGAGCGGCACCGGCGCCGGGCCGCCGGCGCGAACGGCGCGACCGAAGGCGTCGGCCTGGGCGGTGTACGGGTCGCACGCGGCCAGCTCGTGCACCGTCAGCCCCGGTGCCACCGGCGGGTCGCCACCGGAGGCGAGCACCACCCGCGTCGGCCGGTCGGGCGGGATGTTGAACGGGATCTCCACCTCCAGGCGGCCGGTCGTGCCGAGGAGGTGGACCCGTTGATCGCTCTCGAGCTGGGTGGAGCACACGAACGTCGCCTGGCGGCCGTCGAAGTCGAGCACCGCCGACGTCAGCACGTCGGTTCCGAACCGCGGGTCGCGGCGCACGCTGGCGAGCACCTCGTTGGGCTCGCTGCCGAAGAACCAGCGGGCGACGTTGATCGGGTAGCAGCCGATGTCCATGACGGCGCCGCCCCCGTACTCGGCGACGTTGCGGATGTTGTCGGGATCGACGTTGTGGTACGTGAAGCGGGCCTGGATGGCGCGCAGCTCGCCGATCGCCCCGCCGGCGACGAGGTCGTAGGTGCGCTGCCACAGCGGGTGCTGGCGGTACATGAACGCCTCCATCAGCAACACTCCGGCGTCGGTGCAGCGCTCGGCCATCGCGGTCGCCTCGGCGACATCGAGCGCGATCGGCTTCTCGCAGAGCACGTGGAGCCCGGCGTCGGCGGCGCGCAGCGTCCACGGGGCGTGGAGGTGGTTGGGCAGCGGGATGTACACGGCCTCGACGGCGGGATCGGCCAGGACGGCCGTCGTACGAGCCGTGGCTGCGGGCGATCCCGAACTGCCGGGCGACGTCGGCCGCCCGGTCGGCATCGCGCGAGCCGATGGCGACGATCTCGCACTCGGTCGAGCGGACCATCGCCGGGATCACTTTGTTGACCGCGATCGCGGCGCACCCGAGCACGCCGAACCTCACTCGCTCCGTCATGGCAACTCCTTCGTGATGCGTACCCATTCGTGTTCCTCGAGCCGCCGCATCGCCGTCTCCGCCGCCTCGGCGTCGCCGGCGCTGATCGCCCGCGACACGTCGGCACGGTGCGTGGCGCCACCGCGCTCGGAGTCGGGGTCGTCGTCGAACGTCACGTCGATCGCTTCGAGGGCGACACGGATCATGGCGTTGACGTGGGCGAGCAGCGTGTTCTGGGCGGCGTCGGCGATCGACGCGTGGAAGTCGAGCTCGGCGGTGCGTCGGGCGGCCGGCTCGGAACCGGCGGCGATCACCCGGCGCTCGTTCGCCTCGATCTCGGCGAGCTGGCGTTGGGTGCGGCGGTTGGCGGCGAGCCGGGCCGCCATCGCCTCGATCGTCGAGCGGATCTCGTGCAGCTCGCGCAGGTCCTCGGCGCGGGCCATGTCGGCGAACTGCCAGGCGACCACGTCGGCGTCGAGGAGGTGCCACGCCCGACGGGGTCGCACCCGCGTCCCGGTCTTGGGGCGAACCTCGAGCAGGCCCTTCGACTGGAGGACCTTGATCGCCTCGCGAACGACGCCACGACCCACGCCGAGCTCGGCGGCGAGGACGTCCTCCGTCGGCAGGGGTGCCGCCGGGCTCCAACGGCCGCTGACCACCTGGCGGCCGAGCTGATCGACCACCCGTCCGTGCAACCCCCTGTCGAGAGCTCTCGTGGGCGGTCATCGCCGAGTCGGGCCGGACATGGGACAGCACGCTAAGGGCGTCGTCCGCCGCTGCCCATGACGGTGGGCGAGCACCGTCACCCCGCGCCGGGCGCGCCGCGGATCCGGTAGTCCGACGCGATGAGCTCGGTCAGCTCACGGAGCGACTCTTGGCCAACGGCGCGGTCGTACGTGATCGCGCCGTGCTGCAGGGCGATGACGCGGTCGCAGACGTCGACGATCTGGGCGAAGTTGTGGGCGATCATGATCACTGATGTGCCCCCGCGCCGCTTGAGCTCGCGGATCAGGTCGAGGATGACGAGGCTTTCCTTCACCCCCATCGCGGCCAGCGGCTCGTCGAGCAGGATCACCTTGGCGTCGGAGAACACCGCCCGGGCGACGGCGATCGCCTGGCGTTGGCCGCCGGACAGCAGCGCCACGTCGGTGTCGACCGACGGCAGCCGGATCGCCATCTCGGCGAGCCGTTCTCTCGCTTCCCGTCGCATCCGGCGGCGATCGAGCAGCGGCAACCAGCGGAGCGTCTTCTCCCGCTTGAGGCTCATGTTGAGGTACACCGGCAGGTCGTTGATGAGGGCGAGGTCCTGGTACACGGTCTCGATGCCGCGCTGGCGGGCGTCGTTGACCGAGCGCAACGTCACCGCTTCGCCGTCGACGTAGAGCTGCCCCGTGTCGGGCTGATGGAAGCCGGTCAGGATCTTGATGAGCGTCGACTTGCCGGCGCCGTTGTCGCCGATCAAGCCGAGCACCTCGCCCTCCTCGAGGTGCATCGACACGTCCCGCAGCGCCAGGACCGGTCCAAAGCGCTTGGCGAGACCATCGGCGCGGATGACGTCGGCTGACATCAGGTTCTCCTCATGCGCAGGCGCAGTCGGTTGGCGGCGACGTTCAGGATCATCGAGGCGATGATCGCCACGCCGAGGATCATGTTGAACGTGTTGGTGCTGCTTCCCCCGATGACGAGGCCGTCACGGAGCACGCCGAGCACGATGGCGCCGAGGAAGGCGCCGATGATCGTGCCGGATCCGCCGGCAAGGGTGGTGCCGCCGATGACGGCGGCGGCGACGCCGTAGAACATCAGCTGCGAGCCGCCCGCCAGCGGGTCCAGTGACTTGATGCGGATGCCCTCGCTGATCCCGCTGAAGCCGGCGAGCGTCGCCGCGAGCATGAAGTTGCCGACCTTGATCCGCTTCGTCTGCACGCCGGCCTCGCGAGCGCCCACCGGGTTGCCACCGGTGGCAACCGTGTAGACCCCCCAGCGCGTGTTGGTCAACACGATGTGGAGAGCCACCGTGAACACCACGGCCCACAGGAAGCCGGAGTAGTCGGCGCCGCCGAGCCAATTGGGCAGGGTGCCCGTCGGCGCCGGCTTGGGATAGCCCTGGGAGAGCCGCACGTTGAACCCCTGGAGGAAGAACAGCATGCCCAGCGTGGTGATGAACGACGGCACCCCCGTCGTCACGGTGATCACCCCGTTGATGAGGCCGACGAGGGCGGCCCCCGCCAGGCCGAACACGATCGCCAGCGGGAGCGGCCAGCCCCAATCGGTTGCCTTCCACATGAGCAACGGTGCCAGCGCGTAGACATGGCCCAGGGAGAGGTCGATCTCCCCGGCGACCAGGTTCATCACCTGGGCGACCGCGAGGATCGCCACCGAGGACGTGAACTGGGTGACGACGCGGAGGTTGTCCTCGGTGCCGAAGGCGTCGACGGTGATCCAGAAGTAGGCGAAGAGCACGACGGCGACGAAGGCGATGCTCGCCTCGCGCCGCCGTGAGATCACGTCGGCAGCCCGCGACACCGCCGATGGCGCCGCCGGTGGCGGGGCGCCCGGCGGCACTGCGGCGAGGCCGTCGCCGGCGGCCTCGCTCTCGGCGGTGCCCGTCACAGTGGTCGGAGTTTACGCGCTGGTGCCCGCAGGTGCTTCCGAGCTTGACCCCGGGGCTGCCGCTACGGCCTCGACGATCTGCTGCTCATCCGAGTCGCCCTCGAAGCGGCTCGCGGTGTTGAGGAACAGCGCCGCCGTGTCCGCGTTGAGGAAGACGAGGCCCGTGTTCGTCGCTGGCGGCAGGACCACCCCGCCCGACAACTTGGAGAGGTAGAGGTACTGCACCGGAAGGAAGCCCTGCAGGTAGGGCTGCTGGTCGATCGTGAAGTCGAGCACCCCGTCGGCGACCATCTGCACGGTCATCGGAAGGAGGTCGTAGCCGCCGGCACCCTTCAACCCGTTCGAGCGGGCGTCGTGGCTCTGGACGACCTGGCCGACACCTTGTGTGCTGCCGGCGTCGACGGCGAACATGCCGGCGGCGTCGGTGTGGCCGAGGTACCAGGCCTCGATGCGGTTGAGCTCCTCCGGAAGCTCGGCACTCGTCTCGACCTGCTCGAACTCGATGTCGGCGCCCGAGTCCTGGATCGCCTTGATCGCCCCGTCGATGCGCGGCTGGATGTTGAGCTGGCCGTTCGTGGCGATGAACAAGCCGACCGTGCCCTCGCCCACGAGCTCGACGATGCGCTGGCCCATCGCCACGCCCGAACCGAAGAGGTCCTGGCCGACATAGGCCATGCGGGCGTTGGGGGCGTCGGCGTTGTACGAGACGACCGGGATGCCGGCGTCGAGGGCCTCGCTGGATCGGGTCGTTGAACGCCTCAAGGTCGACGATCGCCACGGCGATGCCGTCGGCCCCGCCGGCGATCGCCGCTTCGAAGGCGTTGACCATCTCGGGGATGTCGGAGGTCTCCGAGCCGGTCCACTGCGACGTCGTGCCGAGCAGCGCCGAGGCGTCGTCGATGCCGTACTGCGTCGGGGTGAAGAACGGGTTCGTCGTGACGTGGTTGATGAACACGAAGTTCCACTCCGGTGTCTCCGGGAAGTTCCCGGCGCTCCGCGGGTGCGGACGGGCTGCGCTCGGCGAAGCCGTCGACGTGCCCGGCGAGCACGCCGGCGGCGGCGGTCGCCCCGGCGGCGCCCATCAGCGCGCGGCGCGACCACAGCGGTCGTTCGTTGGTCATGTCGATCCCCCTTGTACATCCCCGTGCCGGTCCGGCGGCGCCGGATCGGACGATCAATCATCCGATGATTGATCGTCGCTGAGCTTAAAGATGCGACGAATCCAAGGCAAGTACCACGCCGCCGATCGGCGATCTGGTCACTGTGGTTCTCGATATCGAGAACCACGGTGACCAGATCGACCGTTGAGACGCAGAGTGACCAGATGGCGGCGGGTGCGATCAGAACTCGAGGGCGGACAGCTCGGGGATCCAGCCGGCGGCGCGGCCGACGGCGTCGTGCCACTTGGCCCGGCTGAACTCCCGCAGCGCGGCGAGGTCGGGCGACGGTTCCACCCGACGGGCCGGGCGCCACAGCTCGGCGGCCTGCCCGGCGTCGTCCCACAGGCCGACGGCGAGGCCGGCGAGGAACGCCGCGCCGCGGGTGGTCGCCTCGGCGACGGGGGAGACCTCGACCGGACGACCGGACGCGTCGGCGAGGGCGCTGGACGAACGTGTGATTGGCGCTCATCCCGCCGTCGACGCGGATCGCCGCGATCTGGCAGCCGGTGTCGGCCTCGGCCGCCTCCACGAGGTCGGCCCCACGGTGGGCGACGCCCTCGAGCACGGCCCGCACGACGTGCGCCCGGGTGCTGCCCCGGGTGATGCCGAGGAGGGTCCCCGCGCGCCCGAAGTCCCACTGCGGCGTGCCCAGGCCGAGCAGCGCCGGGACGTAGGTGACCCCGTCCGTGCTGGCGACGGTGGCCGCCAGCGCATCGGTCGCTTCCGGGAGTGTCGATCAGGCCGAGGTCGTCGCGGAGCCACTCGACGTTCGTGCCGGCCGACAGCATGATCGCCTCCACGCCCCACTCGAGGTGCACGCCACCGCTGCGGCCGTGCGAACGGGCGACGATCGGGAACGAGCCGTGGTCGAGCCGGCGTGCCGACGCCGGCGCCTCGGGGCCGGTGCAGACGTCGAGCATCCCCCCGCTGCCGAACGTGATCTTCGCCGAACCGGGCGCCACGCAGCCCTGGCCGATCAGCGATGCCTGCTGGTCGCCGCAGAGGGCGGCGATGGCGGGCGCCCCCGCAAGCGCGCTCGCCTCGGTGACGACGCCGCTCGTCGGCACCAGCGCCGGCAGCATCGACATCGGGATGCCGAGGGTCGCGGCGACCTCGTCGTTCCACCCGGAGGCGTCGCCGCGGAGCAGTCCGGTGGTGGCGGCGTTGGTGTGGTCGGTCACGTGGACGGTGCCGCCGGACAACCGCCACGCCAGCCAGGTGTCGAGCGTGCCGAAGGCGAGGTCGCGCTCGGCGGCTCCGGGCGTGCTGGCGATCAACCACGCCACCTTGGTGGCCGACTGGTTCGGCGCCAGCGACAGCCCGTGGTCGGCCTTGGCGACGATGCACTCGGTGACCGTGCGCAGGTCCTGCCAGCCGAGCGCCGGGCCGACCGGCGTGCCGGTCGCTCGATCCCACACCACGGTCGAGGCCCGCTGGTTGGCGATGCCGACGGCGGCAACCGGGCCAGCGACGCGGGCCAGCACCGCCCGGGCCGCGTCGATCGCCGTGACGGCAACCGCTTCGGCGTCGAACTCGACGAGTCCCGGGAAGGGCGTGTCGGGTGGGATCGCCCGACGCTCGATGTCGACGATGGCGAGGGTGTCGTCGACGACGGCCGCGCGCAGCGACGTCGTACCGACGTCGATCACGAGCACGCTGCTCACTGGCATCGCTGCCTGCACCGTCGATCGCGACGACTGATCGCTTGGTGCACCGATCCCCTCCTGTTCGTCGTTGTCGTTCGTGGCGGGCACGAGCCCGCGTTGGCGCAGGCGCTGGCCGAGCACGCCGCCGAGCAGCCCGGCGAGTGCGACCACGCTGAGGTTGAAGAAGATGGCGAACCAGTGCACGTCGCTCCCGCGCACCAGGCGCACGAGCACGAACACGGCTTGGGCGGCGAGGTAGGTGGCCGTGGCGGCGACGATGCCGTGGGTGAGCGGCGCCCCGGCGCGCTGCGTCCACGCCGCGCACCCGGCACCGAGGACGAACCCGACGATGGCGCCGAGGGTCAGCCACACGGCCAAGGTGGAGTGGTCGGCGTCGGCCGCCGCGCGCGCCGCCACCGAGAACGGCACGGCGAACACGAGGGCGACGGCGGCCCCGGACACGAGGGCGGCGCGGTCCCAGGTCACTGGTGCACCCGTGCGCCATGCGACGTGTTCAAGTCGGAGGCGGTGCACCCGTGACCCGAGGACCGTGCATGATGATTCGCTCGCTCGAAGACTCGCTCGCTCATTGCCGGCTCGGCCAGGCGACGCCGCCGAGCGCGCTCCGGAGACCGAGCTTGCCCGGGTTGAGGATGCCGCGCGGGTCGAGGGCGTCCTTCACCGCCTGCAGCACCTCGACGCCCGTGCCGAGGGCCTCGGCAACGAACCGGGAGCGGTTCAGCCCCACGCCGTGGTGGTGCGAGAGGTTGCCGCCGCCGGCCAGCACGGCGTGCTGGCCGGCGTCCCACGACGCCACGTAGGTGGCCTCGACGGCGTCGGCCGGCGGCGTGGCGGCGAACGTGAAGTAGAGGCAGGCGCCGTCGGGGTAGCTGTGGGACAGGTGGCAGGTGGCGGCCACCATCGTGGGCACGGCGAGCAGCGCGGCGCGTACGTCGTCGAACAGCCCGGCCAGGCGGCTCCACGGCGCGGCGATCTCCATCGTGTCGACCACGTATCCCTTGCGCGTCAGCGCCTGCAGCGCCGAGGTGTCGTTGCGGTGCTCGAGCCAGGTGTCGACGAGCCCCGCTGGCGCCGGGACCGCCGATGCGCACTCCCGATCGACGACCGACATGGTCGCGTCGACGAGCTCAGGGGTGCCCTCGTCGAGCACCAGCAGCGTGCAGCGGGTGCCGTCGCCTCCACGGCCGGACGCCGCCGACTCGGCGGCGTCGTACAGCCGCAGCACGGCGGGCGTGGCGCCGGCGTGCAGGATCCTGCGGCACGCATCGACACCCGCCGCGAACGAGTCGAAGGTGTACGCCGCCCGACGGTCGTAGGACGGGCGGCGGTGGGTGCGCAGCCACGCCGTGGTGACGATGCCGAGCGTGCCCTCGGAGCCGATGAACAGCTGCGACAGGTCGGGGCCCACGGCGGCCGCCGGCGCCCCGCCGGTGCGCACCACCCGGCCGTCGGCGAGCACCACCTCGAGGCCGACGACCATCGACTCGATCTTGCCGTAGCGGGTGGAGTGCTGGCCGGCGCCGCGGCACGCGATCCATCCCCCGACCGTCGCCAGGTCGAAGCTCTGCGGGGAGTGCCCGATGCTGGCGTCGTGCTCGGCGAGCGCAACCTCGGCGTCGGGTCCGAACGTTCCGGCGCCCAGCTCGGCGACGCCCGACACCGCGTCGAACGAGACGAGCCCGGCGAGCCCGGTGACGTCGAGGGCGACGCCGCCGAGCGCGGGCACCGAGGCGCCGGTGACGCCACTCCGACCGGCCGTGACCGTCGAGCGGCACCCGGGCGTCGTTGCAGACGGTCGCCACCGCCGCCACCTCGGCCGTCGTCGTCGGCCGACACACCGCGGCGGCGAGCGCGGGCACCTCGCCGGCGAGCGCCCAGTGCAGGGCGAGCGGCCACCAGTCGCGTCGAGGTCTCGGCGCACGTCATCGGGTCGACCGTGGTCGGGCAGGCGTTCGAGAGCGCCCGCAGCACGGTGTCCGGTAGCGGCTCGCTCGGCCATCGGCCGCGGACACCGTCGGTCGCCAACAGCTCGATCGGCGGCGTGGGCTGCGTGGTCACCGCGCCGCCGCCGTCGTGGTCACGACCCGGGCACCGGCTCGGTCACTCGCGCCTCGCCGGGCGCAGCGCGTTCGCGCGCTTCGGCCTGCTCGTGCTCGGCCAGCGCCACATAGGCGGCGAGCTGACGGGCGGTCTCGTCGGCATCCCAACCCAGCTCTCCGGCCAGCAGCTCGGCCACCGCCGGGGCGGCGGCCACGGTTGCGGCCCGGTCGAGCAGGTGGGCGCGAGTCCGCCGGGTCAGCACGTCGGTGAGCGTGGTGGCCATCTCGGCGCGCACGGCATGCACCGCCTCGGCGCGCTCGTACGGCAGGCCCTCGACCAGTGGTGCGCCGAGCGAGGCGTCGCCGGCGATGAGCGCATCGATGGCGCCGACCCGACCCGTAGCGGTGGGCCAGGTGGGCGTCGCGGGTGCCCGGCGGCGAGTCGACGTAGCCGTCGGCGCCGCGCAGCAGCAGGGAGCGGGTGCGGCAGCGGGCCTTGCGGCCGAGTCGTGCGAGCGACGGCTGTCGACCGTGTCCTCGGCCATCTCCCGGTAGGTCGTGAGCTTGCCGCCGGCGATGCCGACCACCCCACCAGGGCCGACGTCGACGTGATGCTTGCGGGACAGGTCGGCGGTGCGCGCGCTGTGGGCCGAGCGCACGAGCGGCCGTAGCCCGGCCCACACCCCGGTGATGTCCTCGCGCGTGATCGGAGGGGACGTGGCCGGGTCGAGCACGGCGTTGAGCGCCCCGAGCACGTAGTCGATGTCGTCGCCGGTGCACTGCGGATCATCGAGCGGACCGTCGTAGTCCGTGTCGGTGGTGCCGATGTAGGTGTGGGCGAACGTGCCGTCGGGACGCGCTCCCCACGGAACCACGAACAGGCTGCGCTTGTCGCCTGGGACCGGGATGACCGCGGCGATGTCGTTGCGCACCAGGGCCCACGGAACCGTCACGTGGACGCCCTTGGCCGGCCGGATCGAACGACCGTCTCCGGCGCCCTCCATCGCACGCAACTCGTCGGCCCACACCCCGGTGGCGCTCACCACCACGGTGGCCCGGATGTCGAAGGCGCCGTCGCCGCCGGGATCGACCCGGGCTCCGGTGACCACACCGTCGGGGCCGCGGTGCAACGCCACGACCGGGCAACGGTTGGCGACGGCGGCGCCATGATCGGCGGCGGTCTGCAGGAGCGTCAGCACGAGGCGGGCGTCGTCGACCGTGGCGTCGTAGTAGAGGTAGCCGCCGGCGACCCGATCGCGGTGCAAGGTCGGCAGGTGGGCGAACGCCGCGTCGGCATGGAGGCGCCGATGAAACTTGCCGATGCGCCAGCCGCCGGTGAGGTCGTACATCCACATCGCCCCGCCGAGGGCGCGGGCGACGCGGCGGGGGAGCAGGCCGTCCTTCGTCATGATCGGGATGAGGAACGGCAGGATCTTGACCAGGTGCGGGGCGTTGCGGCGGAGGCGCTTGCGTTCGCGAAGGGCCTGGTAGACGAGGCGAACGTCGCCGTTCTGCAGATAGCGCAACCCGCCGTGCACGAGCTTCGAGCTCTTCGACGAGGTCCCCGAGGCGAAGTCGTCGGCCTCGACGAGCGCGGTGCGCAGGCCGCGGGATGCCGCGTCGAGGGCCACGCCGGCGCCGGTGACCCCACCACCGATCACCAGCACGTCGAACGATTCGCCGGCGAGGCGTTCGAGCATCGCGGTTCGGTCGAACACCACCGGCACGGCGTGCAGCCTAGTGACGACCGCCCCGGCAGCGGGCCGGGCAATTGCCTCTGGACCAGCACCGTCCCGGCGTTCTATCGTTCCGTACGCAGGACCAATGTGGGATGGGGGAGTCCGTAGGTGTCGGTGCAGCAACTTGCGGGGAAGCTTTCGGTGAAACCCGTCGACTGGCGCGACCTTGGTGCCTGCCGGGGCCTCGACGCCGCGGTGTTCTACCCCGAAGACGATGACGACGCCGAGGAGGCCAAGTCGGTGTGCGCCTGCTGCTCGGTGCGCGTCGCTTGCCTCGAGCACGCCCTGATGTACCGCGAGAAGGCGGGCGTCTGGGGTGGCTGCACCGAGCGTGAGCGCCGCCGCATCATCCGCCAGCGCCGCCGCCCGGCGTAGAGCCGCCGACATCTCCGACACGGCGATCTGGTCACTCGGCGTTCTCGATATCGAGAACGTGGGTGACCAGATCGGCTACGGAATCCTAGAGTCCCTCGTGTGACGACGCCGGAGCCGATGGACGCGAACGCCGAGCTCGACAGCTACGGCGGCTGGCCAGGGGTGGTGTCGCTGCTGATGGCCGGCACCGACCTCAGCGCCCACCAGGCGAAGACGGCGATGGGCGCGATCCTGTCGGGCGGCGCCACGCCGGCCCAGCTGATCGCCTTCAGCGTCGCCCTGCGGATCAAGGGTGAGACCGCCGACGAGCTGTCCGGGCTGCTCGACGCGGTGCTCGGAGCGGCCCAGCTCGTGCCCCTCGAGCGACGAGCTGCGGGCCGGCGCGGTCGACATCGTCGGCACCGGCGGCGACCGCTCGCACTCGATCAACGTGTCGACGATGGCCGCGCTCGTCGTCGCCGGGGCCGGCGTGCCGGTGTGCAAGCACGGGGCGCGCGGCGCCTCGTCGCAGTGCGGCACCGCCGATGTCCTCGAAGCGCTCGGGGTGGCCATCGAGCTGGCTCCGGCCGGGGTCGTGCGCTGCGTCGAGGAGGCCGGCATCGGCTTCTGCTTCGCGCCGCGGTTCCATCCGGCGTTCCGCTTCGCCGCCCAGGCCCGCCGCGAGGTCGGCGTGCCGCTCGTGTTCAACCTGCTCGGCCCGATGGCGAACCCGGGTCGCGTCCGGCGCCAGCTGATCGGCGTGGCCGACGCCCGCTTCGCCGAGCGCATGCTGGCGTCGCTGCGTGCCCACGGGTCCACCGACGCCTGGGTCGTGCACGGCGGCGGCCTCGACGAGCTCACCACCACCGGCCCGTCGAGCGTGCTCGCCCTCGATCACGACGGCGGCGCCCGCTCGTTCACGATCGACCCGGTGGAGTTGGGGTTCGCACCGGCCACCCACGAGCAGCTCGTCGGCGGGGTGCCGGCGGTGAACGCCGAGGCGGTGCGCCGGGTGCTCGGCGGTGAGCCGGGCGCTCACCGCGACATCGTCGTGCTCAACGCCGCCGCCGGTCTGGTGGTCGCCGGCCGGGCCGCGACGATGGAGGACGCGGTCGACATGGCCGCCGGCGCCATCGACGACGGGCGGGCGGCGAGCGCGCTGGCGGCTCTCGTGGCCACGTCGCAGCAGGCGGCCGCCGACGCCGAGTCCGCGGCCTGAGCGGAACGCCCCGCCTCCGTCGAGTGTCGGGAGCCGGCCCTACTGTGGCGCGATGGCGACCCAGCCGCTGCCCGGACCGGCCGATCACGCCGGCCTGCGCACCGCCCTCGAGTTCGCCGTCGGTGTCGCCGAGGCCGGGCCAGCGGCTGCGTCCGCCGCTCGGCTATCCGCCGGGGCTGAAGCAGTTCTTCCGCTTGGACCGTCTGCCCGCAGGTGCGCTGGGCCGAGTGCGACGGATCGTGGAGGCCGACCCGGCCTTCCGCGAGCGGCTCGCCGGAGCGGTCGCGCCCGAGCTCGTCGACGACATCGGGCGCGAATGGTTGCAGCGAGACGACGGCTGGGAGGAGCGCGTCGCAGCGCTGGTCGAGAGCGGCGGCCGCGGCACGTGCCGACGATGACGCGTCGTCGCAGCTGCGCCGCGCCGAGCGCCGACGGGCGGCGGCCGAGCAGACGGCGTTGCGCACGCGGGCCGAGCTGCTCGTGACGCGCGACCGCATCGCCGAGCTCGAACGCGAGCTCGGCGAGCACCGCCGGGCGCACCACGGTGCCACGAGCGAGGCCGCGACGGTTCGCGACGAGCTCACCGCCGCCCGCGTCGCCGTCCGTCACGCCAACGACCGTGCCGAGTCGGCGCGCGCCAAGCTCGCAGCCACCGAGCATGAGCGCGACGATGCCCGCCGCCGCGCCGACGAGGCCGAGCAGCAACGCGACGCGCTGCTCGCCGGGCGCGCCGAGGCCTCCGGTGCCGGTGCCGGGGCTGGTGGCATCACCGAGGTGCGAGCGCTCGCGGCGGCCGCTCGGGCGCTCGCCGACCGGCTGCAGGTGCTCGTGGCCGTGCCGGCCCCGCCGCGACGCGCCGTCGCCCTTCCCGGTGCCATCGCCCACAACCCGCGGGCGTCGGCCGAGCATCTGCTGCGGGTTGTCCGGCGCGCTCGTCCTCGTCGACGGGTACAACGTGGCCAAGCTCGGCTGGCCGGCCCTCGACCTCGCCGAGCAGCGCGAACGCGCCCTCGATGCCGCCGACGACCTGGCGCGGCGCTTCGGCACCGAGATGGCCGTCGTGTTCGACGGGTCCGACGTGATCGGCGCCCATTCCACCCGACGCCGCCTGGTGCGAGTGCGCTACTCGCCGGCGGGCGTGACCGCCGACGACGTGATCCGGGCCGAGGTCGGCACCACCGACACGTCACGGGCCGTCGTGGTGGTGACCAACGACGGCGCGGTGCGTCGCGACGTCGCCGCCGCTGGCGCCAACACCGTGAGCAGCGACGCGTTCCTCGACGTCGCCCTCCGCTGAGGCCGCCGTCCGATCTCCGCCAGCGTCGCAGCCGATCGGCGCGCGGTACCGTGTCGTCCGTGTCCGCCAGCGCCCCCGTCAGTCGCCTGCCGGCGACTGCCGAGGGCACCAGCTCAGCCGCCTTCGGCACGTACGAGTGGGGGCTGGTCGGCACGGTGTCGCTCGTCTGGGGCGCGTCGTACCTGCTCATCGCCGACGGCCTGGAGACGCTCGAACCGGGTGTCGTGGCGTGGCTGCGGATCGTCTGCGGGCTGGCCGTGCTGTGGTGCCTGCCACGGGCGCGCCGCACCCACATCGCCCGCAGCGACTGGCCACGAGTGGTGTTGATCGGCTGTGATCTGGTTCGCCATCCCGATGACGATGTTCCCGATCGCCGAGCAGTGGGTGTCGTCGTCGGTCGCCGGGATGCTCAACGGCGCGCTGCCGATCGTCGCCGCGACGATCGCCGCCGTCCTGCTCCGGCGTCTGCCGGGACCGATGCAGACCGTCGGGTTGGTCGTCGGCTTCGGCGGCGTGGTGCTGATCAGCCTGCCGTCGTTGCAAGGCGGCTCGCGGACGGCGCTCGGCGTGCTGCTGGTTCTGGTGGCGATCGTCTCGTACGGGTTCGCCGGCAACCTCGTCGTGCCGCTCAGCCACCGCTACGGCTCGATCGCGGTGATCCCGCGGGCACTCGCCGTGGCGCTGGTGCTCACCACCCCGTACGCCGCGGTCGGCGCCGCCGATTCGTCGCTCGCCGCGCGGTCGGTCGGCGCGGTGCTGCTGCTCGGCGCCGTCGGCACGGGCGTGGCGTTCGTGCTGGCGGCGACGGTGCTCGCCCGTGTCGGGGCCACACGGGGATCGGTGATCGCCTACCTCATCCCGGTGGTGGCGCTCGTGCTGGGGGTGATGGTGAAGGACGACCACGTCGACGCGATCGCCGTGGTCGGCCTCGGCGTCGTGCTCGTCGGCGCCTGGCTCACCAGCCGCGCCGGCCGCTGACCCGTCGCAGTGCGGTTGCCGTCGTGAGCATGCGAGCGACGAGGCGCCAGCCGAGGAGCGGTCAGCTGCGGGCCGTTCATGGCGTGGCCGGGGAACGCAGTGGCGGTCACCAAATTTCCGAAGCGGTGCAGCGTGGTGCTGACCGCCTGTTCGCGGAGGTAGTGGCGCAGCTCCAGGCGCCCGCTCGACGTCACCGGCTCCTCGACGAGGTCGACCTCGGCGTCGATCAACGCCTGACGCAACTCCGGTCCGATCGAGCCGACGATGCGCACCCGGCCGAACCGGCGCCACGGTTTCCGGTCGATCAGCGCTTGGTCGGACTCGGTGCTCGCCCGTGACACCTCGGGCGTGACACCGGCCCGGGTCGCCGCGGCGACCGCCCGGGCCACGTCCGCGGAGTGGCCGTCGCGGCTCTGGCGGATCACGCACGTTGGGGCGCGGCCGGTAGCGCAGCACGTTCGACTCACAGAACAGCGCGCTCGGATCGTGCTCGATGCCGTAGTGCGTGCGCCACCAATGGTCGTCGCTCACCGCCGCCACGGCGAGCGGGTCGCCGGCGTCGGCCGGCAGGCGCTCGGAGCGCCACGTCCCGAGCTGGAGCAGGTAGTCGAAACCGCCGGCCTTGGCGCCTCCGCCGACGCACGAGCGCTTCCACCCGCCGAACGGCTGGCGCCGCACGATGGCCCCGGTGATGTGGCGGTTGACGTAGGCGTTGCCCACCTGCACCCGCTCCAACCAGCGCTCGGACTCGTCCGGGTCGAGGGTGTGGATGCCGCCGGTGAGCGCGAAGTCGACGCTGTTCTGCAACCTGATCGCGTGGTCGAGATCGTCGGCCCGCATCAGCCCGAGCACCGGGCCGAAGCATTCGGTGTGGTGGAAGCGCGAGCCGGGCGTCACGCCGTCCTTGATGCCCGGGCTCCACAGCCGCCCGCTGTCGTCGAGCGGTTGCGGCTGGAGCAACCACCGCTCGTCGCGGTCGAGCGTCGTGAGAGCCGCGCTGGAGGCGTTCGCTCGGCGCGACGGCGAGCGGTCCGAGGGCCGGGCCGGGAACGGTCGGATCGCCGACGGCCAGCGACCGTGCGGCGTCGACGAGCTTGGCGCGGAAGCGCTCGTCGGCGTAGAGGCCGCCGACGAGGATGCCGAGGCTCGCCGCCGAGCACTTCTGTCCGCTGTGGCCGAACGCCGAGCGAACCAGATCGGTGGCGGCCAGGTCGAGGTCGGCGTGCTCGGTGACCACGAGGGCGTTCTTGCCGCTCGTCTCGGCGAACAGACGGAGCTCCGGCTTCCACGTGCGGAACAACGTCGCCGTCTCCCACGAGCCCGGTGAAGATCACGGCGTCGGCGGATTCGACGAGACGGCGGCCGGTGTCGTCGTCGGGCGTGCGCACGAACTGCAGCACGTCGCCCGGCACGCCCGCCGCCCAGCACGCCTCGGCGACGATCTCGGCGCACCGCGGCGTCTCCGGCGAGGGCTTGAAGACCACGGCGTTGCCGGCGGCGAGCGCAGCGCAGACCCCGCCGGTGGGGATCGCCACCGGGAAGTTCCACGGCGGCACCACGGCCACCACTCCGAGCGGGGCGTACGTCACGTCGGCGAGGTGCTCGAGCTCGAGCCCGCAGTGGCCGTACCACCTGGCGAAGTCGACGGCTTCGCTCACCTCGGGGTCACCCTCGGCGTAGACCTTGGCGGCCTCCGCCGCCATCGTGGCGACGAGCTCCCCGCGCCGCGCTGGCGAGCTCGCCGGCGACCCGGTCGAGCGTCGCCCGGCGGACCTCGGCGCCGAGCGCCCACCATCCGGGCTGGGCGGCGCGGGCGCGGGCGTACACGTCGTCGACCTCGGCGGGTTCGGTGGTGACCGCGGCGCGCACCGGCTGCACCGCAAGGTCACGGACCGTGGTGATCCAGCGCTGCGTCGTCACGCAGCGATGGATCGCTGTCGGGCTCGTTGTGGAAGTCGGCGTCGGCCGGCTCGGCCGGCGCCCGCCGCACCCCGGCGTACACGGCGTGGCGCTCGGCGACCGCCGTGCGGAAGCGGGCGACCTCCTCGTCGAACTGCGGGGAGTCGGCGAGCAACGAGAAGGCGTGGTGCAGGTAGTTCTCGGGAGCGGTGTTCTCCTCGAGGCGGCGGAACAGGTAGCTGATCGCCACGTCGAAGTCCTTGGCGGTGACGACGGGGGAGTACAGGCGAAGCCCGCCGCTGGCGTCGCGCACCACGCGTGCCTGTGGCGTGGCGATGCCCTGGAGCATCTCGATCTCGATCCGTTCGGCGACGCCGTGGTCGCGGGCGACGAGCAGCGCCCAGGCGACGTCGAACAGGTTGTGGCTGGCGATGCCGGCGCGCAGGCCGGGCGTGGCCCCGCCGCAGAGCAGCTCGACGCATCTCTTGTAGTTGGCGTCGACCTCGGCCTTGCTCGCGTACGGCGCCTGCACCCAACCGTGGAGGGCGGCGTCGACCCGCTCCATCGCGAGGTTGGCGCCCTTCACGAGGCGGACCTTGACATCGGCGCCCCCGCGGGCGTGGCGCTGCTCGGCCCACGCGGCGAGCGCCTGCAGCGCACCCCAGGAGTCGGGCAGGTACGCCTGCACGACGATGCCCGCAGGAACGTGGTCGAGCTCGGGCTCGGCGAGCACGTCGGTGAACGCCTGCAGCGTCAGCCCGAGGTCGCGGTACTCCTCCATGTCGAGGTTGACGAACGTCGACGTGCCGGCGGCCGCGAACAGCGCACGCAGCCGTTCGGCCACACGGGCGAGCGTGGCGTCGAGCGACCACATGTCGATGTGGTCGACGATCGACGACAGCTTGACCGACACGTAGTCGATCGCCGGGTCGGCCACGGATGCGAGCACGTCGTCGAAGCGCTGGGTGGCCTCGTCGGTGCCGAGCACGGCCTCGCCGAGTCGGTTCACGTTCACGGTGAACCCCTCGGCCCGGCGGTCGCGGACATAGCGGTGGAGCGCGTCGGGGTCGGCGTCGACCACCATCGGCCCGACGAGGTGGCGCAGGCGGCGCCGGGCCAAGGGGATCACGACCGGCGCCATCGGTCGCGAGACGACACGGGCGGCGCGGAGCTGGGTGCGGTCGGCGAAGCCGAGGAACGCCGGCACGCCCTGCTCCTCGACGAGCGCCCGGAGCTCGCGGGCGGCGAGGCGTGGGTCGCGGTGGCGGGCGACGCGGTCGACGAAGCGCATCGTGAAGCGCAACGCCTCGGGATCGCCGGTGATCGCATCGAGGCGCGAGGCGACCGCTCGCTCCTCGCGGGTCTCGGAGCGCTGGGCGGCCACGAGCCAGGCACGCACGAGATCGATCGCAGGATCGACCAGGTCGTCAGGCGTCACGGTGCTGAAGCTTCGCGCGCCGGTCGGGTCGCCCGGCTTTCGTGCGGCGAAGTCGACCGAGTGAATCCCGTTGGGGCCGTGTCGGTCGACTTCGCCGCGCTCCGCACCGCCTTGCCGGTGTGCGCTCGCCCGTACGCTGGCGGGATGCGCCGAGACGAGCCGCTTCCGAGCTGGGACGAGCTCGTGGCGCAGGCCCGGTCGGTCGGCATCGAGCACCTCGGCGTGGCGTCGGCCGCCGTGCTCCAGCGCGCCCGGACGGCGCTCGTCGACCGCGCCGCCGCCGGGCTCGACGCCGGGATGGGCTTCACCTACCGCGATCCCGAGCGCTCGACCGACCCGCAGCGCGCCGTGGCCGGGGCCCGCTCGGTCATCGTCGCCGCTCGGCCCTACCTCACCGATGACGACCCGCCTCGGCCCGACGGGGCACAGGCTCGTGTCGCCCGCTATGCGTGGGTCGACCACTACGCCCCGCTGCGTGCCGGGCTGCGCACGATCGCCCGCCGCCTGCGCGCGGCGGGCGAGCGGGCGGTGGTGTTCGCCGACGACAACGCCCTGGTCGACCGCGAGCTCGCCTATCTCGGCGGGCTCGGCTGGTTCGGCAAGAACGCCAACGTGCTCGTCGCCGGCGCCGGGAGCTGGTTCGTGCTCGGCGCGGTCGTCACCACGGCCCACTACCCGCCAGCCACCGCGCCGGTGGCCGACGGGTGCGGGACGTGCCGGCGCTGCCTCGACCGCTGCCCGACCGGGGCGATCGTCGCGCCGGGGGTCATCGACGCCAACCGCTGCCTGGCCTGGGTGCTGCAGCGGCCGGGCCCGATCGCGCCCGCCCTGCGCGCCGCCGTCGGGGAGCGGATCTACGGGTGCGACGACTGCCAGGATGCCTGCCCGCCGACCGTGCACCTCGGACGCCGGCACACGGTCGCGCTCTCTGTCGACGCCGCGGCGTGGGTCGACGTGCTCGACCTGCTCGAGGCCGACGATGCCACGCTGCTCGCCCGCCACGGCCGCTGGTACATCGCCGGGCGCGATCCGCGCTGGCTGCGACGCAACGCCCTGGTGGTGCTCGGCAACGTCGGCTCGGCGGGCGATGCGCGCACCCTGAGCGTCCTCGCCCGCTACCGCCACGGCGACGACGAGCTGCTCGCCGAGCACGCCCGCTGGGCGCTGGCTCGCTTCGGCCCTCGAAGCTCCTGGCGTCGCCTCGGGCCGAACCGGGTCTTCACCCCACAACTCCGGGTCCAGGCGCGCCGCATGCGACCGACGCACGTGCCTGCGGCGCATGGAAGCGATGCGTTGCGATCCAGCGTGAAACATCTGTTGGTCACCAACGACTTCCCGCCGAAGATCGGGGGGATCCAGACGTTGCTGTGGGAGTGGTGGCGTCGGCTGCCACCGGAATCGTTCGCCGTGCTCACCAGTCCGTACCGCGGTGCCGATGCCTTCGACGCCGAGCAGGCGTACCGCATCGAGCGCGTGCCCGAACCGGTGCTGCTGCCGCACCCGCTGATGGTGCGGCGCATCAACGAGCTCGCCGCCGATTTCGGTGCCGACCTCGTCGTGCTCGACCCGGCCGTGCCGCTCGGGCTCGTCGGTCCGTCGCTCGCCCGGCCCTACGACGTCGTGCTGCACGGCGCCGAGGTCACGGTGCCCGGCCGCCTGCCGGGGACGCGCCAGGCGCTCGGCACGGTGCTGCGACGGGCCCGCCACGTGGTGTCGGCGGGGGCGTACGCCGGTCGCGAGGCCGAGCGGGCCGCCGGGCGCGACCTGCCGATCACCGTGGTGCCGCCCGGGGTCGACACCGATCGCTTCCACCCGCTCGACGACGACGAGCGTCGCGCCGCCCGCCTCCACTTCGGGCTGCCCGCCGACGGCGAGCTGGTGGTCGGGATCTCGCGGCTCGTGCCCCGCAAGGGCTTCGACGTGGCCATCCGCGCCGTCGCGTCGCTCGCCCGGCGCCGACCCGACCTGGTGCTGGCGATCGCCGGTGGTGGCCGCGACGCTCGTCGTCTCGCCGCGCTGGCCGACGAGCTCGACGCCCCCGTGCGCTTCCTCGGTCGCGTGTCGCACGACGACCTGCCGCGCTTGTACGGGTGCGGCGACGTGTTCACGATGCCCTGCCGCACGCGGTGGGGTGGGCTCGAGCAGGAGGGTTTCGGCATCGTGTTCGTCGAAGCCGCGGCGTGCGGTGTGGCGCAGGTCGCCGGCCAGTCGGGCGGGGCCGCCGAGGCCGTCGTCGACGGCGTGACCGGGCGCGTCGTCGCCCGCCCCGACGAGCCGAGCGCGGTGGCGGACGCCATCGCCGACCTGCTCGACGACCCGGGCCGCCGGGCGGCGATGGGTGCCGCCTCGCGGGAACGGGCCGTCGCCGAGTTCTCCTACGACGTCCTCGCCGCGCGCCTCGGCCGAGCGCTGGGGGTGGCGGCGTGAAGGGCATCACGATCGTGCGTGTCGACGCCGCCGGCACCGTGGCGTTCGCCGTCACCGCCGGCCTCGCCGCCGCGCTGTTCACCACCGCGATGCAGTGGCTCGGCGCCGTGACGGCGTTCGTGCTCTTCGCCGTGGGCGTGTTCACGTTCCTGTGGGCCTACGTCATCGCCATCGGACGCAGCCGCACCGACGACATCTCCGTGATGTCGCTCTTCCTGCTCACCGGCGCGGCCACGCCACGCCGCGTCCGCCTGGCGATGAACGGCCTGCTCGCCGCCCAGGTCGCCATCGCCACCGTCACCACCTTCGCCCGCCTCGACGGGCCGGACGGCAACCCCGGGTCGTCGCTCGCCGTCGGGTTCCTCGTGCCGATGTTCGGCATCGGCATGAACGGCCTGTGGGCGTCCCGCCACGCCACGTTCGGACCGCGCCCGCGCCGTGGCGACGCCACCGGCGAGGACGATTCGGGGGAAAGTGCCGTCGCCGCGGGTGCCATCGGCCAGAATGACGATCATGGCTGAGACCGCCACCGAGTACATCGCCATCGATGCTCCGCCGGAGCGCGTGTGGGACGTGGCCGCCGACGTCGAGCACTACCCCGACTGGGCCAAGGACATCAAGGACGTCGTCGTGCGGTCGCGCGACGACCAGCAGCGGCCGCTCGAGGTCGAGTTCCGGGCCTCGGCGCTCGGTCGCAGCACGCACTACACGCTCGCCTACGACTACGCCGAGGCGCCGACCGTGCTCTCGTGGCGGATGGTGAAGGGCGACATCCAGCGCACGATCGAGGGCGCCTACCACTTCGGGTCCGACGGCAAGGGCGGCACCGTCGTCAAGTACGACCTGGTCATCGAGCTCGCCTCGCCGCTCCCCGGCTTCGTCAAGCGGCGGGCCGAGGTGCGCATCCTCAACACCATCCGCGAGCTCAAGGTCCGCGCCGAGTCCTGAACACCGGGATCGACGTCGGAGGCACCAAGTGCCTCGGGGTGGTCGTCGCCGACGACGGCAGCGTCGTCGCGACCGATCGTCGCCCGACCCCACACGGCGCCGAGCAGCTGGTCGCCACGGTGAGCGAGCTGGTCGAGACGCTCGCCGACACCGCGGGGGCCGACAGCACGGTCGGCGTCGGGCTGCCCGGCTCGATCACCCGCGAGGGCGTGCTCACGTCGTCGCCCCACCTGCCCGGTGTCATCAACTTCGACGCCGCGGGGGCGCTGAGCGAGCGGCTCGGCCGCGTCGTGCGGGTCACCAACGACGCCAGCTGCGCGGCCCTCGCCGAGTGGACGCTCGGTGCCGGGCGCGGCGTCGACGACATGATCATGATCACGCTCGGCACCGGCATCGGTGGCGGTGTGATCGCCGACGGGAGGCTGTTGCTCGGCGCCCACGGCTACCTCGGCGAGTTCGGACACATGCTCATCGACCCCAACGGCCCGCCGTGCCCGTGCGGCCAGCGCGGCTGCTGGGAGCGCTACGCGTCCGGCTCGGCGATCTCGATGGAGGCCAAGCGCGCCGCGGTGGTCGACGGCCGCCTCGGTGAGCTGGTGCACACCGCCGGGTCGATCGACGCGATCACGTCGGAGCTGGTGATGGCGGCGGCCGCCGAGGGCGATGTCGACGCCATCGCCGTGCTCGACCACTTCGCCATGTGGATGGCCGCCGGGCTGGCCAACCTCACCAACGCCTTCGATCCCGAACGGTTCGTCATCGGCGGCGGGGTGTCGATGGCCGCGGCGGTGTTCGAGCCGGCGCTGCGCCGGCACATGGCCGACCGGGTGTACGCCTCCCACCTGCGCGCCCAGCCCGACATCCGCTTCGCCGAGCTCGGCGAACGGGCCGGTGCCATCGGCGCCGCGCTGTACGGCGCCCGGTGATCCGCCCGGCGTCAGTGCGCCGTGGCGCCGCCGGCGAGGTAGTTCGCCCGGGCCTCGTCGATCTCGCGCCACGCGTCGTCGCGCCCGCCGATTCCCTCGGTCGATGAGTGCTTGTCCGGCTCGAGCGCCTTGTACACCTCGAAGAAGTGGCGGATCTCGTTGACGAGTTGGGGCGGCAGGTCGCCGATGTCGTCGACGCCGTCCCAGCGCGGCTCGCCCGGAGGCACGCAGATGACCTTGGCGTCGTCACCGGCTTCGTCGAGCATGTACAGCACGCCCACCGGCCGGGCCTGCACCCACACGCCCGGGTACACCGGGTCGTCGAGGAGCACGAGGGCGTCGAGCGGGTCGCCGTCGCCGCCCAGCGTCTCGGGGATGAAGCCGTAGTCGGCGGGATACGTGGTCGCCGTGAACAGCCGGCGGTCGAGGTACACCCGGTTCGTGTCGTGGTCGATCTCGTACTTGTTGCGGCTGCCGCGCGGGATCTCGATCACCACGTGCACGGCGCCGTCGGGGAGCGGCTTGCTCACTGGTGCACCGTCACCCGTCGAGCACGCGTGCGAGCGCAGCGAGCGCCAGGTGCACCAGTGAGCCGAAGACCGGGCCTGATGATTCGCTCGCTCGAAGACTCGCTTGCTCATCGGCCCAACCTTTTCACAGATCGGCCGCCGGACACCGCAACCGTCACCGCTCACGACCCGCCGCGCCGGTAGCGTCGGAGCATGCAGTTCAGGCGCATCGAGAACCTGCCGCCGTACGTCTTCACGATCATCAACAACCTGAAGATCGAGGCCCGGCGAGCAGGCCGAGACGTCGTCGACCTCGGATTCGGCAATCCCGACATCCCGTCGCCCGACATCGCCGTCCGCAAGCTCGCCGAGGCTGCGGCCAAGCCGGTGAACCACCGCTACTCGCTGTCGCGCGGGCTGCCCAAGCTGCGCGAGGCGATCGCCGGGTACTACGAGCGCACGTGGGGGGTCACCGTCGACCCGGAGACGGAGATCACCAACACCATCGGGTCGAAGGAGGGCTTCAGCCACCTGATGTGGGTGCTCCTCGACCGTGGCGACGCGGCGATCGTCCCCAGCCCGAGCTACCCGATCCACATCTACGGGCCGCTCTTCGCCGGCGCCGACCTGCGCCAGGTGCCGATGCGCTCGCTCGCCCACCCCGACGAGCGCAGCGCCTTCGCCGAGGAGTTCTTCGACCGCCTCACCACGGCCTACGACATCGGTTGGCCCAAGCCGCGCGTGCTCGTCATCTCCTTCCCGCACAACCCCACCGGCGCCTGCGTCGAGCTCGACTTCATGCAGCGGGTCGTCGACTTCTGCCGCGAGCGGGGGATGATCGTGGTCCACGACTTCGCCTACGCCGACATCGGCTTCGACGGGTACCGGCCCCCGAGCATCCTCCAGGCCGAAGGGGCCAAGGAGTGCGCCGTCGAGCTGTACTCGCTCACCAAGAGCTTCTCGATGGCCGGCTGGCGCTGCGCCTTCCTGCTCGGCAACGCCGACGTCGTGCAGGCGCTGGTGAAGCTCAAGAGCTACCTCGACTACGGCATGTTCCAGCCGGTGCAGATCGCCGCCACGGTGACCATCAACGAGGCCGCCGACTTCCCCCAGGAGGTCTGCGCCATCTACCAGAGCCGGCGCGACGCCCTGATCGAGGGGCTCGACCGCATCGGGTGGCACATCCCCAAGCCGGGCGGGTCGATGTTCGTGTGGGCGCCGATCCCCGAGCCCTACGCCGAGATGGACTCGGTCGAGTTCTGCTCGCTGGTGGTGCGCGACGCCGACGTGGCGCTGTCGCCGGGCGTCGGGTTCGGGCCGGGCGGCGAAGGTTTCGCCCGCTTCGCCCTGATCGAGAACGAAAAGCGGATCGCCCAGGGCGTGCGGAATCTGAGGCGCGGGTTGCCGAAGTTGGGCTAGAACCGGTGGATGGACGACGTCCCCGGTTCCCCCGCCGCTGACGATGCCCGCACGCTGGTGCTTCGCCTGTGGTTGCCCGATCGGCCGGGCGCCCTCGGCCAGGTCGCCAGCCGCATCGGTTCGGTTCACGGCGACCTCCTGGCGATCGACATCCTCGAGCGCGGTGGCGGCCAGGTCGTCGACGAGCTGGTGATCCTCGTCCCGCCGGCCACCTCCGACGAACTGCTGGTGCGCGAGGTGCGCGCCGTCGACGGCGTCGCCGTCGAGGAGCTGCGCGTCGTCGACGCCGACCGCCGCGACCCGGCGATGGCGATGTCCGAGGTCGGCGCCGCCGTGGCCGAAGCGGCCCCCGGTGACGCAGTCGACGTGCTGTGCTGCGGGCTGCACCGCGCCCTCGAAGCGGACTGGGTGGCGGTCATCGACTCGGCGGCGGGGCAGGGCGCCGTCGTCGGTCGGGCGGGTGGCGCCCCCGATGCCGCCTGGCTGTCGGCGTTCATCGACGGCAGCGGCCACCTGGCGACGAACGACGGTGGCGGCGACGGTGGGCCGGGTGACCTGCTGCGGGTGCCGATGGCGGTGTCGGGCCTGACCGTCGCCGTCGGTCGCGAGGCTCGCGCCTTCCACGAGCGCGAGCGGGCCCGTCTGCGGGTGCTCGCCCGCACGATCGACAAGCTGCTCGCATCCACCCGCGCCCTGTCCGAGCCCTGACCCGTTCGCCGCGGTCGATCTTCCACCGGATCGGTGGAAGATCGACCAGCGGATTCCGATCGGGAGTGATCGCCGCGCCCTGGTGAATTGTGAGCGATGTCCTTCGCGCGCTGCTGAGAACCCACCGCGGTGTGGTCAGTCGCAGGCAATGCCTCCAAGCGGGCGTGACGCCACGCCAGCTCGAGCGGTTCGTCACGACCGGCCTGCTCGTGAAGGTGTTCGCCGGCGTCTATCGCGATGCCATTCACCCGTTCGAGCTCGATCAGCGCGCGCCCGCGCCGCGGCGCTCGCCGGCGGCAACGACGCTGTTGTCTCGCATCGCATGGCCGTGGCGTTGTGGGGGATGCGCAACTACCGATGCGACCTGTTCGAGATCACCGCATCCGTCAAGTCGGCTGTCGGCCGCGGGTTGATCGCGCACCGTGCGACCGGCCTGGTGGAGTCCCAGGAGCTCCGCGGCGTCCCGGTCACCACGACTGCCCGGACCCTGCTCGACGTCGCGACGGTCGTCGCACCCTCGACGCTGGAGCGCTTCGTCGAGACGTGGCTCTCGACAGGCGTCCTAACCGTTGCCGCCCTCGACGCCTCGCTCGCAGCGCATCCCAGTCGGCTGGGATCGAGGCCGTTGCGCCAGGCCCTGACGTCGTGCGGGCTGGTCGACGGCGCGGACTCGCCCGCCGAGGGACGGCTGGGCGTCCTGCTCGTCCGCCACGGTCTGCCCCGACCGGTGCTCCATCACGTGGTGCGACTCGGGGGCGGCGCCGTCTACGAGCTCGACTGGAGCTATCCCGATCTGCGGCTGGCGTTGGAGCTCGACGGCTACGGCGTGCACCTCCGCTCCCGAGCCGCGTTCGAGTCGGATCGGCACCGCCGGAACGAGCTGGAGCTGGCCGGCTGGATGGTTCTCGAACTTCACGTCGCGGATGGTGCGAGTTCAGCCGCGCCAGGTCGTCGCCCAGATCGCCCGGGCGATCGCACTCCGTGGTCGATCTTCCACCGATTCGGTGGAAGATCGACCACGCGTCGCCGCGTTAGCGGCGCCGGGTCGAGGCGTTGGTGCGCTTGGTGGGCTTCACCGGGGCGCGGCCGGCGGCGGCCGACGATGTGCCGACGACGTGCCGGCGGACGACGTGCCGGCGCGCGGCGTGCGCATCTCGGACAGCGTCTTGCGCTGGTACCCGAGCTTGGCCATCGCCGCACTGAACCCCACGTAGAGCGGCAGCGAGAGCACCACCCCGGCGATCAGGCCGGCGGGGTTTCGCCCGCGCAGCAGCACCAGTGCGATCGCCATCATGATCGCCGCGTAGATCGCCCACTCCTTGAGCAGCCGGCGGTAGTTCACCGGCCGCGACGAATCCCAAGCCACACGTGATTCCTACCACCCCGGCACCGACTTCGTGTCGGCCGCGAGGCCTCGCTCCTACAATCCCATCGTGCGTGTCGGGATCCTGACCGGCGGAGGCGACTGCCCCGGGCTCAACGCGGTGTTGCGCGCCGTCGTGCGCAAGGGCGAGCGCTACCACGGTGACGAGATCATCGGCTTCGCCGACGCCTGGGACGGCGTACGCGAACGGCGCACCATCCCGCTCACCATCGACGCCATGCGCGGCTCGCTCCCCAAGGGCGGCACCGTGCTCGGCACCAAGCGGGGCAGCCCCTACGACCACCCCGACGGCGTCGCCGAGGTGCACGAGACGTTCGCCGACATGGGCCTCGACGGCCTGATCGTCGTCGGCGGCAACGGCTCGCTCAGCATCGCCTACCGCCTCGCCGTCGAGGAGGGTCTCCCGATCGTCGGGGTCCCCAAGACGATCGACAACGACATCGTCGGCACCGACACCACGTTCGGGTTCCACACCGCCGTCGAGATCGCCACCGAGGCGATCGACCGCCTGCACACCACCGCCGAGAGCCACGACCGGGTGATGGTCGTCGAGGTGATGGGCCGTCACAGCGGCTGGATCGCGGCCTACGCCGGCATCGCCGGTGGCGCCAGCGTGGTGCTGATCCCGGAGATCCCCTTCGACATCGACAAGGTCGTCGCCCACCTCAACCGGCGCCACGAGCAAGGGCCGCTACGCCTCGATCGTCGTCGTGGCCGAGGGCGCCTCACCGATCCCCGGCACGCTCGACGTGGGCGAGCGGGTGTACGACAAGTTCGGGCACGTGCGCCTCGGCGGCATCGCCGACGTCATCGCCCGCGAGCTCGACCAACGCACCGGCTTCGAGACCCGCGTCGTGATGCTCGGCCACGTGCAGCGTGGTGGCACGCCGACGGCGTACGACCGCGTGCTGTCCACGCGCTTCGGCGTGGCGGCGATCGATCTCGTCCACGCCCAGGGGTGGGGGCAGATGGTGGTGCTGCGCGGCACCGAGATCGTGCCGGCACCGCTCGAGCTCGCCGTCGGCAAGACCCGGCCCCTCGACATGACGCTCTACCACGACGTCGCCGAGGTCTTCTTCGCCTGACACGGCGGCGCGGCGGCGGCGTCGGCGCGCTAGCTGGTCTCGGCCGCCGGCGTGGCGGGGCGCACGACCGCTGGTGGTGGTCGGCGCCGTCGTGGTGCGTCGTCGTCGCGGCCTGCGGCGGTGGCATCGGGAACGGCGGCTGCGACGACTGGGCGTAGTCGGGGAAGTCGTAGATCGTGAGCGGCGTCGACTGGTCGCGCCCGGCGCCGTTGGGCCACGACTCGGCGGTGCCGTTGACGCGGATGATCACCGATCGGTCGCCGCGCAGCTCGGTGGCGGTGAGCACGATCTGGGCGACGGCGAGCTGCAGGTCGGCCGGCGGGGTGTCCAGCACCTGCGACGACAGGTCGATGTCGACGACGCCGTCGTCGAGCTCGACCGACAGCACCTTGATGTCCGAGGGCAGCGCCGAGTGCAACTGCTGATCCACCTCGGCGGCGTTGGGGCCCTCGACGAGCGCCTCGATCAGCGCCTGCATCCGCCCGCCGTAGTCGCGGGGGACCGACCGCAGCGGGCGCCCCGACGCCTCGGGGCCGAGCAGGTAGATGCGCCCCTCGCCGGTGGCCTCGTCGGGCGACGGCTGTCCGCCGCCGAGGTTGCCCCGCTGGTCCTCGGGGATGTCGCGCGGTCCGCTGTCGGTCTGGATCGAGCAGCCCGCTCCCACCGCCGCGAGCACGGCGACCGCCAGCCCCGCCAGCAGGCGGTGGTGCGAACCTCATGCCAGGTCCTCCGCGGCCGAGTCGGGCGCCGCCGGGGCGAAGTCGATCGGCTCGCGTGCCGGCAGCTCGATCACGAACCGTGCCCCCTCGGCCCCGTCGCTGCGGTCCTCCACCCAGACCCGCCCGCCGTGCATGCGGATGTGCTCGTCGACGAGCGCCAGCCCGAGCCCGGCGCCCTCGCTGCCGCTGCGCCGGCCGGCACCCGAACCGCGTGCGAAGCGCTCGAAGATCAGCGCCCGCTCCTCCACGGGGACTCCCGGCCCGTGGTCCTCGACGGCGATCTTGAGGTGGGTGAGCGGCTCCTCGGCGGCGTTGGCGTCTTCGAGTCGGATCTCCGGGCCGCCGGCGCCGTAGGCGAGGGCGTTGTCGATGAGGTTGGCGATCACCCGGGCCAGCCGTCGACGGTCACCGCTGATGATCGCCCGCTCGGCCCGCTCGGTGCAGATGACCGGCGTGTCCGGCGCCGACGACACGGCGACGGCGTTGAGCACGAACTGGCTCGCTTGCAGGTCCTCGAGGTGCAGCCGGATCGCCCCGGCGTCGAACCGGCTGATCTCCAGGAGGTCCTCGACCAGGCTGCGGAACCGGGCGACGTCGCTCACCAGGAGGTCGAGGGCCGCCTGGGCCCGCTCGGGCATGTCGTCGCGGCGGGCCTGCATCACCTCGACCGACGCCGACAGCGTCATCAACGGGGACCGCAGCTCGTGGCTCACGTCGGAGGCGAAGCGGGCGTCGCGCTCGACGCGCTGCTGCAGCGCCGACGCCATGTCGTTGAACGAGGTGGCGAGCACGCCGAGGTCGGGGTCGTCGGTGGGCGTCAGCCGCGTGTCGAGGTGCCCGCCGGCGATCGCCTTGGCGGCCTCGGAGGCGTCGGCCACCGGCCGCACGGCCCGCCGGGCGGCGAGCACGCCGGCGACCACGCCGAGACCGGTCGTGATCGTCGCCGACAGCAGCAACGACAGGGCGACGTTCGACAGCGTGCGGTTGTCCTGATCGAGGCTGAACGCCTCGAAGTAGGCGCCGTTGATCCGCACCAGCGGGATGCCCACCACCAGCGAGGCCTGCCCGTCGATGTCGGCGATCTTGCGCGTCGGCACCCCGTCGTCGATCACCCGCGAACGCACGTCGGCGGGGATCGAGTCCTTGTCGAAGCCGGCCGTGCCTGTCGACCAGTTGCCGTCGGTCATCAGCAGCGGATGATCGTCCTCGGCGACGCCGAGCCGCAGGATCACCGACGACAGGTTGTCCTGGGAGTTGACGGTCAGCTGGTTGAGCACCTGGTTGGCGTGCTGGTAGGCGGCGTTGATGCTCGCCGAGTCGCGCTGGCTGGACAGGTTGGAGCGCACCAGGCCGTAGGTGGTGAAGGCGAGGAACGTCGACAGGCCGAGGGCGCCGAGCGTGAAGATCAGCAGGATGCGCCGGCGCAGCCCCATCGGTCCGCGCCGGCCGGGCAGCATCGGGAAGCGACGTCGCCGCGTGAGCGCGGGGTCGGCGGCCGCGGTGCGGGGTCCGACGGCGGACGCCGACTCTGGAGGGGTGACCTCCAGCGCGGTCACCGTGCCGTGCCTACGCCTGGAGCCGGTACCCGAGCCCGCGCACGGTCACGACGTGGCGGGGGTTCGCCGGGTCGGTCTCGACCTTCGTGCGCAGCCGGCGGATGTGCACGTCGACGAGGCGGCCGTCGCCGAAGTAGTCGTACTCCCACACCCGGTCGAGCAGCTCCTCGCGGCTGAACACCTTGCCCCGGTTGAGGGCCAGCTCGCACAGGAGGCGGAACTCGGTCTTGGTGAGGTGCACCTCCTCGCCGTTCTGGATGACCTTGCCCTCCTCGGGGATCACCTCGAGGTCGCCGAACACGAGGCGCTCGTGGCCGATCTGGGCCGGGCGGATGCGCCGCAACAACGCCCGGATGCGCGCCGACAGCTCCTTCGACATGAACGGCTTGGTGAGGTAGTCGTCGGCGCCCGCCTCGAGCCCGGCGACGATGTCGTGGGTGTCGTTGCGGGCGGTCACCATGACGATCGGCACGTCGCTGTGACGACGGATCGTGCGGCACAGCTCGAACCCGTCGATGCCCGGCAGCATGATGTCGATCAGCACGACGTCGGCGCTCTGACGCTCGAACGCCTCGATGGCGGCCTCGCCCGACGACACGCCCTCGACGGTCCAGCCCTCGTCCTCGAGCGCCAGCTTCAGCGCCTCGCGGATCCGCTCGTCGTCCTCCACGGCCAGGATTCGGGTGCCCATACCGGCACCATGATGCCGGGTTTGCGTCGGTTTGCTGGTCACCGCCCGCGACGGCGGCCGCGACGGGCCGTCAGTCGGCGCCGGCGACCAGCGCGCGCAGGGCGTCGAAAACGCCCGGGGCGGCCACGATCAGCTCCTCGGGACGCGGCGGGCCACCGGCGAAGTCGCCCGAGCGGCACCCCGCTTCGCGGGCGATCAGCTCGCCGGCGGCCATGTCCCACGAGTTGAGGAAGCACTCGTAGTACCCGTCGACGAATCCGGCCGCGGTGTAGCACAGGTCGATGGCCGCCGAGCCGCCACGACGGATGTCGCGCACGTGGCCGGCGAGCGTGGCGAAGCGAGCCGCCTGGCGCGCCGCGCTCGGCGGGGTCGTAGGCGAACCCGGTGGCGACGAGCGCGAGCGACAGGTCGTCCTCGTCGGAGCACCGGATCGGCCGGCCGTTGCGCGTGGCGCCCTCGCCGCGGGCGGCGGCGAACAGCTCGCCGGTCGTGGGCACGTACACCGCGCCGACGAGCGCGCCGTGCTCGTCGCCGGCGCCGATCGACGTGCTCCACAGCGGGTACCCGTAGAGGAAGTTGGTGGTGCCGTCGATCGGGTCGACGTACCACGTGATCCCGCTGGTTCCGGTGCGGGAGGTGCCCTCCTCGCCGACGATCGCGTCGTCCGGGCGCTCGGCGAGCAGGCCACTGACGATCTCCGCCTCGGCGGCACGGTCGTGGGCGGTCACCACGTCGGTGCGGCTCGACTTCGTCGCCGCGGTGACCTCCCCGCGATCGAGGCCGGCGTCGGCATCGGCCTGGCGCCCGCGGCGGGCGGCGGTGCCGGCCGCCTGGGCGAGGCGGCACGCCAGATCGACGAGCGCGGCCGTGTGCTCGACGTCACTGGTGCACCCTTGCACCATGGAACGCGTTCACTTCGGCGACGGTGCACCAGTGAGCCGAAGACTGTTTCTGATGATTCGCTCGCTCGAAGACTCGCTCGCTCATTGCTCCGTGTCCCCGAGCGCTCGCCACTCACCCATCGCCCGCATCACCAGCACGGCGACGATGCTCATGCCGCCGGCGGCCACGACGGCGCCGACGAGGATGCCGAGGCCGAGCGGCACGGCGCAGTCGCCGTCGCACTGCAGCTCGACGAGGCTGTAGCCGATCACCCCGCCGGCCAGGCCGCCGAGGCAGATCGCCACGAAGGCGGCGATGCGCACGCCGGGCGACGGCAGCGCCGAGAGCGCGGCGCGGTCGTCGGATGGCACGAGCCGAGGATAGGGACCGGCGGGGCCAAGCCGCGTGCGCCGGACGGCCGGTCGAGCCCGCAGCTAGGGTCGCGGCGTGCTGACGGTGGCGGTGGTGCCGACCTTGGACGAGGTCGACAACCTCGAGGCCCTGCTCCGGGCCATCCGCAAGGTCGACGACGGGATCGAGGTGATCGTGGTCGACGACGCCAGCACCGACGGCACGTCGGCGCTGGCCCACCGACTCGCCGACGAGCTCGGCGGTGTCGTGGTCGTCGACCGCGCCGCACGGCGCGGCCTCGGGTCGGCGTACCGGGACGGGATGGCGATGGCGCTGGCGCGCGGCGCCGACGTGTGCGTGCAGATCGACGCCGACCTGTCCCACGACCCGGCGGTCCTGCCCGCCCTGCTCGCCAACGTCGAGCACGGTGCCGACCTCGCGATCGGCAGCCGCTACGTGCCCGGCGGGATCACCGAGAACTGGCCCTACCAGCGCCGGCTGCTGTCCCGGTGGGGCAACCGCTACGCCGCCGGCCTGCTCGGCCTGGCGGTCAACGACGCCACGTCCGGGTACCGCGCCTACCGCTCCGAGGCGCTCGAGCGGATCCGCTACGACACGGTCGGTGCCGACGGCTACGGCTTCCAGATCGAGATGACCCACCGGCTCGTGCGCGCCGGCGGGAGCATCGTCGAGTTCCCGATCACGTTCCGGGATCGGCGCGCCGGCGAGTCGAAGATGTCCCGCGGGATCGTCCGCGAGGCCGCCCGGCTGGTGCTCCAGCTGTGGTACCAGGACCGTCGCGATCGCCGCCGGCGGCGGCGGATCACCGGCTGACGCGACACCGATCGACTGCTCGACCGGTGCGGTCAGAATGATGAGCGTGGTCGGGCGCGTCATCCTGCACGTCGACATGGACGCGTTCTTCGTGTCGGTCGAGCTGCGCCGGCGACCCGAGCTCGCCGGCCGGCCGGTCGTGGTCGGCGGTACCGGGCGCCGCGGCGTCGTCGCGGCGGCGTCCTACGAGGCCCGGCGGTTCGGCGTGCACTCGGCGATGCCGTCGATGCGCGCCCGGCAGCTGTGTCCGGCTGCGGTGTTCCTCCCGGGCGACCACCACGCCTACGCCGAGGCGAGCGCCGAGGTGTTCGACATCCTCGGTCGGTACACGCCGCTCGTCGAGCCGCTGTCGCTCGACGAGGCGTTCCTCGACGTCACGGGGGCCGGGTCCCTGTTCGGCGCCGGGCGCCGACATCGGATGGCGGATCCGCACTGTGGTCGACGCCGAGCTCGGCCTGTCGTGCTCGGTCGGCGTGGCGCCGAACAAGTTCCTCGCCAAGATGGCGTCGGTCGAGGCCAAGCCGCGCGCCCGGCCCGAGGGCGTGCTCCCGGGGCACGGCGTGTTCGAGGTGCGACCCGGGCAGGAGATCGCCTACCTCCACCCCCTGCCGGTCGGGCGGCTGTGGGGGGTCGGGCCGGCGACGCTCGAGCGACTCGCCCGGCTCGGGGTCGACACGATCGGCGACCTCACCACCATCCCGACGATCGCCCTGCGGGCGGCGCTCGGGGCCACCAACGCCGAGCGCCTGGTCGCCCTCGCCGGCGGCCACGACGACCGGCCCGTCGAGCCGGAACGGGCCGTCAAGTCGGTGAGCCACGAGGAGACGTTCGCCACCGACCTCCACGATCTCGACGAGATCCGCACCGAGATCGTCCGACTGTGCGACGGCGTCGCCGGCCGGCTCCGGGCGAGCGGACTGGCCGCTCGCACCGTCACGGTGAAGGTTCGCGACCCGTCGTTCCGCACCGTCACGAGGGCCAAGACGGTGCGACGGCCGCTCGACACCGCGGCCGGCCTCGCCGCCGTCGCCACGCCGCTGGTCGAGGTCGTGCTGCCTCCGGCGGGGGTACGCCTGCTCGGGGTCGCCGCGTCGAAGTTCAGCGAGCCGGCCGAGCAACTCCAGCTCAGCGGCCTCGGCGCCGAGTCCGACGGCGAGCCTCCGTGGGGCGCGGCGAGCCGGGCGATCGATCGCGTGCGTGGTCGTTTCGGCTCCGATGCGATCGGTCCGGCGAGCACACTGTCGTCGGGCGGGCTGCGGCCGGTGCGCCGCGGCGAGCAGCAGTGGGGGCCCGACGCGCCGGGTGAGGGCCCCACCGGGAACCCGGATTGAGACGAGCCGCGGAACGTGGGAGAATGCAGGTGATGCCTCTCTCGGAGAACGAGCAGCGGATCCTCCGCCAGATCGAGCAGCAGCTCGAGAAGGACCCCACGTTCTCGACCCGCGGCTACCGCATCCCACGGCGGCGGGTGGTCGGCCTGGCGTTCGCCGTCGTGGCCGCCGTCGTGCTCACCGTGCTGCTGCTGTCGGTCAGCGTGTGGCTGTCGATCGCGGCGTTCGTCGGCGCGCTCGCCCTGTCGGTGGCGCTGGAGCGCGAGGCGAGGATGATCGCCAGGGAGAAGGTCGGCGCCCTGCCGATCAGCGCGTGGCTCGGCGCCCGCCGCCGCGGCGCGGCCGCCGGCGACGACCACCAGGACTGACGCGGCACCAGGCGCCCGGCGCGCGACGTGGCGGTCAGTGCCAGACGGTGAAGTAGCGCCGCACGCGCGCCCCGAATCCCAGGGTGTCGTTGACGGTGTCCTCGATCAGGGCGCACCACTCGTACGGCCCGTCGTCACGATGGATGCTGTCGTCGGCCAGTCGTGACACCTCGGCGCTCGTCGCGTACGTGGCCGCGGTGGCCACCTCGGCGAGCTGGTGGAGCGGCGTCGACAGGCCGGGGAACGTTCGCGCCACGCGCTGCCGACTGCTCGAGCGGGGTCAGCGCCGGGTCGCTGCGCACCCCGGCCGCGCCGACGGCGTGGAGGGCGCGGTCCCACAGCTCGGCGAGCAGATGAGCAGGATCGGACACCGATCCGTGGTGGCGCCGTCGCCAGCGACGCACCAACGCCGGCAGGGAGACGAGCACCGCCACCAGGACGAGGATCGCCAGCACGAGCAGCCACGGGAACGACGTGGAGTCGCTCGTGTCGGGCGGCGGCGTCTGCTCGGCCGGCGGCGGAGGCGGCGTCGCCGGCTGCGCCGCCGCGCCGGCGACCGTGGTGGTCGTGGTCGTGGTCGTGGTGGTGGTCGTCGCGCCGGTGTCCTGTTGGGGCGGCACGCCGGTGTAGGCCTCGGCACCGGGCAGCCCGCGCCCGGGGGTCGGTTCGAACGGGACCCAGCCGAACCCGTCGAACCAGATCTCCGGCCAGGCGTGGGCGTTGCGGCCGAGCACCTCGTAGGTGCCGTCGGGGGCCTGCTGACCCTGGGTGAAGCCGACGGCGACCCGGGCCGGCATGCCCAGCGTGCGAGCCATCGCGGCAAAGGTGCCGGCGAACTGCTCGCAGTAGCCGACCTTGTTCTCGAGGAACGACACGATGGCCGACGAGCCGTTGCCCGGCGGGACGTTCGTGTCGTACGTGAAGTTGTCGCGGAACCAGTTCTGCAGCACCAGCATCTTGTCGAAGTTCGTCGGGGCGCCCGCGGTGACGGCGGACGCCGTCTCGGCGATGACCGGCGGAAGGTCGTCGGGAAGCTCGAGGAAGATGTCGTCGGGCGGCGAGTCCGACGTGGCGTTGCGCAGCGCATCGGCGTCGAATCGCGGCATCGCCGAGACGATGTCGAACATGTCGCCGGACTCGAGCGGCGAGTCGGTCTTGACGAGCGATGCCGACAGCGCGTTGTAGCCGTCGAGCCCACGCGCCGAGACCGGGTTCGGCGCGGCGGGCACGAGGGCACCCCGGAGGCCGTCGATGGTGATGACCTGGTGGTTCTCGACCGAGCCCGGTGCACCCTGCTCGAGGGCACCGTGTGTGTCGTCGAGGATCGACTTGGGCAGGTCCCACGTGTTGCCGTCGAAGCGGGGCAGGGCCGACGCCCGCCAGTACGAGGGGGCGTCGGCCTGCACCGTGAACAGCTCGGTGTTCGCCTGGTTGACGAGGCGCTGGCGGATGTCGACCAGCGGGCTGATGATCTCCGTGACCCCGCCGCGGTCGTTGTGGGTGTCGAACCACGGCTCGGCGTCGGCGCCCGGCAGGTGCGGGGCGATGGCCCAGGCGCCGGCGAGCACGATGGCCGTCGCCCCGGCGAGCGGGACGACCAGCCGGGCGAGCGGGTGGCGGTCGTTGCCGAGGACGGTGCGCGCCGGGCGCGTCACACGCAGGCGCAGCACGGCGAGGGCGACGAAGCCGGTGCCGATCACGAGCAAGCTGCACGCCACACGGTTCTCGTCGACGCCGAGCGCGGCGATGAACACGAAGAGCACTGCACCGGGAACGAGGGCCTCGCCGCGTGCCTGGGCGCGGAAGGCGAACGTGTCGGCCAGCCAGACGACGGCACCCATCGTCGCCCCGGCGACGAACGCCCACCCCGAGCTGTAGGGCACGGGTGCCGTGGCCGTCTGGAACTCGCGCTGGATGACGTGGAAGTCGGCGCGCACGGTCTCCCACGTCGCCGACAGCGGGAACGGCCCGCTGAACGTCGCCGGGTAGTAGATCCATGCCACGGTCCAGGTGAGCACGATCAGCACCAGCGGGATGGCGACGAACGCCGGCACGCGCAGCAGGCGCAGCAGGTACGACGTTCCGTGGCCGATGACGGCGATCAGCACGAGGTCGCGCAGGAAGTCGTGACCGACGAACACCCGGCTGAACCCGACGGCGACGGCGATCGAGTAGGCGAGCAGGGCGACCGTGGCGGCGAGATCGAGGCCGCGTGCGACCTCGAACGCCTCGTTGGCGTCCCCGCCCCGGTCGTCGCCGGCGTCGATGGCGCCGGAGTGGTCGAGCAGCGCGGTCACGTCGATCTCCAGCGCGTCGTGGCCATCTGGTCACTCTGCGTCTCAAACAGCGATCTGGTCACCCAGGTTCTCGATATCGAGAACGTGGGTGACCAGATCTCTGTCATACCGCGACCGCCTGGCGGCGCGAGCCGGCGAGGGCGTCGACCGGTCGATCGGACGGGCGCGGGCCGTGGCCGACCAGAGCGTGCCAGCTCTCGAGCATGGCGTCCGAGCTGGTGGCGTCGACGTGCAGGCGCGCCGCGCCGGCGGTGGACTCGGTGAACACGCCGAGCCGGGTGAGGGTCGGGTCGCGCATCTCGTCCATCGTCTGCCACGTGGCGCTCGTGGCGTCCGGCGTGATGACGAACACCAGGCCGAGTCCTTCGCCCGGGTCGCGTTCGAGCGGCATCGGCGGGTGTGGGTCGGCGGTCACCCGGGCGAGGTGGTGCAGCGTGTGCACCGACACCGTCGGGCCGCGCAGGTCGACGCCGGCGGTGGTGGCGAAGCGCGTCTGCAACCCCACGCGATCGCTGCTGTGCACGAGGCTGGCCGCCGCGACGACGGCCCGCTCGAACGCCTCGTCGTGGTCGTCGCCTTCGGGCACCTGCTGGTCGAGCACGACCGTGCAGCGGCGCAGCCCCTCGGCGCTGTGCTGGCGCACCTTGAGCTCGTCCGAGCGCGCCGACGCCCGCCAGTGGATGGTGCGGGGCTCGTCGCCGGGCACGTACTCGCGCAGGCTGTGGAACTCGCCCGGGCCGAGGCGCACCGACTGGGCGAGCAGGTGGCGCCCGAGGATGCCGTCCCCGAGCTCGGGCATCGCCAGCTCGAACGCACGGGGGGCGACGAGGATCTCGTCGATGCCGGCCACCTGGCTGATCGAGCGGGCGAGGCCGAGCAGGTCGTGACGCACGGCCACCAGCGGACCGATGTGCAGCACCCCTCGTCGCTCGGTGGGGACGCGGTAGCCGGCGCTGCGCTCGCGGCCGCCGCGGATCGGGGCCACGGTCATGCGCGCCGTGCGGTCGTCGCCCACCGCCTCGACGAGCTGGAAGCTGGGTCGCCAGTTGAACGGGCTCGACGAGCCGTTGGCGCGGACCAGCACGTCGACGCGGCCGGTGTCGCCGGCGGTGAGCACTTCGGGCCGGACCCAGCGCCGCACCGTGACCCGGGGCCGGCGCAGCGTGACCGTGAGCCAGCCGGCGATCGCGGCGACGCCGAGCGCGGCGGCGAGGAAGTACAGCTCCAGCACGCCGAAGATGCGCCCCATCAATCCGGTGGCGACCGCACACATCAACACGACCCAACCCTGCCGGGTCGGCCGTGCCGCCCGGATCACGTCTCTCGGGGGCTGCGCCCCCGGACCCCATCTCCGGGCCGCTCGCTGGCGCTCGCGGGCCCGGGATGAACTTCGTTCATCTCGCCCGCGGTACGGCGACGTCGGCCAGGATCTCCCCGACGGCATCGTCGGGACCGAGGCGGGCGCCGTGGTCGGCGCGCAGCATCAGCCGGTGGCTGAGCACGGCCACCGCCATCGATTTCACGTCGTCGGGCGTGGCGAAGGCGCGGCCACGCGCTGCGGCATGGGCGCGGGCGGCGGCGGCCAGTTGCAGCGTGGCGCGCGGCGACAGGCCGAGCTCGACGGCGGGGTGGCGACGGCTGGTGATGGAGAGATCGACGAGATAGGCCTTCAACGCATCGGCGACGTACACCGATCGCACCGCGTCGATCATCGACATGACCTCGGCGGCCGACACGACGGCGGCCAGCTTGGGCAGCGACTCGCTCGACCCGCGGGTGTCGAGGATCGAGATCTCGGCCTCACGGCTCGGATAGCCGAGGGCGATGCGCAGCATGAAGCGATCGAGCTGGCTCTCGGGCAGGCGGTACGTGCCCTCCTGGTCGACGGGGTTCTGCGTCGCGATCACCATGAACGGCGGAGCGAGCGCGTGGCTCACGCCGTCGACGGTGATCTGGCGCTCCTCCATCGCCTCGAGCAATGCCGACTGGGTCTTCGGAGAGGCCCGGTTGATCTCGTCGGCGAGGACGATGTTGGCGAAGAGCGGTCCGGGCTGGAAGCGGAACGACTCGGTGCTGCGCTGGTACACGCCGACGCCGACGAGGTCGGCCGGCAGCAGGTCGGGCGTGAACTGGACCCGCTTCCACGTGCAGTCGATGGAGGTGGCCATCGCCTTGGCCAGGCTGGTCTTGCCGACCCCGGGCACGTCCTCGATGAGGAGGTGGCCCTCGGCGAGCAGGCACATCACGGCGAGCTCGATCGACTGCTGCTTGCCCTGGAGCACCTGGGCGACGTTGGCCGTGATGGCGTCGAACAGCGCTGCGAACCGCGTGTTGTTGGCGCCGTTGCCGGCGCCGGGGCGTCCGGGAGCTTGGGCGGGCGCTGAGGTCACTCGCCATAGGGTAGAGGCGCCGGTGGCTCGCGAGCACGCACGGTCGGACGGTACGGTGCGAGCCGATGTTCCTGGCGATCGACGTCGGTCACGATCGACTCGCCGCCGGAGTGGTGAACCCCGAGGGCGAGGTGGTGGTGCGCGACCGGGTCGCCACGCCCCAGCGCGATGTGTGGCCGGCGCTCAAGCGCTTGGTGAGCCGCGTGGTGGCGGCCAGCCCCGATGCCGCCGGCCGTCTGCTCGCGTGCGGGGTCACGTGCGAGGGGCCGCTCGACCGGGCGTCCGGCACGGTGATGGCGCTGCACATGCCCGGCCTCGCCGGCTTCGAGCTTCGCGACCGCGTCGCCGAGCTCAGCGGGGTGCCGACCGAGATGGCCACGTCGTCGCAGGCGCGGGTGATCGCCGAGCGGTGGATCGGCGCGGCGCGCAACGCCCCCGACGTGATGGTGCTGCTGTTATCGGACGCCGTCGAGGCGGGCGTGGTGAGCAACGGGCGCCTGCTGCTCGGACGCTGCGGGAACGCCGGCCAGATCGGTCACGTCATCGTCGAGCCCAACGGGATCACCTGCGTGTGTGGCGCCCAGGGCTGCCTGTGGGCCTACGCATCGGCGGCCGCGCTGCAGGCCGAGATGAACCGCCCGCTGCGTCGCGCCCCGGCGCCGGTGATCGATCGCACCGGGCGGATGATCGGGCGGGCGCTGGCGTCGGCCGCGGCGACCTTCGACACCCGCCTCGTGCTGCTCGCCGGCACGGTGCCGGCGACGTTCGGCACCGGGCTGCTCGACGCTGCCGCCCAGGAGCTCGACCAGCGCACGCGGGTGCCCCACCTGCGCAGCATGGGGAAGTCCCCTGCCAGAGCCTGAAGTGACTGATGTGGCTTCAGGTGGAAGGAGACACCGAGCATGTGCGCAGCAATGATCACCGATCTGGGGCCGGAGTCGTCGATGCCGGGCCGGGCGACGCCACCGGCGCCGCCCCCGTGGGCGTGCGAGCAGACTCGCGCCCGGACGGCCGCCGAGCTGGCCGACGAGTCGGTGGACAAGGCATGGCTGGACCAGCTGATCGCCTCCGCCGGGCGGGCGAGTTGCGGTTGACCGGCGAGGGCGGGTTCCTGCCGGAGTTGATCAAGCGGGTCCTGGAGCGGGACTGAAGGTCGAACGCACTGATCACCTGGGCTATGAGAAGGGAGACCCGGCCGGGCGCGGCGCGCCGAACTCGCGCAACGGCACCACCCCGAAGACGGTGCTCACCGAGGCCGGGCCGATCGGGCTGGAGGTGCCCCGCGACCGGCTCGGCACGTTCACTCCGCGGCTGGTGCCCAAGGGTCGAGCGGCGACTCGCCGGCGGCCTCGACGACATGATCATCAGCTTGTATGCGGCGGGATAACGGTCCGCGACATCGAACACCACCTGGTGCGCACGTTCGGCGTCGAGGTGTCCCGGGAGACCATCTCCAAGATCACCGACGCGGTGCTGGAAGAGGTCAAGGCCTGGCAGGCCCGGCCGCTGGATGCGATCTACCCGATCATCTACGTCGACGCGCTGCGTGGTGAAGGTCCGCGACGGCGCGCACGTGATGAACAAGGCCGCGCACATCGTCGTCGGCATGGACACCGACGGAATCGAGCACGTGCTGGGCATCTGGGTGCAGAACGCCGAGGGCGCGAGGTTCTGGCTGCAGGTGTTCACCGAGCTGCGCAACCGCGGGGTGCGCGACGTGCTGATCGCCTGCTGCGACGGGCTTGAAGGCCTGCCCGAGGCGATCGAGACCGTCTGGCCCAGACGGTGACCCAGACCTGCGTGGTCCACCTCATCGGGCGGCCATGCGGTATGTGTCCTACGGCGACCGCAAGGCCGTCGCCGCCGCCCTCGAACCGATCTACACCGCGGCCACCGAAGACGCCGCCCTGGAGGCCCTCGCGGCGTTCACCGAAGGCGAGCTCGGCCGCCGCTACCCCGGCGCGGTCGGCGTCTGGGAACGCGCCTGGGAACAGTTCACCCCGTTCTTGGCCTTCCCACCGCAAGTAAGGAAGATCATCTACACGACCAATGCCATCGAAGGCCTGAACTACCAACTCCGCAAGATCATCAAGAACCGAGGGCACTTCCCCTCCGACGAGGCGGTGGTCAAGCTGCTCTGGCTGGCCATCTGCGACATCGAGGACAAGCGCGCCCGCGCGCCGGGAGAAGGAACGCCGCCGCAAGCCCGTCAACCACCGCACCGCACCCGGCCGGCTCGTCGAGGGCCAACTCGTCACCGCTGGAACAGGCCCTCAACGCCCTCGACATCGCCTACCCCGGCCGCCTGCCGCAAGGAGTGAACTGACGTGACCGGAAACGATCACCGGCCCGCCTACGAGCACGCTGCGATCACCCTGGGTGCTCGTCGAGGACGGCGTCGTCGACCACAGCGCCGAAGTGCTCGAACGGCTCACCAACTGGCTGCTGACCGGCACCGACGCCGCCGCGATCACCCGCTGCACCCGCGCGCTATCCCTCGGCGAGACCGACGACCCGATCAGCATCGCCTCCTGGACCGACGCGCTCGCAGCACGCCTGCGTCACCGAGCCCGAACAAGCCCAACTCTGAACACCCACCAACATCAACAAGGAGCACCCACACACAGAAGACTTGACAAGCTCGCGACTTGGAGCTTCACTCCGAGTTCACTGATCATCGCGATCCGATTACGCAACAGGCT
>CAVRBV010000009.1:0-288905 GCA_963719295.1 Ilumatobacteraceae bacterium
GACCTCGACCCGGACGCCGACGAGCTCGAGCGGCACCACACCCCGAGCGTACCGCGCCGCCCGCCACCACAGCCGTCGGAGCGGGTCCGGGCGGTCAGAGCTGGAACTGCTGGTGCACCGTGGCGCGCAGGAGGGCGTTGCGGAGCTTGGCTCCGAGGGTGTTCAGCTCGTCGAGTTGACGTGTCGCCTCGGCGCGGGCCTGCGGGTTGCGCTGGCGCAGCAGCGGCATGACCAGCTGCTCGTACAGGCCGACCTCGCGTTCCACGGACGTGCGCCACGCCCGCAGGTGCCGGGCATCGACGCCGGCGCGCAGGAACCCGCCGGCGGCGGCGGCGATCTCGACGGCGTCCTCGCCGTACAGCTCGGTGCCCGAGCGGCGCTTGGCGATCACGCCGTACTCCTCGAGCGCGGCGAGTTGCTCGCGGGTCACCGACGCCATCGCACACAGCTCGTCGCGGTTGACGACCACGCCTGGCAGCAGTCGAGGCGACGAGGCGCCCTGGGCCGTTGACCGGCTCGCTCGGCGGCGTCGACGTGGTCGGCACGTCCGACGGGGACGCGCGGCGGCGCGCCCGGCGCGGCGGAACGGCCGGCGGCCTGGCGCCGTCCGGCCGGGTGGGCCGCGATGACGGCGGGCGACGGTCCGTCGTCGCCGTCGTCGGGCGGTTCGGCGCCGACGTCGTCCGTCGGCGCCTCGACGCCGCGCGGTGGGGTGCCGGTGCGATCGATCTCCCCGGAGTGGATGCGGTCCTTGATCACGCGCAGGGGCAGGAAGTTCTGGCGCTGCTCGCGCAGGATGACGCGCAGCAGGTCGACGTCGTGCTCGAGGAACTTGCGGTAGCCCGACGGGGTGCGCTCCGGCTCGATCAGGCCCTGACTCTCGAGGAACCGGATCTTGGAGATGGTGACGTCGGGGAACTCCTCGAGCAGCAGGCCGAGCACTTCCCCGATGGTCAGGTAGGCGACGCCCGGCTCAGCCATCGGCCCGCTCGAAGAGCACGAGGCGGAACTTGCCGATCTGCAACTCGTCACCGTGGTGCAGCAGCGCCCGGTCGACACGCTGCTGGTTGATGTAGGTGCCGTTCAGCGATCCGGCGTCACTCACCACGTAGCCCTGCGGCGTGCGCTCGATCGTGACGTGCCGGCGCGACACGGTGATGTCGTCGAGCATGATCTCGGAGTCGGGGTGGCGGCCGAGGTTGGTGACGTCCTCCTCGAGCTCGAAACGCTCCCCCGCCTGGGCGCCGGACCGCACGATGAGCACCGCCGTGTCGCGGGGCAGCGACGACACCGGCACCTCGATGTCGTCGGCCGAGCCGCTGGCGTCGAGCAACGGGTCGACGGCGCTGATCTTGATCGTGCGGTCGTCGAGCGAGTCCAGCGGTGAGCCGCAGCTCGAGCAGAACGCACTCTCGGGAGGATTGCGGTGCCCGCAACTGTTGCAGAACACGTACGTCAAGCTACGCGCCTTCGATGAGCTCGGTGTAGGCCGCGGCGTCGAGGAGGCCGCCGAGATCGGCGGCGTCGTTGACCTCGATCTCGCAGATCCACCCCTCACCGAACGGGTCGTCGTTGAGCAGCTGGGGCGACTCGTTGAGGGCGTCGTTGATCGCCACGACCGTGCCACCGACCGGGGCGTAGATGTCCGAGACCGACTTGGTGCTCTCGACCTCGCCGAGCGTGGCGCCGCTCACGACCGTGTCGCCGAGCGTCGGGAGCTGCACGAAGACGACGTCGCCGAGCGAGTCCTGGGCGTAGTCGGTGATGCCGATGCGCACCCGGCCGGTGTCCCCTCCGCCGACCCACTCGTGGTCGGACGAGTAGTGCAACTCCTCGGGCACGTTCATGAGGTCCCACCGTATCGAACGACGGCACCGGTCGTGATCGGCCGCATGCTCACCCCACGGCCGCGGCCCGGCGGCCCGCGGCGATGTGCGTGCGGACCTGCGGGACGTAGGCGACGGCGGTGATCCACGACAGGGCGAGGCCGGGGATGCCGACGCACCAGGCGGCCACCTGGAAGCCGGCGTGACCCGGGAAGTCGCTCGAGCCGATCATGAAGCCGGGGATGGCGAACATCAGCAGGAACGTCGCCAGCTTCCCCCACCAGCTCACGTCGAAGCGCTCCATGTGGAACACCAGCGTGGCGATCAACATCATCCCGCCGACGAACACCTCGCGGGCGAGGACCGCCCAGCAGAACCACACCGGCGCGGCGTCGGCGATGATGATCGCGATCGTCGCCACGATGAACAGCATGCGGTCGACGGCGGGGTCGAACACCTTGCCGAACTCGCTGACCTGACCCAGACGTCGGGCGAGGTAGCCGTCGACCCAGTCGGTCGCCCCCAGGGCGCCGAGCAACCACGCCGCGCCGGCCGGGTTGTCGCGTCCGAAGAGCAGGTAGAGGAACAGCGGCAGGCAGAGCAGCCGGGCGAACGTGAACAGGTTGGGGATCGTGAGCACCGACCGGTTGGCGGGTACCGGCGCCGCCGCGTGCTGCTCCACGGCCGCCAGCGTAGGGCCTCGCGTCGACCGCGGCGTGGGAGCACAGCGAGCGTCAGCGAGCGTCCCGGGGACCGCGCGGGTAGGTGCGGGCGAGCGCCAGCGAGCCGCACCGGCGCGCCGGCCTGCGTGGCCGGGGAACGCCAGCGGCACGGCCGGGGAACGCCAGAATGGATGAATGGCGACGATCTTCACCCGCATCATCGAGGGCGACATCCCGGGCACCTTCGTGTGGCGCGACCAGCAGGCGGTGGCGTTCATGTCGATCAACCCGCTCGCCGCCGGCCACGTGCTGGTCGTGCCCGTGGCCGAGGCCGACCACTGGCTCGACGCCGACCCGTTGCTCATGGCGCACCTGTTCGACGTGGCTCGGGCGATAGGGCTCGCCCAGCGCGAGGTGCTGCGCTGCAGCCGAGTCGGCCTGATCGTCGCCGGCTACGAGGTGCCCCACCTGCACGTCCACGTCGTGCCGACCACCTCGATGGCCCAGTTCGACTTCGAGCGCGCCGCGACCAGCGTCGACCGCGACGACCTGGAGGCCACCGCCGAGGCCATCCGCGCCGAGCTGCGTCGCGCCGGCCACGCCGAGGTCGCCGACGCCTGATCCGCCGGCCGTCTGGCTCACTCGGCGTCCGGGTGACCGGCGGGATCAGGTGCACTGCGGTTCTCGATATCGCAGAACTGGGTGAGCAGATTGCGGCGTCGCGGCGCCCGTCAATGTGCAGCTGTTCGAGCAGCAGCTGGCCGGCGACGTTGAAGAAGTCGTGCTCGGTGACGAGGCCGACGAGCTGGCCGCCGGCCACCACCGGGAGGGCGCCGATGCCGAACTGGCGCATCAGCTCGAGCGCCTGCAGCGGCGCCATGTCGGGCGGCACGCACACCGGGTCGCGCTTCATGATGTCGGCGACCGTCGTCGAATCGCCCGCCGTCCCGTCGGCGAACGCCCGCACGATCGCCCGGTACGACACCAGCCCGACGAGCGTGCCGTCGCTCTCCTCGACGAGCACCTGGCGGATGCGGTGCCAGTCGAGCAGGTGGGCCACCAGCTCGAGCGGGTCGTCCGGCGACACGCTGACGAGGTCGGTCACCATCAGCTGCTCGACGCTGGCGAAGTTGTGCTGCCACTGCCCGCCCTCGTCGAAGCTAGGCTGGCGTCCACTCGGCGACCGGCGTCCCGCCCCGCTGGCGCGTCACCATCGCCGCCGTCAGGCTGTTGAGGCGCTGCCCACTCGTGCCCTGGTGCTGCATCGCGGCGAGCGACATCAGGGCCCACCGCGACCCGGTGTGCCCGGAACGCACCCGACGTTCGATGACGCCCAGGTAGCGCTCGACGTCGGAGTCGTCGACGCCCATCGCGGCCAGCCCCTCGGCGGCCGTCGGCACGAGCACGTCCAGCGTGAGCGCGACGGCCGGATGCTCGACGCCGTCGAGCCACACCTGCGTCGACGAGAGCCCTTGGCGGGCGGCCGCGACGAAGTTGGCGCGCGCCTGCTCGAACGGCATCGTGCGGTTGATCTCGGGGTAGCGCGTCGGGAGCGCCCGCATCAACCCGAGCCACAGGGCCGCATTGGCGATCTCGTCGGCGGTGCTCGGTCCCGACGGCAACACGCGGTTCTCGATGCGCAGGTGCGGCGCCTCGCCCGCCGGCGTCTCGGAGATGCCGAAGCAGGCCCGGTTCCAGCGCCACACCGTGCCGGTGTGCAGCCGCAGGGCATCGAGGCGGGGCACCCTGCCGGCCTCGAGCTCCGCCATCGGATCGACGTGGTCGTCGGGCGACAGCACCGGCCGGAAGCGGGTGATGTCCTCGCGATAGAGGTCGACGACCGACGAGCCGACCCAGCCGTCCCCGAACGTCACCCGGCCCGAGCGTTCGCGCATGTGCTGTCCGGGCCGGCGGGTGTCGACCGACTGTTCGAACAGCGCGATCCTCGTCTCGGCCCACAGTCGCTTCCCGAACAGCAGCGGCGAGTTGGTGGCCGACGCGAGCGTCGGGCCGGTGATCGCCTGAGCCATGTTGTAGGCGTTGGCGAACTCGTCCGGCGTCACCTGGAGGTGCACCTGGAAGCTGGCGTTGCACGCCTCGGCCATCACCGAGTCCTGGCGCACGCGCAGCTCGTCGGCTCCCTTGATGTGCAGCTCGTAGAAGTCCTCGCCGCGCAGGCCGCGCAACGCGTCGTTGAGCGGCCAGGTAGCGCGGGTTGGGCACCATGTTGTCGAGCGACGAGGTCGCGCTTGCGGATGGTCGGCAGCGTGCCGGTCAGCACGATGTGCAGTCCGGCGGCCTCGGCGGCGGCGTGCCCCAGCGCCAGCAACCGGTCGAGCTGGGCGTGCATGCGCGCGAAGCAGTCGCCGCTGAACACTTGCGGGTCGAGGTTGAGCTCGAGGTTGAACGCGCCGACCTCGGTGGTGTACGGCTGGCCGCGTCAGCGCGGCGAGCATCGCCAGCGCGCCGGGTGCGGGCTGCCACGACGCGTCGACGAGGAACATCTCCTGCTCGGCGCCGATGCGCCGCACGTCGGTCTCGAACATCTCGGCACGCAACATCGCCTGCAACGCCTGCAGGTCGCGCGAGCATCCAGCGGATCGCCGTCCGGCGATCGGTCGCGCTCCCGGCGGTCTGCTGGCCCACTCGGGTCAGCCGTCCACCAGCTCGTCGAGGTAGCGCGGGCAGCATCGCCCGCCACAGCGGCCAGTCGTGGGGCCACTCGCGGCCCCCAGAGAGTCGACCCGGTTGGGCACGCCCGCGCCGCCGAGCACGGCGGCCATCCGCCACGACTCACCGATGTCCTCGTTGGCTCCCTCGCCGCTGGCCAGCACCACGAAGCGTCGGCGCAGCACGCTCCAGGTGCGTGCTCGGCCAGCCGCGGCACGAACTCGATCGGCGCGGTGTCGGCGTAGTGGGCGTCCACCGGCCCGTCGAAGAACCGGCGCAGGTCGTACGTTCCGCTCATGCCGATGGCGGCGCGGAACAGGTCGGGGTGCAGGCACACGCACCCGACGGCGTTGAACGCCCCGATCGACGAGCCGGCGGCGAGCATCTCGACGTCGTCGGAGAAGCAGTCGGCGCGGACCGCGGGCACCAACTCGTGGCGGACGAACTCGAAGAACTGCCGATGGATCCACGCCTGTCGCCCGGCATCGCCCTCGCGGGCGAGCATCGCCCGCCCGTTGACGCTGTCGACCGAGTACAGCTTCACCCGACCGGTCGTCGATCAGCTCCCGAGCACGCTCCGACGAGGTGGAAGCGCTCGATCTCCTCGGCGTCGCCCCCCGCGCTCGGGAACACGAGCACCGGGCGGCCGTAGTGCCCCCAGCGCACGACGCGTCACGTCCCGCTCGAGCGCGGTCGGAGTACCAGCCCGTGACCAGCTTGTTCATCGCCTGCTCACGACGTGCTCACGTGGCGGCGGATCGTCGCGGCGCCACGCCTGGATGCGCTGCCAGAAGAGCTCGGTGAAGTCGTCGACCTCGTGGCCCGGGAACAGCGCCGCAACCTTCTGAGCCGCACGGCGTCACGAGCCACGTCGTCGCCGAAGAACTCCCACACGACCTCGGTCGAGGTGGGCGAGATGGGTGGCGCAGAACGACTCGAACTCGTCGGCCTGGAAGCGTCGGCGGGCGATGGCCGCGTACGCCGCCAGCTTCTCGGCGTAGGGACGGTCGGTCGTCGGCGATCTCGAAGTAGGGCGCCCAGTCGAGGTTCGACCGGCATCGGCCGCTTGGTGGCGGCGCAGAAGATCGACCAGCGCAGGTTGGCGGCGACGAGCCATGGGAAGTGGTAGTGCAGCGAGGTCACCTGCGAGTCGGGGCAGGCGTTGGCGAAGTCGATCGGGCGCCACTCACCGTCCTGTCGCAGCGCCTCGCACGAGTTGAACTCCCAGCCGAAGAACGAGTTGATCGTCATCGTCGTGTCGATCAGGAGGCTGGCGCTGCTCCTCGGGCAGTCCCGCCGTCGTCCATCGTGTAGCGGTCGTGCAACGGGGCGCCGGGGTCGTAGCGCACGAGCCGGGCCTGCGGGCCGAAGCCGATGCAGCGCACGAACAGGTCGTGCGGTTCCACGGCGCGCTGCAGGTGCAGCAGGTACGTGCCGCTGTCGTCGTAGGCGCGGTGCAGCGCCTCCTCGTCGTCGACGCGACTCACGCCGGCCCATCCGCCGCCGTCGTACGGCTTCACGAACAGCGGGGAACCCGACGTCGCGGCCGACCTGGCCGAGGTCGAACAGCCGGGCGTAGCGCTCCAACGTCACCTGCAGGTCGTCGCGCGGCTCGTAGCGCTTCGGCGGCACCATCGCCGTCGCCGGGATGGGCATGCCGAGGCGGATCATGGCGCAGTACGAGGTGTGCTTCTCCATCGACTGGATCGCCCACGGGTTGTTGAACACGTACAGGCCGTCGCAGATGACCGCCTTCTTGATCCACTCCCGGCTGGTCGTGTACCAGTGGGTCAGACGGTCGACGACCAGGTCGTAGCGGGTCGGCTGGCGCAGGTCGAACGGCTCGATCGTCACGCGGTCGGTCTCGAAGCGCACGGTGTCGCCGTCGATCGGCAGGGCGAGGTCGAGGCGGTCGAGCACCGCCTCGTAACAGATCGGCCAGCACAGGTCGGCCCCCAGCGACAGCCCGATGCGACGTACCACGTCGGCCACGTGCGAAAGGTAGCAGGGGCTTCGCGCCGGCACGTCGCCGGTGGGCGCCGCACCTACGGGCCGAACAGGTACGGCAGCGCCTCGCCGAGGACGTTGCGCCACGCCGGCCAGTTGTGTCCGTCGCGGGTCTCGTCGAAGCGGACCTCCATCCCGGTGTCACCCGAGCACGGGGACGAAACCGCGGTTCTCGCAGATCAGCGACTCGTACACGCCGCACGACACGTACACCCGCTCGGCGACCGCCGCGGGGATCGGCGATGAACCGGCGGACCAGCGCCTTCACCGGCTGCCACAGCGCCTCCGGGCGCGGCCAGCAGCCCGTGCCGGCCCCGGCGAACGAGCCGGACTGCACGAGCAGCCGACCGAAGGTGCCCGGACGCGGCGTAGGCGGCCGACAGCGAGGCAACCGCGCCGAAGCTGGCGCCCATCAGGCACCGCGCCGGCGGCGTGGCCACCAGCGGCAGCTCGCGCTCGAGGTGCGGCACCAGCTCGCGGGTGAGGTAGGCGTGGTGACGGGGGTCGTCGGCGTACTCCACCAGCCGCTCGTCCGGGGTGCGGACAGCGCCGCCACGAGGGGCGGGAGGCGGCCGTCGGCGATCAGGTTGTCGAGCACCGCGGCGATCGACGCGTAGTGGAGGTAGTCCCCGCCGTCGTGCACCACCAGGAGCGGGTACCGGGTGTCGCCGGCGCGGTCGTCGAATCCCACCGGGTGGTAGACGGTCGTGCCGGCCGGACGACCGAGGGTCCGGCTGTCGAGCACCAGGTCGCCGAGGCGTCCGGCCGGCGCTCCCGGTCGCGGGTGCGCCCACTCGGGGTCGACGTAGCCCGCCGCCTCGCACACCGAGTTGGCGCCGAAGGGGTGGCGGGCCGTCGTCGGGTTGAGCGGGTCCTCGACGAGGTGGGTCCCGAAGCTGTCGGCGACGGTGAGCTTGTACTCGAGGCGTGAACCGTCGGGGACGGCCAGGGTGAGGGTCCACCACTCGCTGTCGGCCACCGGCTCGAACCCGAGGTCGGCGGGCAGGCCGACGCCGAAGTGGGTGAGGTGCACCGAGATCACCGTGCCGGCGAAGGCGAACGTGCACGTGCCGTCGGCGACCACGGGGAACGGCTCGCCGGCGGCGCGCCGGGCGTCGAGCGCGCCCACCGTCAGCCACGGCGGCCGGGAAGTGCGCGCCACCAGAGCGTCCGTCATCGGTGCACGATCTGTTGCGTACGAGCGACGAGGCGCCAGCCGAGGAGCGGCCAGCAGCTGCGCAGGCAGTTCATAGCGTGGCCGGGGAACGCCGTGATGGTCACGTCGCCCGCACGTGCACGGTGCGACCGACCTCGTCGAGCATCTCCCGCACCCGGTCGTAGTCCGGGTGGCGCATGCGCACCCACGCGTTGGCCATGTAGCCGGCCTCGACCGGCTGGGTCGGCGTGCCCGGCTCCGGCAGGTAGGCGTCGAGGACCCACTCGCCGTGGCGCTGTTGCATGGTGTCGAGGCCCTCGTAGCCGGCGATGGTGCCGTCGCGGTCGGGCCGCAGCGCGATCATCCCGGCGGCGAAGCGCCGTGACGGAGCGTGGTCGACGTGACCGTGGACGATGGCGTTGGCCCACTCGCGGTAGATGTCGATGTCGTTGGCGGCGGCGTAGAGATCCCACGCCCGCACGCCCGGCGGCCGGCATCCGATCTCCGAGAAGTAGAGGCCCTTGGGCCCGGCGAACCATTCCATGTGCGTGGCCGAGGTGCCGATGCCGAGGGCTTCGTTGACGCGGCGGCCGAGGGCGCGGAGCTCGTCGTAGTCGGGGGCGTCGATGCGGTTGGTGGTGACGAACTGGGGCGAGATCCAACGGGTCCGCATCGCCTCGAGCACGTTCGGGTAGTAGTGCGTGACGAAGTCCATGGCCACGTGGCCGTCGATGGTGATCGTGTCGTAGAACCCCTCGTGGCCCTCGATGAACTCCTCGACGGCCACCTCGGCGCCGTGGTCGACACCGCTGCGGGCGATCGCCCCGTCGAGGTCGGCCGGCGAGTCGACGCGCTCGGCGCCCGATGCGCCCGCTGCCGCGGCCGGCTTGACGACGATGGGGAAGCCGACGTCGGCGACGAACGCCCGGATGTCGTCGCCGGCGCGCGCCGCGGCCGAGCGGGCGCACGGCACCCCGGCGGCTCGCAGCGCGTCCTTCATCGCCGGCTTGTCCCGGCACAGGTAGGTGGTGTGCACCGACGTGCCCGGGATCGTGCACGCCTCGCGGGCGCGGGCGGCGGCCATCACGTGCGCCTCGATGGTCGCCTCGAGACGGTCGACCCACACGTGGCTCTGGATGCGCCGCACGGTGTCGATGAGGCGGCCTTCGTCGACGACCGACGGCACCTGCTCGTAGTGGGCCAGCCAGTCGCGAACCTCGCCGTCCAGCCAGTCCGCCGGTCGCTCGCCGATGCCGATCACCGTGGCGCCGGCCTCACGCAGCGCGCGCACGAACTGGCGCTGGTTGTCGGGGAAGCTCGGTTCGAGGAAGATCACGTTCACGTGGGTGACCCCCTTTCGTCGCCTGTTGTAGCGCGTCGCGAACGGGTCGACGGTCGACGGGCGATCCGGCCGCGCCGACTAGGAGGCCGCCTCGTCGTCGGCCGGTGCCGGCAGCTCGACCGGCTCGATCAGCTCCGACCCCTTGTTGCGCACGTTGTTGACGTCGGTGCTGACCGGGTGCACGGTCAACAGGTCGTCGGCGGCCGGGCTGGAGCAGGCCGCTGAGGCGCTCGGTGTCGTGCATGTTCGGGTCGAGCCACTCGGCCCAGGCCGACTGCGGCAGGATCACCGGCATGCGGTCGTGGATCGGGCGCATGGTTCCGTTGGCCGAGGTGGTGACGACCGTCGTCGTGTGCAGCCACGGTGCCTCGTCGCCCGCCGCCTTGTCCCGCCACGCCGACCACAGCCCGGCGACCGCCAGCGGTTCACCGTCGACGCGGTGGATGAACATCGGCTGCTTGGCCGGCTTGCCCTTCGCCGTCACCGGTCCACCTTCGGTGCCCGCCTGCCACTCGTAGAACCCGTCCATCGGGATCAGGCAGCGGTGCTTCTTGAAGACGCCCTTGTACGCCGGCTTCTCGGCCAGGGTCTCGGCGCGGGCGTTGATCATCTTGGCGCCGATCTTGGCCTCCTTGGCCCAGACCGGCACGAGGCCCCACTGGAACGCTTCCACGCGCCGGTCGCCGTCCTCGTCGGCCACCACTCCATAGACGTCGTTGGTCGGAGCGACGTTGTAGTTCTCGCCGAGCGTCTCACCGGCGAACGTGGCACCGAAGTACTCGGCGATCGTCTCGGGCGAGCTGGCGGACACGAATCGGCCACACATGTCCTCCATCATGGCGGCCCGGTGCGGCCGCGCGCGCCGGCCCTGCGGATACCTTCTGGGCGATGGATCGCGGCCCCCGACGTTTGCTCGTGCCACTGGTGGCGGCGTCGTGCCTGCTCACCGGGTTCGGCGCGCTCGCGATCGGGGTCGGCTCCCGCACCGCAGACCAGGCGTCGGGCACCGCGGCCGTGGCGACGGGCGAGCCGGCGGCGGTCGCCCCGGCGGCCACGCCGACCACGGTGACGACGACGGCGACGTCTCCGACGACGATCGGCGGGGGCTCCACGTCGACCACGGTGGCCCGTACCACGACCACCCACCCGGCCGGCTTCGTCGACCCCGCCGAGGCCCGCGACGCCGCACAGGCGCTCGTGCCGATCTACATCCAGAAGGAGTACGGCGCCGCGGTCACCGACGCCGCCTGCTCGCTGCCACCCACCGGCGCCGTCGGCGACCAGTTCGTGTGCTACGCACTGCGCCAAGGCGATCTGGTGATCGCCCTGCGTGCGACCATCGGCGAGCAGCAGTTGATCACGCTGGCGTTGATCACCGACCAGGGCGCACCCACCACCACGACCACGGTCGCCGCCCGGGTCACCACCACGACCGCCGCCTGAGTCCCGGCATGGCGCGGTAGCGTCCGGCCGTGGATTCGACCGACGCCGCCGTCGGGTATTGCCCCGATCGGGGGTGCCGCCAGCCGCTCGTCCACCTCGTGTGCGCCGAGGAGCCGAGGAGTCCTACTGGCTCGACGTCGTCGTCGACGGCGCAAGCGAACCGGCGATGTTGCGCTGGCCCGACGCCGTCGCCGATCGCATCGTCGTGTCGTGCCGGGCGCACGTGCCTCCGGCGCCGTGGCTCGTCACGCACAGCGACATCCAGGACGCGCTGGTCCACTGGTTGTGGGCTCGGCGCACGCAGCGCATCACCCTTCGTCCGGCCCGCTGACCGCGGCGCTCGGTGCCGGCGGCACTTCGCCGACGGCGACGGCGATCAGCACGATCACGACACAGGCCGCACGCAGATCAGCACGGCGCCCGCCATCGAGCGGCGGTAGAACGGCCCCGCGGATCGCGCCGCTTCAATCCGCGTGCGAACGCCCCCGCGGACGCGACCTGCCCCTCGGGCGTGAACACCTCGCCCGGCTCGCTCGTCGCCGGCTGCCACTCCTCGGAAGCAGCGGGCCGTGGCGCCTCGGCCATCCGGTGCCGAGTGGCGAACACCTGTTCGATCGCGCGACGATTGGGAGGTGTTCACTCCCGGCGACCTCGTCACCCTCCGCCGATCGCTCGCGATGGCCCCGCTCTCGCGCAAGACCCAGGAGGAGCTCATCGACGAGTGTGAGCGCCTAACGCTCGAACGCAAGGAGATCGCCGCTGTGCTCGCCGAGCTCCCCGGCGCCGTCAACGAGCTACGGGCCGCGCTGAACCGGCTGCACGCGATCGTCGGGTAGCGACGAGGTCGGCGAGCGCGATCTCTACCTCAGCCGGCCGCCTCGCCGCCGGCCGTCGTCTTGGTGGCGACGTCGTCCCACGTGGTGAGGCAGAAGGGATGACCGGCGGGATCACGCATGACGATGCAGTGGTCGGCGTTCGGCTGGAAGTCGACCCGGTCGGCACCGCACGTCGATGCGAACGCAACAGCGGCCGGCAGGTCGTCGACCAGGAAGTCGAGGTGCATGTGGATCGGGGTATCGCCGGATGGCCACGTGGGCGACCGGAAGTCGGCCGACCGATTGGAACTCGATGCGTCCTCCGGGCCCGGTGACGATCGCCCAGACATCATTGGATCGCGCGTGACGGCTCCGCCGGTGAGCTCGGCGTAGAACCGAGCGAGCTCACGTGCATCGGTGCAGTGGAGCGTGGCCGTGCTGAGGCGGATGGCCGGGCGGGTTGCGTCGCCAACGGCGGGACGTGATGGTGCCATGCCCACACGACGGTCGAGTGAGGTCCAAACTCATCGCGGCCAACCGATGTTCCTGCTACCGAGTGATCACATGAGTCGACGCCGCCCCGCGGCGGAACGGGACGGCGCCGACATCAGTGGCGGCACGGCGGCTGCCTGGTGTCATCGTGAACCGCCGCGTCAGTCCGGTCATCACCCCGATCAGGGTGATACGGGGACGATCAGACCGTCATCGGTTGCGGGCTCTTGCGCTGCGATCCGCCGCCATCCGATGCACGCGTATTGCGGTGCGGTGAACGCCACGGTCGCACTGTCGGTCGCTTCAGAGTTCGTTGGCCGACGCCCTGCAAGCTGTGGCAGACATCGGCGTCGAGAGTGACCATGTGCAGCAGGTCTACGATGAAGAAGTCGCCAACCTGGACGTAGCTCTTGGGTCCCGGGACATCATCGGCCAGGCGAAGGGCATCATCATGGTGACGATGCACGGTGACTCCGAAGGCGCTCGAGCTGCTCGCTGCGCAGTCCCAGCTCGAGAACCGGAAGCTGGTGGAGATCGCCGACGAGATCGCCGCTCACGTGTCCCGCCGAATCACACCGAGCTGAGTTTGACCGATGGCCGGGCCGGGTAGTCAAGCCGGGTGAGCGACGCCCCGATCCCGCAGCCCGACTGGCTCGATGGCAGAGACGATGCCGACGTCGCCACCGGGCAGAACCCGTACGAGCGTCATCCCGATGATCCGGACACCGCGGCCGACGCGAACGTCTGGAAGCGGCTCTTCGAGGACGCAATGCGACTCCGCGGCCCCCTCGGCTAGATCGTGCGGCAGCGCTCCGGCTCGGCGCGGGATCTCCCATTCCCCCGCACCGAGCCGACCACCATCGCCGGGCGGGCGGAGGCCCAGAAACGGAATCAACGTGGTCGATCCACTACCGTCCGCCTCTGATGCCCACGATCATGGCCAGGCGTTTCAGCGCCGCGCGTGAGCACGCCGACGGCCATGGGGAGTTCGGCGAGGACGGCGGCGATCTGGCGGCGGTCGGCCGTCAGCCGTTCGCGGTCTGTGATGAGGTCCTCTTGCGAGCGGACCGACAGCGGGGCCATCGCCAGTGAGCGCGCCGCAGGCTGACGAGGTCGCCGGGGGTGAACACTCGACGATCACCGGGATGGGCGACCACGCAGCACGACGAAGGCCCCAGGGCCGAAACCCTGGGGCCTTCGTGAGCGAGCTCGTTGCTCGTCAGCGTGTCACTGGTAGCTGACCGCCACCGTCGTCGGCGGTGCGGCCCCTTCGGGCAGCACCAAGGTGAACGGGATCGAGACTGACCCGCTCGGGCCGCTGAACACCACATGGTGCTCTCCAGCGCCATCGGAGGCGAGCACTTCGAAGCTGATGCTCACCGCACCAGCATCGTCGGCCGTCACCGTGCCCAGCGAACGAGGCGTCGAGAACAGTGTGACCTCGACTTCCTCGCCAGCACCGAAGCCTGCGGCCCCGAACGTTGCCGTGCCAGGTCCGATCTGCGAACCCGGAGCAACGAAGCCTTCACCCGTGACGGGATTGAGACCCGGCGTATCGGGCGCCGGCTCACCTGGAACGGTCGGCTCGGTCGGAGTTGTCACCACAGTCGTGGTCGGCTCCGTGGTCGGCGTCTCGGGTCCACCGCAGGCGGCAGGACGAGTAGCCGTGTGAGTGGCATTGAAGTCGTCGACGTAACCGACCTCGTTGGTCCCTGCCGGCACGAGTACCTCACCATAGATGGCGTTGTTGGGGTTGTTCGACACGTAGTCGGGGTCGTAGAGGACACCGTTGATCGGCGCACCAATGCGATAGGCCCAGGTGTAGGTCTCACCATCAACGTCAGGATTGATGAGGTACCAGTCCGCACCACGGCATTCACTGATCAGCAACGGTGCCTCATCGGGAACCTCGCCGGGCGGCTGCGTGGCCGGCGGTGTTGTGCGGTGCAGTCGGAGAAACACTCCGTGCTCGAATCCATAGAAGATGTTCGAACCCTCAGGCTCTTCGAAAGCAATTGCGAAGGGGGTACCCGGCGGAGCTGTGTCGATGCCGGGCTGTCCGAGGTGGACCGACTCTCCAGCATCCAACGTGTACACCGGACTGCCGAACGCCAACTGGAAGGACATCTGGATCCGCCGGATCCCGGTATTGCTGACGACGAAATCCGCACCGACGCACTGCGCAGAGTAGGAGGTGCCGTCTGAGGGTGGCGCGGGTGCCGGGCCGCTGTCGGCGCAGTCATCGAAGAAGCCGCTGTCCACGATCGTGTCGTCGAGCAGGAGCACCTTCCACTGCTCGCCGGGATCTCCCCGGCCGCCGCTCACCGAGCCGCCCGGCACCACTTCCGTTCCGCTGAGCGGGTAGTCCCACTTCAGGCTGTCCGCGCCGGTGTTGGTGAACCTGATGTTGATGAAGCCGTCAAAATCGACACCGGCACACTCCGTCGTCCAGTGATGCTGGCCCGAACTGTCCTGGCCCGGTCCGATAGCGCTGGCTGCCAGTGGAAGGCCGCCCGCCGCTATGGCACCCACAGCCAACGCTGTGATAATCCGCCGTCCCATGTCCCCCGCCAATTCCGCCAGCAACTTCCGCCCGTTGGTGGATTCCGCCGAGTCCCCCGCTGACTGAGGCGGCAGGTTAGCAGCTCTTCCTACATAGCTCGTACAACGTCATGGGATGTCGCGGGCCAAGGCGCGTGCATAGAGCCCGGCGGTGGCTGCGTTGCAGTCGGCGCGACGCCGGCGACCGCTACGCCCTCGGCCCCCGCGGCGAACTCGTCAGCGTGTTCCGCGGCCGGCCCAGGAACGCCCACGGCCTGCGGGTACTTGTCGAGAGCTTCTTCCCAGCCGAGCTTGGTGACGACGTCGGCCAGCCAGCCCGATGGCGCCAGATTCGCTGCGTGCGGTCGAGCCCAAGGCGCGTGCGGGTGTATTCGCGGCGACTTGCGTCGCCGCCTCGTCGCGGCAGGCATCGGGATTCGCGGCCGCCGGTGACGAGCGCCAAGACGTGACCAAGGGCCATCGGTGAGCAACGCTACTTTTAGCGTTGCTCCCTCGGTTGCTCCCTGGACCAGTTCGGGACTCGGCCTCGGAGGCATCGTCCCTGCTAGACATGGTCGGGCTGGGGAGATTTGAACTCCCGGCCTCCTGTCCCCCAGACAGGCGCGCTAACCAAGCTGCGCCACAGCCCGAACGCGCACCGGAGTGCGCACGGGGATGCTACCGCGGCACACGGCGGACGAGGCGGGGCGAAAGTCGATTGCGGAGATCGGCCATCGTCGCGAGGCTTGCGACCGCCCCCACCGTGCCGGTGCGGGCCGGCGCCATCACGGGCGTCACGGCAGGAGGTTCGGCCATGCAGCGAGAGTTCGACCGCGGGTACGACCGCCAGCCTTATCGCTCGCTCGTCGCCGACTACCCGGACGAGAGCGTGTACCCGATCGACTCGTTCCGCGTCGAGTGGGGGCCGGTGTTCCACCGCGGCCGGCTCGACGGCACGGCGCGGCTGCTCGTGCTCGGCCAGGACCCGGCGGCCCACGAGGCGATCGCCCGGCGGATCCTGGTGGGCGAAGCCGGCCAGCGTGTGCAGGGCCTGCTCACCCGCCTCGGCATCGACCGCAGCTACGTCTTCGTCAACACGTACCTCTACTCGGTGTTCGGCCAACGCCGCGGCGAGCGCCACATCGACGACCCGGCGATCACCGACTACCGCAACCGCTGGCTCAACGCCATCGTCAAGGACCAGCCGATCGAGGCGATCATCACGCTCGGGCACCTCGCCGACACCGCCTACCAGCAGTGGCGGGCGACGGCGAAGGGCGCCGCCAGCGTCGCCGCCTACGCAACGGTCCTGCACCCGACGTATCCCGATTCGGCGAGCCGGTCGAAGAAGATCACCAAGGCCGAGGCGTTCGCCCGACTGTGCACGTCATGGAACGCCGCCCTCGACGTGATCCACCCTGCGATCACGCCGGACACGCCGGTCCCGCTGCGCCACTACGGCACGACGATCACCAAGGACGACCTCACGCCGATCCCCCGTCGCGACCTTCCGCCCGGCCTGCCGGACTGGATGTTCGCCCTCGAGACCTGGGCGATGCGCACCGGCGACACCAAGCAGCTGCAGCGGGCAACGATCGCGGTGAAGGTGCCGACCAGGGCGCGCACCTGGCCGCCGATCCCCGACGACGACCCCGAGGTCTGACCGGCCGATCGGTCTTGTGTCAGCGTGGGCTTCCTCTGGGGAAGCCCACGCTGACACAGGACGTCTACGTGAAGATCTTGATGCCGATCTCGACGAACCGGTAGACGAGGTAGATCACGAGCAGGGCGATCAGCAGCTTGAAGTGCCACGGCACGCCCCCGTCATCGTCGTCGCCCGGTTCGACCTCGGCATCGTCGGCCTCGACGTCGGCATCGTCGGCGTCAGCGACGTCGGCGACCTTCTCCCCCTCGGCGCCCGCGTCGTCGGGGTCGCGCTGCTCCCCCGCCCCGCCGATCACGAGGACCGCGCCGCACGTCGGGCACGAGCCGTCGGACCGCATCGCCGCCGGCGTCCAGTACTTCGAGCAGGTGTGACACCAGGGCATCGTCAACCGTTCTTCTTCCGCACGCGGAGCTTGAGGGGCACCGACCCGAACCCGAACGCCTCCCGGATCGACCGCTCGAGGAAGCGCACGTACGGCGCCGGCAGCTCCCGATTGGCGAACAGCGTGAACGTGGGAGGGTCGGTGGCGCCCTGCACGGCGAACAGCACCTTGGCCCCGCCGCCCGCCGGGTTGCGCTGCTGTGCCTCGGCCAGCACGCGGTTGACGTCCTTCGTCGGCACCTTGCGGTGGTACTGGGCGATCGCCTCCTGCAGGGCGGGGCGCAGCTTGTGCACCCCCTTGCCGGTGAGCGCCGAGAGCTTGAGGACGGGAGCGTCCCCGAGGAACGCCAGGCGGCGACCGACGTCGGCCAGCGTCGCCGCCCGAACGTCGACGTCGTCGAGCAGCTCCCACTTGTTGAGCACGATGAGGATCGGACACCCGGCGGCGTCGATGCGCTCGGCGAGGCGCTGGTCCTGGCCGGTGACACCCTCGGTGGCGTCGATCACCAGCAAAGCGATGTCGGCGTCGTCGATGGCCCGCAGCGCCCGCACCAGCGAGTAGTACTCCGCCGAATCGTCGATCTTCGAGCGCCGGCGCATGCCGGCGGTGTCGACGAACACGATCGGGCCGTCCTCGGTCTCGACGAGCGTGTCGATGGCGTCGCGCGTCGTGCCGGCGAGGTCGTGCACCACCGAGCGGTCCTCGCCCACCAGGCGGTTGAACAGGGTCGACTTGCCGACGTTGGGGCGCCCGACGATCGCCACGCGGGGCGTGCCGGGCTCCCGCTCGCCCACCTCACCGTCGGCCCCACGCTCGTCGTCGGGCGGCGGTGCACGGTGCTCGCTCTCGAAGCGGGAGACCACCTCGTCGAGCAGGTCGCCGGCGCGCCGGCCGTGCAGCGCGCTGATCGGGTAGGGCTCGCCGAGCCCGAGCGCCAGGAACTCCCACCGCTCGTCCTCGCGCCGGTCGTTGTCGGCCTTGTTCGCCACCAGGACCACGTCGTGACCACCGCGGCGTAGCCAGCCGGCCACCGCCTCGTCGTCGTCGGTGACACCCACCGCGGCGTCGACGACGAACAGCACCACGGTGGCGCCGGCGACCGCCGCTTCCACCTGTCGCGACACCTTGACCTCGAGGTCGCTCCCGCCGGGCATCCACCCACCGGTGTCGATCACGTGGAACGGCACACCGAGCCACTCGGCGTCGAGCACCTTGCGGTCGCGCGTCACCCCTGGGCGGTCCTCCACGATCGCGGCCTGCTCGCCGACGATGCGGTTGACGAGCGTCGACTTGCCCACGTTGGGGCGGCCGATCACCACCACGGACGGCAGGGCGCCGGTCACCGTGCCGTCAGACACCGGCGCCGACCAGGTGTCGCGCATCGGCCGCCACGTCGCCGAGGGCCCGCCGCAGGGCGCCGCCGTCGGTGGGCACCACCTCGACCGGTCGGGGCAGGTCGCCGACCACCGTGCCGTCGAGGAACCGGCCGTCGTCGGACAGGCACACGTCGGGCAGGAGGTAGCGGTGACCGACCGGCTCGCCCTCGAGCACGCGTGCGAGGTCGGCGCCCACGATCAGGCCGGCGACGCCGGTGTTGCCGCCGAAGAACTCGTTCGGCACCGGTACCACGCGGACGTCGGTCCGCCCGAGCGTCGCGACGAGCGGCTCGAGCACGCGGGCGCCCATCGCCCCGGTGAGGATGGCGATCGGCGCACCGCCCGCCGGCCGACGCGGTTGGAGACGCACCGGCGCCGTGGGCCCGGCGTCGCCGCCGGACCCGCACGGCGTGCGGTAGTCGGTGGGGTTGCGCGGCAGGACGTCGACCGCCGACCCGTCGGCGGCGGCGAAGAACCCACGCCGGCGACCGGTGGCGTCCGCGCTCGCGCCCGTGAACTCGAGCTCGAACGTGCGCGCCATGCCGATGCCGTCCTCGTGCATGGGGAACCCGTCGTAGCGCTCGGCGGCCGGGAACGGGCGGTCGGCCATGAGGTAGTACTCGTCGGCGGCATACACCAGACGGCGCCCGAGCGTCGCCGCGTACACCTGCTGCCAGTCCTCGACGGCATCGACGACCGCCGCCGCTTCGGCTGTGGTGTGCTCGCGCATCGCCGACTCCGGGTTGAACCGGGAGATCCCGAGGGGCACCACGGCGAGCGACGACAGTTCGGCGTACTGGTCGAGGATGCCGGCGAAGGTGTCGTCGAGATGGCGCCCGTCGTTCACCCCCGGGCACACCACGATCTGCCCGCGGACGTCGACGCCGTGGTCGAGGAGGGCACGGAGCCAGCGGAGGCTGGTCGCGCCGCGGGGGTTGCGGAGCATGCGCGACCGCAACTCCGGGTCGGTGCTGTGGATGCTGACGTGCAGCGGAGACAGCCCTTCGCTCACCACCCGTTCGAGGTCGCTCTCGGTGAAGCGGGTGAGGGTCGTGAAGTTGCCGTAGAGGAAGCTCAGCCGGAAGTCGTCGTCCTTGAGGTAGAGGCTGCGCCGCATGCCCTTGGGCAGCTGGTAGATGAAGCAGAACTCGCAGTGGTTGTCGCAGGTGCGCACCCGGTCGAACAGCGCGCTCGACACCTCGACGCCGAGCGGCGTCCCGACCGGCTTGTCGACCACGACGTCGAGCTCGTTCCCTTGGCGCGCCAGCACCAGCTCGACCTGCGGCTCGTCGGTCCACAACCGCCACTCGATGACGTCACGGGGGACGCGTCCGTTCACCCGCAGTACGGCGTCGCCGGGCTGTACACCGGCTCGGGCGGCCGGCGACCCGGGCACGATCATGACGACGACCGGCGTGGTCACTGTTGCACCCCCGATCGCGTGCGAGCGAGCGAGCGCCAGCGAGTGAGCGGCCAGAAACGGCCTGCGTGGCCGGGGAACGCATCGACGGACATGGCCGCTCCAGGGTACCGGTGACGTCGTGGGCCCGATCGGTAGCGTGAACCCCGTCATGGGAGTCGACCGCGTCCTGCTCGCCGAGCCGCGGGGCTTCTGTGCGGGCGTGGAGATGGCGATCAAGGCGCTCGCCTGGATGGTGCGGGCGTTCGAGCCGCCGGTCTACTGCTACCACGAGATCGTCCACAACCAGCTCATCGTGGAGCGCTTCGAACGCCAGGGCGTGGTGTTCGTCGACGACATCGCCGAGGTGCCACCGGGACGGCCGATCATGCTGTCCGCCCACGGGTCGGCGCCGGCGGTCGTCGCCGAGGCGCGCGCCCGGGGCAGCTACGTCGTCGACTCGGTGTGCCCGCTCGTGACCAAGGTCCACCACGAGGTGCGTGTGCGTGCGGGCAAGGGCTACCGCATCGTCTACGTCGGGCACGCCGGCCACGAAGAGGCGGTGGGCACGATGGCGGTCGCACCGGACGCGATGACACCGCGTCGAGTCCGTGGCCGACGTCGAGGCGCTCGACGATTTCGCCGAGCCGGTGGCGCTGCTCGCCCAGACCACGCTGTCGCATCGCGACTGGAGCGACGTGGCGGTGGCCGTCAAGGAGCGCTACCCCACGGCGTGGACGCCGGGGCGCAGCGACCTGTGCTTCGCCACGACCAACCGGCAGTCGGCCCTGACTGCGCTCGGGCCGCGATGCGATGCGATCCTGGTGATCGGGTCGGCCAACTCCTCGAACACCCGGGCGCTGGAGAAGCTGGCGCGTCCAGACCGGGTGTCCGCTCGTGGCCCGCATCGACACCGCCGACGAGATCCCGGAGGCGTTCCTCGCCCCGTCGCTCGTCGTCGGCGTCACCGCCGGCGCCTCGGCGCCGGGCGAGGTGGTCGACGCGGTGATCGAGCGCCTGGCCCCGGTCTTCGGTGTGGAAACGGCGCGGGTCATCGACGAGGACGAGTACTTCCCTCCACCGCGCAACCTGCGCGAGATGCAGGGCGCCATCGAGGCGGCGGCCACCACGATGCTCGGCGGGGTCGCCGGCTGCGCCCGCCTCGACGACCGCAACCTCAGCGCCAGCGACGTGCTGGCCCGCCTCGCCGAGCGCTGACGACCCGCCCGCCGCCATCTGGTCACTCTGCGTCTCGAACGTCGTCTGGTCACTGTGGTTCTCGATATCGGGCTCTGTTGATGTTTCCGTGGGTCCTCGACGGGTCCTGGCGCGGCGACGTCACGGCTGTCGGCCCTGAAGTAGTCGGTGATCGGCCGGTCGCGCCGGTGCGACCGGCGACCGTCGCCATCTGGTCACTCTGCGTCTGTCAGGCAAGTAGGCACCCCCACGCCTGTCAGCTGGGCCATCCGCCCGTCGTCCCGCAGAGACTTCCATCCCTCGCGGCCGCCCGCCACGAGTGTCGGTCTCTCAAACGGCGACCACATCGACCCTGTCCGGCGTCACACCGGTGGATCTGGGTGGCCTGGGCCCCAGGTTCGAGGTGTTGGCCGCCCAGATCCGGAAACGAGACGAGGCCCGCCCAGATCCCGTCGGAGGCGGCCGAACCCGTCGCCGCGGTCCGCTGGCATCCTGCTTCAACAGCCAGCCGACGTGATCTCACGATCATCGAACCCGTGAGCCGACCCACGGAAACGTCACAAGAACCCGATATCGAGAACCACGGTGACCAGATCGGCCACGATCGGTCAGGTCAGGGGCGGCGGGTCCTCGCCGACGAGGCCGTCGACCGCCTCGCGCAGCAGGTCGGCGTGGCCGGTGTGGCGCCCGTACTCCTCGACGAGGTCGAACAGCAGGCGGCGCAGGCTGGCGTGGGTGCCGTCGCCTGGACCGATGTGCGCCACGTGGTCGAGTCCCCCGTCGGCGAGCGCGGCGTCGACACGCTCGCGTGATCGCTGCACCGTCTCGTCCCAGATGGCGTACAGCTCGTCCGGGCTGTCGGCCGCCGCCGAGGTGAAGTCCCAGTCGGGGTCGGCCTCCCAGTCGGCGGACCGCCAGGGCTCACCCGGCGGCTCGCCGCTCAGCTTGACGGTGAACATGAAGTCCTCGGCCCGGGCGAGGTGCTTGAGCAGACCGCCCAACGTCAGGTCGGACGCGGCGATCCGTCGATCGAGACCGGCGGCGTCGAGGCCGCCGGCCTTCCACCGGAACGTGGCCCGCAGTCGCTCGAGCGAACCGAGCAGATGACCGAGCTCGGTGCCGGCGAGCGGAGGCTCCCAGGGGGTCGGGTCGAAGCTCGCCACGGCGGAAACGTTACGTGAGATGCTGAACGCATGAGCACGGTGCGCTATCTCGCTCCCGATACCGATGCCTTCGTGGCGAGCGTCGAGCGCCACCGTGACGAGTTCGAGCAGTCGAGCGGGCATCGCCTCCAGATCGACATCCTGGCGAGCGACATCTACTACGCCAACGACATCCACGAGCACCTCGCCGGCGACGAGCCCGCCGACGTCTACATGTCCGGCCCGGTCCTGCTGTGGGAGCACCTGACCGGGGGGTTCGTCGAGCCGCTCGACGACTTCGCCCGCCAGGCCGGACCGGCCTGGGACCTCGACGACTTCCTCGATCCGGTCATCGCTGCGAACCGCTGGACCGGGCGCCTCGGCGACCCGCTCGGCACCGGTCCGCTGCTCGAGATCCCGGTGAACTGCGAGTCCTACAACCTCGCCTACGTCCCCGACCTGCTCGAGCGCGCCGGCGCCGACGTGCCGACGACGTGGGCCGAGTTCTTCGACGTCGGCGAGCGCGTCGCCTCTCGCGGCGACGACGGCGTCCGCGGCTTCGGCCAACGCGGCGTCGACGTCTGGCACACGATGTACACCGGCTACGCGACGCAGTTCTGGTCGTACGGCGCCACCGACTTCGATCCGTCGGGGCGCTGTGCCATCGCCTCGCCGGAAGGGGTGGCGGCGACGGAGGACTTCGTGCGGGCGCTGCACGCCTCCGGCCCGACCGACTGGACCGAGCAGCGCTGGTACGAGCTCGCCCTCGACTTCGCCCACGGGCGCTACGGCCTGCTCGTCGACTCGGACCACTACGTCGCGTACTTCGAGGACGCCGAACAGTCCGACCTCGTCGGCCGGATCGGCTACGCCCTCCCGCCCGCCGGGCCGACCGGCATCGTGGCGCCGAACCTGTGGACGTGGTCGATGGTCATGAACGCCCGCTCACCGCACAAGGACGCGGCGTGGGAGCTCATCCAATGGGCCACCAGCAGCGAGTTCCTGCTGCGCTCGGCGCTGGAGGGCAACATGAACCCCACCCGGGCCAGCGTCTGGGACGACCCGTCGTTCGCGGCGATGACGGCGCCGTGGGGCCGGTTCCACGAGGTGTCGCGCCGCCTCGTCGAGGATCTCGGACGGGTGCTGGTGCGACCGGCCGTCAACTACCGCGACGTCGCCTCGCGCTGGACGCAAGCCCTGCACGAGGCGTACGCGGGCACCGCGACGGTCGCCGACGCCCTGACGGCGGCCGCATCCGACATCGACGCGATCGTCGGCTGACCGCGCCGCCACGCGGTGGCGAGCCAGTTGACCGTGCGTCAGCTCCGCGGCACCTGGGTCCACGGGACGTCTCGATCGACGCGGACGTCGCCCGGCAGGCCGAGCACGCGCTCGCCGAGGATGTTGTACATCACCTCGGTGGTACCGCCCTCGATCGAGTTCGCCCGGCTGCGCAGGAAGGCGTGCTGCAGGCTGTGCGACTCACCCGAGAACCGCGGCCGGCGCATCTCGTAGTCGCCCTCGAACAGCATCCCCTCCGCGCCGAGCAACGGTCACGGCGAACGACAGCACGTCCTTGTTCAGGGTGGCCGACGCCGCCTTGGCGATCGACCCCTCCGGGCCGGGATCGCCCACCTTCCGTGCGACGCTCGCCCGGATGTTGGTCAGCCGCAGCACCTCGGCCCGACACCACAACCGCATCACCTCGTCGCGGTCGGCCGCGGCGCGCCGCTCCGGCGGGATGCGGTGCCACACGTCGAGCAGCTGGCCGATCACGCCCGACCCCTTGGGCGGGATCGTGCCGCCGATCGACACCCGCTCGTTCATCAGGGTGGTGAGCGACACCCGCCAGCCGTCGCCGGGCGCGCCGAGCATCGCGGTGGCCGGGATGCGCACGTCGGTGAAGTACACCTCGTTGAACTCGGCGTCGCCCGTGATCTGACGCAGCGGGCGCACGTCGACGCCGGGTGCGTGCATGTCGACGACGAAGGCGGTGAGGCCGGCGTGCTTCACGGCCTCGGGGTCGGTGCGCACGACGAGCAGACCGAACTTCGACACGTGGGCGAGCGACGTCCAGACCTTCTGGCCGTTGACGACCCACTCGTCGCCGTCCTGCACGCCGCGGGCGGCGAGGCCGGCGAAGTCGGACCCGGCGCCGGGCTCGGAGAACAGCTGACACCAGATCTCCTCGCCCGTGAACAGCGGACGCAGATAGCGGCGACGTTGCTCGTCGGTGCCCCAGGCGGCGACGGTCGGCCCGCACATGCCGTACCCGAGCGGGTTGACGAAGTACCCCATCGGCCCGCCGGCGGCGGCGATGCGGGCGTTGACCGTCGTCTGGAACTTCGGGCTGACTCCGAGGCCGCCGTCGCCCGGAGCGAAGTGCACCCAGGCCAGGCCGAGGTCGAACTGGGCGCCGAGGAACTCGACCTGCGGTGTGGTGGCCGGCGGGAAACGGGTCAGCAGGTCGTCGAGCAGGTCGGCAACCCGCTGTTCGTCGTCGCCCGTCGCGGCGTCGCGACGGGCGTTCTCGGTCAGGACGTCATCATGCGTCGACGAGCGAGCGCCAGCGAGTGCGCAGCGCCGCTGCGGGCCGATGCTGGCCACCTGCGGGCCGCGAACGGGACTCGGTCGGGTAGCGGTCCGGTACGTCGTCGCGGCATGTACCCGGGGGCGCACGCCGACTCCACTCCCGACAAGCCGGCGGTGGTCATGGCCGGATCGGGCGCGGTCGTCACCTACCGCGAGCTCGACGAGGCGGCCAACCGGCTCGCCCGGCTGCTCCGCGCCGCCGGCGTGCAACCCGGCGACCACGTGGCGATCTGCATGGAGAACCATCCCCGCTACCTCGAGGTGTTGTGGGGGTGCCACTACGCCGGCGCGGTGTACACGGCCGCGTCGTCGCGGTTGACGAGCAGCGAACTGGCGTACATCGTCGACGACTGCGGCGCCCGGGTGGTGATCACGTCGCACCACCTGGCCGAGCCAGGCGGCCGCGATCGTGCCGTCGACCCCCAGGGTCACCATGCGCCTCATGCTCGACGGCGCCGTCGCCGGCTACGACTCGTACGAGGACGCCGTGGCGACGATGGCGCCGGGACCGCTGCCCGATCGTGTCGCCGGCACCGACATGCTCTACTCCTCCGGTACCACCGGCCGCCCCAAGGGCGTGGCCCAGCCGTTCCGCGGCGCCCCGCTGGAGACCTCCCCCACCGGCGTCACGATCGCTCGCTCAGATGCTCTTCGGCTTCGGGCCGGACACGGTGTACCTCTCCCCGGCCCCGCTGTACCACGCCGCTCCCCTGCGGTTCACGATGGCGGCGACCGCCGTCGGCGGCACCGCCGTCGTCATGGAGCACTTCGACGCCGAGGCGTACCTGTCGGCGATCGAGCGCTACCGCGTCACGGCGACGCAGGTGGTGCCGACGATGTTCGTACGCCTGCTCAAGCTTCCGGCCGAGGTGCGGGCCGGTGCCGACGTGTCGTCGCTGCGCACCGTGGTGCACGCCGCGGCCCCGTGCCCGGTGCCGGTGAAGCGCGACATCATCGAGTGGTTCGGCCCGGTCGTGCACGAGTACTACGCCGGCACCGAGGGCAACGGCTTCGTGTACTGCAACTCCGAACAGTGGCTCTCCCACCCCGGCACCGTCGGGCTGCCGCTCGGCTGCGAGCTCCACGTCTGCGGCCCCGACCTCGAGGAACTGCCCACCGGCGAGCGCGGCACGGTGTGGTTCGGGGGTGGCGCCGCGTTCGAGTACCACAACGATCCGGAGAAGACGGCCAGCTCGCGCCATCCCAACGGGTGGACCACGCTCGGTGACGTGGGCTACGTCGACGACGACGGCTACCTCTACCTCACGGACCGCGCCGCCTACATGATCATCACGGGCGGCGTGAACGTCTACCCGCAGGAGGCCGAGAACGCCCTCGTCACCCACCCCGCCGTCGTCGACGTCGCCGTGTTCGGCGTTCCCGACGAGGAGTTCGGCGAGCAGGTGAAGGCCGTCGTCCAACCGGTGACGATGCCGGCGGACGAGGCGGCGGCGTCGGCCTTGGCGGCAGAGTTGATCCGCTACTGCCGCTCGCAGCTGGCTGACGTGAAGTGCCCCCGCAGCGTCGACTTCCGCGCCGAACTGCCCCGACACCCCACCGGCAAGCTCTACAAGCGGCTGCTCCAGCGGGAGGAGTTGTTGAGGTTGGGCTACGACCCCGACGTCCCGCTCGCCCAGCAGCAGGGAGAGTCGGGCTGATGGGCAGCGCCGCTCAGCGACTCGCCGCGCTGGCGAGCCTCGCCGTGGTGATCGGGCAGTCGAGCACGTGCGACGCTGCGGCCGATCGCAACAGGAGGACTGATGGTCATCGTCATCGGCACGTTCGCAGTCGACCCGGCAGCGGCGCGACGAGTTCCTCGCCGAGCGCCTCGAACGGATGCGCACATCACGAGCCGAGCGTGGGTGCCTCGAGTACACGTTCGCCGGCGATCCGCTCGACCCGGGCCGCGTCCTGCTCACCGAACGGTGGGCTGATCAAGCGGCACTCGATGCGCACCTCGCGGCGCCGTCGCCACCGGGCACACCCGCCGTAGTGCCCGACGACGTGTCGATCGTGATCTACGACGTGGCGGGCGAGCGGCGGCTCGGTCGGTGAGCTCGGACGTTCCGTCAAGGCCTGAGCTCGGAAGAGTCGTCGGCTCCAAATCGCCGACGTCGGCGATGTTGACGGTCGTCGGTCGATCTCGCAGTGGGCATGACACGATCGCGGTGAGCCCCTCGTATGCGCCTCGTCGAAGTCGGAACACCTAGGTCGTGCCGACGCCGAGGGCGTCGGCAACGCGGTTGATGTAGTTGAACCAGGCGGCGATCAAGGTGATCTGGAGGATGCCGGTGTCGTCGAAGCCGGCGTCGCGCAACGCAGCGTGGTGCTCGTCAGTGACGCCCGTGGCATCGAGCGTGATCTGCTCGGCGTACTCGAGCATGGCCCGGTCGGCGTCGCTGATCGGCGCACTGCGGAAGTCACGACGTACGGCGTCGGCGACGCCGTCGTCCCCGATCACGCGGTTGAGGAACTCCGTGTGAGAGACAGTGCAGTAGTAGGTGCGGTTCGTGGCGGATACGACCGTGGCGATCATCTCCTGCTGGCGGCGGTCGAGCGGCAGCTCGGGTGCCATCAACGCGCCGAACGTGGCGAAGGCGTGGTGCAGCGCCTCAGGGATCAACGAGTGCGAGGCGACGATGCCTGCCGCTTCGTCGACGAACGGCGGCACCGGCATCGCGTACTCAGCCGGGTAGAGGGCGTGCTGTGCCTCGCGAGCGACGCGAAGTGGCTCGTCGGCGTCGGCGAGCGCGATCGTCTTGATCCGGGTCATGGCTCCCCTCCCGTCGGGTGAATGCGGGCACGGTAGACGAAGGCAATCCCCGAGTGCGACGGCGCGATCCGCGACCGGGTGAACGGTGACGGACCGTTGCCCATGACGTTGACGGCCTTGGGTGCGTCGCGGTCGCGTGGGCGTGGAGGCGGGTCGGCTCGGAGGAGCCGGCGGGCGCGGTGCGTTTGTGGATGTGGCGGCGTGGGCGAGGTGGGCAGGCTGCATCTGGCAACGTGGAGGTGATGGCGCGATCGACCGACGGCGGGGAGCGCCACGGGGTCGCGTTGACGCACCTCGACCAACCGTTGTTCGACGGCGCTGGGGTCACCAAGGGCGAGCTGGTCGACTACCTCGACGGGGTGGCCGACCGCCTGGTGCCGGCGTTGCGCGACCGTCCGCTGTCGGTGATCCGAACGACTGGTCACCAGAAACCGTTCATGCAGAAGAACGTGCCGAAGTACACGCCGGACTTCGTGCCCACGGTGCGGGTGTGGGCCGAGGCGTCGAAGCGACAGGTGTCGTACGCATTGTGCAATGACCGTCGCACGTTGTTGTGGTTCGCCAACCAGCGCGCCGTGGAGTACCACCCGACGTTGGCGCTCGTGGCACACCTCGACCAGCCGACGCATCTCGTGTTGGATCTCGATCCACCCGAGGGTGCAGGGTTCGCCGCCGCCGTGGCAGCAGCCCGTCTCGTGCGCCGGGCGCTGGCCGCCGTCGGCCTCGCCGGTGCCGTCAAGAGCAGCGGCGCGAAGGGGGTGCACGTCTTCGTGCCGCTCGCCGAGGCGACATCGGCCGACGAGGCCGCCGCGGCGACGCGGGCGATTGCCCGGCGCGCCGAGTTGCTCGACCCCGACGTGGCGACCACCGCGTTCGTCAAGGCCGACCGCGGCGCCAAGGTGTTCGTCGACGCCACCCGTACCGGCGGCGCCACGGTTGCCGCGGTGTACAGCCCGCGCGCCCGGCCCGGCGTGCCGGTGTCGTTCCCCGTGCCGTGGGACGAGCTCGACGGGTTGGTGCCCGGCGAGCAGACGATCCGCACGGCGCTCGACCGGCTCGGTACCGAGGATCCCTGGGCCAGTCTGATGCCGCCACCGCAGGCGCTCCCGGCCGAGTTGGTGGCCGAGGGCGCTGCGATCCCCGCGGCACGCGTGGCGGCGATGCACGAGGGCAAACGTCGCGCCCGCGCCCGCCGCGAGACCTGAGCCGAGGCCGCGCTCACACCCACACCACGTCATCGGCGCGGTGGCGAGCGTCACGTCACGTGGGTATCGGATGCCTCCGTACGCTCGGCCTTGTGGAGCGCCGAATTTCCGGGTTCGAGCGCGATGACGCCGGTGATTGGATCGCCCTGCTGGACTGTCACCACCGTCAACATGTCCGGCATCGTCCACCGTTCTGGCCGGCGCCGTGGATCGACGACGAGGTCGCACGACAGCAGCGCGTCGGCACGGCGTTGGCGTGTCCGCTGTGCGATCGCACCGAGCTTCCCGCCGACCTCGTCGTCGTTCGAACAACAGCGACGTTGGACGAACACTCCATGCCGACCGCACTGCGCCGAGCCCACCGGGTGGCGAGCGGAACATGGGGTCGGCTGCGAGTCGATCGGGGCCGTCTGCGCTTCGTGGCCCAGACGCATCCGGTGACCGACGTCATCGTCGACGAGAGTCAACCGCAGGCCATCCCTCCGGATGTCGAGCACTTCGTCGAGCCACGAGGACCGGTCCGCTTCGCGGTCGAGTTCCTCGTTCCCCAGCAGTGATCTCCAACCGCGGCCGCGGGCCGGCGATCGAGAACATCCGCGACGTGGCGCGTGAAGCGTCGATCTCGGACGCGAGACATGTCCCGGGCCGGCGAGGCAGTTGATCCTCGACGGTTCACCGTTCCCCAGCGGTGGCAACGACGGCGAACATGGTGAGTGACATCTCGAAGCGGCCGTTGCGGGCGGCGTGCAGGATCCTGTCGACGAATCGGTCCGTGTCGGCGACGTCGAGGTGGCCGGTGGAAACCAGGTCCTCAGCCAGACTGCGCATGGAGAAGCATCCGCCGGGCGCGATGGACTCATCGGGATCCCAGGTCCTCCAGACCTGGGTGGCGCTGGTTGCCGCGAGCACGTCGAAGCCGGCGGTCCGCGCCAAGACATCCAGTCGGCTGCCGACGTTCGAAGGCCGGCACCGTTCCGTGCGCATCGCTGCGCACACTTGCTCTGCCACGGTGGTGTCGCCGATGTCGAGGCGCAGGGTCGACCAGTCGGTGTCGATCAGGCACACGCGCCCGCCGGGCCTCAGCACACGGGCGAGCTCGCCGACGGCTGCCTGCGGATCGGACAGCCACTGCAACGTTCGCTCGGAGCGGGCGACGTCGAACGATCGATCCGGCTCATCGAGCGCGACTGCGTCACCAACCGAGAAGCGCGCCTGGCAGGGCGCGGCCTTCGCTCGTTCTCGAGCCACGCTCAACATCGTCGTGCCGATATCGATCCCGACGACCTGGCCGCTCGTGCCGAGATCGTCAGCGAGCGCAAGGGCTGCGTCGCCGAGACCGCAACCGACGTCGATGAGGCGCTCGCCCTCTGCCAGCCGGAGGTGGCGCCGTTCCCAGCCGCGCAGGGCACACGTGGCCTCCCACCCGGCAGTCGTGTCCATGGTCTCGATCAACACGGACACGTCCACGTCGTCGTCCACTCGCCGGTAGCCGAGACGGTGTGTGTCGCGCAGACTCACGAGGCCACGCTACGGCAGAGCACATGGTCGGCTCGGCTGCCGCGAAACCGGACTCCGGCAGGAGTGGACGGACTGCCGAGTAGATCGCACTCTTGCGCGTCGACCCACCCGGAGACGATGGCCGAGGCCACGACAACACTCCCCTGGTGCGGGTGCCGTCAGCGACGCTGGGCCAGGGTGAGATGGGCGCTGAGACGACCCAGACGGCGGCGCCGTCGACAAGGACCATTTGTGAGCACACCGCCGATCCGGCTCGGTGCTTGCCCTCACACTCCGATGTCGGCGACGCAACATCGAACGGGGGTCTGGTCAGGGAGACAGGATCACCATGCGGATCTCGGTCATCTCGCGGATCGAGTAGGCCGGACCCTCCCTGGTGTTGCCGCTGTCCCGCAGGCCTCCGTAGGGCTGCTGGTCGGCGCGCCAGGTGGGCACCTCGTTGACGAGGACCCCGCCGAAGTCGAGCGTGGTGAACGCCCGCATCGCCGTGCCCAGATCGCTGGTGAAGATCGCCGCCTGCAGGCCGTAGCGCGTGTCGTTGGCCAACGCCAGCGCCTCGTCGAGCGTGTCGTACACGGTGACCGTCACCACCGGGCCGAACACCTCGCCGCGGCACACCTGCATGTCCGGCGTGGCGTTGGTGAGCACCGTCGGGCCGAGCACGCCGTGCTCGTCGACGTCGCCGCCCGTGGCGACGACCGCCCCGGCATCGACGGCCTCGGCGATCCAGGTCGCCACCCGGTCACGTTCGGACTCGGAGATCAGGGCCGAGACGTCGGTGGCCTCGTCCATCGGGTCGCCGACAACCAGCGTCGACACCTCGGCGACGAGGGCGTCGGTCACCTGCTCGGCGATCGCGCGGTGCACCAGCATCCGCTGGGTGGAGATGCAGCTCTGCCCGGCATGGGCGAAACCGGCGACGCGGATCTTCGACACCGCCGCCTTCCAATCGCTGTCGCCCTCGATGATGACCGGCGCGTTGTTGCCGAGCTCGAGCCCCACCCGCTTGCGCGGCGCCCGGGCGCGGATGCCCCAACCGACCTCGGGCGACCCGGTGAACGTGACCAGGGCGATGCCGGGATGGTCGACGATGGCGTTGCCGACGGTGCCGCCACTGCCGGTCACGACGTGCAGCCACTCCGGCGGCAGACCGCACTCGTCGATCAGCAGCTCGGCGAGGGCGATCGCCGACAGCGGCGTCTGGCTGGCCGGCTTGAGCACCACCGGACAGCCGGCGGCGATGGCCGGGGCCAGCTTGTGGGCGACCAGGTTGAGCGGGAAGTTGAACGGAGAGATCGCCCCGACGACCCCGATCGGGACGCGGATGGCGAAGCCGACCTTGCCTTCGCCGGCGGCGATGGCGTCGAGCGGCACCATCTCGCCGTCGAACGTGCGCGCCTCCGCGGAGGCGAACCGGAACGTGCCCACCGCACGTTGCGCCTCGGCGCGGGCGGTGCGGATCGGCTTGGCGGCCTCGGCGGCGACGATGCGGGCGAAGCGCTCCTCCTGCCCGGCGAGCGCCACGGCGGCGCGGTCGAGCACGTCGGCGCGCTTCCAGCGCGGCAGCGGCGACTCGCGCAGGGCCGGCGGCGGCGACGGCCACGGCGCGGTCGACGTCGGCGGCGGTGCACGAGGGGACGGTGCCCACGGGCGAACCGTCGTACGGTGACCGGACGACGATCGGCTCGTTCGTACCGTCGCCGGTGAAGCGCTCGCCGGCGAGCGGCAGGGCCTGGATGCTCGGCGTGGTCATGGCTCGGACCATACTTCCGTCGTGGCAGACACCGGCCGCCCGTCGCCGCACCCGTACCTCGACTGGGACGGGCCGATCGCCTTCGCCCACCGCGGTGGCGCCAGCGACGCCCCGGAGAACACCGAGCCCGCCTTCCGCGCCGCCGTCGAGCTCGGCTACCGCTACCTCGAGACCGACGTCCACGTCACCGCCGACGGCGTACTGGTGGCCTTCCACGACGACGACCTGCAACGCACCTGCGGGATGCCGGGGCGGATCAGCGAGCTGCCGTGGTCGCAGGTCTCCACGGCCCGCGTCGACGGCACGGCACCGATCCCGAGGCTCGACGAGCTGCTCGACACGTGGCCCGAGGCCCGGTGGAACATCGACTGCAAGGTCGCGGCCGCGGTGGCGCCGTTGGCGCGCGCCGTGGCGGCCCACCGGGCCCTCGACCGCGTCTGCGTGGCGTCGTTCTCGGACCGGCGCATCCGCGCCCTGCGGCGCGCCCTCGGCCCGTCCGCCTGCACGAGCCTCGCCCAGTGGGAGCTGGTCCTGCTGTGGGCGTTCGGTCTGCGCATCGGGCGCGGGCTCGCCGCCCAGGTCCCGGCGCGACGTGGCTGGTTCGCGGTGGTGACCCCGCGCTTCGTCCGTCGTGCCCACCGGCACGGGATCGCCGTGCACGTGTGGACGATCGACGATGCCGCCGAGATGAACCGCCTCCTCGACCTCGGGGTCGACGGGCTGATGACCGATCGGCCGTCGGTGCTCCGGGACGTGCTCGTCGCCCGCGGCGAGTGGACGCCGTGAGCGTGGTCGCGCCGTTGCCGGTGATCCGCGGGCGCTACGCCGCGGCCGCCACCGCCGACGGCCTGGCGACGCAGGCCGCGATGTGGACGTTCGCCCGCGGTGGCAACGCCGTCGACGCCGCCCTGGCGGCGAACGCGGCGATGGCGGTCGTCGCGCCGCACTTGTGCGGCATCGGCGGCGACCTGTTCGCGATCGTGCGCACGCCGTCGGGCGAGATCCTCGGACTCGACGCCAGCGGCTCGGCCGGGTCCGGTTCCGATGCCGGCGCGATGCGCGCCGAGGGTCTTCGCCAGATGCCGCTGCGCCACGACGTGCGCAGCGTGACCGTGCCCGGGTGCGTCGACGGCTGGATGCTGCTGCACGAGCGATTCGGCTCGCTGCCGTTCGGCGAGATCGTGGTGCCGGCGATCCGCCTCGCCGCAGCCGGCGCCCCGGCGAGCCCGTTGCTGTGCGCGTCGCTCTCCATGCTCGACGACGCCGCCGCGCCGCGCTTCGTGGAGCTGGCGGAGCAGGCGAGCGGACCGGGCGCGATCGTGCGCCGGCCGGGAGTGGCGCTCACCCTGCAGGCGATCGTCCGTGGCGGTCGCGACGCGTTCTACGGCGGGGCGTTCGGCGAAGGGCTGCTTGAGCTCGGTGACGGGGTGTTCGACCCCGACCGACCTCGATGAGCTCCAGGCGCGCTGGGTGCCGGTGCTCACCGAGCAGGTGTTCGGCCACGAGCTGCACACCGTCGGGCCGCCGTCGCAGGGCTACCTCGCGCTGGCCATCGCCGGGCTCGTCCAACGGGTCGGGCTGTCCGGCCCGCCGGACGACGTCGAGCGGGCCCACCTGTTCGTCGAGGCCGTCAAGGCCGCCTCGTTCGATCGCCCCGACGTGCTCCACGACGGCGCCGACGGGGCCGATCTGCTCGCTCGCGCCGTGCAGCGCGCCGGCACGATCGACGCCGATCGGGCGGCGGCGCTGACCCCGGCATCCGGTGCCGGCGACACGACGTACCTGTGCACGGCCGACGACCGCGGGTGGGCCGTCAGCCTGATCCAGTCGAACGCCTCGGGGTTCGGCTCGTGGCTCGTCGAGCCGACGACCGGCATCAACCTGCACAACCGTGGGCTCGGGTTCTCCCTGGCTCCCGGACACCCGGCCGAGCTGACGCCTGGTCGCCGGCCGCCGCACACGCTGGTGCCGGCGCTGGCGACCCGCGACGGCGCGGTGCGGGCCGTGCTCGGGTCCGCCGGGGGCGACGCCCAGCCGGCGATCGTCGCCCAGCTCGCAGCCCGTCTCCTGTACGACCAGGCGACGCCCGCCGAGGCCGTGGCGGCGCCGCGGGTGGTGCTGCGCGGCCCGGCGACCGGGTTCGACACGTGGGACGGCGAGGTGCAGCCCACGGTGGTCATCGAGGACCACGCCCCACCCGCGTGGCCGGCGATGCTGCGCCAGCGGGGCCACTCCGTCGAGACGGCACCGGCGTTCGGGCCGATGTTCGGCCACGCCCATTGCATCACCCTGGCCGCGGACGGGCTGTTCGAGGCCGCCGCCGACCCGCGCACCGTCGTCGGCACCGCCGCCGCGCTCTAGCGAACCGAACGCTCAGCCGACGCCGAGCGTGGCGGCGAGACGCTGGGCGCGCAGCACCCGCTTGCACCACACGGCGAGCGCCAGGCTGGCGGCCGCGATCACCAGCCCGGGTGCGGGGAACAGCCGCACGGCGAGCGCCACCGCCGTACCCAGCGCCATCGCAGCGAGGAACACGAGCGACTCCGTTCGCCGGGGGGCGCTGTCACGGAAATACAGGGCGAAGCCGAGCAGCACGATCGCAGCCACGAGGAAGATGCGGATGCCCAGCTCGTAGCCGGCCTGGTCGCTGCCCACCGACCAACGCAGGCCGAGGCTGAGCGTGCTGCCGACGATGGCGGCCGGGAGCAGGAGCGACACCGCGGCCACGCGGCGGGCGGCCGGGACGTTGGTCACGACGCCGCGGTGGGCGTGTCGGCGGTGTCCTTCAAGGTGTTGCCCGGGCTCAGCCACACCCCCACACCGGCGGCGGCCACCGCCAACGTGGCCAGGAACGACACGTTGCGGTTGATGACCGGCAGCACGAAGAGGACCCACCAGAACACGAGCGCACCGGCGGCAAGGGCGGCGATCTGCCACGCCTGGCGCTCGCTCATGTTCACGAGCTTGCGCACCGACGGCAGCAGGGTGAGCAGCACCATCGCCAGTGCGAACAGCGACCACAGCACGCCGAGGTCGCTCCACAGCCGGACGCCGTCCTCCTTCAGGAACAGTGACAGCACGAGCAGCACCACGGCCGCGACGCCGATCGCCAGCACCGGGTTGATGTCGATGCCAACGCCGGTGCGGGACGGCTTCGGGCTCGATGCGGCGCTCGTGGCGCCGTCGGCGGGTGCGGGTGGCGGCGGCGGGGGTGACGACGACGGCGGCGGGCCGTCGGGCGGAGTGGGCTGGCCGGCAGCGGGATCGTCTGACATCGCCGTCCACCGTAGTCGTCGCTGCCCGCTCCGCTCGGGAGGCCGCACGCATGCAAGCGCCCCTCGGCCGATCTGGTCACCCACAATCGCGAAACCGACAAGGGGCTCTTGTGACATCTCCGTGGGTCGGTGACGACGGGTCCGGCCGCCGCGTCGACAGGTCGGTTGGCTCTGGAAGAGCGGGTGGGTGGGTGGCTGGGTGGCTGGGCGTGGTGCCGGGTCGGGCCGTTCGTCCGCGAAACGGCGTCTCCCACCGCTCGTTTCGCGGACCAAGCCAGACGTGACGACGTCGACGTCGCGCCAGTGAGCCCGTTGGGGCGCGTTCGGTCGACTTCGGCGACCTAGCCGCGGCCGCGTCGGGGGCGATCTGGGTGAGACCACGCCACGGACGGTTGCGCGCCATTTCAAGAGCCGACAACCGTGACGCCAACACGGCCGCACCCGACGATCGCGACCCCGGGACTTCTCGATATCGAGAACGTGGGTGACCAGATTGCCGTTCGAGACGAGGCGGTCAGGGCAGGAGCGGGACGACCTCTTCGATGAAGCGGGCCAGCTGCTCGTCGGCCTTCTTGTACGGATCGCCGAGCAGGTGCGGGAAGATCGTGAGGTGCTCGACGCCGAGCAGGTCCCGGTAGAACTGCACCCCATCGGCCACGTCGGCCGGCGACCCGAGCAGGATCGTCTTCTGCTCGACCGATGTGGCGAGCGACGGGATCAGACCGGGCTTGGCCGGCTTGCCGTCGTCGCCCACGTAGCCGCGGCTCCAGCCGTAGGGCCCGAGGAACTTCCAGAACTCGTCGTGACCCGGCGTGGCGGTGCGCAGCGCCTCCTCGTAGGTGTCCTCGACGCGCACGGCGATCACGAGCATGCGCTTGTCGCCGGGGGCCAACTCGACGCCGTCGTGGTGCTCGGCGTACCGCGTGCCGTAGGTGTCCCAGAAGCGCTTGATGAAGCTGTAGTGCTGGTTCCAGAACACGGCGCCGTGACCGACGACGGGGACGTACTCGAGGGTTGGCGGGCTGGTGACCGCTTGCCAGATCTCGTAGGGATGCCGGGGCCGGGGCACGAGCGTCAGCTCCTGGACGGTGGAACCCCGATCGGGGATGCCGGGTTGCGGGAACTCGTAATGCGTGCCGTGGTACGAGAAGCGCTCGTTGGCGAGGGCGAGACGGATGACCTCCATCGCCTCCTCGAACACCTCCCGGTTGTGGGCGTCGTCGGCCTGCTGGTCGGGGTTGTCGTGGCTGCCGATCGACACGTGCTTCTCGTTGAGGTGCAGCACCTCACGCGGCACGGTGCCCCGCCCGACGCCGAGGATGGCGCGGCCGCCGGAGAGGTTGTGCAAGGTGGAGAAGTCCTCGGCGAGGCGCAACGGGTGCCATTGCGGCACGACGTTGAACATCGTGCCGAGACGGATCCGATTCGTCCGCGCCGCGATCCACGTCGACAGCTGGATCCCGTTCGGGACGACCTCGTACCCCTCGTGCTGGAAGTGGTGCTCGGTGGTCCAGAACGAGTCGTAGCCGAGACGCTCGGCCTCGGTCGCCGAGTTGACGTACTGCTCGGTCGCCCGCCACGCCGCGTCGTTGTCGAAGCGGCGGTCCATCGGTGCCGGCGGGCCGGCCCCGGCGTCATCGAGCTCGACCCCGCCGAAGAAGAACGCCCCGAGCTTCACCGCCCGTACCGCCGTGTGATCGCCGCGACCATCCTCCGACCGTACACCGGAGAACGCCGTCGCAGCCGCTCGTGTCGGGCTCAGGGGCGCATGGCGGTCATCTGGTCACCCACGTTCTCGATATCGAGAACGTGGGTGACCAGATCGCCGTGGCCGAGCAGCCACGTGGCACTAGGTTCCGCTCGATGCCCCACCACAGCCAGTCCTCGGGAGCGAACCGATCGGTCCTGCTGCACCGTGCGACGCTCACCGACGGCTCGGTGGTCGACGTCACGATCGACGGTGGACGGATCACGGCCGTCGCTCCCACGGGGAGCCCGCCCGCCGACGCGGAGATGGTCGACCTCGCCGGCTACCTGCTGCTGCCCGCCGCGGTCGAGCCGCACGCCCACCTCGACAAGGCGTTCCTCGCCGAGTCGGTGGTGAACCTCACCGGCGACCTGATCGGGGCGATCGCGGCGATGGTGGCGGCCCGGCCCGAGCTGACCGTCGACGAGACCGCCGAGCGGGCCGAGCGGGCGGCCCGGCTGATGGCGCGCAACGGTTACCGCGCCGTGCGCACCCACGCCGATGTCACCGCCGACAACGGTCTGACGAGCGTCGAGGCGCTGTCCCTGGCCCGCCAGCGCGTCGCCGACGTGATCGACGTGCAGATCGTGGCGCTCACCGGCTCACCGGTCGCCGGAGCCGCCGGCGCCGAGCACCGCGCCCTGCTGACGGCGGCGCTCGACGCCGGGGCCGACCTCGTCGGCGGCTGCCCGCACCTCGAGCACATCTTCTCGGGTGACTCGGCGCCGGGCGGCCACGCGCGTGCCGCCACCGAGGTGCTGCTCTCGATCGCCGCCGACGCCGGTCGCGCCGTCGACGTGCACACCGACGAGACGTTGGACCCCGAGCGCCGACGGCCTGTCGATCCTCGCCGAGATGGTGACCGCCACGGGATTCGCCCACCCGGTGACGGCGAGCCATTGCGTGAGCCTGTCGATCCGCGCCGACGCCGATCAGGATCGCGTCGCCGAAGCGGTGGCGGCAGCGGGGATCGCCGTGGTCGCCCTCCCCGCCGACCAACCTCTACCTGCAGGGCCGCGACCGCCAGCAGGCGATGCCCCGCGGCGTCACGGCGGTGCGGGCGCTGCAGCGCGCCGGCGTCACCGTCGCCGCCGGCGCCGACAACCTGCAGGATCCGTTCAACCCGGTGGGCCGGGCCTGTCCGTTCGAGACGGCGGCGCTGATGGTGCTCACCGCCCACCTGCAACCCGTCGATGCGTGGAACACGGTGTCCGAGGCGGCCGCCCGCGCCACCGGGTTCGGTGCCGCGACCGTGGCCAACGGCGCCCCGGCCGACCTGCTGGCGGTGCGGGCCGGGTCGCTACGCGAGGCGATCGCGTTCGGGCCGGCCGACCGCATCGTGTGGCGCGCCGGCGAGCGCCAGGATGGTCTGTAGCAGGACGTCGGCTCCGGCCGTGATGTCGTCGGGCTCGGTGTACTCGGCGATGTTGTGCGACAGCCCGTTCACGCTCGGCGTGAAGATCATCGCCGTCGGGCAGACCCGGGCGAGCATCTGGGCGTCGTGGCCGGCGCCGCTCGGCAGGCGGCGCGTCGAGTAGCCGAGGCGCTGGGCGGTGCGCTCGACGAGGTCGATGGTGGCGGGGTCGAAGTCGACGGGCTCGAAGCGGGCCAGCGAGCGGGTCGCCACCGTGACCTGCTCGGCCGCGCTCAGGCGCTCGATCTCGGCGGCGAGCGCGGCCTCGGCCTCGACGAGCACGGCGTCGTCGGTGTTGCGGAGGTCGATCGTGATCGTGGCGCTGGCGGGCACGACGTTGACGAGGTTCGGCCGAACGTCGATGCGCCCGACCGTGGCGACTTGCGCCCCGCCGAGGCGCGCCGTGAGGTCGCGCACGAAGGTGGTGAGCGCCGCGGCGACGTAGCCGGGGTCGCGCCGCATGCGCATCGGCGTGGTGCCGGCGTGCGCCGAGCGGCCGGTGATCGCCACCTCGGTCCACGAGATCCCCTGCACGCCCTCGACCACGCCGATCGTCACACCCTCGTCCTCGAGGATCGGTCCCTGCTCGATGTGCAGCTCGACGTAGGCGTGCGGAGCCGTGGCCGCCGGGCACGGAAGCGGCCCGGCGTAGCCGATGCGCACGAGCTCGTCACCGAGCCGGGCCCCGTCGTCGGCGGCGCGGATGTCGAGCGCCTCCTCCAGCGCCATGCCGCCCACGTACACGAGACTGCCGAGCATGTCGGGGGCGAAGCGGGCGCCCTCCTCGTCGGTGAAGAACGCCACGCTGATCGGGTGGTCGGTCTCGACGCCGTGCGTCTCCAGTGTCTCGATCACCTCGAGGCCGGCGAGCACGCCGAGGTTGCCGTCGAATCGTCCGCCCGTGGCCACGGTGTCGATGTGCGACCCGGTCATCACCGGCGCGGCGTCCGGATCGCGCCCCGCCCGCGTGCCGACGACATTGCCGATCTCGTCGATCGTCACCGCGAGGCCGAGGTCGCCCATCCAGCCCACCACGAGATCGCGGCCCTCGCGGTCGACATCGGTGAGCGCGAGGCGGGCGCAGCCGTGCTCGCCGTTCGGGCCCTCGATGGCCCCGATCTGGCCGAGCTCCTGCAGGCGCGCCCACAGCCGGCCGCCGTCGATGCGCAGGTCGTCCGGGCTCATCGCACGCCGCGGTACTCGAAGGCGGCGATCTCGCCCAGCGCCGAGGCGAACGCGGTGACCGCCGCGTCGAACAGCTCGGCGCCGCGCTCGGCCGTAGCGCCGGTGGGGTCGCCGATCACACCGCTGTCGTCGAAGTCGTTCGACAGCCACCCGAACGACACCGGGCCCCCGAAGCGGACGAAGCGGTTGGCGCCGAGGTGCTCGGGGACGGTGCGGCGGGCCGCGGACATGTCGACGAGCTCCGGGGCGAGGTGCAGCACGAGCGACGTCTCGTCGGCTCCGCCGTGCACCCCCATGCCCAGCTCGTCGGCCGCCGACGGCCCACCCTGATCGGGTGGCACGCCGGGGTGGGCGAGGAAGGTCATCAACCCGTGGCGCAGCCGCAGCTCCCGGTTGGCCACGCCGACGAGCGCCGAGTTGCCGCCGTGGCCGTTGAGCACGACCAGCCGCCGTGCCGGCGTCATCGCCAGGCAGCGACCGATGTCGTCGAGCACGGCGAGCAGCGTCTCGGCGGACAGCCAGAAGGTGCCCGGCGCCCAGGCGTGCTCGTTGGACTTGGTGTAGGCGAGCGGCGGGAGCAGCCACACGCCGAGCTGCTCGCCCACGCGGTCCACCGCGGCGTTGGCCACGGCTTCGGCCACAAGCAGGTCGGTGTGCAGCGGGAGGTGCGGGCCGTGCTGCTCGATGGCGCCCAGTGGGAGCACGACCACGCTGCGTTCGGACAGCGCGCTCGTCAGCTCGGGGGCACGCAGGTGGCTCAGCTGGCGGTCGGACCCACTCACGTGCGGCACCATACCGGGGATGGGCGCGGCACTCAGCGGGCACAATGGCCGCATGCCAGGTCCGCATCCCGACGTCGACGCCATCGTCATCGGTGCGGGACACAACGGGCTGGTGGCCGCCGCCTATCTCGCCCGGGCCGGCCGATCGACGCTCCTGCTCGAGGCGCGCGCTGACGTCGGCGGCACCGCCACCAGCGAGGCGTTCGCCGGGGCCATGGTCAACGTGTGCAGCTGCGACCACGTGACGTTTCGCACCACGCCGGTGATCGGCGAGCTCGACCTCGAGCGTCACGGTCTCGAATACATCGAGATCGACCCGGCCGGCGCGGCCGTGGCGTGGACCGACGACCCGAACGCGGTGAACCCGTTGGTCACGTGGCACGACCCGGAGCGGACCCTCGACCACCTCGCCTCCCAACACCCGGCCGACCTCGACGGGTACCGGAGGTATCTGCGCCATGCACTGCCGGCGGTGCGGATGATCCTCGACGTCGCAACCGAGCCCCCGACCGTTCGCGGGCTCGCCCGCGCCGGCCTGCGGCGACGCTTCGGCGGGGTGCCGACGGTGTTCCGGTGGAGCCGGCGGTCGGCCGCCGACGTGATGCGGTCGTACTTCTCGTCCGACGTGCTGCAGGGCGCGGCGATGGTCGGCGGCCCGATGGTGTGGGGAATCAGCCCGGAGACGCCCAGGACCGGACTCGGCGCACTGGGCTACGCGATGCGCCACGTCGCCCACGTCGGCCGTCCGGTGGGCGGGAGCGGGCGCCTGCCGCTCGCGCTGCGGCGGGCGTTCGAGGAGCACGGCGGCACGGTGCGCACCAGCGCCAAGGTCGCCGCGATCCTGTGCGACACCGACGCCGTCACCGGCGTCCGCCTCGAGGACGGCACCGAGATCACGGCGCCGGTGGTGGTGTCGGCGGCCGACCCGCGGCGCACGTTCGTCGAGTGGCTGAAGAACCCTCCGGCCGGCGCGGCGGCGCTCGTCGGGCGTTGGGAGCGAGCGACGCCGGAGGACGGCTACGAGTCGAAGATCGACGCTGTGCTCACCGAGGCGCCGGTCGTGCGCGGCGTCGCCACGTCGCTGGCCTCGACGCTGACGCTGGTGCCGACGCTCGCCGAGATGGACGAGGCGGCGCGCCTGATGGCGAGCGGCGGGGTGATCCGCCGGCCGGGGATGTTCGTGAACGTGCCGTCACTCGTCGACCCGACGTTGGCGCCACCCGGGCGTCACGTCTTCAGCCTCGAGGTGCTGCTGACGCCGTACGGCCACCCGGGCGGCTGGGAAGCGTCGGACGAACCGCAGCGATGGCTGGAGCTGGTGGCGGCGCGCTGCGAGAACGACTTCCTCGGGTCGATCGAGTCCCGGCGCGTGATGACCCCGGAGGTGTACGAGCGCGAGTTCCAGCTCCCCCGCGGCCACGCCACCAGCTTCTCCGGCGGTCCGCTCGCCGCCCTGCGCAACGACGACCCGGAGCTGACCCACTACGAGACCGCCGTGCCCGGGCTCTACCTCACCGGCGCGGCGACGTTCCCCGGCGCCGGCATCTGGGGGGCCAGCGGGCGCAACTGCGCCACCGTCGTGCTCGCCCAGACCGCGTGATGCGGCGTCGTGGCCGTCAGCGGCGGCAGCCGCACGCGCCGCCGCAGCATGCCGCCGCCGCCGACGCCCGGCCGGTGCCGGGCCTGCGGTGGCGCCGGTCTGCACGCCGAACATCGACAGCAGCCGCACGGTGTCGTCGTGCCCCTGGGGGCAGGGAGTGGCCAGGTCGGATTCGGCCATCGCGCGGCGCGTTTCGAAGCGCTCGTCGCACGTGCGACAGCGGTACTCGTACAGCGGCACGCCGCGAGCGTAGCGGTCGCCGGCCTCGCGGTCAGGCGTCGCGCACGGCGCCGGCGCGGTTGATCACCGGCTCCTTGTCGCTCCACGGGAAGTTGATCCACAGGTCGGTGCGCTTCCACACGTAGTCGCACTGCACCACCGAGTGCGACTTCTCGTAGAGCACCGCGGTGCGCACCTCGGCCACCTTGCCGGCGCAGAAGTCCTGCACGCTGCGCAGCGTGTGACCGGTGTCGGCGACGTCGTCGGCGATCAGGATGCGGGCGTGCGACACGTCGACGAAGTCGGGGGCCGGCGGCAGGATCCGCGGCACCTCGAGGCGCTCGTCGACGCCGATGTAGAACTCGACGTTCATCGTGTAGACGTTCTTCACGGCGAGGGCGTAGCCGAGCGCGCCGCCGATGAGCAGTCCGCCGCGGGCGATCGCCAGGATCATGTCCGGCTCGTAGTCGTCGGCGACCATCTCGGCGACGGCGCGTGACGCGGTCCCGAACATGTCCCACGTCATGATCTCGCGCTCGGTGGGTGTCGTCGGCCATGCCGCCGACGCTACCGATTCCGCCCGACACGGCGAACCCGTCCCTACCCCGCGAGAGAGATTTCCACAAGCAAAATCGTGCAGAAACGCACGATTTCGCGCCCCAGAATCTTTGCAAGCGCGGTGCTCGCGATTCTTGGTCGCGAAATCGTGCAGAAACGCTCGAAAATGCTTGTGGAAATCAGAGGCCGGCGATGTCGGAGGGGCGCACCGGGACGCGGGTGATGCGGTCGGCGCGGCGGTTGTCACCGTCGGCGAGGCGCAGGGCGTCGCGGATCGCCGCGACGATCGCCGGGGTCACCGAGATGCACGGCGGCTCGCCCACCCCCTTGGCGCCGAGCGGCGCCTGCGGGTCGGGTTCCTCGACCAGGGTCGCCACCACCGGTGGCATGTCGAGCATCGTCGGCAGCAGGTAGTCGGTGAAGCTGCCGTTGCGGATCCGCCCGTCGATCTGGACGATCTCCTCCATCAGCGCCAACCCCAGGCCCTGGGCGATGCCGCCCTCGATCTGGCCGGTCACCGACAGCGGGTTGATCGCCCGCCCGACGTCCTGGCCGGTGGCCACCTGCACCACCTTCACCAGCCCGAGGTCGGGGTCGACGTCGACCACGGCGCGGTGGGCGACGAATGCGAACGCCACGTGGCAGTTGCCCCGCCCGTCGTCGTCGAGGGGCTCGGTGGGGCGGTGGCGGAACTCGACCTCCCGCTCGAACACGGCGTCTCCCAACGCGCTCGACGAGCGGCACGCGCAGCGACCCCATCGAGTCGACCACCTCGTCACCCTCCACCACCAAGCGCAGCGGGTCGAGACCGTGCGCCGCGCCCACCCGCGCGAACAGGTCCTCACGCACCGCCCGGCAGGCCGCGTCGACCGCCCCTCCGCTCATCCAGGTCTGGCGCGACGCCGACGTCGAACCGGCCGACCCGATGGCCGTGTCGACCCGGTCGAGCTCGACGTCGTCGACGCCGAGGATCGAGCGGGCGATCTGGGCGGCGATGGTGACGAACCCCTGGCCCACCTCGGCGGTGGCGAACTTGAGCGTCGCCACCGGCCCCTTCGGGCCGTTGACCAGCCGGCACCGCGCCGTCGAGTGGTCGTCGAAGCCCTCCGAGTACATCATGTTCTTGATCGCCACGCCCCACCCCACGCCGCGCACCACGTGGCCGGGGTCGGCGGTGCGCCCGGCGCCGCCCGGCAACCGCATCGGGTCGATGCCGTCGGACGCGTCGGTGGCCGACAACGGCTCGGGCAGCGCCAGGGCGGCGGTCTCACGGATGCAGCGGGCCACCGGGGCCACGCTCTCGACCACCTGCCCGGTGATGAGCCGGTCGCCGGTCGTCATCGCGTTGCGCAGGCGGATCTCGACCGGGTCGAGCCCGCACGCCTCGGCGAGCCGATCCATCTGGCCCTCGTGGGCGAAGCACGCCTGCACGACCCCGAACCCCCGCATCGCGCCGCACGGCAGGTGGTTGGTGCGGGCGACGTAGCCGTGCACGACGGCGTTCGGACACCGGTAGGGACCCTGGGCGTGGGTGATCGCGTTGAGCAGCACCGCCGCCGACGTCGACGCGTAGGCGCCGCCGTCGAGCACGAAGCGGGCCTCGATCTTGACGATCTCGCCGTCGGCGGTCGCGTGGTGGCGCATCCAGATCCGCCCCGGGTGCCGGTGCACGTGGCCGAGGAAGCTCTCCGCCCGCGAGTACTGCATGCGCACCGGACGTCCGAGCGCCAGCGCGAGCAGGCACGTGTGCACCTGCAGGCTGATGTCCTCGCGGGCGCCGAAGGCGCCGCCGACTCCGCCGAGCACGAGACGCACCCGCTCCGGAGCCATCCCCAGGCAGGCGGCGATCTGCTTGCGATCCTCGTGCAGCCACTGCGTGGCGATGTGCAACTCGACCCCGGAGCGGTCGTCGTCGGGGATGGCCAGCGCCGCCTCCAGGCCGAGGAACGCCTGGTCCTGCATGCCCAGCTCGTACGTGCCCTCGACCACGACGTCGGCGGTGGCCGTCGGGGTCGCCGCACACGATGCGCTGGCCGCGCAGCAGGTTGCCGTCGGGATGGATCGGCGGGTGATCGCCGGAGACTGCCACTTCGGGGTCGAGCAACGGCTCGAGCAGGCGGTACTCCACCACGATCGCGGCGAGGGCGCGGCGGCAGGTCTCGGGGTGATCGGCGGCCACGATCGCCACCGGTTCGCCGACGTAGCGCACGACGCCGTCGGCGAGCACCGGTTGGTCGGGGGTGATCAGCCCGTAGGTGAGCTGGCCGGGCACGTCGGCGGCGGTGAGCACCACGTGCACGCCGGCGATCGCCAGCGCCGGGCTCGGGTCGAGCGACACGATCTCGGCGTGCGGGTGCGGCGAGCGCAGCGTCGCTCCCCACACCGCACCGTCGAGCGGCAGGTCGCTGGAGAAGGCGAACGAGCCCCGCACCTTCGCCACCCCGTCGGGCCGGAGCGGGGAATCACCGATCCGGTCCGCCCGCTCGACGCGTCGGCGTGACTCAGTCAGCGTCATCGGCTCGCCCCCGTCGCGCGCTGACCCGTTGCACCGCGTCGACGATCCGCCCGTATCCGGTGCAGCGGCAGATGTTGCCCGACAGCTCCTCGGCGATCTGGGTGGTGGTGGGGGCGGCGATGCGATCGAGCAGGGCGTGCACGGCGACGATCAGCCCCGGCGTGCAGAACCCGCACTGCACCGCCCCGGCGTCGACGAAGGCCTGCTGCACGTCGGTGAGCGCGCCGTCCCCGCCGTCGCCGATCCCCTCGACGGTGACGATCGCCTGGTCGACGGCACTCGCCGCGAGCACGAGGCACGAGCACACCAGCTCGCCGTCGACGAGGACGCTGCAGGACCCGCACTCCCCCTGCTCGCACGCCCCCTTCGACCCGTACAGGCCGAGGCGCTCGCGCAGGACGTACAGCAGGCTCTCCCCCAGCCACGCGTCGGCCACGTCGTGGGAGACCCCGTTGACGTGCAGCCGGTACGACTCGGTCACGGGTCACCATTCTGTGGGGAAGGCACGGCGCAGCAGACGGCCGGCCAGCACCTCGATCGAGTGGCGCCGGTAGGCCGGCGGTGCCCGGTGGTCATCGATCGGGCGGGTAGCCGCCGCAGCGAGCCGGCCGAACTCGTCGACCGTCGCGTCCGCCACCGCGGCGTTCGTCCAGTCCACGGCGCCGGCCGCGAGCGCCTCCGCCTGCTGACGCCCGCACGATCGTCGGTGCCACCGAGCCCAACGCCAGGCGCACGGAACGGGTCGGCCGGTCGACGGCGAGGCACGCCCCGGAGATGGCGATCACCATCGCGTTGCGCACGCCGACCTTGGCGTAGCCCTGCCAGCCGTCGAGGAGCGGCACCGTCACCGCGGTGATCAGCTCACCGGGCTGACGGGCCGTGCGCTTGACCCCGACCATGAACTCGTCCACCGGGAGCGTGCGCACGCCGTCGTTGCCGCGCAGCTCCACGATCGCCTCGAGCGCGGCGAGCACGGGCAGGCCGTCGCCGGCGGGCGAGCACGTGGCGAGGTTGCCACCGAGGGTGGCGGCGCTGCGGATCTGCGGCGACCCCACGGTGCGGGCGGCCTGGGCGAGCGCCGGCACCAGCTCGGCGAGCGGCGGCGAGGCGCAGCTCGCCGTACGTGACGGCGGCGCCGATGCGCAGCGTGCCGGCAGCGCGGTCGAGCGTCCAGGTGCGCAGCTGCGGGACACGGTTGACGACGACGACCGTCTCGTCACCGACGACGTGCCGGTGGGCCTCGTTGACCTCGACCATCAGGTCGGTGCCCCCGGCGAGCACGACCGCGTCGGGGCGGTCGCCGAGCACGGACACGGCGTCGTCCACCGAGCGCGGGATCACCACGCGACATTCGCTGCACTGTACAAACTGTCAAACGACCGCGCCCGGGTCACGCCTCCGGGAGCGGGGCGACCTCCAGCCCCTCCAGGCCGGGCTCGGCCGGCGGGTACGCCGGGTGCAGCCGGGTCAGGGCGTGGCGCAGGATGTGCGCCACGGTCAGGTTGCGCACCCACTTGCGGTCGGCCGGCACGACGTACCACGGGGCGTCGGCGGTCGACGTGCGGGCAAGAGCCTCGCGGTAGGCCCGCATGTACTCCGGCCACAGCGTGCGGTCGTCGAGGTCGCCGCGGCGGAACTTCCAGCGCTCGTCGGGTGAGTCGATGCGGTCCTGGAAGCGTTCCCGTTGCTCCTCGGCGACAGGTTGAGGTAGATCTTCACGATCGCCGTGCCCTCGTCGACCAGCTGCTGCTCGAAGTGGCGGATGTGGTCGTACCGCTTGCGCCACACCGCGTCCGGCACCAGGCCCTTCACGCGCACCACCAGCACGTCCTCGTAGTGACTGCGGTTGAACACGCCGATCTGGCCCTTGGCCGGGGTGTGGGCGTGCACCCGCCACAGCGGGTCGTGGGCGAGCTCGTCCTCGCTCGGCGCGCGGAACGAGGCCACGTTCGACGCCGGCCGGGTTGATGCCGGTCAGCACGTCGCGCAGCACCCCGTCCTTGCCGCCGGCATCCATCGCCTGCAGCACCACGAGGAGCGCCCGCGTGCGCTCGGCGAACAGCATCTTCTGCAGCTCGGCGACCTCGTCGCGGACGTCGACGAAGCGCTGCTTCGCCTCGCGCTTGTTCCAGCCGAACGTCTCGGCGGGGTCGTGACGACCGAGGTCGAGGTCGTCGTCGGCGGTGATCCGGGCGATCACCTCACCCGCCGTCGCGCCGTAATCCGATCCGGTTCGCCCGCCAGCCATGCCCGGACTGTAGCGACCGGGCGCTGGCGCAGCCGTCCGACCGACCACGGGACCAGCAGGTTCCGGCGGTGGCGACGGCTTCGGTAAGGTGCCCACCGGGACCAGGATCGGCCGTCCGGATCACGGACGGGGCCGCACGCGCCGCCACCGCACCCCACCGCAGCCAGAACGACCAGCACACGGGGGACCGTTCGTGGACAACGTCGCACACTCTCGTCGGACCCGCCGCAGCCGCCCCACCGGCCACCGTGCCCCGCTGGCCGGCGCCGCGCTGGCTGCTGGCCGCGCTGGTCGCCGGCGCCGGGATCTCCGACGCGTCGACGGCGACGGTCGCCGCGACCGCGGCGCGGCGCCCGTCGAGCGCGCCGGCGGCCGGCGCCCCGGTGTACGGCGGGCACCTCGTGGTCAGCGGCGAGGCCGAGGCGGGCAGCCCGTGGACCCCCGCCGCCGTGCGCTGCGACCAGTACTGCTACCAGCGGGCGCGGACGTTCTTCGACACCGATCGGGCAGTTCGGCGCCGACGGCAAGGTCCACGGGATGCTCGCCGAATCGATCACCCCCAACGACGACTACACGCAGTGGACGATCAAGGTCCGCCCGGGGATCACCTTCACCGACGGCACACCGCTCAACGCCGCCGCCGTCGTCTACAACCTCCAGGCCGCCGGCACCAGCCAACTGGTGTCCGCCGCGCTGCGCGACGTCGCCCGCGTCCCCGACCCCGACCATCCCGACCGCACCAAGCTCAAGATCGAGCAGACCGACGACATGACCCTCGTCATCTACACCGGCAAGAACGGCGACCCCGACCAGCCGATGCCGTGGCGCAACTTCGACGCTCAGCTCACGGCACAGTGGGGCATGATCGCCTCGCCGTTCTGGCTCGCCGCGGTCGAGCAGAACCCCGACCTCGCCACCCAGCCGGTGGGCACCGGCCCGTTCGTGGTCGACAGCTTCTCGCCGCGCGAGTCGCTGGAGGTGAGCCGCAACCCCGACTACTGGATGACCGATGCCGAGGGCAACCAGCTGCCGTACCTCGACTCGATCACGTTCCGCGTGATCGAGGACTCCGAGACCGCGGCCGAGGCGCTGCAGTCCGGCGACATCGACATGATGTCGACGTCGGCCGGCGGCGTGATCACCGAGATCCAGGACGCCGGCGACGACTACTCCGTCACGCTCCAGGACCAGCGTCGTCGAGACGTACTACGTGATGTTCGACCTCGACAAGGCCGGCCCGATCCAAGATCGAGCGCGTGCGCTCCGCGATGAACCTCGCCATCGACCGCGACGAGTTCAGCGATGCGCTGAGCGACGGGTTCGACCCACCGCCTACGGTCTGTTCTCCCCGGGCCAGCAGGGCTACCTCGACGACAACGGCCTTCCCCACGACCAGGACATCGACGCCGCCAAGGCGCTGATCGACCAGTACGAGTCCGAGACCGGCAACGACGTCTCCGTGGTGCTCGGCCACACGCCGCCGACCGTCGTGCAGCAGGCCGCCGAACTGCTGATGGACTGGTGGTCGCAAATCGGCATCGACGTCACCGACAAGGCGATCCCGCAGAACGACTTCATCAACAACGCCGCCCTCGGCACCCCCGACTTCGAGGCGTTCCTGTGGCGCCAGCACGGCGGCCACTACGTCGACCAGCAGGCCGTCTGGTGGTACGGCGACGCGGCCCAGCCCGACGGCGTCGCTGTCACTGAACTTCGCCCGCCTGCGCGACGACCAGATCGACGCCGACCTCGACACCGCCCGCCAGTCCCTCGACGACGCCGAGGCCACCGCCGCCGCCGAGGACATCAACCGGACGATGGCGGCGCACTGCTACAACGTGCCGATCGTCTACCTGCTCGTGGGGCGTGCTCAGCGACACCAACGTGCAGGGCATCGGCCAGCTGGTGCTGCCCGACGGGTCGACGGCGGCCGACGGGGCCGGCTGCCCCGGGCCAGTTCAACACCCAGACGCTCTGGATCGACGAGGGCTGAGCCCACCGCCGCCCGACCGTGCGCTTCGCCCTCCAGCGCCTCTCCCGGTTCGTCGTCGTCTTCGTCATCGTCACGTTCGGCGTGATGGTGCTGCTGCGCCTCGGCCTCGACCAGCCAGGGGATCCGGCGCGCACGATGCTCGGCGGGTTCGCCAGCGACGCCGAGATCGCCGTCGACCAACGCCAAGTACCACCTGCACGACAACTACCTCGTGCAGTACGTGTACTGGCTGAAGCTGATGATCGTCGACCGCGACTTCGGCTACTCGGTGTCGAACAGCATGCCCGTCAGCACCCTGATCGGCCAGCGGATCATGACCACGCTGCTGCTCGGCACGTACGCCCTGGCGATCTCGGTCGGCATCGCCGTGCCGGTGGCGGTGTACTCGGCGTACAAGCGCGACCGGGTCTTCGACCGCGCCGCCGGGTTGACGTCGTTCGCCTTCGTCGCCCTGCCCGCCGTCGTGGTCGCCGTGTTCCTCAAGTTCCTCTTCGTCGAGCACTGGGCGCTGTTCCCGCGGGTCGCCGACAAGGTGTACCCCTGGCAGGACCTCGGGGCGCACGTGCGCAACTTCCTCCTCCCGACGCTGACGATCGCCCTGCCCACCGCGGCGGTGCTCACCCGGCTGCAGCGCTCCGAGATGACGCTCACCCTGCAGAGCGACTTCATCGGGCTCGCCAAGGCCAAGGGCGTGCCGCCGCGACGCATCCTGTGGCGCCACGGCCTGCGCAACTCGCTGTTCACGGTGCTCACCTCGATCGGCCTGCAGGTGGGCGCGATCATCGGCGGGGCGATCGTGGCCGAGACGTTCTTCGACCTCGACGGCATGGGCTCGTTGCTGATCACCGCCGTACTCGGCACCGACCTGTTCACCGTGCAGGCCGTCGTCGCGATCCTCGTGGTCGCGGTCGTCGTCACCAACCTCGTCGTCGACCTCCTCTACGGCGTGATCGACCCTCGCGTGCGGCTGGCGAGCACGCTGCGATGAGCGAGCGAGCTTCGAGCGAGCGAATCAGCAAGCAGCGTCTTCGGCTCACTGGTGCACCGGCGTCAGATCGAACGCGTGGCACCGCGTGATGGCGACCAGTGAGCACGCCTTCCGTGGTGCTGGCGACCGGCGCAACCGTGCAACACCGGCGCGTGCGCTTCGGCACGGCTGTTCGCCGTCACGTACCTCGTCGTCCTCGTCGTGGGCGCCGTGCTCGGCGACGCCCTGTGGTTCGTCCCGTCGTACTCCGAGAAGGTCGTGGTGAACGGCGAGATCGCCAACCGCTACGCCCTCGGGCCGTCGCGGCAGGCGCTGTTCGGCACCGACCAGCTCGGCTACGACGTGCTCTCGAAGTGCCTCTACGGCGCCCGCACCACGCTGCTCGTCGGCATCGGTGCCACCGCGATCGGGCTCGTCGTCGGCGGCCTGATCGGCATCATGGCCGGCTACCGGCGCGGCGCCACCGACCGCGTGGTGGGCGTCGTGACCGATTGCCTGCTCTCGTTGCCGGCGATCGTGCTCGCCATCGTGATGATCAGCAAGCTCGACGTCGTCGAGGCCGACCAGACCTGGCTGGCGTGGGTCGACCGGCGCTGGCAGTTGGTGTTCACCCTCGGCCTGCTGTCGATCGCCCCGTTCGCCCGCATCGTGCGCGCCCAGACGCTGACCCTGCGCGAGCGTGAGTTCGTGCTCGCCGCCCGTTCCCTCGGCGCGCCGACCACCCGCGTGCTGGCGCGCGAGATCCTGCCCAACCTGGTGCCGACGATGCTCACGGTGGCGTTCACCGGGCTCGGCATCCTGGTGGCGGCCGAAGGTGCGCTGGCGTTCCTCGGCCTCAGCGCCGAGAACCCGACGCCGACGTGGGGCAAGCTGATCGAGGAGAACCGCAACAAGATGGACGTCGGCTGGTGGGCGACGATCTTCCCGTGCCTGCTGCTGTTCCTCACGGTGCTGTCGTTCAACCTCATCGGTGACGCCTGGCGCGACGTCTCGACATCCGCCGGGCGGCGATCACATGAGCAGCGGACCGATGACCGACGAGCCGCTGCTGGAGGTCACCGACCTCGTGACCCACTTCCGATCGCCGCGTGGGCTGGTGCGGGCGGTCGACGGCGTGACCCTGTCGGTCGAGCGCGGCCAGGCGGTCGGGATCGTCGGCGAGTCCGGCGCGGGCAAGACCGTGCTGGCGCGCTCGATCATGGGGTTGATCAGCGACGCCGAAGCCGAGCGACGCGGATCGGTCCGCTTCCGGGGCGAGGAGCTGCTCGCACCGCCGCGATCGGCAGATGCGCTCGATCTGGGGTCGATCGATGGCGATGGTGTTCCAGGACCCGATGGGCTCGCTCAACCCGCTGATGAAGATGGGCGACCAGATCAGCGAGCCGCTGCGCGTGCACCTCGGCATGAGCCGGGGCGAGGCGCAGGCGACCGCCGAGAAGCTGCTGGCCGACGTGCGCATCCCCGAGCCGGCGCGCCGGATGCGCCAGTACCCGCACGAGCTGTCGGGAGGCACCCGTCAACGGGTGATGATCGCCATCGCCCTCGCCTGCGGCCCGGAGCTGCTGTTCGCCGACGAACCGACCACCGCCCTCGACGTCACCGTGCAGGCGCAGATCCTCGACCTGCTCGACGAGCAGCGCCGCGATCGCAACATGGCCGTGGTGCTCGTCACCCACGACCTCGGCGTGGTCGCCAGCCACACCGACGAGATCGCCGTGATGTACGGCGGGTCTGATCGTCGAGCGGGCCCCCACCCGGACGCTGTTCGCGAACATGAAGATGCCCTACACCGAGGCGCTGTTCGAGGCCATCCCGAAGTTGGCGGACGCCGCCGCACTCGCGCCGGTCGGTGATCCCGGGCCGCCCACCCGACCTGGTGGCACCGCCGGCCGGCTGCCGGTTCGCGCCGCGCTGCGCCGTACGCCCGCGACCGCTGCCACGCCGAGCAGCCACCGCTCGTGGCGGCCGAGGCACCCGATCACCAGTACGCCTGCTGGTACCCGGTCGGGTCGCCCGAGCACCGGCGGCGCACCGCGTCGCACCCCGGTCCGACGGCCGCCGCGACGGACAGCCGGCTGATGGCGGGCACGGGCAAGGCCCACCTGCGCCCCGCCGGCGACGACATCGTGCTGCGCGCCGAGGACCTCGTGGTCGAGTTCCCGATCGGGCGCACCGGGCTGGTCGTCAGCGCCGTCACCGGGATCAGCCTCGACGTGCTGCGCGGCGAGACGCTCGGCATCGTCGGCGAGTCCGGCTGCGGCAAGACCACCACCGGTCGGGCGATCATGCAGCTCCCGCCGCCGACGCGCGGGTTCGGTGCGCTTCGAGGGCAGCGAGCTCACCGCGCTCGGCGTGAAGCAGATGCGCGAGGCGCGGACGCGGATGCAGATGATCTTCCAGGATCCGATCTCGTCGCTGAACCCGCGCCGCAAGGTGCGCGAACATCGTGCTCGAGCCCCTGGCGATCCACGCGCGGGGCACCGAGGCCGAACGCGCCGCCATCGTCGACCGCACGCTCGAGGAGGTCGGGATCGACCCGCAGCGCGCCGCCGAGAGCCGGCCGCACCAGTTCTCCGGCGGCCAGTGCCAGCGCATCTCGATCGCCCGCTCGCTGGTGCTCGACCCGACGCTCGATCATCTGCGACGAGCCGGTGTCGGCGCTCGACGTGAGCGTGCAGGCGCAGGTGCTCAACCTGCTCGAGGACCTCAAGGCGAGCGCGGCGCTGACGCTGGTCTTCATCGCCCACGACCTCGCCGTGGTCAAGAACATCAGCGACCGGGTGGCGGTGATGTACCTCGGCAAGATGTGCGAGGTCGGCCCGAGCGAGGCGGTGTACCGCGACCCGGCCCACCCGTACACCAGCGTGCTGCTGGCGTCGATCCCCGTGGTGCCGGCCGACGACGCCGCCTGGTCGGCGCCGCGCCGGCCGCCGGTCGAGGGCGAGCCGCCGTCGCCGGTGCTGCCGCCGACCGGCTGCCGCTTCCACACCCGCTGTCCGGCCGCGACCGACGAGTGCGCCACCGCCGAACCGCAGCTGCGGGAGATCGGCGACGACCACTTCGTCGCCTGCCACCACCCCCGGAGCGTCCCGGTGGTGGTGACACCCTCCTGATACGTTCGCCGCGATGGCCCCCTCGGCGCTCGGGAACCCGGCGACACCCGGCGGCCGGGCCGTCCCCGCCCGGCGGCGCCCCGGCCCGCGCACCGGCGTCGCCCGCCTGGCCGCGATGTCCGCCGACGCCGGCTCGTTCCCGCTCGACGACCCGTTCGACCGCGTCCGGCGCGGCATCCGCCGCAACCTCGGCTGGTACCAGGTCGGCCGCAACGATCCCACCACGCGCCTCGGTCCCACCGGCATGGTGCGGGCGGTGCTCACCGCCGACGGCCCGGCGACGCTCACCATCGACTGGAGCGGCGGCGAGATGCAGATCGCCGCCTGGGGGCCGGGCGCCGAGCGGGCCCGTGCCGCCGGTCGGCCGATGACGGCGATCGACCGTACGGTGGCCGCGCCGCCGCCGGGTCATCCGCTCGTCCACGACGCAGCGCGGTGGCACCCGCGGCTCGCCGCCGGGCGCAGCGGCGACCTCTACCACGCCCTGCTGCCCACGATCCTCGCCCAGCGCATCACCGCCGGCGAGGCCGTGCGCCAGTGGCACGCGCTGGTGCGGCGGCTGGGCGAGCCGGCCCCGGGACCGTTCCCGGGTCTGCTGCTGCCGCCCGCCCCCGAACGCCTCGCATCGATGCCGGCCTGGTGGTTCCACCCGCTCGGCATCGAGATGAAGCGGGCCCGCCCGCTCATCGCCGTGGCCCGCCTGGCCGACAAGCTGTGGGGGTGGGCCGACCTCCCGCACCCCGACGTGGCCGCTCGGCTGTCGCTCGTGCCGGGCGTCGGCCCGTGGACGATCGGGTCGGTGCTCGGCCCGGCGTGCGGCGACGACGACGCCGTGCCGGTGGGCGACCTGCACTTCCCGAACGCGGTGGCGTGGAACCTCGCCGGCGAGCCGCGCGGCGACGACGACCGGATGCTCGAACTGCTCGAGCCGTATCGTCCGCAACGTGGGCGGGTGCTCCGACTGATCCTCCTTGCCGGGCGCCGTGCCCCGGCGCGTGGGCCGCGTCGGCGGATCCTGCCGATGTACCGCTGGTGATCGAGGCCCGGCCGCGCCGGCGATGATCGCCCACCGGTCGACCGCGAGCGGCGTCGTCGCACCCGATGGGGAGGGGCGTCCGCACGCGAGGGGTCCGATCCGCGGGCGTCCGCCGCGGCCGTACGAGCGGGGAGCGTGGCGACATGCCATCGGCGTCGGGCTCGGCGCGTTCGTGGTGTCGCGGATCATCGTCATCGCCGCCACCTATGCCCGGGCGGTGCAGGTCGTCGTCGACCGGCAGGCGCGTGGTGTCGGCGTCGGCGCGAGCAACCGCCCGATCATCGAGGCGATCCTGACGCAGTGGGACGGCAAGTGGTACCGGATGATCGCCGAGCAGGGCTACCCGAGCGAGCTGCCGGCGCACATCACCTACATCTCCGGACGACGGCGCCAGCGTTGCCTTCTTCCCCGTGTACCCCGTGCTCGCACGATGGTTCGACCACGTCTTCCCGGGCGGCATCGTCCAGGCCCTGCTCGGGGTCAACGTCGTGCTGTCGATCGCTGGCCGTCGTGCTGATCGGGCTGCTCGCACGGGAGGCCTTCGACGTCGCCACCGCCCAGCGGGCGATGGTGCTGTTCGTGCTGTTCCCGGGTTCCGTCGTGCTGTCGTGGAGCTACGCCGAACCGGTGCTCATCGTGTGCGCCGCGGCGTGCCTGCTGTTCCTGCTCCGGGAGCAATGGCTGTTCGCCGGGCTGGCCGCGGCGCTGGCCACGGCGACGCGGCCCAACGCCATCGGCGTCGTGGCGGCGTGCGTCGTGGCGGCGGCGATGGCGATCTGGCGCCACCGCCAGTGGTGGTCGCTCGTCGCGGTCGCGCTCGTCGCCGCTCGGCGTGCTCGGGTTCCACTGGTACCTCACGGTCCACACCGGCGAGTCGGGGGCGTGGCTGCGCGCCCAGCGCGACGCATGGAACGAGGGATGGAGCTGGGGGGCCACGGCGGTGCGGTTCACGTGGCGGTTCCTCGAGAACCCGCTCGGCACCGGGGCCGGCGTCACGTACATGCACACCGCCCTGGCGCTGGCGGCGCTCGCCTTCGGCGTCTTCTGCGCCATCCGGGTGCGCCTGCCGTGGCCGTGGATGGCCTACGTCGCTGTCGTCGCCGTGTTGATGATCGGACCCGAGACGGTGTCGGCCCGACCACGGTTCGTGTTCACCGCCTTCCCCCTCGTCGTCGGCGTGGCGGCGTGGTGGCCGAGACGATCCGACCTGGCCCGCCGCTCGTGGGAGGCGCTTGCTGTTGTTGTCGGCGGGAGGCCTCGCCGTGTTCGCGATGATCTACGCCGCCTTCGGGGCGATCCCATGAACGTCATTGCGTTCCCCGGCCACGCTATGAACGGCCTGCGCAGTTGCTGGCCGCTCACTCGCTGGCGCTCGCTCGCTCGCATCGGCGGACTGGTTTCCCATGATTCCGCGCCCCTGCCTGTCGGTCGCCGTGCCGTGCTTCAACGAGGCCGGCACCGTGCTCACGCTGCTCGACCGGGTGCTGGCGTCCCCGTGGACGGCCGAAGTCGTGCTGGTCGACGACGGGTCCGACGACGGCACGGCGGACGTGCTCGCCGGCAGCGCCGCGGCGGCGAGCGACCCGCGGGTGCGCGTGCTGCGCCACGAGGTCAACCGGGGCAAGGGCGCCGCCCTGCGCACGGCGTTCGCGGCGTGCACCGGCGAGTACGTGATCGTGCAGGACGCCGACCTCGAGTACGACCCCGCCGAGTACGGCGTGCTGCTCGAGCCCCTCGGCGCGGCGACGCCGACGTGGTCTACGGCTCGCGCTTCCTCGGCAGCCGGCCCGCATCGGGTCCTGTATTTCTGGCACTCGATCGGCAACCGCGTGCTCACGCTGCTGTCGAACATGCTCACCGATCTGAACCTCACCGACATGGAGACGTGCTACAAGGCTTCCGCCGCGAGGTCCTCGAGTCGATCACGATCCAAGAGGACCGCTTCGGCATCGAACCGGAGATCACGGCCAAGGTCGCCGCCGGGCGGCTGGCGGGTGTACGAGGTCGGCATCTCGTACACCGGGCGCACGTACGAGGAGGGCAAGAAGATCGGCTGGCGCGACGGCATGCGCGCCCTCGTGTGCATCGTCAAGTACGCCCCGCCGTCCAACGCCGCCGCAACCGAAGGGTGACAGACATGACCGTACGGTCATGTTGTCACCCATCGGTCGGTGGATGGCTCGCGCGGCGCCGACCACCTCGTCGCGCAGGACGCGCAGCACGCCGGTCGCCGTGGCGTCCCAGGTGAGCGTCGCCGCCCGCTCGGCGGCGGCCGTGCCGAGGCGGTGACGGAGCTCGGCGTCGGACAGCACCCGCACCAGTGCGTCGGCCAGCCCGTCCGGTTCGACGAGCAGCCCGGTCACGCCGTCGGCGACCGACGAGCGGTGCCCGCGTATGTCGGTCGCCACGGCCGGCGTGGCGCAGCCGCCCGCCTCCGTGAGCGTGAGACCCCATCCCTCCACCAGCGACGCGCTGAGCACCACCCACGCCCGGCGGTACTCCTCGCGGAGCGCCTCGTGCTCCACCCGGCCGACGAGCGTCACCCAGTCCCCCGCCCGGTGCTCGGCGATCCAGGACTCCAACTCGGGGCGCACGGGGCCGTCGCCGACGACACGTAGCCGGAGGCCCGGCACCCGGCGTCGGGCGGCGGCGGCCACCTCCAGGGCCAGCCCGAAGCGCTTCACGGGAGCCAGCCGACCGACCACGATCACCAGCGGCTCGTCCGCTTCGTCGGCGCGGCGGTCGGCGCCCGGACGGAAGAAGTCGTCGACGCCGTTGTCGACCGCGGTCACCCGCTCGGGCCGGAAGCCGAGCTCCAACAGCTCCTCGCGCGTCGACTGTGACGGCGTCACGACCGCACCCCGGCGGTAGAGCGCCGGCGCCACGCGGGCCTCGACGACTCGTCCGAGCGGCGCGAGCGGCCACGGGCAGCGACTGCTCCCACATCGGGCCGTGCACGTGGTGGACGATCGTCATCCGCGGGCGCCGGTACCACAGCGGGGACATCCACGGCACGCCGTTCCAGATCTCCACGAGTGCGTCGGACGGGCCCATCCGGCGGAGCACCTCGGCCACCGCCGTACGCGGGAACACGCCGTAGCGACTCCCCCGGCGAACGACGGCGTAGCCGTTGCGGCGGGCTTCGCGGCGGCTGACCGATCGCCGCCGACGTGCGGTGCACGATGTCCAGCCCGGCGGCCGCCCAGCGGCGCATGCACTCGTCGGCATGCAGCTCGGAACCGCCGGCATCGGGGTCGTCGAGGTCGCGCCACGCCAGCACGTGCAGGCGCCGCACGCCCGCCGCGGCGAGGTCGTTCACCAGCGCCGGGATCGTCTCGTGAGGCTCCGCCTCCACCATCCGCCGCACCGTAGTCACCACCGATCTGGTCACCCACGTTCTCGATATCGAGAACGACGGTGACCAGATCGCCGAACGAGACGGAGAGTGACCAGATAGCGGCGGGCGCGGGCGGACCCGTCGAGCGCCGCGCAACTACGCTGCACTGCTGCATGAGGGCTCGGACCCCGGCCGTCGAGCCGTTCTGCCACCACCTCCTCGTCGTCGATCTGCCGGCGCTGCCACCCGAGCGCCGCGCCGCCGCCGTCGCCTTCACAACCGCTCGTGCCCGCACGCTGCCGACCCCGATGCGGATCGGTGTGGGGCTGGTCGCCGCGGTGGTGGGGACCGCCGGCCAGGTCGCCGGACACGGTCGCGTCGCCCGGCTGCTGGCGAACCGTCCGCTCCCCATCATCGGCGACTACGTGCGCATGCTGCGCTCGCTCTGCTTCGCCTACGTGTGGGAGACCTGGCCCGACACCGCTGCCGACGGCGCGCCGTCGCCGCCCTCGTGAGAGACGAGGCGGGCGAGCCCGGCGCGCCGCTGACGTGCGACGCGCTCGTGGTGGGCTCCGGTGCCGGCGGCGCAACCACCGCGGCGTTGCTGGCCGAGGCCGGGCTCGACGTGCTCGTCGTCGAGGAGGGCGAGCACGTCGGCCAGGGCAGGTGGTGCCGTTCTCGCTGGAGCAGATGGAGCGCCAGTACCGCGCCGGCGGCGTCACGGTCGCCCTCGGTCTGCCGTCGATCGCCTACACCGAAGGGTGCTGCGCCGGCGGGGGCACCGAGATCAACAGCGGGCTGTACCGGCGGCCGCCCGACGGAAGTGCTGCAGCGATGGGCGCGACGAGTACCGGATCGCCGACTTCGACCCCGACGAGCTCGTCGTCGATCGCCGACGAGGTCGAGCAGGCGCTCAGCGTGCCGACGGTGCCGGGGGCGCGGGGCGCGCCGAGCGACGTGCTTGCGCCGCGGTGCCGACCGCCTCGGCTGGCAGAACGACGAGATCCCGCGATGGATGACGTACCCGAGTGGCGACGCCACGCGGCGGGCGACGCCAGAGCATGACCCGCGACCTACCTCCCGCGTGCGATGGCGGCCGGCGCCCGACTGCGTGACCGGACGCCGCGTCGATCGACTGGAGATCGTCGACGGCTCGCGGGCGATCGGCCGCACGAGCTGCCGCCGCCGACGGCAGCGGCGAGCAGTCCGCTTCGGCGACGTGTTCGTGTGCGGCGGGGCGATCCAGACGCCGGCGCTCCTGCAACGCTCCGGATCGCCGGCCACATCGGCCGCACGCTGGCGGTGCACCCGACGGTGAAGCTCGCCGCCCGGTTCGCCGACGAGCTCAACGTGCCCGACGACGTGCCGGTGCACCAGGTGAAGGAGTTCGCCCCCGACCTGTCGTTCGGCGGCTCGGCGAGTCAGCCCGGGACTCGTCGCCCTCGCGTTGAGCGACCAGTGGCGGACGTTCGGGCAAGGCGATCACCGATTGGCGGCGCATGAGCGTCTACTACGCGGCGATCACCAGCGAGGGCCGGGGCGCGTGCATGTCGGTGCCGCGGCCTGCGCGATCCGATCGTCACGTACCGCTTGACCCGCACGCGACCGGGCGCATGCTCGGCAGCGGCCTGGCCCGCCTGGCGCTGCTGATGCTCGAGGCCGGCGCCGAGGAGGTCTACCCCTCGTATCCGGGGCGCGCCGATCGTGCGCACCAGCGCCGTGACCTGGCGAGCCATGCAGTCGACGTTCGCCGCGTCCAGGGCCAGCGTCATGACGGTGCACCTGTGCTCGACGGTGCCGATGGGCGAAGACGACCGACGATGCGGTGCCGACTAGTTCGGACGTGTGCACGGAACGACCAACGTCTGGGTCAACGACGCGTCGTTGCTGCCGACGCGCCCGGCGTCAACCCGCAGGCGACGGTCATGGCACTGTCGATCCGCAACGCCCGACGACTTCTGCCGCGCACGGAGCGTCCGGCGTGGCTGATCGCCGACGACTCGCCGCCTGACGTCACCGTGGTCACCGGCGCCGCCGGTTGGCTGGGTCGGCCCTGGTGCATCGTCTGCTCGCCGCATCCGCCGCGGCACCGGTTGCGACTGCTCGCTCACACCACCGCGAGCGCAAACGATCTGCGACGGTCGGCGGCGTCGAGATCGTCGTCGGCGACATCGTCAACCAGCCGACGCTGACCGGCGTTCGCTTGCTCGCACGGGGCCGGCGCGGAGGTCGACGTCATCCACACGGTCGGCGTCATCCATCCGAAGCACGCACGCGGCAGTTCTTCGAGGTCAACCTCGCGGCACCCGCAACGTGGCCGAGGCCGCGCCGTCGGCCAGGCGTGCGGCGCATGGTGCACGTCTCGTCGAACAGCCCGTTCGGCACCAACCCGCAGCCCGCCGACACGTTCCGCAGCGACGAGCCGTACCACCCGTACCTCGGCTACGGGCGCTCGAAGATGGACGCCGAGCTGCGCCGTGCTGGATGCAGTCGATCGCGGCCTCGACGCCGCCATCGTGCGGCCGCCGTGGTTCTACGGGCCGCACCAGCCGGCCCGACAGACGACCTTCTTCCGGCTGGTGCGCCGCGGCCGGTTCCCGGTGGTCGGCGACGGCGAGCCAGCGCCGGTCGATGGTCTACATCGACAACCTCGTCGACGGTGTGATCGCCGCCGAGCTGCGCCGAACGCCGCACGGGCGCGGGTTGGTGGGTCGCCGACGCCCGACGCCTACACGGTCGAACGAGATCGTCGCGACGGTCGGCGGGCGCTGCGCGACGAGGGCTTCACGGTCGACGGAACCGTCTGCTGCGCCTGCCGGCCATCGCCGGCGGCGTCGCCGAGCTCGCCGACCGCGTGGTGCAGGCGCCGGGTCGCTACAACGCAGCAGATCCACGTGCTCGGCGAGATGAACAAGACCATCGCCTGCGACATCTCCGTCGCCACGCGCCGAGCTCGGCTACCGCCCCGCGTCGAGCTCGTACGACGGGATGCGCCGCAGCATCCGCTGGTGCCTCGAGCGGGGCGTCGAGCTGTGACCGTCAGCCTCGTCACCGGTGGCAGCGGCTACTTCGGCAGCTGCTCGTCGCCGGCTGTCGTCGCCGGCCACACGTGCGCGTGCTCGACATCGACGCCGACCGGCTCTCGGCCGGACGGCGTCGAGATGATCGGTCGGCGACATCCGCGACCCGGCCGCCGTGCGTCGACGCCGTCGCCGGCGTCGACGCGTGTTCAACAACGTCGCCCAGGTGCCGCTCGCCCGCGACGCGGAGCTGCTGCGCAGCGTCAACGTCGACGGCACCGTGGCGCTGCTCGCGCGGCCGCGCGAGGCGGGTGTCGCCAAGGTCGTGCACACGTCGTCGAGCGCGGTGTTCGGGATCCCCGACCGCAACCCTGTGCTGCCGTCGACCGTGCCGTCGCCGATCGAGGCCTACGGCGCCGCCAAGCTCGCCGCCGAGTGGGCGTGTCTGCGTCGCGGCGGCCGACGGGCTCGACGTCACCATCGTCCGCCCGCGGACGATCCTCGGTCACGGCCGGCTCGGGCATCTTCGGGATCCTGTTCGACTGGGTCGCCGACGGCGCCGACACCTTCGTGCTCGGCGACGGGACCAATCGCTACCAGTTCGTGCACGCCGACGATCTCGCCCGGCTGTGCATCGCCGCGGCGCAGGCGCCCGGGCCCGACATCTTCCACGCCGGCACCGACCGCTTCGGCACGATGGGCGCGGCGATCGCCAACCTCTGCGAGCACGCCGGCACGGGGGCCCACGTCAGGTCGCTGCCGGCGCGCCCGGCGGCGGCGCTCATGCGCGCCACGGCGCGGCTCGGGCTGACACCGTTCGCCCCGTACCACTGGATGATGTACGCGGAGTCGATGTGGTTCGACATCGACCACGCCCGCGACCGTCTCGGCTGGAAGCCGCGCTGGTCGAACGACGAGATGCTCGCCGACAGCTACGACTGGTTCGTCGCCAACCGCGCTCTGGCCGCTGCCGGCGCGTCCGGCTCGCGTCACCGTCGCAGCGCATCGTCGCGCCTGCTCGGCCTGCTCAAGAGCCTCACGTGAGCATGACGTCCCGCGTGCGGCGCTCGCCCGGCGCCGTGGTCGCGGTGGCTGTGATGGCCGCGCTCGCCTACGTGCCGGCGCTGATGTCGTCGCCCGGCACGATGCCCGCCGACACCAAGCTGTACCTGTACCTCGACCCACGACGGCTGGTGTCGGACTCGATCTGGTCGTTCGACGCCCGCCAGTTCGCGGGGTGGGTGCCGCACCAGGTGATCGCCTACCTGTGGCCGTCCGGCCCGTGGTACGTGGCCGCGCAGGCGATCGGCCTGCCCGACTGGGTCGCCCACCGCCTGTGGATCGCCACGATCATGTTCGCCGCCGGCACCGGAATCGCCTGGGCCGTGCGGCGCCGGCTCGGCTTCGGGCTCGCCGCCGCGGTCACCGCCGGGCTGGTGTACCAGCTGTCCCCGTACCTCGTGCCGTACGTGTCGCGCACGTCGTCGATGCTGCTCCCGTGGGCCGGCCTGGGCTGGGTGCTCGGCCTCACGATCGGCGCGGCGACGCGGACCCGGTGGCGGGACGCCGCGCTGTGCGCGCTGGTGATCGCCACCACCGGTTCGGTGAACGCAACGGCCCTCGCGATGGTGGCCCCGGCGCCGTTGCTGTGGCTGCTGCTCGCCGTGGTCGAGCGCACGGTGACGACCCGCCGGGCCGTCGTCGCCGCCACGCGCATCGGGGTGCTGGCGATCGGGACCTCGCTGTGGTGGCTGGTGATGCTGTCGATCCAGGGCCGCCAGGGCGCCGACCTGCTCGCCTACTCGGAATCGCTGGAGGACGTCAGCCTCACGTCGACGGCGACCGAGGTGTGGCGTGGCCTCGGCTACTGGCTGACGTACGTGCGCGACCCGTTCGCCCCGACCACGACCGCCGGAGCCGACTACATGACGGCGACGGGTGGCAACGTGCTGGCGCACCCGGTGGCACTCGGGTTCGTGCTCGTCCTGGTCGGACTGGTCGGGCTGGTGTTCACGCGGTTCGCCGCCCGCCGGTTCGCGGTGGCGCTGACGTTCGTCGGCGTGGTGCTGTCGGTCGGCGTGCACCCGTTCGACCACCCCTCGCCGCTCGCCCACCTCCTCGCCGGCGACGGTGAGTCCGGGGTGGCGCTCGCCCTGCGGTCGAGCACGCGGGCGCTGCCGCTGCTGACGATCGGGATCGGCCTCGGGGCGGCGGCGATCGTCGACGCGGTCGGCCACCGGCGTCCGCGGTGGGGTCTCCTCGCCGCCGGGCTCGTGGTGCTCGTCGCGGTGGGCAACCTCCCGTCGTTGCTCGGTCACCGCCTGGTCGACCCGGCCCTCGCCCGCGACGAGCAGCCACCGCAGGCGTGGGACGACGCGGCCGCCGCGCTCGATGCGATGCCGGCCGGCTATCGCGTGCTGCAGCTGCCCGGCGCCGAGTTCGGTGCCTACCGCTGGGGGTACACCGTCGATCCGCCGCTGCCCGGGCTGACCACCCGCCCGCTGGTGACGCGCGACCTGCTGCCCCTCGGCTCGGCCGCGGCGATGGACCTGCTGTACGCCCTCGACGACCGCTTCCAGGAGGGTTGGCCCGAGACCGGGTCGATCGCCCCGATCGCCCGCCTGCTCGGCGCCGACACCGTGTGGGTCGCCGGCGACATGGCGTTCGACCGGTTCCGCACGCCACGGCCGGAGGACACCGAGCGCGCTGTACGCCGCGGCCGCCGCCGATCCCTCGAGCGGCCTCGGCGACCCGGTGGCCTACGGCGACCCGGTCGTCAACCGGCCGCAGGTGCCGATGGTCGACGAGCAGGCGTTGTCGGACCCGACGGTGCTCACCCCGGTCGCCCCGGTCGAACTGGTGCCGGTGCGCGACCCGGTGCCGGTCGTGCGCGCCGCCGACGACGTGACCCTGGTGTCGGGCAGCGGCGACGGCCTGGTCGACCTGGCGGCGGCCGGACTGATCACCGGCGACGAGGTGATCCGCTACAGCGCCTCGCTGCAGGGCGACGAACTGCTCGACGCGATCGACACCGCCCGCACCCTGGTGGTCACCGACTCCAACCGTTTGCGCGCCCACCACTGGCGGTCGTCGCAGGACGTCACCGGGTACACCGAGACGGGCGACGAGCCGGCGACGGTGTGGCCGGACTCCGGCGACGCCCGCCTCGACGTGTTCCCCGGCGCCGCCCTCGACACGCGCACCGTCTCGGTGCAGGACGGACCGCTGCACGCCGTGGCCACGTCGTACGGCGAGCCGTTCGCCTACCGCCCGGAGGCCCGCCCGGCGATGGCCGTCGACGGCGACCCGAACACCGCGTGGGGCGTGCTCGACCCGCGCGGCCAGTACCTCGAGATCACGACCGACCGCGCCGTCGACCACGTCACCCTGCTGCAACCCGGCAACGGGCTCACCGGCCGACACCTGGCGTCGGTGCGCGTCCAGGTCGACGACCGCGAGCCGTTCGACGTGGCCCTCGACGAGCGCTCGCTGCTGGCCGGTCAGCTCGTCAGCTTTCCGGCCACCGACGGGCCGGCCACGGTGCGCATCTCGCTGGGCGACACCACCGGCGACACCCCCGGCTACGTCGACCGGACGTTGGTCGGTTTCGCCGAGGCCGACTTCGGGATCGGCATGTCCCCCGAGGTCATCCGCACGCCCACCGACATGACCGCGGCGATGCGCGACGGCGGCGTCGACGCGCCGGTGACGTACGCGCTGACCCGCGAGCGGGTGCGGCCGACCAACCGCTGGCGCGACGATCCCGAGGCGCGGATCGTGCGCGACATCGACGTGCCGGCGGCGCAGGCGGTCGACACCGAGGCGACGGTACGCCTCGACGCCCGCTCCGCCGACGCGACGCTGGCCACCCTGTTGGGCATCGAGGGGCCGCGGGCGTCGGTTCGCCTGACCGGCGTGCCGACCGCCGCCGGCTGGGCGGCGGCCGATGGCGACGACTCGACGGCCTGGATCACCCCGTTCGGTCACGTCGACGGCGCCGTGCTGCAGGCCGAGCTCGTCGACCCCGGACGCGCCGATGTCGGTGGCCCAGCGGACGGGCAACTACTCGCGGGTGACCGCACTGCGGCTGTCACAAGGTGCGACGAGCGCCGACGTCGTGCTCGGGGCGCCCGACGCCGAGGGCCGCTCCACGTTCACCCTGCCCGACGGGTTCGAGGCCGGACCGGTGCGGATCGAGATCACGGCGAGCGCGCCGGCCACCACCCGCGACCGCCGCTACGGCGACATCGTGCAGCTGCCGGCAGCGATCACCGAGATCGGCAACGTGGCCCGCACGCAGGTGCCGACCACGTTCGACACGGGGTGCCGCGACGACCTCGTCCAGATCGACGGGGTGGCGATCCCCGTCCGCGTGCGCGGCAGCGTCGCCGACGCGCTCGCCGGCGCGGCGTTCGACGCGGAGCGCTGCGACGACGCCCCGCAGCTTCTCGACGAAGGCACGCACCGCGTCACCACCGACACCGAGCCGCGCTCGGGGCTGCAGGTCGACCGCGTGGTGCTCACGCCCGACGCGGTCGAGCCGACGGCCGCGCCGACGTCCCGACCGACCGCCACCGTGACGTCGAGCGACCGCTTGCACCGCACGGTGCAGGTCGACGGGTGCCCCGACGGGTGCTGGCTGGTGCTCGGGGAGGGCTACCACCAGTCGTGGTCGGCGCGGACCGACGACGGTTCGCTCGGGCCGCCGCAGCTCGTCGACGGCGGCTTCAACGGCTGGTGGATCCCGCCGAGCAGCACCGCCACCACCGTGCACATCGCGTGGACCGCACAGGGTCCGCTCGATGTCGCCCTCGCCGTCAGCCTGGCGACGGTCGTGATGGCGGTGGTGCTCGTGGTCGCCGACCGCCGACGGCCGCCGCCTTCGACGCGGACCGCGCCGGCGTCATGGCTGCTCGTCGGCGCCTCCGACGGACTGGCCCGTAGTGCGGTCGCCGCGGCGGCGTGGGTCGTCGGGGCGGCGCTGTTCGTCACGCCGCGCTACGCCGTGTGGGGCCTGCTCGGCGGCCTGGTGCTCGTGGCGGCGCGGCGCGTCCGCGTCGCCGGCGTCGTGGCGATCGTCGCGCTGGGCTACATCGCCTACGAGGTGGTCGACACCGTGCGCACCGAGCACCCCGAACCCACACCCTTGTTCCCCGGGCGCTTCGAGCAGCTCCACCACCTCGGCCTGTTCGCCGCCGTCAGCCTCGCCGTCACGTTGGCGGCGCGGGCTCGGCGTCGACCGGCGCGATGAACACCGCCATCGGCTGACCGAGGTCTCCCAGCGTGGTGAAGTCGGCCTGGTCGTCCGCCGACAGCCGAGGGTCGAGGGCGGCTCCGAACAGGTTGGTGTCGACGAGCGTCACCACGTCGTCGAGACCCTCGGACGCCAGACGCTCGAGCAGCCGGCGACGGGTGGCGGCGAACTCGAGCCGCTGGGCGACGGTGCGCGGATCGTAGGTGGCCACCTCGACGGCGCCGGGCACCTGGCGCCACGCGTCGACGTAGCTGCCGGTCGCGAGCTGGATCTGGGCGATCGACGCGGCGCGTTCGCCGCGTGCGGTGGTCGGTGACCGGCACGTGGAAGTAGGGGTCGGCCGCCACGTCGAGGCCGTCGCGCTCGAGCGCGGCGAGCAGGCCGAAGCCCGGGCTGCCGATGTCGGCGGCGTCGCTCCAACGCACCTGGTACGGCTGGTCCGGCCCGTCGGCGGCGCCGACGCCCGCCACCACCGCGGCCTCGGTGGGCCCGGCCAGTGCCCGCACCGCGTCGCTCAGGCGAACCTCGGGCACCTTCGCATCGGCGAACGACACCGCAGTCGCCAACGACACCACCGCCACCGCTCCGCCGAGCAGCGCCGACCAGCGCCACGGCGGCCGAGGCGCGGTCTGGCCGGCCGGGCCCGCCCGCCGGCGCAGGTGGCGGAGCAGTGCGACGCCGGACCACGCGATCGCCCCGAGCATCACCGCCGCGATCCCCCACGCCCACAGGGTGAGGTAGTACCACGGCTTGCCGAAGATGCGCGCCATCGACACGGCACCGAGCACGAGCGCCGCACCGACCACCACGTGGAGCCACTGCAGCGCACGCGAACCCACGCGCCACGCCACGACGGCGGCGATCGCCCACAGCGCGAGCACCACCGCCCCGCGCCACGTGGAGGCCGGGGCGACGAAGCGGCCGGTCTGCGTCAGTTGACGGGCGAAGCCGGCCCACACGTCGAGGTGGGCGAGCGTCAGGCGCACCCCGTCCCACCAGCCGAGCGCCGGCTCGGGCGGCGAGCCGAAGTGGTCGACGAGCTTGCGGATGTTGCCGGGATCGTTGGTCAGCTGGTCGACGACCGGCGGCACCCACAGCACGACGCCGAGCACCGCCGCCGCGGCGACCAGGCGCCGTTGGCGTCGATCGTGGCGTCCCCACCAGGCGACGTGACCGAGCGCGGCGAGCACCAGCAGTCCGGCCGGCACGAGGTAGGGCACGTGGGTCTGCGCGCACAGCGACCCGGCGACGACGGCCGGCACGAGCATCAGCGCGTCGCCGCACAGCACCGCCCAGACGGCGAGCAGCACGACGATCCACGACAGCAGCGGCAGGTACGGGTTCCACGGCTGGGTGAGCAGGAGCTGCCCGTATCCGCGGATCGCCAGCACCAGCACGGCGCCCACGGCCGCCACGCCGAGCCGACCGCGCCGGCGCCAGCCGATCCACAGGGCGGTGGCGATCGCCCCGAGGTGCACGACGATCGCCGCCACCTCCAGCGCCCACGGGCTCGAGGCCGAGCAGGCGGAACGTCGGCGCCAGCAGGTAGAAGCTGAGCGGGCCGGGGTGGCTGCCCTGGTTCGGGTACTCGCCGATCCGCCCGGGCAGTCCGATCAGCGGGGTGTGCGGGCCGAACACGTCGCGTACCCGGAACTCGGTCATCGCCAGGTCGAGCACGGGGTACCAGTGGCGACCGTGCAGGGCGATCGCCGCCACGACGAGCGGCAGCCCGACCACGGCGGTGCCGACGAGCACGTACGGCCAACCCCGCCGTGAGGCAGAGCGTGTCGGCGTGGGCGGCGTCCTCACGAGGGGCCGAGCCTGGCACAAACGCCAGACGGTAGGTTCCTCGCCGCATGGCCGACGGGACAGCGTTCGTGCTCGGCGGTTCGGGCGGGCTGCGGCGGCGGGACCGCGGGGCGCTGCGCACCTGGGCCGGCATCGGCATCGTGGCCCTCGTGGTGGCGGTGCCGCTGCGCGGGCTGTACCAGTTCACCGGCGGCACGATGGAGGAGGGCTTCATGCTCGCCTTCCCCATGCGCATGGCGAAGGGCGACGTGCCCAACGTCGACTTCCTCCACCTCTACGGCCCCGGCGCGCTGTACGTGCTGATGGGCTGGTACCGCCTGTTCGGCACCACCCTCGCCGCCGAGCGCACGTTCGGGCTGTTGCAGCACCTCGGCATCATCTTCGGGCTGTTCACACTGGCGCGGCCGTGGGGGCGCAAGGCGGCGACGGCGGTCGGCGCGCTCGCGGTGTTCTACGTGCTCACGCCGATCGGGCTCACCGCGATGGCGTGGAACGGCGGGCTGGCGCTCACCTTGTGGAGCGCAGTGTTCGCCGTGCGAGCAAGTGCGCTGGTCGGATCTCGTCGCGCCGCCTTCGCCGCCGGGGTCGCCGGCGGGCTCGCCGGCCTCGCCCTCACCTACCGCCCCGATCTGGTGCTCGCCGTCGGCCTGGTGCTCGGCTGGTTGCTGTGGGCGCGGCGCCACCTGTGGGCCGCCGTGCTCGTCGGGATCGTCGTCGGGCTGGTGCCGATGGCCGTGCACCTCGCCATCGCCGGGCCCGGGCCGGCGTGGAGGGGGATGTTCGTCGACCCGGTCGTCCACCTCCGGGCCGGGCGCGAGCTGCCCCGCCCGCCGTCGTGGTCGCACCTCGACGGGGCGCTGCAGGCGATCGCCGAGACGGAGCCTCCGTGGTGGCGGCTCCCTCACCTCGCTGCCTCGAACGCCCTGTACCTGTGGTTCCTGGCGATGGTCGTCGGCACCGTCGCCTTCCTCGGGTTCGCCGTGTTGCGGCGCGGCTCCGATCGGTCGGCGCGCACCGCCGCCCTCCTCGTGGTGGCGCTGGTGTCGGCCGGGATCCTGCCCCAGGCGCTGCAGCGCCCGGACTCCACCCACCTCACGTGGGTGACCTGCGTCTCGTGGCCCTTCGCCGTGGTCGTCGTGGCCGAGGTCGTGCGGTTCGTGCGCCCGCAGGCGCGCCCGCAGCGGGGACTCGCCCTCGGCGCCGCCGTCGCCGTCGTGCTCACGTTCGTCTTCACGTCGCTGTTCACGTTCCGGTACTACCTGCTGCACTCGAGGGTGAGCCTCGGCCTCGTGCCCCACGCCTTCGAGGTCAGCCGCGGCGACCGCCACTTCTACTTCGGATCGGGTCGCGCCGCGCTCGCGTCGCAGGCCGTCATCGACGATCTCGACGCGGCTGGCGGAGCCCGGTGACCGCCTCTTCGTCGGGCCGCAGGACCTGCGCCGCACCTGGTACAGCGACACGATGTTCTACTGGATGTTCCCGGAGATGACCCCGGCCACGTACTTCATGGAGATGGATCCCGGCCTCGCCAACGCCCCCGGCTCGCGCCTCGCCGACGACCTGCTGTCGGCGGACTTCGTCATCCTCACGTCGTTCTGGGACGGGTGGCGCGAGCCGAACACGCTCGATGGACTTCGGGTCCGACGTGCCCAACGAGATCATCGCCCGCAACTTCTGCCAGTGGAACAGCTACCAGGAGGGCCTCGTCCGCCTCTACTACCGCTGTCGGTGAAGTGTCGATCGGTCACTGTGGTTCTCTCCGAGATCGAGGTCTTGTACATATCCGTGGGTCGGTGACGAGGTGGCGTCGAGCGGCTCGGTTGGCTCTGGAAGCGGGTCGGTGGGCGGGGTCGGCGAGGTTGAGCTCTCCGCGCAACGATCTCCCACCGTCGTTCGCGGACTAAGCGAGACCGGACACCGTCGAAGTCGCGTCAGGAGCCTGTGGGCGAATGGCGCGACGTCGGCGATCAGCAGCGGCCAGACCGGGCGCGACGGCTCGGTGCACTGCTCCTTCATCGCTCTTCCAGCCGTGCACACGCGCTCGAACCCGTCCGGCCGGAACGGGTCGAACAGCTCATATCGAGAGACAGATCGACGTTCGAGACGCAGAGTGACCAGATGGGGCGGGCGGGTCAGCGCGGCATGCGCCGCACACGGGCGCCGGGAGGTGGCGCAGCACGCTGAACACGGGGCGCAGCACCGCCGGCACCCACACCGTGCGCCCGGCGCGCAACGCCTTCACGGTGGCGTCGGCGACCGCCGCCGGGGTGGTGGCGAAGGGGGCCGGTGGTAGTCCGGCGGTCATCTTGGTGTGCACGAACCCGGGCCGCACGACGAGCACCGACGCTCCGGTTCCGGTGAGGGCGTCGCCGAGGCCCTGGGCGAATCCGTCGAGACCGGCCTTCGTCGATCCGTAGGCGTAGTTGGCCTTGCGCACCCGCTCGCCGGCGACGCTCGACAGCACCACGAGACGGCCGTGGCCCTGGGCCCGGAAGCGCCGCGCCACCGCCGCGCACAGCGTGACCGCCGCGGTGAAGTTCACGTGAGCGAGCGCGGCCACGGCGGCCGGGTCGTCGTCCAGCACCGCCTGGTCGCCGAGCACGGCGAACGCGATCACGACCACGTCGAGGTCACCGTGGCGCTCGGCGAGTCCGTCGACGAGGTCGCCGTGGCGATCGGTGTCGGCGGCGTCGAACGCCACGACGTCGACAGCGAGATCAGCTCCCCCGACCGCGCGCAGGTCGTCGGCCACCACGGCGTCGGGGTCACGGACGGCGAGCACCACGGTGCGGGTGGCCGGGCTGACCAGACGGGCGACGATCGCCCGGCCGATCTCGCTCGTGCCGCCGAACAGCACGATCGTCTGCGCCTCGCCGAGAGCGTTCTCCATCACGATCTCCCCGTGAGCTGGAGTCGACGGCTCTGGTCGCTCACCCACCGGCCGTGCGGATCGACCTCGTCGCGCACGCGCTGCCAGTCGGTGAGCCGGGGGTACCCGCGGCGGATGGCGTCGGGCGTGGTGGCGCTGTCCTTGGCGAGGTAGTGCCGGCCACCAGCCGCCAGCACGAGCTCGTCGAGCCCGGCCAGCAGCCCGACGAGGCCGGGCGTGGCGGCCGGGAGGTCGAGCGCCAGCGTCCAGCCCGGGAACGGGAACGACAACGGCGCCGGGTTCGACGCGCCGAAGCGCTTGAGCACGGCGAGGAAGCTGGCCGTGCCCGACGCCGCCAGGCGCCCGACCACGGTGCGCAGCGCCTCTTCCGCGCCGGTCGGCACCACGAACTGGTACTGCAGCAATCCGCGCCGGCCGTACAGGCGGTTCCAGTGGGCGACGCCGTCGAGCGGGTGGAAGAAGCGGGTGAGCGACATCACCTGACCCACGCGCCGGCGCGGGGCGGCGCGGAACCAGCCCTCGTTGAAGGCGCTGACCGTGGCGTGGTTGAGCACGCCGCCGGGCACGACGACCGGCGGCACGCTCGCCAACCGGCTCGGCGCGTACGCCAGCGGCCGCACGGATTGTCGCGGCGACAGCTCGTCGAGGCGGGCGTGCTCGGCCCGCGTCAGCACGCTGCGCCCGAGCGCCGCGCCGCGGGCGACGAGATCGATCCACGCAACCGAGTAGCGGTAGCCGGCGTCGCCGGTCTCCATCGCCTCGAGCAGCGCGTCGAGGTCGCCGACTCGCTCGGTGTCGACCGTGCAGCGACTCGTCTCGATCGGCAGCATCGCCGAAGGTCGCCCGCAGGATGATCCCCGTCAGGCCCATCCCACCGACCGTCGCCCAGAACAGTTCCGGCCACCGATCGGGACCGACCGTGACGACCGAGCCGTCGGCGAGCATCATCTCCAGTTCCCGGACGTGCCAGCCGAACGTGCCGTCGACGTGGTGGTTCTTGCCGTGGATGTCGCTGGCGATGGCACCGCCGACGGTGACGAACCGGGTGCCCGGGGTGACCGGCAGGAACCAGCCGCACGGGACACACGCGCGGAGCACGACGTCGAGGGACGTGCCGGCCGAGGCCGTGACGGTGCCCCGCTGCGGATCGAGCTCGACCTCCGGCGCCGGATCGGTCAGCTCGATCGCCGTGCCGCCGGCGTTCTGCGCCGAGTCGCCGTAGCTGCGGCCGAGCCCACGGGCGATGGCGCCGCGGCCGCCGACTTCCGCGAGCAGGCGACGCAACCCCTCGACGTCGGCGGATCCGACGCGGGCGAGCGTGGCGCCACTCGGCATCGCCTGGCCCCACCCGCTGAGCACCGTGCGATCCGCAACCGGTCCGGCCATCAGTACGGCCACTCCGGGACCGGGCGGCCGAGGCGCCGGAGCACTCGCCCGCCACCAGCCGTGAGGAACACCTTGACGGCGACGTTGCGGGCGAACCACCCGAGCTGCCACAGCTGGCGGCCGGCGTTGGCGCGCCCGGGCGGCCGGACCCGGCGGGAGGTCGGCGCGATACGACGCCAGCGATCGCGAGCGGCCGACGAAACGGAAGCGCCGACCGAACAGCAGCTCACGCCCGATCGCCAGCGTGACACCGATCGACGAGAACGCGTCGTGCACGAGCAGGCCCCCGCCGTCCACCACCCGCGCCCCCCAATCATGGAGGTCGGCCCGCGCCGGCGCGAATCGATGCGCACCGTCGACGTAGAGCAGGTCGATCGGCCCGGGCACCATCGGCGTGGGCGTCGGCGGAGAAGGCCGGCACGTGGCGGACGCGGTCGCGCACACCGGCCTGTTCCAGGTTGCGCTCGAACGCCGCCCGGTCGGCCGCGGCCTCGGTGGCGAACCCGTCGATCTCGCCGGGCCCGCGGTCGTTGCCGGCGTGGGGATCGATCGCGACAACGGTTGCGTCGGGTGCCGCCGCGGCCAGCACGATCGTCGAGCGCCCCTGGAAGCTGCCGATCTCGACGATCGCGCCGCCCGGCGGCACCCCGGCCGCGGCGTCGGCGAGCATCGCCGCCTGCCCCTCCGTGAGCCAACCGGCGACGTCGTCACGGAAGCCCGGGATCGTGCTCGTCGTCACCGCAGGTAGACCCCGAGCCCGAACAGCACCACCCAGGCCACGCCCATCACCTGCAGCACGCGGTCGCGGGCGAACACCTCCTCCGGCGCGGCGCCGCCGCCGTTCTCGAGCACGAGGAGGTAGCGCAGCAGGGCGGTGAGCACGGGAACGATCGACAGCTCGTAGAACGGGAGCGTGCTGCCGCTGAGCTCCTTGGTCTCCAGCGCCCACAGGCAGTAGCTCATCATCGCCGCCCCGCAGGCGATGGCGAGCACGATCCGCAGGTAACCGGGCGTGTACGAGCCGAGCGTGCTGCGCACGTCGGCGGCATCGTCGCCGACCTCGCGCATCTCGGCATACCGCTTGCCGGTGACGATGAACAGCGAGCCGAACACCGTGCACAACACGAACCACTTCGACATCGTGACGTCGACGGCCACGGCGCCGCCGGCGGCGCGGAGCACGAACCCCGAGGCGATGGTGATCAGATCGATCACGGCGATGTGCTTCAGCCACAGGGTGTACGCCATCGTCGTGACGATGTAGGTGGCGACGATGCCCACCGTCTGCCACCGGCCGGTGGCGGCCGCCACGAGGCACGAGGCGACGAGGGCGAGCGCGCCGACGAGCTCGGCGGTGCGGACCGGCACGGCGCCGGCGGCGACGGGACGGGTGCGCTTCACCGGGTGCAGCCGGTCGGCCTCGACGTCGAGGGCGTCGTTCCACAGGTACAGCCCGCTCGCCGCCAGGCAGAAGGCGACGAACGCGAGCAGGGCCTGCCCGAGCTGCGGCCAGTCGTCGAGCACTCCCGCTGCGCCGGGAGCGGCGAACACGAGCAGGTTCTTGCCCCACTGCAATGGCCGGGCCGTGCGGACCAGGCCGACGGCCACCGACACCCGGGCCGCCGGAACGGCCGCCTCGGCGCCGGCGACCTCGTCGATGATCACGTCACCCACACCCCGTGGTCGGCGTCGGCGAGCATCGGCGCGTCGCCGGCCGAGTCGCCGTAGGCCCACAGCTCGACCGCGGACCCGACCGCCATGGTGGGCGTCGAGCCAGGCGTGGAGCCGTTCGACCTTGGCGTCACCGCGACAGTTTCCCCCATCGAGGACTCCCGAGCACCGTCCGTCGCCGTCGACGGCCAGCTCGGTGGCGACCACCCGTCCGGTTGCGAGGCCGAGGTGCTCGGCGAGCGGCCGCAGGTAGACGGCGTACGACGCCGACACCAGGACGACGTCGTCGCCGGTCGCGGCGTGGCGACGGAGCGTCGCCAGCGTGTCCGCACGCAGCCACCGGTCGACGATCCGCCTGGCGAAGGACGAGCCCGCCCGCTCGACGCTCGCGATCGGACGCCCGGTGAACACCGCCGCCGTGGCCAGCGCCTTCATCGTGTCACGGTCGCGACGGAGCAGCGCCGGCACGAGGGCGGGGGCGCGGCGGGTCAACCCGATCGCGAGACGGGTTGGTCCGGCGACCGCCAGCAGGAACGGAACCACGCAGTCCCGGGTGGTCAGCGTGCCGTCGACGTCGAACACGGCGACGACCGGGCGGACGGGCACGGTGGCCATCGTGCCAGGTCGGCTGCGAGACTGGCGGCCATGGAGGCCGTGCGGCGGGGGCGACGGCAGTTCGCCTCGTTCCGCCGCCGGCGCATCGACATCCCCGTCGACGACACGGCGCTGGTGCTCGACGTCGGCAGCGGCGACAAACCGCACTGGCGGGCCGACGTGCTCGTCGATCGCTACGTGGGGGCCGAGCACGGAGGCCAGCGCTCGGGCCGGGCCGCCGCGGCGGTATCGCGTCCGCTCTTCGACGCCGAGGCGTCGGCGATGCCGTTCGCCGACGGGGCGTTCGACTACGCCGTGTGTTCGCACGTCCTCGAGCACGTGCCCGACCCCGCGGCGGTGGCCGCCGAGCTGTCGCGAGCTGGCGCGGGCCGGGTACGTCGAGGTGCCCGAGGCGGCCAGCGCCAAGATCCTCGACTTCCCGAGCCACGTGTGGTGGTGTCGTCTCGACGGGTCGACGCTGGTGTTCACCCCGAAGTCGGCGCGGGCGTTCGACCCCGAGATCGGCGACTACATCGAGCGGGCGGGCATCGAGCGCCGGCTCGACCGGCTGCTCGACTCCGAGTTCGACGACGCGGGTGATCGGCGTGCGATGGCAGGACCGCCTCGACGTGCGCGTCGAGGGGCCTGCCGACCCGGCGTTCCTCGCCCGGGCGCAGGCCGCCGACGCCCACCACCGCGGTGGCTCGGCGCTCGCCGCACGGACGCTCACCGCCGCGCTCACGTTGCCCCATCGCCGGGCCCGCCGGCGCCGCCCGGCGATCCGCTACGACGACGTCGTCAAGCCCGAGCTGCGTCGCGGCGACGGGAGCATCCTCGAGCGCCGCGTGTACCGCGTCGACTGACGACCTTTCGGGAGACCCAGCCCGCACTTCCGCGGGTCGAGCCCTCCCGAAAAGGGGCGGCCTACGCCCGCAGACGCTCCCAGACGCTCCAGAAGCCGGGCCAGCTCTTCGAGACCACGGCGGGGTCGTCGAGGTCGATCCCGGGTATCGCCGTGGCGAGCACGGCGAAGGCCATGGCGAGACGATGGTCGTGGTGCGTGGCGAGGTGGGCACCGTGCAGGGCGCCGGGCGGGACCGGCTCGACGTGCAGGCCGTCGTCGGTCTCGACGATGTCGGCGCCGGTCTTGGTCAGCTCGGCGGCGAGGTCGCCGAGGCGGTCGCTCTCCTTGGACCGGATGAAGCCCACCCCGCGCACGGTCGTCGGCGTCGTCGCGGCCGCGGCGACCACCGCCACCGTTGGCACGAGGTCCGACACGTCCGCCATGTCGACGTCGATGCCGACCAGCGGTGAGCTGGCGCCGCGAGTGACGGTGGTGCCACGCTCGTCGGTGGTGACGGTGCAGCCCATCGACTCCAGCAGCCCGACGATGGCGCCGTCTCCCTGGGCGAGCGGCGGGTGCAGCCCAGCAACGGTCACCGGCACCGCCCGCAGCGCCGCCACCGCCATCGGGTAGCTGGCCGACGACGCGTCCGGCTCGACGGCGAACTGCCGCGCCCGGTAGCGCCCCGGCGCCACGACGATCGTGCGCTCCGACACCTCGACCTCGGCACCGAAGGCGCCCATCACCGAGGCGGTGAGGGCGACATACGGGCGGGACACCAGGGGCGTCGTCAGCTCGATGCGCAGTCCGCCGTCGAGCACCGGACCGACGAGCATCAGCGCCGTGATGAACTGGCTCGACACGTCGCCGGCGAGGGCCACCGTGCCACCGCCGAGGGGGCCGGTCACCTCCACCGGCAGCTGCCCGGCCTCGCTCGGTGTGGACGATCCGGGCGCCGAGCGTCGCCAGCGCGTCGTGCAGCACCGCCATCGGGCGGGCCCGCAGCGGCGCGTCGCCGTCGACCACCACCGGCACGTCGGCGACGGCGGCGAGGGCGGTGAGGAACCGCGACGTCGTGCCGGCGAGGCGGGCGTCGATGCGGGCACCGCGGCCGGGGCGGAGCCGCCCGCCACCGCCGCGCACGAGGGCACGATCGCCGTCGAGCACCACCTCCACGCCGAGTTGGTGCGAGGCCGGTGACGAGGGCCGCGGTGTCGTCGCCGTCGGGGACGTTGGTGAGCTGGGACTCGCCGTCGGCGAGCGCCGCGACGACGAGGGCGCGGTTGGCGATGCTCTTCGACCCCGGCACGTCGAGACGATTCGAGAGTCCAGCGGACCGGGCCGCGGTCACGGAGCCGAGACGATTTCGCCGAGCAATGCGAGCTTGGTGATCGCCGGGTGGTACCCGTGCTCGACCAGCGCGGCGCGGTAGCGCTCGGTGGCCTCGGCGTCGACGAGCACCACCGCCACGCCGACGTTGCTCTCGGCGAGGTGGACCACCTCGAAGCTGGCGATGTTCACCGTGTGCTGGGCGGCGATCGTGAAGATCTCCGCCGCGGCGCCCATCCGGTCCGGGATCGGGATGCGCACCTCGGCGAGCTGCTCGGGCCGGGCGATGCGGCTGGGCAGGTTGCTGCGGGCGGCACGGGCGCGTTGCAGGCGCTCGTAGAGGCCCTCGCGATCGGTCGCGCTGACGATCGCCCGCATCTCGCTCAGCCCGCCGATCAGGCGGTCGAGCCCGGCGACGATGGCGGGGCGGTTCTGCTCGCAGATGTCGAGCCAGATGTCCGGGTGGCCGCTGGCGATGCGCGTCATGTCGCGGAACCCGCCGGCGGCCAGGCGCAGCAACGCGGCGTGCTCCTCGGCGCCGTCGGCGGCCAGGCCCATCAGGCTGGCCGCGGTGAGGTGCGGGACGTGACTGACCGTGGCGACCATCTGGTCGTGGTGCTCGGGCGTCATCGCCACCATCTCCGCCCCGAGCAGCGCCACCGCCCCGGCGACCACGCTGAGCGTGGCGTCGGCGGTGCGTGGCCCGGGCGTGAGCACCCACACGGCGCCGTTGAACATCGTGCCGTCGGCACCGTCGAGGCCGTCGAGCTCGCTGCCGGCCATCGGGTGCCCGCCGACGAAGCGTGGGTCGTCGACGGCAGCGCCGATCGCCCCCTTCACGCTGCCGACGTCGGTGACGACCCCGGAGGTCTCGGCCAACGCCCGGCCCACCGCGTCGGCCACGGCCAGCACCGGCACCGCGACGAAGGTCGAGCTGCCGCGTCGGCATCGAGACCGACGTGGTCGATGCAGCCGCGCTCGCGCGCCAGTTCGGCGCGGTCCGCCTTGGCGTCGTCGCCGCTGACCTCCCAGCCCGCGTCGCGCAGACCGAGGGCGATCGACCCGCCGATGAGCCCGAGCCCGATGACGTTGACCCGCGGCGCGCCGGGGCTCATCGTGGGACCCGATCGATCGTGCGAGCGACGAGGCGCCAGCCGAGGAGCGGCCAGCCTGCGCAGGCAGTCTGGCGTGGCCGGGGAACGCCATCACGAAGTGCGATCGTACCGGCGGCCCGCGGTGGCGACGGCGAGGCGGCGCACCTCGTCGGGCGTCAGCGACCGCCACTCCCCCGGCCGCAGCCGGCGGTCACTGAGCGGACCGATGCGCGTGCGCACCAGTCGCGTCACCGGGTGGCCGACCGCCTCGCACATCCGCCGCACCTGGCGGTTGCGCCCTTCGTGGATGACGATGCGCAGCACGCCCGGCGACGGCTGCGACACCGTGGCCGGGGCGGTGCGGCCGTCGTCGAGGTCGACGCCGTCGCGCAGGCGGCGGATCGCGCCCGCGCTCACGCCGCCGGGCCCGGCGACCACCTCGGCGAGGTACTCCTTGTCGACGCCGTGGCTCGGGTGGGCGACGCGGTTGGCGAGCTCGCCGTCGTTCGTGAGCACCAGCAGGCCCTCGGTGTCGGCGTCGAGGCGGCCCACCGGGAAGACCCGCGGGTCGGCCGGCACGTCGTCGAGCACCGTCGCGGCGCCCGTGCGTGTCCTTGGCGGTGGTCACCACCCCGGCCGCCTTGTTGAGCAGGTAGTACACGAGATCGGCACGCGCCCCGACCGGTGCGCCGTCGACCTCGATCAGGTCGTGTTCGGGGTCGACGCGGCGGCCGAGCCCGGCGACCTCACCGTTGACCGTCACCCGTCCGGCGGCGATCAGCTCCTCGGCGGTGCGGCGGCTGCCCCAGCCCCGGCTCGCCAGGACCTTCTGCAGCCGCTCGCCCGGGCGCTCGGCGTCGCCGGTGGCGTCACGCGGTGCGGGCATCCGACACGCGCAGGCCGACCTCGAGGGCCTCCACCACGTCGGCGCCGGGGATGAACTCGGCGAGCGGTGGCAGGTCGGCCGTGGAGTCGATCCCCAGCCGTTCGAGGAACTCGGCGGTGGTGCCGTAGAGGACCGCTTGGCCGGGCCCGGTGTCACGGGCGACGGCGTCGACGTAGCCGCGAGACACCAACGTGCGGATCACGCCGTCGGGATCGACGCCGCGGATCGACGCGATCTGACCCCGCGAGATCGGCTGCTTGTAGGCGATGATCGCCAACGTCTCGAGGGCCGCGCCCGACAGCCGGGCCCGCTGGTCGTGCAGGAGGAAGCGCTCGACGTACGGGGCGAGGTCGGCGACCGTCTGGTAGCGGTAGCCGCCGGCGATGCGCACCAGCTCGAACCCGCGGCCTCACGACGGTAGGACTCGGCCAGTTCGCCGCACCACCGCTCGATGTCGGCCACCGGACGCTCGACGAGCTGGGCGAGCACATCGGGTGGCACCGGGTCGTGGGCCACCAGCACGACGGCCTCGATCGCCTGCCGGAACTCCAGCTCGGCGTCGGCGCACTCGGGCACAGCTTCGGCCTCGCTCATGCTCAGCCATCGTAGGAGTCGACGGCGAGGGCCATGGCGGCGTCGGCGGGATCGCCGCCGGTCCACTCGATCACGATCGCCCCGAAGTGCTCGGTCTGGTCGAGCTCGACGAGACCCTGCTTGAACAGCTCGAGCACGGCGAGGAAGCGCACGATCACGTCGAGGCGATCGGCGAACGAGGCGGTCAGCCGGGCGAACGTGATCCGGCCCGCCCGTGGCAGCTCGTCGACCAGCTCGGCCACGGCGTCGGCCACGCTGACCCGGATCGGCGCGACGTGGAACAGGTCGATCCGCGGCACCGGCTTGGGGGCGAGGGCCGCCGTCGCCGCCTGGTGGAGGCGGCGCGGCGTGATGCCGGCGAGCAGGTCGGGGGCGACGTCGTCGAAGCGCTCGTCGGCGCCCACCTGGCGGGCAACGCACCGCCCCGAGGCGTCGGCGAGGGTGCCGAACACGGCGGCGACGTCCTTGAACGTCTTGCACTCGAGGAGGCGGGCGAGGAGCATGTCGCGCTCCTCCCACAGGGCCAGCTCGTCGTCGAGGTCGACCTCGGCCCGCCCGGGGAGCAGGCGGCGCGCCTTCAGCTCGACCAGCGTGGCGGCGATGAGCAGGAACTCGGTGGCGACGTCGAGGTCGAGGGCCTGCAACCGTTCGATCTCGGCGAGGTAGGCGTCGACGATGCGCGGCGAGGTTGATCTCGTACAGGTCCACCTCCTCGGCCAGGATGAGCTGCAGGAGCAGGTCGAACGGGCCTTCGTAGACGGGGGTCGCCACATCGATCGCCATCGGCCGTCCCGAACGCTACTCCGACCGCCGGTGACCGTGGCGGATGCCGTGGCTGCGGAACGTCATGAACGGCGATCGACGGCCATCGTGAGCGTGCGAGCGACCGAGCGCCAGCCGAGGGAGCGGCCAGTACCGGCCTGCGTGGCCGGGGAACGCCATGAATGGCCTGCGTGGCCGGGGAACGCCATGGCTAGCGTTGCCGGTCGTGACCAGGGTCCTTTCGTGCATGCAGCCGACCGGCGACGTCCATCTGGGCAGCTACCTCGGGGCGCTGCGGCAGTGGGTGCGCGGCCAGCACGACAAGGACGTGTTCCACGGGATCGTCGACCTCCACGCCCTGACGGTGGCCGAGGAGCCGGGCGTGGTGGGCGCACGCACGCTGGAGCTGGCGGCGACGTTCTTCGGCGTCGGTCTCGACCCCGAGGTGGCGACGGTGTTCGTGCAGAGCCACGTCACCGAGCACTCCCAGCTCGCCTGGCTGATGGAGTGCAACGTGAGCTACGGCGAGCTGTCGCGGATGGTGCAGTTCAAGGACAAGTCCGAGAAGCGCGCCGGCGAGTTCATCTCCGGCGGCCTGTTCACCTACCCGGCGCTGCAGGCGGCCGACATCCTGCTCTACGACACCGACGAGGTGCCGGTCGGCGACGACCAGCGCCAGCACGTCGAGATCACGCGTGACATCGCCATCCGCTTCAACGGGCGCTTCGGCGACACGTTCGTGCTGCCCGGTGGCGGTCACGCCGCCGGCGGGCGGGCGGGTGATGGACCTGCAGGACCCGACGTCGAAGATGTCGAAGTCGACCGACTCCGACGCCGGGCTGGTCGGGCTGCTCGACGACCCGGCGGTGATCGCCCGCAAGTTCAAGCGGGCGGTCACCGACTCGGAGAACGAGGTGCGCTACGACCCGGCCACCAAGCCCGGCGTCAGCAACCTGCTGCAGATCCTCGCCGCGCTCAACGACTGCAAGCCCGACGACGTCGCCCACGGCTACACCCAGTACGGCCCGTTGAAGCAGGACGCCGGCGACGCCGTGATCGAGGCCCTGCGCCCGATCCAGGCGCGCACCCGCGAGCTGCTCGACGACCCCGCCGAGCTGTCCGCGCTGCTGCGCCGCGGCGCCGACAAGGCCCGCGCCGTCGCCTCGGTCACGCTCCAGCGCGCCTACGACGCGGTCGGCCTGCTCCCCCGCTGACCCCGGGAAACACGATTTCCACAAGCAAAATCGAGCGCGGACGCTCGATTTCGCGCCCAGAATGCTCGAGCCGGCCGATCGGCGGATCATCGCGCTGGCGATCCCGGCGCTCGGCAGCCTCGCCGTCGAGCCGCTGTACGTGCTCGTCGACACGGCGATCGTCGGACGGCTCGGCACCGCCCAGCTCGGCGGCCTGGCCCTGTCGGCGACCGTGCTGGCGCTCGTGATCAACGCCTGCACCTTCCTGATCTACGGCACCACCGAACGGGTGGCCCGACGCATCGGCGCCGGCGACCGCACCGGCGCGGCCGACGCCGGGGTGCAGGCGATGTGGCTCGGCGCGATCGTGGCGCGTCCCGCTCGCGCTGGTCGTCGCCGCCGGCGCCGAGGTGCTCGGCCAGGCCCTCGGCGGCTCGGACGACGTGCTCGGCTACGCCACCACCTACCTGCGCATCTCCGCCGTCGGGCTGCCGGCGGTGATCTTCGTGCTGTGCGCCCAGGGCATGCAGCGCGGCCTGTCCGACTACCGCACGCCGATGATCGTGCTGATCGCGTCCAACGCCCTCAACGCCGTGCTCGAGGTGGTGTTCGTGTTCGGCCTGCACCTCGGCGTGCCGGGGTCGGCGTGGTCGACGGTGATCGCCCAGGTGCTCGCCGCCGCGGCGTTCGCCGTGGTGATCCGCCGGCACGTGGCGGTGGCCCGTCGCAAGCGACCGAGCTGGACCGAGATGCGTCCGCTGCTGTCGGCCGGGCGCAGCCTGCTGCTGCGCTCCGGATCGATGCTCGCCGTGGTCATCGGCACCACGTCGCTCGCCGCGCGCACCGACGAACCGACGCTCGCCGCCCACCAGATCGCCGTCAGCGTCCTCGCCCTCATCGCCCTGGCCCTCGACGCCCTCGCCATCCCCGCCCAGACCATCGTCGCCGAGCAGCTCGGTGCCGGTGACCGCCCGGCGGCCGCCGACACCGGGCACCGGGTGGTCCGCCTGACGATCTGGTGCGCCGGCGCGGTCGCCGTCGCCGTGCTGGCCTGCTCGGCCGCTGATCCCCCGCGCTGTTCACCTCCGACGGCGCGGTGATCAGCCGGGCCACCGGCGCGTTCGTCGTGATGGGCGTGATGCTCGTGCCCGCCGGCATCGCCTACGCCCTCGACGGGGTGCTGATCGGCGCCGCCGACTACGGCTTCCTCGGTCTGGCCGCGTTCGCCTACCTCGCCGTGCTCGTGCCGCTCGGGGCGCTGGTGCACGAGCTCGACCTCGGCATCATCGCCATCTGGGTCGTCCTGCTCACGTGGATGCTGCTGCGCTCGACGGTCAACGTCCGACGGGCGCGATCGGTGGTCGGTACCTGAGCGACCGCACTGCCGCGCTCAACGCCCGAGCAGGCGAGCGAGGAGTCGGGCGTCACGCATTCGGCGCTGTTCATCCATCGTCACATCGGCGCCGACGAGCGTCTCCAACGGCAGCCACGGCGCCGGGAGCGGCTCCGGCTCGCCGAAGACGTCGGCCAGCCAGTGGGTCCGCTCGCTGAACCAGTAGCGCAGCATGGTCACGTCGCCGCCGTCGAGGTCGGTGATGCACCCCTCGGAGGTGATGAACCCGGCCCACGACAGGTGCACGCCGTCGTACTGCTCGCTCACCGCCCGCCAGTCGGGCACGAGGTGACGACGCATGCTCGTCCGGGCGGCTCGCTGGCCCGGCACGCCGAGCAAGGGTGTGAGGTCCCCGACCCGCTGGTTGATGCCCGGCAGCTCCCAGTGCGCGTCGTCGAGCGCCGAGGGACGGGGATGCTCGGTCACGAGCCGGGTCCAGTCGGCCGGCCGGTGCACCTCGAACACGCGAGCGCCGGTGACGATCGGGAGATGCCAGCGGCTGACCGCGCCGGTCTCCATCTCCCATGCGCCAATCAGGTCGGCGTGGGCGGCGTCGCCGACGTCGGTCACCGTCCACAGCCCCGCCCACGTGAACTGCCCGGCGTCGTACACCTCCTCGAACCGCTCGAACAGCGGAGCAACGCGGTCGAGGTGGGTGTGCTCATCCGTCCACCACTGCTGGTGGCCACGGTCGAGCGGGGCGTGGAGCTCGTCGCCGAAGCGGCCGGCGACGGCCTCGGCGATCGGCGCGAGCGCGTCGGCGTGGCGATACGCGTGGGCGGCGACGGCAGGGGCCGTCGACATCCACGGGCCGACGTCGAGGTACCCGGTCACCACGATGAGCCGCACCAGCTCGCCGAACGACATCGTGGCGACCGCCTCGACGGTCGCCGCGACCGCCCCGGGCGCGAGGTCCGTGTCGTGCAGCAACGGTCCGCATCCGTCGGGATCCCGCACATGCGACTCCAGGCGGGCGAGCAACGTGACGCCGACTGGCGCCTGCAACAGCGCCTCGACGAACCCATCCGTCACGGCCACGGCTCCACCGTAGGAACCGGCGTGCCCCGCGGGCCCCACGAGTTCGCGCCGGCGTGCCGTCAGATGCTGTCGTCGGCGGCGCGCAGGTCGGGCGCCGCCGGGCCGGACCCGCTCACGAGCTGCACCGTGGCCGGGTCCGACCCGCCGTCGGCGAGCCACCGCGCACCGATCGCCTCGTGCTCGTGGTAGCGGCGAAAGCGCTCCCCGCGTGGACCGACCACGGTGGCCACCACCCTTCCCCACGTGCCGAGCCCGGCGTCGAGCTTGCCGACGTCGTGCAGCAGGGCCCCGGCGATCTCGGCCCGGCTCGCCGACGCGCGGCGGGCGAGGAAGCGCCGGGTCACCTCGATCGCGTGGCGTCGGTCGACGTTCGACAGGCGGCCCCACAGCACCGCCTCGGCCGGCGTCAGCCAGTGCCGCGCCCACGCGTCGTCCGCGGCCGACGGCGGGCGCGACGACAGCGAGGTGGCGAACCGGCGCACCAGGTGACCGCCGGTCATGGGGCGTCGACGCCGTCCGCGGATTCTGCGGCGCGAATTCGAGCGCCCGCGCTCGATTCTGCTTGTGGAAATCGGGAGATGGCGCGGGGGTGGGCGGCGCGGTAGACCTGCCACAGGCGTTCCTGGCTGACCTTGGTGTACACCTGGGTGGTCGAGATCGAGGCGTGGCCGAGCATCTCCTGCACCACCCGCAGGTCGGCGCCGTGGTCGAGCATGTGGGTGGCGCAGCTGTGGCGCAGCACGTGCGGCGAGAAGTGCTCGCTGTCGGGCAGGCCGGCCCGGCGCCCGTACTTCTTGATCACCGCCCAGGCCGCCTGCCGGGTGAGCCGCCCGCCGCGGCTGTTCAGGAACACGGCCTGGGCATCGTCACGGCGGCGCCACTCCCGGGGCATCAGCACCACCCGGCCGCCGGGCGCGAACCATTCGTCGAGCGCCTCCGCGGCGCGCCGCCCGAACGGCACGATGCGCTCCTTCGACCCCTTGCCGAACAGGCGCACGAGGTGGCCGTCGAAGTCGATCTCGCCCATCGACAGCCCGCACGCCTCGGAGATGCGCGCCCCGGTGCCGTACAGCAGTTCGAGCAGCGCCCGGTCGCGCCGCGCCAGCGGATCGTGGCCGACGACGGCGTCGAGCAGGGCGTCGACGTCGGACTCGCGCAGCGGCTTGGGGATCCCCGCCGGCACCCGCACACCCTCGAGCTCGGCGGTCGGGTCGTCGGCGCGCACGCCCTCGGTCACGAGGTGACGGTGCAGCATGCGCATCGCCGCGATCTGGCGGGCGACCGAGGCTGCGGCCAACCCCGACGCCCGCCGAGCGGCGACGTAGTCGACGATCTCGTCGGTGCCGACGCGCATCGAGGTCGAGCCCGCGCTCGTCCAGCCACCCGGTGTACGCCACCAGGTCGCGCCGGTAGGCCGCCACGGTGTTCGCCGCCCGCCCGCGCTCGGACACCATCCACGACAGGAAGTCCTCGACCTCGATCGGCAGCAGCCCGGCGACCACGTCGCCGGCGGCGGCGTTCACCGCTCCTCGGGGGCTGCGCCCCCGGACCCCGTCGCCGCCGCACTCGCTGGCGCTCGCGGCGTCGGCATGAGCTCGCTGCGCTCGCTCATTCGGGGGCCCGGCGGCGCTGATCGACCAGCAGCAGGCCGATCACCGACTTGGCATCCTGGATCCGTCCGTCGGCCACCCACGCCAGCGCCTCCGACAGCGGCAGCTCGATCACCTCGGAGTGCTCCTCCTCGACGCCGTGCGCCTCCCGCACGCTCGGCCGGCAGTCGGTGGCGACGAACAACCACAGCACCTGGTCGGTCATCCCCGGGCTGGCGATGATGTCGAACAGCGGTGCGATCGACCCGGCGGCGAGTCCGACCTCTTCGGCCAACTCGCGCCGTGCCGTCTCCTCGGGCGGTTCACCCATCGACGTCGCACATCCCGGCCGGCACCTCGACGAGCACCCGGTCGAACGCCGCCCGGTACTGCGCCACCAGCACCACGGTCGGCTCGCCGCCGTCGTGGCCGTCCAGCAGCGGCACCACGCCGACCGCGCCCGGGGAGCGCACGACGTCGCGCTCGAACGGCTCGCCGTCGGGACCCTCGAAGCGGCCGCGGACGAGGTCCCACACGAAGCCGGCGTGGACGAGCCGGTCCTCGAGGTGGCGGAAGCCGGCCGCCTCCGTCATCAGCGCGCCAGCGCCGGAGCGGCGTGGCGCGCGGCGCGGAACGCGAGCGCGGCGCCGACGAGATCGCGGAACAGCGGGTGCGGATGGTCCGGGCGGCTCTTGAACTCCGGATGTCCCTGCGTGCCCACCCAGTAGGGGTGGTCGGCGAGCTCGATGAACTCCACCAGCCGCCGGTCGGGGGACGTGCCCGAGCAGACGAAGCCGTGCTCGGCGAGGCGGGCCCGGTAGTTGGAGTTGAACTCGTAGCGATGGCGGTGACGCTCGCTCACCACCGGCTCACCGTAGGCCGCGGCGACCTTGGTGCCCGGCTCGAGCACGGCGTAGTACGCACCGAGGCGCATCGTGCCGCCCTTGTCGGTGACGTCGCGCTGGTCGTGCATCAGGTCGATCACCGGGTGCTGCGTGGTCGGGTCGAACTCGGTGCTGTTGGCGTCGGTGAGGCCGAGCACGTTGCGGGCGAACTCGATCGTCATCGTCTGCAGGCCGAGGCACAGCCCGAGGCACGGCAGCAGCTGTTCGCGGGCGTACTGCGCAGCGGCGATCTTGCCCTCGATGCCGCGGGCACCGAAGCCACCGGGGATCACCATCCCGTCGAGTCCGCCGAGGCGGCCTTCGGCGAGCAGACCCTCCACTTCCTCGGCCTGGATCCAGTCGATCTCGACGGCGGCGCCGTGGTGGAACCCGGCGTGCTTGATCGACTCGACGACCGACAGGTAGGCGTCGGGTAGCTGCACGTACTTGCCGATGAGCCCGATGCGCACCGGCGCGATGGCCGCCTCGACGAGCTCGACGACGCTCTCCCACGGCGTCAGGTCGAGGGGGTGGGCGACGGTGTCGATGCGGAGCACCTCGCACACCTGGTCGTCGAGGCCCTCGTCGTGGAGGATGAGCGGCAGCTCGTAGATGTTGCCGACGTCGGCGGCGTTGACGACCGCCTTCACGTCGACGTCGCAGAGGTTGGAGATCTTCACCTTGAGGTTGTTCGACAGCGGCGCCTCGCTGCGGCACACGATGACGTCGGGCTGGATGCCGCGGCTGCGCAGCTCGGTCACCGAGTGCTGCGTCGGCTTGGTCTTCTGCTCGCCGGACGGGCCGATGAACGGCACGAGCGTGACGTGGATGTAGCAGACGTTGTCGCGTCCGGCCTCCTTGCGGAACTGCCGGATCGCCTCGAGGAAGGGCAGGATCTCGATGTCGCCCACCGTGCCACCGACCTCGGTGATCACCACGTCGATGTCGTCGGTCACGACGCGCTTGATGCGCCGGCGGATCTCGTCGGTGATGTGCGGGATCACCTGCACCGTCTTGCCGAGATACTCGCCCCGTCGTTCGGCGGCCAGCACCGACTGGTAGATCGAGCCGGTCGTGGCGTTGGAGCTGCGTGACAGGTTCTCGTCGATGAAGCGCTCGTAGTGCCCGAGGTCGAGATCGGTCTCGCCGCCGTCGTCGGTGACGAACACCTCGCCGTGCTCGAACGGGTTCATCGTGCCCGGGTCGACGTTGATGTAGGGATCGAGCTTCTGCAGCGTCACCCGCAGGCCGCGCAGCTTGAGCAGGCGCCCGAGCGACGAGGCGGTGAGGCCTTTGCCGAGTGAGCTCGCGACGCCACCGGTCACGAAGATGTGCTGAGCCATCGGGGCCTCCGTCTCGCTGGTGCGGTTGCCGGGGTTGCCAGCCGGACGGGAGCCCAGCCTACCGCCGCCGGGGGCGTCGGGCCGGGATCGCCGCATCGAGCAGCTGGGCGGCGTGCTGGCGGGCCGCCTCGCCGCCCTCGGCGCCCGACAGCATGCGGGCCAGCTCGTCGACGCGGGCGTCGCCCTCGATGGGGCGAGCCGCCGTGTGGGTGTGTCCGCCGGCGACGCGCTTCGACACGGTGATCTGGTGGTCGGCGCGCGCGGCGACCTGGGCGAGATGGGTGACGACCAGCACCTGATGGCTGCTCGCCACGGCGACCAGGGCCTCGGCCACGGCCGCCGCCGCGGCGCCGCCGATGCCGGCGTCGACCTCGTCGAACACGACGGTCGAGGCGTCGGCGCGGTCGGTCGGTGTGTCGTCGACGGCGACCAGACGAAGCGCCAGCATCGTGCGGGCGAGCTCACCACCGGACGCGACACGCGTCAGCGGCAGCGGCGGCGAGCCGGGGTTCGCCGCGAGGAGCAGCTCGACCGCGTCCCCGGGATCGTCGTCGCCGATGTCGACCGACAGCTCGGCGTGCGGCATGGCCAGCGCCCGCAGCCGCGACGTGACGGCGGCGCCGAACTGCGGTGCCGCCCCTCGACGAGCGGTGCCGACCACGGCGGCCGCCCGCCGCTCGGCCTCGAGCGCCGCCTGCCGGGCCGAGTCGAGCGCCGCCGCCCGCTCCTCGTAGCCCTCGAGCTCCGCCACGCGATGGGCGACCTCGGCGTGGAAGCGTTGCACGTCGCCGAGGTCGTCCCCGTACTTGCGGCACAGGTCGCGCAGCTGCTGACGCCGGGCCCGGACCGCGCTCAGGCGCTCGGGGTCGGCGACGATTCCGTCCGCCGCGTCGCCGACGGTGCGGGCGATGTCGTCGAGCTCGGCGAGCACCGTCTCGAGGCGCTCGGCCGCCGCCCGGTAGGGCGCTCGGTCGCGCACCCGAGCGGCGGCGGCGGCGATCGCGTCTCGCCCGCCGCCGTCACCGGCGAGCATCTCGTGCGCGGCACCGCCGGCGAGACGGTGCTCCTCGGCGTCGGCGAGCGTGTCCTCCTCCACCTCCAGGGCGGCGTCCTCGTCCGGGTCGTCGATGGCGGCGGCGTCGAGCTCGGCGACCTGGAACCGGGCGAGGTCGAGCTCGCGGGCGCGGGCCCGCTCGTCGCCGCCGAGCGCGGCCAGCTCGGCGTCGAGCTCGGTCAGCCGGGCGCGCGCCGCGCGCAACGGGGCGAGGTCGACGCCGCCGAAGCCGTCGAGGGCGCGCCGTTGCGTCGCCGGCGACAGCAGTTGCTGGTGGGCGTGCTGGCCGTGCAGGTCGACCAGGTCGCGGGCGGCATCGGCGAGCGCCGCCACCGTGGCCGGACGCCCGTCGATGTAGGCGCGCGACCGGCCTGCCGCCGGCACGACCCGGGTGAGCACGACCTCGCGAGTGCCGTCCACGAAACGGGCGTCGACCCGCGCCTCGTCGGCGCCGTGGCGCACGATGGTGGGCTCGGCACGACCACCGACGACGAGCTCGAGCGCCTCGACGAGCATCGTCTTGCCGGCGCCGGTCTCGCCGGTGATCGCGGTCAGCCCGGGGCCGAGCACGAGCTCGACCCGCTCGATGATGCCGAGGTCCTCGATGTGCAGCTCGGTGAGCACTGGTTACCGGTCCGCCAGCCCGGACGTGGACTTGATCTCCCCGCGTGAGGGCATCACCGCAGCGTAACGCCGGGTTCTCGACGTTCGAGTCTCCAGCGGTCATCCACACCCGGGGGCGCGTCCGACGCTTCACTGAGGCAGTACCCGACGCCGCGGATCGTGTGGATGAGCTTCGGTGGGGTGCGGTCGGCCTTGCGAAGCTAGGAGATGAACGATCGTCCCGGCCGCTCGTCGCGGAGATCGTCTCGAAACTGTTGAGCTGCAGGGCCGACTCGACGAGGAAGACGATGTTCTCCTCGTCGTCGACGACCAGCACGCGTGACGGGTGGGGCATCGAGTCACTCTGGCCCGTCGACCGCGAGGGCCTCCGTGATCGCCTGGGCCTCCGTTTCGACCGTGGCCGGGTCGACGAGGTCGGCCGCTTGGACGGTGAGCACGCTCACCCAGGCGTCGAGGATCGACTGGGCGAGCCAGGAGTCGATCAGCTCGGCCTGCAGGTCGGCGAGCGCGGCGTCGTAAGCGGTCGTGTACTCCGCGAGCGCGCTCATCCGCTCGCCCAGCACTTTGCGCCGAACGAGATCACAGGAAATTCCAAGCCGGCGTTCAGATGCCGGTCACGTCGCTGCGCTTTGATGTGCGACATGTGCGTGCACCTGGCCGGGGACACCGGATGCTGACGATGAAGACGACCAACAGCGCACCGGCCGATCGCCCCGTACCGGGTTCGATGTCGGCACGGATACTCGTCGTCGACGACGAGGAGAACCTGCGCTTCCTGGTCCGGACCGCCCTGGAGCTTGCCGGGTTCGAGACCGCGCCAGCCGAGACCGGCCGTGAGGCCCTCGAGCTCGTCCGCAGCTATCGGCCCGACCTGATCGTGCTCGACGTGATGCTGCCCGACCTCGACGGCTTCGCCGTGTTGAAGCACCTGCGCGACGCCGGCATGGCGACCCCGGTGGTCTTCCTGACCGCCCGCGATTCCGTCGACGATCGGGTGAGGGGTCTCACCATCGGCGGCAACGACTACCTGGCCAAGCCGTTCGCCGTCGCCGAACTCGTCGCCCGGGTGCGGCTGCGCCTGCACCCGAGTGGTGCCGGTTCGAGCCTGCGCTGCGCCGACCTGGAGCTCGACGGCGACGCCCACCGGGTGACGCGTGACGGCGAGCTCATCCCGCTCACGCCCACCGAGTACAAGCTGCTGCACTTCCTCCTCGTCAACTCCGGCCGCACGCTGTCGCGGGCGCAGATCCTCGACCACGTGTGGGCCTACGATTTCGGTGGCGATTCGGCCATCTTGGACACGTACGTCAGCTACCTGCGCCGCAAGATCGACCGAGACTTCGAACCGAAGCTGATCCACACCGTTCGCGGCGTGGGGTTCACGCTGCGCGTCGAGTAGTGACGCTGCGAACACGGCTGCTGCTGGCGGTGGCCGTGATCTTGGGCGTCGTGGGGTTGGGCGGAGTCGTCCTGGTGCGCGCCCAACGCACGTATCTCACGCGGCAGGTCGACGAGCAGTTGGACGCCGCCCGGCCGCTGGTGCGGTTCCCGACCGACCTGCCCGACGACGGACCCCCACCGCCGGTCGACCAGAACGCCCCCGTCTCGAGCCTGTATGTGGCGCGGATCTCCGATGGTGAGCTGCAAGTGGTGCTGCGCGGGCAGTTGCTCGATGACGAACCGGCCGTGCCGACCGACGCCGAAGGTCTCAGCGAGGTTGCGGACGGTGAACCGTTCACTGTTGAGGGGGTCAACGGCGAGACGCGGTTCCGGGTGGCGGTCAGGCAACTGCCGGGGTCGGGTGCGGCGTCGGTCGTGGCGCTCCCGCTCGACGAGGTCGATGCCGCCATCGCGCGGCTGCGACTGGCGTTGGTCCTGTCCACGGCGGCGATCGCGGCCGTGCTGGCGGTCGCGCTGTGGTGGGTCGAGCGGCTGGGCCTGCGGCCGGTGGCGCGCGTGACGGCGGCGGCCGATGCCATCGCTCACGGTGACCGGGAGCACCGCGTCGTCGACGCCAACCCTCGTACCGAGGCCGGGCGTCTGGCCAACGCGTTCAACGTGATGCTCGACGAGCGCGACGCATCCGAGGGCCGATTGCGCCAGTTCGTCGCCGACGCATCGCACGAGCTCCGCACGCCGCTGACGTCGATCCGCGGCTACCTCGATCTCTATCGCCAGGGCGGGTTCCGGGAGCCGTCGCAACTCGACGACATGATCCGCCGCATGCGCCAGGAGTCCGGTCGGATGAACGATCTCGTCGAGGACCTCGTGCTGCTGACCCAGCTCGATCAGCACCGACCGTTGCGCAGCGAGGACGTCGACGTCGGCCGCCTCGTGCGCGACGCCGCTGTCGACGCCCAGGTGATCCAGCCCGAGCGACCGGTCGTCGTGTCGGTCGACGACAGCGCGGACTTGGGAGTGATCGGCGACCTCTACCGCCTGCAGCAGGTGATCGGCGCGCTGGTCACGAACGCGCTTGCCTACACCGACCGCACGAGCGAGCTACGCCTGCTCGCCCGCTCGAGCGACGAAGCGGTCGAGTTCGTCGTGGCGGATCGGGGCCCCGGGCTCGCCGCGCCCGACGCGGCGAGGGCGTTCGACCGTTTCTACCGCGGCGAGGCGTCACGCGCCCGCCGCACCGGCGGGTCGGGACTCGGCTTGGCGATCGCCAAGTCGATCGTCGAGGCCCACGGCGGCACGATCACGCTGACGACCGCACCGCACGCGGGATGTCGATTCGTCGTCGTTCTGCCCCGCCGTCGCGTTGGTGCGCCCGCCGGCGACGGCGTCAGCGGGCCTAGCCGGCCACTGTCGTCGTCGTTACCGCCGTCGGCGCCGAGCCCGACGTCGTCTCGGGCGCCGTGAACTGCTCGGTCAGCTCGGCCGCCCGGGCGGTGACGTCGTCAGGGCTGACCACGTCACTCGCCTGCTCGCTCAACACCGTCACCCATTGATCGAGCAGGCCGGCCGCCGTGCCGCTCGTGTACAGCGTGGCGGTGAGCTCGGTGAGCTTGGATTCGTAGAGTTGGTGGAACGTGTCGTTGGCGAGGAATCGATCGACGAGGGCGTTCGACCGCTGGAACCGTCCGCCGTTCTGGGGAACGCCGTCGGGGAGCGACCCGCCGGGAAACTGACCATCCTGCGGGAAGCCCTCCGGCAGCGACCCACCGGGGAACTGACCAGCCTGCGGAAACCCCTCCGGCAGCGACCCACCGGGGAACCGACCAGCCTGCGGGAACCCGTCAGGCAGCGAGCCGTCCGGTCCGCCAGGCTGGCCGCCGGGTGGACCGCCGCGTGCGGAGAAGGCGCCGCTGAGGTCGGGGGTGACGACGGTCATCAGGCCGGTCGACGGGTCGTAGAAGAGGTCGGCGTTGTTGCCCGGCCCGTTGATGTCGTTGATGTTGCGGAGCAGGTCCTGCACCGCGAGATAGGTCGCGAACGCATCGGTGTCGAGCCGACTCGGCAACTCGGACGCGAAGGTGGCGTCGTCGCTGTTGTTGACGAAGTCCAAGAAGGTGGTGAGCGGTGCGAGATCGTCGCCCGATAGTTGGACGAACGCGCCGTCGTAGGCGGCCGGGTCGTCGCCACGGTAGGTCCAGTCGCCGCCCGGCTGGGCGGCGTAGAGCGACCCCTCGGCGCCGAAGTTCTCCGTCTGCCACTGCGCACCGACGTCCTCCGTGATCAGCCGCAGCGCGGCGTCCCCTGCGTTGACGCTCACGCGACCGGCACTCGCCTCCTCCGAGGCGAGTCCGGCGGCGTCCGCCAGTTCGAGGCCGACCGCGGCGTTGAGCACATCAACGCCGCCGGCGGTGACGTCGAACGCGGTGACTCCCTGATAGTTCTGCCCGTCGACGAGCGCGTCGAGCTCGATCACCCAGTCGACCGTGCTCGGATCCGTCTCGGCGGTGATGCCGAAGCCCGTGCCGCCCTCGCCCAGCGTCATCCCGACCTGGTCGATCGTGGTCCCGTCGATCGTGATCGGACGCCTCGACCTGCTTGCGTTCCCCGGTGTCGACGTACGTCGCGATCGCGTCCGCCAGGAGCGCGGCATCGGCGGTGATGGCGATGTCGTGAACCACAGTGGAATCCCACAGCTGGGCGCCATCGGGTGCGGAAGCCTGGACGACACCGATCGGGTCGACCGAGCGCGCCGACGGCGATTACGGCTGGCATCGATGCGGTCGCGGCCAAGGCGATGACGGTGCCTCGCCTCGCGTAGCGCCGAACGGTCGGGTGGTGCGGTGACTTCATGGACTCCTCCTCGCTGCGGAACAGGAGCGATGCAACCGGGAGGTCTTGAGAAGTTGCTTGGCCAACTCTGCCAATCGTCTGTGAATCGAGCTCTTCGACGTTCCACAGGCCGTTTTCCCGATTTCCTCAAAGTGCATCTCTACGGTCCTGGCTACCGACCCGTCGGCGCCCGCGCCGGTCGGAGTGATCGAGACGAGGAGTCGGATGCATGGCAACTGAGACGCTGGACCTGTCCGGCTCCACTGACCGATCGGCGACGACCACGGCGCCGGCGGCGCCGGCTACCGAGGCTGGCGGCCCCCGACGGCGCCGCAGGCGACGCGTGGTCGTCGCCGTCCTCGTTCTGGCGATCGTCGTCGCCGGCGGTGCGTGGTGGTGGCGTGATCGCCATACCGATGCGTCGGGGGCTGACGCCGAATCGGCGGCCGCGGCATCGCGTCAGGTCGTCGCCGCGTCGACAGGCACGTTCCGCGAGACCGTGTCCGCCGAAGGCACCGTTGCCGCAGCCGACACCGAGGACCTCAGCTTCGAGTCGTCGGGCACCGTGACCGCGGTCAACGTCGCCGTGGGCGACACGGTGAGCGCCGGGCGCATCCTCGCCACGATCGACTCGGCCGAGCTCGAGGCCGAGCTGGCCGAGGCGCAGGCGACGTACGCCGAAGCCGAGGCGAAGCTCGCCGACGACACCGACAGCGACGCCTCGGACGAGCAGCTCGCCGCCGACCAGGCGAGCCTCGCCGTCGCCCAGGACGACGTCGACAACGCCCAGGACGCCCTCGCCGGCAGCGCGCCTCGACCGCCGGGATCTCGGGCACCGTGACCGCCGTCGACCTCACCGTCGGCGAGGAGCTCGGCAGCGGCGGCGCCGGCGGCACGCAGCTGACCGGGTCCGGCAGCGGCAGCGGCAACTCGGCGTCGGGGCTCGGCTCGTCGGCCGGCGGCCTCGGCAGTGGGCAGGCCACGACGGACACCTCCGCCGAGGCGCAGATCGAGATCGTCAGCGACGGCAAGTTCTCGGTCGAGCTGTCCGTCGACAGCACCGACATCGACAGCGTGGCCATCGGCCAGCAGGTCACGATCAGCGAATCGGCCGTGTCGTCCGCCTCCAGCGCCTTCCCCGGCGGCGGTGCCTTCCCCGGCGGCGGTGCCTTCCCCGGCGGCGGTGCGTTCCCCGGCGGTGGTGCGTTCCCGGGCGGTGGGCAGGCGCAACCGCAATCGGCCGACGACGGCGGCGACAGCAGCGACGCGGCCGGTGGCACCGGCGCGGCGAGCACGTCGAGCGCGACCGCGACGGGCACGGTCACCGAGGTCAGCCCGATCGCCGACGCCAGCTCGGGCGTCGCCATCTACCCCGTCACCGTGGAGTTCAGCGACGACAGCGGCGACTTCTACATCGGCACGTCGGTCGTGGCCGAGATCACGACGTCGGAACGCAACGACGTGCTCGAGGTCCCGACCCGGGCGATCACCCAGGGCACCGACGGGGCCACCGTGCAGGTCGTCACCAGCGACGATCCGGACGCCCCGGCCGAGACGCGACCCGTCGTCACCGGCGCCACTTCGGGGACGATGACCGAGATCGTGTCGGGCCTCGTCGCCGGCGAGCAGGTCGTCGTCGAGCTGCCCACCGGGCTCGGTGGGCTGCCGGGCAACTTCCAACCGCCGACCGGTGGCTTCCCCGGAAGCGGCGGATCCGGCGATGCGCAACCGACGAGCACGGCGCCCGCTGACCAGTCCGACAGCGGAGCCGACGGATGAGCACCAGCGAACGCATCGACCCGGTGCCCCACGTCATCGAGCTCGTCGACATCTCGAAGCTGTACCGCACGGGTGACATCGAGGTCGCCGCCGTCCGCGAGGTCTCGCTGACCATCGACGTCAACGAGTTCGTCGCCGTCGTCGGACCCTCCGGCTCGGGCAAGTCGACCCTGATGCACATCCTCGGCTGCCTCGACCTGCCGACGTCAGGGCGGTTCCTGCTTGCCGGCCACGATGTCGCCACCCTCGACGAGGACCAGTTGGCCGACGTCCGCAACGTCTTCATCGGGTTCGTGTTCCAGCAGTTCAACCTCCTCGCCTACCTGCCGCGCCTGGCGGAACGTCGAGCTGCCGCTCGTCTACGCCCGCGTGCCGCCCGACCGAACGAAAGGAACGGGCCATGGCCGCCCTCGCCACGGTCGGCCTCGCCGACCGGGCACACCACCGGCCGGGCGAGCTGTCCGGCGGCCAGCAGCAGCGCGTCGCCATCGCCCGCGCCCTCGTCACCGAGCCGGCGATGATCCTCGCCGACGAACCGACCGGCAACCTCGACTCCACCTCGACGGCCGACGTGCTCGGGCTCTTCGAGGAGTTGCACGCTGCCGGTCGCACGATCGTGCTGATCACGCACGAGCACGATGTCGCCGCCCGGGCTCAGCGCACGATCCAGATCCACGACGGTCGCATCCGCAGCGAGGGCCGACCGGCGATCGAACCCGGCGGTCGGCCCGAGTTGGTGGGCCGATGACCTGGCGCGACACCTTGCGCACCGCGTCGGGCGCCGTGCGCTCGCACCGTCTGCGCTCGGCGCTCACGATGCTCGGCATCCTCATCGGCATCAGCGCGGTCATCCTGACCGTCGGGCTCGGCGCCGGCGCCCAGGCCGACGTGCGCGACAGCATCAACGCGCTCGGCACCAACCTGCTGGTCGTCTCGCCGGGCAGCTCGACCGACAACACCGGCGTGCGTGGCGGGTTCGGCTCGGCATCGACGCTCACGCTGCAGGACGCCGCTGCGCTCGACTCGGGCGACGCCGCTCCGGACATCGTCGCCGTGGCGCCGGTGTCGACGACCCAGGCGTCCCTCGTCGCCGGCGACACCAACTGGACGACGACGCTCACCGGGACGACCGCCGCCTGGCAGGACGTCCGCGGCCGGGCGACCAGCAGCGGCCGGTTCATCGACGCCGCTGACGAGGCCGCCGCCGCGGCCGTCGTGGTGCTCGGACCGCGACACGGCGACCGAGCTCTTCGGCACGACCGACGCCGTCGGCTCCACGGTGAGCGTACAACGGCACCCGCCTCGAGGTGATCGGCGTGCTCGATGCGATCGACTCCTCCGACGACACGTCCGGCAACGACGTCGCCATCGTGCCGATGGCGACATACGCCCAACGACTCGTCGGCGGCTCCGGGCGGAACTCGGTGAGCACCATCTACGTGAAGGCGTCCTCCTCCAGCACGCTGTCGGCGGCCTAACAGGAGGCGGACAACCTCCTGCTCAACCGCCACGGGCTCGCCAGCTCCGACGACGCCGACTTCGCGATCGCCACCCAGGAGTCGATCCTGATCGAAGCCGCCACCGACGTCGACGACACGCTCACCGTCATGCTCGGCGGCATCGCCGCGATCTCGCTGCTCGTCGGCGGTATCGGCGTCATGAACATCATGCTCGTCTCCGTCACCGAACGCGTGCGCGAGATCGGCCTGCGCAAGGCGATCGGCGCGCGCCCGCGCCTGATCCGCCGCCAGTTCCTCGTCGAGGCCTCGATCCTCGGGCTCTGCGGCGGCATCCTCGGCGTGGGCCTCGGCGCTCGTCGGGCGCCTTCGTCCTCCCCAAGCTCATCGACGCCCGCGTCATCGTGTCGATCCCGGCGGCCGCGGCGTGCGATCGCGATGGCCATCGTGATCGGCGTCCTCTTCGGCGTCTACCCCGCCTCCCGCGCCGCCCGCCTCACCCCCATCGACGCCCTCCGCAGCGAATGACGACCACCATGCCACTCGATCCCATGCCCGGTCCCCGCCGGCTCCCCACCTTCCCTGCCTCCGTAGTGGACGCCCGGACGCTCCGACGACGTCGCCGGGTTTCGCGCGTCGGCATCGTCGCCGCGCTCGTCCTCGTCGCCGCCGCGGCCGGGCTGCTCTCGAACCGGCACGACGCCAGCGGCGCCGACCGGTACCGCACCGCCACCGCGCGAGCACGGCCAGATCGACTCGGTCCTCACGAGCGTCGCGACGATCGAACCGGTCACCCAGGCCCAGGTCGTGTTCCCCGTCGCCGGCACCGTGGCCACCGTGGATGTCGCCGTCGGGGACACCGTCGCCGTCGGAACGCCGCTCGCGTCGCTCGACACCGCCGACCTCGAACAGGACCTTCGTCAGCGCCAGGACGACCTCGCCACCGCCGAGCTCGTCCTCGCCACCGCCGAGAACGGCGAGGATCCCTCGTCGATCTCCGGCGGCGGCGGCGTCCTGGCCGCGTTCACCTCCGAGTCCGCCGGCAACCTGTTCGAGCTCACCGTGTACACCGAGGACCTCCAGGTCGAGGCCGCGACTCGGAAGGCCACCGCCGAGCCGGCGACGACCGGCGACCCGTCGACCGCCGCCGCACCGCCGGCCACCGAGCCGACGACGACGCCGACGCCGACCACCGCTGCACCGACGACGACCGCACCGTCCAGCGGGCCGTCGACGACCGACGGTCCGCCGGCGACGGAGCCAACGGCCACCACGCCGACGACCACCACGCCGACGACCCCGACCACCGTCCCACCCACCGCCGAGACGACGGCGCCGAGCACCACGAGTCCCACCGTCAGCGAACCGACCACACCGGCCACCGGGTCCACCGGGACCCCCACCACGACCACGCCCAGCGAACCGACTCCACCGCCGACGAGCTCGACGGTCCCGAGTGGGAACCAACCCGGCGGCACCACACCCGGCGGGGCGCAGCCCGGCGGCGGCGGTGGCCCGACCGGAGGAGCTCGACCGAGCGGTTCGGGGGGCGGCGGCGGAGGCGGACTCGGCACCGGCGGAGTCGGCGCCCGGACGCCGACCGACGCGGACATCGCCTCCTACCAAGCGGCCGTCGACGCGGCGACCGTTCAGCTCCAGGTCGCCGAACAGGCGATCGCCCAGGCGACCGTCGTCAGCCCGATCAGCGGCACGGTCACTGCCGTCAACATCGACGTCGGCACAGCCGTCGACTCAGGTTCCGCAACCGACACGATCGTCATCGAGGGCCCCGGCGGCTACGAGGCGCATACGACGATCGGCATCGACGACATCGACGAGGTCGCCGTCGGCGACGCGGCGACGTTGACGCCCGACGGCGCCGACACCGGGCTCGACGGTCAGGTCGTCGCGGTCGCCACCGTCCCCGACGACACCACGTCGTCCACCAGCTTCAGCGTCACCGTCAGCCTGGACGGTGACACCAGCAGTCTCCGCAACGGCAGCGTCGGCACGATCGAGCTGGTCACGGGCAGTGCCGATGCCACCGTCGCCGTGCCGACGTCCGCTGTCACCCCCGCCAACGGCCGCTACACCGTGACCGTCCTCGACGCCGACGGACGAGCGACCGAGACCGCCGTTCAGGTCGGCGTCGTCGGCAGCACCTGGACGGAGATCACCGCCGGCCTCACCGTCGGTCAGACCGTCGTCCTTGCCGACCTCGACGCGGCCATCGTCAACGACCAGATCAACTCCGGCAGTCCCCCCGGCTTTCCAACCTTCCCTGGACGCTTCACCACGTAGTCGGTCGTGCGCTCGGCGGCAGCGCGCCGGCGACCTTCGTCATCCGGTACGGGCTGCGCCAGTTCCCGACCGGAACGTCGCCAGGGTTCCAGCCCGGTCGATCGGCACGTACCGGTCCGCCAGCCCGAACGTGGACCTGAAGTTCGCTGGTACCTCGGATGCGCACGGCGACGATCGAGCAGCCGGCCGACATCGGCGAGACGGCTGTCGTGGTCCGTTTCCATCAGTTGACCGTACGTGTCGAGCGTGGTGGACGGCTTGGCGGTGTCGAAGGTGGTGGTGGTCAGTCGCCGGCGAGGTAGTCGTGGATCAGGGTGATGGCGATGGAGCCCTCACCGACCGCTGACGCAACACGCTTGACCGAGCGGTGCCTGACGTCGCCGACGGCGAAGATGCCGGGCACGCTGGTCTCGAGCAGCGCGGGTGGTCGCTCGAGTGGCCAGCCGGGGGGTGACTTGCCGTGCTCGACAAGATCGTGGCCAGTGATGACGAATCCCCAGTCGTCGGTCCTGATCTGCGGTGGCAGCCACGCCGTGTGGGGTCGGGCGCCGATCAAGACGAACAGCGCGCCAGCGTCGTGCGTCTCGTCCTGAGCGGTGAGGGTGTCCCGCAGGGTGAGTCGTTGGAGGCGCTGGGCGCCGCCGCCGCCGACGACTTCGATGTTGGTCCTGATGTCGATGTTGGGTGTGGCGTTGATCTGGGTGATCAGGTATTCGGACATGCTCTGGGCAAGCTGCGGGCCGCGTACCAGGAGAGTGACCTGGCGTGCGTACTTGGCGAGGTGGAGGGCGGCTTGTCCGGCGGAGTTGCCGCCGCCGGCGACGAACTCTCGTCCCGGTGACCGCTGGTGCTTCGGCGACGGCTGCCCCGTAGAACACGCCGGCGCCGGCGAGCGCGTCGAGAGACGCGATGCCGAGCCTTCGATAGCTCGCCCCGGTGGCAAGGACGACCGTGCGGGTGGTGATCGTGGCCGCGTTCGACAGCTCGAAGCCGGTGCCGCCGCCCGCCGGGGTGGAGATCGGTGACCTCGTGCATGAAGTGGAACTTGGCGCCGAAGAGCCAGGCTTGCTCGTAGGCGCGGATGGCGAGCTCGCTGCCGCTGACGCCCGTGGGGAAGCCGAGGAAGTTGCGGATGAGGGAGGAGGTTCCGGCTTGCCCGCCGAGCGCTTCGCGCTCGACGACGAGCGTTCGCAGACCTTCCGAGGCGCCGTACACCGCCGCACCCAGTCCGGACGGACCCGCTCCCACGATGACCACGTCGAAGTCGTCGTGCAGCGTGGCGGCGTTGACGCCCAGCGCGTCGGCGACGTCCCCGATCGAAGGGTCGATCAGCGGCGGCTCGTCGAGCACGAAGACGACCAGCCGACCGTCGGGGACAATGCCGGCCCGCTCGAAGAGGGCGACTGCGTCAGCCGAGTCGTGCGTATGGACCCGATGGAGGAGCCCGTTCCGCGTGAGCAGGTCGCGGAGCTCGTGGACCCGGGTGGTTGCTGGGTCGCCCACGAGCACGATCGGTGTGAACCCGCGGCCGTGCAGCTTGGCCCAATCGGCCAGGAATCCCTCGACGATCGAGTGGAACCCCTCGTCGGGCGGAGGCGACGGTTTGGGCACGTAATAGTCGAACTGACCGACGGCCATGGCCTGCAACATCGGCTCTGCTGCCGACCGGTCACCCCAGCTGATGAGTGGGCCCCGCTTCGCTGTGGGATGAAGCCCGTGGGCCCGCCCGAGCAGATCGGTGCCGAGGGTGTCGGCCATCCAGTGACTGGCGAGCACCAGCGCCACGGGCTGACCGAGGTCCTTGCAGTCCTGGAGCAGGCGCAACGCGACGGCCGGCGACGCCTCGCACCGGACGTCGTAGTCCTCGCCGTACCGCTTGCGAAGCTCGGTCTCGAGCGTTGCCAGCGCGACCAGATCGTCGTCGACCGCAAGCACGACGGCTCGCGTCGCTCCGATCGGGCCGGGCGGGGGCGGGCCGATTCACGGGTTCACCCGATCAGCGGCTCGTCGACGTACACCACATCCAATCTTCGCAGCAGCCCGCTCGAGGGCACCGCTCGTCCCGAGTCCGCCTGGTCCTCAGATCGTCCTGGGAGCATCGATCAAGTCCGGTGACGGTCGATGACAGATGATGACGTCGGCTCGATGTGCTACCAGGTCAGCCACGAGATCGGCCGAATACCCCAAGTAGATGCCGTTCACCGGTCCGCCAGCCCGAACTTGGACTTGAGGATCTGGTGGTAGCGGTAGCGCCCGAACCGAACGAACCGAGCGGTCTCGGCGGCCGGCCGGCAACGGATGACGTCGCCCGGGCAGACCGACGACGTCATCCGCCCGTCGATGGCGACCTGCGCCTCGCGGTGGCCGAGCACCTCGATCTCGACGGTCTCGCCGGGATCGAGCACGAGCGAGCGGTCGAAGAGCATGTGCGGTGACACCGGGGTGAGCAGCAGGGCACGATGGCGCGGCGACACGATCGGCCCACGCGCCGACAGCGAGTAGGCCGTCGAGCCGGTCGGGGTGGCGACGATCAGCCCGTCGACCGCGTAGCTGGTGAACGCCTCGCCGTCGATGCGCACGAGCAGGCGAACGGTGTGGCCGGCGGCCGGCTTCTCGATCACCGCTTCGTTGAGCGCCCGCCAGCTGCCGAGCTCGCGGTCGCCACGCCGGATGTCGACGCTGAGCAGCAGGCGTTCGTCCAGCGTCCACGCGCCGGCGACGGGGCCGGCGATGAAGCGCTCGATGCGATCGACGATGTCCTCGGGCTCGATCTCGGTGAGGTAGCCGAGCTGGCCCAGGTTGACGCCGAGCAACGGCACCGGGGCACCGTCGAGCAACCCGACGGCGCGCAGCATCGTGCCGTCGCCGCCGAGGCAGACGAGCAGGTCGGCTTCGGCGAGCGGTCGTGACGACGCCAGCGCACCGAGGCCGAGGGCGTCGCCGTCCTCCTCGACCAGCCAGCCCTCGTGGCCGTGCGCCGTCAGCCAGTCGATCGCCTGGCACGCCAGTGCCGCGGCTTCGGCGCGGCCGTGGTGGGCGACGATGGCGACCCCGCTCATGCCAAGGCCTCTGTCCCGGCGCCCGGGCGTGGACGAGGAACTCGCGGTTGCCGTCACCGCCGCGGAGCGGCGAGTCCATCCAGGCCACGACGGAGCAGCCGTTGGCGACGATCGCGTCGGCGACCTCGACCCGAATGCGCTCGTGCACGGCGGGATCGGTGATGACGCCACGCCCACGGCTCACCTCGACCCGCCCGGCCTCGAACTGCGGCTTGACCAGCATCACCATGTCGGCACCAGGGTGGCACAACGGCACCAGCGCCGGGATGACCGCGGCGAGCGAGATGAACGAGACGTCGACCACCACGGCATCGACGGCGCCGCCGATCGTGTCCCGCGTGGCGTGGCGGATGTTGGTGCGCTCGAGGACGGTCACCCGCGGGTCGTCACGCAGTCGCGGGTGCAGTTGGCCGTGGCCGACGTCGAGGGCCACGACGTGCGCCGCGCCGCGCGACAGCAGGCAGTCGGTGAAGCCGCCGGTGGAGGCGCCGCAGTCGAGCACGCGGCGGCCGGTGACGTCGACGGAGAAATGGGCGAGGGCGGCGTCGAGCTTCTCGCCCCCGCGTCCGACGAAGCGCGGCGGCGGACCGGCGACGCTGAGGTTGTCACCCGCCGCGACGAGGCGCGCCGACTTGTCGGCGACTGCACCGTTGACGAGCACGCGACGATCGTCGACGAGCGCTCCAGCCTGGGCGCGGCTGGCGGCCAGGCCACGGCGCACGAGCTCGGCGTCGAGGCGGCGCCGCGCGCTCACCGTCGCGAGGGCTCAGCTGCCGGTGCCGGCGCGCTTCTTGGCGGGGGCCTTCTTGGCCGCCGGCGCCTTCTTCGCCGCCGGCGCCTTCTTCGCCGCCGGCGCCTTCTTCGCTGCCGGCGCCTTCTTCGCTGCCGGCGCCTTCTTCGCGCCGGCGCCTTCTTCCGCCGGCGCCTTCTTGGCCGCCGGAGCCTTCTTGGCTGCGGTCGCCTTCGCCGGGGCGCTCGCGGACGGGGCCTTCGCCGGCGAGCCGCTCACTCGGCTCACGAGCGACTCCATCTGGTCCTCGATGTCGTCGACGCGGTCGGCGAGCCACGCCAGCTGCTTGCTGATCTCGCGCTGCACGATCGAGGTGATCTGCGACGTGGTCTGCTTGCCCCAGTCGATCAGCGTCTGGACGGTGCGCTCGGCGTCGGCGCGACGGACCTCGCCCGCGCTCACCCACTGAGCGACGAGCTTCTCCGCCTGCTGGCGTTGCATCTCGGTGAACTGCATTCCCGAGTCGACGAGCTGCTGGATCGGGTTCGTGGCCATGGCGCTCAGGGTAGTCCTGGTCGCGGCGAAAAGGCTGCGGACGCAGCGATGATGTCGGCGGTCACAGCGGCGAGGTCGGGTCGATCGAAGTCGACCGGGAAGCGCAGCGGCGCGCCGGGCGGCGTGTTCCCTGTACGCACCAGGGCGAAGCGACACCCGATCACGTGAGCGAACTCGCCGTCGGTGCTCAACTGGTCGCCGACCATCACGACGCGGTCGGCGAAACCGGGATCAGCGAGGTCACCGCCGACGAGGTCGGCCACGGCGAGGGCCATCGCCCGGTACGGCTTGCCGGCGACCTCGGGCTCGACCCCCGAGGCCGTGGCGACCGCGGCGACGATGCTGCCGCCGCCCGGGATCGGGCCGCTTGGCGTCGGGTACTTCGGGTCGCGGTTCGTCGCGATCAGGCGGGCGCCGCCGAGCAGGGCCCGCATGGCCAGCTCGAGACGGTGGTAGTCGAAGTCGCGATGGAGCCCGACGACGACCGCGTCGATGCCGGCGTCGACGCCGGCGTCGTCGTCGCCCGCGACGGCCACGGCCCCGGCGGCCGTCACGGCCTCGGTGACGCCCGCCCCGCCGCAGACGAGCACCCGTTCACCGGCGCGCAGCAGCGCCGCGGCGGCGGTCGCCGACGACACCACGTCGCCGGTCGCATCGATGCCGATCCGCGACAGCGCGGCGGTGTGCTCGGCGATCGTGACCGCCGAGCTGTTGGTGACGAACACGACCCGGCGTCCCGATGCCCGCAGTCGAGCGACGGCATCGACCGATCCGGGGATCGCCACGCCGGCCAGCCACACGACGCCGTCGAGATCACAGAGCACCACGTCCGGCCGTTCCACGACGGGCGACGGTACCCGCGGGGTGGGCGAAGCGTCGCCGGAGCTGCCAGCCTGTGCGGGTGCCGAGGTTCGAACCGTTCACCGCCCTGCGCTACCGCACGCCCGCCCTCGACGACGTCATCGCACCGCCGTACGACGTGCTGTCGGCGACCGACCGCGAGGCGTTGGCGGCCCGCGACGAGCACAACATCGTGCACGTCGACGTGCCCGTCGGCGGCACCGACCGCTACGAGCGGGCGGCCGCGACGCTCGCCGACTGGATCGCCGACGGCACGCTCGTCGCCGACGCCGCGCCGACGTTCACGCTGTACCGCATGCGCTTCGTCGACGCCACCGGCGCCGAGCGGCGGCTGGTGGGGGTGATCGGCGGTCTGGAGGTGGTCGACGAGGGGGCCGGCGGCGTGCTGCCCCACGAACGCACCACGCCCAAGGCCTCGACCGACCGCCTCGACCTCACCCGGGCGACCCGTTCCAACCTCTCGCCGGTGTGGGGCCTGTCGCTCGCCGGCGGACTGACCGACCTGCTGGCCGATGCGGCCGAGCCGGTCGGCACGGTCACCGTCGACGGCGTCACCCACACGGTCGAGCGGGTGAGCCGACGCGGACCGCATCGCGGCGATCACGGCGCTGGTCGGCTCGAGCGACGTGCTGATCGCCGACGGCCACCACCGCTACGGCATCGCCCGGGTGTATCGCGACGAGGTCCGCGACGCGACGGGCTCACGCGACACGCCGGCCGAGCTCACGCTGACGTTCGTCGGCGAGCTGGTGGCCGAGCAGCTGAGCGTCGAGGCGATCCACCGCCTGTACGCCGGCGTCACGTTCGAGCGGCTGCGGGAGGAGTTGGCGGCCTCGTTCGAGCTGGCGCCGATCGACGAGCCGACCCCGGCCACCCTGGCGGCGATGGCTGCGATGGGTTCCTGGTGCTCGTCGGCCCGGACGGCGCCGAGCGGATGACGCCGAAGGCCCGCGGCATTCGAGGGCGTGCGTGCCCTCGACGGCGCGTGGCTCGAACACGCCCTCGCCGGTTCGGCCGCCGAGGTGAGCTACCAGCACGGCCTGGACGAGGTGCTCGACGCGGTGCGCGCCGGCGTCGCCGCCGGTGCCGTCCTCATCCGTCCGGTGAGCGTGGCCGAGATCGAGCGCACCGCCCGGGAGGGCCTGCTGATGCCGCCGAAGTCGACGTTCTTCACCCCCAAGCTGCGCACCGGCTTCGTGATCCGCCCGATGTAGCCGGCCGACGGGTTCGGCCGCTCGCGGCGACACGGTTGTTTGCTCTTGAAGGTCGGTCATCTGCAGCTCGCCGCGAACGGGTCGTGCGGCGACCGCCGCCATCTGGTCACCTCTCCGTCTCACATCGCGATCTGGTCACTCTCCTTCTCGATATCGAGACCGTGGGTGCCCAGATCGCCCAACGAGACGACGGCGCCCAGATCCCGTCGGTTCCCAGCCGAACCCGTCGCCGCCCTTGGCCACCTTGACCTTCAGGAGCAAACAACCGATATCTCACGGTCATCGAACCTTCCCCATCGATATCGAGAACGAGAGTGACCAGATGGCCCAATGAGACGCACGGTGACCAGATCGCGCCGGCAGCACGCCTACCGGATGACGAAGTAGGCCTGGCCGGGAAGGAGGCGCTGCAGCACGTAGATGAGGTCGCTGTTGCCGAGCGACACGCAGCCCGAGGTCGGCTTGCTGTTGCCGTTGGCGTCGTACGACGTGTGGTGGAGGAAGATCGCCGCGGCGAGGGCGGGCTCGCCGGCGGCGTCGCCGGAGCGGTTGGGCCCCATGTTGGCGCCGATGATCGCCGCCCGCGAGTACGAGTTCTGGAAGTTGACGAGGTACTCGTCGGGGTTCGTGCAGGTGGCCGCCGTGCGGGTGACCAGCGTGTTGTACGCCGCCGTGTTCGGCGTCGCCCCCCAGCAGTCCCCGACCTTCACCTGACGCCACGTGCCGCGCACGCCGGGGTTCGCCCCGTTGCCGAAGAACTGGAACGTCTGGCCGTCGGGCGCCGTCATCGAGCCGAGCGGGAAGATCCCGCCGGGCGTGGTGCCGTCGCCCGAGCGCCGTGCGGACAGGGCGCGCACGCCGTTGCGACCCACGCGGCCGACCATGTCGGTGCGGGCACAGATCCACTTCGACCCGGTGTACATGAGCAGATCGACGTCGGCGCGCGACCCCGACGACGTGACCACCAGCACCTGGCGGGCCGCCGCCGGCGTACCGCTCGGCGGGGTGCACGACGACGACGACGCCGCCGGTCGTGCCACCGCCGGACGACGCCGCGCCCCAGATCCCCAGCGCCGTGGCGGTCTGGCGGCCGGCGACGCCGTCGGCGACCAGCCGCTTGGCCGTCTGGAAGGCCACGACACCGCGGCGCGTCTGGTTGCCGAACGCGCCGTCGACCGGCCCGACCGGGTAGCCGGCGGCGTTGAGCGCCGCCTGCAGGCACTTCACCTGCGACCCGCTCGAACCGAGGCGCAGCGACGTGCTGATCCGGCACCCCGACGGTGACGCCGGGGTGCTCGGCGTCGACGGGGTGCTCGGCGTGGTCGTGCCACCGCCCGACGCCGCCGCCCCCCAGATGCCGAGGGCGGTGCCGGTCTGGCGTCCGACGAGGCCGTCGACGGCGAGTCCCTTGGCCCGCTGGAAGGCGACGACGGCGCGGAAGGTGACGCCGCCGAACTTGCCGTCGACCGGTCCGGAGTTGTAGCCAAGTCCGTTCAGCGTGCCCTGCAGGCACGACACCTGGGTGCCCGACGAGCCGAGCCCGAGGTTGCTGGCGATCGTGCAGGCGGCGTCGACGCGCGGCGCCGCAGGGGCGGCGACGGCGAGCACGCCGAACACGCTGGTGGCGGCGAGGAGCCCGATGGCGAGACGACGGCGCGCACGGACCCGAGGGAATTGCGGCATGCGTCCAGTATCGCGGAGGGCGGCGGCGAACGACAGCCCGGGCGGCGTCAGCCCAGCGTGCCGACGTTGCCGAGCTCGCCGAACGCCACCTCGAGACGGTGGCCGAACGACTCCTCGGCGGCGCGCAGCCACACCCGCGGGTCGTACAGCTTCTTGTTCGGCCGGTCCGGCCCGTCCGGGTTGCCGATCTGGCTCTGCAGGTAGTCGTGCTTGTCGGCCTCGTACTGGCGGATGCCGTCCCACAGCGCCCACTGCAGGTCGGTGTCGATGTTCATCTTCACCACGCCGTACGAGATCGCCTCGGCGATCTCCGTCGGGCGACGACCCCGACCCGCCGTGGAACACGAAGTCGACCGGCTTGGGCCCGAGGCCGTGCTGGGCGGCGATGTACTCCTGGCTGTCGCGCAGGATCGTCGGGCGCAGCTTCACGTTGCCCGGCTTGTAGACGCCGTGGACGTTGCCGAACGCCGCGGCGATCGTGAACCGGTCGCTCACCTCCGACAGCTCGGTGAAGGCGAAGTCGACCTCCTCCGGCTTGGAGTACAGGTCGGCCTGGTCGGCCCCGGTGTTGTCGACGCCGTCCTCCTCGCCACCGGTGATGCCGAGCTCGAGCTCGAGCGTCATCTCGATGGCCGCCATCCGCTCGAGGTAGCGCTTGCAGGTGGCGACGTTCTCCTCCATCGGCTCCTCGGACAGGTCGAGCATGTGCGAGGAGAACAGCGGACGGCCGTGCGCGGCGTAGTGCGCCTCGCCGGCGTCGAGCAGGCCGTCGACCCACCCGAGCTTGTCCTTGGCGCAGTGATCGGTGTGCAGGATGATCCGGGCGCCGTACGCCTCGGCGAGGCGCGTTGACGTGGGCGGCCCCGGCGAGCGCGCCGGCGATCGACGCCTGGTCGCCCTTCACCCCGTTGATGGCGATGCCCTTGCCGGCGATGAACGCGGCGCCGGAGTAGGAGAACTGGATGATCATCGGCGAGTTGAGCTTCGCCGCGGTCTCCATCGCCGCGTTCATCGTGTTCGACCCGGTGACGTTGGCGGCCGGCAGGGCGAAGCCTTCGGCCTTCGCCAGCGCGAAGACCTCCTTCACCTCGTTGCCGACGATCACCCCGGGCGCGAAGTCCCGTCGCAGCGTGCTCATGGCGCCGATGCTACTTGCTGGCACCCCGGCGGCCGCTCGACCGGATCGGGCCGCCGGCTCATCCCGGCGACGTCGGGGCGCACGGCGGGGCGATCGGTCGTCGGGTGCTCCAGGTGAGCACCCGACGACGAGCGATCGCCCCGCCGTGCGCCGAGCGACGGACGGATCAGGCGCCGGACGGCGACCCGGCCGGCGCCGCGGCGAGAATCTTCGCCTTCTGGGCGGCGAACTCGGCGTCGGTGATGACGCCCTGGTCCTTGAGCTGGCTGAGCTTGGTCAACTCGTCGGCCGTGCTGGTGCCCGAGGTGGCGGCGACGTTGCTTCACGTAGTCGTTGAACTGCGCCTGCTGGGCCGCGGCCTGCGCCATGTCGCGCTGTCCCATCTTGGCGCCGCGCGCGATCAGGTACACGAACACGCCGAGGAACGGAAGGATGATCACGAAGATCAGCCACACCGCCTTGCCCCAGCCGCCGAGATCGTCCGAGCGGAAGATGTCGATGATGACCCTGAAGAGCAGGAAGAACCACAGGATCCAGATGAACAGCCAGAAGACGGACAGGAAGAATCCGGCGATCGGGTAGTCGTACGCGAGCATTGACACTCCAAGGGGTGAAGGGAACGGTTGGCGGGCCGAATCGTGGCCTGCGGCGACGCGGAAATCAAGTATTTGCGCTGCTCGCGCCTTTGACCGCCGGTGGAACCACGCCGAATGCCGAGGGCCGCCAGTTGCGTCGGCGCCACCGGGAGCGGTGAGTTCGTCATCGGATCGGCGCCCGATTGGGTCTTCGGGAAGGCGATGACCTCACGGATGTTCTCCTCGCCGGCGAGGATCGCGACGAGGCGATCGAGGCCGAAGGCGAAGCCGCCGTGCGGTGGCGCGCCGTACTCGAACGGGTTCAGGAAGAACCCGAACTTGCGGTCGGCCTCCTCGGCGTCGATCCCGATCGCCGCGAAGATCTGGCGCTGCAGATCGGACTGGTGGATCCGGATCGAGCCCGAGCCGAGCTCCCAGCCGTTGAGCACGAGGTCGTACGCCTGGGAGCGCACCGCCATCGGGTCGGACTCGAGCAGGGCGACGTCGTCGGGATGGGGCTGCGTGAACGGGTGGTGGCCGGGCTTGGGGCGCCCGCTGTCGGGGTCGCGGCCGACGAACATCGGGAAGTCGACGACCCACACGTAGCGGTACGGGCCCTGGTGCACCGGCGGGCGGCCGAGGTCGTTGCGCAGTTGGCCGAGCACCTCGCACGTCGTGTCCCACTCGTCGGCCACGATCAGCACGAGGTCGCCCTCGCTCACCGCGAGGCGGTCGGCGACGGCGGCGGCCTCGTCGGCGGACAGGAACTTGGCGACCGGAGAATCGAACCCACCGCCGGCGGTCACCTTGAGCCACACCAGACCCTTGGCCCCGAGCGACTTGGCCCGATCGGTGAGCTTGTCGAGCTGGTTGCGCCCGTAGTCGGCGGCGGCACCGGGCACGCAGATGCCCTTGATCGCGGCCGCACCGGAGAACGCCTTGAACTCGGTCGTCGCGAACACGTCGGTCAGCTCGACCAGCTCCATGCCGAAGCGCATGTCCGGCTTGTCGACGCCGAATCGGTTCATCGCCTCGTGCCAGGTGATCCGCTCGATCGCCGGCGGCCGCTCGCCGGTGACCGCTTCGGCCGCGGCGAGCACCGCCGCGCTCGATGGCGTCGAGGACGTCGTCCTGGGTGACGAAGCTCATCTCGGCATCGAGCTGCATGAACTCGTACTGCCGGTCGGCGCGCAGGTCCTCGTCGCGCAGGCAGCGGGCGATCTGGTAGTAGCGGTCGACGCCGGCGACCATCAGCAGCTGCTTGAACAGCTGCGGCGACTGGGGCAGGGCGTAGAACGATCCCGGCTCCTTGCGCGACGGCACGAGGAACTCGCGGGCGCCTTCGGGGGTGGACGGCACGAGCATCGGCGTCTCGACCTCGACGAAGCCCTGGTCCTCCATCGCCCGGCGGACGGCCGCGTTGACGGCGGCGCGGACGCGCAGGTTGCGCTGCATCCGTTCGCGGCGCAGGTCGAGGTAGCGGTACTGCAGGCGCACGTTCTCGTCGACCTCGTCGGCGCGGGCGTCGATCGGGAACGGCGGCGGCGTCGCCGTTCGCAGCACCTCGACCTTGCACTCGCCGAGCTCGACCTCGCCGGTGGGCAGGTTCGGGTTCACCGTGCCCTCCGGGCGGTGGCGCACCACGCCGGTGACGCGCACCACGTACTCGCTGCGCACGTCGACGGAGTTGTCGACCACGCACTGCACGACCCCGGTGTGGTCACGCACGTCGACGAAGGCGAGATGCTCGCCGTGCTCGCGCCGACGAGCGACCCATCCGCAGATCGACACCGTGGCGCCGATGTCGCCGGCGCGCAATTCGCCGCACATGTGGGTCCGCAGAGACGTAGCTGGCACGGTCGACCAGACTACGGCCGCTCCCGTTCGTTCATCCGAGTGTTGAAGCGCACCCGAGTGCCGAGCGCCGCCGATTCGCGCCCGGGGTCGCGCCACAGTGCCGAGCTAGACGCCACGACGAGGTCGACGACGTGGCGCGAGCAGATCCGAACGGGCCACGGAGTGCTGCTCGCCGCCGCGGAGCGGTCGAACCACGACCGTGCCGGCCGCGAGCTCGTCGCTCACCGATGATGACCGCGACGGCGGCGCCGCTGCGGTCGGCGGCCTTCATCTGCGACTTCATGCTGCGCCCGTCGAATGCCCGCTCGACGGCCAGACCGGCGGCGCGCAACTCGTCGCTGATGAGCGTCGCCTGCAGGCCACCGGTCGTGTCGACCACGAACACGTCGGCCGAGCGGTCCTGCGGCGCGAACACCCCCTCGTCGTCGCAGGCGATCAGGATCCGCTCGACACCGAGGGCGAAGCCGATCCCGGGCGTCGGCGGTCCGCCGAGCGCCTCCACCAGGCCGTCGTAGCGGCCACCGCCGCCGAGCGCGTTCTGGGCGCTGTCGAGCGTGCCGCCGGCGAACTCGTAGGTCGTGCGCACGTAGTAGTCGAGGCCGCGCACGAGTTGCGGGGCGATGCGGTACGGGATGCCGAGGCGGTCGAGGGCCGCCGTGACGGTGCCGAAGTGGGCGGCGGACGCCTCGCCGTGGAAGTCGGCGATCGTCGGCGCGGCGGCGATCACCGTCGACGTCCTGGTCGCGCTTCGAGTCGAGCACGCGCAGGGGGTTGCGGGCGAGGGTCTCGCGGCTCTGCGGCGACAGGGCATCGAGGCGCTGCTCGAAGTAGCCGCGCAGCGCGTCGACGTAGCGGGCCCGCTCGCCCGGCTCACCGAGCGAGTTCAGCAGCAGCTCGACCTGGCGCAGTCCGAGCGCGGCCAGGAAGCGCCAGCCGAGGGCGATCGTCTCGACGTCGACGTGGGGGTCGTCACTGCCGAGCACCTCGATGTCGACCTGGTCGAACTGGCGGAAGCGGCCGCGCTGCGGGACGTTCGTAGCGGAAGTTCGAACCGGCGAGCCACACCTTCCACGGCGTCGGCGGCCGGTGCTCGGCGAACGCCCGGCACACCGAGGCGGTGAACTCCGGGCGCAGGGCGACGTCGCGGCCGCCGTTGTCGGTGAACCGGTACATCTCCTTCTGCACGATGTCGGTCGCCTCGCCGACCCGGCTGAACACACCGGCGTCCTCGAGCAGCGGCGTGACGAGCTGGCGGTAACCGGCCGCCTCGACGGTGTCGGCGAACACGTCGACCAGCCGACGGGCCCGCTCCGACGCCGGTGCCATGACGTCACGCATCCCGGGGCTGGTCTGGAACTGCGGCACGGCCGATCAGGCTACGGCCACCGTCGCGACCCGGCGGTCACGATTCTGGGGCGCGAAATCGTGCGGGAATGCTCGATTTTGCTTGTGGAAATCTTGAACGGGCGGGGTCAGGCGGGGGTGGAGGCGGCCTTGGCCTTGCCGGGCACCAGTCGATAAGCGTCGTAGACGTTGTTGATCGACTTGATCGTGCGCAACACGGCGGCGAGGTGGCCGGGATCGGCGAGCTCGAACTCGAAGCGCATCTTCGCCACACGGTCGTTCCCGGTGGCGGTCTCGCACGCCACGATGTTGACGTGGTGGTCGGAGAGGGCGTTGGCCACGTCACGCAGCAGCCGCGACCGGTCGAGCGCCACCACCTCGACGCCGGCGCGGTACACCGCCGAGTTGCGCTCGCCCTCCCAGTCGACCTCGATCATGCGCATCGACTGCTCGTTGCCGAGCGACACCGCGTTGGCGCAGTCGGAGCGGTGCACGCTGACGCCGCGGCCGCGGGTGATGAAGCCGATCACGTCGTCGCCCGGCACCGGCGTGCAGCACGCCGCCAGCCGCACCAGCACGTCGTCGAGGCCCTCGACGTGCAGGCCGACGTTGTCGGCCCGCGTGCGATGCCGTCGCGGCCGCAGCACGCTCGCCGGGAGCTGCTCGTCCTCGTCGCCGCCGCGGAACCCCTTGGCCACTCGCTGGGCCACGCTGCGCGCCGACACGTGGTGCTCACCGATCGCCGCCAGCAACGAGTCGAGATCGGCGTAGCTGAGGTCGGCGATCACCGACTTGAGCTGCTCCGCCGACCACATCCGCTGCACCGGGAGTCCCTCGCGGCGGAACGAGTCGGTGAGCGCCTCACGACCCGACTCGATCATGTCGGTGCGCCGCTCGCGGCTGAACCACTGGCGGATCTTGTTGCGCGCGCGCGGCGACGCCACGAAGGACAGCCAGTCCTGCGACGGCCCGGCGGTCTCCACCTTCGACGTGAAGATCTCGCACGTGTCACCGCTGGTCAGCGTGTGGTCGAGCGGCACCAGGCGCCCGTTGACCTTGGCCCCGACGCACGCGTGGCCGACCTCGGTGTGCACGGCGTAGGCGAAGTCGACGGTGGTCGCCCCGAGCGGCAGGGTGATCACCCGCCCCTTCGGCGTGAAGACGAACACCTCTTCCTGCTCGAGGTCGGTCTTCAGGCTCTGCATGAACTGCGGCCGGGTCGGTGACGTCGGCCTGCCAGTCGATGATGCGGTTGAGCCAGTCGATGTCGGCGTCGGGCCCGCCCTTGTAGGCCCAGTGGGCGGCGATCCCCCACTCCGCCCGCTGGTGCATCTCCTTCGTGCGGATCTGCACCTCGATCGGCTTGCCGAGCGGGCCGATGACCGTGGTGTGCAAGCTCTGGTAGAGGTTGAACTTCGGCATCGCGATGTAGTCCTTGAAGCGACCCACCACCGGGCGCCAGCGACCGTGGATGCAGCCGAGCGCGGCGTAGCAGTCCTTGGTCGAGTCGACGACGATGCGGATCGCCACGAGGTCGAAGATGTCGTTGAACTCGCGTCCCTTGACGACCATCTTCTCGTAGAGGCTCCACAGGTGCTTGCCCCGACCGGTGACCTCGGCCTCGATGCCGAGCTCGGCCAGGCGGGCGCGCACCTCGGCCAGCGCGGCGGCGAGGTAGGCCTCGCGCTCGGGTGAACGCGCGGCCACGAGGTGATCGAGCTCGGCGTAGCGCTTCGGGTGCAGCGCGGCGAAGGCGAGGTCCTCCAGCTGCTGCTTCATCTCCTGCATGCCGAGGCGATGGGCCAGCGGGGCGTAGATGTCGATCGTCTCCTGGGCGATGCGCGTCTGCTTGTCGGCGGGCATCGCCGCGAGCGTGCGCATGTTGTGCAGCCGGTCGGCCAGCTTGATGACGAGCACCCGCAGGTCGGCCGCCATCGCCACCAGCATCTTGCGCATGGTGGCGGCCTGCTGCGCCTCCGCGAGTCGAACTGGATGCGGTCGAGCTTGGTGACGCCGTCGACGATCGCCGACACCTCGGCGCCGAAGTTGCGCTCGACGTCGGAGATGGTGATCTCGGTGTCCTCGACGGCGTCGTGCAACAGCGCCGCCGCCACCGACGTCTCGTCGAGGCCGATGTCGGCCACGATCCGCGCCACCGCCAGCGGGTGGTTGATGTAGCTCTCGCCGCTCGAGCGGAGCTGGTTGCGGTGGGCCTCGGCGGCCACCTGGTAGGCGTTGGTGATGACGTTCACCGGCGCCTTCGGGTGGCGCGAGCGGTAGCTCGCCAGCAGCGGCGTCAGCTCGACCGGCGTGACCGACTCGTGGTGCCGCCGCCACGGGAGCACACGGTCGACGGTGCCCACCTAGTACCGGACCAGCGACTCGACGTGGTGCGCGGCGAGGCGGGCCCGCCCACCGAGGTCGGCCAGTTCGATCAGCACGCCGATGCCGACGATGTCGCCGCCGAGCGTCTGCACCAGGCGGGCGGTCGCCTCGGCGGTGCCGCCCGTGGCGAGCACGTCGTCGATGATGAGCACCCGCTCCCCGGGGTGGATGGCGTCGCGGTGGATCTCGAGCTTGTCGGTGCCGTACTCGAGCTGGTACTCCTCGCGCGCCACGGCCCACGGGAGCTTGCCGGCCTTGCGCACCGGGACGAAGGCGGCGCCGATGCGATAGGCGATCGCCGCGCCGGGGATGAAGCCGCGTGCCTCGACGCCGACGACACGGTCGACGCTGACGGCATCGAAGCGGCCACCGAGCTCGTCGATGGCGCGGCGGAACCCTTCGCCGTTGCCGAGCAGGGGCGTGATGTCGCGGAACGTGACGCCGGGCTGCGGGTAGTCGGCGATGTCGCGCACGAGCGCGGTCATCCACGACCCGTCGGTGTGGGCGTCCAGCGCACTCATGAAACCAGGATACAGGCCGCCGCCGGCCGATCCGGGAGCGGCGCGAGCCACCTCTCCGGTGCGAGCGACCGAGCGCCAGCGAGGGAGCGGCCAACGCGGCGTGGCCGGGGAACGAAGGCGGCGCCGCTAGTGCCGCTTCTTCTTTCGGGGGCGCGCCGGGTGGCTCAGCAGTTGCTCGGTGGACGCGTTGGCGGCCGCCGGGTCGAGCGGGCGCGGCTCGGGCGGGCCGGACCCGGCCGAGTCGTCGGTCGCGGCCGGGGTGGCGCCGACGGGCACGGCCTCGCGTCGGCTCGACGCACTGCGCCGGCGCCGCCCGGTGCGCGGGGTGAGCACGCCGACACCCTGCACCACGACGCGACGCAGGTCATCGCCGACGAGGTGGTCGGCGTTGCTGTGCGGGATGCGGTTGTGCCCGTGCCCCTTGAGCATGCCGAGGATCGGCGTGGCCACGAAGATCGACGAGTAGGCGCCGGTCATCATGCCGATCAGCAGGGCGATGGCGAACTCCTGCAGCGTCACCTGGCCGAGCATCCAGGAACCGATGACGAGCAGCGAGATCACCGGGAGGACGGCCGAGACCGACGTGTTCAACGACCGCAGCAGCACCTGGTTGGACGACACGTTCACCAGGTCGGCGGCCGACAACCCGGCGGCCACGACGCGCCGCTCGTTCTCCCGCACGCGGTCGAACACGACGATGGTGTCGTAGAGCGAGTAGCCGAGGATCGTGAGGAAGGCGATGACGGTCGGCGGGGTGACCTCGAAGCCGAACACCGAGTAGATGCCGGCCGAGACGACCACGTCGTGCAGCATCGCCAGGATCGCGGCGACCGCCATGCGCCACTCGAACCGGATCGAGATGGTGATGGCGATCAGCACGAGGAACACGGCGAGGGCGATGATCGCCTTCTGGGTGATCTGCTCGCCCCAGCTCGACGACACCGACGCAAAGCTGACGTCGGCCGGATCGACGCCGGCCGCGTTCGGCGAGCGCTTGCTGGACCGCCAGCTGTACGTCCTGGGGCTGGTCGGAGATCGTCACCTTGATGATGTCGCCGCTGCTCGAGCGAGCGCTGCTCGACCTTCGCCTCGCTGCCCTGCAAGCCCTGCTCGTCGAGCACGGCGCGCATGTCGTCGGGCGACACCTGGCCGGCCGGCACGTCGTAGGCCACACCGCCCTCGAAGTCGATGCCGAGGTTGAGCGCTCGCGTCGACAGCGAGATGATGCTGATGACGATCAGCACGCCCGAGATGAGCAGCCAGACGCGCCGTCGACCCCAGAAGTCGACGGCGGTCTGGCCGAGCACGAAGCGCTTGAACGGCTTCTTGGCGATGCGCTGACCGGGCGGCAGCTCGTCGGTCACAGCTGGCTCGAGGTCGGGCTCCTCGATGGTGGTGTCACTGCTCATTGGCGGCCCTCATTCGTAGTTCTTGAGGCCGAACGTGTCGCCCTCGTCGAGCCAGCCGGTGGCGCCGAGCAGGGCCACCGCCGGGCGGGTGAAGAAGTAGCAGACGATCAGGTCGCACACCGTCGTGATGCCGAGGTACAGGGCGAAGCCGCGCACCGAGCCGACGCTGAGGATGAACAGCACGACCGCCGCGAGGAACGACACGAAGTCGGCGGCGAGGATCGTGCGCCACGTCGCCTTGAACCCGCGGGTCGCCGAGTTGCGGATCGTGCGCCCGTGACGGACCTCGTCCTTCAGCCGTTCGAAGTACACGACGTAGCTGTCGACCGTGACACCGATCGACACGATGATGCCGGTGACCCCGGCCAGCGTCAGGGCGTAGTTCGTGGTCTGGGAGATGAACGCCGATGCCGAGTAGATCAGCAACCCCCACACGGCGATCCCGGCCATCACCACGGTGATCAGCCGCCGGTAGAAGTACGCCAGCATCAGCATCACGAGCACGATGCCCACCATGCCGGCGAAGATCGCCGCCCGCATCGAGTCGCTGCCGAGGGTGGCCGACACCGTCTGCACGTTCTGCGCCTGGACGTTCACCGGGAAGGCACCACGGTTGAGCACCCGGGCGAGCGAGCGGGCCTCGGACTCCTTGAAGCTTCCGCTGATCGTCACCCGGTCGGGGAAGAACGACTGTTGCACCGTCGGCGCCGACTGGATGATGTCGTCGAGCACGATCGCCAACTGACCCGTGGGGCACGTCGCCTGGCGGTTGTAGCACTCCGACGCGAGGTTGTTGAACGTTGTCTTACCGTCCGACGACAGGTCGACGTCGACCTGCCACGCACCGTTGTTGATCACGGCCGAGGCCGAGTTGCGCGAGAACACGAAGCCGCCGGACTCGCCGTTCGGCCCCCGCTGCACCGGGCCGACGAGGCACTCGCCGCCGCCGACCAGGGGCAGGGTGATCGTGGAGTCGTCCGGGGAGGGGGGCGGCGGGGCGAGGTTGGCGTTGACCGGCGTCGTGGTGAGCGGGTTGGTGCCGAGCGGACCGAGCGGGGGCAGCGTGGTGGTGGTCGTGGTCGCCTCGGTGGACTGCGGGGCGGTGCTCGCGGGCTCGCTCGATGCGGGCTCGCTCGACCCGGGCGCGCTCGACGCCGGCTCGCTGGAGGCGCTGGCCGTGGCCGGGCGACGCAGGCCGGTCGGTCCGTCGCTGGCCCCGGCCGCCGAGCCCCGAGGTCGCCTGGGGGCCGTCGGTGGCCGCCGGCTCGCCGGTTGTGGTCGCCGTCGCCGCGGCGCTGGCGGCCGGCGTCGTCGGTGGCGCCGGCGTCGCTCGAGGGCACGCTCGTGGCCGCCTCGGTCGACGGCACGCTCGTGGTGCTCGACTCGTCGGCTGGCGTCGTGCACGCCTGCATCACCGGCCGCAACGACACGATGCCGGCGACGTCGACGGCGTCGAGGGCGTCACGCTGGTCCTTCACGCCGGGAAGGTCGACGATGATGTTCGACCCCTCCACCCGGACGTCGGGCTCGGCGATGCCGCGTTTCTCCAACTCGTCGCGGATCAGGTCGCGGATCACCAGCAGGTCGTCGGGCGACGCCCCGCCTTCGGGCGCCAGGATGACCGAGATCCCGCCCTGGAGGTCGAGACCGAGCACCGGCTTGTTCGCGCGCCGCCAGGTTGCCGGCGAACAGCACGACGGCGATGGTGACGATCCCGACGAGCGAGATCACGAGGCGGCGACGGTTCATTCGGTCGGTTCGGCGTCAGCGGCAGGTGCGGCCGCCGGTTCGGCGGGCGGCGCGGACTTCGACCGGCCCTTCAGGGTCGGCCGTGCCGGCGCCGGCCGGCTGCTCGGGGTCTCCGTGCCGGAAGCCGGCGCATTGGGCGCCGCGCCGGCCGACCCCGCCGCGGCGGGCGGCGCGTCAGTGGGCACGACCCGACGCAGGATGGCGTCACGGGACACCCGGATCTGCACGTCGTCGTCGATCTCCACCCACACGACGTCGTCGGCCTCGTCCATGCCGGTGATGAAGCCGTAGACGCCCGAGGTCAGCAGCACCTCGTCGCCGACCGCCGTGTTGCTGCGCAGGTCACGCGTGGCGGCCTGCTGCTCGCGCATGCGCCGGGTGCGCGGGCGCAGCCACAGGAAGTAGGCGGCCGCGACGAGCAGCAGCGGGAAGGCGTAGCTCAGCGCCTGGGCGAACGCGCTCGGATCCTTCTTGTCGTCGGTCGAGCTGGCCTCGGTGGTGGCGGTGGCGGCAGCGGTGTCGGTGGCGGTGATGAACTCAGCGCCGGCAGCGAGGTGGTCCGGCAGTGAGAGTTGGAGTTGCATGAACAGTCGTTTCGGATCGGTCCCGGTCCGGTTCCGGGGCGCCGGAGAGCCTAGAGGCTGTCACCCCCACACCGACAGCACGTCGCGCCGGAACGCGTCGAAGCGGCCGGCGGCGATCGCCTCCCGGGCGCGATCGAGCAGGGCCAGCGTCCAGGCGATGTTGTGCAGGCTGACCAGCCGGGCGGCGGTCGGCTCGGCGACGTTGAACAGGTGGCGCAGGTAGGCCCGGCTGTGCCGGGCGCACACCGGGCAGCGGCACGCACGGTCGAGGGGCTCGTCCTCGGCGGCGTGTCGGGCCGCCTTGACGTGCACCTTGCCGGTGTCGGTCAGCGCCGTGCCGTGACGCCCGAGGCGGGTCTGCATCACGCAGTCGAACTGATCGACGCCGAGGGCGATCGACTCGACGAGCGACGCCGGGTCGCCCACCCCCATGAGGTAGCGCGGCCGGTCGGCGGGGAGCAGCTCCGTGGCGGCGGCGAGGGCGGGGAGCATCTCGGCGCGGGTCTCGCCCACCGACAGCCCGCCGATGCCGTAGCCGTCGAACCCGAGCGCCTCGGTGTGCTCGGCGCTCCGGCGGCGCTGACCGACGTCGACGCCACCCTGGACGATGCCGAACAGCGCCTGGTCATCGCGTCGGTGGGCGGCACGGGCGCGCACCGCCCACGCCGCGGTGCGATCGACGGCACGCTCGACGACGTCGGGTGGGCACGGCAGCGGCGGGCACACGTCGAGCACCATCTGGATGTCGGCGCCGAGCAGCTCCTGGGTGTCGCACCGCGGCCTCCGGCGTGAAGCGGTGCATCGATCCGTCGTAGGTGCTGCGGAACGTCACGCCGTCGTCGTCGACCTGCGGGTCGAGCGAGAACACCTGGAACCCGCCGGAGTCGGTGAGCGTCAGCCCGTCCCAGCCGGCGAAGCGTCCGAGCCCGCCGAAACGGGCGACCGCCTCGGCGCCCGGCCGCAGCATCAGGTGGTAGGTGTTGGCGAGGACGATCTGCACGCCGAGGCGGTCGTAGTCGTCGGCGCTCAGGTACTTGACCGCGGCGCGGGTGCCGACCGGCATGAAGCACGGCGTGGTGTAGGTGCCGCGGGCGGTGTGGGCGACGCCGGCGCGGGCGCCACCGTCGGTCGCCTCGACGACGACGCGGACCTCATGCACCGTCGGCGTCCTCGCGTGCCACGAGCATGGCGTCGCCGAAGGACAGGAACCGGTAGCCCTCGTCCAGCGCCACGGCGTAGAGCTGTCGCCAGCGCGGCCCGACGAACGCTTCGAGCATCATCAGCAGCGTCGTGCGCGGCATGTGGAAGTTCGTCATCAGCACGTCGACCACTTGCGGCGGCGTGCCGCGGTGAAGGAACAGCCGCGTCCGGCCGCACCGGGCGCCGGTCGCCGCCGCCGACTCGAGGGCGCGCACGGTGGTGGTGCCGACCGCGACGACGCGCCGTCCCTCGGCGCGCGCCCGCTGCACTGCCGCCCAGGTGTCGGCCGGCACGGCGTAGTGCTCGCTGTGCATCGGGTGCTCCAGCGGATCGTCCTCGGTGACCGGGGCGAACGTGTCGAGGCCGACCACCAGCTCGACCCGGGCGACGTCGATCCCGTTGGCGGCCAGCCCGGCGAAGACGGCGTCGGTGAGGTGCAGGCCGGCGGTGGGGGCGGCGGCCGATCCGGGCCGTGTGGCGTACACGGTCTGGTAGCGGTCGGCGTCGGCGAGGGGGGCGTGGATGTACGGCGGCAGCGGCATCACGCCGTGCTCGTCGAGCACCTCGAGGGCGTCGCGGTCGCCGAGCAGCGTGACCAGGAACGTGTCACCGGCGTCGGTGCGGTCACCCACGCGCACCACTTCGGTGCCGTCGCGGCCGAGCAACGTGGTGCCGGGCCGCATCCGCCGCGCCGGGCGCACGAGCGCCTCCCACGTGCGCCGCGTGTCGTCGTGCGGCTCGAGCAGCAGCACCTCGGCCGCCCCGCCGCCGGGGCGGGTCAAGGCGAGGCGCGCCGGGATCACCCGCGTGTCGTTGACCACCACGAGGTCACCCCGGCGCAGCACGCGAGGCAGATCGTGGACGTGGCGATGGGTGGGCGGCGCCGAGGGACCGCGGTCGACGAGCAGGCGGGCCGAGTCGCGCGGCTCGACGGGCTGCTGGGCGATGCGCGTCGGGTCGAGGGGGTAGTCGAGATCCTCCAGGCGCACCCGAGCCAGGCTAGGGACGGCGCCGGCGGCTCAGCCGAACAGCCCGGGCGGCGCCTCGGATCGGCGCGGCGGGGTGAGGCCGAGGTGGGCGTAGGCGAGCGGCATCGCCACCCGACCGCGGGGCGTGCGGGCGAGCAGGCCCTGCTGGATGAGGAACGGCTCGTAGACGTCCTCGACCGTCTCGGTCTGCTCGCCGACGGCGATCGCCAGCGTGGACAACCCGACCGGTCCGCCGCCGAACTGCACGCACAGGGCCGACAGCATGGCGCGGTCGACCTTGTCGAGTCCGAGCACGTCGACACCGAACACCGACAGCCCGGACTCGGCCGTCGTGGCGTCGATGGTGCCGTCGCCGCGCACCTCGGCGAAGTCGCGGACGCGGCGCAGGAGGCGGTTGGCGATGCGCGGGGTGCCCCGGGAGCGGCGGGCGATCTCCCAGGCGCCCGCCGTGTCGATCTGCACGCCGAGGATGTCGGCGGCCCGCTCGACGATCGCCTCCAGCTCGACGGCGTCGTAGTAGTCGAGGCGGGCGACCAGGCCGAAGCGGTCACGGAGCGGGCCGGTGATCATCCCGGTGCGGGTGGTGGCGCCGACCAGGGTGAACGGCGGGAGCGTGAGGCGGATGCTGCTCGCCGCCGGACCCTTGCCGACGACGATGTCGAGCTGGAAGTCCTCCATCGCCGGGTAGAGGATCTCCTCGACGGCGCGGCGACAGGCGGTGGATCTCGTCGATGAACAGCACGTCGCCCTCGCCGAGCTTGGTGAGGATCGCGGCGAGGTCGCCGGCGCGCTCCAGCGCCGGACCCGAGGTGATGTGCAGCTGCACGTCCATCTCGCTGGCGACGATGGTGGCCAGGGTGGTCTTGCCGAGTCCGGGCGGACCGGCGAAGAGCAGGTGATCGACGGCTTGCTGACGGCGTCGTGCCGCCTCGAGCACGATGCCGAGGTGGTCCTTCAGCTCGCGCTGGCCGACGAACTCGTCGAGACGGCGCGGCCGCAGCCCCGCCTCGAGCACGGCTTCGATGTCGCCGGTGGCGGCCGGCTCGAGAAACTCCTCACGCACGGCGGGCCCCGAGCAGCTTGAGCGCGTCGCGCAGCAACGAAGAGGCGTCGCCGTCGGTCGGGAGCTCGCGGATCGTGTCGCGGATCTCGTCGGGCCCGTAGCCGAGCCCGCTCAAGGCTTCGCGAACCGCTCCGACCACCGACGGCGCACCGTTGCGGTCGAGGGCGTTGGCGTCGTCGAGCACCGGCAGCGACAGGCGATCCTTCAACTCGACCAGCAGGCGCTGCGCCGTCTTCGGGCCGACACCCGAGATCATCCGCAGTGCCCCGATGTCGCCGGCGGCGACGACGTCGACGAGCGCGGCCGGGGTGTACGCGGCGAGGACCGCCAGCGCCAACGCCGGACCGACGCCGTGGGTGGCGACCAGCGTTTGGAACGTCGTTCGCTCGTCGCGCGTGAGGAAGCCGTAGAGCGTCTGGTCGTCCTCGCGGATGTGGTGGTGGACGTAGAGGAAGGCGGTGGACGTGGGCTCGAGCTCGGCGAGCGTGCGCGGCGTGACCGTGACGAGGTAGCCGACGCCGTGGACGTCGACGAGCACCGTGTCGTCGCCCCAACGTTCGAGCACCTCGCCGCGCACCGAGCCGATCACGCCGGCCTCCGCGTGCGCGCGGCGTCGATGCGCGCTCGCATCGGCGCCATGGCCAGGTGGCACAGCGCCAGCGCCGCGGCGTCGGCGGCGTCGGCCGGCCGCGGTGGCCGGGCGAGCCGCAAGCGGGTCTGCACCATCTGCTGGACCTGGGTCTTGGGCGCCGCGCCCCAGCCGGCCACGGCGTCTTTCACCTGGTTCGGCGTGTACTGGGCGACCTCGCAGCCGGCGCGGGCAGCCTCGGCCAGGGCCAGCCCACTCGCCTGCCCGACGCTCATCGCCGTGCGCACGTTGACCTGGAAGAACACGTGCTCGACGGCGACGACGTCGGGCGCGAACTCGGCGATCAGCGCAGCCAGCTCGGTGCCGAGGGCGGCGAGGCGCTGCGGCAACGGCTGGTCGGGCGGGGTGCGGATCACCCCCATCGCCACCGCCGACTCGGTGTTCGTGCCCCGCCCGTCGACGACGGCGTACCCGCAGCGCGTGAGGCCGGGATCGACGCCGAGCACCCGCATCACGTCAGGTACGAACACGAGTTCGAATGGTAGCCAGTCCCCCACCCCCGCCCGCGGACCCACGATTTCCACAAGCGAAATCGTGCAGAAACGCTCGATTTCGCTTGGAGCGTGCGCCGATAGGCGGCTGAGGGGCGTCCCAGCGCCGCCGTGACCCGGTGGAGTGCTCTGGAAGCAGCGGCGGCGGACCGTCGCGTCGCACCCCGACGGAAGTGTGAGCCCAGCGTGCGGACAACCGTACGCGTCGCTCACAGTTCCGACTCGGCGCAGCGTGACGCCACGAAGTGTGAGTCCCGCGTGCGGAAATCGGTACGGCGCGGCTCACACTTCGCCGACCACGGCGACACCGCCCGCACTAGCCCGGGCTGCGATCCATTTCAGGAGCCAACCACCCGTGCTCACGCGCGACGGCCCGACGTCTCCGCACCTATCGGCGCACGCTCTGTGGAAATCAGGGGGTGGGGAGGGACTGGAGGATGGCGACCAGCTCGGAGGCGGGGCGGAACGTCAGCCCGGCGATGGCGCGGTGGGCGTAGCGCACGATGCCGTCGGCGTCGATGATGAACACGCTGCGCCGGGGAAAGCCGATCGGCCCGAGCGTGCCGTACTCGCGGGCGACGGCCTTGTCGGGATCGGACAGCAGCGGGAAGGCGAAGCCATGCTTGGTGGCGAAGCGCTCGTGGCTGTCGAGATCCTGCGCCGAGATGCCGAGCACCTGGGCGTCGAGCTCGTTGAAGGCCGCCAACCCGTCGTTGTAGTCGTTGAGCTGCTTCGTGCACACCGACGTCTCGTCGCCCGGGTAGAACGCCAGCACCACCGGGCTGCCGGCGAAGTCGGACAGCGAGTACTTGCGTCGGGCCGGTTCCGATCCGACGGGCGCGGTGCCCTCGAGCGTGAACGCCGGCGCCCGGTCACCGACCGCGACGCTCACTGGCGCACCCTGACGTTGTGCCACGCGTCCGATTCGGCCGAGGTGCACCAGTGAGCCGAAGACCGTGCCTGCTGATTCGCTCGGTCGAAGACTCCCTCGCTCAAGCGTCGGCCTCCTCGAGCAGGTCCATCACCGAATCGGCGATGTCGTAGTTGGCGTAGACGTCCTGCACGTCGTCATTGTCCTCGAACGCCTCGACGATCCGCAACACGGCGCGCGCCTCGGCGAGCGTGGCGAGCGGCACGACGTTGTCCGACACCATCGGCGTGTCGGCGGACTCGATCGCGAACCCGGCGTCGTCGAGGGCCTGACGCACCTCGAACGTCGACGACGGCGTCGTGGTGACGGTCCACACGTCGCCGTCACGAGCGACGTCATCGGCCCCGGCGTCGATCGCCGCCATCATCAGCTCGTCCTCGTCGGCGCCACCGTCGACCTGAATGACCCCGCGGCGCGCGAACTGCCAGCTCACCGACCCCGGCTCGGCCATCGAGCCGCCGAGCTTGGAGAACACGCTGCGCACCTCGGCGCCGGTGCGGTTGCGGTTGTCGGTGAGCACGTCGATCAGGACGGCCACACCTCCGGGCGCGTAGCCCTCGTAGGTGATCGACTCGTACGTCCTGTCGTCGCCCTCGCCGGTGCCGCGCTTGATCGCCCGGTCGATGGCGTCGTTCGTCATCTGCGCCGCCTTGGCCTTCTGGACCGCGGTGCGCAGCGTCGGGTTCGACTCCGGGTCACCGCCGCCGGCGCGGGCGGCCACCTCGAGCTGGCGGGCGAGCTTGGCGAACAGCTTGCCGCGGGCCTTGTCGGCGGCGCCCTTCTTGTGCTTGATCGTCGCCCACTTGGAATGGCCTGACATGGTCGTCGTCTCCGGGATCGGTCGGGATGGGTCAGTGATGCTCGACGGCATCGACGAACAGGCCGTGGAGGCGTCCGTCGGTGGTGAGCTCGGGGTGGAAGCTGGCCGCCATGAGGTGGCCGTGGCGCACGAGCACCGGCTCGTCGTCGTAGGACGCCAGCACCTCGACGTCCTCACCGACGGTCTCGATGCGCGGGGCGCGGATGAACACGCCGTGGAACGGGTCGGCGAACCCCTCGACGTCGAGGTCGGCCTCGAAGCTGTCGATCTGGCGGCCGTAGCCGTTGCGGCGCACGGCGATGTCGAGGGCTCCGAAGCAGAGCTGGTCGCTGCGGCCGTCGAGGATCTTGACGGCGAGCAGGATCATCCCGGCGCACGTGCCGAACGTGGGCATGCCGGACTCGATGCGCTCGGCGATCGGCTCGAACAACCCCGACGACGCCAACAGGTTCGACATCGTGGTGGACTCGCCACCGGGCATCACCAGCGCGTCGCACCGACTGAGCTGGGTGGGCGTGCGCACCTCGACGGCGTCGACGCCGAACGCCCGCAGGCGCTCAACGTGGGCGCGGAACGCCCCCTGCAGCGCCAGCGTGCCGATGCGCGGCCGTGACACCTGGGGGCTCCCCGCTCGCCACGGCCGACCTACCAGCCGCGCTCGGCGTAGCGCTGGTTGATCTCGTCCATGGCGATGCCGGTCATCGGCGCACCGAGACCTCGTGACACCTTGGCCAGGATCGACGGGTCCTGGAAGTGGGTGGTGGCCTCGACGATGGCCTTGGCCCGCGGCGAGGGGTCGTCGCTCTTGAAGATGCCCGACCCGACGAACACGGCCTCGGCGCCGAGCTGCATGGCGAGGGCGGCGTCGGCCGGCGTGGCGATGCCACCGGCGCAGAACAGCGGGACGGGCAGCGCACCCGCCGCGGCGACCTCCTGCACGAGCGGCAGCGGCGCCTGCAGCTGCTTGGCCCAGTCGAACAGCTCGGCGCTGTCGGCCTGGGTGAGCTTGCGGATGTCGCCGAGGATCGAGCGGAGGTGGCGGACCGCCTCGACGATGTTGCCGGTGCCGGCCTCGCCCTTGGAACGGATCATCGCCGCGCCCTCCGAGATGCGGCGCAGCGCCTCGCCGAGGTTGGTGGCGCCACAGACGAACGGCACGTCGAAGGCCCACTTGTCGATGTGGTGGGCCTCGTCGGCGGGGGTGAGCACCTCGGACTCGTCGACGAAGTCGACGCCGAGCGCCTGCAGGATCTGGGCCTCGACGAAGTGGCCGATGCGGGCCTTGGCCATCACCGGGATCGACACCCCGGCCTGGATGCCCTCGATCATCTCGGGATCGCTCATGCGGGCCACGCCGCCGTCGCGCCGGATGTCGGCCGGCACCCGCTCGAGGGCCATCACCGCGCAGGCGCCGGCGTCCTCGGCGACCTTGGCCTGGTCGGGGGTGACGACGTCCATGATGACGCCGCCCTTCAACATCTCGGCGAGGCCGCGCTTGACGGGGAACGACCCGGTGACGCTCACTGGTGCACCATCGCTCGTAAGCGGACGCGTCCGATCACGGCGGCGGTGCACCAGCGAGCCGAAGACTGTGCCCGATGATTCGCTCGCTCGAAGACTCGCTCGCTCATGCTGATGATCCTACCGATCGACCTGGGCCGGCCGACGGGTGGGTTCGCCACCAGGCTCGCCGGCCGGCACGCCGCCCGCTAGGAGTCCTGGAGCGTGTACGAGTTGGCGTCGACCAGCTCGACGAACGTTCGGCCGGCGTTGAGCCGGATCGGCGCGCCGTTGGTGTCGGTCAGGGTGAACGGGTCGGTCGCGCGACGCCCGGCTCCACGTGCCCTCGACCTTCTGACCGTTCACGTACAGGAACGCTGGTCCGCTGCCGATGCTCTGGGCCTCCGGGCTGTTGCTGTCGGCGGCGCTCGCCTGGTAGGGCACGGCCAGCACGAGCACGTTGTTCGTGCCCACCTGGCCGTCGGTGACCTGGTGCGGATCGCCGTTCTGGGTGCGCAGCCACAGGTTCTGGGCGGCGTCGTAGTCCCAGCGCACCGACACCGATCCGATGCCGATGTCGACCGCCGACACCGGCGCGCCGGCCGGGCGGTTGGCGCCGGGCAGCAGGTACTGGAAGATCGGCGTGGCGTTGCCGGCGCCGCCGGCGATGCCGCGCTGGAAGAAGTCGCTGGTGTTGCCGTAGAGGTTGTACGGCGCGCCGCCGCGGCCGTCGACGCGGAACATCCCGTCGCCCTGCGTCAGCAGGACGAAGCCGGACGACCCGAGCGCGGCGTTGACGCCGGCGTTGCCCCCGGAGTAGGCGAAGATCGGTTCGTTCAGCCCGCCGAAGAGGTTGACGTCCTGGGTGCGGCCGGAACGGATGTTGCCGACCGGATCGGAGTCCATCGAGTTGAACACCGCGCCGAAGCGGGTGACGCGGCCTTCGACGATCTCCTCGAACACGATGTCGGCCTGGTTGAGCCCGGACTGCGGGTGCGAGTTGACGCCGTTGTCGATCTTGACCACGAGCGCCGGGCGCGGCGTGTAACTCGACGCATCGGCCACCACGACGCCGGTGAGCGGCCACGTCACGGCTGGCGCCACCGTCGTGGTCGGCGCCACCGTCGTGGTCGGGGCCACCGTCGTGGTCGGCGCGGCCGTGGTCGGCGCGGCCGTGGTCGGTGCCGCCGCCGTCGTCGGCGTGGCGGCGGTGGTGGGGGCGGCGGCGGTCGTCGTGGGCGGGGCCGTCGAGTCGTTGGGAGGCGCCGCGCCGGCGATGGTGGCGGTGCCGATCAGCACGCCGGTGGCGGCGAGGGCGACGAGCAGGCGCGAACGAAGGGGGGTGAGTCGCATAGGGGTCCTCTCAGAGCTCTTTCAGCAGGGCGATCCGCTCTTCGAGCGGCGGGTGGGTGTCGAACAGACGATGCACCGACCCTAGACGCCCTTGATCGCCGACACCCGACATCGGTTGCTCGATCCACATGTGCGCCGTGGCGCTGGTGGCCGAGTGGGTGACCGTCGTGTCGGCCTGCAGCTTCTCCAGCGCCGAGATCAAACCCGGCGGGTAGCGCGTGAGCTGGCAGGCACTGATGTCGGCCAACGTCTCGCGCTTGCGGGAGATCGTGGCTTGCATCGCCCGGGCCACGAACGGCGCCAGGATCAACAGGGCGAACCCGACGAGGGCGAGCGGGTTGCCGCCGTTGTCCTGGTCGCCAGAGCGCCGGCTGCGCCCCCCGTTCCACCACATCATGCGGATCGCCATGTCGGTGACGAGGGCGATGGCGCCGACCAGCGTCACCGCCAGCGTCGACACGAGGATGTCGTAGTTCTTGATGTGCGACAGCTCGTGGGCCACCACGCCCTCGAGCTCGACGCGGTCCATCATCGCCAACAGCCCGGTGGTGACGGCGATCGCCGCATGCTCGGGGTTTCGTCCGGTGGCGAAGGCGTTGGGTGCCGGGTCGTCGACGATGTAGATCGCCGGCTGCGGCAGGCCACTGGCGATGCACAGGCCCTCGACGAGGTTGTACAGCCGTCGGTACTGCGCCGGGTCGGCGGGTTTGGCCCTGGACACGGCAAGGGCGATCTTGTCGGCGCGCCAGTAGGAGAAGAACGCCATCGCGCCGGCGAGCACGAAGGCGACCACCATCCCGCCCCAGCCGAAGCCGGCGAGGTACCCGGCGACGGCGCCGATGACGACGGCGACGAGCACGAAGCTGCCGACGAGCGCGACCGACCGCCGCTTGTTCGATCGGATCAGTTCGAACATCGAGTGCAGGCGCGGATCAGAACTTCACGGTCGGCGCGGTGCGGGCGGCCTCGTCAGCCTCGAAGTACTCCCGCCGTTCGAACTTGAGCGCCCGGGCGTAGTACACGGTCGGGAACTGCTGCAGCTTGTTGTTGTAGTCGAGCACGCTGTCGTTGTAGAACTGCCGGGCGTAGGCGACCCGGCCCTCGGTGGCGGTGAGCTCCTCCTGCAGCTGCAGGAAGTTGCTGTTCGCCTTGAGGTCGGGGTACGCCTCGCCGAGGGCGAAGATCGACTTCAACGCCCCGGTCAGCTGGTTGTCCGCCTGGGCCTGCGCCTGCGGGTTGGGGGGCGCCTGCATCGCCACGTTGCGGGCGTTGATGACGGCCTCGAGCGTCGTCTTCTCGTGCGCCGCGTAGCCCTTCACGGTCTCGACGAGGTTCGGGATGAGGTCGAGCCGGCGCTTCAGCTGCACGTCGATCTGAGCCCAGGAGTTCTCGATCTGGTTGCGCCGGCGGATGAGCCCGTTGTAGGCGCTGATCAGCCAGATCACGAGGATCAGGATGACCGCGAGGGCGATGAGGAGGATCCACATGCGGTCGAGTGTACGAGCCGGGTTGCGTCTCGCCCGGCGATCAGCTCGAGCGGGCCCGTGCGACGAGCTCGCGGTAGATCGTCACGTACTCGTCGGCGAGGCGCGCCATCGAGAACCCTTGTGCCCGCTCCTCGCCGGCGGCGCGCAACCGGGCGGCGAGCGCGCCGTCTCCGAGCACGCGTCCCAGCGCCGCGGCAAGTGCTTCGGGGTCGCCCGGCTCGACGAGCAGCGCGTCGACGCCATCGGTCGCCACGTTGCGGTACCCGGCGAGCCCGCTCGCGACCACAGGGGTGGAGGCCGCCATCGCCTCGATCAGCACCACGCCGAACGACTCGCCGTGCAGCGACGGCGCGCAGAACACCGACGCGCCGCGCAGCCGTCCGAACTTCTCGGCGTCGTCGATGCGGCCGAGCCAGCTGATGCGGGCGTCGGCGCCGTGTCGCGCCCGGAGTGCGGCGGTGTCCGGACCGTCGCCGGCGATCCACAGGCGGACGTCACCCTCCAGCCGGGCGAACGCGTCGAGCAGCACGGCGAGGCCCTTGCGCTCCTCGTGCCGGCCGCAGAAGAAGATCGTCGGTTCCGCCGCCACCACGGGACGGGCGTCGAGGATCGTGGCGATGTCGACCCCGTTGAACAGCACCCGGTAATCGCCACCGCCGAGGTGCGACCGCACGAGCTCCAGCGCGTCCTTCGACACCACCACCTTCACGTCGATGTTGCGCACCATGCGCGAGAGCAGCGGCCAGAAGATCCGGTAGCTGGACGAGCGTCCGGCGGCGTGGAACGTGGCGACGAGGGGCGCGCCCCGCATGATGCAGGTGGTCATCGTCGGTCCGGGAGCCATCGGCTCGTGGACGTGGAGCACGTCGAAGCGCTCGTCGCGCAGGGCGCGGATGGTGCGCATCGCGGCCGAGGCGTCGGGGGCGAGCGGCGCCATCGAGCCGTTGGCCGCCGTCGGCAGGCTGTTGCCGAGTGGCGTGACGAAGGCCTCGGGCGGCGGTCCGTCGCACGGACCGAGAACACGCGCCTCGTGTCCGGCACGCCGCAGCTGGCGGGCGAGCCCGAGCACCTGCGCCTGCACGCCGCCGGGCACGGTCAGGCTGTACGGCGAGACGAGGCCGATCCGCATCCGGTCGATCGTCACCGGTGGGGGAACGCCGTCACGGCTACAGCCGGATGTCCGGGGCGCGTCGGCGGATCTCGCGGCGGGCGATCGTCATCTTGTGCACCTCGTCGGGACCGTCGGCGATGCGCAGCGTTCGCACGTGGGCGTACATCGCCGCCAGCGGCGTGAACTGCGTGACGCCGGCGGCACCGTGCACCTGGATCGCCCGGTCGATCACCCTCAGAGCGATGTTCGGCACGGCGACCTTGATGCCGGAGATGTCGGTGGCCGCGGCCTTGTTGCCGACGGTGTCCATCAGGTGGGCGGTGTGCAGGACGTACTGGCGCGCCATGTCGATGTCGATGCGCGACTCGGCGATCCAGTCCTGGATCAGTCCCTTCTCGGCCACGAGCGACCCGAACGTCGAGCGGGCGAGGGCGCGGTCGATCATCAGCTCGAGGGCCCGCTCCGCCGCGCCGATCGTGCGCATGCAGTGGTGGATGCGCCCCGGACCGAGCCGCGCCTGGGCGATGGCGAAGCCGCCGCCCTCCTCACCGAGGAGGTTGCCCGCAGGCACCACCACGTCGTCGTACACGATCTCCGGGTGCCCACCGGCGTGGTCGTACCCGAACACGTGCGGGGTGCGGTCGATCGACACACCGGGGGCGTCCTTGGGCACCACGATCATCGACTGCTGCAGGTGTCGAGGGGCGTCGGGGTTGCTCCGGGCCATGACGATCAGCACCTGGCAGCGGTCACGGCTGGCGCCGGACGAGAACCACTTCCGGCCGTTGAGCACGTACGAGTCCCCGCGGCGCTCCATGCGCAGCCCGATGTTGGTGGCGTCGGACGAGGCGACGTCGGGCTCGGTCATCGAGAACGCCGAGCGGATCTCGCCCTCGAGCAACGGCGCCAGCCAGCGCCGGCGCACCTCGTCGCTGGCGTACGCGTTGAGGATCTCCATGTTGCCGGTGTCGGGTGCGGCACAGTTGAGCAGCTCCGATGCGAACCACACCTTGCCGAGTTCCTCCGACACCGGGGCGTAGTCGAGGTTCGAGAGCTTGGTGCCTGGCGCGTCGACGGACAGGTGCGGCAGGAACAGGTTCCACAGGCCACGCTCACGAGCGACCGCCTTGAGCTCGTCGAGCAGCGCCGGATCGCCGTTGCCGACGGCTTCGAGCTGGGCCTCGTACTCGTCCTCGATCGGATAGACGTACTCGTCCATGAAGCCGCGCACGGCGGCGAGGATGCGCTCGGCCTCCGGGGAGAACTGGTACGGCATGGTCCTCACTGTGGCACAGCGGCATTGACGCCAGCGCCGTCGGACGCACGGGTACGGTCGGGCCCATGCGCGAGTGGCACGCCCGACGGGTCGGCGCCGCGGCGTCGGCGGTCGCGGCGGCGGGCCTCCTCGCCGTCGTCGTGTCGGCGTGCTCGCTCACCCAGGGCGCCAGCCCGCAGACGTTGCCCCCACTCACCATGCCCGGACCCACCGCGGCACCGGTCACCCAACCGCTGGTGCCGGTCACGCAGGGCACGATCGCGACGACCACCACCACGGCGCCGGCCGCCGCGCAGCCGCCGAACGACGCCGATCCGACCTCGGTGGCGGCGCGCTTCCTCGCCGCCGTCGCCAACGGTGACGCAACGACTGCGGGGGCCCTCGAAGCTCCCGGCCGCTCCCCCACGGTGTTCGCCTGGGCCCAGGACGCCTACGGCGCCTACACGCAGGCGGCGGGCACGGGCGTGTGGGGCCAACCCACGTGCGGTGGCCCCAGCGGGACGGCGCCGGCGCCGGTGACGGCGAGCTGCACGTGGCTGTCGACGCCCGACGCCCCGTCCCTCGTCCTCGTGCAGGACGGCGCCAACTGGCAGGTCTCGCACGCCGCGCTCACCCCGGGCGGCGCCACGGCGCCGGCGACGCTGGGCAACGGGTGCATCCTCGGCGGCGACAACGTCAACTTCCGCGGTGGGCCCGGCCAGGACTGGTCCAAGTTCGGCCAGATCCCGATCCACTCCTGCGACGTCACCGTGTTCGACGCGGTCGAGAGCGCGCCGGCCACCGGGGACCAGTGGCGCTACGTCGAGTACGGCGGCCAGCGCGGCTGGATCGTCGACCGGGCGATCCGCGTGCAGTGACCGCCGGTACGGTCCGCTCCTAGAGTGCGCCCCGTGCGACGAGGCGGTCGGCTGGGGCGCGCAGCCCGCTTCGGTACCGTCGCGGCCGCGGTCGGTTTGGCCGTGGCGCCGACGGCCGATGCGCTCGCCACCCGTCCCCGTGACGACGACGTGCCGAAGCGCCAGCCCGTCCCGGTGTGGACCACCGCGGTGCCGTGCAACACCGCGGCCGTCCTCGCCCAGAGCGGCGGCGTCGGGGCCCGCTGTCAAATGACCTACGACGGCGCCTCGATCTACCTCCTCGTCGTCGAGACGACTGACACCGGGGCGCCAGGGCCGGTGGGCCTCATCGCGCTGGCGACCCACAACGGCGCCGTCCGCTGGGCGCAGTCGGTCGGCGTGTCCGGAGCGGTCACGGTGGGCAACGACGTCGTCCTGGTGGCCGGGGGCGCCGGGATCGAGGCCTTCGACGCGAGCACCGGGCATCCGCTCTGGAAGCGCGAGGGCGTGCTCACGTTCGACAACCGCTACGGCACGGTCGGGGTGCAGGCCCGGGTGGCCGCCGCCACCGACGCCCCGATCGATGCTGTCGACGCCGTCGACGTCACGAGCGGCGACGAGCGGTGGTCGTACGACGGGTCGGCCCTCGCCACGTGCGGTGACTACGTCGTGCTGCTCCCCCGCGCGACCGACGACGGCGAGGTCGGCTTCGCCGTCGTCGATCAGCACACCGGCGACGAGCGGTGGACGAGCGCCAACCGCGCCGACTGGGCTGCGGTCGACGTGACGTGCGGCGGGCCGTGGATCTACATCAGCGACGGCACCTCGATCAGCGAGTACGACGCCGCCAGCGGACACCGCGACTGGAACGCGCCGACCGACGACGCCGGGGCGATCGAGCTGTACGGAGCGGTCGCCCTGGTGCAGTCGCCGGACGGCGCGAGCACCACCGCCGTCGACCGCGACGACGGGTCGCTGCTGTGGACGTTGCCGACCGGCGAGGTTGGATGGCCGGTGTACGCCCGGGCCCACCTGCGGCGCGACGACACCGGGTCGTTGTTCGTGATGCACCCGCAGACCGGGAACGTCGCCAGCCGGATCCCGCCCGGCGCGCCCGGCGACAAGCCGGTGGTCGCCGGCGTCTCGGAGACTCGGGTCGCCACGGTCGTCGGCGCGACGGTCACCACCTACGGGGTGCGCGACCTCGGCACGGCCTGGACCCTCGACCTCGGCGGGACGCCCGACGAGGTGGGCGTCGCCGACGAGGTGCTCGTCGTGCGTCACGGCTCGACGCTCACCGGCTACGCCTGAGCCGATCGCTACGCTCGCGGCGTGCGGATCGCCGTGGTGCAGCACGACATCGTCTGGAACGACCGCGCCGCCAACTTCGAACGACTGGCGCCCGCCGTTCGCACGGCGGCCGCCGGCGGCGCCCGACTCGTGGTGCTGAGCGAGACGTTCTCCACCGGGTTCGCCGTCGACGACCCCGACCTCGGCGAGCCCGAAGGCGGGCCCTCGTCACAGTTCCTGACGGCTCAGGCGCGCCAACACGACCTGTGGGTCTGCGGTTCCTGTCCGGAGGTGCCGCCCGACGCCGGCGACGACCGTCGGCCCTACAACTCGCTGGTGATCGCCGGGCCGGACGGCACGACGCACCGCTATCGCAAGATCCATCCCTTCGGCTACGGGGGCGAGACCAAGCATTTCCGGGCCGGTGACGAGTTGGTGTCGCTCACCATCGACGGCGTTCGGATCACGCCGTTCGTCTGCTACGACCTGCGGTTCGCCGACGAGTTCTGGGGTCGTGCGCTCGACACCGACCTCTTCCTCGTCCCCGCCAACTGGCCGGCGCCGCGCCGCGGGCACTGGCAGGCGTTGCTGCTCGCCCGGCGCCATCGAGAACCTCGCCTACGTGGTCGGATGCAACCGGGTCGGCACCGGCGGCGGACTGCCGTACGCCGGCGACAGTCGCATCATCGACCCCACCGGCGAGGTCCTGGCGGCCGGCGCCGCCGACGAGACGATCCTGTTCGGGGACATCGATCCCGACCGGGTGCGGGCGACGCGCGAACGGTTCGGCTTCCTCGCCGACCGGCGCTGACGACCACCGCCCGGCGGTATTTCCGGGCGGCCGCGCCGGGCGACCCGTATCGTGCACCGGCGATGGCGCGAATGCTCGGCGGCGTGGTGGTGATGGTCGGGGCGACGGCGCTGCTGGCCGGTTCCGTCGTCGCCGCGCCACGGACCGTGCCGCCGGGGCAACCCGACGCACCCGTGGCGTCGGCACCGCCCGTCGCGTCGGAAGCGCCGGCCACTGAGGCCCCGGGCGACGGCGACGTCCCGACCGCGCCCCAGCCGCCGAGCGCTGTCGCGCCGCTGTTCGAGCAGAGTGGCAGCGGACCGCAGAGCGTGCCGGTCGGCCCGCTGACCAATTCGGTCTTGGTGGACGTGACCTTCGAGGGTGGCGACGTCGACCCGTTCACGGTCACGGGCGTCGGCGCCGGGAAGCGCCCCGACGCCGTTCGCCATCTTCGCCACCGGCACGGGCAGCGGGCGCTACCTGCTCCCGTCGACGGAGGGGGTCGAGTCGCTCGACGTCCAGGCGGTCGGCAACTGGACGATCCGGCTCCTGCCCCTCGACGCGGCGCGGGTGTGGGACGGCGCCGATCCGATCGACGGCACCGGCAACGACGTCGTGTCGTACACCGGTGGAGGCGGCGCGCTGTCGTTCACGATCGACGGCGACGCCAGCTCGACGATCACCCTCGTCACCTACACCCCCGACGGCAACGCTCCCGCCGGCTTCGTCCTGACGCAGTTCGGCGTGCTCTCGGGTGGCGGAAACCTCCCGGCCGGTCCGGTGCTGCTCGACGTGGGCTGCGCCGAGACCTGGCACCTCGCGATCGCCTGACGAGCGGGCGACCGCGTCACGAGACGCCGGGGGCGCGGTCGCGAGCGCGACCTCTAAGGTCGTGCGATGGCGCAGCACCGGTCACGACACTCCGCGCCCTCCCCGGCCGAGCGTGCCGCGTCGTCGCATCCCGGCGGACGGTGCGGGCGATGGGTCGATCACCGCGCGAGGCCGAGCGGCGCCTCGCCCGTGCACTTCAGGTCGCCAGCCTCGGGACGCTTCGACGCCGCTGCGGTCGACTGGTTCGATCGCATCGAGTCGATGCGCCGGGCCCTGGAGGCGTCCACCGACGGGATCGCCTGGTTCGACTCGCAGACCGCGGCGCAGAGCACGCGAGTCGTCGGTGACGTGTGCCGGATGGCCTCGCTGCCGGCGCTGTTCGGCCGGCTGCTGTATGCCCTCGTCGACGGCGTTCGATTCCCGTCGCGGGTTGGAGCTCGGCAGCTGCTTCGGCGTGTCCGGCGCCTACCAGGCCGCCGCCTTCGAGCAGCGCGACGGCGGGACGTTCGTCATGTGCGAAGGGGCTCCGGCGTTCGCCGCCTTCGCCGAGCGCAATCTCACCGCGCTCGGGCTCACGTGCCACCGCGTGGTGCCGGGTCGATTCGCCGACACGTTGCCCGGCGTCCTCGCCGAGCTCCACCCGATCGACTTCGCCTACATCGACGGACACCACGACGAGCACGCGACGATCGAGTACTTCGAGATGCTGCGTCCGCATCTCGCTCCCACGGCCGTCATCGTGTTCGATGACATCCACTGGTCGCCGGGCATGTCGCGGGCATGGGATGTGATCCGCCGAGCGCCGGCGGTCACGGTCGCCGTCGACGCCCGCCGCGTCGGGATCGTCGTCGTCGAGCTCGGGTCGACGCCCGCCGATCCGCCGCAGTACTCCGTGACGCTGCACCGACCGTTCGAGCGGGGCCGCCGCGTCGAAGCCCGATCTGGTCACCCACGTTCTCGATATCGGGAACGTGGGTGACCAGATCGCCGTGCACGGAACGTGCGATCAGGTTCAGTGGCTCGATCGGCGCCGGCGGGTGGCGAACAGGGCCAGACAGCCGCTGGCGACCATGCCGGCGGCGACGACGAGCCGTAGCGGAACCGAACTCGCACCGGTCGCAGCCAACTGCGTGGTCGGCAGCGTGGTCGTCGTCGTCGGTTCCACCTGTTGTCCTGGCGCGAGCATCTCGACCTGCGCCGGATCGGCGGCCTGGAACGCCTGCGCATCGACCCCGGTGGTGCGGACCGTCACCACCGCGTTGTTGACGATCGTCGTGCCAGCATCCGACGGCTCGACGACGTAGCTCACCGGCAGCCCCAGATCGGTGTTGCAGAGCGTCTCACCCGGCGAGACGATCGTCGACGCTTGGGGCACCTCGAGCACCCCGAACCGGTCGTCGTCGACACGAACGACCTCCAGGTCGACGTCACTCGTGTTCTCGCCGCAGTACGAGTACTGAACGGTTTCGCCGACCCGGGCGACCGGGACACTCGGGTCGTTGGTGAACGTGAAGCTGATGCCGGGTGGTGGCGGGATCAGCGTCGTCGTCGGCGCCAGCGCCGGACGTCGTCGACGTCGTCGTGGTCGTGCCCTGCGGTCCGATCGATTGACGTCGACGTGGTGCTGGTGGTCGTGGCCTGCGGTGCGGTGTCGTGCGTCGACTCCGGCCGTGGTCGACGTGGCCCCGGTCGTCGTCGACGTCGGTTCGGTCGTGGTCGTGGTCGTCGCCGGTTCGGTCGTGGCTGGTTGTCGACCCGGTCGTGGTGGGCCCGGGCTCGGTCGTCGTCGACGTCGAGGGCGTCGTCGTGGCTGGAACCGTCGTCGTCGTTGTCGGCGGGTCGTCGTGGCTGGCTCAGTCGCAGGCTCGGTTCGGTCGTGCCGGCTCAGTGGTCGCCGGTTCGGTCGTGCTGGTCGTCGTCGCAGGCTCAGTCGTCGCCGGTTCCGTCGTCGCCGGTTCCGTCGTCGCCGGCTCGCTCGTCGCCGGTTCCGTCGTCGCCGGCAGGCTCGGTCGTCGCCGGTTCTTGTCGTGGTCACCGCGGGCTCGGTCGTCGCCGGTTCCGTCGTCACCGTCCGGCTCGGTCGTCGCCGGTTCCGTCGTCGTCGGTTGCGGTCGTGCGTGGTTGCCGGTCGGTCGTTGTCGTGGTTTCCGGAACCGTGGTCGTCGAAGTCGTCGTGGTGGCTGGAACCGTCCGTCGTCGTCGTCGTCGTTCGAGGTCGTCGTCGTCGTCGTGCTCGATCGTCGTCGTCGAGGTCGACGTCGACGTCGTGCTCGAGGTCGTCGTCGACGTGGTTGGCGACGGCGCACACCCCTGCCCCGCGAACGTGTCGCTGCGCTCCCACAGGACCGCACCATTCCAGCGAATGGTGACCGACCAGTCGTGGTCCTGGGGCTGTGACCACGGGAACGCCGCATGGAAGTTGCCGGTGGTGGTCCAGCCCTCATCGTCGAGTGACTGCCAGTCCTGCTCTACCCCGTCGATCACCACGCTGAGCACGCTCCCGGGCTGTGGCCACGTCGCCAGATCGACGTTGAGCTGAGGACAATTCGGATTGACCACACCCGAGCCAATCGGCGGCAACGTCGTCGACGTGGCAACGGTGGTCGGAGCGTCGACGACGTCGCGTCGGCGTTGGCGGTCGTACTGGGGCTGGCAGGCGGTCCAGTCGCCGATCGATGGGCCAGGTGTTGCCGTTCGGGTTGACGACGGCTGACCGACCACGTGTGGTTCTGGTTCGGCGACCACGGGTATGTGTCGGCGAAGTTGCCCGTCGACGACTGTCGCTCAACGCTGCCGTCAATGACGACAACCACCGTCGAGCCGACCGGATAGTTCGCCGCGGCAACACGCAAGCCAGCACAGCTGGCAGTGGTGACGGCCGAGCCCGTCCGGTGTCGGTGGTGTTCCCTTGCACCGCCGTCGACGAAGTCTTGGCTGCTTCGCCCCAGTTGACTCCGTCAGGCAGTAGCGGCAGCGGCGGGATGACGTCGTTCGGGTGGCCAGCGTGGCCGCTGATGGCGCCCGCTGCAGAGGTTTCCTGAATCTTGTAGCCGCCGTTCCCCTCGGCGTGGCAGAAGGTCACCCGCACGCCCCGTAGAATCACCAGCGGAACAGCCACGTCAGATGACGCCGTCCCCTGGAACTCGCGTGGCTCGGCCTCTTGGGTGCGTACCGTCACAACGGCGTTGTCGTAGATCACCTTGCCGGCGTCGTCGGGCTGCACGGTGTAGCTGACTGGAACGCCGATGTTGGTGTTACAGATCGATCCGCCCGGAGCGACCACCGTCTCCACCGACGGAAGCTCGATCACCACGCCAAAACGGTCGTCGACAAGCCTGACGACCTCCAACGGGATCGTGCTCGTGTTCGTGCCGCAGTAGAGGTACGTGACGGTCTGACCGACGATGGCCCGCGACACGCTCGGCTCGACGGTGAACGTGAACGTCACATCCGGCGGCGCCTCCGGCCCATGACATGCGGGGACAGTGATGTCGTCGCTGAGCTCGATCGGGCCAGCCGGTCCACCATCGATCGTCACCGTCGTCGACAACGACTGGTCGGTGTCGGGACCGTCGAGGGTCGTCGTCGCGGCCGCCCAGCCGAAGACGGGAACCGGGTTCGGCGCCAACGGCACCGATGCGGACGTCGAAATGATCTGCAACGGCGTCACGCCCGTGTTGGTCAACCGCCACGAGAGCGTCGTCTCACCGATCGTCGGATCGCATTCGGCGTTTGCCGTGTACACGGCTGAGGGTGTTGCCGGGGCGGCCACGGCGCGCGACGGGTCGTGGTCGTCGTCGTCCCGGCGGTCGTCGTCGGTCCCTCGGTCGTCGTCGGTGCAAGCGTCGTTGCTGGCACGGGGACGGTCGTCGGCTCTGCTGCTGCTGTCGTCGTAGGTGCCGCCGTCGTCGATGGTGGTGCCGGCGACGGCGCGGGCACAGAGGCGGCCGCCGGCTGCGAGATCAAGGTCATCGCCGCGACCGCGCCAACGATCGCCAACGAGCGAAGCCCGTGTCGGCGGACGCTGGGGCGTGCACGACGGCGACCCTCCTCACCGCCAGCGCCCCGAGCCATCCGTTACCTCCACCGTGCCGGTCGCCGATATACTGCTCGCCGCATCGTAGGTCACGGGGCCTGATCGGCAGAAGCCGGGGAGGGTGGGGAGCAGGCGATCGATGATGTGTTCCGCTCTCACGACACATGGTGGAGGCGGCTGGTGGGACTCGCCGACACGGCGCTCGATACTTTGGGCCCCTACTGTTCCCCTCGACCTCCACGGGGTTGCGAAACACCTGGTAGGTCGCTGTAGCCGGGATCGCTCGGCCAGTTCGGCTGGAACAGATGCCACTGCTCGGGCGCCCGGCGGATGAGGAGCTCGAGCTCGCCGGCGAGGTCCTGGGTGATCCGGGCCACGTCCTCGCGCAGCGAGCCGCGGCGCTCGACGGGCAGTGGGGGTCGGATCACGCCGAGGTGGCCGTCGACCTTCGACGTGAAGTACACGGCGACGGGCAGCAGCGTCGCGCCGGTGCGGATGGCCAACGTGGCCGGTCCGGCGGGCAGCCGGGTCGTCTCCCCGAACAACTCCACCTCGACGCCGCCACCGCCGATGTCGCGGTCGCTGAGCAGGCACACGATGTCGTTGCGGCCGAGCGCCCGCAGGATCGCCTTGCCGGCGTCGGGTCCGAGCGGCACCACGGTCATGCCGAGGCGGGCGCGGAGCGAGGCGAACCACTCGAACAGCTCGGGCGGGTCGACGCGCTCCACCACCACGGTGACCCGATTGCCCTGCGCGGCGAGCCAGCGCCCGGCCCACTCCCAGCCACCGAGGTGCGGAAGGGCGAGGATCACCCCGTTGCCCCGGGCGAGCCCGTCGGTGATGAGCGAGTAGTCGGGGACGTCGATGCCGCGCTCGACGGCTCGTGCCGACAGCGTCGGCAACCGCAGGCTCTCGATCCAGTAGCGGGCGTACGAGTCGAACGCCTGCTGAGCGGCCTGGCGCACCCGCCACGGCGGCCAGTCCGGCTCGACGCGCCCGATGTGGCGCTGGATCATCGCCCGCCGTTCCGGGTTCGCGGCGTTGGCGCCGAAGCCGATCGGAGCCACCAGGCCCGCCGCCATCGGGCCGGGCATCGCCCGGGCCAGCAGCGCTCCGGTGCGGTAACCGCCGACGGTCAGCGTGGCCGACAGGCGATCGAGCACACCGCGTTCGCCGTCGCCGTCCTCGGCGTCGATGTCAGAACCCGTCGCGCCGCCGAGGCACCCGCGTGTGGCGGCGCTCGATGCGGGCGACCCGGCGGCTGGCGCGGCGCGAGCGGCGCTGTTCGATGCGCGCCGCCGTGAGCGGGGCGACCTCCGCCTGGCGCCACACCTTCACGAAGCGCTGCACGGCGGTGATGATCGTGAGCACGAGCATCACCCACAGCACCGGCACGAGGAGCGGCTCCCACAGCAGGCCGATGCACAGCAGCACCACCCGCTCGGCCCGCTCCATCAGGCCGCCCTTGGCGTCGAGGCCGAGCGATTCGGCCTTGGCCCGCTGGTAGGAGATCAGCGACGACGCGGCGAGCACGGCGAACGGCAGCATCACCATGTGCGCCGACTCGGCCCCGGCGATGTACCACGCCACGCCGCCGAGCAGCACGGCATCGGTCACGCGATCGACGGTGGAGTCGAAGAACGCCCCCCGCTGGCTCGACGTGTCGGTCGCCTTCGCCAGCGCCCCGTCGAAGAGGTCCGGCAGGGCGGCCAGGATCACCAGGATCAGGCCGAGCCACAGCCGCCCGGACCCGATGGCGAACGCCGCGCCGACACCGATCACCAGCCCGACGATCGTGAGGTGGTCGGGCGTCAGCCCGGTCTTTCGCAGCGCCTCGCCGACCGGCCGCACCGCTTTCTCCACCGGCTTCCGAAAGCTGCCGTCGAACACCGGACCCGAGGTTACTGCACCCTCGCCTCGTCCGGTCGAACCGCCGATCGCGACCGTCGATCTGGTCACTGTCGTTCTCGATATCGGGCTCTGTTGACGTTTCCGTGGGTCGGCGACGGGTCCGTTCGCCGCGAGGTCACCTCGGCCGGCTCCGGAAGCGACCGCTCGGCCCGTGTCGTGGCGACGGGGTCACGCGATGAGCGAGTGCGCACCTGGTGCGCAGATCGCTCACCAAGACGCACACCGCATGCCGTTCGCCCGATCTGGTCCGCTCCGGGCGTTGCTGATCGCCGACGTCGACCGCAAGCGCCCCAACGGGCTCGATGGCGCGACGTCGACATCGTCCAGGTCGTGGTTGGTCCGCCCAACGAGCGGTGGGCGGCGGCCGTCGGGCACTTTCGTCCGCAAAACGACGTCTCTCGCCGCTCGTTCCGCGGACCAAGCGGGACATGACGACGCCGACGTCGAACGAGTGGGCCCTTTCGGTCGACGTCGGCGACCAGCAGCGGCCCGACCGGACGCGACGGCTCGGTGAGCCGCTCCTTTCATGACTCTTCCAACCGTGACGACCGACGGCTGCAACACGTCAACGATCCACGGATACGGATACGGATACGGATAGGTCACACGCGCCCGATATGACGTTTGCTGACGCGGCGGCGGGGGCGGGGATCTCGATGAACACGTTGCGGCGGCGTGTGGCGGAGGAGTCTGTGGTCGTGCTACGTGACCGCAAGCCTCGGCCAGACGTGTTGACCCTCGATGAGCGTGAGGAGATCCGCGTCGGCATCGACCGCGAAGAGTCCGACAGCGAGATCGGGCGGCGGTTGGGTCGTCATCGGGGCGCGATCGGCCGTGAGATCAAAGCTGGCGGCGGTCGCCGGCGTTATCGCGCCGATCTCGCTCAGGAGCGGGCCGACGTCGCCGCCGAGCGGCGGAAGTCTTGCTGGACTCGGACGCGGCCGTGGCTGTGGGACGAACTGATCGACCTGCTGCGGACGAAGAAGTGGTCCCTCGAACAGATCGCTGAGCGGCTGCGTCGGGATCGCCCTGACGAGCCAGTGGTGGGTGTCGCACGAGGCGATCTACCAGGCGATCTTCGTGCAGGCCAAAGGTGAGCTGCGCAACGAACTGGCGAAGTGCCTGCGTACAGGCCGTGCCCGACGACGGCCCCGGGGCCGGGTCACGCCGCTGGGTCCAAGATCGTGGGAATGGTCACATCTCTGAGCGTCCCGCCGAGGTTGAGGACCGGGCCGTGCCGGGGCACTGGGAAGGCGATCGATGATCGGCGCGAACGGGGCCAGCGCCGTGGCCACCCTGGCCGAACGCACCACCGGATGGGGTGCGGGTGAAGCTCGAGGCCAAGACCGCCGACCACGTCGCCGGCAGCCTCGCCGAACACATCAGCCGGCTGCCCGCCGAGCTGACGAGCTCGTTGACCTGGGATCAAGGCTGCGAGATGGCGGCCCACGCTGCGTTCAGCATCGCCACCGGAGCGCCGTCTACTCGCTGACCCGCACTCGCCGTGGCAGCGCGGCACAACGAGAACTTCAACGGCCTCGTCGCCAGTTCCTCCCCAAAGGCTCCGACCTGTCCATCCACAGCCAGGACGAGCTCGACGAGATCGCCGCACTGCTCAACGGACGCCCCCGCAAGACCCTCGCATGGGATACTCCAGCCGAACGATTCAACGAGCTTGCTCGCGGCCACCACCTGAATCCGCCGAGAACCACAGTGACCAGATCGCCCAGCGAGACGGAGAGGGACCAGATGGCGGCGGGAGCGGGCGGGCTACCGGCGCAGCTCGGCGCCGAGCTTGCCGGCGGCCGCGGTCACGGCGCTGACGACCGACGCCACGTCGGTGTCGGTGAGCGTGCGGTCCGGCGCTTGCAGCCGCAGGCGGAACGCCAGGCTGCGCGTGCCCTCGGGCAACCCGGGTCCGCGGTAGCGGTCGAACGGCACGAGGCCGACGAGCAGGTTGCCGGCGCCCTGGCGGATCGCCTTGTCGAGTCGCTCGGCCGGGACGTCGTCGGCGAGCACGAACGCCAGGTCGAGATCGCTCGACGGGTGGCGGCCGGTCGGCTTCCACCGCGCCGGCTTGGGCTCGCTCGCCAGGGCGACGTCGAGGTCGATCTCGAGCACCGCCACCCGCTCGTCGATGCCGAACGCCTCGAGCACCGCGGGGGCGATCTCGCCGACCGCGCCGGTGCGCTCCCGCCCGGCGACGAGCGTGGCCGAACGCGTGGGATGCAGACCCGACCGGCACGTCGGTCTGGTCGACCCGCGCGCCGATCGACATCGCCGCGGCGATCTCCCGCCAGGCCGCCATCGCCGCCGGTGCCTCCTCGCCGGCGAGCACCAGACCGAGCACCTCGCGTTCGTCCGGCAGGTCGCCGGTGCTCGGGCGGTAGACGTGGCCGATCTCGAACAGCCACGCCCCGGGTCGGCGGTGCGACTCGTTGAACGCCACCGCCCGCAGCAGTCCCGGACGCACCGACGGTCGCAGCACGTCCTCGTCGGCGATGAGCGGGTTGGTGACGTGCAGCAGCGGACCGCCGATCCCGGCGTCGGTCACGAGCTCGGCGGACAGGAACGGATTCGGCATCACCTCCGACGCACCGAGGCCGACGAGCACCTGGCGCAGACGTCGGCGGCGCTGCTGGCGCTCGCTCAGGTGACCGTGCAGCGGCGACCGCGGCACCCGCGTCGACGATGTTGGCGTAGCCGAAGTGGCGCCCGACCTCCTCGATGACGTCGATCTCCTCGGTCGAGTCCGGTCGCCACGACGGCAACGCCACGTCCACGACGGCGCCGGCCCCGTCGACGGTGTAGCCGATCGGGTCGAGCAGCCGGGCGAGGTCGCCGGGCTCGAGGTCGGTGCCGAGGATGCGGTTGACGTTGGCGACGCGCACGGCGCAGCTCCGCTCCCGCGCCGGGAGGGCCGCGGTGCGGGCGTCGACCGCTCCGGCGTGCACCACCAGCTCCGGGCACGTCTCGCCGAGCAGCTCGACGAAGCGGGCGACGCCACGGTCGATGCCGTAGGGGTCGACGCCGCGCTCGAACCGTGACGAGGCGTCGCTGCGCAGGCCCGTCCGCGTCACCGTGGCGGCGATCCCGTACGGCTCGAACCACGCGCATTCGAGCGCCACGGTGGAGGTGGCGTCGGTGATCTCGGTGTCCGCCCCGCCCATGATCCCGGCCAGCCCGATCGGCACATCGTGGGCGTCGCAGATGAGCAGGTCGGCTTCGGTGAGCACGCGGTCCACGCCGTCGAGGGTGGTGAGGCGCTCCCCCGACGAGGCGTAGCGAACCCGGAAGCCGCCGCCGCCCAAGGTGTCGAGGTCGTAGGCGTGGTTCGGCTGGTTCAGCTCGAGCATGACGTAGTTGCTCACGTCGACCACGTTGTTGATCGGGCGCTGACCGGCCGCGAGCAGTCGGTTCGCCATCCACGGCGCGCTCGGAACCACGCGTACCCCTGACAGCACGACGGTGGTGAAGCGGGCGCACGAATCGCCGGCGACGATGTCGACCGGCGCGCCGCGTTCGGGTCCGCCCGCCACGGTCGTCGGCTCGGGCACGGCGAGCGGCAGGTCGAGCCACGCCGCGAGGTCGCGGGCCACACCGAGGTGCCCGTGACAATCGGGGCGGTTGCGCGTCACGTCGAGGTCGAACACGACGTCGGCGACGAGGCCGATGGCGTCGCCGTACGGCGCGCCGACCTTCGCCGTCTCTGGAAGGACCATGATCCCCGAGTGGTCGCTGCCGACCCCCAACTCGTGGGCCGAGCACAGCATGCCCTCGGACGGGATGCCGAGGATCGCCCGCGACGTGAGCACGCGACCGTCCGGCAACGCCGTCCCGACCGGGGCAAATGGCACCACGTCTCCGGCCTCGAAGTTGAACGCGCCGCACCACACGTGGTGCTCGGCGCCGTCACCGGCGTCCACCCACACCCGCTGCACCTTGGCCGCGTCCGGATGGGCTTCGGTGCGCAGCACGCGCGCTGCCACCACGCCGGCGACGCCGCCGGTTCGCTGCAAGTCTTCGACCGGGAGCCCGAGGTTCGCCAGCGCGTCGACGAGGCCGTCGACGTCGTCGGGGAACGGCGCGAACTCGCGCAGCCACGAGAGCACGACCTTCATGCGAACTGCTCCGCGAAGCGGATGTCGCCGCTGAACATCTCACGGAGATCGTCGACCTGGTGGCGCTCCTTCGCCATGCGGTCGATGCCGAAGCCGAAGGCGAACCCGCTCCACTCGTCAGGGTCGATGCCACCGGCGCGCAACACGTTCGGGTGCACCATGCCGCACCCGCCGAGCTCGAGCCACTCGCCGCCCGGCGTGCGGATGTCGAACTCGCCCGACGGCTCGGTGAACGGGAAGTAGCTCGGCCGCAGCCGCGACGTGAAGCCGGCCCCGAAGAACGCCTTGGTGAACGCCTCGATCGTGCCGGCCAGGTGGCCGAGGTTGATGTCGCGGTCGATCACCAGTCCCTCGATCTGGTGGAACACCGGCATGTGCGTGGCGTCGGGCGTGTCGCGCCGGAACACCCGGCCGGGGGCGACGACGTAGATCGGGGGTCCGCCGTCGAGCATCGCACGGATCTGCACCGGCGACGTGTGCGTGCGGAGCACGGTCGTGCCCGGCGGCGCGCCAGCGTGGTCGACGAACAGGGTGTCGAACTCGTTGCGCGCCGGGTGGCTGGTCGGCATGTTGAGCGCCTCGAAGTTGTGCCAGTCGGTCTCCACCTCGGGACCCTCGGCCACCGTGAACCCGAGCCCGACGAAGACGTCCTCGAGGCGTTCCCACGCCTGCGTGACGATGTGGGTGTGACCGCGACGGGTGGGACCGGCGAGCTCGGTGAGGTCGAGCCGTTCGGCGGCGATGCGGCCGTCGCGCTCGGCCGCGGCGAGCTCCTCGCGGCGCGTCGCGATCGCCGCCGCCAGCTCGGCGTGGGCTTCGTTGAGCGCCTGCCCGGCGGCCTTGCGTTCCTCGACGGTCGCCAGTGCGCCGAGGCCGGTCTTGATCGTGGCCAGCGGCCCGCGCTTGCCGAGCGCCTGCTGGTCGATGGCGACGACCTGGTCGAACGTCGTCGCCGCGGCGATGTCGGCCAGCGCCGCGTCCCGGGCGGCGCGAATCTCGTCGATCACTGCGGGGTTTCCTTCCTCCGAGAGGGCGCAGCGCCTGCGCCCTCGATCGGTGTTTCACGGTCGGCGGGGTCTCCCCGAGCCGCTCACCTGGCGGTCACGACATCAGCGCGCGGTGGGCGCGTCGTTCGCCGACCCCCGGGGCGACCCGGGGCACCGAAATCGGCGAACGTGCTGGCTGACCACGACCGGCACGATATCAGCAGCGGGCGGCCGGGTCCTGGTGCGTTGGGTCGGTGCCCGGCGGGGCCAGCACCACGGTCTGGTAGTCGGACGACGAGCGCCGCTCGAGGTCGAACCAACGCTGGAACGACGGTCCAAGCGCAGTAGGGACGTGCGCGTAGCCCCAGCGCTGCCACTCCTCCAGCGAGCGCGCCAGTCCGGCCGCCGGACGGCCCGGCGTCGCCAGCACGCCGGCCACGTCGTCGAGTTGGCTGGTGGCCGGGCCGAACGTGCCGCGCACGGCATCGGCGTCGACGGTCACCTCGCCGGCGCGTAGGTGGTCGCCGAACGCAGCCTGCAGGGCGGTGTACTCGTCGAGCTCGTCGTCGCTGATACCGACGACGCTCGCCAGGACCACGCTGCCCGGCTCGAGCTGTGGATCCTTACCGGCGATCAGGAACAGCCGCGGGAGCCGTCCGGGGTCGACGCACCGAGATGCACCGAAGCGATCGAGGTTGCGGTTCCCGGCCGCAAATCGGAACTCGACACCCGCGTTCTGCAGCTCCGTGAGCATGACGAAGGGGTAGTTGTTGCCGAAGAAGGCCCGCGACAGGTCGACCTCGACCGTGTCGCCGACCGCGCCGGACGAGAACGCTCGCGCCATCTCGGCGCGCAGCGGGCGACCGATTCGGGCCGCCTCGTTCTCGTCCTCGGCGACCGAGCGCACCGGGTAGCGCGGCCACACCGCGGCGGCAGCGACCACGACCAGCACGATCACGAGGGCGGCGCGCAGGGCACGCCGGCCGATGGCCCGGCGCAGCGCGCCCGCCACCGGCGTCACCGCGCTCGTCCCGACCACCAGGGCGATCGTGACGAAGGCACCGACAGCCCACAGCCAGTAGTAGTTCTGCGGCACGAGACCGAACGCCGAGACCGGGACGAGGGAAGCTCCCACCAGCGCGGCGACGAGGGCGGCCGCGGCGGTGGCCGCCAACGCCACCACGTCGCGATCGCCGGTGTGGCTGGCCCACGCGGCCACTCCCACGGCGACGCCCACCCACGCGAGGAAGGCGACGAGGGCGACGGCGAGCGACACCCCGTCGTACGGCCGCAGGAAGGTGCCGAACGAGCCGGGAAGCCACCAGGGCGGCGTCAGCACGCCGCCGGCGACCACCTCCACGCCGGCGCGCAGCCCGGCGGCGTCCTGGCTGCGGCGGGCCGGTCCGAGCACCGCGCCGAGGTTGCCGCGACCCCACAGCTGGTCGACCAGCGGCTGGATCCAGCACAGGACGGCGACGCCGACGCCAAAGGCCGCCGTGCGCGCCCAGCGGCGCGGCGATCGCCGACGCGTGACGAGGACGTAGGCGACCACCCCGAAGGCGCTGAGCCCCAGCGCCGGGTACACGTAGGTGAAGTGCGTCTGGACGATCGAGCTGGCGACTCCCACGCCGATCGGCACGGCCGCATCCCAGCCGGCCGCCATCGCCGCGACGAGCCAGCACAGGGCGTACAACGGCAGCAGCAGTGCGCTCTGCGGGCGGGCGTCGATCAGCCACGACAGCCCGAGCGACGCCACGAGGAGCAGCGTTCCCGCCATCACCGCCGCCACCCGCCACGGCGCGAGGAGTCGGCGGGCGGCCACCCACACGACCGTCACCGCGGCGGCGTTGGTGAGCGCGGTGCCGATGCCCGTGCCGAGGTACGGAGCGACCTTCGTGAACGGCGCGAGCAGATCGAGCTGCAACGGTCCGAGGTTGTTGACGGGGACGCCGACGACCGAGGATCCCGACGACCACGCCCCGAGCAACGGATGGTGAGCCGTGAGGACGTCACGCGAGCGCACCGTGAAGTAGGCCGCGTCGCCGACCGGCATCCAGTGCCGCAGCCCGGCGCGCACCACTGCGACCGCGAAAGGCGCGATCGCGAGGGCGAGCGCCCCCCACTCCACCGGGGCGACCGGCCGCCGCCCGGCGCCGTCGCGCCGGTGAGCCGACGACGGTTGCTGATCGGTGCGCTCGCTCGACGACTCGCTCGCTCACCGGTGGCGGGCGGCCTCGAAGCACAGCACGGTGGTCGCCATCGCCACGTTGAGGCTCTCGGCCCGACCGCGGTGTTCGATGCGCACCCACTCGTCGATCGGCGCGTCGGGCTGGAGGCCCGCCGACTCGTTGCCGACGACGATGGCGAGCCGACCGGTCCAGTCGGCCTCGGTGTGCGCCACCCCGCGGTGCGAGGAGGTGCCGACGAGTCGCAGCCCGGCCGCCCGCACGGCGTCGAGCGTGGCCGGCACGACGACGACGTGGAACAGCGCGCCGGCGGACGCCCGCACCACCTTCGGACTCATCGCATCGACCGTGCCCGGCGTGACGACAACCGCTCCGGCGCCGGCGGCCTCGGCCGAGCGCACGATCGTGCCGAGGTTGCCGGGATCGGCGATGCGGTCGGCGACCACGGCGAAGTCGGTGTCGACGAGCAGGGCCTCGTCGACCGCCGGCAGCGCGACGACCGCGAACAGCCCCGGCGAGGTCTCGAGATCGGACACCCTTTCGGCCACGCCCGGCGCCAGCCCGAACACCGGCCCGAAACCTTCGATCGGCGGCGCGTCGGGGGCCGCGTAGAGACCCTCGATCGACCAGCCGGCGGCGACGACCTCGTCGATCAACGTCCGGCCCTCCACCACGAACGCGCCCTCGTCCGAACGCGAACTGCGGCGCCCGAGCAGGCGCCGCAGTCGCTGAACCCGGGGGTTCGTGAAGCCCAGTTCGAGGCCGTGGCTCAGAGAGCCGCCTTGGCCGCCTCGACGATGGCGCCGAACGCGGCGGGGTCGTTGACCGCCAGCTCGGCGAGGATCTTGCGGTCGACCTCGACGCCGGCCGCGTTCAGGCCGGCGATGAACCGGCTGTAGGAGAGGTCGTGCAGGCGGCAGCCGGCGTTGATCCGCTGGATCCACAGGCGTCGGAACTCGCCCTTCTTCGCCCGCCGGTCGCGGAATGCGTACTGCCCGCTGTGCATCAACTGCTCGTTGGCGGCGCGGAACGAACGGCTCTTGTTGCCGTAGTACCCCTTCGCCTGGTCGAGCACCTTCTTGTGGCGGCGTTTGGCGGTGACGCCTCGTTTCACACGTGCCATGGTCGTAGTCCTTCGGGTTCGGTCGTGGTGGGTACGTCAGCGCTCGGCGAGGAGCCGCTTGATCTTCGGGAGATCGGTGGGGTGCACGTCGGCGTCGGTACGCAACCGCGTGGTGCGACGCTTCTGATACAGGTGGGTGACCCGCATCGACTCCTGGTGACGGATGCGACCGCTCCCGGTCTTCTTGAACCGCTTGGCCGCGGTCTTGGAGGTCTTCATCTTGGGCATCTGTTGCTCCTCGAGGTGGCGGATCTGATCGCCGTGCGGGTGTCAGTCGGCGTCGGCCGTGGCCGGGGCCGTGTCGGCGACCAGCGTGTCGGCGACCGGCGTGTCCACCACCGGCGTCCCAGCGTCGGGCGTACCGGCGTCCGGCGCATCGGCCACGGGCGTGTCGCCGTTGGGGTGGGTCGCCACCGCTGGCTTGACGTCGAGCGCCTTGCGGTCCGGCGAGAGCACCATCGACATGTTGCGTCCCTCCAGGCGAGCCTGCGTCTCGACCTTGGCGTAGCCGCCCACCTTCACGAGCACCTCGTCGAGGATCTTCGACCCGAGCTCCGGGTGGGCCATCTCTCGGCCTCGGAACTGCATCGTCACCTTGACCTTGTGGCCCTCGTGGATGAACTGGTCGATCTTGCGGACCTTGGTGTCGAAATCGCCCCGACCGATCTTCGGCTTGAACTTGACTTCCTTCACCGAGACGTTCATCGACTTCTTCCGCGACTCCTTGGCCTTCTGGGCTTCCTCGTAGCGGAACTTCCCGTAGTCCATGATGCGGCAGACCGGCGGGTTGGCCATCGGCGCAACCTCGACGAGGTCGAGATCGAGTCCACGGGCCATGCGCAGTGCGTCGGGAACCGCCTTGATCCCGAGCTGATCACCGTCGGGACCGATGAGGCGGACCTCCCGGGCCCGGATGCGATCGTTGATCCGGTGCTGCTCACGTTGCGGCGGCGCGGCTATGGCTGTTCACCCTTGTGCAATGGCTGATCTTCTCCTGCTGTTCGGTTGCTCGACGCGAGAGCCCGCGGAGCAGATCTGGGTGTGGACCCAGCAGTGCCGTTGGACCCGGACGCACCATCGGTGGCCGGGTGGGGGTTGCCCCCGCTTCAGTCGAGATGACCCCGTTAGGGTAACCGACGTGGCCGACGAATCCACACGCGGGGACGACCAGGAGACCCGCCTCGCCGAAGCCCAAGCGGCGATCGAGGAGTCGCGCCGGCGCCTCGCCGAGGTGCCGGCGGAGGTCGTGGTCACCAACCACGCGATGGGGCTCTACGAGCTGGCCGCGATCCACCTGTCGGCGAGCCCGCCCAACCTGCCCGCCGCTTCGCTCGCCATCGACTCGGTCGCCTGCCTGGTCGACGGGCTGGGCGACCGACTCGGCCCGGACGCGGCCACCCTGCGCGACGCCCTCGGCAACATCCGGATGGCGTTCGTGCAGGTGAAGGCGGCCGCCACCGGCGCGCGGGCGGCGGGATCCGACCCGGGCAACGGCGACGAGCCGGGCACCGACGCACCCGGCTAGTCGTCGAGGTACGCCTCGACCAACCAGCCGAGGAGATCGTCGTCGAGGTCGGCGGGGCGAGCCACGTTGGCGACGTGATGGAACCGTCCGCCGTGGTTGGCGACCGGAGCGCGCACGATCAGGCGGTGGTGCACGGTGCGCCGCAGCGTGAACGAGAGCGCCACCCAACGGCGCATCGGGCGCAGTTCGGCGAACGTCCGTGACGACTTGAGCAGGATCCCGACCGCCACCGGCTCGACGTGCACCGGACCGACCGCACGGAGGTGCGCCATCACCGCGTCGAACACCGGTCGCTCGTGGGGCGGTCCGCTGGCGAAGTACTCGTCGAGCGTCATCGCCGGCGCGCACTCGTGCCCCTGCCCACGTCGACCGAACCGTCGGCCGCACGACGGACACTCCCATGCCGGGACGCCAGTCATCACGCCAGTGTGGTCCCGAACGCCGATCTGGTCACCCACGTTCTCGATATCGAGAACGTGGGTGACCAGATCGCCCAATGAGACGCAGAGTGACCAGATGGCGGCGAGTGCGGACCAACCGCCCGATCAGCGATCGCGGGCGAAGCGGCCGTGCGGGGCCCGCACCACACGGCCGTCGCGCACCACCACGCCTTCGGCGCGGAGCAGGGCGGCTTGGCGGCGCGGGTCACCGGCGACCAGTCGTCCGTCGCTGCGCACCACACGCCACCACGGCAGCTCGACGTCGGTCGATGCGAGCAGCGCCCCGACGGCGCGCGACGCACCGGGGCGACCGGCGTCGTGGGCGACGTCGCCGTAGCTCACCACCTCGCCCGGGCCGAGCCCGGAGATCACCGCGACGATCTCGCGGGACAGCGGGGTCATCGGGGCCGCAGGCACCTCGCCTCGACCGCACCGAGCTTGGGCAGTGGCCGGAAGCTCACCTGCGTGCCGACGTCGATGCTGCGGGACCCGTCGGCGATCTCGACGCAGTGGAACACGTACGTCGCGCCGTCCGGGTGCGGCGACCGATCCCAGGCCGGCGGCGGCGTCGAAGGCCACGACCACGCCGTTCACGGCACGATCTTGGAGATCGGCAGCTCGAGCAGGTCGGTCGCCCCGGCGTCGGACAGGGCGGGGATGATCAGGTTGATCGTGCGCTTGTCGACCACGCTCTCGACGGCGAACCCGCCGTTGGCGAGCTTCGACACCGTCGGCGACTTGGCCGACGGGAGGACGGCCAGCACCGCGTCGTAGGCGTCAGGGGTCACGTTGAGCTTGAGCAGCACTTTGGTCCGGGCGTCGAGGGCGCCGTTGAGCAGGGTCATCAGCTGGCTCATCGCGTGGCGCTTGTCCGGGTCGAGGCACGCCGCCTTGTTGGCGATCACCTCGGTGTAGCTGGTGAGGATGGTGTCGATCACCTTGAGCCCGGCCGCACGCAGGGCCCGCCCGGTCTCGGTGATCTCGACCACGCAGTCGGCGATGTCGGGGATCTTGGCCTCGCTCGCGCCGTAGCTGATGCGCACGTCGGCGTCGACGCCCTGGGCGGCGAAGTAGCGCCGGGTGAGCTGCGGGTACTCCGACGACACGCGCACGCCGTCGCCGAGCTCCGACACGTGGGTGACCGGCGAGTCGCCGGCGACCGCCACGACCATGCGGATCGGGTCGGACGTCGCCTTCGAGTAGCGCAGCTCGCCGAGGGTGACGACGTCGCTCGAGGTCTCCTCCACCCAGTCGCGACCGGTGATGCCGACGTCGAACAACCCCTCGGCCACGTACACCGGGATCTCCTGCGGGCGCAGGATGCGCACGTGGTCGATGCGCGGGTCGGCGATCGTCGCCGAGTAGTCGACGCTCGATGCCCGCACGACGTGCAGGTCGGCGGCCTCGAACAGCTCGAGCGTCGCCTTCTCGAGTGAACCCTTGGGCAGTACGAGCCGCAGCACGACGCCGAGGCTAAGGGACGGCCGTGCCGCAACGACACGCGGTTCCGGGGCGATCCGTGGCAGGGTGATGGCGTGACGCAGGTGAGCGACCGTCCCGCCGGCTCGATCCTCGGTACGCGCGTGCTGCGCACCGAGGACCCGGGGCTGCTGCGCGGGCAGAACCGTTACATGAACGACCTCCAGGTGCCCGGCTCGCTGCACGCCGTGTTCGCCCGCTCCGACGTGGCGAGCGCGGCGCTCGGCGCGGTCCATGTCGCCGAGGCCGAAGCGGCGCCAGGCGTCGCCGCGGTGTTCACGGCCGACAGCCTCGGCGTGGCGCCGCACCACGGCTTCGTGGCGGTGCATGCCGACTTCATCCACGCCCCACTCGCCACCGGGCGGGTGCGCTTCGTCGGCGAGCCCATCGCGCTCGTTCTCGCCGAGACCGTGAGCCAAGCTGCCGACGCCGCGGCGCTTGGTGTGGGCCGACTACGACGCCGACGCCGACCCGCTGATCGATCCGTCCGACGCCATCGACGCCGGCGCCACCGCGATCTTCGCCGAGCACGGTTCGAACCAGGCACTCGTCAGCATCGACCGGGACGCGGTCGACCTGGAGGCGGCGGCCGGGCCGGGCGGCCACGTCGTGCGCGGGCGCTATGTCAACCAGCGCATGGCCGTGGTGCCGATGGAGCCCAACGGCTGCGTGGCGGTGCCCGAACCGGACGGCCGGCTGACGTTCTACGCCTCGACCCAGATGCCCCACGGCCTGGCCGACCAGCTCGCCGGGGCGCTGGCGATCGAACGCGACGCGGTGCGCGTCGTCACGCCGCAGGTCGGCGGCGGGTTCGGCGGCAAGGCCGGCATCTGCCCGGAGTACTCGGCGGTGGCCGGCGCGGCCCGGTCGCTCGGTCGCCCGGTGACGTGGGTGCCGACCCGCAGCGAGGATCTGGTCAGCCTGCCGCACAGCCGCGCCCAGGTGCAGCACGCCGAGCTCGCCGTCGACGCCGACGGCCGGTTCCGCGCCCTCCGGGTGCGGCTGCTCGGCGACGCCGGCGCCTATCCGAGCATCGGCGCCTACCTCCCCGGCCTCACCAAGCGGATGTCGAACGGGGTGTACGAGATCGACGCGATCCAGTTCGACGTCGCCGTGGCGGTGACGAACACCACGCCGACCGGCGCCTATCGGGGTGCCGGCCGGCCGGAGGCGACCGCCCTGCTCGAGCGCCTGGTCGGCCAGGCCGCCCTCGAGCTCGACATCGATCCGATCGAGCTGCGCCGGCGCAACCTGATCGCCCCGACCGCGTTCCCGTTCACCGCCCACAGTGGGGCGGTGTACGACAGCGGCAACTACGTGCTGCCGCTCGACGTCGCCGCCGACGCCGTCGGCTACGTCGCGTTGCGCGAGGAGCAAGCGCGGCGTCGTGCCGCGGGTGATCGGGTGCAGCTCGGCATCGGCGTCGCGACCTACGTGGAGATCACCGCCGGGGGCGACGACGGCGAGTTCGGCGCGCTGGAGGTGCACGAGGACGGCTCGGCGACCGTGCGCGCCGGCACCCTCTCGCACGGGCAGGGCCATCAGACGGCGTACGCGATGCTGGTCCAGGAACGCACCGGCATCCCGGTCGAGCGGATCACCCTCGTCGACGGCGACACCGACCTCGTGCCACGCGGCGGGGGCACCGGGGGCTCGCGGTCGCTGCAGGTCGGCGGGTCGGCGGTCGATCGTGCGGCGGTGTCGCTGGTCGAGCAGGCGCGGCGCCTGGCTGCGTCGATGCTCGAGGCCGATCCGGCCGACGTCGTCGTCGACACGTCCCGCGGGACGATCGGCGTCGCCGGCGTGCCGGCCTCGGCGCTGACGTGGGCCGAGTTGGCGACCCGGGCGGCGGCGCTCCCCGAGCCCGAGACGCTCTCCGCCGAGGAGGTGTTCCGGCAGGACGGGTCGACGTTCCCGTTCGGCGCCCACATCGCCGTCGTCGAGGTCGACCTCGACACGGGCGCCGTGCGCCTCCTGCGCCACGTCGCCGTCGACGACTGCGGCACCGTGGTCAACCCGCTGCTCGTCGAGGGCCAGCAGCACGGCGGCGTGGCGGCCGGGGTCGGCCAGGCGCTGTTCGAAGAGATCCGCTACGACGCCATCGGCAACCCCGTGACCGCCACGCTCGTCGACTACGGGATCCCCACCGCCGCCGAGCTCCCGTCGTTCGAGGTGATGTCGACCCAGACCCCCACGCCGCTCAACCCGCTCGGCGCCAAGGGCATCGGCGAGGCCGCCACCATCGGATCCACCCCGGCGGTGCAGAACGCCGTGGTCGACGCGCTGGCGCACCTCGGCGTGCGTCACGTCGATCTGCCGTGCACCCCGCAACGGGTGTGGGAGACGATCCGCGCCGCCGAGGCGGGGGCACCGCCCGACCCGTGGCGCGAGCCGCCGCCGGTGTTCGACGCGCTGCGCGCCAGCCGGAGTGACGCGACGGACGCCGACGAGTCGGCCATCGACGACGCCGCCGGGATCTGACGTCGACGATGACGGACGATCCGGCGACCGCGGCCATGGAGGCGAAGGTCCTCACGGTGAGCGACGGCGTCGTGCACGGCACTCGCGACGACCGCAGCGGCGCCGCCCTCGTCGAGCAACTCACCGCCGCCGGCTTCGAGGTGGTCGATCACCTGGTGACCGCCGACGGCACCACGAGCGTCGCCGACGCGTTGGTGGCGATGGCCGACGGCTTCGCCGGCCTGATCGTCACGACCGGTGGCACCGGATTCGCCCCGCGCGACCAGACGCCCGAGGGCACGCGAGCCGCGATCGAGCGGGAGGCGCCAGGGCTGGCCGAGGCGATGCGCCTCGTCAGCCCGTTGGGACGGCTGTCTCGCGGGATCGCCGGCGTGCGCGGTCGGGCGCTGATCTGCAACACCCCCGGCTCGCCGACGGGCTGCGTCGAGCAACTCGGCGCGATCCTCGACGTGGTCCCCCACGCCCTGCGGCTGCTGCACGACGAGCCGGTCGGCCACTGATCGCCGCGCCCGTCGATGTCGTGGTCGCGAGCGCGGTAACCACCGCCGTTGCCACCGCGCCTCGCGACCACATCACGGGGTCGGTTCGGATCCGGGCCGGCGGCGGATTGGCGGATCGTGCGGATCAGGCGGCGATCGCCTGCAGGTAGCGGTCGAGCGAGGCGGCGACGGCCTGGTCGGCGCCGCCGACGATGTTCAGGCCCCAGGTGAAGCCGTAGAGGTCGTCGAACGAGATCCCGGCGAGACGGCGCTGCAGGTCGGCGATCGTCGACGCGCCGACCGGGATGTAGTTCGGCACGCTGTGCATCACCGTGACATGGCGCCGGTCGCCGGCGACGTGCAAGGAGTCGCCGGCGAGCAGGGCGGCCCGACCGCCCGGGGCCGCGGTCCAGTGGAGGGCGGCACTCCCCGGGAAGTGGCCCGGCAGGTGCAGCAAGGTGACGGTCGGCGACAGGGCGAGGCGGTCACCGTCCCACGTGCGCACCGCCGGTGAACGACGGCTGATCCACTCCTCGTCGGCGGCGTGGACGAGGATCGGGACACCACCGAAGGCATCGCTCCACTCGACCATCGATGCGTAGAAGTGCGGGTGGGAGATGGCGATCCGGTCGACGCCGCCGGCGTCGTTCAACCGGGCCACCGCGTCGGCGGTCACCACGCTGGTGCAGTCCCACAGGATGTTGCCGGCGTCGGCGCTCGGCACGAGCAGCGCCCGTTGCGGGATGGCGAAGCGTTCGTGGACGCCGACGCCGAGGAGGTCGTGGTCGCGCTCGATGCGCACGTGCAACTCGGCGGCGAGGGCGTCGTGGGTCGTCCACTGTTGTCCGTCCCAGCCGACGTGCTGGCGGTCGTCGTCGCAGATCCGGCAACGCTCGGGAGGCTGCGCCGTGGGCGCGTACTGCGTGCCGCACGTCGAGCAGACGAAGCACGTGGGGGTGGTCGAGGTGGTCATGTCGACCACGGTAGGCACTCGATTGGTTGGTGTGAAGGTCCAATCCGCCGCTACTTTCTCAGACCAATGATCGACCTGTTCGTGGCCGACGCGCCAGCGCGGCGGCGGTCGGCGGCGCTCTACGCCCAGTTGCGCGACGCGATCACCGGTGGGCGTCTCGCCGCGGGCGACCGGCTCCCGACCAGCCGCGAGCTCGCCGACGAACTGCGCCTCTCGCGCTCGACGGTGACGACGGTCTACGGCCAGCCTGGTCGCCGAGGGCTTCGCCGCGGCCCGTCGCGGCGACGGCACGTTCGTGGCCGGCCGGCTCGACGCCGGCGGTGGTGCGGCCGCGAACGCGGCCCCACCGCAACGTTCGCCCGGGCGACCGTCGGCGACCGTCGCACCCCTGTCGCCCCCGCCCGGCGGGTGGGCCGCCGACCTGCGCACCGGACGGCCGGATCCGGCGCTGTTCCCGGTGGTCGAATGGCGTCGCAGCGTCCTCGCCGCCCTCCAGACCGCCCCGCCGGGGTACGGCGAACGGCCCGGGCTCCCCGCCCTGCGCCGGGCGATCGCGAGCTGGGTCGGGCGCTCGCGCGGCGTGGTCGCTTCACCCGACGACGTCATCGTCACCTCCGGTTCGCAAGGTGCGTTCGACCTGTGCGCCCGCGCCGTGCTCGGCCCGGGCGGCGTTGTCGCCGTCGAGAACCCGGGGTACCCCAACGCCCGCAACGCGCTCGCCCGCGGCGGGACCCGCGTGGTGCCCGTCGCGGTCGACGACGAGGGCCTCGTCGTCGACCGACTCCCCGACGAGGCACGATTGGTCTACGTGACGCCGTCCCACCAGGCGCCGACCGGTGTGGTGATGTCGCCGGGGCGGCGCCAGGCGCTCCTTGCCGCCGTCGCGTCGAGCGGCGCCGCCGTGATCGAGGACGACTACGACACCGAGTACCGCTACGTCGACCGTCCGCTCGAGCCGCTGCATCGTCTCGACACCTCCGGACGCGTCGTCTACGTCGGCAGCTTCTCCAAGACGCTGACCCCGTCGCTGCGCCTCGGGTTCGTCGTCGCCCCGCCGGCCCTGACCGGCGACCTGCTCGCCACCCAGGCGTCGGCCGACTCCCACCCGCCGCACCTCACGCAGGCCGCCCTGGCCCACTTCATCACCACCGGCGGGTTCGAGCGCCACCTGCGCCGCAGCCGGCGCGCCTACCGCTCGCGACGCGAGCTGGTGCTCGACCGGGCCGCCGAACTGCGCGCCGCCGGCCTCGTCACGCGCCACTCGTCGTGTCCCGCCGGACTGCACGTGACCGTCGAGCTCGGCGCCGGCACCGATGCCGGGGCGATCGCGTCACGCCTGCACGAGGTGGGGGTGGCCATCGACACCACCGACGAGCACTGGGTGGGTCGCCACCCGCCGGGGCTGATCGTCGGCTTCGGGCTCGCCGCACCGACCGAGCTCGCGCACGGCCTGGACACACTGGCGGCCGTCCTGCGCCGGGCCTGAGCGCCGAGCCGCGGTCGTCGGTCGCCCGCGGTCAGTCGCCGAGGCGCTCGCCGGGCTGCGGTCGCGCTCCGTTGGCGAAGTCCCGCCACGGCATCGCCCGCTTGCCGGCCGGCCGTACGACCCGCAATCGCAGCGCGCCGGCGCCGGTGCCGACGACGCCCTCACCGGTGAGCTGGCCGACGCCGAGCGCGCTCGGCCCGTCGATCGGTTCCGCCTCGACCACGCCCAGGCGCTCACCGCGGAACGTCGTCCACGATTCGCCGGCGCGCACCCAGCGGTCCACCTGCGCGGCGGCGCTCGACCAGTCGAGGCGCCACTCGTCGGGCGTCAGCTTCGCCGCGTAGGACGGCTCGCCGACCTGCGGCTCTGGGGTCGGGAGGTCATCGGCGAGCACGTCGACGAGCAGGCGGGTGCCGACGTCGACCAGATTCGCCCGCAGCTCCGCCGCCGTGGCGCGGTCACCGATCGGGACCTCGGCGCGTCGGTACACGTCGCCGGTGTCGAGGGTCTCGTCGACCGCCATGATGCACACGCCGGTGACCCGGTCACCGGCGAGCAGGGCCCGCTCCACCGGTGCCGCGCCGCGCCACCGCGGGAGCAGGCTGAAGTGCACGTTGACCATCGGCAGCGCCGCCAGCACGTGCGGGCGGATCAGCCGGCCGTAGGCGACCACCACCCCGAGGTCGGCGCCGGTCGGTGAGCACATCGTCGACGGTGTGGCTGACCGGCAGCCCGAGCTCGGTCGCCGCCGACGACACCGGGCTCGGTGAGGTGGCGCTCCCCCGCCCGCGCCGCCGGTCGGCGCCGGTGACGACGAGGGCGATCTCGTGCCCGGCACCGTGCAGCCCACGCAGCGGCGGCACCGCCATCTCCGGCGTGCCGAGGAAGACGAGCCGGCGCGACGGCACTCAGCGCAGGCGCAGCCGGCGCCGGTCGCCGTCGGCGCTGCGGGCCGGGCGGCCCTCGCTGATGCGGCGGTACTCGTCCATCGCCTCACGGCGCTGGTCGGGGGTCATCCGGTCGAACATCAGCACGCCGTTGAGGTGGTCGAGCTCGTGCTGGAACATGCGCGCCTCGATCTCGTCGGCCTCCCGTTCGACCACTTCGCCGTTGATGTCGACGCCCTTCAACAGCACGGTCTTGGGTCGCACCAGCTCGACGTAGAGGCCGGGGATCGACAGGCAGCCCTCCTCGTAGACCCATTCCCCGGCGGACTCGGAGATCTCGGGGTTGAACACCACCTGCGGGTCGTCGCCGAAGTCCCAGACCACGACCTGTTTCTGCACCCCGATCTGCGGCGCGGCGAGGGCGAGGCCGTTGTCGGTGCTGTACAGCGAGGAGAACATCTCGTCGACGAGACGCACCGCCTTGCCGTCGACGTCGGCCACCGGCAATGCCTTCGACTTGAGCACCGGGTCGCCGAAGGTGCGGATCTGCTTCGCCACACCGCCAGGCTATCGGTGCCATGACCGAGCCTCAGGAGACCAGCCAGTACTTCGCTGCCGCGCCGGCGGTGACGTCGGCCACCGAGACGGTGCGCGTGCGCTTCGTCACGCCGCCGCTGGTGCTGCGCACCGATCGCGGTGTGTTCAGCCACGGCCGGGTCGACGCCGGCACGGAAGTGCTGCTGCGCCAGGGGCCGCGCCCGGCGCCCGCCGGCACCTACCTCGACCTCGGGTGCGGCGCCGGCGTGATCGCGCTCACGTTGGCCCGGCGGGCACCCGACTCGCGAGTGGTCGCCGTCGACGTCAACGAGCGGGCGCGGACGCTGTGCGCCGGCAACGCCGCCGACAACGGCATCGGCAACGTCGAGGTGCTCGCCCCGGAAGCGGTCGATCCGGAATTGCGATTCGACGCGATCTGGTCGAACCCACCGATCCGCGTCGGCAAGGCGGCGCTCCATGAACTGCTGCTCACGTGGCTCGACCGCCTGACCGCCGACGGCGCCGCCCACCTGGTGGTGCACAAGAACCTCGGGTCCGACTCGTTGCAGCGCTGGCTCATCGACGCCGGCTGGCCCACGGAGCGCCTGCTGTCGGCGAAGGGCTACCGGGTGCTCGCGCGTCGCCCGCCCCTGACGCAGACCCGCAACCGATGGGCGCCAGCATGACCGTACGGGTCATGCTGGCGCCCATCGGTTGGTGCGCCCGACGGCGTCAGACGCGCGGGGGGTCGACGGCGACGCGGACCCGGGCGCCCTTCGGGCGCGTGGTGGCGAGCAGGGCGGCGCCGAGCTCGTCCCACGTGGCCGCCCGCACCAGGTGACGTCCGGGGGCGCCCCCGACCGTGACGCCGGGGACGGCCCGCAGCTGACCGGCGACCTCGTCGCTGCCCGGGCCGCTGACCTCGGCGAGTGCCGTCTCCGGGGGCAGTCCGAGCATGTGCCGCCGCTGCTTCTCCGGTTCGAGGAGCCGGGTCGGGTCGGCCAGGACGGCGGCGCGGATCACCTCGTGATCGGGCAGGAACGTCTGCACCAACAGCCGCCCGCCGCGCTCGCGGGGCCCGAGCAGCCGGGCGGCGCGCACCAGCAAGGTCATCGCCTGCTCGGCCGCCCGGTACCGCGGGGCGAGCAGTTCGTGGTCGACGTCGAGGAACGCCACCACGTCGGCGTGAGAGACGCGGTGCAGCACCGCTTCGGTGCCGACGTAGACCTCGGCGTCGGGGGGCGGCCCGTCGTCGCGGCCCGTCACCGCCACCACCGGCCGTCCGGCGGCCGCCTCCAACTCCTCGCGCAGGCGGGTGACCCCGGGGCGCAGGTTGGCGAACGCGGTGCGCCCGCACACCTGGCAGACGGCCGGGCGAGTGGTTCCACAGCGGGCGCAGCGCAGCGTGGCGTCGTCGCCGAGGGCGACCGCCGCGGCGCAGGTCTCGCAACGCAGCAGCGCCCGACACGCGCGACAGGCGAGGATGCGGCCCCGACCGGGGGTGTTGTGCACGCACACGACGCGCGCTCCCGGCGTCCGCAGCGCGACGATGAGGCGCGGCGTCACCAGCGACGTCTTCCACGGCTCCAGGGCGCCGCGGTCGACCACCTCGACGAGCGGCCAGCCGGCGCGCGCCGACGACACCGGGAACCGCACCAGCGACCCACCGACCGCGTCGACGCCAGTAACGGTCGGGCACGGCGACGTCGCCACCACCCGGGCCCCGGCGCGGCGCGCCCGCTCCACGAGCACATCGCGAGCGTGCCAGGTGGGTGCCCGCTCCTCCTGCAGCGACTCGTCGTGCTCGTCGACCACGATCGCGGTGGCCAACCCGGGGCAGGGCGCCCACGCCGCGGCACGGGCCCCGACGACCACGTCGACGCCGGCGGCGGCATGCGCCCACTCCCGTGGCACCACCGCCACTCGCAGGCCACGCCTCGCCAGCGCCGCGCCCATCGCGGCGGCTCGCTCGACCGACGGCATCACCACCAGCGCCGGACCGTCGGCGCACGCCGCGACGATCGCCTCCAACGGCGACACCGTCGGCGGCACCACCACCACGACGTCCCCGCGCTCGCCCGCCACGAGACCGGCGAGCGTCGTCGGCGATGCCTCCACCGCCACGGCCGGCGCCGGCGCCGGCAGCCCGGCGACGTTCGTCGGCGGGCTGGCGGTGTGCAGGAACGGGCGCAGGCGCCCGGCTGCCCACCGCCGCGAGGCCCACGCCGCGAGCGAGACGAGCGCCGGGTCGGGTCCGATCGACACCACCGCCGTCACCGGCTGCAGCCGGTCGGGCACCACCTCACTGTCGGCGGGATCGAGGGCGATCACCCAGCCCCGCACGCGCCGCGCGTGCAGCGGCACTCGCACGATGGTGCCGACCGACAGAGTGATCCCCGCCGGGACGGCGTAGTCGAACTCCTTGTCGAGGCCGGTGACGTCGGGAACGACGCGCGCCACCCGCAGCGCGGGCGACGCCCCGGTCACACGCCGACGGCGGCCTTGAACTCGTCGAGGCGGCTGGTCTGCTCCCAGGTGAACCCGGGCTTGGACCGACCGAAGTGGCCGTAGGCCGCCGTGTCGCGGTAGATCGGCCGCTTGAGATCGAGGTCGCGGATGATCGCCCCCGGACGGAGGTCGAACACGCTGGTCACCGCCTTGACGATGACGTCGGGGTCGACGGTGTTCGTGCCGAACGTCTCGACGAGCACGCTCATCGGGTGGGCGACGCCGATGGCGTACGCCACCTGCACCTCGCACCGCTTGGCGGCACCGGAGGCGACGACGTGCTTGGCTACCCAGCGGGCCGCGTAGGCGGCCGACCGGTCGACCTTGCTCGGGTCCTTGCCGCTGAACGCCCCGCCCCCGTGACGGCCCATGCCGCCGTAGGTGTCGACGATGATCTTGCGCCCGGTGAGGCCGCAGTCGGCGTGGGGCCCGCCGAGCACGAAGGTGCCGGTGGGGTTGATGTACACGTCGTAGGCGTCGTCGGCGAACGCGTCGGGGATCGTCGGACGGATGACCTGCTCGATCAGATCGGGCCGGATCACCGAGTCGCGGTCGATGCCTTCCTGGTGCTGGGTGCTGATCAGCACCGTCTTCAGCGCCACCGGCACGCCGTCTTCGTACTCGAACGTCACCTGCGTCTTGCCGTCGGGACGCAGGTACGGCACCTGGCCGGACTTGCGGACGGCCGCCAGGCGCTCAGCCAGGCGGTGGGCGGTCCAGATCGGCAGCGGCATCAGGTCGGGCGTGTCGTCGCACGCGTAGCCGAACATCATCCCCTGGTCGCCGGCGCCCTGGGCGTCGAGCGGGTCCTCGCCGGCCTGCCCGCCGCGCATCTCCTCGGAGGTGGACACGCCTTGGGCGATGTTCGGGGACTGCTCGTCGATCGAGACGATCACGCCGCACGTGGCGCCGTCGAACCCGTACAGCGCGTCGTCGTAGCCGATCGACTTGATCGTCTCGCGGGCGAGCTTGGGGATGTCGACGTAGGCCTGTGGTGGTGATCTCACCGGCGATGACGCACAGCCCGGTGGTGAGCAGCGTCTCGCAGGCGACACGACCGTTGGGATCCTCGGTGAGGATCGCGTCGAGCACCGAGTCGCTGATCTGGTCGGCCATCTTGTCGGGGTGGCCTTCGGTCACGCTCTCGGAGGTAAAGGTCCAGCGGGACATCGTCATCCTTCGTCGTTGGGAGCTGGTGTCTGGGGTGGCGGCGCTCGGTCAGGCGTCGACGGGCTCGTCGAGCGTCTCGTCGCCGTCCACCGCGGCATCCTCTGCGGGCTCCGGGTGCTGGGCCTCGGTCCACTGGATCTTGTCGGCGGCGATCTCCTCGAAGCCGATGCTGAGCGGCTTGCGCGACACCGAGGACACCTGCGGGGGCACCATGTGGCCGAGCCCGTCACCGAGGTGGTTGAAGTAGGCGTTGATGTTGCGCGCCCGCCGAGCGGCGAGCGTGACCAGCCCGAACTTCGACTCCACACGGCCGAGGAGCTCCTCGATCGGCGGGTTCATCATCGTGTCGTGGGATCGTTCCATCGCTGGCGGCAACTCCTGGGGTCTCGCGCCGGGCCCTTCGCGGCCGTGCAATGATACCGGCATCGTCACGACGTTCGCCGGGGCCGCGAGCGGGCGGCATCGATGATCCGCAGCATCTCGTCGATCGTCGTGCCGAGGTCGTCGTTCACGACCACGTGGTCGGCGAGCTCGAGGCCGACCGGCTCCTCGGTCTCGGCCTTGCGCAGGCGGGCGAGCACCTTCTCCTCGCGGTCGCCGCGCTCGCGCAGGCGGCGCTCCTGCTCCACCCGGGTCGGCGGGAGCACGAAGATCAGTATCGCCTCGGGCTGCACCCGCTTGACCTGTTGGGCACCGTCGACCTCGATCTCGAGCACCACGTCACTTCCGACCGGCGGTCGGGGCAACGGCGTGCCGTAGAAGTGCCCGAGGAACTCGGTCCACTCGAGAAAGCCACCCTGGTCGATGTGGGCGCGGAACTGCTCGGGCGTGACGAACTCGTAGGCGCTGGCCGCCTCACCCGGGCGGCGGGCGCGGGTGGTCCACGATCGCGACAGCCACAGGCGTGGGTCGCGGCTGACCAGGCGATCGGCGATGGTGCTCTTGCCGACGCCTCCCGGCCCGGAGATGACGATGGTGAGGGGTGGTGGCGCGCCCGCCGTGTCGTGTGCGGCCTGGAGGCCCGGGGTCACCCGAGGGCGTTCAGCAGCGCCGAGCGCTGCACCGAGCCCAGACCCTGGATGCGCCGGTTCGGCGCGATGCCGACCTCGTCCATGACCTTGCGCGCCTTGACCTTGCCGACGCCCGGGAGCGATTCGAGCAGGGAGACCACTTTGAGCTTGCCGATGTTGGGATCGTCGGACTTCAACGCCTGATCGAGCCGGAGGGTACCCATCTTGAGACGGGCCTTGATCTCCGCCCGCGCCGCACGCGCTTCCTTGGCCTTCTCCAGCGCGGCAGCTCGCTGTTCAGGACTGAGAGGAGGAGGTGTAGCCATGGAGGCAACGCTAGCGCAGGTCACGACCCGCGCCGGGGATCACGCCTGGTGCAGCGCACCGAGCAGGATGGCCGCCGCCCGGGGGTCGGCGAAGGTCGCCGTGCCCACCTGGACGGCCGACGCACCGGCGAGGACCATCTCGGCGGCGTCCCAGGCGGTGCGCACGCCCCCGACGCCGATGATCGGCAGGCCGGGCACGGCGACGGCGACGTCGTGGACGGCGCGGCACGGCGACCGGGTGGATCGCCGGACCGGACAGCCCACCGCCCCCGGCGCCCAGCGCCGGGGCGGCGGTGCGCTGGTCGTAGGCGAGCCCGAGCAGGGTGTTCACGCAGGTCACCGCCTCCGCGCCGGCCTCCGCCACCGAAGCGGCCACGGCGGCGAGCCGGTCGGTGTTGGGGCTGAGCTTGGCCCAGCAGGGCCGGCCGGCGGCCGCCGACACCGCGGCCACCACCGCCGCCGAACGCTCGGCGTCGTGGGCGAACAGGTGAGCACCGCCGTCGAGGTTGGGGCAGGACAGGTTCACCTCCACCGCCACGACCCCGGCGGGGCACGCGCCGACCAGCGTAGCGGCCCGTCGGTACTCGTCGAGGGTGCGCCCCCAGATGCTCACCACGACGGTGGCACCGGTGCCGAGCAGCACCGGGAGCACGTCACGCTGCCAGACCGCGAGGCCCGGTCCCTGCAGTCCGACGGCGTTGAGCATCCCGGCGGTCGTCGGATGGAGCCGGGGCGCGGGGTTGCCGGCCCATTCGAACGCCGCCAGCGATTTGGTGACGAACGCGCCGAGGGCGGCGTGGTCGAGCAGGCCGGCGAGCTCGGTGCCATAGCCGGCGGTGCCGGACGCGGTCATCACGCCGTTGCGCAGGTGGACCGAGCCGATCTGCACCGGCTGGGCCAGGCCCCGGGCGGCCGCCGCCCACGCCCGCTCGCTCATCGCTCGGGGGCTGCGCCCCCGGACCCCATCGGCGTCGCACTCGCTGGCGCTCGCCGCGCCGCCATGAGCTCGCTGCGCTCGCTCATCGGGCATGGTGCTCCTGCAGCGAGGTGACGGTGAGCGGCTCGCCGCGCTGCTCGATGAGCCCCTGCACCGCGGCGAGCGCGGCGCTGACCGTCGTGACGCACGCGACGCCGTGGAGCACCGACGCCTTGCGGATCTGCTCGCCGTCGGAGCGCCCGCCCCGACCCTGCATCGTGTTGACCACCAAGGTGACCTTCCCCGACGCGATCAGGTCGACGGCCGTCTTGGCCCCCACCGCGCCGCCCCCCGGTTCGACCTCGGACACCTTGGCCAGCACCTCGTCGACCGGCTGGTTGAACCCGGCGAGGTAGTCGGCGGTGCCCCGGGTGGCGACGATGCCCATCCCGAGCGCGCGCAGCCGCTTCACCATCGCCAGCCCGGCCGGCTTGCTCTGGTCGTTGAGCGACAGGAACACGGTGCCGACCGCCTCCAGCTCGGTGCCGGCGGCGAGCTCGGCCTTGTGGAAGGCCCGCCCGAACGTGACGTCGATGCCCATCACCTCGCCGGTGGAGCGCATCTCCGGGCCGAGCGCCGGGTCGACGTCGGGGAACCGCGAGAACGGCAGCACCGCCTCCTTCACCGCCACCAGGCCACCGGCCGCGAGCACCGACTCGCGCAGCAGACCCTCCACACGCAGCTCGGACAGGGTGGCCCCGAGCATCACGCGTGCGGCGACCTTGGCGAGCGGCACCCCGGTCGCCTTGGCCACGAACGGCACGGTGCGGCTGGCCCGGGGGTTCGCCTCGATCACGAACACGGTCGAGCCGACGACGGCGAACTGCACGTTGATCAGCCCGCGCACGTCGAGGCGCTCGGCGATCGCCCGCGTGTACGCCTCGATGACCTCCACCACCCACGGCACCAGCGTCGGCGGCGGGATCGCACACGCCGAGTCGCCGGAGTGCACGCCGGCTTCCTCGACGTGCTCCATCACGCCGCCGATGTACACGTCGCCGGTGTGGTCGCGGACCGCGTCGACGTCGACCTCGATGGCGTCGGACAGGAAGCGGTCGATCAGCACCGGGCGCTCGGCGGAGAGGCCGCCCTCGCGCCCGAGCGAGCCGGTGTTCGGCCCCCCCGAGCGTTCGAGCCCGACGATCTCGGCCAAGGCGGAAGCGAGCTGGTGCTCGTCGTGCACGATGCGCATCGCCCGGCCGCCGAGCACGTAGCTCGGGCGCACCAGCACCGGGAAGCCGACGCCGGCGGCGATCTCCATCGCCTGGGCGAGGTCGACGGCGGTGCCGCCCGGCGGCTGCGGGATGCGCAGCTCGTCGCACAGGGCGTTCCACTTCTCGCGGTCCTCCGCCGCGTCGATCGAGTCGGCCGACGTGCCCGCCACCAGCTCGGGCGGGATGAGCGACGCCAGCTTGAGCGGCGTCTGTCCACCGAGCGACACCACCACCTTGGGAGCGACGCCGCCCGCTGCCGCGGTCTCGGCGGCGATGACGTTGGCGACGTCCTCGGGCGTGAGCGGCTCGAAGTACAGCCGGTCGGACGTGTCGTAGTCGGTGGACACGGTCTCCGGGTTGCAGTTGATCATCACCGTCTCGTAACCGGCGTCGCGCAGGGCGAAGCTGGCGTGGACGCAGCAGTAGTCGAACTCGATCCCCTGGCCGATGCGGTTGGGCCCCGAGCCGAGGATCACGACACGCGGCCGGTCCGACGGCTGCACCTCGTCGGCGTCCTCCCACGTCGAGTAGTGGTACGGCGTGCTCGCGGCGAACTCGGCGGCACAGGTGTCGACGGTCTTGTAGGTGGGGTGCACCCCGGCCGCCGATCGCTCGGCGGCCACCTGATGCGTGTCGACGCCCCAGAGGTGGGCGAGCTGGGCGTCGGCGAAGCCGAGACGCTTGGCCCGCCGCCAGTCGCGGCGCGTCATCGTGTCCAGCCCCTGGCCGTCGAGGTGCCGGCGCTCCTCGACGATCGCCAGCATCTGGTCGAGGAACCACTCGTCGATGCGGCACCGCTGGTGGACCGCGTCGATCCCGACCCCGCGTCGCAGCAGCTCACCGACCTGGAAGATGCGCTCGGGGGTGGGCACCTCGATCGCCGCCAGCAGGTCGGCGTCGGTGGCGGTGGCGAACGACGCCTCGGCGGGGTCGGCGTTGAGCCCGAGGCGGCCCTGCTCGAGCGAGCGCAGCGCCTTCTGCAGCGACTCGGGGAAGGTGCGTCCGATCGCCATCACCTCGCCGACCGACTGCATCTGCGTGCCCAGCACGGCGGCGGTGCCGGGCAGCTTCTCGAACGCCCACCGGGGCACCTTGGTGACGACGTAGTCGATCACCGGCTCGAACGACGCCGGCGTGGCCCGGGTGATGTCGTTGGTGATCTCGTCGAGGGTGTACCCGACCGCCAGCTTGGCCGCCATCTTGGCGATCGGGAACCCGGTCGCCTTGGACGCCAGGGCCGATGATCGCGACACGCGCGGGTTCATCTCGATCACGACCTGGCGCCCGGTGACCGGGTCGAGGGCGAACTGCACGTTCGAACCGCCCGTCTCGACGCCGACGCGGCGGATGCAGGCGAACGCGTCGTCGCGCATGCGCTGGTACTCGACGTCGGTCAGCGTCTGGGCCGGGGCCACGGTGATCGAGTCGCCGGTGTGCACGCCCATCGGGTCGACGTTCTCGATCGAGCAGATCACCACGCAGTTGTCGGCGCGGTCGCGCATCACCTCGAGCTCGAACTCCTTCCAGCCGGCGATCGACTCCTCGACGAGGATCTCGCCGATCGGGCTGGCAGCGAGGCCGGCCGCGGCGAGGCGTTGGAACTCGGCGTGGGACGTGGCGATCCCGGTGCCGCGACCACCGAGGATGTACGCCGGGCGGATGATCACCGGCAGCCCGATGGCGTCGAGCGCCGCGTCGGCTTCGTCGAGGGAGCGGGCGATGGCGGAGCGGGGAACGTCGAGGCCGATCTCGACCATCGCCTCCTTGAACCGCTCGCGGTCCTCGGCGGTGGCGATGGCCGTGGCGTCGGCCCCGATCATCTCCGGTCGTCCGGGCACGCCGATGCGTCCCTCGCCGTACAGGGCCATGGCGATGTTCAGGCCGGTCTGGCCGCCGAGCGTCGGCAGCACGGCGTCGGGTCGCTCGCGGTCGATGATCGCCGCCAGCACCGCCGGCGTCAGCGGCTCGATGTAGGTGCGGTCGGCGAAGTCGGGGTCGGTCATGATCGTCGCCGGGTTGGAGTTGGCGAGGATCACGCGGTAGCCCTCCTCGCGCAGCACGCGACAGGCCTGGGTGCCGGAGTAGTCGAACTCGCACGCCTGGCCGATCACGATCGGTCCCGAGCCGATGACGAGGATCGACGTGAGGTCGTCGCGGCGGGGCATGTCAGGCGACCCCCCGATCGGGCTGCGGGCAGCCCGGCCGGCTCGTCGGCGGGCAGCCGCATGGGAACCGGCGCCGGGGCCCATCCCCCGCCGCGGTCGGAGATCATCCGCTCGGCGAAGCGGGCGAAGAGGTAGCGGCTTCGTGCGGCCCGGGGCCGGCCTCGGGATGGTGCTGCACCGAGAAGGCGTTGGCGTCGTGTGGCCTGCAGGCCCTCGCAGACGCCGTCGTTGAGGTTGACGTGGGTCACTCGCCGCCACCCGCTCCAGGCCGTCGGGAGCCACGGCGAAGTTGTGGTTCTGGCTGGTGATCTCGATCGCCCCGGTCGTGAGGTCGCGGACCGGGTGGTTGGCGCCGTGGTGGCCGAACGGCAGCTTCACCGTGGATGCCCCGAGCGCCGCACCGAGCAGCTGGTGGCCGAGGCAGATCCCGAACACCGGCACCGGCGTGCCGAGCAGATCACGGATGACGTCGACGGCGCCGGCCACGCAGCCCGGGTCGCCGGGACCGTTGGACAGGAAGATGCCGTCGGGCTCGAGCGCCAGCGCGTCGGCGGCCGGCGTGGTGGCCGGCACCACCACGACGGTGCCGAGGGCCGGCGAGGTGACGCAGGATCGTGCGCTTGATGCCGTAGTCGTAGGCGACGATGCGCCGCCCGTCCGCGGCGGCGGTGCCCACGCTGTACCGGTGCTCGGTCGTGACGGCGGCGACGAGGTCGAGGCCGTCGGTGCCGGGCTCGGTGGCAGCGGCGCGGCCGACGGCGTCGATGTCGCCGGCCGGGCCGAACGCGCCGGGCAGGGCGCCGGTGTCACGAATCAGCCGGGTCAGCCGGCGGGTGTCGATGCCGGTGATGCCGGGAACGCCGTAGCGGCGCAGCATGGTGTCGAAGTCGCCCTCGGCGCGACGGTTGCTCGGGCGCCGGGCCAGCTCACGAACGACGACGCCGCGGCAGAACAGCCGGCGCGACTCGAAGTCGCGGCTGGTTGACGCCGTAGTTGCCGATGTGCGGGTTGGTGAAGGTGATGATCTGCCCGGCGTAGCTCGGGTCGCTGACGATCTCCTGGTAGCCGGTCAAGGCGGTGTTGAAGATCAGCTCGCCGGTGGCGCACGCTCGTCCGCTCCGAACAGCTCGCCCTCGAACGTCGAGCCGTCGGCGAGGACCAGGACACCCTCGGGGCGATGCATATTCATCCGTTCCATTGTATGTTCATTCATCTCGTTGCCACCCCGTCGATCACGGTCGGCGCGCCGGCCAGCACGGTGTGTCGCACCCGGCCCTGCAGCGTCCGGCCGACGAACGGCGTGTTGTGGCTACGGCTCGCCAGTCGCGCCGGCACCACCTCCCAGCTGGCCGTCGGATCGAACACGGTGAGGTTGGCCGGCTCGCCGGCGGCGATCGGACGGCCGTGACCCGACAACCCGGCGATCGCCGCCGGGCGCCAGGACAGCGCGCCGACGATCTCGACCAGCGACATCCCCGCTCGCTGCAGCACCGGCAGGCACACACCGAGCGCCGTCTCCAGCCCGACCATCCCGGGCGGCGCCTCGTCGAGCGGCCGCTCCTTGTCGCTGGCCGGGTGCGGGGCGTGGTCGGTGGCCACGGCGTCGATCGTGCCGTCGGCCAGCCCGACGGCCAGCGCCTCGAGGTCGGCGGCGGTGCGCAGCGGTGGGTTGACCTTGAACACGGGGTCGAAGCCGCGCAGCGCGTCGTCGGTGAGGCTGAGGTGGTGGGGTGCGGCCTCGGCGGTGATCGTCAGTCCCTCGGCCTTCGCCGCCCGCACCATGTCGACGCTCCGCGCCGTCGACAGGTGCAACAGGTGCAACCGGGCACCGGTGAGCCGGCACAGCTCGATGTCGCGGTGGACCATCAGCTCCTCGGCCACGGCCGGCCATCCGGGGAGGCCGAGGTCGCTGCAACAGCGTCCTTCGTGCATCACGGCGCCGCGGGTGAGCGCGGCCACCTCGCAGTGCTGGGCGAGCACCATGTCGAGGCCCAGCGAGTACTCCATCGCCCGGCGCATGAGGAGCGGGTCCTGCACCCCCGTCCCGTCGTCGGTGAACAGGCGGACGCCGGCCGCCACCAGTTCGGCGTAGGGGGCGAGCACCTCGCCGGCGCGCCCGACGGTGATGCAGCCGCTCGGGTGGACGTCGCACAGCCCGGCGCGCTCGCCGAGCGCGCGGACCAGTTCGACCACGCCCCGGGCGTCCGCCGGCGGATCGGTGTTGGGCATCGCCACGACCGCCGTGTAGCCCCCGAGGGCGGCGGCCCGGCTGGCCGTCTCGACCGTCTCGGCGTCCTCGTGGCCCGGCTCGCGCAGGTGGGCGTGGAGGTCGACGAACCCCGGGGCCACCACGCATCCGCGGGCGTCGAGCACGCTGTCGCCGTCGGCTCGCGCCACGCCCTCGGTCACGGCGACCACGCGTCCCGCCTCGACCACGACGTCGCCGGCGCGCTCGCCACCCTGGTCGACGATCCGCCCGCCAACGATCACCAGCCGCGTCACAGCTCGGCCTCGCTCCCGGGGCCGGCGAGCAGGTCGAAGAGCACCGCCATGCGCACCGCCACCCCGTTGGCCACCTGCTTGGTGATCACGGCGCCGGGCAGCTCGGCGGGATCGACGAGGATCTCGACGCCGCGGTTCATCGGGCCGGGGTGCATCACGAGGGCGTGCTTGCCGAGGCGCTCGGCACGAGCGGCCGTCAGGCCGAAGCGCTCGCTGTACTCGCGCATCGAGGGGACGACGGCATCGTGCGTGCGTTCTCGCTGCATCCGCAGCAGGTAGAGCACGTCGACCTCGCCGACGACGGCGTCGAGATCGGCGGTGGTGGGCACGTCGGTCACCGGCGGCAGCAGCGTGACGGGGGCGACGAACGTGACATCGGCGCCGAGCAGGGCGAACACCTCGGCCGTGCTGCGGGCGACGCGCGAGTGCTTGATGTCGCCGACGATCGCCACGCGCAGGCCGTCCAGCCCGCCGGTGCGGGCGAGCGCGCCGCGCACCGTGTAGGCGTCGAGCAACGCCTGTGTCGGGTGGGCGTGCCAGCCGTCGCCGCCGTTGACGATGCTGGCGGTGGTCCAGCGCGACACCTGCCACGGCACCCCGCTGGCGCGGTGGCGGATCACGAACGCGTCGACCCCCATCGCCGCGACCGTCTCGATGGTGTCACGGAGGCTCTCACCCTTGTTCACGCTCGACGAGCCGACGGTGAACGTCATCACGTCGGCCGACAGGCGCTTGGCCGCCGTCTCGAACGACAGCCGCGTGCGGGTCGAGTCCTCGAAGAACAGGTTGCAGACCGTGCGGCCACGCAGCGCCGGCACCCGCGGGTTGGGGCGGGCGTTGACGGCGGCCATGTGATCGGTGAGCTCGAGCAGCCGGTGCACGCCGTCGACCCCGAGCTCGCTGATCGAGCGCAGGTGCTTCACGTTCTCACCGTCCGGTCTCGAACTCGGCTCGCAATCGGCGCAGGGTGACCAGATCGCGGCGGGGTCACGAGATCACCACGCCGGCGGCGGTGGCGACCACCGTCTCGTCGAGGCTGGTCGGCAGGTTCTTGCCGACGTAGTCGGGGCGGATCGGCAGCTCTCGATGCCCGCGGTCCACGAGCACGGCGAGCTGCACCGCTCGCGGCCGGCCGTAGTCGGCGAGGGCGTCGAGGGCCGCTCGTACGGTGCGCCCGGTGAACAGCACGTCGTCGACGAGCACGACCGTCGCGCCGTCGAGGGGCACCGGGAGGTCGCTGCGTCCGGCCGGGGTGACCGGGCGCAGGGCGATGTCGTCGCGGTACAGGGCGACGTCGATCGCTCCGACCGGCACCTCGCGCTCGATGCGGGCGACCTCACCGCCGAGCTGCTCGGCCAGCCACACGCCGCCGCGCTGGAGGCCGACGATCACCACGCCGTCGAGGCCACGGTTGCGCTCGACGATCTCGTGGGCGATGCGGGTGATCGCCCGGCGCACGTCGTCGGCGCCGAGCACCGTCTTGGGTGCCGCGCTGGGCACCACCGGTTGCTGCGTCATCGGTTCCTCCGTCCGGGCCTCACGGGACCCGCTTCACGGTCGGTGGGTCAAGCTAGCAGCCACCCGCCGCCGGCGCGAGGTCCTTGGCGAGCATCGAGACACGGGCGCCGTAGGGCGTCTCCTGCTGACCGACCTCGACGAAGCCGAGACGCCGGTGGAACCGCAGCGAGCCGTCGTTGCGCGGCCGCAGGTTCACCTCCAGCAGGAACCATCGCGCCGTGGTCCGTCGCTCCACCTCGGCGTACAGCGCGGTGCCGATCCCGCGATCGCGGTGACGTTCGTCGACGGCGACCCGGTCGAGGTAGGCGAAGTGGTCGTAGCGGGTGGCGAACCAGCCGTAGTTGACGCTGCCGTAGTCGGCACCCGGGGCGAGCACCAGGCAGAAGCCGGCCAGTTCGCCGCCGACCTCGGCGCCGAGAGCGATCGAGCACTGCCCCACGAGGTGCTGGAAACGCTCGCCGTCGAGGGCTGCCGACGGCCGGCGTGTTGGCCTCGTTGATGGCGAGCGCGCGGCCCGTGGTCGTCGGCTCGGAGGTCGCGGACGACCGCTCCGGCGTTGTTCACGACCACATGGTCGCGCCGGCGCCACGCGGTCATCAGGTAGCGAAGTCGCCGCCGACGCGGAAAGCGAGGGGGCCGTCTTGGCGTCGATCGGTCGGCACTTCCGTGGCTGAGATCCAGGCCGGTAGTAACCACGCCGGCGGGAGCGGCACTTCCGTGGCGCTGACCCCGTCGACTACACCTCGTCGCAGGGCACGCCGAGGGCCAGCCGGCCGGCGTGGCGCAGCGTCGCCTCCGGGTTCAGGGGGTGGAAGCGGGCGGCGCGGATGTCGCGGCAGGCCCGCTCGAGCGGCGAACCCTTGAAGAAGGACGGTCCGCCGACGACGTCCATCGCCAGGTCGCAGACCTCGGCCCCGGCGAGGGCGATCTCCCGCTTCGCGGCCATCACCGCGGCCACGGTGTCCATCGACGGGAGCGGGTCGTCACCGACGACGGCGAGCGCCCCCTCGTGGGCCCACGCGGCGACGCGCGCCTTGTGCGACATCAGCCCGATCTGGCGCTGCACGCCGGGGTCGTCGGACCGCGCCGCACACGCCGCGATGGCGTGCTGCAGTGCCGCTTCGGTGATGCCGAGGTAGACGCCGTCGATGATCGAGAAGGCGATGCTGGCGATCACCTGGAGCGGCGGGTCGAGCACGCCGTACGGTCGATCGGCGAGCACGCGCTCGTCGGGAACGAACACCTCGTCGATCGTGACGTCGTTGCTCCCGGTGCCGCGCATGCCGAGCGTGTCCCAGTTGTCGTGGACGGTGACGCCGGGGCCGAACGGCACGGCCATGTTCAGCACCCACGGCCCGCGCTCGGGGTCGTCGTACACGAACATCGTCGACATCACCGAACCGGCCGGCGACTGGCTGGCGAAGGCCTTGACCCCGCTCACGCGGTAGCCGCCGTCCACCTTCACCGCCGAGCCCCGAGGCCGGGTGAAGTCGCCGCCGCCGGTGGACACGAGCACGATCCCGTCGTCGACCACGCGCCGCAATGTCGCCTCGGCGCCGGGGAGACCGCGGCGATAGCGCCACGCCGTGAACGCCGTCACGTGCTGGTGCATCGACATCGCCAGCGCCGTCGACCCGCAGTGGCGGGCGAGCTCGCGCATGACGGTCGAGACCTCGGCGATCGTCGCCCCGCGCCCGCCGAGCTCCTCGGGCACGGCGAGGGCGAGGAAGCCACGCTCGCGGAGGTGGTCGAACGAGTCGCCGACCCACGAGCCCTCGAGATCGTGCCGGCGGGCGGAGGCGGCGAGCGCCACTCCGGCGTCGGCGGCCCACGCCCGCAGGTCGTCGGCCCGGTCGGCGCCCGTGGCCGGTGGTGTCATCGTCATGGTGATCATGAGCATCGAGCATCGTGACGAATACGAGCTGCTTCCAGTCCGCGATCTGGACCCAACCGGTACAGATTCAGGACTTCACTCGGGCGGCGCTGATGGCGCGACACTGCACCATGGCCGAGTACGACCGCTTCTGCCCCATCTCCCTCGGGAGCGAGGTGCTCGCCGACCGCTGGACCCCGCTGATCCTGCGCGAGCTGATCATCGGCAGCACCCGCTTCAACGACATCGCCCGCGGTCTCCCCAACATCTCCCGGTCGCTGCTGTCGCAGCGGCTGCGACACCTCGAGCGCAAGGGGGTGGTCGAGCGCTGGCCGGCACCCGGCGGGCGCGGCAGCGAGTACCGGCTCACCCCGGCGGGCAAGGACCTCGAGCAGGTGGTGATGGCGCTCGGGCTCTGGGCGGTGCAGTGGCTCTACCAGGACATCGACCCGGACGGGATCGACGCCGTGACGCTGATGTGGTGGATGCACCGCCACATCGACTCGGCCGAGCTGCCGCCCGGCCGGGTGGTCGTGCAGTTCGACCACACCGCGCCGGAGCGCACCTCGATCTGGGTCGTGCTCGACCGCGGCGAGCCGTCGGTCTGCGTGCAGCACCCGGGGTTCGACCCCGACGTGGTGGTGGTCGGCGCGACGCGGACCCTCGGCGAGGTGTTCAGCGGCATGACGACGTGGCGCCGCGCCCTCGCCGACGGTGGCCTGCGCGCCGAGGGCTCACCGCACGTCATCCGTCACCTGCCGAGGTGGTTCGGCAGCAGCCCGTTCGCGCCGGCGGTGCGACACGGCGTCGAGGCGCCACGCCGCGCCGGGCTGATCTATCCGGTCACGGCGACCGGGTTGGTGCCCGGACAGTTGGGTGGCGTCGCCACGCCGTCCGGGCCGGGCTCGACGCGCCGTGCCACGAGGACGTTGTCGTCGATGTCCTGGCGCCAGCGCACCACCGAGAACTCGCCGCCGGGGACGATCAGCGACTCGATGAACTGGCGCTGCGGGTCGCCGTCGGGGTAGAGGTTCATGTCGAGCACCAGGTAGTCGACGATCGACGCGCTCGGGAAGGCGGTGCAGTCGGTCGACGCCGGGGTCCACGCGCCCCAGTACGCCGGCCAGAACGGGTTCGGCCAGTCGTAGGAGCCCTCGCGCTGGGACAGGTGCGGGCCGATGTCGTAGGACGACGTGACCACGGCGTCCTTCGGCACCAGGTCGACCGCCGACTGCATCGCCGCGGCCCGCGGGTTGTGCTGGGCCCACACGCCGTAGAGCTCGCCGGCCGGCGACGGCGACCAGGCGACGTTGGTGATCCACGCGCATGCCACCAGCCAGCCGGCGAGCAGCGACCGAGCGTCGCCGTGGGTGCGGCCAGCGGCGCGTCCAGCGGACCACGTTGTGCGTCCCCTCGACCGCCGCGATCATGAACGGGGCGATCATGATCGCGGTGTACTGGTACTCGATGCGCCGGGCGTACACCTGGCCGCCGATGACGCTGGCCAGCATCTGCGGCAGCGCCATCAGCAGGTGCAGCGGGCTGGCGAGGGGCATCCACCCGAGCGGCCACAACAGCTTCTTGTAGAACACGATGCGGTCGTGCTGCACGGCGTCGCGCACCACCCAGTTCGGGTGGCGCAGGATCGTGCGGGCGATGCCCGGGAACGTCCCGCCGTAGTCCCCGAAGAAGTTCTGCAGGTAGAAGGCCTGGTTGCCGTGATTGAAGTGCGGGATGACCAGTTGCGTGGCGATCAGGTACCAGCCGGCGCCGAGGGCGGCGATCGCCACGGACATCCGCAGGTCGTGGCGCACCGTCGGGCTGCGACGGTTGCTGATCGCGAGGACGAGCGCCATCATCACCACCGCCAGGGCGACGTCCTCGCGGGTGATCAGCGCCAGCACGACGAACACGAAGCACCAGCGCCAGCGCTTCGTCGTGGCGAAGTACCAGGCGAACAGGAACGGCGTGATCGCCAGCGCTTCCGGGTGGAAGTTCACCCAGGCGATGAACTGGACCGGCGTGTACACCAGGTAGATCAGCGCGAAGAGCAGCCCCACGACCGGGCGCCGGAAGCGGGCCGTGGCGATGAGGTACACCGGCAGCGCGCCGAGGCCGAGCAGCGTGTTCTGCACGACGTAGAGGAACGACGGGCCGGCGCCGAGCCAGTAGAACGGCGCCAACAGGTAGAAGACCGGGTTGAAGTGGTGGCCCCAGACGTCGAGGCCGCGGACGGTCATGAACGTCGAGCCGCCGCGCGACACCAGCCAGATCGCCTGGTCGTAGATCCCCATGTCGTACGACCACGTGCCGAAGCCGCGCTGGTTGCGCACCCCGAGGACGCCGAACAGGGCGGCGAAGGCACCGACGCCGACGAGCACCAGCGTGAGGCAGATCGCCGACTCGTGGTCGCGGATCCACCGCCACTCGGCGGCGAGGCGCTCCCGGCGCCCAGCGGCGGTGCGCACCGGCTTCGTGCCGACCGCAGCCACGCGGTCGGCGGCGACGCCGTCGGCCGCGCTCACTGGTGCACCGTCACCACACGTGACGCTCCAGTCGGAGTCGGTGCACCAGTGAGCCGAAGACCGAGCCTGATGGTTCGCTCGCTCGGAGACTCGCTCGCTCACCCGCTGCCGGCCCCCGCTCGGAGCCCCGCCGTTGCGGAGGTCGCCGGCCAGCGCGGCGAGCACGCCGTTGACGAAGCGCCCGCTGTTGTCGGTGGAGAACCGCTTGGCCAGCTCGACCGCCTCGTCGATGACGACGGCGACCGGCACGTCGGGACGCTCGGCCAGCTCGAAGGCGCCGAGACGGAGCACGACCAGGTCGAGGATCGGCATGCGGGCGAGCGACCAGCCCTCGGCGCGCCCGGCGATGGCGGTGTCGAGGCGCTCACGCTCGGCGGCGACGCCGGTGACGAGCAGCGTGGTCAGTTCGTCGGCGGGCACGACCTGACCGGCGAGCACGTCCTCGACGGGCACGTCTTTCTGGGCGGCCTCGTACAGCAGGTAGAGGGCCCGCTCGCGGGCGTCGGAGCGACGATCCGCTCGCCGTGCCCGCGGCGCGGGTTCGCTGTCGGTCACTGGTGCACCGTCACGTGATGCGACTCGTCCATGTCGCCGATGGTGCACCCGTGACCGAAGAACGTGCTTGTTCGTTCGTTCGCTCGCTCGAAAACTCGCTCGCTCATCACACGCGAGTGATGTACTCGCCGGTCCTCGTGTCGACCCGCACCCGGTCGCCGACGTTGATGAACAACGGCACCTGCACGACCTTGCCCGTCTCCAGCTCGGCCGGCTTGCGCGCCCCGGACACTCGGTCGCCCTGCACGCCCGGCTCGGTGACGCTCACCGTGAGCTCGACCGAGGCCGGGATCTCGACGCCGATGATCTCGCCGTCGTGCTGGGCGATCTGCGCCACCGCCTGCTCGACCAGGTAGCCGGCGGCGTCGCCGAGCTTGGCCGGGTCGACGTGGAGCTGGTCGTAGGTCGAGGTGTTCATGAACACGTAGTCGTCGCCGTCGCGGTACAGGAACTGCATGTCCTGACGATCGACGATCGCCTGCTCGACGCGGATGCCGGCGTTGAAGGTCTTCTCCAGCACCGATCCCGTGCGCACGTTGCGCAGCTTGGTGCGCACGAACGCGCCACCCTTGCCCGGCTTGACGTGCTGGAACTCGATCACCTGGAACAGGCCGTTGTCGAGCTGCAGCGTGATCCCGTTCTTCAGGTCGTTGGTGGTGATGGCAGGCATGGGGCGTCCTTGGGCAGATGGGTCAGCGGTGCGCAGCCCGTCGCGGTGACGGACACGAGATCCTCGATGCGGACCCCGCCGAAACCGTCACGATAGAGGCCCGGTTCGACGGTCACCACGTCCCCCTCCAGCAGTGTCGCGGTCGAGACGCGGCGAGGCGAACGGCTCCTCGTGGATGTCGAGCCCGACCCCGTGTCCGGTGCCGTGGAGATACCAGTCCTCGCGGCCGGCGGCGCGGAACACCGCGCGACACGCCGCATCGACGTCGGCGGCCGCGACGCCGGCGCGGACCGTGGCCAGCCCGGCCGCCTGGGCCTCGCGGACGCAGGCGTAGACGTCGAGTTGCTCGGGCGTGGGCTCCCCCACCACGAACGACGCGGGTCATGTCGGAGTGATAGCCGTCGACGAGGGCACCGACGTCGACGATGACGGTGTCGCCCTCGACGATCGTGCGCCGCCCCGTCTCGTGGTGCGGGCGGGCGGCGAACGCCGGGCCGCTCGCCACGATGGTGGCGTAGCTCGGTCCGTCGGCACCGAGGGCTCGCATGCGCGACTCGAGGGCGTCGCGGACGTCGGCTTCGGTCAGGCCCCGGTCGAGGAGCGGTGCGGTGTCGACGAGCGCTCGGTCGGCGATCGATGCGGCCCGCGCCATGCGCGCCACCTCGCCGGCGTCCTTGACGCGGCGCAACTCCTGCACCACCGGGCCGGACGGCTCGAGGTCGAGATCGGCGGCGAGGGCGAGCCAGGTGGCGTGGGTGAGGTGCTCCGCCTCGGCGAGCACCGGTTCGGAACGGGTGGCCGCGGCGACGAGGAGCGCCGTGACGTCGGCCCGGGTGCGCCCGGCGACGACATCGGCGTCGATGCCGGCGTCGGCGATGTCGGTCGCGGCGCCGCGCCTCGTAGCGGCCGTCGGTCACGAGCGTGGTGCGCTCGGGTGCGACCACGACCCAGCCGAGCGAGCCGCCGAAGCCGGTCAGCCAGCGGATGTTCGACGGGTTCGACACGACCATCGTGCGCCCGTCCAGGCGCTCGCGCAGACGCTCCGAGCGACGCCGGTAGTCGCAGTCGGCCAGCGCGGCGGGGGTCGCCATCGCGCTCAGTGTGTCACGCCGCGGCCGATCCACGGGCCCGGCCCGATCCGGTCAGGAGTGGCCGAGGGCGGCGGCGACGGCGCGGATCGCCAGCTCGTAGCCGTGGCCGCCGAATCCGGCGATCGTGCCGGTGGCGACGGGGGCGATCACGCTCGTGCGCCGCCACGGCTCGCGGGCGTCGGGGTTGGAGAGGTGCAGCTCGACGATCGGGCCGTCGAACGCGGCGAGCGCGTCGTGCAGGCTCCAGGCGTAGTGGGTGAACGCACCGGGGTTGATGACGATGGCGTCGCAGCGGCCGCGTGCGGCGTGGATCCACTCGACCAGCTCGCCCTCGTGGTTCGACTGGTGGTCCTCCACGTCGAGGCCGAGCGCTCGGCGGCCGCCCGCGCCGTGGCGACGTGGTCGGCGAGCGTGGCGGTGCCGTACACCGCGGGCTCGCGCTCGCCGAGCAGGTCGAGGTTGACCCCGTGCAACAGCATGACCGTGCCCATCGCCCGCACCGTACCGCCCCACCCCCACGGCCCGACGATTTCCACAAGCAAATCGTGCAGAACTCGATTGCGCCCCAGATCTTGCAAGCGCGGTGCTCGGCGCGAATGGCGCGCTCGAAAATGCTTGTGGAAATCTTCGCCGGCTGGGCGGGGTCGGGTGAGTGGTGGTGAGGGTGGCGCGGGCGACGGTGGGGTCGACGCCGCTCACCAGTTCGACGCCGGCGGGGCCGTCGAGCACGAACGTGAGGCCGTCGAGCGCCTTCTTGTCGCGGCCCATCAGCGCCATCAGCTCGTCGGGATCGAGGCCGGCGGGCAACCTCGTGTCGAGGTCGTACACCTCGCCGACCACGCGTCGGTGCTCGGCGACGCGGTCGGCGTCGATGCGCCCCAGCGCGCGTGCCAGCTCGGCGGCATACACCAACCCGACGCCGACCGCCTCGCCGTGGGTCACGGTGTGGCCGCTCGCCACCTCGACGGCGTGGCCGAGCGTGTGGCCGTAGTTGAGCAGCGCCCGCCGCCCGCCTTCGCGCTCGTCGTCGGCCACCACCGCCGCCTTGAGGGCCACGCAGCGGGCCACCCGGTCGGCGAGGGGCAGAGCGGCGAGGTCGTCACCCGAGAGGAAGTGGTACTTGGCCATCTCGCCGTCGCCCGACCGGCGCTCCCGGGCCGGCAGCGTGTCGAGGGCGTCGAGGTCGCAGACCACGGCGATCGGCTGCCAGAACGCGCCGACCAGGTTCTTGCCCTCGGGGAGGTTGACGGCCGTCTTGCCGCCGATCGCCGCGTCGACCATGCCGAGCAGGGTGGTGGCCACGTGGATCACCGGCACGCCGCGGTGCCACACGGCGGCGGCGAACCCGGCGACATCGGTGACCATCCCGCCGCCGACGGCCACGACCACGTCGTGACGCGTCACCCCGGCAGTCGCCAACGCCCGTGTGATGTGCTCGATGGTGGTGAGCGACTTCGCCGCCTCACCGTCGCCGATCTCGATCCGGGTCACCGTGCGACCGCCGGCGCCGAGCGGGGTGAGGGCCTCCGCCGTCCCGAGCGGGACGGCGGCCTGCGTGACCACGGCGACCCGCCGGGCGCCGGCGGGAACGAGCGACGCCAGCGTGTCGACCGCGCCGTGCCCGACGACGACGTCGTAGCTGCGGTCGCCCAGTGGCACGGTGACCGTGTGACGAGTGCTCACTGGTGCACCGTCACTCGCCGCGACGCGTCCACGTGTGCAGGGTGCCCCAGTGAGCCGAAGACCGTGCTTGACGGTTCGCTCGCTCGAAGATTCGCTCGCTCACGGCGCCGCGCCCAGCACGGTCTGCACCGCGTCGTCGACGCTGCGGTGGCTCACGTCGACCGTGACGTCGGCAACGGAGCGGTACAGCTCAGCGCGCTCGGCGGCCATCGTCCGCAATGCGGCCTCGGGGTCGTCGTCGAGCAGCGGTCGGTGCACGCCCCGCGAGGCCCGCTCGAACAGCACGTCGGGATCGGCGCTCAGCCACACGACCGTCGCGTCGGCGTCGTTCAGCGCGTCGCGGTTGGCCGCCGACAGCACCACTCCTCCTGCGGCGGCGATCACCGCCGGCGGCTCCGAGGCGAGCGCCGTCCGCAGGGCGTCGGTCTCGAGGACGCGGAAGGCCGATTCACCGTCGGTCCGCCAGATCTGGCGGACGGTGCGCCCGGTCGCCTGCTCGATCAGCTCGTCGGAGTCGAGGAACGGCCGACCGAGCGTGGCCGCCACGCGGCGGCCGACGGTCGACTTCCCCGTGCCCATCAGTCCCACCAGCACGAGATGGGTCACGGGCGAACCATCTCGCCGATGCGAGCGACCGGAGCGCTAGCGGAGGGAGCGTCCACCGTGCGGCCTGCGTGGCCGGGGAACGCAATGACAGTCGGGTGAAACCTCACGGCAGGGTGGCGCGGAACGCCGCGGCGTTGCGCACCATCTCCGTCACCGAGTCGCCGCCGAACTTGCGCTGGGCCTCGGCCGCGACGACCAGCGCCACCATCGTCTCGGCGACGACACCCATCGCCGGCACGGCCGTGACGTCGGTGCGCTCCTTGAACGACACGGTCGACTCCTTGGTGGCGGTGTCGACGGTCTCGAGCACCGGAACGTTGAGGGTCGCCAGCGGCTTCATCGCCGCCCGGACGACCAGCAGCTCACCGGTCGAGATGCCGCCCTCGATCCCGCCGGCGAACGTCGTGAGGCGGCGGTAGTCGCCGGCGTCAGCGTCCCAGCGGATGGCGTCGTGGGCCTCGCTGCCGCGCCGTCCGGCGACCTCGAAGCCGTCGCCGATCTCCACCCCCTTCACGGCCTGGATGCTCATCACGGCCTGCGCCAGCAGGGCGTCGAGCTTGCGGTCCCAGTGCACGTGGCTACCCAACCCGACGGGCAGCCCGTAGCCGAGCACCTCGACGACGCCGCCCAGCGAGTCGCCCTCCTTCGCCGCGGACTTCACCTCGGTGATCATCGCCTCGGCGGCCACCGGATCGAAGCAGCGCACCGGCGATGCGTCGACGTCGTCGAGATCGGCGGGCGTCGGCCGGGGCGGGCCGCTGCGAACGGCGCCCATCTGCACGACGTGCGAGATCACGGCGATGCCGAGCTCGCCGAGCAGCAGCTTGGCCACCGCGCCGGCGGCGACGCGCGCCGCGGTCTCCGCGCGCTGCGCTCGCTCGAGCACGTCGCGGGCGTCGTCGAAGCCGTACTTCTGCATCCCGGCGAGATCGGCGTGACCGGGGCGCACCTGGGTGAGCGGTGCCTTCGTCGCCCCGGGTGCCGGCGACATCTCCTCGTGCCATTTGTCGCTGCGCACCCACTCGCTGTTGCCGATGCGGATGGCGACCGGCGATCCCAGCGTGCGGCCGTGGCGCACGCCGCCGATCAGCGTCAGCTCGTCTTCCTCGAAGCGCTGGCGTGGCCCGCGCCCGTAGCCGAGGCGCCGCCGGGCCAGCTCGCTCTGGATGTCGTCGACGGTGACGGCCAGCCCCGCCGGCAGCCCCTCGACGATCACCACGAGCGCCTGGCCGTGGGACTCGCCCGCCGTGAGGTACCGCAACATCGCCGGGGAACGCTAACGGCCGCGACGAGCCTGACGCCGACCGATGGGTGCCAGCATGACCATTCGGTCATGCTGGCACCCATCGGTCGCTCAGACGCGGCGACGGGTGAGCTCGGCCTCGGCGGCGGCGCGCATCACGGCCACGTCGGGGAGGTGGCCGAGCCACAGCTGCTGCTGCAACGCCGCCTGGTGCACGAGCATCCCCAGACCGTCGACCGCACGTGCGCCCGCGCCACGAGCGGCGCGCAGCAGCGGCGTCTCCATCGGGTGGTACACGAGGTCGCACACCACCTGGCCGGGACGCAGCACGGCGACGTCGAACGGCACCCCGTCGGGCGCGTCACCGCCGGCGAACCCGACGGTGGTGGCGTTGACGATCACGTCCGCCGCGGCCAGCTCGCCACCGACGTCGCCGGTGACCGGGCGCGCCGTGGCCGCCAACGCCGCCGCGGCCTCGGCCCGTGCGGGCGAGCGGTTGACCACCACGACGTCGGCCGCGCCGGCGCGACCGAGCGCCTCGACCACGCTGCGCGCCGCTCCCCCGGCGCCGCACACGACGAAGCGCCGGCCGTCCGGGATCGACGCCGTCGGCGGTCAACGAGGCGACGAAGCCGTCGCCGTCGGTGCTCTCGCCGCGCAGGCGGCCGTCGCGACCCACCACCACGGTGTTGGCGGCGCCCATCGCCACCGCCGCCGGGCTCAGCTCGTCGACCGCCGCGGCGACCTCCTCCTTCAGCGGTGTCGTCACCGACAGCCCCCGGAGACCGAGCGTCCGCGCGGCGGCGACGGCGGCCGCACCGCGCCCGGACGGGACGTCGAACGCGACGTACGACCAGTCGACGCCCGCCGCGGCGAAGGCGGCCCGGTGGATCGCCGGCGACAGCGAGTGGGCGACCGGCGAGCCCACCAGCGCGGCCACGCCGGGCCCGGCGGCGGCCGCCACCGTCAGTTCTCCAGCAGGTTGTGATCGACGGCGTACTGCACGTCGGCCTGGAACTGGGCGTCGGTCACCGTGAAGCTGTGGTTGCCGGCGGCGTCGTGGAGCACGTAGTAGAGGTACAGGCACTGATCGGCGGGCACGCCGGCGCACAGCGCGCTGCCCGTGCTCGGGTCGGGTGCGGGGTGCAGCGCCGCCTCGATCGACGCCCGCCCCGGGTTGGCGATCGGCGTCGCCGGGAGTCCGTCGCGCGTGTACGTGTTCCACGCGTTGTCCATGCCCCGCAGCGCGTTCACGTCGATCTGGTCGACGGCCGGCGGCAGCATCGACGCCGGCGCGCCGTACAGCACCGTGGCGTCGACCTGGAGGCGCATGCCCGTCGCCAGGCGGTTGTAGATCACGCGGGCGATCAGCGGGCGGTCCTGCTCGGTCTTCGCCTCGCGCTCGATCATCGACGCCACGATCAGCACCTGGTAGGGGGTGAGGTTGAGCACCTTGCCGCGGCCGCCGGTGATCGTCGGGGCGATGCGATCGATCTCCTCCTGGTCGCGGGCCACCCGTTCCATCTGGGCGACCATCCGCTCGATCACCTGTCGCTCGGTGTCGGCGTTGGACACGTCGTAGGTGGCGGGGAACAGCAGGCCCTCGAGCGAGGTGACCCCCGCGGCGCGGAACACCGAGGCGATCGACGTGTCGGTGGTGGCGATCTGCAGGAACGAGGCGGCGTCGAACTGCGGGATCTTGTCGGCGAGGCGCGCCGCCATCTGGCGCAGCGTGAAGCCCTCCGGGAACGTCACCCGGGTGATCGTCTCGCTCGGCGGCGTGCGCAGCCGGCGCAGCACGTTGCCGACGTGGTCGCCGGTGGGGATGTTGTACAGACCGGGCACCGGGGTCAGCCCGCCGTGGTCGTCGACGTAGCGGCGGAAGAACGACGCGCTCTGCACGATGCCGAGGCCTTCGAGCTGCACGCTCAGGTCGTGGAGCGTCTCACCGTCGGCCACCTGCACGGCGACGGGCGCCCCCACCCCGCCGGACGGGTTCGCCTGGCGCACGTACCACCACCCGGCGAAGCCGGCGGCGATGATCAGCACGTTGACCAGCGCCAACGCACCGAAGCTGACCCACTTGGCCACGTGGCGCTCGGGGCGCAGCGCCTCGACCTCGTCGACGTCGGGCGCGGCGTCCCACGGGTCCTCGTGCCAGGCATCGGCGTCGCCGCCTCCGGCCTCGTCGGTGGACGGCGGCACCGGCGTCGGCGGACGCCCCGCCGGCGCGCCGGCGCGGTCGCGCGATGACTCATGGACGCCCCGCGGCCCGGGCGTCGAGATAGCCCTGCAGGATCACCGCCGCCGCCACCTTGTCGACGACCTTGCGTCGCGCCGGCCCGCGGACGTCCATCTCGGCGAGCGCACGCTCGGCGGTGACGGTGCTGAACCGCTCGTCGTAGGTGTCGACCGGCACGCCGACCACAGTAGCGAGGGCCTGCGCTTCGGCCCGGGCGCCCTCGGCCGCCCGTCCTCGGCGGCCGGACAGGCTCCACGGCATCCCGACGACCACCAGCTCGGCCTCCTCGTCGCGGACCAGCTCGGTGATCCGGCGGTGGTCGTGGGCCCGCGAACCGGTCCGTTCGAGCACGACGAGGGGCGACGCCACCGTGCCGGTGCGATCGCTGACGGCCACCCCGATGCGCTTCGACCCGAGGTCGAGCGCGAGCACCCGCACTAGCTGCCGGTGGCGAGCGCCACCGCGTCGCGGGCGAGGGTGAGCGCCTGCTCGACGTTGGACGCGTCCTTGCCGCCCGCCGTGGCCACGTCGCCCTTGCCGCCACCGCCGCCGCCGACGGCCTTGGCCGCGTCGGTGAGCAGCGCCGATGCCGGCGTGCCGAGACCGGGCTGGACCGCACCGACGAGCGACACACCGCCGGCCGGCGTGACGCCGATCAGCACGACCGCCGTGACGCCGCGGCCGCGTACGGCGAGCGCCAGCTCGCGCAGCTCGTCGGGCGCCAGACCGTCGACGCGCGCCACGACCGCCCCGTCGACCGCCGCCGCGGCGAGCTCGCCGGCGCGCCCGGCCGCCAGCCGTGACCGCAGGACCTTCACCTCGTCGGCGAGCGCCCGCGCTTCTTCGAGCTTGCGCTGCACGCCGCCCCGGGCGTCGCCGGGCGAGCCGACCAGCGCGGCGATGTCGTCGAGCTCGTGCTCGTCTCGTTGCAGCAACGCCACCGAACCGGTGCCGGTGACCGCCTCGATGCGGCGCAGGTTGGAGCCGATCGAGCCCTCGCTGACGATCTTGACCAGACCGATGTCGCCGGTCGCGCCCACGTGCGTGCCGCCGCAGAGCTCGATCGAAGGTCCCGCCTCGAGCACGCGCACCACGTCGCCGTACTTGTCGCCGAAGAAGGCGATGGCGCCCTTCGCCTCGGCGTCGCCCTTGGGCATCTCCGTGGCGCTGACCGTGGTGTTGGCGAGGGTCTCGGCGTTGACCATCGTCTCGATCTGCGTGATCTCGTCGTCGGTGAGCGCGCTGTAGTGGGAGAAGTCGAAGCGCAGCCGGTCGGGCGCCACCAGCGATCCGGCCTGCTTCACGTGCGCGCCGAGGACCGTGCGCAGGGCGTGGTGCAGCAGGTGGGTGGCGGTGTGGTTGCGGCGCACGGCGTTGCGCCGGTCGGCGTCGACGGCCGCCACCGCCGCCTGGCCCGGCGTGACGCTGCCGGCGGCGATGCGCGCCACGTGACGGCGCAGTCCCGGCAGGGCGAACGTGGTGTCGATCACGTCGGCCGTGCCGGACTCGGTGGTGATGATGCCCGTGTCACCCACCTGGCCGCCGCTCTCGGCGTAGAACGGCGTCTGGTCGAGGAAGATCTCCACCAGGTCGTCGTCGCCGGCCACGTCGAGCACGGCGAGCACCCGCGCCGCCGCCGAGTCGGTGACGTAGCCCTGGAACACCGTGGTGCCGTGCTCCTCGACGATGTGGCGGTAGGCGTCGACGTTGGCCGCCTCGCGCACCGCCGCTCGCGCCGACTTGGCCCGCGTCCGTTGCTCGCTCATCGCCGCCTCGAAGCCGGCGATGTCGACCGTGACCGAGCGCTCCGAGGCGATCTCCTGGGTGAGCTCGAGCGGGAAGCCGTAGGTGTCGTGGAGCAGGAACGCGGTCTCGCCCGACAGCGCGGCCGGCTCGTCGACCAGCTCGCGCTCGAGGATGGTGAGGCCGTTGCGCAGGGTCTGGCGGAAGTGCTCTTCCTCCTTGGCCAACACGCCGGTGATGAAGTCGCGCTGGCGGGCGACGTCGGGGTAGGCGTTGGCCATCACGTCGATGGCGACGTCGGCGAGCGACGGAAGCACGAGCTGCTCGGTGCCGAGCAGGTAGGCGTAGCGGACGGCGCGCCGGATGATCCGTCGCAGCACGTAGCCCCGCGCCTCGTTGGACGGGAACACCCCGTCGGCGATGAGCATCGACGTCGAGCGGGCGTGCTCGGCGAGCACGCGGATGGCGAAGCTGTCGCGGTCGTCGTAGTCGCCCACGGTGTAGGGCCGACCGGTGACCGCACTGGCCCGCTCGATGATCGGCAGCATCAGGTCGGTCTCCCACAGCGAGTCGACGCCTTGCAGCACCGTGAGCACCCGCTCGAGGCCGGCGCCGGTGTCGATCGAGGGCCTGGGCAGCGGGGTCATCACGCCGGCGTCGTCGCGGTCGTACTGCATGAACACGAGGTTCCAGAACTCCATGAAGCGGTCGCCCTGCTTGTCGCTCGCCGGGCCACCGTCGGGGCCGAACTCCGGCCCACGGTCGAGGTGGATCTCGCTGCACGGACCGCACGGGCCGGTCTCGCCGGCCTGCCAGAAGTTCTCGTCGTCGCCGAGGCGCTGGATGCGCGACATCGGCACGCCGACCTGCTCGTGCCAGAGCGCCTCCGCCTCGTCGTCGGATTCGTGGACCGTGATCCACAGCCGGTCGCCGTCCATGCCCCATCCCTCGGTGACGAGCTCCCAGCTCGCCGGGATGATCAGCTCCTTGAAGTAGTCACCGAAGCTGAAGTTGCCGAGCATCTCGAAGAACACGAGGTGGCGCTTGGTGCGCCCGACGTCGTCGAGGTCGTTGTGCTTGCCTCCCGCCCGGACGCACTTCTGCGAGCTGACCGCCCGCTTGAACGGCGGGACCTCGTCGCCGACGAAGTACGGCTTGAACGGAACCATCCCGGCGACGTTGAACAGCAGCGTGGCGTCGTGCGGGATCAGGCTCGCCGAGGGTACGAACGTGTGCGTCGCGCGTCGACGAAGAAGTCGATGAACGACTGGCGGAGCTCGTCGGCAGTACGCGGTGGGGTGGCCATACGTGCAGGTCAGTCTACGGGAGGGGCGGATTCAATCCCGTCGTACGATTGCGCGGTGGCCAAGGCGCGACGACCCGAGCCCCAGGATGTGCGCGAGTGGGTGAGCTGCGCCGACCCCGCCGAGCAACGCACGTGGGTCTTCGACGCGACGTTCCTGCGGTCGAGCTACCGGTGCATCTACGGCGAGGGCTGCAAGGGCGTCCTCGACGCCGACGCCACCGAGATGGAGCAGGGGTGCTGCAGCTACGGCGCCCACTTCACCGACGAGGACGACGTGGCCAACGTGGTGCGCCACTTCGTGCGTCTGGCCCGCGTCACATGCAGTTCTACGACGAAGCGGTGGCCGAGGGCTTCCTCGACTCCGGCGCCGAGGACGACGGCACGCCCGCCACGGTCACCCGGCTGGCCGACGACGCGTGCATCTTCCTCAACCGCCCCGGATCCGCCCAGGGTGCCGGCTGCGCCCTGCACGTGGCCGCACTGGAGGCCGGCGAGCGTCCGATGGACTGGAAGCCCAACGTCTGTTGGCAGGTACCACTGCGACTGGAGCACTCGACCGACGAGAACGGGCACGTCACGTCACGCCTGCGCGACTGGAAGCAGCGCGACTGGGGCGTGGGCAGCGACGACTTCCACTGGTGGTGCACCGAGGCACCGGACGCCTACATCGGCGACCAGCCGGTGTACCGCTCGGCGCGCGACGAGATCGTCGGCCTGGTCGGCGAGGAGGTCTACGACCTCATGGTGCAGCTGCTGGAACGGGACGACTGGACGGGTCTGCCGACCCCGACCAGGCGCTGAGCGCCGCCGCTCGCCCGCTTCGAATCAGTCGTCGTCGTCGGGGTCGTCGTCGAACTCGACGCCGTACTTCTCGGCGAGGGCTGCGTACTCCTCGTCCTCGGTGTGCTCGCTCGTCGCCGTGCTCTGGCGACCACGATCACCGAACCCCAGATCGAATGCTCCGGGACCGGACTGCTTCAGCTTGCGCGCTTCCTCGAAGCGGCGATGACGACCCTTCTTCACGCAGGGCTCCCAAACTAGAGAATTGACATTGATGGCATTCTACCGGGCGGTGCCGGCGTCATCCGTTCATGCGTGCCGGCGTCATGACTGTCTCGAGCGGTGCGTCCTGCGCCTCGCCGTCGCAGCAGTCGCCGGCGTTCGAGGCGCGATCAGCGCAACCACCCTCGCGGGCGAAGGTGAGTCCGGCGCTGCCGTCGAGCAGCCGACGGATGTCGTCGCCGAGCAGCTCGGCCCGCCAGCCGTTGCTCAACCGGGCGTTGGGATCGTTCCCGAGCAGGGCGACCAGGTCGGCGCGCGGTGGCGAGCATGCCGGTGTCGATGCGCGCGTCCTTGGCAACCTGGCTGACCCATGCCGAGATCAGCGCCACCGCCGGACGCAGGGCGCGCTCGACGTCGTCTCCGCTGCTCGTGACCGGCGGCGGCGCGGCGTGCTGGCCGCGCTCCACCGCCGCCAAGACCTCACGGGCGACCCGACCCTGACGATGGCGGTGATCGACGCCGCGGCACTGCGCCAGCTCCTCGAGCGTCGACGGGCTGGCGCTGGGCGATGCCGAGCACGGCCAAGTCGGGGAGCACCTGGCGCACCGGCACATCGAGCGCCTGCGCCTCCCCCTCGCGCCAGGCCGCCAGCGACTGGGCGACGGCGCGGAGCGTCCCCGCAGCGTGCGGACGTCCTTCAGGCGGGTCCAGGCATCTTTGGGGTCGATCGCCCCGATCGGTCGGAGACGCAGCTCTTCGCACGCGGCGGCGACCCACTCGGTGCGCCCGAGCCCGGCCAGCACGGAGTCGAGGCGGTCCTGCAGTTCCAGGAGGTAGCGCACGTCGGCGGCGGCGTAGTCCTTCTGCGTCGCGCTGAGCGGTCGCCGCAGCCAGTCGGTGAGACGGTCGCCCTTGGCCGGCGTCACGCCGAGCTCGCCCTGCACCAGCACAACGAGCGACGGGGTCGAGTAGCCGACGAAGCTCGCCGCGATCTGGGTGTCGTAGATGTGCCGGGGGATCGCCCCGACCGCATGCCCGAGCACGTCGAGGTCCTGCTGGGCGGCGTGGACGACGGCGACCGCGTCGCTCGCGAACAATCGGGCGAGCTGGCTGGTGCCGACCGCCAATGGGTCGACGAGCGCCGTGCCACCCGGCCAGGCGAGCTGAACCAGGGCCAGGCGGGGGAAGTACGTCTGTTCGCGGTGGAACTCGGTGTCGATGGCGTACCGCGGCTCGGCGACGACGGCGTCGACGACGTTCGCCAGGGCGACGTCGTCGTCGATCCACGTCACCGTGTTCGCGGGCGCCGCGCCCGCCGCGCCGGCCCGGGGCGTCACGTGTCCGTCGCGACGTCGTGGCCGGTGACGATCCACGCCATCGTCCCGCCGGTGACGTTGACCACCTCGTGGCCGACGTCGGAGGCGATCTCGCACGCCCGCATGCTGCGCACTCCGGTGCGGCAGATGACGTAGGTCGGCCGGGCGCCGAACCGGTCGAGGTGCGCCGGGACGGCGGCGAGAGGGAGGAGTTCGGCGCCCGGCACGTGACCGGCGGCGTACTCGTCGGGTTCGCGGACGTCGATCACGCGGGCGCCGTCGGCGAGGCGCTGGGCGAAGTCGTCGATGTCGATCTCGGCGATGGGCACCGCGTCACGCTACCGAGCCCCGTGCCGCTGCCGGCGGACGGATCATCCACTCGGTGCAGGTCGGCCGGCGTGTTGACGTTGCGTAGCCGGTCGGTGGCGACCGGGACGGCGACGTAGCCGACCACTCCGAGCACCCGGTGCACGGCTCGTTCGCCGGAGGAGAACTGCGCCTCGAGCGCGCCGAGCACAGCCGGTGGCCACCAGGCGAGCAGCGGTTCGAGGCGGTCGGTGTGGGCCACCCGGGGCAGGTCGCCGATGCCGTCGCCGACGATCGCCACGATGGTGTCGGCGTCGAGATCGGGCAGGTCACAGGCGGCGACCACCACGGGGCAATCGCTGGCGCGCAGGGCGGTGATGACCCCTCCCAGCGGTCCCGCTCCCGGGTAGGCGTCGGGCACGACGGGCCGCCCGAGCCCCGCCAGGGCCGGGGCGTCGCCGCCGATGAACCGCACATCAGCACACCCGGCGGCCTCGAGGGCGCGGGCCACCCGCTCGGCCATCGCCAACCCGTCCACGGCGACGAGCGCCTTGTCGCGGCCCATTCGGCGACTGGCGCCGCCGCAGACGACGGCGCCGGCCGGGGTCGTCAAGGTCCCGGCCGGCGGTCGGGGTCGAGCTGGGCGAGGAAGAGCGTGATCCGGTCGGCCTCGTCGTACTCGCCGATGACCGTTGCCATCTCGCCGAGTCCGACGAGCGAACGGAGGAACCCGACGTTGGTGGGTGCCGACCATCGCACGTACCCCGACCCGCGCCACCCGTTGGCGCGCAGCGCGTCGAGTCCCCGGTGGTAGCCAACGCGGTAGGCCGCGTAGCGCTCGATCGGGTGATCTCCGAGGTCGCCCAGCGTCGCCCACCCCGCGAGGAAGCGCGGGTAGGCCGCCAGCACCTCGGACACCGCCACCTTCCGGGCCCCGGCCGGCGCGTGCGAGCGCGTCGGCGAGGCGGGCCTCGGCGTCGGGGTCGGCCGGCGGAAGCACGGTGCTCGGAAGGCCGGCCGACATGGCGACGGGGCTGAACTCGTGTTCGTCCGGCATGGGTGTCCACGTTACGGGGCGGGCCGGCGTCTACCGTGCCGGGCGTGCAGGGCGTCCAGGGCGTCGAGCTCGACACCGTCACCAACGCCAGCCTGTGGACCACCGTCGGCGTGGTGCTGGTGGCCCTCGCGGCGGTGTGGCTGGTGAAGCACGTGGTGACCAAGGTGCTCGCCGTCGCCGTGCTGCTGGCGCTGGCCTTCATCGTCTATTCCCAGCGCGCCGAGCTCGTCGACTGCGCCGACAGCGTCAACGCCACACTGGCCGCCGGTCTCGAGCCCGACACCACCTGCACGTTCTTCGGTCAGGACGTGACGGTCCCCGGGCGCACGACGCTGCTCGGGCCCGACTCCACCACGACCACCACGAGCAGCACCGCCGCCTGAGTCGCGGCGTGCGTGTCAGGCGGTGCGGGCCTCGAGCGCGCGCAGCACGGCGGCGACGTCCTCGGCATGGCTCGACGGGCCGAGGTGACCGGCGCCGGCGATCGCCACCGGCTGACCGTCCGACAGCTCCTCGGCCAGGTAGAAGCTGCCGTCGATGTGATGCTCGCGGCCCAGCTCGCCGTACATCACCACCACCGGCACGTCGATGTGACCGGCGTCCCACGGGGCGTTGACGCCGAGGTCGGTGACCTCCTCGACGAAGGCGACACCCTCGGCGCGACGCTCGGCCTGGGCGCGATCGGGCAGGGCGTCCCAACGGTCGTCGCCGACGGCGCGGCGCATGAACCGCTCGGCGGCGTCCTCGGCCCGCTCGCGGGCGGCCGCGACGCTCCGGCTGGTGGTGCCCGGCCACCACGGGAGCCACGACACCGGCGCCTCGTACACCGCCACGGCGCGGGCGAGGTCGGGTCGGCGTTGCGCCGTGGCGAGGACGACGTTGCCGCCGTAGCTGTGGCCGAACAGCAGCGCCCGGCGGCCGTCGAGGAGCTCGACCAGATCGTCGACCTGGGCGTCCATCGAGAACGGGCCCGGGTGCGGCTTCGAGCGCCCGTATCCGCGCCGGTCGTAGCGCAGGACGCGGTGTGTTTGGTCGAGCCGGCGGGACAGTCGGAGCATGCCGGCCGAGCGGTCCATGGCCCCGTGCACCAGCACGACCAGCGGAGCGCCGGGCGGGCCCGCCTCGTGCGACCAGATCACTGCACCAGCACGATCCGCACGACGTCGGCGGCGGCGCCGCTCGAACGGTCGGGGCCACCGGCGATGACCACCACCGTGTCGCCGCTGTGGACCACGCCGGCGGCGACGGCCCGCTCGACGGCGAACCACACCATGTCGTCGGTGGAGTCGGACTCGTCCATCGCCAGCGTCTCCACCCCCCACGACAGGGTGAGCGCGACAACGTGGAGGGGTCCGGCGACAGCGCCACCAGTCGGGTCGCCGGCCGGTAGCGCGCCATCGCCCGCGCCGTGCGCCCGGTGCGGGTGCAGCACAGGATGGCGGTGGCCTCGACGTCGTCGGCCGCCTGCCAGGCGGCGTGCGTGATCGACTCGGTGATGCGCTGGCGCAGGTCGGACGGACGGGTCCGCTGCACCCGCCCGAGGCGCTGCGCCCACTGCCGGTACGACGCCTCGGCTTCGGCTCGTTCGGCGATGCGCGACATGGTGGCCGTCACCACGGCCGGGTCGTCGCCGATCGCGGTCTCCCCCGACAGCATGACGGCGTCGGTCCCGTCGAATACGGCATTGGCGACGTCGCTCACCTCGGCGCGGGTGGGCAGCGGGGCGTGGATCATCGATTCGAGCATCTGCGTCGCCGTCACCACCGGCTTGCCGATCTCGACGCAGTGGCGGATGATCTGCTTCTGCAGGTGCGGCACGTCCTCGAGCGGGCAGTCGATCCCGAGGTCGCCGCGGGCGACCATCACCGCGTCGGCGGCGGCGGCGATCTCGACGAGCTCGCGGATCGCCGCGGCGGTCTCGATCTTGACGAGGATCCGGGCGCGGCCGCCGACGACCGCACGCAGCGCGTCGACGTCGGCGGCGCGGCGCGGCAACGAGAGAGCGATGTAGTCGACGCCCGCCTCGGCGATCCGTGTCGGCGAGCACGAGATCCTCGGCCGTCGGAACCGACGCGCCACGGCGCTGGCACGACAGGTGCACGCCGGGGCGACCCTGCACTCGCGATCCGGAGCGGACCTCGGCGAACACCTCGGTCGACGTCTTCGACGTCACGTCGAGGGCGATCGTGCCGTCGCCGAGCACGATGCGGTCGCCGCGGTCGACGTCGTCGAGCAGCGTGGGGTACTCGACGGTGACCCGGTGCTCGGTGCTCTCCCCCGGCCCGGGCACGAACGCGACGAGACTGCCGACGAGCAGGTCGACGCCGCCGTCGGGGAACGGCCCGGCGCGCAGCTTGGGCCCGGGCAGGTCGGCGAGCACGCCGATCGGGCGCTCGAGGCGGACGCTCAGCTCGCGGATCGTCGCCAGGCGGACGAGGTGCTCGTCGATCGTGCCGTGGCTCAGGTTCAGCCGGCACACGTCGACGCCGGCGCGCAGCATGCGCTCCATCGCGTCGGGATGCTCGCAGGCCGGACCGATGGTGGCGACGATCTTCGTGCGCCGGCTCATCGGTGCACCATCTGCACTGCATGGCCAGCGAGCCGAGGCCGGTGACGGTGCACCGATGAGCCGAAGACCATGCCTGATGGTTCGCTCGCTCGAAGACTCGCTCGCTCACTGGTGCACCAGCTCGCGGACTCGCTCGCAGACTCGCTCGCTCACGGTTCATGCATAGTCGATTGAATGGGTCCCGTGCTCGCCCTCGACGACCTGCTCGCCTACCTCGACGCAGCACCGTCGCCGTGGCACGCCGCCGCCCAGTCCGCCCGGCGACTCGACGACGCCGGGTTCACCGAGGTGGCCGAGGCCGACTCGTGGAGCGACGTGGCCGCGGCCGGGTTACGTCCGGCGCGGCGGTGCGCTGGTGGCGTGGCGCCGACCGGCGGCGTCCCCGTCGGAGATCCGTGTCGTCGGCGCCCACACCGACTCGCCCGGTCTGCGCATCCACCCGCGGCCCGATCAGCAGGTGGCGAACTGGAGGCTGCTCGGCACGGAGGTGTACGGCGGCGCGCTGCTCAACAGCTGGCTCGACCGCGATCTCGGGATCGCCGGCCGGGTGGTCGATGCCCACGGCACGACGACGCTGGTCGACGTCGCCGAGCCGGTGGCGCGGGTGCCGCAACTGGCGATCCACCTCGACCGCGACGTCAACGAGCGCGGGCTGGTGCTCGACCGGCACATCGGTCTACGACCGGTGTGGGGCGTCGACTCGGGGGCGCCGTTCGCCGACTGGCTCGCCGAACGGGCCGGGGCGGCCGGCGACGTGGTGGCGTGGGACCTCGTGCTGTACGACGTGCAGAAGGCGGCGGTGCTCGGCGCCGACGGATCGCTGCTGGCGAGTGGGCGCCTCGACAACCAGGTGTCGTGCTGGGCGGCCACCGTGGCGCTCGCCGACGCCGCGCCCGGCGACCACCTCGCCGTCGCCGCGCTGTTCGACCACGAGGAGGTCGGGTCGGAGTCCACGAGCGGCGCCAGCGGGCCGCTCCTCGAGGCGGTGCTCGAACGTCTGCTGGCGGCCGGCGGGGTCGGCGTCGACGAGCGGTACCGCCTGTTCGCCCGCTCGAGCTGCATCTCGGCCGACAACGCCCACGCCGTGCACCCGAACTACCCGGAGCGCCACGATCCCGGCCACGCCCCGCTCGTGAACCACGGACCGGTGATCAAGAGCAACGCCAACCAGCGCTACGCCACCGACGCCGCCACCGCCGCCCGCTTCGAGGTGCTCTGCCGCGACGCCGGGGTGCCGGTGCAGCGGTTCCTGTCGCGCAACAACATGCCCTGCGGAACGACGATCGGCCCGCTCACCGCCACCCGCCTCGGCATCCCCACCGTCGACGTCGGCGTCCCCCAGCTCTCGATGCACTCGGCCCGCGAGCTCTGCGGCACCGCCGACCCGCTCCACCTCGCTCGCGCCCTCCACCACTACTGGACCTGACCCGCCGCCATCGGCCGGCCGTGGCCCGCCCTTGGTCCGCGAAACGGCGTCTCCGGCCGTGCGTTTCGCGGACCGAGCGGGGATGTTCCGTTCCGGCTCCGCGTTGTACACACAGGAGGGTGTGAAGGACGCCGAGCACGCGGCCGTCCAGGCCCTGATGGCCACCCAGCACGGGGCGATCACCGTCGATCAACTCGAATGCCTGGGCATCACCCGGCCGAGGCGTCTGGCGGCGGTGCGCCGTGCGCTGCTCGTCAAGGTGGCGCCCGGCGTGTACGCGAGCCCTGCCTCCCCGCCGACCGTGGCCCGTCATCGCACGGTCGGATTGCTCGCCCTGGGTCCGGACGCAGTGCTCAGTCACGATGCCGCGGCCGAGCTCCATGGCTTCGACCGAACTCCACGTGGAGAGGTGGAGTTCACCGTCGAGCGGGCTCGACGCGGTCGACGAATGCCGTTCACGGTGCACACCACATCGCGGCTGGGCCAGTCGATCGGGTCACCGTCGACGGGTTTCGCTGTACCTCGGCGACGCGCACCGTGCTTGACCTCGCCCGGGCACGAGTCGGTCGACTTCGCCTCGAAGCGGCGATCGACAGCGCCGTCCGTTCCGGGCTCAGCGCTCCTCGTGTGCTCGCCGACCGCCTCGACGAGATGCGGGGACCTGGCCGATGGGGCACGCCGCTCCTGGAAACGCTGCTCGTCGACTCGGGCGGCCACACGATGCTGGAACGGCGATTCCTAGAGTTGATGCGCCGTGCGGACCTCCCGCGACCCCGGACGCAGGTGGTCCATCGGCGCGACGACCGCACCTACGCACGGGTCGACTTCTACTTCGAAGAGGCCGGCGTCGTGGTGGAGGTCTCCGGTCGTAAGGGCCACAGCTCGCCGAGCGAACGGGCACGGGATGCCCAGCGTCGCAATGAGCTGCAGGAGGCCGGTCGAGCGGTCTACGAGTACACGTGGGAAGACGTCACCAAGCGCTCGGAGATGGTGATGATGACGATGCGACGGCGACTCGGCGTCGCATCGGCCGCATGGTCCGCGGATCGCACCATCGGAGACGCCGTTTCGCGGACCTAGACGTCGCGGGAGGCCTCGTCGAACAGCTGCTGGAGGCGCTCGTGGAGCAGCGCGCTCATCTCCTGGGTCTGCGAGCGGGGCACCCGGCCCGAGCCGTGGGCCGGGAGCGTGAGCGGCTCGCCGACGATCACGCGCACCTTGCGCGGATAGATGACCTTGGCGCCTTTGGGCATCACCCGCTCCGACCCGCCGATGCCCACCGGCACGATCGGCACCCCCGCCCGCAGCGCCACGTACGCCGCACCGTCGAACATCGGCTGCACCACCGGGCCCGACTTGCGCTCGCCCTCGGGAAAGAGCACCAGCGGCTCGCCGGCCTCCAACACGGCGACGCACCGACGCAGCGCCTCGCGGTCGACCGTGCCCCGGGTGACCGGGAACCCACCGAGCGCCGACAACAACCACGCCGACCACCCCCGCTTCCACAGCGTGTCCTTGCCCATGAAGCGCAACCGGCGCCGCGTGAGGCAAGACGAGATCGGCGTGTCGATGTAGGAGCGGTGGACCGGCGCCAGCACGTAGCCGCCGTGGCGGGGCAGGTGCTCCCGACCGGTGATGCTCATCCGCGTGTACAGCTGCGTGAACGTCGACACCAACGCCCGCACCACGTAGTAGAAGGCCCGGGAGAGCGGCCCCCCGCCGGCAAGAAACGAGTCCACCCGGCTCACTGGTGCACCGTGACCCGAGCGAGTCCACAGCAACAGACGTGCACCAGTGAGCCGAAGACCGTGTTCGATGGTTCGCTCGCTCGAAGACTCCCTCGCTCATGAGACGAAGCCCTCGGCGGGCAGGAGGGTGAGGACGTAGTCGACGACCTCGTCGACGGTGAGCCCGGTCGTGTCGACGTGGACAGCACCGCTGTCGGCGCGCAGCGGCCCATCGAGCCGGGTCATGTCGCGCCGGTCGCGCTCGACGATCGATGCTTCGACGTCACTGACCTCGCCGCCGATCTCGCGCACCCGCCGCTGGGCCCGCTCGCGCGGCGACGCGGTGACGAACAGCTTCAACGTCGCGTCCGGGAAGACGACGGTGCCGATGTCGCGGCCCTCGATCACGCCGCCACCACGTTCGCTCGCCCAGCTGCGCTGGCGGCCCCGCAGCTCCTCGCGCACCGCCGTGTTGGCGGCGACCGAGCTCACCGCCTCGGTGACGGCCCGCCCGCGGATGTCGGCGGTGGCGTCGACACCATCGACGACCACCGAGCCCTCGTGGACCGACAACGCCATCGCCTGGGCCAGCTCGGCGACCGTCGCCTCGTCGCTCACCGACACCCCACGCGCCAGGGCGAGGAATGCCACCGCCCGGTACATCGCCCCGGTATCGAGGTACTCGAGGCCGAGGCGGTCGGCCAACGCCCGGCCGACCGTGCTCTTGCCGGCGCCGGCCGGCCCATCGATGGCGATGACGCGCACGACGGCTCACCAACTCGTGCCGCTGGGGAACCCCTCGGCGTACCCCGCGGTGCTCTGCACGCCGACCACCGCCCGTTCGGCGAACTCGACCAGGTCGGACGCTCCGGCGTACGTGCACGCCGATCGCACGCCGGCCACGATCTGGTCGAGGATGTCCTCGACACCCGGGCGCTCCGGGTCGAGGTACATCCGCGACGTGCTGATCCCCTCCTCGAACAGTTCCTTGCGCGCCCGCTCGATCGCGTCGCCGCCGAGGTTGCGGTTCTTGACCGCCCGGTGCGACGCCATCCCGAAGCTCTCCTTGTACAGCCGGCCGTCGGCATCGAGGCGGATGTCGGCGGCCGACTCGTGGGTGCCGGCCAACCACGACCCGAACATCACGTTCGACGCGCCGGCGGCGAGGGCGAGGGCGATGTCGCGCGGAAAGCGCACCCCACCGTCGGCCCACACGTGGCCGCCGAGCGCGGCGGCTACGGCTGCGCATTCCGCGACCGCGGTGAACTGCGGTCGACCGACACCGGTCATCATGCGCGTCGTGCACATCGCCCCTGGCCCCACCCCCACCTTCACGATGTCGGCACCGGCGCCGAGGAGCTGGCGGGTGCCGTCGGCGGTGACCACGTTGCCGGCGACGATCGGCGCGTCACGGACCACGCGGCGCACGGCCTCGATCGCTCGCAACGTGCGCTCCTGGTGGCCGTGGGCGGTGTCGATGACCAAGACGTCGACACCCATCGCCACCAGCGACTTGGCCTTGTCCTCGACCTCGCCGTTGATGCCGACGGCGACGGCGATCATCAGCCGTCCGTCGGCGTCGACCGCCGGCCGGTAGATGGTGGAGCGCAGCGCGCCCTTGCCGCGTGACGATCCCGACCAGACGGCCCTCCTCGTCGACCACCGGCGCGAGCTCGCGGCGCTCGGCGCTGAGCCGATCGAAGGCGGTGACGGCGTCGACCCCGTCGTCGAGCGTGGTCACCTCCCCGCTGACCACCGCGTGCAGCTGGGTGAAGCGATCGAACCCGGCGGCGTCGCGCTCGGTGAACACGCCGAGCGGGGCCCCGCCCTCGTCGACGACGATCACCGCGTTGTGGGCCCGCTTGTGGATCAGCCCGAGGGCGTCGCCGATCGTGTGCTGGGGCGACAGCGTGATCGGCGTCTCGTACACCGGGTGGCGGCTCTTCACGTAGTCGACGACCGACGCCACGACGTCGAGGGGGATGTCCTGCGGGAGCACCGTGAGCCCGCCGCGGCGGGCGACGGTCTCGGCCATCCGGCGCCCGGCGACCGCGGTCATGTTGGAGACGACGACGGGCAGCGAGGTACCGAGCCGGTCCGGGGTCGTCAGGTCGACGTCGAGGCGCGAGCCGACCGCCGACAGGCTCGGCACCATGAAGACGTCGGCGTACGTGAGGTCGTGGTCGGGCGTGTGCAGCATCCGCATCGCGCCAAGAGGCTAGAGCGCGACGGACAGGCATCGACGGCGTGTCGGAGCCGCGGGTCGCCTCGCGGCCCCGAACCGGCGTGCCAGGATCAGCTGTGGTCTGCGTTGGCGTTCCCCGGCCACGCTATGAACTGCCCGCGCAGTTGCTGGCCGCTCACTCGCTGGCGCTCGCTCGCTCGTACCCGAGACATGACCCACCGATGACCTCGCCGTCGCTCGCACGGGTGGCGGCCAGGGTGTCGTCGATCGAGCTGCTGCTCGACCTGGTGTTCGTGTTCACGATCAGCCAGCTCGCCGAGATCCTGGTCGCCGACCCGACGTGGGACGCGCTGGCGCAGACCGCCGTGCTCATGGCGGTCATCTGGTGGATGTACGACGCCTTCGCCTGGCTGACGAACCAGGCTCGCCCCGACACCACCACGGAGCGACTGCTGCTGATCGGTGCGATGGCGGCGTTCCTCGTGATGTCGCTGGCCGTGCCGGACGCCTTCGGAGACTCCGGCGTGGTGTTCGCCGTCAGCTACCTCGTGGTCGTCGCCATCCACGCCGGCGTGTTCATCAGCTCCGGCGGCCCGGCGGCAGCCCGGGCGATGCGCCGCGTCCTGCTGACCAACACGGCCGTCGGCGCACTGCTGCTCGCTGCCGCGTTCGTGGAGGGCGCCGCCGACTGGGTGCTGTTCGTCGCCCCGTTCGCGTTGTTCGTGCTCGCCGGCGTCATCAGCCGTCGCAGCGGTGCGTTCGAGCTCGGCGCCTCGCACTTCGTCGAGCGTCACGGGCTGCTGATGATCATCGCCCTCGGTGAGTCGATCGTGTCGGTCGGTGCTGGCCTCGCCGGTCACGAGCTCGACGGTGCCGTCATCATCGGAGCGATCGCCACGGTGGCGGTCGTGGCCACGCTGTGGTGGTCGTACTTCGCCGGTACCGACGACGAGCGGGCGACCGAGACGCTCGGTGCCGCGCCGGCGGCCGAACGGACCAGCGTCGCCCTCACCGCGTTCTATGGCGCCCACCTGGTGATGCTGCTCGGGCTGGTCGTGCTCGCGGCCGGGCTGCACCTCGCGCTGGTGGACACGCTGGAGCGGCCGCCGCGCCCCGCCGCCTGGCTGATGGCGGGCGGGGTGGCGGCGTACCTCGTCGGCAACGCCGAGTACCGCCGCGAGCTCGGCCTGGGGCCGTGGCGCGGGCGGCTGGTGGCGGCGGCGTTCTGCGCCGCGAGCGGGCTCGTCGGACTCGCCGCACCGACCATCGTGCAGCTCCTCGTGCTCGTCGCCGTGCCGGTGACGGCGCTCGTGCTCGAGGGTCGCCGCTCGTAGCCTCGGCGTCAGTGGCCGAGCTGCTGACCGACGATCCTGAGCGGGCGGCCGACTGCCTCGCCGCGGGCGGGCTGGCGGTGCTCCCCACCGAGACGGTCTACGGGCTCGGCGCCGACGCCGAGCATCCGGCCGCCGTGGGGCGCATCTTCACGGTGAAGGGACGTCCCGCCGGCCATCCGCTGATCGTGCACCTGCCCGCCGCCGATGCGCTCGACGAATGGGCTCGGGCCGTGCCGGCGTTCGCCCGCGACCTGGCGGCCACGTGCTGGCCCGGCCCGCTCACGCTGCTCCTGGCACGATCCCGTCGCGTGAGCGACGCGGTCACCGGCGGGCGCGACAGCGTCGGGCTACGCGTGCCGGCGCACCCGCTCACCGCCACGGTGCTGCGTCTGCTGTCGGAGCGCACCGGGCGCTGCGCCGGCGTGGCCGCCCCGTCGGCGAACCGCTTCGGCAGCGTCAGCCCGACCACGGCCGCCCACGTCGTCGCCGACCTCGGGCGGCGACTCGACGCCGACCGTGACGTGGTGCTCGACGGCGGACCGAGCGGCGTGGGGGTGGAGAGCACGATCGTCGACTGCACCGCCGACCCGCCCCAGCTGCTGCGTCCCGGAGCGATCACGGCCGGCGAGGTGGAAGCGATCCTCGGCGGACCGCTCGCCGCCGCGGCCGGCCCGTCGCGAGCGGCCGGGATGCTGCGCGCCCACTACGCCCCGCGAGCGCGGGTGCACCTGGCCGACAGCGAGGCGACGGCGGCAGCGACGGCGGCGGCCCTCGCCGCCGGCGGCGCCCGTCCGGCGGTCATCGGCGACGGCGACCTCGCCACCTACGCCCGGTCGCTCTACGCGTGGCTCCGCGCCGCCGACGATCGCGGCGACACCGACGTGGTGGCGGTGCTCCCCCCGCCATCGGGGCTCGGGTTCGCCATCCGCGACCGACTGACCAAGGCGGCCGCCGCGCACGGACAATGAGCGCAACACGTCCCGCCGACATGAACGCCGTGTTGCGTCGCCCGGACGCCTGAGCGGGACTGGCTACAGTACCCGCACCATGGTCGGCGAGCGCGAGCGGTGGCTATTGAGGTTCGGCGCGCTCGTCGCGGTGCTGGCGACTCTCCTCCTCGGCGCGAGCGGGGCGCACGCCCAGTCCGGTGCGGACGGCGGGGTGAAGGGAAAGCTCCAGTACACCCCCGCCGCCGGCGGCGCCAAGGTGCCCGTGCCCGGCGCCGTCGTCATCGTGTATGCGGCCGAGCTGTCCCCTGACGGGCAGAGGGTCGTCAGCGTGGCGGACGAGATCGGGCGCGCAACATCCGGCGCCGACGGCTCGTTCGTCATCCCGCTGCGCACGCCGGGGTCCTACGCCGTCGAGATCGACGCAACCTCGCTGCCCGATGGCATCGAGCTGAAGAACCCCGACCGGGCGCGCCTGCCGCTGCGGCTCACCGCGCGGGAGACCAGGGGCGTCCTCTTCCCGATGGTCGAGAGCGGCGCCGCCACCGGCGGGCCCACGGGCTCGACGACCGAGACGGTGACGAGCACGACCGCGCCGCCGCGCCCCGGGAGCAGCGCCTGGGACAGTGCCGCCCGGCTCGCCGTCGGCGGCCTGCAGTTCGGGCTGATCATCGGGCTGTGCGCGGTCGGGTTGTCGCTGATCTACGCCACGACGGGCCTGGTGAACTTCGCCATCTCGGAGATGATCACGCTCGGTGCGGTGTTGACGTGGTGGCTCAACGTCTCGCTCGGCATCCAGTTGCTCGCGGCGATCCCGCTGGCGATGGTGCTCGGGGGGTTGGTCGGGGCAACGATGGACATCGGGCTGTGGGGCCCGCTGCGGCGACGGGGCACCGGTCTCGTGGCGATGATGATCATCTCCATCGGTCTGGCGATCGCGATGCGGTACAGCATCCTCTACGTCTTCGGCGACCGCCGCAAGCCGTACGGCGACTACGCAGTCCAGACCAAGGCGCTGTTCACCGTCGGGCCGGTGTCGCTGATCCCCAAGGACGTGATCATCATGGTCGTCAAGCGCGGCACTGCTGATCGGTGTCGGTCTGGTGCTGCGCTTCACCAAGCTGGGCAAGGCGATGCGCGCCATCGCCGACAGCCCCGACCTCGCCGCGTCGACGGGAATCAACGTCGACCGCGTGATCACCATCGTGTGGTTCCTCGCCGGCGCACTGGTGACGCTCGGCGCCACGTTCCTGGCGCTCAGCGAGCAGGTGCAGTGGCTGCTCGGCAACCAGCTGCTGCTGCTCGTGTTCGCCGCCGTGACCCTGGGCGGGTTGGGTACCACGTACGGCGCGATGGTCGGCAGCATCGTCATCGGGGTGTTCATCAACATCGCGCCGGTGTGGGTGCCACCCGGCCTCGACGACCCACTGATCCCGGCCGAGATGAAGAACGTCGGTGCGCTGCTGGTGATGATCATCGTGCTGATGATCCGGCCGCAAGGGATCTTCGGGCGCAAGGAGCGGGTGGGCTGACGTGCACTGGTGGGACATCATCTCCAACACCTTCCGCGCCGGGATCAGCCAGACGGTCATCGTCTACGCCTGGCGGCCATCGGCCTGAACGTGCAATTCGGCTACACCGGCCTGCTCAACTTCGGTCAGGCGGGTTCATGGCCGCCGGCGCCTACGGCGTCGGCATCGTCGTCGCGACGTGGGGCCTGCCGTTCTGGCTCGGCATCCTCGTCGGGCTGGCCTGCCGGTGGTGGCCTGGCGCTGCTGCTCGGCGTCCCCGACGCTGCGGCTTCGCGCCGACTACCTCGCCATCGTCACGATCGCTGCCGGCAGAGATCATCCGGCAGTCGCGCTGGGATCGCTCGCGAGACTGCCGGTGGTTCGGCGGATCACCGACGTGCTGCAGACGTTCCACGACTCCTGGAACTCCACTCGATCCCTCCAAGCGTACGGGGGGCGACTTTCGTCGGCATCAACGTCGTGGCGCCGTACGACTTCTGGGTGCTCATCGTCGGCTGGCTGCTCGTCGGCTGTGCCTGTCTGATCGTCTGGCTGCTGATGCCAGCCCGTGGGGACGTGTGTTGAAGGCGATCCGCGAGGACGAGGACGCGGTGCGCAGCCTCGGCAAGAACGTCTTCGCGTACAAGATGCAGTCACTGATCCTCGGCGGCCTGTTCGGCGCGCTCGCCGGCTTCGCGGACGCGCTGCAGCACTCGTCGATCAACCCCTCGCTTCGCCACCGACACCACGTTCTTCGCGCTACACCGTGCTGCTGGTCGGCGGCGCGGCGCGGGTGTTCGGGCCGGTCGCGGGCTCGATGATCTTCTGGTTCCTGATCAGCTGTTCCTCGACCTGTTCTTCGGCGAGGCGACCGGCGGGACAACCCCGTGCCGACGTGGCTGATCGACGCAGCCCAGGCGGCCTGATGCGGCTCATCTTCCTGGGACTGGCGCTCATGCTGCTGATGATCTTCCGACCACAGGGGATCTTCGGCGACCGGAGGGAGTTGGCGATCGATGCCCGCTGACGCGCTCACCGCGACCGGTACAGCCCGCATGGGCGCGATCGACGGCGGCGGCGACCCGCTAGCGACACCGACTGGCGCAACCCGGCGGCCGGGCGTTCGAAGGCGTCGAGCCCCACGCCCGGCGTCGCCAAGCCCGACCCGATCCTGGTCGCCGACGGTCGCGCGCCGTTCGGCGGTCTCACGGCCGTCGACGTCGAGCACGTCGAGATCCAGCGCAACGTGATCACCGCCCTGATCGGGCCCAACGGCGCCGGCAAGACCACCTTCTTCAACCTGCTGACCGGGTTCGACAAGCCCGACGAGGGCGACTGGAAGTTCGACGGCACGAGCTCAAGGGCATACCCGCGCTACAAGGTGGCGCGCGCTGGGCATGGTCCGCACGTTCCAGCTGACGAAGGTGCTCGCCAAGCTCTCGGTCATCGAGAACATGCGGCTCGGCGCGACCGGCCAGAGCCGGCGAGAGCATGTGGCAGGCGATGATCGCGCCGTTCTGGCGCAGCCAGGAGCGAGCCAACACCGAGCGAGCCGAGTCGCTGCTCGAGCGCTTCAAGCTTGGCGAGAAGCGCGACGACTTCGCTGGGTCGCTGTCGGGCGGTCAGCGCAAGCTGCTGGAGATGGCGCGGGCGCTGATGGTCGAGCCGACGCTGGTCATGCTCGACGAGCCGATGGCCGGCGTCAACCCGGCCCTCAAGCAGAGCCTCCTCGGCCACGTCAAGTCGTTGCGCGACGAGGGCATCACCGTGCTCTTCGTCGAGCACGACATGGACATGGTCCGCGACATCTCCGACTGGGTCATCGTGATGGCCCAGGGTCGGATCATCGCCGAGGGTCCGCCCGACGCGTGATCGGCGCCGACCAGCGGGTCATCGACGCCTATCTCGGCGCCCACCACGACGCTGACCGATCAGACTTCGACGAGGAGGAGAAGATCCTCGCCGAGGCGCAGGGAGATGTCGAAGCGACGCGCCGGAGAGGGAGATCGCCGCCATGCCGGAACGGTGCGCCGCGACCCAGCCCGACCGACGACGAGCCCGAGCTGGCCACGGCGACTGGCGAGGGCGGCGACGCTGAGCGAAGCCGCACGAGGCCCCGATCGCTCGTCTGCGCGCCGACAACCTGGTCGCCGGGCTATGTGCCCGGGGTCAACATCCTCAACGGCTGCGACCTCTACTCGCCAAGGGCGAGTTGGTCGGCATCATCGGCCCCAACGGCGCCGGCAAGTCGACGCTGCTGAAGGCGCTGTTCGGCCTGGTGCCCATCCGCTCCGGCACGCGTCACGCTCAAGGGCGAGGACATCACCGATCAGCGGGCCAACATGCTGGTCGCAAGGGCATCGGCTATCGTGCCGCAGACCAACAACGTGTTCCCGTCGCTGACGATCGCAGGAGAACCTCGAGATGGGCGCCTACCGAGGCCGAAGAGCTTCACGGGAGCGTTTCGACTTCGTCGTCGAGCTGTTCCCAGCGCTGCGGCGAGCGCGCGAGCCAGCGGGCCGGCTCGCTGTCCGGCGGCGAGCGGCAAATGGTCGCGATGGGCCGGGCGATGATGATGGACCCCGTCCGTGCTGCTCCTCGACGAGCCTCGGCCGGTCTGTCGCCGATCCTGCAGGACGAGGTGTTCGTGCGGATCCGGCACATCAACGAGCCGGCGTGTCGATCATCATGGTCGAGCAGAACGCCGCTCGCTGCCTGCAGATCTGCCACCGCGGCTACGTGCTCGACCAGGGTCGCAACGCCTACACCGGCACCGGACAGCGACCTGATGAGCGACCCGAAGGTGATCGAGCTCTACCTCGGCACGCTCGCCAAGGCCCGTTGACGACGACGGGGCGAGCCGCAAGTCGCGGCTCGCCCCGTCGCGTTGTCGGCCGGAGCCGTCGTCAGCTGGTGGCCGTGGCCGTCTCCGCCGGACCGGCGCTCTCCGCCGGAGCGGCGCTCCCCGCCGGGGCCGGCGGCTCGGGCGGGCCCGACGTGTCGGCCGGGCTGATGCCGGCGTCCTCGTCGACGATGTACACGTACGTCGGCTCGATCGTGCCGAGGGTGTTGTTCTCGTCGTACGTGTAGATGCCGTAGTTCGCCTCGCCCGGCTCGCCGGCGGCCGAGAAGGTCATCGGGCCGGCCGGGCCGTCGTAGTCGATGTCGGTCCCGGCCTCGATGAGCGCCCTACAGTCGGCGAACGTCGTGCACTTCTCACCGTCACGGGTGATCCCGTTGATGTCCGCGGCGATCAGCGCCGGGTTGTCCGAATCGGCGGCGATCGCGGCGAGCGCCGTGATGATCATCGAATCGTACGTCTCGGGCCCGTAGTTGAAGGGTTCGGTGAGCTCGGGATCGATGCCGAGGAGCGCCTGCTTGAACTCGTCGGTCACGCCCGGCGACTGCGGCGTGGTGCCCATCTGGCCGGTCAGCGAGCCCGCGGGCAGCTGCGCGCCCATCGCGTCGCCGAGGTTGCCGTCGACGAAGAAGAAGCGCTTGCCGGCGTCGACCGTGAACCCAGCCTCGAACAGGCCGGTCAGGATCTGCGCCGACTCCTCGAAGCCGATCAACATCAGCGCCTCGGGGTCGGCGCTGATCACGCGATCGACCTCGTTCTGGAACGTCGACGCGGTCGGATCGTAGACGAACGAGTCGACCACGTTCCCACCGGCGCTGGCGAACGCTTCGGTGGCTGAGTTCATCAGGCCCTCGCCGTATGGATCCTGGCGGGCCATGAACACGACGTCGGTGACGCCCTCGTTGATGATCAGGTCGGCGTCGACCCGGCCTTGCAGCTTGTCCGGTGGGGCCGTGCGGAAGTACAGGCCGTCGTCCGGGTAGTTGGTGAACAGGGCCGAGGTGTTCGCCGGCGAGAACTCGACCTTGCAGGCCTCGACCAGCGTGTCGATGAACGTCGACGTCACGCCGGACGAAGCAGAACCGATGAACACGTCGGCACCAGCGGCGAGCCCGTCGGCGACGGTGCGGGTGGCGATGTCGGTCGAGGTGTCGCCCGAGTCGCCCATGGTGAGGCCAACGTCCTTCCCGAGCACTCCGCCGGCCGCGTTGATGTCCTGCTGAGCGAGCTGCACCGCTGCGCTCATCGGCGGTCCGAGGAACGCCAGGCTGCCCGTCTCGGGCAGCACGGAGGCGAAATTGAGCACGCCGTCGGATTCGCCGGTGCAGGTGGGCGCCGACTCGATGGTCCCGCCGCCAGACGCGCCGCCCGCGCTGTCACCACCTCCCGAGGAGCCTGCCGTCGCGCCGGCAGTGCTGACGCCGGTGAAGGCCGCCGCCCCGGCGAGCGTCATTCCGGCGATGAGCGCCGTGCGCCGCCGCCTGCGTGAGTGTTGCATGGTGTCTGTTCTCCCCCCTTGTCGACCGCGGCCGGGTTGCCGGGTCCTGTCCGGGTGGCGACAATCTAGTCGGCCACCTGTCGGCGGCAATCCCGCATCGGAGCACTCACGAACCGGAAACCTGCGCGCCCGGTGCACAATGGCGCGATCGCGGCTCCGGACCCTCCCGACGTGCCCGGCGACGCCCGTCACGTGCTCGGGCTCGGCGACGCAGCGGACGCCGAGGACGTCCGCGCCGCCCGTCGTCGACTCGCCAAGCACCTCCACCCCGATGCGGGCGGCGACGACGCGGCGATGCGGCGCGTGAACGCCGCCGCCGACGTGCTGTTGCGTGCGCTGGCGGCACCAGATGCTGTGCAGGCGGTGCCCGACCGCCCCGATCGACGAGATCGTCCGATGGAGCAGCCGGTGTCGGCGCCGGCACCCAACCCCTCGCGGGTCGATCACGACGTCGCCTCCTTCGTCATCGAAGCCCTGCCGGTCGACGCGTTCGAGGCCCTCATGGTCGTCACGTCGTGGATCGGTGAGTTGGTGAACGACGAGCCGCCGTATCAGCTCGACGCTCTACTGGACGCTCCGATGCGCTGCTGGTGCCGCCTCGAGCTCGTGCCGGACGCCGGCGCGAGCACCGTCGCCGTCACGATCGCGGCGCTCGACGAGGAACCGCTCCCGGAGATCGACCGGGTCCGCGACCTCTGGGTGGCGTCGATCAACCGGGTCGGCGGCGAGTCGGCACCCGGCAGCGTGAGCGCCGCGGCGCCCGTCGCGATCAGGTCGGCACGGCGACGGCGGATGCCGGGAGCGGCGCCCGCACCTCGACCTCCTGGCGGCGCATCGGGCGCGTGCGCAGGACCAGGGCCACCGTGGTGGCCCACAGGATCGTCGCCCCGGCCACGTGGATGCCCACGAGCACCGGCGGGACGTCGCTGAAGTACTGGATGTAGCCGATCGCGCCCTGCAGGAGGGCCACGAAGATCCACGCCGACACCCACTCGGCGAGCTCGGCACGCTCGGCCGGACGTCGACGCAGGCGCCACCCGAGCACCACCATCGCCGCGATCGCCGTGAGTACGGCGATGCCGTGGATGCGGGCCGCGGTCTCGATGGGGATGTCGAGGCGTTTGGCGTCCTCGTCGCCGGCGTGGGGACCGGCACCCGTCACCACGGTGCCCGTGACCAGGGCGATCGCGGTCAGCACCGCCATCCCGACCGCATGCCGGGAGATCTCCGGTGACACGGGACGCACCAGCGCGCCGTCGTCCGGCTCGCCGGCGCGTTGCACCAGCGTCACGGCGGTGGCGACGAGCGCCAACGACACGAGCATGTGGCCCTGCACGGCGATCGGGTTGAGGTCGACCAGCACCGTGATCCCGCCGAGCACGATCTGGGCGAGCACGCCTCCGACCAGCCCGACGGCGAGCCACGTCAGGTCGCGACGGCGGGGCACGCGCACGAGCGAGCCGAGCACGGCGAGGATGACGGCGACGCTGACGATGCCGGTGAACAGGCGGTTGAGCTGCTCGATCGCGGCGTGCGAGCTCGAGACGTCGATGAACTTGCTGGCGCTGCACTGCGGCCAGTCGCGACAGCCGAGGCCGGAGTCGGTGAGGCGCACGGCCGCCCCGGTGACGATGATCGCACCGAGGGCGACGAGGGCGAACAGTGTGATGGTGCGGTACCGCGCCGGCGACAGCCTCACCGAGCCAAGAGTACCGATGTGCTGCCATCCCGACGGACCGGCCGGTGGCACATCCGAGGCCTGGAGCGCATCCGAGGTTTGGCCGCCGACCCGGGTCGGCCGTCGGGCCTCGGGCGCCTCCAGGCCTCGGAACGGACGTGGCGCTGGGTGCTCAGGGGCGGACGGCGTAGAAGGCGTTGGTGGGGTGCTCGACGCGCAGGCGGTCGAACCGGCGGAAGCCGGCATCGGCGGCGAGCCGCCGGGCCACCGACTCCGGCAGCCCCAGCGTGCCGAGACCGGCGCCGTCCGGTGCGGACAGCGCGCTCGACAGACACGACATCACGCTCACGCCGTACATCAGCGCGGCCATCGGATTGCGCCGCACGTTCTCGGCGAACGTGTCGAGCGCCTTGATGTCGACGAGCAGCCACGTGCCGTCGGGCGCCAGCGCCTCGAAGATCGTGCGCGCCATCCCGGCCGGGTCGGTCATGTCGTGGACGCAGTCGAACGTGGTGACCAGGCCCAGCTGGTGGTCGGCCGGGATCGGCTCGGCACGCGGATCGACGAAGCGCACGTTGGTCAGGCCGCGCTCGTAGCGGCGCTGTTCGGCGCGATCGAGGGCGTGGTGCGAGATGTCGTAGCCCACGAACGACGACGCCGGGAACGCTTCGGCGAGGAGCATCACGGCGCCGCCCGCCCCGCAGCCGATGTCGGCGACGGCACAGCCGGCACGCAGGCGCTCGGTGGCACCGTCGAGCAGGGGCACGACATCATCCAGCAGGTGCGCCCGGTTCCACGGCTCGAACCCGCGCTCGCCGCCGATCGCACCCTCCGCTCCGTAGCTGTCGTAGTCGTGGCCGATGCCGGTGCGGAAGCTCTCGGCGATCGCCGGCAGTGCGGCCATCGTGGCGGGGAGCTGGTGGAACAGCCCGAGTCCGGCGGCCTCGTGGTCGGGGTCGGCAAGCACGGCCAGCGCCTCGGGCGTCAGCGAGAACCGCTCGCCGTCGTCGACCTCGACGAGGCCGGCGGCCGCCTGGTTGTAGGCCCACTCGCGGACCCAACGCTCGACGAGGCCGGTTCGTCCGGCCAGCTCGGCCGACGTCGACGGGCCACCGTCGGCGAGTGCCCGATACAGCCCGAGCCGGTCACCGAGGTGCACCATGCCCGAGGTCATCGCGCCCTCGAGCTTGGTGAACAGTCGGAGCTGGAACTGCTGGAGGGCGTCGGGATCGATCACCGGGACAGACCGGGACCGTCAGACGGTGCGCTGGTCGCGCTCGAGATGCTCGACGTCGGACAGCGAGCTGAGGCTGAACACGTGGCCGTCGCCGACCGGGAGGGCGACGAGGCGGCTGATCGACGCGTGGCCGCATCACCAGCCGGTCCCACTCCCACGGTGTCGGCGAGAGGCCGAGGAGATGGCAGACGAGGACGGAGTTGGTGCCGGCGTGGGCGATGAACCCGATCCGCCGACCGGGCTCGTCGATGTGCCAGACGGGCAGCTCACCCGGCGCCGGGCGGATCCCGTGGGTGGCGAGGAACTGCGCCGCGCCGGCGCGCATGCGAGCCACGAAGTCGCTCATCCGCTCGCCGCCGTCGAGGCCGTCCCACAGGCCGGCCGCCGGCCGTTGGCGCAACTCGCGGTACGCCTTGGCCGACCGCTCGGCCGGGGCTCCGTGCCACTCGGGGTCGCGGATCTCCTCGAGCCAGTCCTCGACCACCTCGGGGCGCCCGAGCACGTCCCACACCGGCGCCGCGGTCTGGCGGGCGCGTACCAGCGGCGACACGTAGAGCTCGTCGAACGCCTCGTCGACCAGCGCCTTCGCCAGGCGGTCGGCCTGGGTGTGGCCGAGCTCGGTCAACGGTGGGTTCACGACCGTTCGGCCGTCCTTCACCCATTCGGGTTGGGCGTGCCGGATCAACACCAGTTCCACGCCGGCCAGCGTACGAGGCGGCCGGCCGCGCCAGCCGGCGCGTTGCGAGCGACCGGCGCCAGCCGGGGAGCGGCGGGCTACGGCTGTAGCTTGCGCTCGATGTCGATGCAGCCACCCGGCGACGCCGGTGCCGTCCCACCGCCGCCACCGCCGTGGGGATCGGCGGCGGGCCCCCGGCCGCGGAAGCCCGCTGCCACCGCCGCCGCCACCGGGTCCCTCGACCCGCCCGCTCCCGGCGCCGCCACCGGGGTGGGGCGGCACCGGGTTCCAGGTCCGGCCGAGCCCGCCGCGCACCGGCGTCCGCACGGCGATCAGCGTGCTGATGGTGGCCTATGCGGCCGTGTACACGATCGCGACGTTCGCGGCGTTCCACCGCAAGTCGGTGTGGGACAGCCCGACGAGCACCCTGAGAGAGCTGCACGACGCCGACAACCTCGTCAACGGAGCCGTCGGGGTGGCGTCGATGCTGGTCCTCGCCATCGCCATCCTGCTCACCGTGTGGTCGGCCCGGGTCGTGGTCAACGCCCGAGCCCAGGGTCGCCGCGTGTCCGGTCTGGCCGCCGGCGGCTGGTGGATCCCGATCGCCTGGTTCGTCGTGCCGTTCGTGCAGCTCCGTCGGGCCGTCGCCGGTCGCGGCAACACGAGCGCGCTCGCCCTCTGGCAGGCGTTGTTCATCGTCGGCTTCGGTGTGTGCCGCGCCATCGAGCTCGCCGTGCGTCCGGACTTCGACCGGTTCGACACGGCCCAACACGTGAGCGACGACCTGCGCAACCAGGGCTTCGCCTTCCTCGCCACCACGGTGGTGGTGGCCGCGCTGGCGGTGGCGGCGATCGCCGCCATGCGCAGCATCGACGAGGTCACCACGACAGGGCGGTCGCCGGCGCCGTCAGCGGCGTGATCGACCCCGGCCCGCCCGCCGGTCCGGCCGCTGCCTGGTATCCGGACCCGACCGGGCGCTACGAGCACCGCTTCTACAACGGTCGGGCGTGGACCGCCGACGTGAGTCGCGCCGGAGTGCGTGGGATCGATCCGCTGGGAGTCGAGCCGGCCGCGGCCGAGCCACCGCGCGACGGGCGGGCCACCGCCGCCCTCGTGCTCGGCGTGGTGGCCGCGACCACCGCATGGATGCCGTTCCTGTTCGTCGTCGGCGTGGTGTGCGCCGTGCTGGCGATCTGCTTCGGTGTGGCCGCGATGCGGCGCCGGCCCCGCGACCGTCGCGGCTTCGCCGGTGCCGGGGTGGTGCTCGGCGCCATCGCCATCCCCCTCGCCGCGGTCGGGGTGTGGCTGTCGGCCGCGGTGCTCGATGTGGTCGACCGCTACCAGAACCCACCCGCCCACTCGATCGAGCTCACGGCGTGTGCGGTGGACGTCGACACCAGCACGCCAGCCACGCTGCACGTGGCCGGCACGATCACCAACACCGACGACCACGCCGGCGCCTATCGCATCCGAGTGGGGGCGGCGACGGGCGGCGGGCGCCGCGAGCAGCTCGTGTTCGAGGTCGACTCCTTGCAGCCCGGCAACTCGGCGCGGTTCGACCGGACCGAACCGCTGACCGCCTCCGACGCCGACGGCACGGCGCCGCAGTGCGAGGTCACCGACGTGACCGGACCGCTGCCGTTCGGCGTCGACATCGAATGAACAGGCGGGGGCCCGCCGCTCACGTGACGGTGGTCGCCAGCATCCACGCGTCGTGCAACCGGGCGTAGGTGCCGCCCGACGTCACCAGCTCGGCGTGGGTGCCGTCCTCCACCAGCACGCCCTCGTCGAGCACGAGCACGCGGTCGGCGCGGGCCGCCGTCGACAACCGGTGGGCGATGGCGATCGTGGTGCGGCCCTCGGCGAGACGCGCGAGCGCCCGCGAGATGCGCACCTCGGTGAGCGCGTCGACCGACGACGTGGCCTCGTCGAGCACCAGCACGTCCGGATCGGCGATGCCGGCGCGCAGCAGGGCGACGAGCTGGCGTTCGCCGGCCGACAACGACTCGCCGCGCTCGCCGACGCGCGTCATCAAGCCGTCGCTCATCGAGTCGACCCAGTCCCGCAGCTCGAGTCGGTCGACCATCGCCTCGACGTCGCCGACCGACGTACCGGGCTTGGCGAACCCGACGTTGGCGGCGATCGTGTCGTCGAACAGGAACGGCTCCTGTGACACCACCACGAGGCGCTGGCGCAGCTCGTGGTTGGCCACGCACTGCAGCGGCACGCCACCGAGGTAGAGCTCGCCGACGGTCGGATCGGCGAACCGGGCGATGAGGCGACCGAGGGTGGTCTTGCCCGAACCGGTGGCCCCGACGACGGCCACCTGCTCGCCGGCGGGGATGTACACGTCGACGTCGCGCAGCACGGCCTCGTCGAGCGCGGTGGTCACGCCGCGTGTCGGGTAGGCGAACGTCACCCCGGCGACGTGCACGTCGAGCATGCCGGGCGGCAACGGAACCGGCGACTCGGTCGGCGGCGGGCCGATGGGCAGGTCGAGCACGCCGAGCACCCGGCGCAGGCCGGCGACGGCGGTCTGGGTCTGGTCGAGCACCTCGGTGAACTCGGCGATCGGCTCGAGGAAGCGATAGGTGAGGAAGAGGAAGCCCACCATCGCCCCGGTGGTCAGGCCGCCGCCAGGCCCGATCGCGACACCCACGACGACGACCGCCGACACGGTCAACACCGAGAACAGCTCGCCCGAGGGGAACAGCAGTGCGCCGATCTTCGCCGCCCGGATCTGGGCGCCGGCGCGCGAGCTGATCGACGGCATCGGCATGCGCCTCGTACAGCGGGCCGGCGTCGTAGGCGCGGATCGTCTCGGCGCCGGCGACCACCTCGGTGATCGCCGCCATCATCTCGCCGTTGCGCTCACGCGACACCTCGTACGCCTGCACGAGGTGACGCTGCACGGCGCGCAGCACCACGACCAGCGGGGCGGCCACGGCGAAGGCGACGAGCGCGAGCATCCAGTCGTAGGCGATCATCACGGCCCCGACGACGAGCACGAGCGGACCATCGAGCAGCCACGCCAGGCCGCCCCACTGGAAGAACTGGGCGAGCGTCTCGATGTCGCTCGTGACGCGGGCGACCAGGGCGCCGCGTCGCTCCTCGTTGTGGTCGGCCAGGCTGATGCGGTGGGTGTGGGCGATCAGCCGCGTCCGCAGGTCGTACAGCGCCTGCTCGCTGCGGCGACCCAGGCGCACGATCGCCTGGCGCTGGGCCACCCCCGCCACCACCAGGGCGACCGCGGCGACGGCCGCCAGCACGGCGACGAGGCCGACGCGGACCTCACCGCTCGGCGGACTGATGCCGCGGTCGATCGCCTGCTGCAGGAGGATCGGCACGACGACCCGGCCGGCGGCGCCGACGAGAGCGAGCAACCAGGTGGTGAGCAGGCCCTCGCGGAGGACGGGCGCCTCGTCGAGGCCGCGCCCGATGGTGCGGGCGGCGGAGAAGCGTCCGGTCGGCTCAGTCACCGCCGTCGACCCCGTGGGCGGCACCGGCGTGGACGGCGCGCTCGACACGATCGGTCTCGAACGCCTCGAGCAGCCGGCGGTACGCCGGCCGACGCGCCATGAGCTCCTCGTGCGTGCCGTGGTCGACCACGTGTCCGCGCTCGAGGTACACGACGTCGTCGGCGAGGGCGATCGTCGAGGGGCGCGAGGCCACCATCAGCACGGTGGTGCCGGCGAGCGCGTCGCGGAGGTTGCCGAGCACCGCCCGCTCGGTGGACGGGTCGAGCGCGGAGGTGGTGTCGTCGAGCAGCAGCAGCGCCGGCTGGCGCACCAGGGCCCTGGCCAGGGCGATCCGTTGGCGCTGTCCGCCGCTGAGGCTCACCCCGCGCTCGCCGACCACCGTGTCGAGGCCGGCCGGGAGGTCGGCGACGAAGCGTTCCGCCTGCGCCATGCGCAGCGCCGCCCACACCTCGTCGTCGCCGGCGGCGGCACCCACCACGACGTTGTCGCGGATGGTGCCGCCGAACAGGAACGCCTCCTGGAACACGATCGCTCGGGTTCCGGCGGTCGTCGCCACCACTCCATGGTCGGGACCGACCAGCCCGCCGGCCAGCTCGACGAGCGTGCTCTTGCCGGCACCCGTTGGCCCGACCACGGCCACGATGCGCCCCGACGGCACCCGCAGGTCGACGTCACGCAGCACGGCGTGGTCGTCGCCGGGGAAGGTGAACGTGACGTCGTCGAGCTCGATCCCGCTCCCTGGCGGCGCGATGCTGATCGCCTGCGACGGGTCGGCCTCGACCGGTTCGTCGAGCACCTCGCGGACCCGGTCCCACCCCGACAACGAGTGCGGCACGTCGGCAAAGACGTAGCCGACGAGGCGCAGCGGGAACACGAGCAGGGTGAACAGGTAGACGAAGCCGGCCAGCTCGCCCACCGTCATCTCACCGCTCTTCACGCGCATCGCCCCGACGACGACGAGGGCGACGTTGGTGAGCGAGGGCAGCACGTCGAGCACCGACTCGAACGTGCCGCGTACCACGACGGCGTTCACCCGGGCGTCGCGGAGCCGGCCGGCGATCGCCGACAGGCGTTCGGTCTCGCGCTGTTCCGCGCCGTAGGCCTTGACGAGCTGCACCCCCTCGAAGCTCTCGTGGACGGCGGCGGACAGCTGCCCGAGCTCGTCCTGGGCGCGGTCGAAGTGCTCCTCGACCGAGCGCTGGTAGACGATGTTCGCGCCGATGAGCAGGGGGAACATCACGATCGCCAGGGCGCCGAGCACCGGGTCGGTGGCGAGCAGCCACACCGACGAGATGACGATCATCAGGATCGTCCCGGTGGCGAACGGGATCGGGGCGAGCACGTTGATGGCGGCGTCGGTGTCGATGCCGGCACGGCCGACGAGGTCGCCATCGGGGCGGCGTTGATGCCACGAGATCGGCTGGCGCACGAGCCGGTCGACCACCCCCCGGCTCAACGTGGCGGCGACGCGGAACTGGGTGATGCTGGCCCACACCCGCCGCATCACGACCGCCGCTGATCGCACCACGCCGACCACGAGGATGAACAGGACTCCGACGACGACCGTGGAGCGGTCGACGTGGCCCTCGTCGAACCGCGGGGTGATCACGTTGTCGATCAGCCAGCTCACCGCGACGCTCGACAGGACGGTGCACAGCCCGAAGATGGCGGCGCCCGTGACGGCGATGGCGAACGGCCGGCGGTGCAGGCTCACCATCCCGCCGACCATCGAGAGCGATCGACGCAGACGCTCGAACCGCCGGCGGGCAGCGGGTGCCTCGGCAGCGGCGCCGGAGAGGCTCGTCGCGGTCACCCGACGTGTCTACCAGCGACAGCCTCGCTGGCGACCAGCGATAGCGTCGGGGCACGTGGAGCAGTCGAACGTCGCGTTGCTGGTGCTCCGCGTCGTGTTCGGGGTCGGCCTCGCCTATCACGGCTACAACAAGGTGTTCCGCGGTGGTCGCCTCGCCGGGACCGCCCGCTGGTTCGCGTCGATCGGGATGCGCTGGCCGGCGCTGCAAGCGCGCGCCGCCGCCGGGACCGAGATCGGTGCCGGGCTGCTGTTCGCGCTCGGGCTGATCACGCCGTTCGCGCCGCCGGCATGATCGGCGTGATGGCGGTGGCGGGCGTGGGTGGCCCACCGCAAGAACGGCTACCTCATCATCAACGAGGGATGGGAGTTCGTGCTCAGCATCGCCACCGTCGCCTGGGCGGTCGCCACCGTCGGACCGGGCCGCTACAGCCTGGACCACGCCGCCGGCATCGAGTTCCACGGCTGGACCGGCTCCCTGATCGCCGCCCTGCTCGGTCTGGGCGCGGCCATCGCCCAGCTGGCCGTGTGCTACCGACCACCCGCCAAGGGATCGTGAGATGGAGGTCATGACCGACCCGGCCACCGAGCAACCCGCGCCGCGGCGCCGTCTCGGCGTGTGGGGCTGGTTGTTCGCCGTCATCTGCGTCGGCTTCGCCGTCTTCTGGGTGTGGGCGCTGTTCTTCGCCTCGAAGGAGGCCGTGAACAAGATCGGTGACCGGGCCTGGGCGGCGCGGGCCGAGGGCATCTGCGCCGCCGCCAAGAACGACATGCAGTCGCTGCACGACTTCCGCCGGATCGACCACGACAGCCCGCAGCTCGCCGCCATGCTCGCCGAACGCGCCGACATCGTCGACCGGGCGACCGACATCGTCGAGCACATGCTCGACGAGGTCGGTGGTGGTGATGCCGACCGACGCCAAGGGCCTGGCCCTGGTGCCACAGTGGGAGGCCGACTACCGCACGTTGATCGGCAACCGTCGGGAGTACAGCGACGAGCTGCGCCAGGGCCACGACGAGTCGTTCCACGAGGCCGCCCTCGACGGCATCCCGATCAGCGACAAGCTCACCCGCTTCGCCGGCGACAACGACATGCCGTCGTGCGCGGCGCCGCTGGACCTGACGAACTGACGGCCGGGTCGGCGGGTCGCGGCGGCCGCGATCCGGTTGCTCAGGTCGACTGGTGCTTGACCACCCGCGCCGGGTTGCCGGCGGCCACACAGTGGTCCGGGATTGCTCCCGTGACGACGCTGTTCGCTCCGACGACCACGTGCCGACCGATGTCGGCGCCGGGGAGCACCACCGTGCCGTGTCCGAGCCATGACCCGGCGCCGATGCGCACCGGGCGCTCGGGCATCGACTGGCGCGAGATCGGCAGGGTGGGGTCGTCGTAGCCGTGGTTCTGGTCGGTCACGTACACGTGATGGCCGGTCCACACGTCGTCCTCGATGACGATCGACAGGTGCCCGACCACGCCGCTGCCGCGCCCGATCAGACAGCGGTCACCGATGCGCACCACCGGGTCGGTGACGCAGCGCTGCCCCGGCGCCATCCCCGCCGACAGCGTCACGTGCGGCCCGATCATCGTCGACGCGCCGATGTGGATGTAGTGCTCGTTCATGAGCGCCGCCGGCGGGAAGGCGATCATGCTGCCGTCACCGAAGGCGCCGAAGCGTCGCCCGCGTCGGCTGCGCGGCCCGATCGCTGCCGAAGCGCCGCACCTGCGCGAGCAACCGGTGGAGCGCCTCGTTGGCGGTGCCGGCGAGCGCGGTCACCGAGGCACCCCGAGTCTCGTGCGAGGCGCAGCGAGCGCCAGCGAGTGAGCGGCCAGCGATTGCGCTTGCAGTTCGTGGCGTCGCCGGGGAACGCAATGACGGTCACTGGTGCACCCTCTGTCGCGTGCGAGCGAACGAGCGCCAGCGAGTGAGCGGCCAACGTCGGCCTGCGTGGCCGGGGAACGCAATGACGGTCACGACCGCTCCACGAGGAGGTAGATCACGGCGGCGGTGTTGAACAGGGCGTGGGCGATGATCGTCGGACCGATCCGCCGCACGAGGTAGCAGCCGATGCCGAACCCGACGCCGACGAGCCCGAGGGCGATCACCAGCCCGAGGTTGTCGCGCCCGAACGTCGGCTGGATGTGGGCGAGGCCGAACAAGGCGCCCTGGGCCACGATCGCCAGCGGTGCCGCCAGGCGCGAGCCCAGCCCGCGGAGCATCACACCCCGGAAGATCACCTCCTCGACCACCGGCGCGACGACGATGGCGGCGATGGCGAAGGCGGCGATCGCCGTGCGGTCCGCACCGCCGCCGCCGGCGTCGAGATTGCTGCGGTAGGGCACGCCGAGCACCCTGATCAGTTGCACGACGATGCCGACGCCGAGCGTCGTCGACAGCCAGATGAGCGGACCCCACCCGAGGTCGACCCAGCGCACGCGCACCCCGAAGTCGCGCAGCGGATGCCCGGTGCCGTACCGACGGCTGGCGAACATGCACCACGCGATCGAGGGCCCGTAGCCGAGGAGCACCGAGACGCCCATCAGCACGAAGATGTTCCACCGATCGTCGATCGACGAGATGACGGCCCGGTTGATGATCAGCGACGCGGCGAGCACGACGGTCGCACCGAGGGCAGTGACGATCGGCAGCACCGGGTGCTGCTCCACCGGTGCGGCGGGCGGCGCCAGGGTGGCGCTGTGGTGCGTCCACCGATGGCCGTCGAACCATCGCAGTTGACCCGCCCGATACGGGTCGGCATACCAGCCGGCCTGGGCGGCTTGCGGCGGGGCGAACGTCGTCGGTGGGCGCGCCGGTGCGGCGAGAGCGCGGCGGCGCGGGCCGTGGTGTGTTCACCAGTGGTCCCGCATAGACCGGGCGTAGCGTAGGCCGCGATGCCGGACCGGCGACCGCGTTCCCTCTGGGCGGAGACCGCGGCCGCGACCGATCCGATGGCCTCCGCCGAGGGTCTCCCGCACGACGCCGACGTCGCCATCGTCGGCGCCGGCTACACCGGGCTGTGGACCGCCCTGGCACTGCAGCGGGCCGAGCCCGGGCTGCGGGTGTGCGTCGTCGAGCGCGACCGGGTCGGCTTCGGGGCGAGCGGCCGCAACGGCGGCTGGTGCTCGGCGCTGTTCCCGGTAGGTCTCGGCGCCCTTGCGGCCCGACATGGTCGCGAGGCGGCGATCCGGCTGCAGCGGGCGCTGATCGACGCGATCGACCAGGTCGCGGCCTTCGCCGACGGCGACGCCCGTGCCGTCGGCGTCGACGTGCAGTTCCGCCACGGCGGAACGCTGCGCCTGGCGCGCAGCGAGGCGCAGCGGTCGGTGCTCCGCGAGGATGTCACCGAGGCGCGGGAGTTCGGCTTCGGTGCCGACGACCTGCGCCTGCTCGACCGGGACGAGCTGGCAACGCGCTGTCGGGCCCGCGACGCAGTCGCCGCCTCGTATTCGCCGCACTGCGCCGCGCTCCACCCGATGCGACTCACCCAGGCGCTCGCCGCCAGCGCCCGCTCGCTCGGGGTGCGCATCGTCGAGGGCGTCGAGGTGGTCGAGATCCTGCCCGGGGCCGTCGTCACGAGGGCCGGGACCGTGCACACGCCGGTCACGGTGTTGGCAACCGAGGCCTACACCACCGGCCTGCCCGGGCGGCGGCGCGACGTGCTGCCGATGTACTCGATGATGGTCGGCTCGGAGCCGCTGTCGGCGGCGCAGTGGGACGAGATCGGCCTCGCCGGGCGGGAGACGTTCATCGAGCACCGCCAACATGATCATCTACGGCCAGCGCACTGCCGACGGCCGTTTGGCGTTCGGCGGTCGCGGGGCGCCGTACCACTTCGGGTCGCGCATCTCCCCCGAGTTCGACACCGACGAACGGGTGCGGGCGATGTTGCGGGCGACGCTCGCCGAGTTGTTTCCCGTGACCGCCGACGTCGAGCTTCCGTTCCACTGGGGCGGCCCGCTCGCCGTGCCCCGCGACTGGCACCCGCACGTGCGCTTCGACCGGGCGAGTGGGCTGGCGTCGGCGGGTGGGTACGTCGGCGACGGCGTGGCGGCCGCCAACCTCGCCGGGCGCACGCTTGCCGACCTCGTCCTCGGGCGCGACACCGACCTCACCCAGCTGCCGATCGTCGGGCACCGTTCACCGCGCTGGGAGCCCGAGCCGCTGCGGTGGATCGGCGCCCGCCTCGCCGCGGCCGCCGCCGCACGCAGCGATCGCCGCGGTCCCCTCGCCGGCGCGTGGACCCGCCTGTTCGAGTCCCTGACCTCCCACTGACCCCACGAGGGACACGATTTCGATCCGTAGGCGCTGGCGAGCGGGTCAGCGGTGGAGGGCCGGGTCGGCGATCGTGGCGATGTGGCGGACGGTGTACACCGACTCCCCCGACAGGACGCCGCCGCGGGCCATCAGACGGCCGGCCTGCCAGCTCGACAGGCCGAGCTCGGGCGTGTCGAGGGCGAACTGGCCGTCGACCCACCGGGTGAAGCCGTCGCCGACGAACGGTGCGTCGACGGCGGCGTAGAACGCGTCGCGCTCGGCCGCCTCCTCGGTCACGATCGAAGCGATGAATCGGGGGCTGTGGCGGTTGAACAGGGCGACGGCATCCGCCATGTCGGCGACGACCGCCAGCGACACCTCCGGCGACCCCTCCCACTCCCACTCGGTCGCCAGATCGGTGACCTCGATCGGCGACGCCGCCGGCTCGTCGTGCACCCCGTCGGCGCGCACGATCTTCACCGTCGACGTGAAGCGTTCCGCCGGCACGTGTCGGCACGCGCTCGCCACGACGTGCAGACGAGCCGAGGTGTCACGCCCGGCCGCCGCCCGGTCGACGGCGTCGAGGAACACGTCCACGAGGTCGAGACGTGACTCCGGGATGCAGCACACGTTGAGCGTGTTGCACACCTTGCGGTCGAGCGACGCGGTCACGCTCGAGGCGAACCGTCCGACGTCGGCGTGCCGGCCGGCGAGCAGCCACGCTCCCCCGGTGCCGTGCAGGCTCACCGGCGTGCCGCATTGGCGGGCGACGGCGCCGAGCTGGGCCACCGCCGGACCGGAGCCGCGCGCGACGGCGAGGGCGAGCCGCGGTTGGGCGAAGAGGGCCCAGCCGGCCGCCCGCTCCCGCGAGCGGATCAGCTCGATCGTGCCCGCCGGGAGCCCCGCCGCCGCGAGCGCCGGGGCGACGCAGCGCTCGACGATCGCATCGGCGGTGGCCGAACGCGTCGGACCCGATGCGCATCACCACCGTGTTGCCGCTGCGCACCACGCCAGCGGCGTCGGCGAAGACGTTGGGACGGCCCTCGAAGACGAACCCGACGACACCGAGCGGGGCACGGCGGGCGTCGACGCGCCACCCGTCGTGTTCGACCGTCCCGACCGGGGCGTCGCGCCGAAGCGGTGAGTCCCTCCAGTCCGATCAGCCCGGCCACCATGTCGCGGCGCATGCTGTCGGTGAGCACCAGCCGGGTCGTCGAACGCCCCGACCGCTCGGCCGCCTCGACGTCGGCGCGGTTCGCCGTGAGCACGTGCTCGCTCACGTCGTCGTCGCCGAGACGGGCGGCGAACCCGTCGAAGAACGTCGAGATCTGGTCGTCGTCGACCTCGCCCAGCGCCTCGAACGCCGTTCGCGGCCGCGCCGTCGCCTCGGCGGCGATGGCGTACTGCGCCGCCGGGACGTGCAGCAGGTCGCCGGTGTCACCGAGGGCGATCAAGCGGTCGCCGGCGGCGAACGCGTCGGCCAGCTCGTTGCCGACGGTGACGTAGCGGTCGCCGCCGACGATCACGACCTGGCCGGCGACGAGACGTTCCAGGGCGAGGGGCTCGGCCATGGCGCCAGCGTAGGGTGATCGCCGATGGACGGACACCGGCCGGCTCTACTTCCGCCAGCTCCGCGCCGGTCGGGACTTCGCCGCCGACGACCCGCTGGCCGCCCAGATGGTGAACTTCGTGTACCTCGTCGGCGACCGCGGCACCGGCGACTGCCTGGTGGTCGACCCGGCCTACGCCATCGACGAGCTGCTGGCGCTCGTCGACGCCGACGGCATGCACGTCACCGGCGTGATCGCCACGCACTACCACCCCGACCACATCGGCGGAGCCCTGCTCGCCGGTCACCTCATCGAGGGCGTTCCCGACCTCCTGGAGCGGGCGCCGTGCCCGGTGCACGTCCAGCGCGCCGAGGTGCCGTGGGTCTCGCGCACGATCGGCCTGTCGGTGTCCGAGCTGACGGCGCACGAATCGGGCGACACGGTGGCGGTGGGTGACGTGGAGGTCACGCTGCTGCACACGCCCGGCCACACACCGGGCAGCCAGTGTGCGCTCGTCGACGGGAAGGTGCTCACCGGCGACACGCTGTTCCTCGACGGGTGCGGCCGCACCGACTTCCCAGGCGGCGATCCCGAGGTGCTGTACGAGAGCCTCCAGCGTCTCGCCGCGCTGCCCGACGCCACGGTGGTCTATCCCGGCCACCACTACTCGCCGCCGACGTGCGGGACGATCGAGGCGGTGCGCCAGCAGAACTACGTGTACCAGCCGCGGTCGAAGGACGAGTGGCTGACGATGTTCGGTCGCTGACGACCGCCGGCGATCATTGGTGCACCCTGACGTAGTGCGACGTGTCTCCACCAGTGGCGTGGATGGTGCACCAATGACCGAAGACCGTGCCTGATGGTTCGCTCGCTCGAAGACTCGCTCGCTCACACGCCGAGCCGATCGCGGAACCAGGCGATCGTCTCCTCCAGCCCGCGGCGCAGGTCGACCAGCGGCTCCCACCCGAGCTCGGTGCGTGCCTTGGTGATGTCGGGACGGCGCAGGCCGGGGTCGTCGATCGGCAGCGGCTCGTGCACCAGGGGCGACCGGGACCCGGTGAGCTCGAGCACCAGCTGTGCCAGCGCGTTGATGGTGTGCTCGACCGGACTGCCGATGTTCACCGGCGTGGTGATCGTCGAATCGAGCAGGGCGAGGAACCCGCGGATCTGGTCGTCGACGTAGGTGAACGACCGGGTCTGGCGGCCGTCGCCGTGGATCGTCAGCGGCTCGCCGCGCAGCGCCTGCACGATCAGGTTCGATACCGCCCGCCCGTCGTCGGGACGCATCCGCGGCCCGAAGGTGTTGAAGATCCGCACGATGCGCACGTCGAGGTGGTGGTGGCGGTGGTACGCCGTGGTCATCGCCTCGGCGTAGCGCTTGGCCTCGTCGTAGACGCCACGCGGGCCGATCGGGTTGACGTTGCCCCAGTAGGTCTCGGGCTGCGGGTGCACGAGCGGGTCGCCGTACACCTCCGACGTCGAGGCGAGGAAGAACGTCGCCCCCTTGGCCTTGGCCAAGCCGAGGCCGTTGTGCGTGCCGAGGCCGCCGACCTTCAGGATCTGGATGGGGATGCGTTCGAAGTCGATCGGCGAGGCGGGACTGGCGAGGTGCATGACCACGTCGACGGGCCCGGGCACCCAGAGGTACGAGCTGACGTCGTGCTCGACGAGGGTGAACCCGCGTCGACCGAACAGCTCCTCGACGTTGGCGACCGTGCCGGTGACGAAGTTGTCGATCGCGACGACATCGTCTCCGCGGTCGAGCAACGACCGGCACAGGTGAGACCCGAGGAAACCGGCGCCCCCGGTGACGACGACACGCGCCATCGTCGGTCAGCTCGCAACCCGCCCGACGCCCTCGTAGCCCAGTCCGGCGGCGCGCACCAAGGTCGGATCGAGTTGGTTGCGGGTGTCGACGACGGCCGGTGGCCGGTCGCCGTTCGCCACCATCACGCCGGTCACCTTCTCCAGGTCGAGGTCGGCGAACTCGGGCCACTCGGTGCCGATGACGAGCACGCTCGCATCGGTGGCGGCGGCGAGGGGCTCGCTGACGATCGTGACGCCCCCAGCGCGGCCGCCTTGGCGCCGGTCGGTTGCGACTCGACGGTCGGGTCGTACGCCTGCACGGTCGCGCCGGCGGCGAGCAGGGCCTGCACGATCGCCACGCTCGGCGAGTCACGGAGGTCGTCGGTGCCGGCCTTGAAGGTGAGGCCGAGCACGCCGACCGTCACCCCGCGCAACCCCGCCCCCGGCGGGCGTCCGGCCGCCGCTCGCACCTTGGCGACCATCCGCCGGCGCTGCTCCTCGTTGACGTCGATGACCCCCTTCATCAGCGTGAAGTCGTAGCCGTGATCGGAGGCGATCTTGACGAGCGCTCGCGAGTCCTTGGGGAAGCAGCTTCCGCCCCAGCCGGGGCCCGGCCGCAGGAACGCCGGGCCGATGCGGCGGTCGCTCCCGATGCCCTCGATCACGTCGTCGACCTGGGCGCCCACCGACTCGCACATCGCGGCGATGGCGTTGATGAACGACAGCTTCATCGCCAGGAAGCCGTTGGCGGCGTACTTGATCGTCTCGGCGGAGGCCGGGTCGGTGATGATGACCGGCGCGTCGAGCCCGGCGTACAGGTCGGCGAGACGTTCGCCGTCGGCGCGCCGGTTCGCGCCGATGACCACCCGGTCGGGGTGCAGGCAGTCGTGCACCGCGGTGCCCTCACGCAGGAACTCCGGGTTCGACACCACGGCCACGTCGTCCCGTTGCAGCACGGCGTCGACGGCGCGCGCCGAGCCCACCGGCACCGTCGACTTGTTGACGACGAGGGCACCCGGGCGCAGCGCCGCGGCGATCTGGGCGCTGGCGGCCTCGAGGGCCCGGAGGTCGGCGCCACCGTCGGGGCCCTGGGGGGTCTCGACGCAGAGGAACACGAAGTCGGCGTCGGCGGCGGCGCGCTCGGCGCCGACCACGAACGAGAGCCGGCCCGCCGCCTGGCCCTCCGCCACCAGCTCGGCGAGGCCCGCTTCGACGATCGGGATCTCACCGCGCTCGAGCCGGGCGATGCGTTCGGGCAGGATGTCGGCACACACCACGCGGTGGCCGAGGTGGGCGAGCACGGCGGCGGTGGTGAGGCCGACGTACCCGGCCCCGACGACGCCGACGCGGGCGGCGGATGGCGAATTCATCGCGGCGCGAAGGGTAGCCGGGGCGCGACGGCGTGAGGGAGCGAGTCTGCGAGCGAGCGAGCCATCAAGCACGGTCTTGGGCTCGTTGGTGCACCGAGCCTCGACGTCGGCTCGTCGCACGGATCGCTGGTGCATCAAGGAGCGGCCCGGTAGAAACCAGCCCGTGCGCATCATGGTGACCAACGACGACGGCATCTCGTCCATCGGACTGCACGTGCTCGCCCGCACGATGCGCCGCCACGGCGAGGTCGTGGTGGTGGCGCCGGACACCGAGTACTCCGGCGCCGGCGCCGCCCTCGGGCCGCTGCACCTGATCCATCCCCAGGCGCGTCGCACGACGCTCGACGGCGTCGACGAGGCGTGGACCGTCAACGGTCCGCCCGCGCTGTGCACGATGTTCGCCCGCTTCGGCGTGTTCGGCCCGATCGACCTGGTGGTGTCGGGCATCAACCCCGGCGCCAACGTCGGCCAGCGCGGTGTACCACTCGGGCACCGTCGGCGCCGCGCTCACGGCGCGCAGCGGGGGCATCAGCGCCGTCGCGGTCAGCCAGGCGGTAGCCGGGATGGGGATCGAGGGCCAGGGCTGGGACGAGATGATCGCCGACCAGCACTGGCAGACCGCGGCCGACGTGGCGTCGAGCGTCGTCGCCGAGGTGGCCACGGTGCGTCCCGAGGTGCCGGTCGTCGTGAACGTCAACGTCCCCAACCTTCCCGTCGCCGACATCAAGGGTTGGCGCTACGCCGTGGTCGGGTCGGCACCGCCACGCGCCATCGCCTCGGCGCGCCTCGAGCCGGTCGCCGGGACCGAGGACTGCTTCGCCGTGCGGATGTCGTGGGGCGACCAGATCGAGGCGCCGCCCGAGACCGACAGCGGGGCGATCGAGCGCGACGAGGTGACGATCAGCTTCCTCAGCCGACTGGAGCACACGCCGCGGCCCGACATGACCGGCATCGACGCCGCCCTCGATGCCCTCGTAGGCTCCGCCTCATGACGTCGGACGAGCAGCTGGCGTCGTACCGCGCCAGCATCGACAACATCGACGCCGCGCTCGTGCACCTGCTGGCCGAGCGGTTCAAGGTCACCCAGGCCGTCGGGCGCTACAAGGCGGCGGCCGGCCTGCCGCCGGCCGACCCCGACCGCGAGGAGCAGCAGATCGAGCGGCTGCGCACTCTCGCCGAGCAGTCGGGGCTCGACCCGGCCTTCACCGAGGCGTTCCTGCGGTTCATCGTGTCCGAGGTGATCCGCCACCACGAGCGCCTCGCCGCGGAACTCGAAGCCTGAGGTTTCGACGCTCACTCGCTCGCTGCGCTCGCTCCGTTCGGTCGAGTTCGAAGAGCGGCTGAATGCCGCATCCGATCGGCGCTGGCGGCGGCGGAGACGCTCCGCCGTGGGGCCGTCTGGGGGGCGGTACCGCCCCCCGGTGCCGCGGCCGACGGCGAGCTTGCTCGCCGCCGCCAGAGATTGGGTGCGGCGCAGCCGCTCCACGAGCTCGACCGAGTGGAGAGAGCGAGTCTTCGAGCGAACGAACGAGGTCGAAACGTCAGATGCTGGCGAGCAGGCCGAGCAGCGGATCGAGGCCCATGCCGCCGAACTGCAGGGCCTTGGTGTGGAAGTCCTTGAAGTCGAACGTGGCGCCGTGGCGAGCCCGCGCCGCGTCGCGGCCTTCCAGCCACAGCCGCTCGCCGACCTTGTACGACGGCGCCTGTCCCGGCCAGCCGAGGTAGCGGTCGATCTCGTCGGCGCTGTGGGCCGGATCGGAGATCGTGCGGGTGAGCAGGAACTCGAGCCCCAGCTCCGGCGTCCACCGCTCCGCCTCGTGGAACCCGGTGCCGGCCGGGATCTCCAACTGCAGGTGCATGCCGATGTCGATCACGACGCGTGCCGCCCGGAACAGCTGGGCGTCGAGCATCCCGAGGAGGTCACCGTCGTCGTCGAGGTAGCCGAGCTCGCGCACCAGCCGTTCGGCGTAGAGCGCCCAGCCCTCGGCGTGGCCGCTGGTGCCGGCGAGCAGGCGCTGGTAGTCGTTGAGCGAGTCGCGCTGGTAGGTGGCCGTGGCGATCTGCAGGTGGTGGCCGGGCACGCCCTCGTGGTACACGGTCGTCACCTCGCGCCACGTGGGGAACACCTCCTTGCCCTGCTCCACCGACCACCACATCGCCCCGGGACGGCTGAAGTCGTCGCTCGGTCCGGTGTAGTAGGCGCCGACGCCGCCGCCTGGCGGGGCGATCTTGCAGTCCAGCGTGCGCAGCGCGTCGGGGATGTCGAAGTGGGTGCGGCCGAGCTCGTCGATCGCACCGTCGGACAGGTTCTGCATCCAGCGCTGCAACCCGTCGGTGCCGGCGACCTGGTAGCGCCGGTCGCCGTCGAGGTGGTCGGCGGCCTCGCGCGGCGTGCCCCCGGGAACGATCCGGCCGGCCACTTCCTCCAGCTCGGCCTCGATCGACAAGAACTCGTGCCAGCCCCAGGCGTAGGTCTCGCGGAGGTCGACGACCGCCCCGAGGAAGTCGCGCGAGCCGCGTGCGTACACTTCCTCGCCGACGGCGTCGAGCTCGGGGGCATGAGGGCGCAGCTCGACGCGCAGGAAGCTGGCCAGCTCGGCGTAGGCGGCATCGGCGGCTGCGGCCGCCCGCTCCAGCTCGTCACCGAGCGACCCGGACTGCCCGGCGCCGGCGGCGAGCCCGGCAAAGAACCCGGTCGACGCGCCGACGTCCTGCCCGAGTACGTGTCGCACTGGGCGGCGCACTTGTCGACCTGGCGGACCGCCGAAACCCGCCCGCGGCGCACGCCCTCCAGGAGGCTCTCCTGATAGCCGGCCAGTGCGCCGGGCACGGCGGCCATGCGACGGGCGAGGTCGGCGGCGTCGTCGTCGCTGCCAGTGGGCAGGAGGTCGAAGAGCTGACGGACGTCCTGCACCGGCGATGCGATCACGTTCAGCGACGAGTGCAGGTCGCCGGCGTCGAAGCGGTCGAGGTCGAGCAGAAGGCGCTCGACGAGCACGTCGCGGGCCACCCGCTCGGCGTCGGCGGGCACGGGCGCGGCCTGCGCCGCGGCCAGCGCGTCGCGCACGAGCTCGGCCCGGGCGTCGAGCCCCGCCGGCGACAGGTCGTCGAGGGCGCCCTCGGACGGCAACCCGACGTAGACCGCGAGCATCGGGCTGAGGGCGACGGCGCCGCGCACGAACCGGTTGGACACCTCGTCGATCGCACTCACGGCGACCGCGTTCCCGCCCTCGACGACCCGCTCACTCATGCCGGCGACGCTACTGGCCGCCCGCCGACCAGCACGGCCGCGATCGCGTCTGACGCCGGGCCGGTACACGAAGTGCACCGGCGACGGCGCGTCGAGGATGCACAGGTCGGCGCGGCGACCCGGGCGTCAGCCTCCCGACATCGTCGCGACGCAGTGCGGCGGCACCGCCGGCGGTGGCCGCCCACACCGCCTCGTCGACCGTCATCCCCATCTCGCGCACGGCGAGGGCGATGCAGAACGGCAGCGACGTGGTGAAGCTCGAGCCCGGGTTGCAGTTGCTGGCGATGGCAACGGTGACGCCGGCGTCGATCACCCGCCGGGCGTCGGGGTAGGGCTGGCGGGTGGAGAACTCGGTCGCCGGGAGGAACGTGGCGACCGTGGATCCGCCGGCCAGCGCGTCGACGTCGGCGTCCGACAAGAACGTGCAGTGGTCGGCGGACGCGCACCCGAGCTCGACGGCGAGCGCAACCCCGGGGCCGGGGCCGAGTTGGTTGGCGTGGAGGCGCAGCCCGAGCCCGGCGGCGCGGCCGGCCTCGAGCACGGCGCGGCACTGGTCGGCGTCGAACGCTCCGCGCTCGCAGAAGGCGTCGATCCAACGGGCCTGCGACGCGCACGCCGGCACCATCTCGTCGCACACCAGACGCGACGTAGTCGTCGGCCCGATCCGGCGAACTCGGGCGGCACGACGTGAGCGCCGAGCAGCGTGGTCTCGCGGGTCGCCGCGCGCGCCACGACGAGCGCCTCGCGCTCGTGCTCGACGGTGAGCCCGTAGCCCGACTTGATCTCGAGCGTCGTGGTGCCCGAGCGGCGGGCCTCGTCGGTGAGGCGCCGCACCGTCGCGTCGAGCGCGTCACGGCCGGCGGCACGCGTCGCGGCGACCGTGCTGGCGATGCCGCCCGCCGTGTACGGCTCGCCGGCCATGCGGGCGGCGAACTCCTCGGCGCGATCACCGGCGAACACCAAATGGGTGTGGCTGTCGACGAAGCCGGGGATCACCGCCCGTCCGGCGGCGTCGATCCTCGAGTCGGCGGCGGGCGGCGCGCCACGGCCGACCGCCGCGACACGCCCGTCGTCGATCATCAGCCAGGCGTCGTCGACCACGCCACCGCAGCCGGTGCCGAGCGTCGCGTCGTTGGTCGTGAGGCGCCCGATCCGGTCGACAAGCGTGGTGGTCACCGGTGCACCATCTGTGGCGTGCGAGCGACGAGGCGCCAGCCGAGGAGCGGCCAGCCTCGGCGCAGGCAGTTCATGGCGTGGCCGGGGAACGCCGTGATGGTCGTGCTCACGTGGCCCTCCACGCGTCCGTGATCGATCGTTCGAGCTCGGCGGCCACGTCGATCGCCCGGTGGGCGCCGTCGTGCACCACGTGCTCGCCGCCGACGACGACGTGGCGCACGTCGGCGGCCGTGGCAGCGAACACGACGCCGGCGGCCGGGTCGGCCCGGTCGTGGCCGGCGAGGCGGACACCGTCGAGGCCGACCGTCACGAAGTCGGCGACGTTGCCGGGAGCGATCGTGCCGCCATCCCAGCCGAGGGCGCGGTAGCCCTCCACCGTGGCGGCCCGCAACAACTCCGACGGGGCATGGGTCCCCCGCCGTCCCGACGCCAACCGCTCGTCGAGCTCGACGGCGCGCGCCTCCTCGAACGGGTCGATCACCGCATGCGAGTCCGATCCGAGGCACAGTCGCCCCGCGCCCAGGGCCGCCGTTGGTCCGATCCCGTCGGCCAGGTCGCGCTCGGTGGTCGGGCAGATGCAGCACACGGCGCGGGCGGCGGCGAGCAGCCCGACGTCGCGCGACGTGACGTGCGTCGCGTGGACCGCGCAGAACCGCTCGTCCGAGGCCGGAATGGCGCGCCAGCAGCTCGACGGGCGTGCAACCGTGGGCGGCCAAGCAGTCGGCGTTCTCCTGCGGCTGCTCCGACACGTGGGCATGGAGCACGGCGCCGTGCTCGCCCGCCCACGCCGCGACGACGGCGATCGCCTGCGGATCGACGGCGCGGACGGAATGGACGGCGGCGCCGAGCTTGGCACGGGGCGATGCGTCGTCGGCGAGCCCCGTCGACGCGCTCGACCCACGCCGCGGCCGTGCCGTCGCTGAAGCGCCGCTGCACGGTGTTCGGGGCGACACCAAATCCGCCGTGCAGGTAGCAGGTGTCGAGCAACGTGATCCGCAGGCCGGCCGTGTCGGCGGCGCGGAGCAACCGCCGCCCGATCTCGTTGGCGTCGGCGTACGGCACTCCGCCGGGCTGGTGGTGGAGGTAGTGGAACTCGCCGACGACGGTGTAGCCGGCGAGGAGCATCTCGCCGAACACCGCGGTCGCCAGGCGTTCGTAGACGTCGGGATCGAGCGTCGCGGCGAGCGCGTACATCTGCTCGCGCCACGTCCAGAACGTCCCGCCGCCGTGCGTGCGCCCGCGGAGGGCACGGTGGAAGGCATGGCTATGGGCGTTGGCGAGACCGGGCAGGGTGAGGCCGTGCAGGGCGGTGGCGCCGGGCGGTGGCGCCTCGAGGCCCGACCGCGACGACGGTGATCATGCCCGCAGTGACGGTGACGAGCACTCCGTCGCGGTGGGCGGCGGCCGGCCCGAGCCAGGCCCGTTCGCACCAGAACGTCGAGGTCGCGGCCGCCATCGGGTCAGGAGCCGACACGCTCGACGAAGCGGGTGATCCGCTCGACGAAGGCCGCCCGGCCGAAGCGCTCGAACGACTCCCAGGTGGTGAACGTGGTGGGGTCGTCGGACCCGATCGAGGAACAGCACACCGTCGAGGTGGTCGCACTCGTGCTGGAACGTTCCCGCGGTGAGGCCGCGGCGCAGCTCGTCGTGGGCCGTGCCGTGCTCGTCGAGCCAGCGCACGCGGATGTTCACGTGGCGGTGCACCGAGCCGCGGAGGTTGGGTACCGAGAGGCAGCCCTCGTTGATCTCCACCAACTCGTCGTCGACGGCGTCGATGACCGGGTTGATCACCACCGTCAGCGGGATCGGCGGCTTGTACGGGATAGCGCGGGTTGTCGTTCACCTCGATCACGGCGACGCGGCGCGGCACGCCGATCTGGTTGGCGGCGAGCCCGGCGCCGCTGGCCGCGCGCATCGTGTCGATGAGGTCGGCGATCAGGCCCTGCAGTTCGTTGCCGGCGATGTCGGCGGGATCGACCTCGGCCGCCCGCTCCCGGAGCACCGGGTGCCCGACCGTGACGATCTCGCGGACGCTCACCGGCGGTCACCGGGCCGTATCACGGATGCGAGCGACGGGGCGCCAGCCGAGGAGCGGCAGCAGCTGCGCAGGCAGTTCATAGCGTGGCCGGGGAACGCAATGGCAGGACCGGGAAGAGCGGGTGGTCCATCGGCGCGCCGGCGGCGAGCTCGTCGACGAGGCCCGGGAACGGCGGCGAGGTGGTCCACGGGCGCGGGGCGTGCACCATGTCGTCGCCGAGGAAGCGCACCGACAGCACGCGCCGGCGGCGGGCGCCGACGCCGCCGGCGGCGTGCAGCGTGAGCATGTGGAAGAACACGGCGTCGCCCGGCTCGAGGCTCCAGCGAAGGATGCGGAAACGCTCCGGGTGGTCGTCGATCGGTCGGGAGCTCGGCGAGCGTGCCGTCGGGGAACCACTTGGCCTGGCCGTCGAGGAACGACCGCGGCATGTACCAGGGCCCGCGGTGGGAGCCGGCGACGAACTGCAAGCGTCGACTCCACGGCGACCGGATCGACGGGGAACCACATCGAGACGTTCTGCTGGCCGTCGACGTTGTAGTACGGCAGGTCCTGGTGCCACGGCGTGCGCTGGCTGGTGCCCGGCTCCTTCACGAGGACATGGTCGTGGTACAGCCGCACGACGCCGGCGCCCATCAGCGCGCCGGCGATGACGGCGCGCCGGCGACTCGCTCGATGAACCGGCGCATCGGCTCGATGCGCTGCCAGTTGCAGAAGTCCTCGATGAACGCGCCGTCGTCGTCGCCGCTCGCCCGCTTGGCGTTGGGTGACAGTGCGGCGAGGTTCGCCTCGATGGCGTCGGTGGCGAGGGCGACCATGCTGCGGCGAGAACGCCTGGCGCACGCACACCGCGCCGTCGCGCCGGAAGTCGGCCACCGTGTCCGCGTCGATCGGCACGGTCACCGCACGTCGTCCATCGGGATGCGCACGCCGCGCGCGTGCGAGCCACCTCGCGCGCCCGGTCGTAGCCGGCGTCGGCGTGACGGATCACGCCCATGCCCGGGTCGCTGGTGAGCACTCGCTCCAACTTGCTGGGCGGCCAGCTCGGTGCCGTCGGCGACCGCCACCATCCCGGCGTGGATCGAACGGCCGATGCCGACGCCACCACCGTGGTGGATGCTCACCCAGGTGGCGCCGCTCGCCGTGTTGACGAGGGCGTTGAGCAGCGGCCAGTCGGCGATGGCGTCGGATCCGTCGGCCATCGCCTCCGTCTCCCGATACGGCGATGCCACCGATCCGGAGTCGAGGTGGTCGCGCCCGATCACGATCGGCGCCGACACCGCGCCGGTGCGCACCAGCTCGTTGAAGCGCAGTCCGAGACGGTGGCGCTCGCCGTAGCCGAGCCAGCAGATCCGTGCCGGGAGACCCTGGAACGCCACCCGCTCGCCGGCGAGGTCGATCCATCGGCGCAGGTGGTCGTCGTCGGGAAACTCCTCGAGCACGGCGCGGTCGGTGACCGCGATGTCGGCGGGGTCTCCCGACAGCGCCACCCAGCGGAACGGGCCCTTGCCCTCGCAGAAGAGCGGTCGGATGTACGCCGGCAGGAAGCCGGGGTAGTCGAAGGCGCGGTCGAACCCCCCGAGCTGGGCTTCGGTGCGCAGGCTGTTGCCGTAGTCGAACACCTCGGCGCCCGCGGTCGGCGTATCCGACCAACGCCGCGCAGTGGGCGGCCATCGAGAGCCGGGCTCGGCGCACGAGCTCGTCGGGATCGGTCGCGGCCATCTCGGCGGCCGCGGCGGGCGTCAGATCGAGCGGCGTGTAGCTGAGCGGATCGTGGGCGCTGGTCTGATCGGTCACGATGTCGGCGGGGAAGCCGCGCTCGAGGAGCGCCGGCACGACGGCGGCGGCGTTGCCCACGACGCCCACCGAGCGCGCCTCGCGGCGGTCGCGGGCGTCGAGGCAACGGCGGACCGCGTCGTCGACCGAGCCGGCCTCCTCGTCGAGGTAGCGCGTCTCGAGCCGTCGACGGATGCGCTCGCCGTCGACGTCGATGCACAGGGCCACGCCACCGTTCAGCGTGACGGCCAGCGGCTGGGCGCCACCCATCCCGCCGAGGCCGGCGGTGAGCGTGATCGTGCCGGCCAGCGATCCGCCGAAGCGGCGCCGGGCGATCTCGGCGAAGCACTCGTAGGTGCCCTGGAGGATTCCCTGCGTGCCGATGTAGATCCACGAGCCGGCGGTCATCTGGCCGTACATCGTCAGCCCGAGGGCCTCGAGGCGGCGGAACTCGGCCCAGTTCGCCCACTCGGGCACGAGGTTGGAGTTGGCGATGAGCACCCGGGGCGCCCAGGCGTGGGTGGTGAACACCCCGACCGGCTTGCCCGACTGGACGAGCAGGGTCTCGTCGTCGGCGAGCGTGGTGAGGGCGGCGCAGATGGCGTCGAAGGCGTCCCACGAGCGCGCCGCCCGTCCGGTGCCGCCGTACACGACGAGGTCGTCGGGTCGCTCGGCCACCTCGGGATCGAGGTTGTTCATCAGCATGCGCAACGCCGCCTCGGTGGGCCACGATCGACAGGTGAGCGTCGTCCCCCGTGGCGCCCGCACCGGCCGTGGCCCGCTCATCGCCGGCATCGTACGCGCTCCGCCGATCCGGTCAATCGTGGTCCTCGATCGTCAGGTGTTGTGCCGAGGGTCGATCTGGTCACTCTCCTTCTCGATTTGGGACACTTGTGACCGATCCGGGGTCGAATCACGGGTCCTGGGCGACGTCGTCACGACTGTTTGCCCTGAAGTGGTCGGTGATCGGCCGGTGGTGACGGGTTCAGCCCCAACCGTCGCCATCTGGTCACTCTGCGTCTGAAGACGGCCGAATCTGGTCACCCATCGATTCTCGATATCGAGAATGTGGGTGACCAGATCGGCCGATCGACCGTCGGGTTCGAGCCTGGAGATGCACGGCGATCCGGCGCCACCGGTGCGCACAACGCTCACCTCCAGCGGCGCCATCCCGCGATCTGGGCGCGAATCGTTGCGCATTCCGAGACGATTCGCGCCCAGATACGGGGTAGCCGCCGGCGCGGCGGTCGGTTCGCTCGCACTTCCAGAGCCGACAACCTTCACGCCACGACGGCCAGACCCGACTCACCGACTCACGGATCGCTGCGGGAGCACCCGACAGCGAGAAGGAGAGTGACCAGATGCCGATTGAGGGCGAAAACGACAACGAGCGCCCCCGCTAGTGCGGAGGCGCTCGTCGCGTACGAAATCCGGCGGCGTCCTACTCTCCCAGGGGGTCTACCCCCAAGTACCATCGGCGCTGACAGGCTTAACTTCCGTGTTCGGGATGGGAACGGGTGTGACCCTGTCGCTATGGCCACCGAAAATCAGTTGTCAACGAGGTGCAGTGCACCTCGAGGACTCCAGAGCAAGCACGAGCTGTTCAAATCCAAGCCCTCGGCCGATTAGTACCGGTCGGCTGAACACATTGCTGTGATTACACCTCCGGCCTATCAACGTGATGGTCTCGTCACGGGCCTTACTGCGTTAACCGCATGGGAATGCTCATCTTAGAACGGGTTTCCCACTTAGATGCTTTCAGCGGTTATCCCTTCCGTAGGTGGCTAATCTGCCATGCCCTTGGCAGGACAACAGACACACCAGAGCTACGTCCGTCCCGGTCCTCTCGTACTAGGGACAGCCTTCTTCAACATTCCTTCGGCTGCGGAGGATAGAGACCGAACTGTCTCACGACGTTCTGAACCCAGCTCGCGTACCGCTTTAATGGGCGAACAGCCCAACCCTTGGGACCTGCTTCAGCCCCAGGATGCGATGAGCCGACATCGAGGTGCCAAACCTTCCCGTCGATATGGACTCTTGGGGAAGATTAGCCTGTTATCCCCGGGGTACCTTTTATCCGTTGAGCGACCACGCTTCCACACGCAATGGCCGGGTCACTATGCCCTGCTTTCGCACCTGCTCGACTTGTAGGTCTCGCAGTCAAGCTCCCTTGTGTCATTGCACTCGACGGCTGATTGCCAACCAGCCTGAGGGAACCTTTGGGCGCCTCCGTTACAATTTAGGAGGCGACCGCCCCAGTCAAACTACCCGCCTGGCGCTGTTCCCGATCCGGATCACGGACCGAGGTTAGAGTTCCAACATACGCAGGGTGGTATTTCAACAATGACTCCACACTGGCTGGCGCCAATGCTTCCTAGTCTCCCACCTATCCTACACAACGCAGGTCAAAACTCAACACCAAGTTATAGTAAAGGTCCACGGGGTCTTTTCGTCCTTCCGCAGCTAACGAGCATCTTTACTCGTACTTCAATTTCGCCGGGTCTATGGTTGAGACAGCGGGGAAGTCGTTACGCCATTCGTGCAGGTCAGAACTTACCTGACAAGGAATTTCGCTACCTTAGGACCGTTATAGTTACGGCCGCCATTCACTGGGGCTTAGGTTCACAGCTTCGCCTTTCGACTAACCGTTCCCCGTGACCTTCCAGCATTGGGCAGGCGTCACAGCGTATACAGCGCCTTGCGGCTTCGCACGCTGCTGTGTTTTTGGTAAACAGTCGCTACCCCCTGGTCTGTGCCTCCCTCGCCAGCTCGAGCCGTAAAGGCTTTCACCAGAAAGGGACCTCCTTCTTCCGAAGTTACGGAGGTAATTTGCCGAGTTCCTTAACCATAGTTCTCCCGATCGCCTTGGTATTCTCTACCCGCCCACCTGTGTCGGTTTGGGGTACGGGCACCGTGCCAACTCACTGCTGGGCTTTTCTTGGCAGCATGGAATCAATGACTTCGGCTGAAACGCCTCGGTATAACGTCTCGGAGTTGAGGTCCCAACTCTCATCGGGGCCCTCCTACACGCTTACCCGGGGACTACCATCGCCCCGGATCACCTATCCTCCTGCGTCCCCCGTCAGCTACCCTCCAGCCGCTCGGTGAGATCGTTCCGAAGAACAGCCCCCACGTTGCAACTCTTGGGCCTGGCGCGGGCACGGTGGTCACTGGAATATCAACCAGTTGTGCATCGACTACGCCTTTCGGCCTCGCCTTAGCTCCCGACTCACCCTGGGGGGATTAGCCTTCCCCAGGAACCCTTGGGCTTACGGCGGAGGGGTTTCTCACCCCTCTCTCGCTACTCATGCCTGCATTCTCACTCGAATGCGCTCCACGCCGGCTCACGCCAACGCTTCGCAGCACATTCGACGCTCCTCTACCGCTCCCACGATCGTGGAAGCCCATAGCTTCGGCTCAGGACTTGAGCCCCGTTACATTGTCCGCGCAGGATCACTCGACCAGTGAGCTATTACGCACTCTTTCAAGGGTGGCTGCTTCTAAGCCAACCTCCTGGCTGTCTGTGCAATCCCACATCGTTTTCCACTTAGTCCTGAATTAGGGGCCTTAGCTGATGATCTGGGCTGTTTCCCTTTTGACCAACGAAGCTCATCCCCCGTGGTCTCACTGCCGTGCTCTGGAGTACCGGCATTCGGAGTTTGGCTGGGGTTGGTAAGCTTGTAGGCCCCCGTACCCATCCAGTGCTCTACCTCCGATACTGAACGCACGACGCTGCACCTAGATGCATTTCGAGGAGAACCAGCTATCGCCAAGTTTGATTAGCCTTTCACCCCTATCCACAGCTCATCCCCGCCATTTTCAACTGACGTGGGTTCGGTCCTCCACGGGGTCTTACCCCCGCTTCAACCTGGCCATGGATAGATCACTTGGCTTCGGGTCTACAGCATGCGACTCTACGCCCTATTCAGACTCGCTTTCGCTTCGGCTACCCCACTCCGGGTTAACCTCGCCACATACCATAACTCGCAGGCTCATTCTTCAAAAGGCACGCCATTGTGGCCGTCTTGCGACGACGACACTTTGACTGCTTGTAAACCAACGGTTTCAGGTACTATTTCACTCCCCTCCCGGGGTACTTTTCACCTTTCCCTCACGGTACTGGTTCACTATCGGTCGCCAAGGAATATTTAGACTTACGGGGTGGTCCCCGCAGATTCACGCCAGTTTGCTCGGTCCCGGCGTTACTTGGGTGTCGATCACAGAGGCTGCGTGCGTTTCGGATACGGGGCTGTTACCCACTCTGGCCGGACTTTCCTGATCCGTTCTCCTACACAGCAACTTGGTAACTCTGTGAGTGGTCTGGTGCCCACTCTCGATCGATCCCACAACCCCCAAACAGCAACGCCACCAGGCTTGGCACTGTTCAGGTTTGGTCTGTTCCCATTTCGCTCGCCGCTACTCAGGGAATCGCGGTTGCTTTCTTTTCCTGAGGGTACTGAGATGTTTCAATTCCCCTCGTTCCCTCCACCGGCCCTATGTGTTCAGGCCGGGGTGACACTCCATGACGAGTGCCGGGTTTCCCCATTCGGACATCTGCGGGTCATAGCCTGGTAGACGGCTCGCCGCAGCTTTTCGCAGTCACCCACGTCCTTCATCGGTTCTTGGCGCCAAGGCATCCACCGTTGGCTCTTTGTAGCTTGGAAAGAACAAAATTAAAGTTTCCCACGGGGAAGCCCCCGTGCAACCCCCAGAAGAGGTCCGCGGTTCGTCACCCGTAGGCATTTTTAGATGCTCGTGCTTGCTCTGCAGTTCTCAAGGTGCGACGACCGGCGCATGCGGAGCACGAATGGTGCTCGACGCAGCGGCGCCTGAGAGCTCGACGCCCTCAAAACGGAAGAGAAGACAGCAGTCGCCGGCGATCGTGGACACGGGAGGCCGAAACCTATCGACCGTGACCAGTCCTGACGACGACCTGCCAGTGCACCAACAGGTGTCCAGACGCCGGGCCATCATGCGATGGCCAACGACGTGGAAATGGACTCCTTAGAAAGGAGGTGATCCAGCCGCACCTTCCGGTACGGCTACCTTGTTACGACTTCACCCCAATCACCGACCCCACCTTCGACGGCTCCCCCCCAATAAAGGGTTGGGCCACCGGCTTCGGGTGTTGCCGACTTTCGTGGTGTGACGGGCGGTGTGTACAAGGCCCGGGAACGTATTCACCCCGGCGTGCTGATCCGGGATTACTAGCAACTCCGGCTTCATGGAGTCGAGTTGCAGACTCCAATCCGAACTGAGACCGGCTTTGTGGGATTCGCTCACCCTCACGGGATCGCAGCCCTCTGTACCGGCCATTGTAGCGTGTTTGCAGCCCTGGGCATAAGGGGCATGATGACTTGACTTCGTCCCCACCTTCCTCCGAGTTGACCCCGGCAGTCTCCTACGAGTCCCCGGCATTACCCGCTGGCAACATAGGATAAGGGTTGCGCTCGTTGCGGGACTTAACCCAACATCTCACGACACGAGCTGACGACAGCCATGCACCACCTGTGTAGGGCCCGTTAGGACACCCTGTCTCCAGAGCTTTTCCCTACATGTCAAACCCAGGTAAGGTTCTTCGCGTAACATCGAATTAAGCAACACGCTCCGCTGCTTGTGCGGGCCCCCGTCAATTCCTTTGAGTTTTAGTCTTGCGACCGTACTCCCCAGGCGGGGCACTTAATGCGTTAGCGACGGCGCGGATCTCGTTGGTAGAGACCCACACCTAGTGCCCAACGTTTACGGCGTGGACTACCAGGGTATCTAATCCTGTTTGCTACCCACGCTTTCGCTCCTCAGCGTCAGTCACGGCCCAGAGCGGCGCCTTCGCCACTGGTGTTCCTCCTGATATCTGCGCATTTCACCGCTACACCAGGAATTCCCCGCTCCCCTACCGCACTCTAGTCACAGCAGTATCAGGTGGCGGCTCTGGGTTGAGCCCAGAGTTTTCACACCCGACTTACCGAACCGCCTACGAGCTCTTTACGCCCAATAAATCCGGACAACGCTTGGTGCCTACGTGTCACCGCGGCTGCTGGCACGTAGTTGGCCGCACCTTCTTCTACAGGTACCGTCATTTTCTTCCCTGCTGAAAGCGGTTTACAACCCTAAGGCCTTCTTCCCGCACGCGGCGTTGCTGCATCAGGCTTTCGCCCATTGTGCAAGATTCCCCACTGCTGCCTCCCGTAGGAGTCTGGGCCGTGTCTCAGTCCCAGTGTGGCTGATCATCCTCTCAGACCAGCTACCCGTCGACGCCTTGGTGAGCCGTTACCTCACCAACTAGCTGATAGGCCGCGAGGCCCTCCCAGACCGATAAATCTTTCGTTGGTTCACCATGCGGTGTTCCAACGGCATCCGGTATTAGCAAGTGTTTCCACTTGTTATTCCAGAGACTGGGACAGGTTCCTCACGTGTTACGCACCCGTTCGCCACTAGGTCGTCCTCGTTCTTGCGATTGATTGAACCTCGTTCGACTTGCATGTGTTAAGCACGCCGCCAGCGTTCGTCCTGAGCCAGGATCAAACTCTCCGTCAAGAATCGGCTCGAGGCCCACCGAAGCGGACATCGAAACGATTGAAGAGAGCGACGACATCTACGAGCGTGAAAAGCTCGTGCCGGATGTCGTGCTCCTGTCGGCCGGGTGATTAGTCCGGCCTGTGAACATCGCCAGCCGAAGCTGACGTCGTTCGCTGTGTGGCCGATGGGAATCGGCCACCGAATTGACAGACAGCGTCACTCAGGCGACCCGAGGGTCGTCCGTGCGCGCTGCCCGCACTGGCATTTCGTCTTCTCTTCCGTTTTCAAGGAGCCGAGGCTCTGGCACTCGCCGCGTCGACGACGACCCGACGTCGGTGCCATGCGCTTTTCGGCCGTGTGAACGGCCCGTGAAGCGAATGAGTACGTTACCGACGGAGTCGCAGGTCGTCAACCTGCGCGGAGAAAAACGCCGCGAGCCGTCATCGGCCAGCCACCTCTACCAGGTGGTACGTGTGCTTGCCCTTGCGCAGCAGCACGAACCGATCGTGGAGCAACGGTACCTCCGCCAGCTCCTCGGCGCTCGACAGCTGCGTGCCGTTGACGCGTACGCCGCGCTGGTCGAGCAGCCGGCGCGCCTCGGTGCGCGAGCTGGCCAACCCGGTCGTGACGAGCAGATCCACCCCGTCGGCGAGTCCGTCGGCCGCCACCGCCGTGGTGGGCACCTCACGGCGCACGATCTCCAGCGTGTCCACGGACGCCGCCGTCGGATCGCCGCCGAAGAGCACGTCGGCGGCGGCGTCGGCGGCGTCGGCGGCGCTGGTGCCGTGCACCAGCTCGGTGAGCTCACGGGCGAGGGCGCGCTGGCCGACGCGGCGTTCCGGCGCCTCGGCGTGCTCCTCGATCACCGCCCGCACCTCGTCGAGCGGTCGGGTGCTGAACCACAGCAGCCGGTTGGCGACCGCCTCGTCCTCGGTCTGCATCCAGTACTGGCGGAACTGGTACGGGCTGGTGCGTTCGGGGTCGAGCCACACCGCACCACCGGTCGACTTGCCGAACTTCTGGCCGTCGCTGCGCAGCAGCAGGGCCACGTGAGCCCGTGCGCCGGCTGGCCGGTGGTGCGCCGGATGAGGTCGATCCCCGCCGTGATGTTTCCCCACTGGTCGGAGCCGCCCATCTGCAGCTCCACCCCGTGGACCGCGTGCAGGTGCCGGAAGTCGTTGGCCTGCAGGAGCATGTAGCTGAACTCGGTGTACGAGATCCCCGAGTCGCCCTCGAGCCGGCTCCGCACCGACTCCTTGGCCATCATCTGGTTGACGGTGATGTGCTTGCCCACGTCGCGCAGGAAGTCGAGCATGCTGATCTCGGCGGTCCACGTGGCGTTGTCGACGAGCGTCGCGGCGAACGGTCCCGGCGTGAAGTCGAGCAGGCGTTCGAGCTGCGGTTTGATCCGGCTGAGGTTGTGCTCGAGCGTCTCCCGGTCGAGCAGGTTGCGCTCCTCGCTGCGCCCGCCGGGATCGCCGATCATGCCGGTCGCACCGCCGGCCAGCGGGAAGGGGCGGTGGCCGCCGAGCTGGAAGCGGCGCAGCCCGAGCTGGCCCATCAGGTGGCCGACGTGCAGCGAGTCGGCGGTCGGGTCGAACCCGACGTAGACGCCGATCGGGCCTTCGGCGAGGCGTGCACCGAGGAACGTCTGGTCGGTCGAGTCGTGGATCAGGCCGCGGGCGTTCAGGTCGGCGAGCAGCTCCATGCGGCTGCCATCGTGGCAGACGGTCTCGGCGGCGGGGTAACCCGTTAGGTTCGCAGGATGGCGGACGACGAGCTGGCCGTCTGTCGGCAGCGGTTCGCCGACTTCGCCCGCAGCGTCGAGCGTTCGGCCCCCCTCTACGCCGAACTGGCGTCCGGCGTCGCCACCGACGACCACCTCACCGGCCTGCTCCTCGCCGCGCCGGTCGCCCAGCGCCAGCCCGTGCTGCTGTTCGCGTGCGTGCACTGGCTGCTGCTGCACGACCCGCATGACCGGCTCGCCGCGTGGTATCCGAACCTGACGGTGGCACCACGCCGCTCCGGCGCGATCGACGCCTTCGCCCGGTTCGTCCACGCCCACGACGGTGAGCTGCGGTCGCTCCTCAGCACCCGGGCGACGCAGACCAACGAGATCGGTCGTTCGTCGCTGTTCCTGCCGGCGTTCGGAATGCTCGACCCCGAGTGCGGGCCGCTCGCCCGCATCGACGTCGGCGCCAGCGCCGGACTCAACCTGCTCGCAGACGCATTCCACTACGACTACGAACCGGGCGGTGCCGTTGGCCCTGCCGACGCGTCCGTCCGGCTGCACTGCCGCACCGAGGGGGCGGTGCCCGTGCCGACCGTGCTCCCCCGATTCGCCGCCGCCGTCGGCCTCGACCCCAACCCGGTCGACGTCCGTGATCCCGACCAGGCGCGGTGGCTCGAGGCGTGCGTCTGGCCCGACGAGGTCGAGCGCTTCCACCGCCTCGAGGCGGCGATCGCGCTCGCCCGGACGGTCGGCGTCGACCTGCGCCGGGGGGACGCCGTCGCCGATTCGGCGGCGCTGATCGCCGAGCTGGCCCGCCGAGGACACCCGGTGCTCACCACCAGCTGGGTGATGAACTACCTGACCCCTGACGAGCGACGGGAGTTCGTGGCCGCGCTCGACGGTGCGGCAGCGGAGCGGGACGTGTCGTGGGTGTACGCCGAAAACCCGGCGTTGTGCCCCGAGCTGCCCGGAGGCGAGGTCCAGGGCGACGATCCGAACCTGCCCACGTCGCTCGTGCTCGTGCGGTGGCGGGCCGGGCTGCGCACCGCCGTCCTGCTCGCGCGGTGCCACCCGCACGGGCGCTGGATGCGCTGGGTCTGACGCCGCGGCGTCAGCCTCCCGACAGCGCCGCCTTCACGTGGTCGGGCACGGGGGCGGGGGTGTTCGTCCCGGGGGTGACGGACACCTGCACGAAATCGGCGAAGAACCTCTCGTCGCCGGCGACGGTGCCGCGCACACGGACGTCGAAGCTGGTGGTCCCCCACCGCACGACCGAGCAGTCGAGGTCGACGACGTCACCGAACCGGAACGGTGCCGTCCATGTGAGCTCGGCCTTCTTCACCATGTAGTCGAACGTCGGCGACGGGCTTCCGAAGTAGGGAACCGCCTCGGGCAGGGCGGCCGCCATCCACGCCGTCAGCACGTCATCGCAGTAGGCGAGGTAGTGGGCGTTGAACACCACGCCCTGCATGTCGCACTCGCCGTACCGGACGCGCAGGGTGTGCCGATGGGTCACGGGTGCACCCTTGTGGCGTGCGACGCGGCTTCGAGTGTCGTGCGAGCGAGCGAGCGCAAGCGAGTGAGCGGCCAGCGCACGGTCGTGCGTGGCCGGGGAACGCCGTGACGGTGCACCCGTGAACCGAAGACCGTGCCTGATGGTTCGCTCGCTCGAAGACTCGCTCGTTCACTGCCAGGATGTTGACCGACGCGGGCACCCGCCCGCCACCCGGCGTGCGCGCGCTACGGACGTGCGCACGTGCTGGGCGTCGCGGACGAGGAGCCGGCGGAACGCCTCGAGCTGGGTGGCGACCGGCTCCGGCCCGCCGGCCCCGGGCGAGGTCCGGCGGCTCACCGACACACCGGGGCCGACGAGGGCGGCGGCCTCCGGCCCCAGGGCGGGATCGGCGGCCGCCAGTTCGGCGAGCGAGCGCCCTTCGTCGAGGTGACGACGCACGAGGGCTCCCACCACGGCGTGGGCGTCGCGGAACGGCACACCGCGGCGCACCAGGTGCTCCGCCAGATCGGTGGCCGCGCTCGACTCGGCATCGGCGGCCTGGGCCATGCGCTGCGGCACGAACGTCGCCGTCGCGATCATCCCGCCGAGGGCGGCGAGGGCGAGCGACACCTGGCGCACGGAGTCGAACAGCGGCTCCTTGTCCTCTTGGAGGTCGCGGTTGTAGGCGAGCGGGCAGCCCCTTGAGCGTGGCGAGCAGGCCGGCGAGGTTGCCGATGAACCGCCCCGCCTTCCCCGCGCCAGCTCGGCGATGTCGGGGTTCTTCTTCTGCGGCAGCATCGACGAGCCCGTCGCGTAGCGCGTCGGCGAGGCGGGCGAAGCCGAACTCCTCGGCCGTCCACAGCACCCACTCCTCTCCGATGCGCGCGAGGTGCACCCCGAGCAGGGCGACGTCGAACAGCGCCTCGGCGACGAAGTCACGATCGCTGACCGCGTCGAGCGAGTTGTCGAACGGGCGGTCGAAGCCGAGCGCCCGCGCCGTGTAGGCGGGATCGATCGGCAACGACGTGCCGGCCAGCGCTCCGGCGCCGAGGGGCGACACGTCGAGGCGCTCGATGGTCGCCAGCAGGCGGTCGACGTCGCGGGCGAGGGCCCACCCGTGGGCGAGCAGGTGGTGGGCCAGCAGGACCGGCTGGGCGCGCTGCAGGTGGGTGTAGCCGGGCAGGTAGACGTCGCCCGCCTCCTCGGCGCGCGGCCGAGCAGGACCTGCTGCAGGGCCATGACGCCGGCTCGCCACCCCGGCCAGCTCGCGCTTGCACCACAACCGCAGGTCGGTCGCCACCTGGTCGTTGCGGCTGCGCGCCGGTGTGCAGCTTGGCGCCGGCCGCGCCGGCGAGCTCGGTGACCCGCCGCTCGACGGCGGTGTGGATGTCCTCGTCGGACGCGAGGAACGTGAACTCCCCTCGCTCCATCTCGTCGGCGGTCGACGTCCAGCGCAGCCAGCATTGCGTCACGCTCGGCGGGCTCGATCAGACCCGACGTGAGCAAGTCCGGCGACGTGGGCGCGGGACCCGGCGATGTCGTCGCGCCACATGACCCGATCGATCGAGATGCTCGCGGTGAACTCCATGAGCGCTTCGGCCGGCGCCTCGGCGAAGCGGCCGTGCCAGAGCGCGGCCCCGCCGGCCACCCCATGGCGTACCGGTGGCACGCCGTCCGTCGTCGGTCGCGCGTCGCGTCATGGCTGCATCGCACCATCACGGTGCCTGCCGCGGTGGCCGTCGAGGCCGGCGAGGGCGCGCAGGCGAGCCGCCAGCACCGTGCCGCGGGTGCCCGGATCGGCGACGCACATCAGCGTGTCGTCGCCGGCCACCGTGCCGAGCAGTCCGTCCAGCCCGCTGCGATCGAGCGCCGACGCCACCACGTGGGCGCAGCCCGGAGGGGTGCGCAGCACGACGAGGTTGCCCGACGCCGCGACATCGGCCACCCATTCGCCGAGCACCCGTCGCAACTGGTCGACAGGGGCGATGCGGTCGCTCTCGATGGCCGGCAGGGCGTACACGGTGTGGCCCCCGGCGGCGCGCACCTTGATGACGCCCAGCTCGTCGAGGTCGCGCGACACGGTCGCCTGCGTCGACCCCAACCCTTCGGCCGCCAACAGCTCGATCAGCTGGGGCTGGTTGCTCACCGCCTGCTGGCCGATCAGCCGGGCGATCGCCTGCTGTCGCCGCTGTTTCACGCTCATGTTTCTGGCTCGCTGCGCTCGCGTCCGGCTGCTCGCTGGCGGTCGCGACGCCGGTCCTGGGTGTCACCGGCACTGCGGTCGGGGGCCGAAGCGGAAGGACCTGACACGCCGGTGATTCGCGAGGCAAGTGGGATGCTCACGATGACCTCTCGAGCAGGAACGCCAAGGCGCCGCGGGCGGCGTGGAGGCGGTCGTGGCCTTGCTCGAACACCCGGCTCTGCGGTCCGTCGATCACCTCGGCCGTCACCTCCAAGCCCGCGGTAGGCCGGCAGACAGTGCATGAACACGGCCTCGGGTGCGGCGTGGCCCATCAGCGCCTCGTCGACGGTGAACCCCTCGAACGCCTGGACCCGCGCCGCCTTCTCCTCCTCCTGGCCCATCGACACCCAGGTGTCGGCGTGCACGGCGTCGGCGCCCTTCACCGCGTCGGCCGGGCGCCAGTGATGCTCGGCGCTCGCCGCACCGAGCAGCAGCAGGCGTTCGAGCTCGGCAGCGCTCGGCTCGAAGCCCGGTGGACAGGCGTAGGCGACGTGTCCGCCGAGGCGGGCGGTGATCTCACCCAGCGATCGGGCGACGTTGTTGTAGTCGCCCACCCAGGCGACGCGCCGGCCGGCGAGGGGCCCGAAGGCGCGCTCCATCGTCAGTGCGTCGGCGAGCGCCTGCAACGGGTGGGCACGGTCCGACAACAGGTTCACGATCGGCACGGACGCGACTCGGTCATCCGCTCCAGCACCCGATGGTCGTACACCCGGGCCGCGATCACCCGGTGGTAACCCTCGAGGATGCGCACGATGTCCTCGACCGACTCGCGGACGTCCATGCCGATCTCGTCGCCGCGCGTGTACACGGGATGACCGCCGAGCTGCACGACCGCCATCTCGGTGGAGTGGCGTGTTCGCGTCGACGGCTTCTCGAAGATCAACGCCGCGCCCTGGCCGTCGAGCGGCCGGCCGAGCTCGGCGATCGGCCGGCGGGCCAGGCCGAGGATGTCGTCGATCTGACCGGCCGACAGGTCGGCGATCTCCAAGATGTTCATGACACGACCGCGGCTCGAGTGCGAGCGACGAGGCGCCAGCCGAGGAGCGGCAACAGATCGGCCTGCGTGGCCGGGCAACGCCGTGACGTTCACGAGAGCACCAGGGCGATCTTGCCGACCGCCTCGTGGATCTCGTCGACCGACACCGTGATCGGCGGGGCCAGCCGGATCGCGGTCGGCCCGACCGCGTTGACGACGAGCCCCTCGGCCAGCAGGGCGCGGTACACATCGGGGGCGGCACGGTCGGTCAGCTCGGCGGCGAGGAGCAGCCCGCGGCCGCGGACCTCGCTGACGCCGGGGAGTGCGGCCAGCGACTCGGCGAGCACGACGCCGCGCGTCGCGCGCCAGGCGCGGTGCGTCGATGCGACGCATCTCGCCGATCACCGCGTTCACGGCCGACGTGGCGATGGCGGTCGCGCTGTACGTGCTGCCGTGGTCACCCGGTTCGAACACCGCAGCGACCGAGTCCTTGGCCCAGCACGCGCCGATGGGCATGCCGTTTCCGAGCGCCTTGGCCAGCGCCACTACGTCGGGCACGACGCCATCGTGCTGGAAGCCGAACCACTCCCCCGTGCGACCGAGGCCGGTCTGGATCTCGTCGACGATCATCAACGCCCCGGTGCGGTCGCACAGGTCGCGAATCGCCGCTAGGTATCCGGGCGGCGCCGGGTTGACCCCACCCTCACCCTGGATCGGCTCGATCAGCACGGCGCCGACCGTTGCGTCGACCGCGGCCTCGAGCGCGTCGACGTCGCCCCAGCACGACGTGCTTGAAGCCCTCGGGCATCGGCGAGAACGGCTCGTGCTTGGCCGGCTGGCCGGTGGCGGCGAGCGCGGCGAGGGTGCGGCCGTGGAAGCTCCCGAAGGCGCTGACGACCACGTGGCGCCCGCGTCCGCCGAACTTGCGTCCGAGCTTCAGCGCGCACTCGATCGACTCGGCGCCCGAGTTGGTGAAGAACGTCTTGCCCGACTCGCCCGTGGCCTCGCCGAGGAGCTGGTTGATCGCCACGGCCGCCGCCGTCGACGTGGGGTTGGCGAAGTAGTTGCTCACGTGGAGCAGTTCGTGGGCCTGGGTGGCGATCGCCTCGGCGACCACCGGATGGGCGTGGCCGAGCGAGGTGACGGCGATGCCCCGACAGGAAGTCGAGGTAGCGGCGCCCCTCGATGTCGAACAGCTCGGTGCCCTTGCCGCGAACGAACATCACCGAGGGCGGGGCGAACACCGGCATGAACGGGGACTCGTGGAGCCCGACCGATTCGAACACGTCATGGCGTTCCCCGGCCACGGAGGCCGCCGTTGGCCGCTCCTCGGCTGGCGCCTCGTCGCTCGCTCGCGAGGACGGGTTTGACTGGAACACGGTCATGCTGGAACCACCTTCGCGGTCGGATTGGTGATCATCGTGCCGATGCCCTCGTCGGTGAAGATCTCGAGCAGCAGCACGTGGGCGATGCGCCCATCGAGGATGTGGGCGCGCCCGACGCCGTTGCGCACGGCGTGGGTGCACGCCTCGACCTTGGGGATCATCCCGCCGGCGATCGTGCCGTCGGCGATCAGCGCGTCGAGCTCGTCGGCGGTCGTCTGGCGAATCAGGCTCGCCGCGTCGGCGACGTCACGCCGCAGCCCCTCGATGTCCGTCAGGAAGACGAGCTTGGCCGCACCGAGCGCCTCGGCAATGGCCGCCGCGACACTGTCGGCGTTGATGTTGTAGGCCTGCCCCGCGGCGTCGGCGCCGATGGTGGCCACGACCGGGATGAACTCGTCGGCGAGCAGACCTTCGAGGATGTCGGGGTTGACCGCGCTCGACGTCGCCGACGAACCCGAGCGCCGCGTCACGCTGGGTGGCCCGCAGCAGCCCGGCGGCCTCGCCGCTGACGCCGACGGCGAAGTTGCCGTGCACGTTGATGGCGGCGACGAGCTGCGGGTTCACCTGGCCGACGAGCACCATGCGGGCGATGTCGATCGTGTCGGCGTCGGTGACTCGCAGTCCGTCGCGGAACTCGGCGGTCTTGCCGAGCCTGGTCATCAGCGCCGAGATCTGGGGGCCACCGCCGTGCACCACGACCGGACGCATGCCGACGAGGCGCATCAGCACGATGTCCTCGGCGAAGAACGCGAGCGCATCGTGGTCGGACGTGCCGGCGAGGGCGTTGCCGCCGTACTTCACGACCACGGTCGAACCGGCGAAGCGGCGGATGTAGGGCAGGGCCTCGACCAGCGTCGCCGCCCGCGTCTGAGGATCGGTGATGCTCATGCGGGTGCCGCCCGGCCCGACGACCTGAACTCAGACCGTTCTTGTTCAGCGAGCGTCAGCGAGCGTCCCAGCGATCGAGCGGGTAGGCGCCCGGAGCGCCAGCGGAGGGTGCCGGCACGCCGGCCTGCGTGGCCGGGGAACGCGAGTGTCATGGCATCAGCCCGACGGTCGGGAGGCCGGCGGTCTCGTCGAGGCCGAGGGCGATGTTGGCCGACTGCACGGCCCCTCCCGCGGCGCCCTTGGTGAGGTTGTCGAGGGCGCACAGCACGAGCACCGATCCGGTGCGCTCGTCGTAGCGGGCGGTCACGAGCGCGGTGTTGGCGCCGAGAGTCGCCTTCGTCGACGGCGCCGTGGTGGTGACCGCGACGAACGGCTCGTCGCGGTAGGCGTCACGCAGCGTCGCCAGCAGTTCGTCGGTCGTGGTCGCGGCCGTCGGGCGGGCGTAGCACGTGGCGAGGATCCCGCGGTTCATCGGCACCAGGTGCGGCGTGAACAGCACCTCGGCGCCGAGGTTCTGCTCGATCTCGGGCGTGTGCCGGTGGTCGAGCAGCCCGTAGGCGGTGAAGTTCTCGTCGACCGTGTCGAAGTGGGTGGTCGCCGTGGGGGTGCGTCCGGCGCCGGTGACGCCGCTGGCGGCGTCGACGATGAGCCCTCGGCGTTCGACGAGGCCACCGTCGAGCAGGGGCGCGAGCGCGAGCGTCGCCGCGGTCACGTAGCAGCCGGGGGTGGCCACGAGTCGGGCGCCCTTCAGCTCGGCGCGGGTCCGCTCCGGGAGGCCGTACACCGCGCTCGCCAGCAACTCGGGCTGGTCGTGGGTGAACCCGTACCAGCGCGGGTAGGCGGCCGGGTCGGTGAGCCGGAACGCCGCCGACAGGTCGACGACGCAGCCGACCTTGCCCACGAGCTGGGGCGCCAGCGCCATCGACGCCTGGTGCGGAAGTCCCAGGAACACGACGTCGAGGCCGTCGGCGGCACCCGGGACGAACTCGTCGAGCACGAGGTCGGGGTAGGCGACGGTCAGCGACGGATAGAGCTCGGCGGCGCGTGCGCCGGCCTGCGAGTCGGCCGTGGCGAGGGCGAGATCGAGGTCCGGATGACCGGCGATCAGCCGGAGCAGCTCGGCGCCGGTGTACCCCGACGCGCCGACGATGCCCACGGTGACCATGACGCATGATCATACGACAGGATGCATGAACATTCAACATCGCTGCTCGTGCACCGACCGCGGCCTCCGGCGAGGTGCCATGATGGGGACATGTACACGGGCATGACGCCGACCAAGGGTCGGCTGCTCGTCGCCACGCCGGCGCTGGACGATCCCCACTTCCACCACTCGGTGGTGTTCATGATCGAGCACCACGCCGAGGGCGCGCTCGGCCTGGTGCTCAACCGCCCCAGCGCCGAGTCGCTGGACGTGCCCCTCGACGCATGGGTCCGTGTCCAGTCGGCGCCGCCGCGGGTGTTCTCGGGCGGGCCGGTCGAGCCCGACGCCCTGATCGCGCTCGCCCGCACGGACGGCCCGGTCGAAGAGGACGACGACGGGCACCTCGCCCCGCTCACGGCCTCGATCGCCTCGGCCGACCTCGCCGCCGACCCGGACGACGTGGCGCCCAACATCAAGGCGCTGCGCGTGTTCCGCGGCTACGCCGGGTGGTCGGCGGGACAGCTCGAGATGGAGATCGCGTCCGGGTCGTGGCTGGTGCTCGACTCCGACGAGTCCGACGTGTTCACCGCCGAACCCGACGAGCTCTGGCGCACCGTGCTGCGCCGTCAGCCCGGTCGCCTCGGCTGGCTCGCCGAGGCACCTGACGACCTCGACTGGAACTAAGGGTTTCGACCTCACTCCGCTGCGCTCCGTTCGGTCGAGCTCGATGAGCGGCTACGCCGCACCCACCTGCTGGCGGCGGCCAGCAGCTGGCCTGGGCCGCCGCACCAGGGCTACCGCCCCCCGGACCCCCCGACGGAGCGATGCCGCACCACCGTGCCGTCGGGGGTCCGGGGGGCGGTAGCCCCTGGTGCAGCGGCATGGGCGAGCTTGCCGCCGCCGCCAACATTGAGGTGCGGCGCAGCCGCTCCACGAGCAAGACCGAGCGGAGCGAGCGTCGAAATCACCCCGGTGGCGCGGCGCTCCAACGCTCCGGGTTGGCCTCCACGAGCGCCTCGATCACGGTGCCGTCGACCGCGTCGACGAGGACCAGACCGCGAGCGTGGGGCGGATCCTCGGTCGAGTAGCAGAGCACGCGCCACGTCGGCCGGCTGCGCAGTCCGCGCCACACCTGCTGCGCCGACGCGTGACCGACCGGGAAGCCGACGGCCCGCTGCGCCGAGATCAAGCGCCTGGGTCTCGTCGACGTGCATCCGCCAGCCGGACGTGATCGAGATCACGCCGGCGACCGTCAGCGCCAGTGCCGCCCACAGGAAGCCCTCGTTGACCCACGCCAGCGAGTCGTTCCCGGCGAACCACACGAGCACGCACAGCGCGGCGATGGCCAGGTACAGCACGCCCGGGATGCGCCGCCGGGAGTTGTCGGGGAACTGGTACGGGCCGACGTATCCGGAGGCGTTCAGCTCCTCCGGGAGCTCGTCACGGTGGCTGTCGTGCTGGTCCGTCACAGCGACCTCACGATGCGGACGCCCAGGCGGCGCGGACCTTCGCGGCGCTGTCCTCGATCGCCTCGGGGAGGGTGCGCGTGTTGGCGACCGCGGTCATGAAGTTGGCGTCGCCGTTCCAGCGCGGCACGACGTGCACGTGCAAGTGCTCGCTCACGCTGCCCGCCCGCCGGCCGCCCGAGGTTGATGCCGACGTTGAGGCCCTCGGGCCGGTAGGCGAGGCGCAGCACCGCGACGGCCCGCGTGACGGTGGCCCACAGCTCGGCGGCCTCGACCGGCGTCGAGCTCCTCGAGGTCGGCCACCTCCCGGTAGGGCAGCACCATCAGGTGACCGGACGTGTAGGGAAAGGCGTTCATGATCGCGAAGCACGTGTCGCCGCGATGCACGATGTTGGTTTCCTCGTCCGGCAGGTCCGAGCGCAGGATCCGCGTGAACACGCTGCCCTCACCCGGCGCGGCGTCGTCGGTCGGCCACGTGGCTGTTGACGTAGGCCGCCCGCCAGCCGTTCCACAGGTGGTCGAGCACGGCGACTACGCGGTGAGCGCCGCGTCGGTGGCCGCGGCCACCTCGGACGCGAGCCGGCGCACGAACTCGTCGACGGGCACGTCGCGCTCCACCTGACCGCCGCGCGGGTTCACGCCGACCGTGCCGCCGGCGACGTCGTCGTCGCCGACCACGAGCACGTAGGGCAGCTTCTCCAGCTTCGCCGCGCGGATCCGCTTGCCGAGGGGATCGGTTGCGGTGACCACGTCGACGCGGCCGCCGGCCGCCTCGACGGCACCGGCGACCTTCTCCGCGTACCCCTCGTGGGCGGCCGACACCGGCAGCACGCGCACCTGCACCGGCGCCAGCCAGGTCGGGGAACGCGCCGGCGTAGTGCTCGAGCAGGACGCCGAAGAACCGCTCGATCGAGCCGAGCAGGGCGCGGTGCAACATGATCGGCCGGTGGCGCGCGTTGTCGGCGCCGACGTACTCGAGGTCGAAGCGCTCGGGGTGGTTGAAGTCGCACTGGATCGTGGACAGCTGCCACGACCGTCCGATGGCGTCGCGGACGTCGACGTCGATCTTCGGGCCGTAGAACGCGGCGTCGCCCTCCTTGACGGCGTACTGGAAGCCGCGTGTGTCGAGCACCTCGCGCAACGCCGCGGTGGCCCGGTCCCAGATCTCGTCCGAGCCGACGTACTTGTGCGGGTCCTTGGTCGACAGGTTGAACGTGAACTCCTCGAACCCGAACGCCCGCAGCACCGACAACACGAAGTCGAGCAGCGCGCCGATCTCGCCGGCGAGCTGATCCTCGGTGCAGAAGATGTGGCTGTCGTCCTGGGTGAACCCGCGGATGCGCAGCAGGCCGTGCAGCGTGCCGGCCCGCTCGTAGCGGTACACGGTGCCCAGCTCGAACAGGCGCAGCGGCAGCTCGCGGTAGCTGCGCTGGCGCGACCGGTAGACGAGGCAGTGCATCGGGCAGTTCATCGGCTTCGACGTAGTACGTGCCGTTGTCCATCTCCATCGGCGGGTACATGCCGTCGGCGTACAAGTCGAGGTGGCCGCTCGTCTCGAACAGCTGGCCGTTGGTGAGGTGCGGCGTGAACACGAAGTCGTAGCCGCCGCGCTCGTGGCGCATCCGGCTGTAGTCCTCGATCAGCTTGCGCACGATCGCGCCCTTGGGGTGCCACACCGCGAGACCCGCCGCCGAGCTCGCTCGGGAAGCTGAGCAGATCGAGCTCGGCGGCCAGCTTGCGATGGTCGCGCTTCTCGGCCTCGGCCAGCTGCTGGAGGTAGGCCGGCGAGCGCCGCGTCGGACTCCCACGCCGTGCCGTAGATGCGCTGCAGCATCGGACCCTTCTCGTTGCCGCGCCAGTAGGCGCCGGCGACCTTCTGCAGCCGGAAGTGCCCGAGGCGGCCGGTCGATGGCACGTGCGGGCCCTTGCACAGGTCGACGAAGGCGTCGGTGTTGCGGTACACCGAGATCGTGCCGCCGGCGTCGGCCTCGCCGGCGTCCAGGACGTCGCCGCCACCACCGGCGGCCGCCTGCACCCGCTCGATGATCTCCACCTTGTAGGGCTGGTCGGCGAACAGCGCCAGCGCCGCGTCGGCCGACACCTCGGAGCGCACGAACGGCTGGTCGGCGGCGATGATCTCGCGCATCCGCGCCTCGATGGCGGCGAGGTCGTCGTCGGAGAACGTGGCGCCGCCGGGCAGCTCGAAGTCGTAGTAGAAGCCGTTCTCGATGGCCGGGCCGATCGAGTAGCGGGCGCCGGGGAACAGCTGCGTGACGGCCTGGGCCATCACATGCGCCGTCGAGTGCCGCAGCACGTGGCGCCCGGCCTCGGTGTCGTCGGTGACGATCGCCACGCGGTCGCCGTCGTGCAGCGCACGCCCGAGGTCGACCTCGTTGCCGTCGACGGCGGCCGCCACCGCGGCTTTCGCCAGCCGCTTGCCGATCGACGCCGCCACGTCGGCCGCGGTGGCACCGGCCGGGTACTCCCGGGCCGAACCATCGGGCAGCGTGATCGAGATCGGGGCCGTCATGGCCCGAAGTCTACGAAGTCGCCCGGCCGGCTCCCCCGGACGTTGCGGCGGCGCTGGTCGTGCTCAGCGCGCCGCGCCGACGAGCACTCCCTGGTCGGTGCCGGCCGACTCGCCGGCCCGATCGAGCGCCTCGCCGACGTGCACCGGGCGGGCCTCGGTGCGCACCTCCGTGCTCGCCTCGGCGTCCGCCCCGGCGTAGGCGTCGACGTAGGTCTGCCCGGTGAGCTCGCGGATCTCGAACATCACCTCGTCGGTCATCGCCCGCAACGCCCGATGGCGTTCGGGACGTCGCCGCGTAGCGAGCCGGTTCCACCGGCCGACCGATCGTGATCGAGCACGACCCGTAGGGCTTCGGCGCCTTGGCGTCGGGTGGCTGGATGCGGTCGGTGCCCGTGATGCCGACCGGGAAGATCGGGCGCCGACCTCGATGGCCAGCCGCGCCGCGCCGGTGCGTCCACGGTGCAGCCGCCCGTCGCGGCTGCGCGTGCCCTCGGGGAAGATGCCGAACAGCTCACCGCGGCGCAGGACCGCTTCGGCGGCCGAGAGCGCCACCACGACTTGGAGCCGCCGCTGCGGTCGATCGGGATCATCCCCATCGCCGGGAACAGGTACTTCGTCTTCCACGAGCCCATGTACTCGGCCTTGCCGACGAAGCTGATGTTGCGCGGCACGTTCAGCATCAGGAACGCCGAGTCGAGGAACGAGATGTGGTTCGGGCACAGGATCGCCGGGCCGTCGGTGGGCAGGCGGTCGAAGCCCTCGGTCCGGATGTCCCAGACCAGGCGGGCGAGCGGACCGAGCACGCGGCGCACGCGACGTTCGAGCGTCGCCGGCTCCGGCGGTCGTGACCATCGAGCGCCATGGTACGCACGCCCGCGTGCTGGCACCGTCGCAGCCACGTGAAGAGCGTATGAACAGTCACAATGCCGGCGAAGGCGCCAGGCGGACGACCGGCCCAGGACCGGACTCCACTTCGGTCCCGGGCCGTGCCGTCCGCTGCGACCTGCCGCCGCAGGCCGGCTGCCGTGGAAGTTGGGGGGCCCTCCGCGGCGTGCTGTAGGTGGAGAGCGCGCCGGGTGGTCCGTGATACGCGGCGGCCAGGAGCGATGCGGCGAGAGCGTTCGTACGGGTCAGAGCACGACGCCGAGCAGGGCCGCCGCCGCGGCCACGCCGTCGCCGAAGCCGCGCCGCCGCGGCGTCGTCGATCACCGCGAACGCGCCGGGCGTGTCGAGGTCGTCGTCGAGGCGCTCGCGCACCTGGGCGAGCACGTCGCCGTCGCCACCACCGGCTCCCGCGGCCGAGCGCCACCGCTCGAGCCGGGCGTGCGAGCGGGGCATCAGCTCCTCGTCCCACTCCCACTCGACGCGGTAGCGGTGACCGATGATCGCCACGACGGATCGCGGCGGGATCCCACTCCTTGCGCAGCGCGTCGATGAAGACGAGGTTGCCGAGGCTCTTCGACATCTTCTCGCCGTCCTTGGAGATCAACGCGGTGTGCATCCAGTGACGCACGAACGGCTCCCCTGTCGCCGCCTCGGACTGGGCCCGCTCGCACTCGTGGTGCGGGTAGATCAGGTCGGTGCCGCCACCGTGGAGGTGGATCGTCGAGCCCAGCTCGCGCAGCGCCGAGCGCGCTGCACTCGATGTGCCAGCCGGGCCGGCCCGGACCCCACAGCGTGTCCCAGGACGGCTCGTCGGGCGCCGACGGCTGCCACAGCACGAAGTCGAGGGGGTCGCGCTTGTCCGGGTTGTCGACGTCGCCACCACGCTGGCGCGCCAGCGCCAGCATCTCGTCGCGCGTGTAGTTGCCGACGGTGCCGAAGCTGGCGAACTTCGACACGTCGAAGTAGACGGCGCCACCGGCCTGTAGGCGTAGCCCCGGTCGAGCACCATGCCGATGAACCCGCGGATGTCGGGGATCGCCGACGAGGCACGCGGCCGCACCGCCACCGGCAACGTGTTCAGCGCGTCCATGTCGGCGTCGAAGCGCGCCTCCTCCTCGGCGGCGAGGTCGAGGTAGTGCACGCCCAGCTGGCGGGCCTTGGCGAACAGCGGATCGTCGACGTCGGTGACGTTGCGCACGCACGTCACGCTGTGACCGAGGTCGATCAGCCGCCGCTGCAGCACGTCGTAGGCGAGGTACGTCGCGGCGTGGCCGAGGTGGGTGGCGTCGTACGGCGTGATGCCGCACGTGTACATCAGCACGTGTTCGGGCGGCTCGAAGGGAACCACGGCGCGGCGCGCCGTGTCGTACAGGCGCATCGTCACGACGGTCGACCGGATGCCCGTCAACTTCGGCGCGACCCGCGTGCGGTAGCGCACGTTGAGCTGCAGCAGCACCGCCGTGAACGCCTCGATCGCCGTGGCGTTCGACAGCTCGCCGGCGTCGAGCGGGCGGCAGCCGGGGATGCTTGGCCACGATGTCCGAGACGACGGCGACCGCCTCGGGGTCGTCACCGCAGATCAACACGTCGGAGTCGATCGGTTCGCCGATCTGGCCGAGCTCGGTGGCCGGCAGGTGGTGGAACGCCGCGACGACGCGGCTGCGCGGGATCGCGGCCTGCACGTGCGGCGGCGACCGATCCGCGCGGCGGCACCAGCGGCTGGAACTCGTGACCCACGCGCACCAGGGCGTTGGCCATCGAGATGACCACCTTGCCGGCGAGCGCGTCGGCGTGCTCCTGGGCGGTGGTGGCCGCCGAGTCCCACGGCGTGGCGATCACCACGACGTCGCAGTCGGCGGCGGCGTCGTTGTCGCCGTACTGCAGGCTGTCGGCGAGCGTCCGGCCAGCGCTCGGCCAGGGCGTCGCGGCCTCCATCGCCCGGTACTTCGAGCGCGAGCCGATCACCGCCGTGTAGCCGATGCTGGCCAGGCGGGCGGCCAGGCTGGTGCCCGCCGGGCCGGTCCCGCCGAGGATGCCGATGCGCATGCGTCCGAGCCTTGCATAACCGACCAGGTCCGTCGTGAATTGGGCAAAGCTCGATCTGGTCACCCACGTTCTCGATATCGAGAAGCAGAGTGACCAGATTGACCTTTCCAGATCGCGGCAGCGCAGGGGCGACCACGGTTCGATCACGAGGCCGAATTGGGAACGGGGACTACGTTGCGGGCATGGGGTTGCTCGCCGGCAAGAACATCGTGGTCACCGGCGTGCTCACCGACGCCTCGATCGCCTACTCCGTCGCCCGGCTCGCCCACGCCGAGGGCGCCGAGATCGTGCTCACCGGTGCCGGTCGGGCGCTCAGCCTCACCCAGCGCACCGCCCGCAAGCTGGCCGCCGACGACGGCGGGGCCGAGATCCCCGTGTTCGAGCTCGACGTCACCGTGCCCGAGCACCTCGCCGCCGTGCGCGACGAGCTGGCGGCCCGCTGGGGCCGCGTCGACGGCGTGCTGCACGCCATCGGCTTCGCCCCGCAGTCGCTGCTCGGCGACGACTTCATGGGTGCCAGCTGGGACGACGTCGCGGTGGCGCTGCACATCTCGACCTACTCGCTGAAGGCGCTCGCCGACGCCTTCGTACCGCTGATGACCGACGGTGGGGCGTTCGTCGGGCTCGACTTCGACAACTCGGTGACGTTCCCGGCGTACAACTGGATGGGCGTGGCCAAGTCGGCGTTGCAGAGCTTGAGCCGCTACCTCGCCCGCGAGCTCGGTCCGCGCGGCATCCGCTGCAACCTGGTGGCCGCCGGGCCGCTGCGCACCATGGCGGCCAAGAGCATCCCCGGGTTCGCCCAGTTCGAGGACATCTGGGACGAGCGGGCGCCGCTCGGCTGGGACATCGGCAACGCCGTGCCGGTCGCCAAGGCGTGCGTGGCGCTGCTGTCGGACTGGTTCCCCGCCACCACCGGTGAGATCGTGCACGTCGACGGCGGGTTCCACTCGACGGGTGCCGCCGGGCGGTCGGGCGCGCCAGACTCGACGGCGTGAACCGACTCGCCGGCGAGGCCTCGCCCTACCTTCGACAGCACCGCGACAATCCGGTCGACTGGTACCCGTGGGGATCCGAGGCCTTCGCCGCCGCCGAGCAGCGCGACGTGCCGATCCTGCTGTCGGTCGGATACTCGGCCTGCCACTGGTGTCACGTGATGGCCCACGAGTCGTTCGAGGATCCGGCGGTGGCCGCGGCGATGAACGCGGCGTTCGTCAACGTCAAGGTCGACCGCGAGGAGCGGCCCGACGTCGACGCGATCTACATGGACGCGGTGCAGGCGATGACCAAGCGCGGCGGGTGGCCGATGACCGCGTTCCTCACGCCGAAGGGCGAGCCGTTCTTCGGCGGGACCTACTTCCCGAAGCCGGAGTTCCTGCAGCTGCTGGGCGCGGTGTCGACGGCGTGGCGTGACCGCCGCGAGGAGCTGACGCGCAACGTCGAGCCGCTGCGCCAAGCGATGGGCGCGTCGGCGCGCCTCCAGCCCGCCGAGGGCGTGCCGAGCGAGGCCCTGGTCGTGGCGACCGCGGCCGGGCTGGCCAACGGCGTCGACCGGGAGTGGGGTGGGTTCGGCACCGCTCCGAAGTTCCCGTCGACGATGATGCTCGACCTGCTGCTCACCGAACACCGGCACCGGCGGCGCGCCGGGCAGGAGTCACCGGAAATGGCGTCGGCCGTGACCGTGAGCCTCGATGCGATGGCCGCCGGCGGGATGCACGACCACGTCGGAGGGGGATTCGCCCGCTATTCGGTCGACCGCGAGTGGCTCGTGCCGCACTTCGAGAAGATGCTGTACGACCAGGCGCTGTTGCTGCGCGTGTACAGCCGCGCCGCCGTCGCCCTCGGCACCGACCGGTGGCGGCACGTGGCGGCGCGCATCGTCGAGTACGTGCTGCGCGACCTTCGCCTGCCGGGCGGCGGCTTCGCCTCCGCCGAGGACGCCGACTCGCCCGGCGTCGACGGCCACAACCACGAGGGCCTGTTCCACACGTGGACGCCCGACGAGGTGCGCGCCGTGCTCGGCCCCGATGCGGAAGTGGCGATGGAGTGGTACGGCATCACCGACGGCGGGAACTTCGAGTCGCGCTCGATCCCGAACCGGATCGCCCACCGCGACGACTGGGTGCCGCCGCCGGCGGTCGACGCGCTGCGCCAGCGGCTGTTCGACGCGCGCGAGCAGCGCGCCCGGCCGGGGCTGGACGACAAGGTGATCACGGAGTGGAACGCGCTGATGATCGCCTCGCTCGCCGAGGCCGGCACGCTGCTCGGCGAGCCATCCTGGGTCGACGCGGCCGCGGACGCGGCCCGCTTCCTGCTCGACGAGCTGCGCGGCGACGACCGGCGCTGGTTCCGCGCGTGGCACGCCGACGGCACGCCGCGGGCACGCCACGCCGCGCTCGCCGCCGACCACGCCGCCCTGCTCGACGCCTTCACCCGCCTCGGGGAGGCGACCGGGGAGGCGGTCTGGATCTACGAGGCGATGGACATGGCCGACACGCTGCTCGACCACTTCTGGGATCCCGGCGAGGGCGGCCTGTTCACCACGCCCGACGACGGCGAGGCGCTGGTGGTGCGCCAGAAGGACCTCTTCGACAACGCCCTGCCCTCGGCCAACTCGACCGCCGCCGTGGGCCTGGTCCGCCTCGCCGCGCTGACCGGCGAGGCCCGCTACGCCAACCACGCCGACCGCATCCTGGCGCTCGTCGGCCCGCTCGTCAGCCGCGGCGCCAGCGCCTTCTGCAACTCGCTCGGCGCGCTCGCCCTGCGCACCCGCGGCGTCACCGAGATCGCCGTCGTGGGCGAGCGACCCGACCTCCTCGCCGTCGTCCGCGAGCGCCTGGCGGCCCGACGCCGTGCTGGCCTGGGGCGAGCGCTACGACTCCCCGCTGTGGGACGGCCGCACCGACGGCCTCGCCTACGTGTGCCACAACTACGCCTGCCAAGCACCCCAGGACACCCCCGACGGCCTGCGCCAGCAGCTGGCCGGCTGACGCGGCAGGCGGGAGGGCGTGCTGCCAGGTCGAGCCGTTGCGTCCGCGAAACGACGTCTCCGGCCGCTCGGTTCGCGGACCGAGCCAGGCATGACGACGCCGAAGTCGCGCGAGTGAGCCCGTTTGGGCACCTTCGGCCGACGTCGGCGATGGCCGAGGGTCAATCTGGTCACTCTCCTTCTCGATTTCGGGCGCTTGTGACCGATCCGTGGGTCGAACGACGGGTCCTGGCGAGGCGTCGTCACGGTTGTTTGCTCTGAAGTGGTCGGTGATCGGCCCGTGGCGACGGGTTCGGTCGCTACCGCCGCCATCTGGTCACTCTGCGTCTCAAGCGGCGATCTGGTCACCCACGTTCTCGATATCGAGAACGTGGGTGACCAGATCGGCGATCGCGTCGGGTTCGCGCCTGGATGTGAGCGATCCGCGCCACGGGTGCGCACAGAGCTCACCTCCAGCGGGCGCCGGCGCCCAGACGCCTCGTTGAGACGATTCCGCGCCCCGATACGGGGTGGCCGCCGGCGCGGCGGTCGGTTCGCTGGCACTTCCAGAGCCGACAACCTTCACCGCCACGACGGCCAGACCCGATTCAAAGACCCACGGATGCAGCAGGAGAGCCCGATTTCGAGAAGCTGGGTAACCAGATCCACGTCTCGGGCCGATGCGTCAGCCGCCGGGGAGGACGAGACCGGCGTCGTAGGCGAGGACGATCGCGGCGGCGCGGTCGCGGGCCCCGAGCTTGGCGAAGATGTTGCCGACGTGGCCCTTCACCGTGCGCTCGCTGACGTACAGCTGATCGGCGATCTCGACGTTCGATGCCCCACGGGCCACGAGGGCGAGCACTTCGGCCTCCCGCTCGCTCAGCTGCTCGAGGGGAGCAGCACGCGCCGCGTCGTGCGGTCGCCCATCCCGCAGCGCCGTCAGCAGGCGCGGCGTCACCCGCGGATCGAGCCACGACCCGCCCTCGGCGATCGTGCGGATCGCCCGGATCAGGTCGTCGGCCTGGAGTGTCCTTGAGCAGGAACCCCGCCGCGCCCGCCTCGACCGCGCCCCACAGCACCTCGTCGTCGTCGAAGGTGGTGAGCACGAGCACCGGCGGCCCGCCGTCGGAGGCGATGCGCCGAGTCGCCTCGATGCCGTCCATCACCGGCATGCGGACGTCCATCAGCACCACGTCGGGCCGGTGGCCGGCGACTGCGGCGACTCCGAGCTCGCCGTTCGCGGCCTCCGAGGCGACCTCGATCCCCGGCTCGGTGGACAGGATGAATGCGATCCCGGCCCGCACCAGCGGCTGGTCGTCGACCAGCACCACCCTCAGCGGGCGTCCGCTGGCGACCACGACCCCACCTCGCTCGATCGCTCCCCGGCCTCGGACGGCGGCGCAGCGACCTCGGACCCCGGCGCCGGCGCCGGGCGGATCGTCGCCGCCACCCGCCACCCACCACCGGGAGTCGGGCCGGCCACCACCTCGCCGCCCAAGGCGCGCACCCGCTCGACCATGCCGCGCACGCCGAGGCCGGTCCGCGCGTCGCCTGCGGCGTCGGCCGGCGCGTGCGCGCCGGGACCGTTGACGACCACCACCTCGACGACACCACCGGCCGCCGCCACGTCCACGGTGCACGCCGCGCCGGGGGCGTGGCGCAGGACGTTGGTCAGCGACTCCTGCACGACGCGATAGACCACCAGCCCCACCGTTGGATCGACCCCGGGCAGCGCAGCGACGGTGGCGACCACGTCGAGCCCGCCGGCCCGATAGCCGTCGAGCAGGGCGGGCAGATCGGCGATGCCAGGGACCGGGACGTCGGTGCCCGTGCCCGGCTCGCGAAGCAGGCCCATCACCTGGCGGATCGAATCCAGGCTCTCGCGCCCGACCTCCTCGGCGCGCGCCAGCGCCTCGTCGGCGCCGGCCGGATCGGTGGCGAGGGCGCGCCGCGCGCCGGTGAGGTGGAGCATGACCACGGTCAGCGAGTGGGCCACCACGTCGTGGACGTCGCGTGCGATGCGTGCCCGCTCGCCACTCGCGGCGTGCTCGAGACGTAGCCCGTGCATCGTGCGCAGTTCGGCCGTGATCCGCTCCTGGCGGTGCAGCATGCGGCCCATCAACGCGGCGATGCCGACACCGGCGAGGAAGTAGACCAGGCCGGCGTCGTCGGAACCGACGTCGATCGCCAGCGCCACCAGCAGGGCCGCGGTCAGCACGAGCGCGGCGACGATCAGGCGACGGTCGTCGGTCGCTCGCATCAGCCACACCAGGGCGACCATCAGCGGGAACAGCCCACCGGCGTTGTTGTCGACGATGACGATCACGGCCGAGCAGGCGAACGACCACAGGAAGAACGGCACCGGGCCGACGTGCACGCCGCCGGCCACCAACGCCCACGGCACGAGCCCGAGCACGGCCGCGAGGACGGTCGTGCCGTTGAACGACCCGTCGCTCCCGAAGATCGCCACGAGCGCGGCGCCCACCGCGGTCAACGCCAGCACCAGCGTGGTCGACAGCTCCGCCGCCCCGTGGCGCTCGCTGTCGTCCACCATGCCGGCCACCATACGTGGCCTCTCGGCGCCGGTCACGGGACCGCAGGACGGTGTCGACCGGGACCGTCGTCCCGTCGCGCCGGCGTCACACACCACCCGGCGACCGGGCAACGAACCGATCGCGGTCCGATGCCGGCGACCGGCGGCGGGCGCACGATCGGCACACCGCCATCGCCTGGCGGCGATGCCCACCAGGAGGTCACGATGCTCACTCGACTCGGCCACTTCACCGTTCGTCGGCGCCGGCTGGTGTTGTCGTTCACCGTGCTGTTCATGCTGGTCGGCGCCGTCATCGGCACGCGCGTGTTCGGCGTGCTCGAAGGCGGCGGGTTCGAGGATCCCTCGTCGGAGAGCGCCCGGGCCGGCGACGCCCTCGATCGGGACTTCGACACCGGCGAGTACGACCTCGTGCTCGTCGCCACGGCGGCGGGCGGCGACGTCGACGCGCCGGGCGCCGTCGCGGCCGGCGAGGCCCTGGCGGCGAAGGTGGCGGCGGTGCCGGGCGTGCAGGAGGTGGCGTCGTACTGGAGCCTCGCCCGACCGCCGACGTTGCGCAGCGACAGCGGCGATCGCGCCATGGTGCTCGTGCGCATCGACGACAGCGAGGAGGCCGCCGAGGACGTCGTCGACGGGGTCCGCGACGCGGTCGACGGTGAGCAGGGCGGCCTGATCGTCGCCGTCGGTGGCGGCGAAGCAGTGTCCGCCGACATCACCTCCACCATCGAAGGCGACCTCGGCCGCGCCGAGGCCATCGCCATCCCGATCACGCTCGTCCTGCTCGTGCTCGTGTTCGGCGGTCTGATCGCGGCGTCGCTCCCCCTGTTCGTCGGCGTGCTCGCCGTGCTCGGCACCTTCCTGTCGCTGTACGTGATCGGCTCGCTGACCGACGTGTCGGTCTACGCCATCAATCTCACGACCGCCCTCGGGCTCGGTCTGGCGATCGACTACAGCCTGTTCATCGTGTCCCGGTACCGCGAGGAGCTGCGCCACGGCGCCAGCGTGGAGGACGCGGTGGTGCGCACCGTCGAGACGGCCGGACGAACGATCGCGATCAGCGCGCTCACGGTGGCCGTGTCATTGTCGGCGCTGCTGGTGTTCCCGCAGTACTTCCTGCGCTCGTTCGCCTACGCCGGCATCGCGGTCGTGCTGCTGGCGATGGCCGGCGCGATCGTCGCCCTCCCCGCCCTGCTGGCGATCGTCGGTCACCGCATCGACTCGCTGCGCGTGCTGCGCCGGCAGAGCACCGAAGCCCGAGGAGGACGGGTTCTGGTACCGCACGGCGACACGGGTCATGCGTCACCCGGTTCCGGTGGCGATCGGGGTGGTCGCCGTGCTCCTGCTGCTCGGGTCACCGTTCCTCCGGGTGCAGTTCGGCACGCCCGACGATCGCGTGCTTCCGGAATCGGCGCCCTCGCGGGAGGTCTCGGCGATCCTGCGCACCGACTTCGAGGGCGACACGTCGGAGTCCTTCCCGGTCGTGGTCACCGGCATCGCCGGCGACGTCGACGTCGACCCTCGCCGGCGTGGCCGAGCCAGGTGTCGGCGCTCGCCGGGGTCGCCCGCGTCGAGACCAGCACCGGGACGTTCGCCGGCGGCGACGCTCGACGCGACCGCCGAGGCCGACGCCGCCCGCTACGCCCGAGCGGGCTCCGGTTGGATGTCGGTGGTGCCGACGTTCGCCATGGCGTCGAGTGACGGCGAGCGCCTCGTGCCGCGACGATTCGCAGCCTCGACACCGACGACGGCGACGTCGTTGGTGGGCGGGCCGGCCGCCGAGCTCGTCGACACCAAGGCGTCGATCGTGGAACGCCTGCCGCTCGCGATCGGGCTGATCGTGGTGGCCACGTTCGTGCTGCTGTTCCTGCTCGCCGGCAGCGTGCTGGTGCCGATCAAGGCGCTCGTGCTCAACGTGCTCAGCCTCACCGCCACGTTCGGGGCGATGGTGTGGATCTTCCAGGACGGCCACCTCGGCGGCTGGCTCGGGCTTCACCGCCACCGGCGCCGTCGACACCTCGGTGCCGATCCTGATGTTCTGCATCGTCTTCGGGCTGTCGATGGACTACGAGGTGTTCCTGCTCTCGCGGATCAAGGAGGAGCACGACCGCACCGGCGACAACGACCACGCCGTCGCCCTCGGTCTGGAGCGCACCGGCCGCATCGTCACCACCGCAGCGCTGCTCCTGTCGGTCACGTTCTTCGCCTTCGGCACGTCGGGCGTCAGCTTCATCAAGATGTTCGGCATCGGCCTGGGCATCGCCGTGCTGATCGACGCCTTCATCATCCGGGGCACCCTCGTGCCGGCGTTCATGAAGCTCGCCGGCGAGGCCAACTGGTGGGCGCCGGCTCCGCTGCGTCGCCTCCACGATCGCTTCGGCGTTCAGGAGGGTTCTGGGGTGGTTCAGCCCGCGGAAGTGCGGGCCGACCAACCCCCAGAACGGTGCGGATCGACCGAACCCGTCGCGCCAGCGCGAGGCGGCCCTCACCACCCGCCGCGGTGGATGATCTCGGCGGGTCGGCGGCGCGGGCGCCGGGCGGACGCGCCGGCCGGCGTGGCGTCGTCGTCGAGCGGCCAGCCGAGGGCGATCGCCCCGAGCACCTCGAGGTGCTCGGGCACCCCGAGCGCCCGGCGCAGGGCGGCCTCGCCGTGGAAGACGCCGAAGAACAGCGCGCCGAGCCCGGCGTCCTCGGCGCCGAGCAGCAGCGTCATCACCGCCATCGCCGCGTCGATCGTCCAGTACGGCGCCGGCCACGCCTCGGTGCCGGATCCGAGGCGCCCGCCATCGGATCCGGCGCCGGCCTTGTCGGGCTCGGTCGTAGCGGTCCACGTAGGCGGCAGGATCGGCCAGCGGCACGGCGATCACCGGGGCGTCGAGCAGGTGCGGCCATCCGAACCCGTCACGGTGCTCGGCCGGGAACGTGCTGTCCCAGAACCGCGCCGTCTCGGCGCCTTCCAGCACGATCAGGTGCCAGCCCTGGGTCTTGCCGGCGCTCGGCGCCCGCGACGCCAGGTCGACGAGGTGCTCGATCAGCTCCGTGGGGAACGGGATCGGGCCGGAAGGCCCGGGTCATCCGCCGGCGGCGGACGACGGCGTCGAGCTCGGTCAGGAGCGGGCGCCCAGCTTCACGAGATCCTCGGCCATCGTCCAGCCGTACACCACGAGCGTGCCCCCGGCCTCCGGGACGCAGTCGAACAGCGCGACGAGCCCGCCGGCCACCGACTCCGGCTTGGCGTGCTCGTGGTCGAGGAACCCCTTCTGGCCCTTCGACGTGCACACGAACGTCATCTCGTCGTAGCTCGCCTCGACGTCGAAGCGCTTGGCCAGGCGACGCCCCCACGCCCGCTCCTCGCCGACGGCGCGGGTGCCGGGGCGGGGCGTGACGTCATCGAGCTCCTTGAACGCTTCGAGGGCGCCCGGCGAGGCGAACCGCGAGCCGACGACGACGTCCTCGTCGGGGAACGCCATCAGGGCGCGGTGGTAGGCCTCCTTCATCAGCGCCCGCAGCACCTGGTCGCGCTTGGTGGAACGCCGGACGCTGAGCAGGCCGATGAGCACGCACGGGGTGCCGCCGATGCGCTCGAGGGTCGAGAACGTGAAGCCGTGCAGCTTGCCGTCGATGCGCGCGGTGGTGATGAGGACCCAGTCCTCCTTGGCCTTCGACAGCTCACCGATCCCGAAGGCGCCTCCCATCGAGGCGAAATCGTCGAGGTCGCTGTCGGTGAGGGTCGAGGAATCGTTCGTTTGCACCTGGACTGGCATATGTCTCCCGATCATCACGCGTGTGGCACCGACGTTGCAGCACGCCAACTATCGAAGCCCTAATTCTACCGCCACCCGCGGGCCCCGTGCTCCGTGGGCGGCCACCGCGCGTGCCGCGCCGCCGTGCTCAGCGGATCGGGATCGCAATGACGGTCACAGGACGATGGCGTCGTGACCGAAGGACATGCGGATCTCGGGCACGACGCGGTCGACGTCGACGCGGAACTCGTCGGTGAGACGGACCTTCTCGCTGCCGAGGTCGAGCACCACGGGCGAGGACCCGGCGTGGGCGGCGAAGATCTCGCGGAGCTGGTCCAGCTCGCGGGCCGAGGCGCACCTCGGGGATGCGCAGCGTGAGCGTCGGCGCCGGGCCGTCCTCGAGGCCGGTGAGCACCTCGATGTCCTCGCACGAGACGCTGACGCGGTCCTCGTCGCGCTTGTTGATCCGCCCGCTCACCACCACGATCGTGTCGTCGGCGAGCTTGTGACCGTGCTCGGCGAGCGTGCGCGGGAACAGCACCACCTCGATATCGCCCTCGAGGTCCTCGAGGCGGAACGAGGCCATCTGGTCGCCGCGCTTGGTGAAGCGCCGCGCCAGCCCGGTGACCACACCGCCGACACGCACCGCTGAGCGGTCGGCGAGCTCCTCGAGATCGCTGATCGACTGGTCGACCTTGCGACGCAGCGCCGCCTCCTTGCCGAACAGCGGGTGGTCCGACACGTACAGCCCGAGCATCTCCTTCTCGTTGCGCAGCAGGCTGGTCTTGTCGAACTCCTGCTCGGGAACCGGCACGCGCTCGTCGTAGGCGCCGTCGCCCACCGACTCCTCGACGTCGCCGAACAGGCTCATCACACCGAGCTCGCGTTCGCGGCGACGCCCGAGCGTGGTGGTGACGATGTGCTCGAAGACGCCGAGCAGGCCGCGGCGCGTGTGCCCGAGCGGGTCGAAGGCCCCGGCCTTGATCAGCGACTCGATGGCGCGCTTGTTGAGCACCGGCTCGGGCACGCGGTCGGCGAACTCGTGGAAGTCGGCGTAGGGACCGTTGGCCTCGCGCTCGATCAGCAGCTGCTCGACCAGGCCCTCGCCGACGTTGCGCACGGCCGACAGCCCGAACAGGATGGCGCCGGGCGACGCGGCGGGCAGGACCACCGCCTCCGGCACCTCCGCCGGCGACAGGGCGGCGAAGTTCGTCACCGACCGGTTGATGTCGGGGGTGAGCACGCGGATGCCCATCGCCCGGCACTCGGCGATGTACACCGCCGCCTTCTCCAGGGTGCCCTTGACGCTGGTGAGCAGGCAGGCGAGGTACTCCACCGGGTAGTGCGCCTTGAGGAACGCCGTCTGGAACGCGACGAGGCCGTAGCCGTAGGCGTGGCTCTTGTTGAACGCGTAGTCGGCGAACGGCTCGATGATGTCGAACAGGCGGGTGCCGAGCGAGCGCTCGTAGCCGGAGCGCTCGACACCGTCGACGAACCGTTGGCGCTCGATGGCGATCAGCTCGCGGTTCTTCTTGCCGCATGCCCGGCGCAGCAGGTCGGCGTCGGCGAGCGTGTAGCCGGCCACCTTCTGGGCGACGCGCATCATCGACTCCTGGTACACCATCAGCCCGTAGGTGTCACCGAGCACCGACTCGAGGTCGGGGTGCAGGAACTCGACCGCTTTGCGCTCGTTCTTGATGTCGGCGTAGTCGTTGTGCATGTTGGCGGCCATCGGGCCGGGCCGGTACAGGGCGCACAGCGCGCACACGTCCTCGAACGAGGTTGGGCGCAGCTTGCGCATCAGCGCGCGCAGCGGGGCGCCTTCCAGCTGGAACACGCCGATGCCGCTTCCCCGTTGCAACAGCTCGAGCGTCGCCAGGTCGTCGAGGGGGATGCGGTCGATGTCGAAGTCGGGGTTGCCGCGCGCCCGCACCATCTCGACGGTGTCGGTGATGACGTCGAGGTTGCGCAGGCCCAGGAAGTCCATCTTCAGCAGGCCGAGGTCCTCGATGCCGTGCATCTCGTACTGGGTGACGACCGGGGCGTCGGCGGGGTCCTGACCGGCCTCGGGCTTGCGCTGGATCGGCGAGTAGGCGGTGACGGGCTCCCGGGTGATCACGACCGCCGCCGGCGTGGATGCCATCGGAGCGCTTCAGGCCCTCGAGCCCCTTGGCCACGTCGACGACCCGGCGCACGTCCTCGTCGGCGCTCGTACATCGTGCGCAGGTCGGTGGCCGCCTTGTACCCGTCGGCGTACTTCTCGCTCTGCTCGAAGCAGTACTTGAGCGGGGTGTCCCGGCCCATCACCAGCGGCGGCATCGCCTTGGCGATGCGGTCGCCCACGCCGTAGGGCAGCCCCAGCACCCGCGCCGCGTCGCGCACCGCGTTGCGCGCCTTGATCGTGCCGAACGTGACGATCTGGGCGACGTGCTCGCGTCCGTACTTCTCGGCGGCGTAGCGGATCATCTCGTCGCGCCCGCGGGAGTCGAAGTCCATGTCGATGTCGGGCATCGACACCCGCGATGGGTTGAGGAAGCGCTCGAACAGCAGGTCGTAGCGGATCGGGTCGAGGTCGGTGATGCGCAGGCAGTACGCCACGGCACAGCCGGCGGCCGACCCGCGGCCGGGGCCGACCCGGATGCCCTGCTGCCCGGGCGTGGGCGATCAGGTCCCACACGATGAGGAAGTAGGCGCTGTAGCCCATCGCCGCGATCGTCGACAGCTCGAAGTCGAGTCGCTGGACGACGTCGGCGGCGAGCTCGCTCCCCCACCGCGCCCGGGCCCCGTCGAACGTGAGGTTGGCGCAGGTACTCGTCGACACCGCCGAAGCCGTCGGGGATGGGGAAGTCGGGCAGCGGCGCCTTGCCGAACTCGATGGTGACGTCGGCCCGCTCGGCGATCCACAGCGTGTTGTCGCAGGCCTCGGGGTGGTCGCGGAACAGCCAGCGCATCTCGTCGGCCGACTTCAGGTAGTGCTCCTGGCCGTCGAACTTGAAGCGCTTGGGATCCGAGAGCATCGACTGCGTCTGCACGCACAGCAGGGCGTCGTGGGCCTCGTGGTCGTCGCGGTGGGTGTAGTGCGAGTCGTTGGTGGCGAGCAGGGGTGCGCCGATGTGGCGGGCGAGCTCGACGAGCTGCGGGTTGGTGCGGCGCTGTTCGGCCAGGCCGTGGTCCTGCAGTTCGACGAAGAGGTTGTCGCGGCCGAAGATGTCCTGGAGCCGGGCGGCCTTGGCCGTGGCACCGGCGGTGTCGCCGCGCAGCAGGCTCTGCAGCACGTGGCCCCCGAGGCAGCCGGTCGTGGCGATCACCCCGGACGCGTGGCGCTCGAGCAGCTCCCAGTCGAGGCGCGGCTTGTAGTAGTAGCCCTCGAGGTAGGCCTTCGACGAGAGCTGGATGAGGTTGCGGTAGCCCTCGTCGGTCTCGGCGAGCAGGGTGAGGTGGTAGTAGAGCTTGTTGCCGGTGTCGGTGTCGCCGCCCGAGTCGTCCTGGCGACCGCGGCGCGCCGGGCGCTCGCTGCGGTGGTCGTGGGCCATGTAGGCCTCGGTGCCGATCACCGGCTTGATGCCGTGCTTCTGGCACTCGCGGTAGAAGTCGAGGACCCCGTACATGTTGCCGTGGTCGGTGATGCCGATCGCCGGCTGGCCGTCGGCCACCGCCTTGGCCACCAGCTCGTCGAGGCGGGCGGCTCCGTCGAGCATCGAGTACTCGGTGTGCACGTGGAGGTGGGTGAAGGGGTCGCCCACGCGGGGCCTTTCTTGCGATGTCTGTCGATCGTGGGTCGATCGACGCCGAATCACAGCGATGTCATTTGAGGTCTCCGACGCTACCCCATCGGCCGCCGCCCCGGCACACGCCGGGGCGCACCGAGCTCAGAGGTAGGTGCCGGCACGCTCGTCCGGGCCCGCCACGGGCCGCGGACCAGGCACGAAGCCCGGCGGCACCGGGCCGCCCGGGAGCTGGCGCATCTGCTCGAGCTGCTGGCGGGCCGCCAGCTGCTGGGCGAAGAGCGTGGCCTGGATCCCGTGGAACAGGCCCTCCAGCCAGCCCACGAGCTGGGCCTTGGCGACGCGGATCTCGCCCTCGGTCGGGATCTCGCCGGTGTTGAACGGGAGGGCGAGCATCCGCAACTCGTCGGCGAGGTCGGGCGACAGCGCTTCGCTCAGCTCGACGATCGAGCGGTCGTAGATCTCGGCCAGGCGCTCACGGCTCTGCTCGTCGAGCGGGGCGGTGCGCACCTCCTCGAGCAGGGCCTTGACCATCGACCCGATGCGCATCACCTTGGCCGGCGACGTGACCGACTCGGTCTCCTCGGCGGGGGTGTCGTCGGAGTGCGGCGGTGCGGCGGCGCCGACGACCTCGCCGTGCTCGACCTGTTCGTCGGGGGGCGTGTTGTCATCGCTCATGGCGTGCAGTCTCGCCGCAACACCAGGGGCTGCGCCATCCGGGCCGGCCGGCGCCGGCCGCAGCGCCATTCAGGACGGCACGGAGGCGAGCAGCGGCACGAGCACCTCGGCGGCGGTGAGCGAGCCGTGGCGACACACGAGCTCGAACGGCCCGGCGTCGTTGGGATCGAAGAAGCTCACCGGGTCGCGGGCCACCAGCGCCACGTCGCCGAGGCGCCCGAGCACCGGGGGCGCCACCGTGGCACCGAACCAGCCTTCGTCGACGGTCTGCTCCCGGGTGACCACCCACGCGACGTCGCCGTAGCGGGCCGTCGCCCCGGCCAGCAGCTCGGCGGCGGCGCCGCGGGACGCGTGCCACCACCGGAAGCGTCCCTCGCCCGATTGCAGCGCCACCATGTCGAGCAGGTCCGGATCGGGCGCGATCACCCGGTCGCCGACCTCGACCTGGCCGTGGTCGGCGGTGACGAGCAGCGTCGACCCGGGAACGAGCGACGTCGAGGATGTCGCCGACGATGCGGTCGGCGGCGCGCAGCTCGGCGTCGTAGAAGTCGCCGAAGCCGCGTTCGTGGGCGGTCTTGTCGACGCCCCCGTAGTAGGCGTACACGAAGCGCTCTCCGGCGCGCAGCTGGCGGCCGATCTCCACGGCGATCGCCGACGCGGCCCGGTAGCCGACGGGCCGCGAGCCGCGCAGGTGGGCTTCGGTGAAGGCGGTGTGCTCGAGCTCGGCGGGCGAGATCACCGGCACGTCGGCGCCGAGGAAGGCGGCGAACGGCTGCACCTCGCGTGGCGGCAGCGAGCGGCGCCGGTCACCGCCGGCGGCGACCCAGCGCAGCACGTTGATCACCTCGCCCTGCACGTACATGCGGTAACCGATCAGGCCGTGCTCGCCCGGTGTCAGCCCGGTGGCGATCGAGCTGAGCGCGGTGGCCGTGGTGGTGGGCGCCACCGTGGTGAGGATGGACGCGGCCAGCGACGACAGCACCGGGAGCTGGCTCCGGTGCGACTGCAGCTGCTCCCACCCGAGGCCGTCGAGCACGAGCAGCACCGCTTGGCGGGCGTGGCGCGCCGGTTCCGGGAACCAACCCGGCAGCGACGACCACTCTCCAGGCCCGAGCAGCGCCGGCACGATGCCACGCACGTTGGCTCCGGCGTAGTCCGGCAGCAGCGGCGCGTCGTCGGCCTCGGTCGCGACGAGCTCGCCCGCACTCACGGGCGGAACGCTAGCGAGCCGGGCATCGCTCCTGCGTGCCCCGGCCGTCGCGCCGATGTCGACGGGCGCCGGTGGGCCGGCACGTAGCATGGACCCATGCGGGTGTCGACCAGAGGTGACTACGCCTGCCGGGCGCTGTTGTCGTTGACCCTGCACGCCGACGAGTCCGGGCCGACGTCGGTGCGCGACATCGCCGAGCGCACGGCGCTTCCCCAGCCGTACCTCGAGCAGATCCTGCTCGCCCTGAAGGGCGCCGGACTGGTGCGCTCCAAGCGCGGGGTCGGGGGCGGGTACGTGCTCGCTCGCCCGCCCGAGGAGATCCGCCTGTCGGAGATCGTCTCGGCGGTCGACGGTCCGATCGCCCTCGGCGACTTCGGCGAGCCCCACCAGAACGGGGCGTGCGACCACGAGGGCCAGTGCGTGCTGACCGCCGTGTGGAACGAGGCCGGCGAGTACATGCGCGCCCACCTCGCCAGCTACACGCTGGCGAGCATCGCCGAGATGGCACGCGGCGGCGCCCCGTGGCCGTCGACCGAGCCCGCCGCCGCGCTCAGCGCCAACTAGCGCCGACGTCGCGAAGTGAGCCCGAACGGGCCCGATTCCGCGACTTCGACGCGTCCGCGTTCCGTTGCCGGCCGGACGCGACGCCCTGGAGGGTGTGAACGCGGATGTCTACCGACGGATCAGCGAGTTGGCGGCCGCCCAACACGGCGCCGTGAGCGCCCAGCAGGCCGGCGACGTCGGCGCGACCGCCAAAGCGGTGCGCCGCGCCGTGGCGGCCGGGCTCCTGGTCGAGGCGCACTCCAGGGTCTTCGTCGTCGCCGGGTCGGCGGACACGTGGCTGCGTCGCCTCCACGTCGGCCTGCTCGCACTCGGCGGACGGGGGTGGGTCAGTCATCAGGCCGCGGCGCGCCTGCACGGCTTCGATCGCTTCACCGGCGACGTTCTTGCGTTCACCACCGTCCGTGCCCGGCGCGGCGCGGCGAGCATCGGGGCCGTGCACACGACCGAGCGGGTGGGGCGACTCGATCTCGTGACGGTCGACGGGCTGCGGTGCACGTCGGCGACGCGCACGATCCTGGACCTGGCGTGCGTCGGGGTGCCCGAGACGCACCTGGCGGCCGCGATCGACTCGGCGGTCCGCCTCGGTTTGTCGGCGCCAGCCGTCATCGTCGGTCGACTGGCCGAACTCCGCGGGACGTTCCACCGGGGTGCGCGAACGCTCGATGCGCTGCTCGTCGACGCCGGCGGCGAATCGATGCTCGAGCGCGCCTTCCTCCGCCTCGTGCGCGAGGCCGGACTCCCTCGACCGCGCACCCAGGTCGTACAGCGCGCCAACGGGGCGCACGTGGCGCGCGTCGACTTCCTCTTCGAGGCCGAACGTGTCGTCGTGGAGGTCAGCGGCCGCCTCGGCCACTCCTCGCCCGCCGATCGGACCAGGGACGCCCAGCGCCGCAACGAGCTGATCGACCTCGGATACCGGCCCTACGAGTACACCTGGTCCGACGTCATGCACCGCCCCGAAGACGTCACCGACTCGATGCGCTCGCGCCTCGACGCGGCGACGTCGCGCCGGTGAGCCCGAACGGGCCGAATTTCGCGACGTCGGCGCCGTCTGGCAGCGCGCGTATCAGCGGGGTGCGGCGCCGCTCCTCAGTTCGTGGCCCTGATCCTGATCGCGTCGGTGGCGTTCGGCGCCGGCGGGGCCTTGATGAAGGTGTCCGACGGCTTCACCGATCCGATCGCCGGCGCCGGGGTGCTCGCCGCGTTCATGATCGGCGCCGTGCTGCTGACCTTCGCCGTGAAACGCCAAGGGCTCGCCAACAGCTATGTCCTCGGCCTCGGGGCCGAGGCCGTGATCTCGATGGTGATCGGGCGCTACCTGTTCGGTGAGCACGTCACCCGGCTGCAGGCGGCCGCGGCCTTGCTGATCGTCGCCGGCATCGCCGGGCTCCGCTACGGCTGACCGGCGGGCGACGCTCGACTACGGCTCGCCGGTCGGTTCGAGGCGGGACAGCAACTCGGCGAGATCGGCGGGCAGCGGGCTGGTGAACGTGACCCGCTCGCCGCTGACCGGGTGGTCGAACGACAGCTCGGCGGCGTGCAGGAACGGACGGTTCAGCCCGAGGGTCGTTCGACGGTCGCCGTAGACGGGGTCGCCGACGAGCGGGTGCCCGATCCCGGTGAGGTGCACCCGGATCTGGTGGGTCCGCCCGGTCTCCAGCCGGCACGACAGGAGGGCCACATCGGCCGGCGCGGCGAGCCGACGCACCACCTCGTACTCGGTGCGCGCCGGCCGGCCGTCGGCGACCAGCGCCATCCGCAGCGGGTCGCCGGGATCCCTGCCGATCGGGGCGTCGATGATGCCGTGCGGCGCGCTCGGGTGGCCCCACACCAGCGCCTCGTAGCGTCGTCCGGCGGTGTGGGCGGCGAACTGGGCGACGAGCGCGTCGGCGGCCTCCGGGGTGCGGGCGACGACCAACAGCCCCGAACTGCCGGCGTCGAGGCGGTGCACGATGCCCGGGCGCTCCCGTTCGCCGACGCCGGCGACGTCGGGGAAGCGGGCGAGCAGCCCGTGGACCAGCGTCCCGCGCCGATTGCCGGCGCCCGGATGCACCACCAGACCGGCCGGCTTGTCGACCACGATGACGGCGTCGTCGGCATGGACCACCACGAACTCGACGCCGGCGTCGGCCTCCGGCGGCTCGACCACCGGGATCGTCGCCGTGTCGATCGCCACGACGGCACCGGTGCGCACCCGATCCTTGCCGGTGGTGACCGTGACCCCGTCGACGCTCACTCCCCCGGCGGCGACCACCGCCGCCGACGCCGCCCGGCTGACGTCGACCAGCAGCGCCACCACCCGGTCGAGCCGCTCGCCGTCGAGCGCGGTCGGGATCGTCTCGACCACCCGCTCGGGACGGGCGTCCTCGTCGCTCACTGGCGCACCCGCACGCGACGCGACGTGATGCGAGCGAGCGAGCGCCAGCGAGCGAGCGGCCAGCCACTGCGCAGGCAGTTCATAGCGTGGCCGGGGAACGCCGTGATGGTGCACCAGTGAGCCGAAGACCGTGCTCGATGATTCGCTCGCTCGAGGACTCGCTCGCTCATGACGCCCGCAGCGTGCTCAGGATCAGCAGCACACCGCCGACCACGATCGCCATGTCGGCGACGTTGAAGATCGGCCACCACTGCAGATCGATGAAGTCGACCACCTGGCCGCGCAACCACCCTTCGCCGCGGAACAGCCGGTCGAGCACGTTGCCGATCGAGCCGCCGATCACGAGCCCGACACCCACTGCGAACCAGGGACTGTCCGAACGCCCGAGGGCGATCAGCAGGGCGGCGATCACGCCGACGGCGAGCACGGGAACGAACGGCCCCAGCCCGTCACCGCGCGAGAACGCCATGCCGCTGTTGAACGCCAGGTTGAGCTGCAGCGATCCGACGACGTGCACCACGTGACCGTCGCCGAGCGCGCGCAGCGCCCAGTGCTTGGTGAGTTGGTCGAGGAGGACGACGACTGTGGCGATCACCAGCGGTCCGCGCACCGTGCGGACCGACAGGGTCATCGACGGCCGATCCCGCCGACCTTCTCCTCGACCAGCTCGGTGGCCCACGGGATCGCCTCCAGGCGCTCGCGCGGGATCGGCTGGCCCGAGAGCGTCGAGTAGCCGTAGGTTCCGTTGGCGATGCGCACCAGGGCGTCATCGATATCGGCGACGGTCTGTCGGGCCTGCGCCGACAGCGCCAGGTCGCGCTCGCGCTCGACCACCATCGTGTCGCCCTCGCCGCTCTCGTCGTCGAACTGCACGTCGCCCATCTCGCCGTCCTCGATCAGCGAGTTCGCCTCGTCCTCCAGCCGCACCGCCTGGCCGACGAGCTTGGCCCGCTCGTCGACCAGGGCGTCCTTCTGCGTCTTGAGGAACTTGGCGTCGAAGTCGCGGGTGTAGGCGATCCCGTCCTTGGTGGTGCCGCGCGGTGCCGGGATCTGCGGACCGCTGGCGTCGTGGCCAGCCCCGGCGGTCGTCGGCGCGGCCTGTTCGCTGACGGCCACCCGCTGGTCGGCCGCGGCACGCGGCGCCGCCTTCTTGGCGGTGGTGGCCTTGGCCGGCGCCTTCGCCGAGGCCGATGCCTTCGCCGGTGGTCGGTTCGGCGCCGCCGTCGACGTCGACGACTTCGCCGGTCTCGAGGTGGCCGGCGCCGGCCCGGCCGGGGACTTCTTGGCCGACGTCGCCGACTTCTTCACGGCCGGTGCCGGATTCGTGGACTTCTTCGCCGCAACCATCGTGCGACCACCTCCCTGGGCCCAGATCGAACGGCGCAATATACCGGCGCCCTCGCGATCACGTGGCCCTGCGCCGCTGATCCTGTGGTCGATTGCGGCGGCCGCCCGGTCAGGACGACACGCGGACGGTGATCTGGGGCGTGTCCGTGCCCGAGTCGTCCACCTCCAGCGATGTGGCGAGCGTCTCGGCCGCGATCAGCGCCTCGTGGGTGCACACGACCTCGGCCCACCCACCGTCGGCGACGATGCGCAGGTCGATGCGATCGCTCACTGCGAGGTCGGCGTCGCGACGAGCCTGCTGGATCATGCGGATGAGATCGCGGGCCTGACCCTCGGCCTCGAGCTCGGGGGTGAGGTCGACGTTGAGCACCACCACGCCGGCGCCGCCGGTGAGTGCGGTGGACGGGCGATCGCCGTCGGCGACCATCGTGAGGACGAACTCGCCAGGTTCGAGGCGGTGACCGCCGGCGACGACGGTGTCGCCGTCGGGCGACCAGTCGCCCGCTCGCACGGCGCGGATCACGTGCTGGGTCTCGCCACCCAGGCGCGGGCCCAGCGCTGCGGGCACCACCTGCAGGACGTGGCGGGCGACGGCCGACACGTCGGTCGTGAGGTGCACCTCGCGGACGTTGACCTCGTCGGCGATGATGTCGACGAAGGGCGCCAGCGCCTCGGCGTCAGGTGCGGCGACGGTCAGCGACGACAGCGGCTGACGCACGCGGCGTCCATGGGCCTTGCGCACCGACAACGTGGCCGAGCACACGTCACGCACCTCGTCCATGGCGCGCACGAGGTCGTCGTCGGCGGCCAACGCCGTGGCGTCGGGCCACGACATCAGGTGGACACTGCGCCGGTCGCCCTCGCCCTGGAGGCCGCCGTGGATGACCTCGGACACGAACGGCAGCAGCGGCGCGCTCACTCGCGCGAGCACCTCGAGCACGGTGTGCAGCGTGTCGATGGCGTCGACATCGCCGTCCCAGAACCGCTGACGGCTACGGCGGATGTACCAGTTGGTGAAGGTCTCGACGAACGCCCGCACCGCCGCGCACGACCCGAACAGGTCGAACGCGTCCATCGTTCGTGTGACGTCGTCGACCAGCTGGCGTGCCTTGGCCAGGACATAGCGGTCGAGCACGTTGGGTGAGAGCGGCCGCTCGACGCCGTCGCGCACGCTCCCGTGCACCCCGGCGGCGTTGGCGTAGAGCGTGAGGAAGTACCAGGCGTTCCACAACGGCAGGAGCACCTGACGGGCGGTGTCGCGCAGGCCGGCGGCGGTCACCGAGAAGTCGCTTCCGCGCAGGATCGGCGACGAGAGCAGGTACCACCGCATGGCATCGGCGCCGTGGCGGTCGAACACCTCCATCGGGTCGGGGTAGTTGCGCAGGCTCTTGGACATCTTCAGGCCGTCGTCGCCGAGGACGATGCCGTGGCTGACGCACGTGCGGAACGCCGGGCGGTCGAACAACGCGGTGGCGAGGACGTGGAGCGTGTAGAACCAGCCGCGGGTCTGGCCGATGTACTCGACGATGAAATCACCCGGGTAGTGCGACTCGAACCAGTCGGCGTTCTCGAACGGGTAGTGCACCTGGGCGAACGGCATCGACCCCGACTCGAACCAACAGTCGAGCACCTCGGGCACACGCCGCATCATCGACCGACCCGTCGGGTCGTCCGGGTTGGGCCGCACGAGGAGGTCGACCGACGGACGGTGCAGGTCGGCGACCTCGACGCCGAAGTCGGCCTCGAGCTCGGCGATGCTGCCGTACACGTCCGTGCGGGGGTACGCCGGGTCGTCGCTGCGCCAGACAGGGATCGGCGAGCCCCAGAAGCGGTTGCGGCTGATCGACCAGTCACGGGCGTTCTGCAGCCACTTCCCGAAGCTGCCGTGCTTGACGTGCGAGGGCACCCACGTGATGTCGTCGTTGAGCTCGACCATGCGGTCGCGGAACGTGGTGACGGCGACGAACCAGGAGGAGATGGCGCGGTAGACGAGCGGCATGGCGCAGCGCCAGCAGTGCGGGTAGGAGTGGTCGTAGGTCTCGTGCCGCAGCACCGCGCCCGCTGCCTTGAGGTGGCGGATCACGTCGGGGTTGGCGTCGAACACCTGCACGCCGGCCCATTCGGTGACCTCGGCGGTGTATCGACCGTGCTCGTCCATCGGCACGACCGTGGGGATGCCGGCGGCGTTGGCGACCAGCTGGTCGTCCTCGCCGAAGCCGGGGGCGAGGTGTACGACACCGGTGCCGTCATCGGTGGACACGAAGTCGGCGGCGAGCACCTGGAACGCCTCCTCCGTGCCGTACCGGGCGACGTCGGTGAAGTACTCGAACAGCGGCCGGTAGCGCCGCCCGACGAGCTCGCGACCGGCCACGCGGCCGACGACGGGCGCGTCGCCGAGCTCGGCGGCGTAGTGGGCCGAGCCGCGCCTCGGCGATGATCACCCGGCGACCGCCGTGGTCGACGACGGCGTAGTCGACGTCCGGTCCGACGGCGAGGGCGAGGTTGGCCGGCAGCGTCCACGGCGTCGTCGTCCAGGCGGCCAGCACCTCGCCGGTTGCGGCGCCGGTGTCGTCGAGGAGCTCGAACCCCACGGTGAGCGCAGGGTCCTGACGGTCGCGGTACACGTCGTCCATGCGCGTCTCGGTGTTGCTGAGCGGGGTTTCGCACCGCCAGCAGTACGCCAGGACCTTGAAGCCCTCGTACACCAGATCGCGGTCCCACAGCGACTTGAACGCCCACATGACGCTCTCCATGTAGTCGAGGTCGAGGGTCTTGTAGTCGTTCTCGAAGTCGACCCAGCGCGCCTGGCGGGTGACGTAGCGCTCCCACTCGGCCGTGTAGCGCAGCACGCTGGTGCGGCAAGCGTCGTTGAACTCGGCGATCCCGAACCGTGTGATCTCGGGGTGCCCGGAGATGCCCAACTCACGCTCGGTCTCCACTTCGGCGGGCAGTCCGTGGCAGTCCCAGCCGAAGCGGCGGTGGACGAGCTTGCCGCGCATCGTCTGGTAGCGGGGGACGGCATCCTTCACGAACCCCGTCAGCAGGTGGCCGTAGTGCGGGAGCCCGTTGGCGAACGGCGGGCCGTCGTAGAACACGAACTCGTCGGCGCCCTCGGTTTCGCGTTGCACGATCGACTCGAGGAACGTGTGGTCACGGGACCAGTCGGCGAGGACCTGCTCCTCGAGCGCGGGGAAGTCGGGTTGGGGGTCGACGGTGGGGTAGGCCATGGCTCGGACCGTGCTCCTGCGGTGTGATCGTCCCGCAGGGACGACACCGCTGCGCGTGCAGCGGGCCGCGGTCCCACCCTGCTTGCCCGTCCCCTCGGCGACGGACCACTCGACTGCGCCGGCGCTGACGGGCCGGACCCGTTCGGTTCTACTGGGGCCGGGTCGAGACCCGGGCACCGTTCTTCCGAAGGCTCGGAGGTGATCGCCTCGTCATCGCCGTTGCAACCAGCCTAGCGGCCGGACGCGGGCGGACTTCGGTGCGGTCAGGTCGCCGGCGGCTCGCCGTCGGCCGCCACCTCGTCGGCGGCGGCGACTTCGTCGATCAGGGCGGCCACGTCGACATCGTCGGTGTCGTCACCGTCGCCGGCCGCCGTGATCGGTTCGGCGTCGTCGGCCGGTCCGTCGGCGTGGTCGGATGCCGACAGCTGGGGACGACGCATGGCCGCCAGCCCGTTGGGCACGCGGTTGGTCAGCTGCTCGAGCTCGGCCACCACCTCGGTGATCCGCTCGCGCTGGGCCTCGATGTGCTGCTCGAGGTGCACCACGTCGGACTGCAGGAAGTCGCGCCGGGCGAGCAGCGCCTGGACCTCGCCCTCGACGCGCACGCGTTCCTGCTCGCCGGCCTTGCGTGATTCGACCTTGGCGGCCTCGATGATCGCCTCACCCTCCGACTTGGCGTCGCGACGGTGGACCTCAGCCTGACGTTCAGCCTCGGCGATGGTGGTGTCGGCGGTGCGCTGGGCGAGCAGCAGCGTCCGGCTGATCGTCTCGGCCTCGGAGACCGCCGCGACCGGTGCCGCCGCGGCGTCGACCGGCGCCGACTCCTCGGCCTCGGACGGACGGGCCGCTTGCAGCTCCTGCACCTTGGCCACCGCCGCTCGGGCGCGGGCTTCCATCGCCGTGGCCTGCTGCAGCGCCGCCTCGAGCGACGACGCCACGCTCGACTTGAAGGCGTCGACCTGGGTGGGGTCGTAGCCGTTGCGCTTGACCGTCTGGAACCGGGTCGCGCTGATGTCCTGAGGCGTAAGGGTCATTGATGCACCATCTGTTGCGTGCGAGCGAGCGAGCGCCAGCGAGTGAGCGGCCAGCATCTGCGCAGGCAGTTCATCGCGTGGCCGGGGAACGCCATGACGGCCATGTGTCGGTCAGCTCTCGTAGTCGTCGAAGCGGTGCACGCGGGCCGGCGCCGGCTTCAACAGGTACACGCCGGTGGCCACCTTCTCCATCGTGCCGTCGAGCGAGTAGCACACCCCGCTGGCGAAGTCGATCAGGCGCCGGGCGACGTCACGTTCGGCCGACTCGAGGTTGAGGATGACCGAGTTGCCCTCCTTGAAGCGGTCGGCCAGCTCCTGGGCCTGGTCGAACCGCCGCGGCCGCACCGTGGCCGGCTCGGCCGTCGGCGCCGGCGCCGGGTTGCGGGCCGGGGTCGTCTGGCGGGGACGCGACACGGTGCCGGACTCGTCCGGGGTGGTGCGACGGCCGCTGGCGTCGAAATCACGGGACGGGTAGCTCGGCCGCGCTGGCACGGCCTTCACGGAGCCGGACTCCGGCTCGGCCGGCCACGACGAACGGCCAGCGCTCGACTTGCTCTGGCGACTTCCGTCGTCGCGCGACGAACGTCCCTGACGCGCCTGCGGCTCGGGATCGGGTCCGTCGTCGTAGTCGTCGTAGGCGTCGTCGGGGCCAAGGCCGAGGTATTCCATGGACTTTTTCCAGAATGACATCTCGCTCCTCCTGCGCCGATGAGGCTATCTCATCAGGTCAGACCGGATGGGGACGGGCGCCGAACAGCGCGGTACCGACGCGCACCCTCGTCGAGCCCGCCGCCAGCGCGGCGTCGAGATCGGCGCTCATGCCCATCGAACGCACCGGCAGCTCGAGGCGGTCGGCGAGGCGACCCACGAGCTCGAAGGCGGCCCGCGTCCGGTCGGCGTCGCCGTCGGTCGGGCCGATCGTCATCAGCCCGTCGACGCGCAGCCCGACCTCACGGCCGTGGGCGACGAGACCGGCGACCTCGTCGGGCGGGGCGCCCGCCTTGCTCGACCTCTCCGGTGGCATTGACCTGGATCAGCACCGTGGCGCCCGGGGATCTCCGGGCGATGGCGTCGAGGATCGAGGCCCGCTCGACGCTCTCCCACACCGACACGACCGGTGCGAGCGAACGCACCTTGTTCGACTGCAGCCGCCCGATGAAGTGCACGGCGACGCCGGCGCGCTCGCGCCGCGTCGGCCTTGGCCAGCAGCTCCTGGGCGTAGTTCTCCCCCACCATGGTGCACCCGGCCGCGGCGGCCGCCTCCACGGCGTCGGCGCCGAACCCCTTGGTGACGGCGAGCAGCTCGACGCCCGGACCCAGCCGCTCGCGCAGCGCGAGAACCCGTGCGGCGACGAGATCACGGTCGACCGGGCTCATCTCAGGCGTCGACTCACGGACGGGAGCTGGATCCGGTCGGCCGCCGTCGTGCGGCATCGCGCCGTCGGGGGGTTCCGGGGGCGGTAGCCCCCGATTCGGCGGCTGAGGCGAGCTTGCTCGCCGCCGCCAGAGATTGGGTGCGGCGCAGCCGCTCCACGAACTCGGCCGAACGGAGCAAGCGAGCGAGTCTTCGAGCGAGCGCCGCGAATGAGCGTCGAATCGCTACCGCAAGAAGCTGGGCACGTCGAAGTCGTCGTCGTCGTCGGGGGCCAGCGGGTCGGCACCCTCGGAGAACAGATCGCTGATCGACGTGGTCGCCTTCGGCTGGCCGCCGGTGACCGGACCATCGAGGCGGTCGAACCCGGCGGCGATCACGGTGACCTGGATCTCGTCGCCGATCTCGTCGTCGACGACGGTGCCGAAGATGATGTTGGCGTCGGCGTGGGCGACGCCGTGGATGACCTCGGCGGCGGCGTTCATCTCGAACAGGCCCATCGACGACGGGCCGGTGATGTTGAGCAGCACGCCGCGTGCGCCATCGATCGCCGACTCGAGCAGCGGGCTGGAGATGGCGGCCTTGGCCGCCGACACGGCCCGCTCGTCGCCGGATGCCTGGCCGATGCCCATGAGGGCCGAGCCGGCGTTCGACAGGACCATCTTGACGTCGGCGAAGTCGGTGTTGATCAGACCCGGGCGTCGTGATCAGGTTGGTGATGCCCGACACGCCCTGCAACAGCACCTCGTCGGCCATCTTGAAGGCGTTGAGCACGCTGGTCTTCTCGTTGGCGACCGTCAGCAGGCGGTCGTTCGGGATGACGATCAGCGTGTCGACCTTCTCCTTCAGTCGTTGCACGCCGGTGTCGGCCTGCACGGCGCGCCGGCGGCCCTCGAAGGCGAACGGCCGGGTGACGACGCCGATGGTCAGCGCGCCGAGCCCGCGGGCGATCTCGGCGATGACGGGTGCCGCCCCGGTGCCGGTGCCGCCGCCCTCGCCGGCGGTGATGAACACCATGTCGGCGCCCTTCACCATCTCCTCGATCTCCTCGTGGTGCGCCTCGGCGGCGCTGCGCCCGACCTCGGGATCGCTCCCGGCGCCCAGTCCCCGGGTGAGGTCACGCCCGATGTCGAGCTTGAGGTCGGCGTCGCTCATGAGCAGCGCCTGGGCGTCGGTGTTGACGGCCGTGAACTCCACGCCCTTCAGGCCGGCGTCGATCATCCGGTTGACGGCGTTGACCCCGCCACCGCCGACGCCGATGACCTTGATCACGGCGAGATAGTTCTGGGGCGCGCCGACCATCAGCGGGACCTCCCTGTATTGAGTTCGTAGCGGTGGAAGTTGGCGATCATGGACCGGGATCTCGCTGGCTGTCGGGTGGCCGCTGGCCGATGTGGTTGGACTCGGTGCCCCCGACCCGGGGGTCGGCTCGCCGGCCGGGTGTTATTGTCGCACGTCACGGCGGCATCACGCTGCATCCTCACCGGAGGATGACGTCGTCGGTCGAGACGTCGATGAGTTGGGTCGGCGCGGCCTCGTCGGGGTTGGGGTTGGTGAGGGCGACTTGGAGGCGGACGATCTTATCGACCAAGTCCTGCGCCGGCCCAAAGCGGACCTGCACCCGGTTGGTGAGCTCCATGCGCAGGTCGGTCCCCTCGCGGTCGACACTGACCGACGCGACCAGCGCACGCAGCGGCGCAGGCAGCGACTGCACGAGCATCGCGGCGGCCCGATACCCGGCCGGTGCCGTCTCGCCGGGAGCCAGGTTCGGCCCGTCGGTGACCATGACCTCGGTGTACGCCGACGGGCGGCCGCCGACGACCACGTCGAGCACCCGGCCGTGGTCGTCGAGCACCCGATACGCCGCGTCGGCGCCCTGATAGGTGACGGTCGGACGTCGCTCGCGGATCTCGATCCGAGCGCGGTGCGGGAACTGCGTGGTGACGCGGGCGTCCTCCACCCAGGGGATCGCCTCCAGCCGCTGCTCGATCGCTCCGGTGTCGAGACGCAGCACGTTCGCACCGTCGACGTCGTCGACGATGGCGTCGAGGGCGTCGCCGCGGCTGTACACGGCCCCCTGCAGGTCGACGTCGCGGATGGCGAACCAGCCCGAGCCGAGCACGGCGAGGGTGGCGACGACGACACCGACCAGCCATCGTGACCACGGCCAGCCACTTCAGGCGCTTGCGGCTGGTCGCACGGCGAACGGCGGCGCGCCGCTCGCGCAGGCGCGGCTCCATCCGGGCGGCCGTCGTGGCCGCCTCGAGCGACACCATCGTGCCGGTGGCCGGGTCGCGGTCGTCGATGAACACCCGCTGGCGTGCCGGCGTCTCACCGCTCGGACGCAGCGAGGTCACCCTCGAGGTAGACCGGGTCGGGCAGGTCGTCGTCGGCGATGACCGTCACCGTGCGGGTGCCGGCGGCCGTCGGCATGCCGTCGCCGGGCGGCGTTACCACGCTCCGGTGGCGCATCGGACGAGGGCCGGGCCGGGTCGGCGGGGACGATGCGAACGCCCTCGCCGGGGTCGATGTCGTCGGTCGGCCGGCGACCCGCCCTTGCGCGCCGCCTTGGCGGCCTTGCGCTCCTGCTTGGCCTGCTCCTTGGCGTGGCGCGCCTCGCGCTTGGCCGCCCGTTTGGCCTCCTTGCGCATCTCCCGCCGCGACCGGCGCGTCGAGCGCTTCGTGGCCTCGGGCACCAGCGTGCCGGGGTCGGCGATGGTCGACGGGGTCGCGGCAGGAGAGCCGGTGGGTGGGGCGAGGGCGCCGGCGGCGAGCTCGTCGGCACTCATCGCCCGGGTCGACATCGTGGGGACGTCGCCCGCCGAGCCTGCTGCCTCGACCTTTGCGATCGCTCGCCGCGGTCGGCAGCCGGTCCGGGGTCGCCACCCGCGGCGAGCCGGCGACCGGCGCCTCGGGCTCGGTGCCGTCGACCCGACGGCGCGGCAACGTGGTGGGCTCGTCGGCACCGAACACGGCGAGCAGCTCGTCGAGCACCGCCGCCGAGGGCGATTCGTCGGCGTCGGCGGTGGGAACCGCTGGCGGCGGCGAGCCCAACGCCGGTTCTCCGCTCACGCCCGCCGGTGGCGTCGGTGCTGGCGGCGCGGGTGCCGAGTCGTCGCGCTTGCGGCGACGGATCATGCGGTGCGACCCGTCGGGAACCCGACCAGGCGCACCTCGCTGCGCAGGTCGAAGCCCGTGGCGTCGGCGACACGGGCGCGGACCGCCTCGATCACCGCCCGCACATCGTCGGCCGATCCCTGCATCGGAACCTGGATGAAGTTGGCGTGCTTCTCGGAGACGAAGGCGCCGCCGATGCGGAAGCCGCGCAGGCCGACGCGTCGATCAGCTCGCCGGCGCGACAGCTCGCCGGGAATCGGGTTGACGAACACCGAGCCGGCGTTCTGCCCGCCCGGCTGGTTCTCCCGCCGCCAACGCACGATCTCGGCGATCTCGGCCTCGGCAGCGCTCGACGTCACCGTCGCCAGCTCGCAGATCGGCGCCCTCAACACGACTTCGTGGTCGGCGAGGTCCGACGCCGCGGAACCGGAGCCCGAGCGATCGGCGGCGCGCAGCCCGTACCGCTGCCGGTGCGCAGGTCGAAGACGGTCGCCGCGCCGAGGCACGGCGGCCATGTCGGACCCGTGGCCGCCGGCGTTCATCCGCACCGCGCCGCCGATCGAGCCGGGCACGCCGACGGCCCACTCGAACCCGGTCAGACCGGCCGCCGCCAGTCGTGCGGGCGAGCACCGGGAGCGCCGCCGCCGCCGCCGACCGCGGCGACCGTCCGGTCGCCGCTCGACTCGGTGACGTCGCCAGCGAGCAGCGCGACCGACACGCCATGCCATCGAAGCCGGCGTCGGCCACCAGCAGGTTCGAGCCTCGACCGACGACCAGCACCGGCAGGTCGTGGCGGGCGATCGCAGCGGCGACTGCGTCGCAGGTCGTCGACGCGTTCGCGGCGCGACGAGCATCGCCGCCGGACCCACCGACGCGGTAGGTGGTGAGCGGGCCGAGGGGCTCGTCGCGTTCGGCCAGTGGCGCCGAGATCGGCCGCCGCATGTCGAAGCGTCGCTCGCGTCGACGGCTCGCAACCGGACCCGACCCTGAGCTCGGCCCGGCGGTGCAGCACTTCGTCGGGCAGCGATGCGACATCGCCGCAACCCATCGAGATGCACACGTCGCCGGTGCCGCAGCTCCTTGGCGAGGTAGTCGACCAGATCGGTCGCGCCGCGGCATCCACGCGACGCGGCCGTCGGGTGGGCGTCGAGGACGGCGTTCGACGACGAGCTTGCCGGTGACACCGGGGATCGGCGTCGTGCCGGACGCGTAGATGTCGGTGAGCACCACGAGATCGGCGTCGACGAAAGCGTCGCGTAGTACGCCGGAGACATCGGCCATGCGGTTGAAGCGGTTCGGCTGGAACACGGCGACGACCCGTCGCCAGCCGTCGCCGCTGCGGCGCGCCGCCGCGAGCACCGCCGCGATCTCGGTCGGCAGGTGGGCGTAGTCGTCGACCAGCGTCGCGCCGCCGTCGATGCCGCGGATGTCGAAGCGACGGGCGACGCCCCCGAACTTGGCCAAGGCGCGCGACGCAGTATCGAAGTCGACCCCGACTGCGAGGCCATGGCCAGCGCGCCGGTGCGTTGCGCACGTTGTGGATGCCGCGCAGCGGCAGGTCGACCGTACCCAGCGACTCGCCGGCGTGGCACGACGGTGAAGGTGTACGAGCCGTGCGCCGCCTGCACGTCGACCGCGCGGTAGTCGGCGGCGGCGCGACGTCCCGTACGTGATGGCGCCATGACGGCCGGCCGAGCTCGCGAGCACGCGGGGTCGTCGGCGCAGAGCACCTTCGGCCCGGCGATCTGCGACGAGGTACTGGTCGAAGCCGTCGACGATCGCTTCTTCGGTGCCGTAGAAGTCGAGGTGATCGACCTCGACGTTGGTGAGGATGGTGCCGTACAGCGGCAGCTCGAGATGGGTGCCGTCGCTCTCGTCGGCCTCGACGACCAAGCACTCGCCGCCCGTCCACTGCGCCCCGTGCCCATGTCGGTGACGTCGCCGCCGATGACGAAGCTCGGCCGCAGCCCCGCGTCGGCGAGCACGAGCATGAGCATCGACGTGGTCGGTGTCTTGCCGTGCGTGCCGGCGACGCCGAGCGACTTGGCCTGCGCGCAGATCGACGGCCAGCATGCCGGCGCGGGCACGGCCGGCGATGCCCGGCTCGTGGGCCTCGTCGAGCTCGATGTTGCGCTCCGGGATCGCCGTGGACGCGGTGACCGCGTCGCAGCCCTCGACGTTCCGACGATCGTGACCGACGTGCACCTCGACACCAGCCGCACGCAGCGCGATCGAGCACCGGCCGCTCGCGGATGTCGCTGCCGCTGACACGTGGTGGCCCATCTCGGCCAGCACGATGGCGATCGCGCTCATGCCCGGGCCGCCGACGCCGACGACGTGCAGGCGGTGCGGGTCGACAGATCGAGCGGCGGCGACGGGCGGCGGCGCGACCGGCGGACGGTTCGATCGAGGTGCTCACGACGCGTTCGAGGCTAGGGCGACCCGTTCGATCATGTGGGGGATGCGATCGCTGCGGTGGACGGCCCCGGCGGCATGCGCCCGATCGCCGAGGGCCGTGCGCCGGACGTCGTCGGCGCGGAGCCCGTCGAGCACCGGGCCCAGGCGATCGATGTCGCTCTCGGCCAGGGCGATGGCCGCGTCCTGGTCGGCGAGCCAGGCCACGTTGGCGGTCTGGTGGTCTTCGGCGGCACCGGACCACGGCACGAGCACCGCCGGGGTGCCGGTCACCGCCACCTCGGCGACCGTGGCGGCGCCGCCGCGGCCCACCAGCACGTCGGCCGCGGCGTACAGCAGGTCCATGCGCGGTTCGAAGCCCATCGGCTGGTAGATCACGCCGTCCGGGTCGTCCGGGACCACCGGCGCGCCGTCTGCGGCGTAGCGGGAACCCACGGCGTGGCGCACGGCGAGGCCGGCGTCGTCGCGACGGTCGGCGACATATCCGCGGATCGCCTCGTTGAGCACCCCGGAGCCGAGCGAGCCCCCCATCACCGCCACCACGAAGCGGTCGGTGGGCAGGCCGAGGGCCAGCCGGGCGTCGTCGCGGCCGGCCGCCC
>CAVRBV010000010.1:0-249958 GCA_963719295.1 Ilumatobacteraceae bacterium
TGATTCGACGCGCCGCAGCAGTTCGTAGCGTGGCCCTCGCCGAGGGCCGCCGAGCATCGACAACCCGACCATCGCGGTGCGTCACCTGCGCAGCCTCGCCTCGCGGATGTTGCGCGACGCAGCGTTCGGGGACGGCTTCGCCGGCACGCTTCCGCGCGATGGAGGCGCGGGCGACGTCGCCGGCGCCAGGGGTCGTGCTCGGCAGCGTGCTGTTGGCCGAGAACGACTTCGCCGGGGTCGGTCGCCACCTGCCGGATGCGCTGGGCCTCAGACACTGCACGTGGGACTTGACCGCGGTGAGCGCCAGCTGGAGAGCCTCCCGACAATCCAGGGCGAAGTGCGCAACTCCGTCGAGCGGCTGCTCGGGACCGTCTGACGGCGCGGGCGCGCCGCTTTAAGATGCAGCCGATGTCCGATCCAGCGCCCGCCGAGCAGTCCTCCGGCGTCACCGTCCAGGTCGCCGACGGGTGGCGACGATCACGCTCGATCGCCCGGATGCGCTCAACGCGATCACCGTGGAGATGCTCGAGGCATTGTCCAAGTCGCTCGATCACCTCGCTGTCGACGACGCCGTGGATGTCATCGTGCTGACCGGCGTCGGACGCGCGTTCAGCGCCGGTGTCGACCTCAAGGCCCTCGGGCAACGATCGTTGCGCGGCGGCAAGGTCGGCGACGTGCTCGACCTCCCCGCCCGCGCCGTGACCGAGCGGCTCACCACCATCGCCAAGGTGGTGGTGGCCCGCGTCAACGGCTACTGCTTCACGGGCGCGCTGGAGCTGGTCCTCGCCTGCGACCTTGCGATTGCGGCGGAGAACGCCACGTTCGGTGACACCCACGCCAAGTTCGGACTCCGGCCGACGTGGGGCATGAGCCAGCGGCTCGTCGCGACCGTCGGCATCGCCCGAGCACGCGAGCTGTCGTACACCGCCCGCACGTTCACCGGCACCGAGGCTGCGGCCTGGGGACTCGTCACCCGCGCCGTGCCGGCCGAAGAGCTCGACGAGGCGATCGCCGAGCTGACGTCGACGATCCGGCGCAACAGCCATGGCTCGTTGGCGGCCTACAAGGACCTGTACCGCCACGCGCTCGACACCGGGCTGGCCGACGGCCTCGCCTACGAGGCGGCCACCGATTACCCGATCACCGGCACCGAAGCACGGATCGCCAGCTTCCGCTGACCGCGCTCGGAGTGTTGAGGCGCATCGGAGGGTCGGACGTGACCCCGAGTGGGCCTACGGCACTCCGATGGCCGAACGGTGACGTGACCGACGTCACGTGCTCATCGACGCTCGGTCCTACTGATCCGGCGGACGGGCTGCCGATAGGGAAGGGTGACACGATTCGCTCGACTACTCATCACCACGATCCTCTGCGTCGGCGGACTGGCGGCGGCTCCGGTCGCCGTCTACGGCGCATCCGGTGGTCATGCGGGCTCGGTGCCTCACCAGCGGGTGGCGAGCGTGGCCGCGGCGGCGAGCCCCACCACCAGCCCCGCCGGCGCCTACACCGTGCGTCCCGGCGACTCGCTGTACGGCATCGCCCACCGCCACAACGTCACCATCGGCGCCCTCCTGGCGGCCAACCGGCTCACCCTCACCAGCGTCATCCACCCCGGACAACGCTTGACGATCCCCGGTGCGGCGGCGGCCGGCCCGACCACCACCAGCCCCGCCAGGGCCTACACCGTGCGACCCGGCGACTCGCTGTACGGCATCGCCCACCGCCACAACGTCACCATCGGCGCCCTCCTGACGGCCAACCGGCTGACCCTCACCAGCGTCATCCACCCCGGCCAACGACTGACGATCCCCGGTGCGGCGGCGGCCGGCCCGGCCACCACCAGCGCCGGCGCCTACACCGTGCGACCCGGCGACTCGCTGTACGGCATCGCCCACCGCCACAACGTCACCATCGGCGCCCTCCTGACGGCCAACCGGCTGACCCTCACCAGCGTCATCCACCCCGGCCAACGACTGACGATTCCCGTTCGAGCAGGCTCGTCACCGCCGACGACCAGCCCGTCGACCCCGCCGACCACGGCCGTGCCGCGCCCGGTCGTCGTTCCGCCGACGACGACGTCGCCGACCACCCCCAGCGCCGCCGCCGTCGAGCGGATCATCCGCGACGTGTGGCCCGACGCCCTCGAGAACACCGCCCTGGCGATCGCCTGGCGAGAGAGCGGCTACCAACCCCGCGCCCAGAGCCAGTGCTGCTCCGGGCTGTTCCAGATCTACTACGACGTCCACAAGGGTTGGTTGGCCGACCTCGGCATCGACTCCCGGAACGACCTCTACGACCCGCGGACCAACGCCCAGGCGGCCCTCGCCCTGTACCAGCGAGCCGGCGGCTGGGGCCCCTGGGCGCTGGCCGGCTGTGACCTTGCTCGTCGCCGTTCAGGACGTCGCGGTGACGTCGACGAGTCGGAAGATCGGGTGCTTGGGGCCGGCGGCGCGCATCGCGTCGTCCGTGGCGTCGGCGTCGAGACCGTCGAAGAACTGTCCCACCTCCCACTTCCAACGCCGCAGGTACGGACGCAGCACGGCGACCTTGTCACCGTCAGCCACCTCGATCGCGCTCACCGTCTCCACCCGACGGCCGACGCGGAGGCGGAAGGAGTCGACGGCGTGGACGTTGCGAACCCACTGCGTCTCGCCGCGCGGCGAGACGAGGAAGCGCTCGCCGTCGACGACGAGCAGATTGACCGGAGTCGTCCGCCATTCACCCGAGGTGCGACCCCGCACCTCGAGCACCCGCGAACCCCAGACGCTGATGCCGATACGTGTGAGACCGGCGATGACCGGGTTGACGATGTGCCGGGTGAAACCGTTGGGCCGGACGTAGCGGGGTGCGGTATCGGTGGGCATGACTGACTCCTCGTGTGAAACTCGAGAGCACCGCTCTCGATATGGATCACTGTATCGATCGAATCGCGAACCGTCAAGAGCAGTGCTCGCATCTCGGAGCGTTGATCTGGCAGACTGGTGCGATGACCGATTCGGCCGTCAGTTCCACGCCGCGGGTCGCCGAGACGCGCGAGCGTGCTCGCGCCGAGGTCCGCAGCGAGATCCTCGCCGCGGCGCGCGCTCGCGCCGCGGTCGACGGGGCCGCCGGCCTGTCGTTGCGCGCCGTGGCGCGCGACGTCGGGATGGTGTCGTCGGCGGTGTATCGGTACTTCGCCAGTCGCGACGAGCTGCTCACGGCGCTGATCATCGAGGCGTACGACACGCTCGGTGAACTGACCGAACGCAGCGCCGCATCGACGCGCCGGCTCCGTCCGGTCGAGCGGTGGGTCGCGGCAGCTCTGACGATCCGCTCGTGGGCGGTCGAGCATCCGCACGACCACGCCCTCCTCTACGGGTCGCCCGTTCCCGGCTACGCCGCTCCGCCGGACACGGTCGTGCCGGGAACGCGCGTGTCGTGTGCACTGCTCGGCATCGTCCGCGAGGCGGTCGTCGACGGCCGGATGGCGACCGACGCCGTGCCCGAGGCGCCGAGGTTGAGCCGGGCGACGAAGCAGTCCTTCGCAACGCTGCGGGTCGAGCTGGGACTCGACGCGAGCGACGGGCGCATGCTCGAGGTCATGAACGCATGGACGCAGCTGTTCGGGCTCGTCAGCTTCGAAATGTTCGGTCAGACGCGCGGGTTGATCGACGACCACGAGGCGTTCACGCGCGAGTCGGCCACGGCGATGGCGACGCGGATCGGCCTGACGTGATCGCGGTCGACCGCGAGAAGTCCCGACAGCTCGGCACCGAATCGGTCCTCACTGTCGGCACTTCGCCACGCTCCCGTTCTCAGTGACACAGGTAGCCGGTGGCTCACGTGCGTGTGTGGCGTTCCCCAAACCGGGTTGTCATCGGCGCCAGCGGTGACTTGGACGAGGCCGCTTCCGTCGGCGTCGACGATCCATATGCTCTCGTTCGAGCCGTCCGGCTCCGATCGGGTGAAGACGATCTGGTCGCCATCTGGCGACCAGCCCGGCGAGTAGCAGCCGTAGGAGTCCTGCTCACCCATCGGACCGCCGCAGCCCGGGGCGATCGGCAGTTGCTCGGGTGATCCGCCGTCGGCGTTGACGGCCCAGATCGCCTTGTGGTGGTCTTCGGTCTCCCGGGCCACGAACAGGATCTCCTCCCCGTCCGGCGACCAACGACCGGCGTGCCCGGTGTCGTCGAGGATCATCCCGTCCGGGGTCAGCTGCCGCGGTTCGCCTACTCCAGCGCCGCTGTCGGCGATGTCGACGACGAACATCCCCGTCGGAACTTCGTCCTCGAAGCGCTTGAACACCAGGTGGGTCCCGTCGGGCGAGTAGTCCCCGGGTATGTCCCCCCTTGCGGGTTGGACGTGATCCGCATCAGGCCGCCACCATCGGAGGCGCGCACTGAGTAGATGCCGTTGCGGCCCGGATCATCCACCCCGTAGCCCTCGCAGACCAGGCGCTCGCCGTCAGGAGACCAGCCGAAGTCACAGTGCAGCTCCAGGGTCGGATCCGGCGCCTCCACCCCTCGAACATCGCGAGTGACGACATCGACGAGGTGGGCAACCATCCCGTCGTCGCAGCAGAAAACCGAGACCTCGCTGCCATCTGGAGACCATCGCCCCGCCCCTCCACCGGCGAACAACAACTCGACGTCGCTCTCGCTCCCGTCGGCGGCCACCACGTATACATCGGTTTCGACTTCCCCGACGACTTCGCCGCCTGGCGCTCGCTGGAACATGATGCGGCCCGCACTCGGCGACGGCGGAGTCGCTGCAGCGATGTTCCGGATGACCGCGGTGGGACTGTCGACCGGGCCGGTCGTCGCACCGCAGGCGTTGGGGAGGAACACCGTTCCTGTGGCGAACTCCGGTCCGATGTCTCCCATCGGGTCGGAGAGTTCGTAGGCGTGCCACTCGGATTGCGGCTCGAGGTCCCGCCGCCCACCGACGGCCACGACACGGCAACCGCCGCTCCCGGGCTGACCTGCTGCTCGAAGGTGTCGATGGTGACGTGGATCGGGCCGGTGCCGGTGTTGGTGAAGTTCACCATCGGTTCGCCGGTGGTGCAGCCTTCAGCCACTTCCAGCGAGTAGGTGAGCTGCACCGTCGTTGGAGCGGTCTGCTCGCAGGCGCCGAACGTGCCGCCGTCGAAGACGTACGGTTCACCAAGGTCGAAGAACACGACATCCCATGCGGTGTTGGGTGACACCGCGCCAGGATCGAGAACGCCGCTCTCTCCGGGTTTGAGGGTCAGTGTCGCGCCGGTGGCCCTGAACTGGATCACGCCGTTGCCGGTGCTGGTCGGGTCGCTGGTGTTGGTGAAGCGAGGCAATCCGGCTTCACACGTGGACGTGTAGCTGTGCGTGCCCGAGCTATCCGATCCACTTCCCGCAGCCGCCGTGCCCGTCACGCCGACCAACATCAGCGCAAACGCCACAAGGAGCAGCAGCCTTCGCGTGTCTCCCCGCCGTTCCGCCAGCCCTATCCGCCCGTTGAGAGATCCCGCGAGTCCCCCTGCTGGCTGGGCGGCAACGTTACACAACCACCACGCCAGCACCCGTGAACTCACGGACGCCGCCGAGCAGCGGTAGATCGCTTGCGCACGTGCGTCTGCTAGCTCTTGGCGAGGGGTCGTAGGATCGCTCGGCGCTCGACCGTGCCACACGTGATCCCAGGTCGTCCGATGGGACCAAACTGTCCGGTGTGCGAGCGCGATTGGCGTGGATGGCGATCGTCGCGCTGCTTGTTGCGGGGTGTGGGCATGGGGAGCCGAACGGCGTGGTCGAAGGAGACTTCCGTCTGCCAGGAAGGCCCACGGCCGATCTTCAACGCGCCGGGCTGAACTTCTCGACCGATGTCCATGGACAGCAGCCACGGCCACACCCGAGGGTCGGCACGAATGGTCAATACACCGTGACCCTCCCACCGGGGTCATATTCGGTCATCGGCGCTCTATCCGGACACTCGGGAGGTCCCGCACCTGAAACGTGCGCGGCGACGATGAACGTGGTGGTCACGGCGAACCGCACAACCCATGCCGACTACGTGTGTCGCGCCACGCCAGTGACCTCCTTACACTTAACCCAAACCCCGCCATGGCCTCGGCTCCCATCGTGTGCCCTTCCTGCTCGCTCCGCGAGCGGCCGGAGGTCACTGTGTCTCTCCTCCTCCCTCGTCGACCGGCTCGAAGATGAGTCCCGGGAGACGATCCGGCTGGGGCCGGATCTCGAAGTCGGCCGGATCGTCGTTGACAATGACCCAGCCGAGCGCCTCGAGCCACCACCGACCGAGCGCTACCGGGTTACGGGCGTCGATGACGAGTTGCTCCCACTCGAGGCTCATTGGACGACGATACGACAAACCTTCGAGCCCGACCGGCCCGATCTCGCCGGACCGGTCACACGTCGATCGTGCCCTCGATCAGGGTGCGGGTGCTGCCGGCGACCCAGACCTGACCTCGGCATCACGGCTGACGTACACGCGTCCAGCGCGGCCGAGGGCGGACCCCTGGCTGGCGACGTACGGGGAGGTGAGGCGGCCCGACCCGATCAGCCATTGGCCGAGCGAGGCGTTGAGGCTGCCGGTGACCGGGTCCTCGGCGGGCATGCCGTCCTTGGGGAAGAACGCGCGCACCTCGACGTCGGCCGACGCCTCGGCGAGCTCGGGGCCGACCAGGCCGACGAGCCCGGCGAGCCCTACTTTGATCGGCACCCGGCGCGGGCGCACCGCTCGCACGGCGTCGGCCGATCGCAGGAGCAATGCCATCCAGCCGGGGCCGTTGTCGACCCATTGCGAGTCCTCGACGTCGGACGGATCGACGCCCATGGCGTCGATCACCTCGGCCACGAGGTCCGCATCGACCGGTCCGCTGCGAACGAGCGGCGGCGCCGCGAACGCGAGCCCGTCAGCGTCGTCGCGCACCGTGATCAGGCCGGCGCCGCACTCTTGGACGGTGACGCGCGGCTGCTTCGGTACACCGCCGTTGGAGCGCCACGCCCAGCACGTGCCGAGCGTCGGGTGTCCGGCGAACGGCAGCTCGCCGAACGGCGTCCAGATCCGGACCCGGTAGTCGGCGCCGTCACTCGTCGGCGGCAGGACGAACGTCGTCTCCGACAGGTTCGTCCACCGGGAGATCGTCGCCATCGCCGCGTCGTCGATCCCGTCGGCGTCGAGCACGACGGCGAGCGGGTTGCCGAGGAACGGCGACTCGCCGAACACGTCGACCTGGATCAAGCGTCGCTTCATGTCGCGAGTATGGAACATGGGCCGAACCGCTGCCCCCGAGTTCCGGGCTCGCTACCGTGGCCTCGTGGGCAGCCAACGAGTGCCGGGTGGGGTGGACATCACGCGCTGCCGCCGACGCGCCATCGCTGGTGGCCAAGCCAGGACACGACCCGCGCACGCATCCGCCGCACCGAGGAGGAACTGGAGGAGCGGCCAGCGCCGGCCCTGCTGCTGGCCGGGGTGCGAGCACCGTGAGCGCACCGGCAATAGCGGGCACGTTGCGCCGATGACAGCGATGACGTCCCGAGCCCTGCATCGCGCTCGCGGCGAGCCACATCCGCCCTCACCGCGTCGGCGACCGCCTCGTCGGTGACGTGGGGTCGACGCTCGTGACCGCGGCGGGATCGGTCTACTCCGGCGTGTGCATCGACACGGCCAGCGGCACCGGGTTCTGCGCCGAGCACGCGGCGATCGCGGCGATGGTCACCGCCGGCGAGTACCGGATCGCGAGGATCGTTGCGACCTGGCGCAGCGACGCCGGCGAGCTCTACGTGCTGCCGCCGTGCGGGCGCTGCCGAGAGCTCATCCGCCAGATCGATCCGGCGAACCTCGACACCGAGGTCGTGCTCGGTCCCGACACCTCGGCACCGCTCCGCGACCTCCTGCCGCACCACGACTGGCCCGATCCCTTACCGCCCGACTTCGCTGACGACTGACCGGCACGACACCGAGCACGAGCGTGGTGCGGTTGTCGTAGGGTCGGTGACCGATGGAGTACCGCACCCTCGGCAGCACCGGCACGATCGTGTCAACGCAGTGCCTCGGCACGATGACGTTCGGCAACGAGAGCGACGAGGCGACCGCTCACGAACAACTCGACCTGTTCGTCGAGCTGGCGGCAACTTCATCGACACCGCCGACGTGTACACGCGCGGCGTCTCCGAGGAGATCATCGGCCGCTGGCTGCGGCCCGCCCGACATCCGCGACCAGATCGTCATCGCCACCAAGGGCCGCTTTCCGATGGGCGACGGACCCAACGACGCCGGGCTGTCCCGCGCGCCACCTCGGCCGCGCCCTCGACGCCAGCCTGCGCCGCCTCGGCGTCGACATCATCGACCTCTACCAGGCCCACGCCTGGGACCCGCTGACCCCGATCGAGGAGACGCTCGGCTTCTTCGACGACGCCGTGCGCGCCGGCAAGATCCGCTACGCGGGCGTCAGCAACTTCGTCGGCTGGCAGCTGCAGAAGGCGGCGCTGCTGGCCGATCCGCGGCCTCGCCGATCGTCACGCTGCAGCCGCAGTACAACCTGCTGGTGCGCGACATCGAGCTCGAGATCGTCGACGTGTGCCGCAACGAGGGGATCGGGATCCTGCCGTGGTCGCCGCTCGCCGGCGGCTGGCTGACCGGCAAGTACGCGCGCGACGAGGCGCCGAGCGGCGCCACTCGGCTCGGCGAGGACCCGGACCGCGGCATGGAGGCGTACGGCCCGCGCAACGCCCAGGAGCGCACGTGGCGGGTGATCGACGCCGTCGCCACGATCGCCGACGGCCGCGGCGTGTCGATGTCACAGGTCGCGCTCGCCTGGCTGGCCGACCGCCCGGCGGTCACCTCGGTGATCCTCGGCGCCCGCACCATCGCCCAGCTCGAGCGACAACCTCGGCGCCGCCGACCTGCACCTGTCGCCGGAGGAGACGGCGCTGCTCAGCGAGGCCAGCGCCCCGCAGGTGTCCGACTATCCCTACGGCCAGCCCGGCATCGACCAGCGCGCCCGCGAGCGTAGGCGGAGAGAGCGAACCGGGTCCGACGCGGCCGAGCCGAAGTCACGTCGAAGGCCGGCGCCGTGACCCGGCGCTCGCGACGGCGCCTGACGGATTCGTCGTGGGAACCCGACCCGGACCCGTCTGTACGTACCGTGACCCCATGAGCACTCCCCGCCTCGCCGTGATCGGGATCGTCGTGGCCGACATGGCCACGTCGCTCGCCTTCTACCGCCGCCTCGGCCTCGACGTCCCCGCCGAGGCCGACAATGAACCGCACGTCGCCTTCGAGCTGCCCGGTGGTCTGCAGCTGACGTGGGACACGGTCGACACGATCCACTCCTTCGACCCGGAGTGGACCGCACCGGTCGGCGGCGCCCGCTCGGCACTGGCGTTCGACTGCGGCACGCCGGACGAGGTCGACCGGGTCTACGCCGAGCTGGTCGGCGCCGGCGCCGCCGCCCACCTCGAGCCGTGGGACGCCTTCTGGGGGATGCGCTACGCCTCCGTGCACGACCCCGACGGCAACGGCGTCGACCTCTTCGCCACCCTCGGCTGAGCCGTTCTGAAGGGCGAGGTGCACCGAAACGGTGCATTCTGGCTGCGGAGAACGATCCGTGCGGCGGCGAAATCGCTTGACGGGTCGGCGATCCGGTCGCACACTTGGCGCCAGCTGTCTTTAGTGCGTGGTCGCCGGTGCGTAAGTATCGAAGGGTTCAACTCCTGGCAGTGATGAAACGGGTCCTTCGGGACCCGTTTCTTGTTTTCCGAGGTGCCCGGCGAGACTGGTCGCATGATCGAGCGCAGAGCCGACATCACCACGCCCGACGGGGTGATGACGACGTTCGTCTACCACCCCGAGCACGACGGCCCGATCCCGGTCGTGCTGTACCTGATGGACGCGCCGAGCATCCGCCCGTGCCCTCAAGGACATGGCGATCCCGCCTCGCCTCGGCCGGCTACTACGTGATGCTGCCGTACCTCTACTACCGCGGCGGCCCGTTCCGCGAGTTCGGCACCAGCGACGAGGACATGCACGCCCGGCGGGAGCTGATGGCGCACGATCACCGCCGAAGCATCGTCGGTCGACGCCGGCGCGCTGCTGGATGTCGCCGCCGCCGATCCGGCCGCCCGCGACGGAACGGTCGGCGCCGTCGGCTTCTGCATGAGCGGCGGCCTGGCCATCGCCCTCGCCAAGGCGATGCCCGACCGCGTCGCCGCCGCGGCGTCGATCCACGGTGCCTGGCTGGTGGCGGACCGACGACTCGCCGCACCTCGGGCTCGATGCGGTCAGGCCGAGCTGTACTTCGGCTGGTGCGACAACGACCCGACCGCGCCGGCCGACACCATGCCGGTGATGGAGCGGCGCTCGAGGCGGCGGGCGTGCGCCACACGATCGACTTCCTCACCGACGCCGTGCACGGCTACGCCCCGCGCCGGAGCGCCGCGCTACAACCGCGACGCGTCCGAGCTGCACTGGGAGCGCGTCCACTCCCTGTTCCGCCGCAACCTCGCCCCGTCCTGAGTCCGGAGGCGTCAGTCGGTGGGTCCGGAGAGCCGGAGGTGGTTCATCCGCCAACTGGCTACCACCAGCGCCACTACGGTGACGACGGCGAGGCGCACGATCGCGGCGGTGCCGTCCGGGATGCCGTCGCGGATGAGGCGGCTCGGGGGATCGTCGAGCAGCCCGACGAAGATCGCCCTCGACTCCCACGTCGGCGACAGCTGGGCGATGCCCGTGAGCGCGGCGCCGAGCAGGCGCTCGACGAGGAACACGAAGGCGAGCGACCACACGGCGGTGCGCTTGGTGAGACAGCCGATGGCGATGAACACGGCGATGTAGGACATGCTCCCGACCGCCGCGGCGATCGCCGCCGGCCGGGCGCTCGACGGTGCACCCGCCACGACCGCGGCGAGCGCGGTCGCCGGGGCGATCGTGACGAGGGCGACGATCGACGCCGCCGATCCAGCGCCCGAGCACGATCTGCCAGCGTCGGCGCGGGCGACAGCCACGTGAAGTGGAACGTGCCGCCAGCGCACCTCGGCGCCGAGCACGGCGTCGCCGATGACGAGCGCGGCGATCGGCATCATCAGCGCGAAGATGCCCTCGGCGGCGACGTTGGCGAACGCCCGCTCGTCGGTCGGCGCGTTCAGGGCGTGGGCGAGCAGCGCCGAAGAGCAGCGCGCCGGCGCACGGCATCAACACCGCCGCCCACCGCTTCGGCGGGAGGCACGAGCGCAGCGTGTAGCGACGATCGCGACGAACGCGCGACCGTCGGTCGGCGTCGAGCGGTCGCTGGCGTCGTTCGCTCGGCGGTCTGTCATCGGACGAGCTCCCGGAACAGGCTCTCCAGCGAGTCGTCGAGCGGGCGCACCTCGTGCAGCCGGATCGACGCATCCCGGGCGAGCCGCGGCAGCCACGTCGCCAGCTCGCGGGCCTGCAGCGTCTGGATGACCAGCCCGCCGCGCGTGGCGTCGAACGTGACACCCGCCGACGGAGTCGATGCCGACGAGCGACGCCGCCAGACGGCGGCCGTCGTCCGAGCGAACGAACACGTGCCGCGGCCGGTCGTCCATCGCATCACGGATCGCGTGGTGGTCCCCGGCCGCGGCGAGCCGGCCCTGCATCAGCACGATCACCCGCTCCGCCATCCGCTCGACCTCGTTGAGCACGTGCGAGCTGACGATCACCGTGCGCCCCTCGGCACCCAGGCCCTTGAACAGCGCGATCAGCGCCACGCGTTGCACGGGATCGGCGCCGTTGAGCGGCTCGTCGAGCACCAGCACGTGCCGGATCGGTCACCAGGGCCGCCGCCACCTTGGTGCGCTGGCGCATGCCCTTGCTGAAGCCGTCGACGACGCGGTCGGCGACGTCGAGCATCCCGACGGCATCGAGGGCCCGTCGCGGCGCGTCACGCCCGGCGACCCGGTGGAGGTCGGCGACGTACGCCACGAACTGGCGGGCCGTCAGCCCGCCCGGCACGGCCTCGTCCTCGGGCACCAGCGCCATCCGTCGGTGCACGCGGCGGTCGCGGCGCGGGTCGCATGCCCTCGACGCGGACTTCGCCCTGGTTGACACCGACCAGGCCCACCATCGCGCGCATCAGCGTGGTCTTGCCCGGCGCCGTTCGGCCCGAGCAGCCCGGTGACGCCGGGACCGAACGAGCAGCTCAGCTCGGACAACGCCACCTTCGGCCCGAACCACACCGACACGTCACGGATCTCCACCGTGGCGTCGTGGGCGAACGCCGGGTCGGTCGGGCGGCGCCACTCCGGGCAGGGCGCCGGCGGGGGCAACGGCCGGCCATGGGCGGGCGGCTCCCACGCCATCAGCGCTCCACCCAGCGGTAGCGGTGCAGCAGCACGCCGATGCCGACGAGGAGCACGACGCCGAACTCGATCATCGCGAACAGCCCGCCGTTCGCCGACGCCGCCGAGGTCGGATTCGGGGTCGATGTGGCCGAGGAACACGAGGTCGCGGAGGTACAGCGGAACGGCGAGCACGTTGATCAGCGCGGCCAGCGAGCCCTCGCCGTAGCGGTGGTCGTCGCCGACCAGGATCGCCGACGAGATCGACGTCACCAGGAACAGCCCGATGATCGCCGCGCCGGCGACGATGCGACGGTCGGTCAGCGACGCGATGCGCGAGCCCCACGACGGCGTAGTAGACGGCGAGCAGCGGCGACGGCGACCGGCACCTGCCACAGGACGTCGAGATGGTCCGTGAAGTAGTCGAGGGCGTTGTCGCTCACGAGCATGTTGCCGACGAAGAGCACCACCTGCGGCAGGAACGAGAAGAGGAACAGGATCGTCGTGATCGCGCCCACCTTGGCCACCACGTAGTCGAGGCCGGTCAGCGGCCGGGCGAACATCAGCGGCAGCACGTGCTGACGTCGGTCGGGGCAGATCACGTCGGGTGCGACGAGGGCGACGAACAGCAGCAGCGCCGAGGACACGCCGACGTAGTCGCGGTACGTGATGATCTCGAAGCGGTCGACGAACGGCTGGTCGCGGGTGACGTAGCCGATGCCGACGTTGACGATCGCCGGGATGGTGACGATGCCGAGCAGCACGAACGGGGCGAACTTCTGGCGCCACGATCGGCGGATGCCGAGCGGCGCGGCGCATCGACGCCTTGTACAGCGCGAACGTGGCCGCGCCGCGCCCGCCGCGGGCGCCCTCGTAGGGCCGGTAGCCGCGGTCGTAGACGGCGCCCGTGGCCGCCGGCCTCGATCGTGCTCATGACGGCATCCCGGCGTGGCGCAGGAAGACGTCGTCGAGCGAGGTGAGGCGCGTCGACAGGCGGTACAGCGGCAGTCCAGGGCGACGACCATGTCGCGGAGCGTGTCCAGCTGGTCGTCGCCGTCGACGGTGACCTCCACGAGCGAGGCGCCCTCGGCGAGCTCGGCGTGCATGCCGATCCGGCGCCAGGCCGGCCACCAGCTCGTCGTGGCGGTGACCGACGTCGACCGTCACCACGCCGGTGCGCTCGAGCAGGGCGTCGGTCTCACCCGACACCACGAGGTGGCCGGCGTCGATCATCACGACGCGGTCGCACACCTGCTGCACGTCGTCGAGGAGGTGGGTGGCCAGCAGCACCGAGATGCCGAACGTGCCGAGGCGGGCGACCAGCGCGAGCATCTCCTCTCGTCCGAGCGGATCGAGGCCGGCGGTCGGCTCGTCGAGCAGCACCAGCTCGGGATCGCCCACGAGCGCCTGGGCCAGCTTGGTGCGCTGGCGCATCCCGGTGGAGAAGCCGCCGATCGGCCGGAAGCGCGCCTCGTCGAGACCGACCAGGTCGAGGATGTCCGAGGCCCGCTGGCGGGCGGCACGCGGCGGCAGCCCGCTGAGCTCGCCGAACGTCGACACGAAGTCCGACGCCGATCTGGTCGGGTGGCAGGCAGTCGTGCTCGGGCATGTAGCCGAGCCGCGACCGCACGGCGATCGGGATCCGTGGCGACGTCGATGCCGCACACCTCGATGCTGCCCTCCGTCGGGTGGGCGAGACCCAGCAGCAGCCGGAACATCGTGGTCTTGCCGGCGCCGTTGGCGCCGACCAGGCCGATGCGGCCGCGCGGGAGCGTCACCGACAGCCCGTCGAGGGCGACGACCGCTGGATAGCGCTTGGTCAGGCGCTCGATGCGCAGGAGGGGACCGGGTTCCACGACGCCGTGGAGTCTGCCAGGCCTCGCCCCCGATCCTGCGTCAAGCTCGCCAGGCAATCTGGTCACCCTCCTTCTCGATATCGAGAGAGGAGGGTGACCAGATCGGGCCGCGTCGTCACGAGCGCCAGCTCCTGCACGGCCCGTGTCATCGCCACGTAGAGCAGCCGGGCGCCGCGTGGGGTGCCGTCGAGGATCTCGTCCGGCGCCACCACCACGACGCCGTCGAACTCGAGGCCCTTCACCTGCTCGGGACCGAACATCGGCACGTCGTGGGCGGCGAGCTCGTGCACGTGGTCGACCGCCCGGAGGCCGCCGACCTCGAGCGCGGCCGCGAGGGCGGCGTGCCGACCGATCGGGGCGACCACGCCCGTCAGGCGGTGGCGGTGCTTCACGCCGGCGACCACCGCCGACGACGGTGGTGGCGAGGTCGTGCTCGTCGGTGGTCACCCACTGCGGTGCCTGGCCCTCGACGCGCACGCTCCGGCTGGCGGTGGCATCGACGCCGGTGAGGGGCAGCAGCCGGTTGGCAACGGCGAGGATCGGCCCCGGCACGCGGTACCCGATCGTCAGCTCGGCGACGTCCCCGGCGGCCGGGCGCCCGGCCGTGACGGCGGCGAACACGTCGTCCCAGCGCTCCTGGCCGGCCGGCGTCGTGGACTGGGCGACGTCGCCGACGAGGGTGAGCGACGGGGGCTCCTGGGCGCCACCGAGGCGGAGCGACTGCGACGGCCGATCACCCGCAGGGCGACCGCCGAGTGGTCCTGCGCCTCGTCGACCACGACGTGGCCGTACGTCAGCGGCGGTCCGTTGAGGATCGAGTTGGCCTCGTCGACGAGCAACTGGTCGGCGGCCGTCCACCGCCGACGCTTGCCGCGCCCCTCGCCGAGTCGACGATCGACGAGCATTCGGTCGATCAGCCGCACCGGCTGCTGCGTCGGCCAGGCGGCGTCGAGCGCCTTGCGCAGCGGTCCGGCCTGGGCCCACATGCCGTCGTGCCCGGTGCGGCGCATGAGCTCCTGACCGGCGATGGCCCGCAGGCGCTGGCGTCGCTCGTTCACGGGAATCACCGCGTCGGTCGCCCGGTGCAGCCACTCGGCGATCTCGTCGCGCCCGAATCGCAGGCGGCGGGAACCGATCGGCACCACCACGTCGTCGTCGGGTGGACGGATCGCTGCGAGCGCGGCGGCCGCGACGGCGTCGAGCATCGCGTGGCTCCCCTTGACCCGCGCCACGCCGGGCTCGTCGAGCCCGCTGATCTCGACCTTGGGGACGCAGAGGTCGGTCACCGTGCACTGGCGCACGCTGCGCTCACCGAGCGACGGCAGCACGTTGGCGATGTAGTCGAGGAACGCCCGGTTCGGCCCGACCACGAGCACGCCCTCCCGGGAGAGCCGGCGGCGGTGCTCGAACATCAGGTAAGCGGCGCGGTGCAGGGCGACCGCCGTCTTGCCGGTGCCCGGCCCACCCTGCACGATCAGCACCTGGTCGATGGGCGCGCGGATGACGACGTCCTGCTCGGCCTGGATCGTCGCCACGATCTCGCGCATCGCCCCGGTGCGCTCGGCGCCGATCTCGGCGAGCACCGGGTCGGGGATGCCGCTCGCCACGTCGGCGGCATCGGGGTCGTCGAGGTGCTCGTCGAGGTAGGCGGTGATGTCACCGCGGTCGCCCTCGACGGGGTCGAGCGTGAAGCGCCGGCGCAGCGACACGCCGAGCGCGTCGGCGGCCGTGGCGCGGTAGAACGGGGCGGCGACCGGCGCCCGCCAATCGACGACCACCGGCTCGTGGTGGTCGTCCTCGATGTGGCGCCGGCCGATGTACCACTGCTCGCGGCGCGGTCGCCCGCCCACGGGCTCGACGGTGTCGATGCGCCCGAAGAAGTCGCCGGCTCCCGGCGCGGCGAGGTCGTCCAGCGCTTCCTGCACCGTCATCTCGACGTACTCGGCGGTGATGTCGTCGGCGGCGCTGTGCGGGTCGACCCGCTCGAGGCGCGCCATCATCCGCTCACGGGCGCGGCGGGCGAAGGCGAGGTGGGCGCGCTCGGCGTCGAGCTCGGGAAAGAGCGCGACGGGCGCGCCGGAGCCAGCGGCGACGTCCATAGGGGTCGACCACCATAGCTGCGGGGCAGCGCGGGACTAACATCGATTCCGATGCCCGACTCCGAACTGCACCGCGAGACCGCCGACCAAGGCGACGAGGGCGACGCCGTGACGATCGAGGAGGAGCTCCTCGTCGAGGAGATCTCCATCGACGGCATGTGCGGCGTGTACTGACCGGTGCTCGAGCGACGGCTGCGGCTCGACCCGCAGGTGGCGCTGCGCCCGGAGCCGTTCGGGGCGCTCGCCTACCACTACGGCAACCGCCGGCTGGTGTTCCTGCGCCACCCCGACATGCTCCGCGTCGTGCGCGCCGCTCGACGACAGCGAGACCGTGGGCGACGCCTTGCGGGCGTGCGAGGTCGCACCGCCGCGGTGGCCGGCGTTCGCCGACGCATTCGAGTCTCTCGTGCGATCGGAGGTGCTCCGTGACGACCACGCCGACGGCTGAGCGACCGCTCGCTCGTCGACCAGCTCGGCCGCGGCCTCGACGCGCCGATCTGCCTCACGTGGGAGCTGACCTACGCCTGCAACCTGGCGTGCGTGCACTGCCTGTCGTCGTCCGGCCGGCGCGACCCGCACGAGCTCTCCACGATGGAGGCCACCGCAGTGCTCGACGAGCTGGCGGCGCTCCAGGTGTTCTACATCAACATCGGCGGCGGCGAGCCGATGATCCGCCGCGACTTCTTCGAGCTGGTCGGCTACGCCGTCGACCACGGCATCGGCGTCAAGTTCTCGACGAACGGGACGTTCCTCGACGCCGCCGCCGCGCGTCGGCTGGCGGCGATGGACTACCTCGACGTGCAGATCAGCCTCGACGGCGTCGACGCCGAGACCAACGACGCGGTGCGCGGGAGCGGATCGTTCGCCGTGGCCCGCCGGGCGATGGACCACCTCGCCGACGCCGGCTTCGGGCCGTTCAAGATGTCGGTCGTCGTCACCCGCCACAACGTCGCGCAGCTCGACGACTTCAAGGCGCTGGCCGACGGGTACGGGGCGCAGCTGCGGGTCACCCGACTGCGACCGTCGGGCCGCGGCGCCGACACGTGGGATCGGCTGCACCCCACGGCCGACCAGCAGGTGGAGATCTACCGGTGGCTCGTCGCCCATCAGAACGACGTGCTCACCGGTGACTGCTTCTTCCACCTCAACGCCCTCGGCGAGTCGCTGCCCGGGCTGAACATGTGCGGCGCCGGCCGCGTGGTCTGTCTGATCGACCCGGTGGGCGACGTGTACGCCTGCCCGTTCGTGATCCACGAGCAGTTCCGTGCCGGCTCGGTACGTGACGCCGGCGGGTTCGCCGCGGTGTGGCGGCACAGTCCGCTGTTCACCGAGCTGCGCCAGCCCACGTCGGCGGGGGCGTGTGCGAGCTGCGGCAGCTACGACGCGTGCCAGGGCGGGTGCATGGCGGCGAAGTTCTTCACCGGGCTGCCGCTCGACGGCCCCGATCCGGAGTGCGTCAACGGCCACGGGGAGCAGGCGCTGGCGTCGGCCGTCGGGGCGACCCGCCCGCGGCCGGGCGCCGACCACTCCCGCCCCGTGACGTTCCTGCGGCGCTGAACGGCCCGACCGTGTGGGTCGCCCTCACCCCGTTGGCGTACCTCCTCGGCACGTTCCCGAGCGCCTCGCTCGTCGCGTCGGCGTCCGGCGTCGACATCACGGCCACCGGTTCCGGCAACCCCGGCGCGTCCAACGTCACCCGGGCGCTCGGCTGGCGCAAGGGCGTGCTGGTGTTCGCCCTCGACGCCCTCAAGGGACTTCTCGCCACGCTCGCCGGGCTGTGGCTCGGGGGACGACCCGGCGGCTACATCTTCGGCGCGGCGGCGATCCTCGGGCACATCTACCCGGTGACGCGCGGGTTCCGCGGTGGCAAGGGCGTGGCCACCGGCGGCGGCGTGCTCGCCGCGCTCCACCCCGTCGTGTTCACCGTCATCACCGCCGGGTGGCTCGTGCTGTCACGCCTCACGGGCAAGGCGGCCGTCGCGTCGATCGCCGCGGTCGTCGCCGCTCCGGTCGGGCTGATCATCGCCGGCTCGCCGGCGTGGGAGATCGCTGCCACCGCCGGCGTGTGCGGGCTCCTGATGCTCCGACACGCCGCCAACATCCGCCGGCTGCTTCGGCGCGAGGAGCACTCGCTGACGCCGCCGGCGCCCGATGGGACGACGCCGTGAGGCTGCTCGACGCACTCGCCCTCGGCGCCTGCGAAGCGCCGAACCGGATCATGTTCGGCCCGCACGTCACCAACCTCGGCGACGACGACCGCCAGCTCACCGCCCGGCACGTCGCCTACTACCGGCGCCGTGCCGCCGGCGGGTGCGGCACGGTGGTGATCGAGGGGGCCTCGGTGCACCCGTCGGACTGGCCCTACGAGCGGGCACCGCTGGCCGAGCGGTGCGGCGACGGATGGCGGGCGGTCGCCGCGGCGCTGCACGAGCACGGAACCCTGGCCGTCGCCTCGCTCGACCACGCCGGTGGTCAGGGATCGTCGGCGTACAGCCAGCGCGAGCTGTGGGCGCCGTCGCGGGTGCCTGAGGTGGCGACCCGCGAGGTGCCGAAGTGGATGGAGGACGACGACATCGCCGACGGTGGTCGCCGGGTTCGCGAGCGGCGCCCGCCTCGCCGTCGAGGCCGGATGCGACGGTGTCGAGGTGAACGCCGGGCAGCACAGCCTCGTGCGCCAGTTCCTCTCCGGGCTCACCAACCACCGCGACGACCGGTGGGGTGCTCGCACGACGTTCGCCCTCGAGGTGCTCGCCGCCGTACGGGCGGCGATCGGGGCCGGCCGCGTGCTCGGGCTGCGCCTGTCGTGCGACGAGCTGGCTCCGTGGGCCGGCGTCACGCCCGAGGCGGCCCTCGACCTCGCCGCCGAGCTCACCGCATCCGGAGTCGACTATCTCGTCGTGACCCGCGGGTCGATCTACTCGGTCGAGCAGACGCGTCCTGACCATCACCAGCCGGCGGCGTGCAACCGCGACCTGGTCCGCGCCGTCGCCGGGGCGACGGGTGTGCCGGTCGTGGCGCAGGGGTCGATCGTCGATGCGGTCGACGCGGAGTGGATGGTCGCCGACGACGGCGGCCGGTGCGCGGGGGTGGAGATGACGCGAGCGCAGATCGCCGACCCCGACCTCGTGGAGAAGCTCCGGCGCGGCGAGGCCGACCGCATCCGACCGTGCACCCGGTGCAACCAGACATGCCAGGTACGCGACGTGCGCAACCCGCTCGTCACGTGCATCGGCGAGCCGACGTCGGGGCGCGAGACGGAGGATCCCGACTGGTACGAGCCGGCGGTGGTCGCCCGCCGTGTCACCGTCGTCGGCGGCGGCGTGGCCGGGCTCGAGGTGGCGCGAGTGGCCGCACTGCGTGGCCACGCGGTGCGCGTGGTCGAGCGCGGAGATCGCCTCGGCGGGATGGCTGCCGCCGCAGGGCCCAACGCCGCGCTGGTGCGGTGGTTGCAGGCCGAGGTCGCCCTCGACGCTCGGGTGAGCGTCGAGCTCGGGTCGGCGATGAGCGACGTCGAGGCGGCCGAGGGCGAGGTCGTCGTGCAGTGCACCGGGGGGCGGCGCCGGCGACGCCGAGTACGTCGTCGGCGACGGGGTCCGGGCGAGCGGGCGCTACACCGACGTCGGCACGCTCCGGCTCGGTGACGCGTCGTTGCCCGACGGCGGCGACGTGGTGCTGATCGACCCGATCGGCGGGCCGATCGCCGTGGCCCTGGCCGAGGAGCTCGGGCCACGCGCGATCCTCGTGACGCCCGACCACATCGCCGGCAACGAGCTGTCGCGCACCGGCGACCTGGCCCCGGCGAACGTGCGCCTCGCCCGCGCCGGGGTGCGGATCGAGCGGCGGTGCGTGGTGCGCGCCGTGCGCCTCGCCGATGGTGGCGAGCTCGAGGTGGAGGTCGCCGACCGCTTCGGCGAGGGCACGCGCACGATCGTCGCGGCGGCGGTCGTCGACTGCGGGTTCCGCCTGCCGACCGAGCCGCTGCGCGCCGCGGCGGCCTTCGCCGGCGACTGCATCGCCCCCCGCACCGTCCACGAGGCGATCCTCGACGCCCGCCGCGTGGCCCTCTCCCTCTAACCCCGCCCGGAGGAAGGCGATTTCCACAAGCAAAATCGAGCGCGCTGCTCGATTTCGCGCCCCAGAATCGCGATCAGTTCGCGCAGCTCGCGGCGCAACGCCTGACGGGCGGCATGCCAGCCGCACAGCCCGTGGGCGCCGCCGCCGGGTGGGGTCGACGCCGAGCAGAGGTACAGCCCGGGTGCCGGCGTGCGCCAGGGGTGGAGTGACCACGTCGGTCGGGCCGAGGAGCTGACGCCAGTCGGTGACGCCGCCGGTGATGTCGCCGCCGACGAGGTTGGCGTTGCCCGCCGCGAAGGCCGCCGGGCTGGTGACGTGGCGGGCGATGACGACGTCGCGAAAGCCGGGCGCGAACCGCTCGATCTGCGCGTCGATCGCCGCTGTCATGTCGACGGTCGAGCCGTGGGGGACGTGGCAGTAGGCCCACAGCGTGTGCCGGCCCGGCGGGGCCCGCGTGGCGTCGAACAGGCTGGGCTGGGCGACGAGCACGAACGGGCGCTCGCTGTGCCGGCCCTGCCACGGCGCGGCCTCGGCGGCGGCGATCTCGTCGAGCGTGCCACCGACGTGCACCGTTGCCGCCCGCGCCGTCGCCGGATCGCGCCACGGCACCGGCGCGCCGAGTGCGTAGTCGACCTTGAACGCCGCCGGGCCGTAGCGGAAGCGCCGCAAGCGCCTTCGATACCGAGCCGGGAGACGGTCGCCAGCGAGGTCGGCGAGCGCGTAGGGCCCGACGTCGGCGAGCACCACCCGCGACGGCGGCAGATCGGCGAGCGAGGCGATCGGCCGGTCGCACTCGATCGTGCCACCGTGACTCGTCAACGATCGCACGAGCGCGTCGGTGATCGCCTGCGAGCCTCCGGCGGCGAGGGGCCAACCGGCGGCGTGGCCGACGGCGCCGAGCAGCACGCCGACGCCGGCGGTGAGCGGTCGGTCGAGCGGCAGCACCGAGTGGGCGGCGAGGCCGGCGAGCAGGGCGCGTGCACCGTCCGTGTCGAAGCGGCGCCGGGCGACGGAGACGGCGCTGCGCAATCCGTCACGGGCGAACCGGGCGTCGACCGACCGGATGGCGCGGGACGCGCACACCCGCCATCACGTCAGCCATCAGCGCGTCGGCATGGCCCGCGAGCGGGGTCATCATCGCCCGCCATGCCTCGCCGTCGCGGGCGAGTCCGGCGGCCGTGTCGCCCACCGACCGCTCGAGCACCACGGTGTGCGAGTCGAGCGGGTGGGCGAGCGGAGCGGCGGGATGGATCCACCGCAGCCCGTGCTGCTCCAGACCGAGTGCGCGGAACGCCGGCGAGCTGACGCCCATCGGGTGGATGGCCGAGCACGTGTCATGGAGGAAGCCGGGCTCGGTCAGCTCGGCGGTGCGGGCGCCACCGCCCGCGGTGGGGGCCGCCTCGAACACCGCCACCGACCGGCCGGTGGCGGCGATCGTCGCCGCCGCCGTCAGGCCGTTGGGACCCGACCCGATGACGACAGCGTCGAGCTCGGCCACCCGGCCAGTCTCATCGCCGGATTCTGGGGCGCGAAATCGAGCGAGCGCGCTCGATTTTGCTTGTGGAAATCAGGTTTTGGGGTGGAAGTGGCGGAGGCGGAGGCTGTTGGTGACGACGAAGAGGCTGGACGCCGGCCATCGCCACGCCGGCGACCACCGGCGACAGCGCCCCACTCATCGCCAGCGGGATCGCCGCCACGTTGTAGGCGAACGCCCAGAACAGGTTGGCCTTGATCGTGCCGAGCGTGCGCCGGGACAGCTCGATCGCGTCGGCGACGGCCGTCAGCTCGTCGCGCACCAGCGTGATGTCGCTCGCCTCGATGGCGACGTCGGTGCCGGTGCCCATCGCCACGCCGAGGTCGGCCTGGGCGAGCGCGGCGGCGTCGTTGACCCCGTCGCCGACCATGGCGACCACCCGCCCGGCCGCCTGCAGCTGCTCGACCACGGCCACCTTGCCGGCGGGCGGTCACCTCGGCGTCGACCCGCTCGATCCCGACGGCCCGGGCGACGGCCTCGGCCGTGGCCGCGCTGTCGCCGGTGAGCAGGATCGGCTCGAGCCCGAGCCGGCGCAGGCGGGCGACCGCGGCCGGCGACGACGGCTTCACGGCGTCGGCCACCGTGATGACACCCGCCGGTGCGCCGTCGACCACGACCGCGACCGCGGTCTCGCCGGTGCGCACCCCGCCGACGTCGGAGAGGCGGTCGGCGTCCGCCCGCCGCACCTCCACCCGGTGGCCGTCGACCACGCCGGAGACGCCGAGGCCGGCCGTCGCCGTGAACTCGTCGACAGCCGCCAACGGCTCCCCTGCGGTCTCGCCGGCCGCCGCCGCGATGGCGCGTCCGATCGGGTGCTCGCTCGCCGCCTCCACGGCGCCGGCGAGGGCGAGCATCCGGTCGCCGCGACCCGGAGCCGGATGAACGCCGGTCACGCGCATCGTCCCGGTGGTCACGGTGCCGGTCTTGTCGAGCACGACCGTGTCGATCGTGCGCGTCGACTCGAGGACCTCCGGGCCGCGGATGAGGATGCCGAGCTGAGCGCCCCGCCCGGTGCCCACCAGGAGCGCCATGGGCGTCGCCAGACCGAGGGCGCACGGGCAGGCGATGATCAGCACGGCGACGGCCGCGCTGAACGAGCGCGAGGCGTCGCCGGTGACCGCCAGCCAACCGACCAGCGTGCCGAGGGCGAGCACGAGCACCACCGGGACGAACACCGCCGATACGCGATCGGCGAGGCGCTGGATCGGCGCCTTGCCGCTCTGCGCCTGCTCGACGAGGCGCACCATCTGGGCGAGCTGGGTGTCGGCGCCGACTCGCGTCGCCTCCATCACCAGCCGTCCACCGGCGTTGACGGTGGCCCCGGCGACGGCGTCACCCACCGACACGTCGACCGGCACGCTCTCGCCCGTGACCAGCGAGGCGTCGATCGACGACGCCCCCTCCACCACCACGCCGTCGGTCGCCACCTTCTCGCCGGGGCGCACCACGAAGCGGTCACCCACCACCAGCCGGTCGATCGGCACCCGGTGCTCGACCCCGCCGGCGCCGAGCACCGAGGCCTCCCGAGCGCCGAGCTCGACGAGCGAGCGGAGGGCGTCGCCGCCGCGGCGCTTCGCCCGCGCCTCGAGGTAGCGACCGCCGATGAGCGCCACCACGACCGCGGCCGCGACCTCGAAGTACAGGTGCGGCACGTCGCCGCCCGACCCGGCCATGTCCATCGACTGGCCCCAGTCGCCAGCGGGCGTGAACACCACCGCCCACACCGACCAGGAGAAGGCGGCGAGGACGCCGATCGACACCAGCGTGTCCATGCTCGCGGCGCCGTGACGGGCGTTGACGACCATCGCCCGGTGGAAGGGCCAGGCCGCCCAGATCGCCACCGGCGCCGTCAGCGCCATCACCACCCACTGCCAGCCGTCGAACTGCAACGCACCGATCATCGAGATCGCCAGCACCGGCGCGGCGAACACCGCGGCGACGACGAAGCGAACGAGCAGGTCGTGCGGTCGGTCGTCGCCGTGGTCGTGGCCGCCGTGGCCGTTCGGACCGGCGTGCTCGCCGGCCGCGACGTGCCCCGCCGGCGCCCGCACGGTGGCGCGGTAGCCGAGCGCGGCCACCCCGCCGACCATCTCGTCGACGTCGCAACGATCGGCGTCGTAGGCGACCGAGGCCCGCTCGGTGGCGTAGTTGACCGTCGCCTCGACACCGTCGAGGCGGTTCAGGGCGCGCTCGATGCGCATCGCGCACGACGCGCAGGTCATGCCCCCGACGTCGAGTTCGACGCGCTCGCGCGGCGCGCTCGGCCCATGAGCCGTCGCGACCTCGTCCGGCGCCTTCACGACCGCACCAGCCGCTCGATCGCCCGGGTCGCCTCGGCCACGATGCGGTCGGTCTCGGCGGCGTCGTCGGAGCGGGCGGCGCCGGTGACGCAGTGTCGGAGGTGCTCGTCGAGCAGCGCCACCGCCACGCTCTGCAGCGCCTTGGTGGCCGCCGACACCTGCGTCAGCACGTCAATGCAGTAGGTGTCGTCGTCGACCATGCGCTGCAGCCCGCGGATCTGGCCCTCGATGCGGCGCAGTCGCTTGCCGATCTCGTCCTTGTGGTCGTGGTAGCCGGGGATGCCGCGTTCCATGCCGTATACCCTACCGGGGTATGGCATCGACGAAACGTCACTCGTCAGCGCAGCCGGGCCAGCGCCTCCCGGGCTTCCAGCACCAGCTGCGGTGGGCCGTCACGGAAGGCGTCGCGCTCGGCACCCACGAGCGACGAGTCACCCATCGCGCCGTGCAGGTAGCGCTTGTAGACACCCTCGAGGATCACCGCCGACCGCCACGACTGGAAGGCGAAGTAGTAGTCGATGCCCGACAGGTCGAGCCGGCTCCCGGCGGAGTAGCGCTCGAGGGCGTCGGCGAACGACCCGAAGCCACCGGCGCCGGTCGGATCGTTGCTCCGGGCGCGCGACCCGTCGGCCTCACTCCAGTGCACGCCGAGGTAGCCGAGGTCGGCGAGCGGGTCACCGAGGGTGCACAGCTCCCAGTCGAGCACGGCGCGCACCTCGCCGGTCGCCGGGTCGGTGACGGCGTTGCCGAAGCGGTAGTCGCCGTGCACCACCGCCACGCACTGCTGCGGTGGCACCCGCGCCGCGCAGTTCGGCGACGACGTCGTCGATGCCGTCGATCTCGCGGGTCTTCGATGCGTGCCACTGCTTCGACCAGCGCGCCAGTTGGCGCTCGACGTAGCCCTCGCGTCGACCGAGCTCGCCGAGACCGATGGCGTCGACGTCGAGGGCGTGCAGCTCGGCGAGCACGTCGAGGAGGTGGCGCGCCATCGACGCCCGTACCTCCATCGGCACCGCCGCCGCCTTGGCGACGGAGTCGACCACCGCGCCCTCGACGTAGGCCATCACGTAGAAAGGGGCGCCGTTCACCGCCTCGTCGGCGCACAACGCCATCGCCGCCGGCACCGGAACTGCGGTCGGCCCGATCGCCGAGATGACGCGGAACTCACGCGCCATGTCGTGGGCGGTGGCCAGCACGTGCCCGGTCGGCGGTCGACGGAGCACCACCTCACGCCCGACGGCGTCGGTGACGAGGAATGTGAGGTTCGACCGGCCGCCCCCGATCGAGCGATAGGCGAACGGGGCGACCATGCCCTCGACGTTCGAGCACAGCCACGCGCCGACCAGCTGCTCGTCGATGCCCGCGGCCACGGCGGCCACGGTAGTGGTGTGGTCGCGACCGCGATCAGCCGGGGCGGCCGACGCCGACGACGTTCGACCAGTTGACGGCCGCCCGGCGCACCACGGCACCCGAGTTGGGCGAGTCGACCATCATCCCGTTGCCGATGTAGATGCCAACATGGCTGATCGGGGAGTAGAAGAACACCAGGTCGCCCGGTTGGGCGGCGGAGGCGGGCACGTGCGGCACACTGGCGTACTGCTGTCGAGACTGGTGCGGCAGGCCGACGCCGGCGCGACCCCACGCCCACATCGTCAACCCGGAGCAGTCGAAGGCCACGCCGGGGGTCGCGGCAGCGAACCGGTAGGAAACGCCGAGCTGGCTCAACGCGGCATTGATCGCGGTGCCGGCGCGGGACGAGGCGGCCGGGATGCTGGGCGCGGCGACGGGACGAGACGCGGTGCCGCCACCGCCACCGCCACCGTTGGTGGCGGGCGCCGGGGCACGTGGTCGGACGGTTCGACGACCCGCCGCCGTTGGTGGCGGGGTTGGCCGACTGGGTGCGCTGCTGGTTCTGGGCCTGCTGAGCGGCGGCGGCCTCGGCGCGCGCCTGGGCGGCGGCGGCCTGGGCCTGCATCCGCAGGTAAGACTCACGCGCCCGGCGTTCCTCCTCCTGCTGGATGAGGTTGCCCAGCTCGCGCTCGGCGGCTGTGCGGGCGCTCTGGTATTCCTCGGTCTTCGCCTCGGTAGCGGCCTGGGCGGCGGCGACCTCCTGCTTCTTCTGCTCGGCCGCATCGCGCTGGTCCTGCAGGGCCTGCTGTTCGTCGGCGAGCTCACTGACTGCACGCGCCAAGTCGTCGGAGTCGGCCGTCCCGGCGTTCAGCGCGACACGTGTGAGCTCCTCGCGCTGCATGTCCTCGTTGAACGCCATGGCGTCGCCGATCAGCGGGCCGAGGGCATCGTTGCTCGTCCCCCCCATGAAGGCCTGCACGGCGACCTCACCGAGCTGGCCTTGCAGGCGGTCGACCTCGGCCTGCTTGGCGGCGACGGCCGCCTCGGCGTCGTGGACCTTGGCCTCGAGGCCGTTGAGCTCGTCGACGGCGACCGTGTAGTCCTCGGCGAGGGTGTCGGACTGCTGCTGGAGGGCCTCGAGCTGATCCGTGATCTGGGCGACCCGCGTCTCGTTGGTCGGAGATCTGGTCGGCGTGGACCAGGCCATCGAACATCACGGGGGTCATCAGCGTGGCGACGCCGACCACTGCGGCGATCGTCACGCGGGTCCGGTGCGAGAACATGACGAAGCGGGAGCTTAGCCGAAGATTACGAACCTGTTTCAATCACACGTCGCTCCCGTCGCGAATTCGTGACGCCTGAGACGGACGGTCGGGCCGTGGACGTTCGCGAGCTGTTCACCGGCGCGCTTCGTTGCGGTTGCTGCTCTCGAAGGAGGAGCGTGGCGAGCGCGAGGTCGATTGTGCACCGATTCGGTGGAACGTCGACCTGGCGTAGCCCAGCGCACGACCTGACTCCGCACCCCTTCAAGAGCAACAACCGCTCCACGCGAGCGAATGAACCCGTCGCGGCTGACCTCGATCGCTCACTCCCACTCGATCGTGCCGGGAGGCTTCGACGTGATGTCGTAGGCCACGCGGTTGATGCCGGGCACCTCGTTGGTGATGCGGTTCGACATCCGCTCGAGCAGGTCGTACGGCAGGCGGGCCCAGTCGGCGGTCATGGCGTCGTCACTCGTGACGGCGCGGATGATGACCGGGTGGCCGTACGTGCGCTCGTCGCCCATCACGCCGACCGAGCGGATGTCGGCCAGCACGGCGAACGACTGCCAGACCTCGCGCTGCAGACCGGCGGCGCGCGATCTCGGCGCGCACGATGGCGTCGGCCGCCTGCAGCAGCACCACCCGCTCGCGGCGTCACCTCGCCGATGATCCGGACAGCGAGACCCGGGCCCGGGAACGGCTGGCGCCACACCATCTCCTCGGGCAGGCCGAGCTCGAGCCCGAGGCGGCGCACCTCGTCCTTGAACAGGTCGCGCAGCGGCTCGACGAGCTCGAGGCGCATGTCGTCGGGGAGACCGCCGACGTTGTGGTGGCTCTTGATCACCGCGGCGGTCCCGTCGGCGCCACCGGACTCGATGAGGTCCGGGTAGAGCGTGCCCTGCACGAGGAACTCGGCCTCGGTCAGGCCTCCGGTGTGCTCCTCGAAGATGCGGATGAACTCGTCCCCGATCGCCTTGCGCTTCTCCTCCGGGTCGATGACCCCTGCGAGGCGGTCGAAGAAGCGGTCGGCGGCGTCGACGTGGATCAGCTCGAGTCCCATGTTCCGGCGGAAGGTCTCGGTCACCTCGTCGCTCTCACGCAGGCGCATCAGCCCGGTGTCGACGTACACGCACGTGAGGCGGTGGCCGATCGCCCGCTGGACGAGGGCGGCGGCCACGGCCGAGTCGACGCCCCCCGACAGCGCGCAGATGGCGCGGCCGTCACCGATCTGGGCTCGCACGCGGGCGACCTGCTCGTCGACGATCGACGACATCGTCCATGACGGCGTACACGACGCCCGCTCGCGCACGAAGCGCGCCAGCACGCCCATGCCGTATGGCGAGTGGACGACCTCGGGGTGGAACTGCACGCCGTAGATGCGCCGGGCATCGTCCTCGAGCGCCGCAACCGGGGCGTCGGCGGTCGACGCGGTGGCGGTGAACCCCGGCGGCGGCGCCTTGATCGCCACAGCGTGGCTCATCCACACGTCGTGGACGTCGGGAGCGTCATCGGGGAACAGGCCCGACGCCCCGTGGCGGGTGAGGGCGGTGCGTCCGTACTCGCCCCGCGCGCCGCGGTCGACGTCACCTCCGAGCTGGAGGGCGAGGAGCTGGGCGCCGTAGCAGATGCCGAGGATCGGAACGCCCAGCTCGTAGATCGCCGGGTCGAGCAGCGGCGCCCCGTCGACGTAGACGCTCGCCGGGCCGCCCGACAGGATCAGCGCCGACGGTCGACGCGCCGCCACATCGGCGGCGGTGATCCGGTTGGGGACGATCTCCGAGAACACCTCCAGCTCGCGCACCCGCCGGGCGATCAGCTGGGCGTACTGGGCGCCGAAGTCGACGACGAGGACCGGGCCGTCGGGTGTGGCGGGGGAAGCGTCGGCCGTCAAGCTTCCGATCGTAGACGGCGATCCCCGAAAGCACTGGTAGAACCGAAGCGGTGCCAACGCTCGAACGCCCCGCCCGGCCACGATCGCCCGGCGTGGCGCTCGTCGTTCTGCTCGCCTTGATCGCACTGGCGGTCGGGGGCGGTGGCCGGCGCACCGGTCGGCGCCGCCCCGCCGCCCACCGCGCCGACGCCGGCCGCGCCCGAGCGCAGCAACAGCGCCACCGTCGCCGAGAACGACTTCATCCCCAAGGACGTCGACCTCAGCGCGTGCATCAGCGCCAACCCGCGCCCCGGCTGCGGGAGCGAGAACCGCAGCGGCTGGCATCAGTACCTCATCCTCCTGGCCCTGATCATCGGCGTCGTGGTGATCAGCTGGCGGATTGTCGCCAGCGTCCGCGCCCGCGATCGATCGCTCTCCGGGCGCTGAGGCCGTGGATGCCGAGGAGTTCCGCCGCGCCGGCCATGAGCTGATCGACTGGATCGCCGCCTACCTCGAGGGCATCGAACGATTACCGGTCGTGCCCGACGTGCATCCCGGCGACGTGCTCGCCCGGCTCCCCCGTTCGGCGCCGGCGGCGGCCGAGCCGTTCGCCGCCGTGCTCGCCGACGTCGACGAGGTGGTGGTGCCGGCGCTGACGAACTGGCAGCACCCGTCGTTCTTCGCCTACTTCCCCTCCAACACGAGCTACCCCTCGATCCTCGGCGAGCTGCTGTCGGCCGGGCTGGGCGTGCAGGGGATGAACTGGGTCACGTCGCCGGCGTGCACCGAGCTCGAGCTGCGCGTCGTCGACTGGATTGCCGAGCTGCTCGACCTGCCGCCGTCGTTCCGCAACGGCCCCGCCAACGAAGGGCCCGGGGCGGGCGTCATCCAGGGGTCGGCGAGCGAAGCCACGCTCGTGGCGATCCTCGCCGCACGCTGGCGGGCGACCGGGGGGTCCGTCAACCGGGACGGCGACACGTCGCGGCTCGTCGCCTACGCCACCGCCCAGGCCCACTCGAGCGTGGAGAAGGGTCTTCGCATCGCCGGCGTCGGTACCGACGCGATGCGCGTCGTCGCCCACGACGGCGCGTTCGCCATGCGACCCGACGCGCTCGCCGCGGCGATCGCCGCCGACCGCGCCGCTGGACGGGTGCCATTCTTCGTGTGCGCCACCCGCGGCACCACCTCGTCGGGCGCCCTCGACCCGGTCGCCGACATCGCCGCCGTCGCGGCCGGGGCCGGCGCCTGGTTGCACGTCGACGCGGCGATGAGCGGGATCGCCGCGCTCGTCCCCGGAGCTGCGGTGGGTCAACGACGGCGCGGGCACCGCCGACAGCTACTGCACCAACCCGCACAAGTGGATGGGCATCAACTTCGACTGCGACCTGTTCTTCACGTCCGACCGCGAGTCGATGCTGGGAGCGCTGAGCATCCTCCCCGAGTACCTGCGCTCCGAGGCGGCCCGGCACGGCGCGGCGTCGGACCTGCGCGACTGGCAGGTGCCCCTCGGCCGCCGGTTCCGGTCGCTCAAGCTGTGGTTCGGGTTGCGGCTCGACGGCATCGAGCGCTACCGAGCGATGATTCGCGAGCACGTGGCCCTCACCCAGGAGCTGGCTGGATGGATCGCCGCCGACGACCGCTTCGAGATCGTCGCGCCGCACCCGCTCAACCTGGTGTGCCTGCGCCTCCGCGACCGACGACGCCACCGAGGCGTGGATCGAACGGGTCAACGGCTCGCGCCAGGCGTGGTTCACCCGCACCGTCCTCGACGGCCACCCGGTGCTGCGAGTATCGATCGGCGCCCGCACCACGCAGCGTCGCCACGTCGAGGCCGCCTGGGCGCTGCTGCAGCGCAGCGCGCCGTAGCGGTGGCACGCTACGTCAGGCGCGCCAGCAGGTCGGCGAGCACGAACGCGGTGGCGCCCCACACCGTCTCGTCGTCGAGCTCGAAGAAGTGCAGCACACGCTCGCCCGGCGGCGCACCCCACCGCTCGGCGCGGTACGTATCGGTGCGCACGAGATCGTGCAGCGGCACCCACAGCACCCGGCTCACCTCGATCGACGCCGGGGCGAGCGGGAGCTGGCTCGCCATCCGGGCGACGACGGGGACGATGTAGCTGCGGCTCACGACCGTCGACAGGTGGGTGAGCTCGCCGACCACCTCCACCTCACGCGACGACAGACCGACCTCCTCCTCGGCCTCGCGGCACGCCGCGTCACTCGCCGACTCACCGACGTCGATGCGCCCCCCGGGGAAGCTGATCTCACCGGAGTGGTTGCGCAACAGCAGCGACCGGCGCGTCAGCAGCACACCGGCGGTCCCGTCGTCGCCGTCGGCGAGGGCGACGAGCACGGCCGACGGACGCGCCTCGGGGAAGGTCGGCTCGATCGGATGGGCGGCGCCCGCGCCGTCGAGGCGGGCGACCACCTCGTCGGTGCTGAGTCGTGGCGCGGTGAGGAACGGCGGCGTCTCGTCGACGAGCGACCACGCGTCGGGACGCGGGATCCGCTGCTCACCGCCGGGCCGCCACCGGCCGCGTCCCGCCTCGGCCGCGGCGTCAGTCAGACAGCGTCCATCCACTGTCGACGAGCTGGCGCAGCACCACCGGCAGGCCGGACTTCTTGAGGTCGGCGAGCACCCGGCCGGGCGCTTCCTCGCCGGTCTCCCACGCCTCCCACGCCGCGAGCAGCTTGTTGAGGTCCGGCGGTGGGATGTCGAAGCCCATGGGGGCCACGATAGGGCCGGATCGGGTCAGTCGACCTGCTGCTTGCGGGCGATCTCGCGGCTGCGGCTGTACAGGCGCCCGGCCGTCCGCCCGATCGATTCGGATCGGTCGATGCGGGCCGTGCCCGCCGGGCGCACCGCACGCTCGGCGAAGCTGGTGCTCAGCCACAGGAAGACCATCACCGCCACGATCACGAGCATGATCAGGCGGGTGGCGTTGTCGACCGAGAAGATCGGCAGCACGGCGGCGAGCAGCAACACCGCCATCACGACGACGTCGAGGATGCGGTGCTGACGACGCTTCACACCGCGGAACGCGCCGAGCGGGCCGTCGACCAGCGCCGCGTTGACGACGATCAGCCCGCCGGCGAGGACCGGGACCGTCGGCGCGGTGCTCTGCACCCCCACCGAGATCAGAGCGAAGCCGAGCAGGTACTCCCCCACCTGGTGCAGCCAGAACGGCCGCCACCCGCGCGACAGCGCACTCCCGGAACCCATGCCGTTCGACGCTATCGACGGCGGACCACGGCCGTGCTCCGATGCGAGCGACCGAGCGCCAGCGAGGAAGCGTCCAACCGCGGCCTGCGTGGCCGGGGAACGCAGCAGCTGTTCTTCGGCGCGAAACAGCGGGCCCGCTTTGGGACCCGCTGTTTCGCTCCTCAGAAGGGGGATCCAAAGGGGGGACGCAGTCCCCTCTTTGAGGTCTCACATCATGCCGCCCATGCCGCCCATGCCCCCTGGGGGACCGGCGGGAGCCGCCGCCGGCGGCTCGGGCTTGTCGGCCACGAGGCACTCGGTGGTGAGCACCATCGCCGCGATCGACGCCGCGTTCTGCAGCGCCGCACGGGTGACCTTGGCCGGGTCGATGATGCCGGCCTTGACCAGGTTGGTCAGCTCGCCGGTGACGGCGTTCAGGCCGTTGGTGCCCTTGGCGTTCTCGACCGTGTTCACCCACACCGAGCCCTCGAGGCCGGCGTTCTCGGCGATCGCGCGGGTCGGCGCCACGAGCGCCTCCCACACCGTCCGGGCGCCGGTCGCCTCGTCGCCCTCGAGCTTCTCCATCGCGGTGGCCACTGCGATCGCGCGCCCGGATGAGCGCGGTGCCGCCGCCGGCGACGACGCCTTCCTCGATCGCCGCACGGGTGGCCGAGATGGCGTCCTCGATGCGGTGCTTCTTCTCCTTGAGCTCCACCTCGGTGGCGGCGCCGACCTGGATCACGGCCACACCACCGGCGAGCTTGGCCAGGCGCTCCTGGAGCTTCTCGCGGTCCCAGTCGGAGTCGGTGTTCTCGATCTCCGCCTTGATCTGGTTGATCCGGCCCTTGACGTCGTCCTTGGTGCCACCGCCATCGACGATGGTGGTGTTGTCCTTGGTGATGATCACGCGCTTGGCGGTGCCGAGCAGGTCGAGCGTGACGTTCTCGAGCTTCAGGCCCACCTCCTCGCTGATGACCTGGGCGCCGGTGAGGATCGCCATGTCCTGCAGCATCGCCTTGCGACGGTCGCCGAAGCCGGGGGCCTTGACCGCGGCGGCGTTGAACGTGCCGCGGATCTTGTTGACCACGAGCGTGGCGAGCGCCTCGCCCTCGACGTCCTCGGCGATGATCAGCAGCGGACGGCCGCTCTTCATCACGGCTTCGAGCGACGGCAGCAAGGCCTGCACCGTCGAGACCTTCGCCTGGTGGATCAGCAGGTAGGGCTCGTCGAGCACCGCCTCCTGACGCTCGGCATCGGTGACGAAGTACGGCGAGAGGAAGCCCTTGTCGAACTGCATGCCCTCGGTGAACTCGAGCTCGGTGCCGAACGTGTTCGACTCCTCGACGGTCACGACGCCGTCCTTGCCGACCTTGTCGATGGCCTCGGCGATGACCGCGCCGATGGACGGATCGGCCGCCGAGATCGTGGCGACGTTGGCGATGTCGGACTTGTCGTCGACGTCCTTGGCCTGGGCGTGGATCGACTCCACCGCCGCGGCCACGGCCTTCTCGATGCCCTTCTTCAGGCTCATCGGGTTGGCGCCGGCGGCGACGTTGCGCATGCCGAGGTGCACGAGCGCCTGGGCGAGCACGGTGGCGGTGGTGGTGCCGTCACCGGCGACGTCGTTGGTCTTGGTGGCGACCTCCTTCACCAGCTGGGCGCCCATGTTCTCGAACGGGTCGCTGAGCTCGACCTCCTTGGCGATCGACACACCGTCGTTGGTGATCGTCGGCGCGCCCCACTTCTTGTCGATCACGACGTTGCGGCCGCGTGGGCCGAGCGTCACCTTGACGGCGTCGGCGAGCTTGTTGACGCCCGCCTCGAGGGAGCGGCGAGCTTCCTCGTCGAACTTGAGGATCTTGGACATCGGTTCAGACCTCGACGATCGCGAGGACGTCACGGCTGGCGAGGATCAGCAGGTCCTTGCCGTCGATGGTGATCTCGGTGCCGCCGTACTTGGAGTACAGCACGGTCTGGCCGACCTCGATGCCGAGCGGCACCAGTTCGCCGGTGTTCTCGGCCCGCTTGCCCGGGCCGGCGGCGAGCACCTTGCCCTGCTGCGGCTTCTCCTTGGCGGTGTCGGGGATGACCAGGCCGGACGCAGTGGTCTGCTCGGCTTCGTTCGGCTGAACGACGATGCGGTCATCGAGCGGCTTCAGGTTCATGGGTTCAGGCCTCCGTTGGCGTGATGTCTCTAAGCGGACGGTTCGACGAGACCGCGAGCGGTTAGCACTCGGTCCCTGCGAGTGCCAATCGTACGCGTCGCGGCGCCGCGTTAGCAACCGCGGGACGCGAGTGCTAACCGAGGGGCCCGAGCAGGCGCAGCACGGTCGTCAGCGGCAGACCGAGCACGTTGCTGACGCTGCCGTCGATCCGCTCGACCAGGGCCGCGCCGATCCCCTGCAGGCCGTAGGCGCCCGCCTTGTCGGCGGGCTCGCCGCTCGCCACGTACCAGGCGATCACCTCGTCGGACAGTTCGGCGAACGTCACCGAGGTCGTCACCACGTCGGTCACCAGGGCGCCCTCGGGGCGGCTGACCGCCACGCCGGTGTGCACCAGGTGGGTGCGCCCGGCGAGGGCGCGCAGCATCCGGCCGGCATCGAGGTCGTCGGCCGGCTTGCCGAACGTCATCCCGTCGACATCGACCACGGTGTCGGCGCCGAGCACCCACGCGCCGTCCGCGCCGGTCGCCACCGCCCGCGCCTTGTCCCCCGCCAGCCGCCGCGCCAGCGCCGGTGGCTCCTCACCGGCCCGCGGCGTCTCGTCGACGTCGGCCGGGCGCACCTCGAAGGCGATGCCGATCCGTTGCAGCAGCTCGCGCCGCCGCGGGCGACGCCGACGCCAGCACCAGCCGGTCGGCGCTGACGTGCGGGAAGGTCACGACGGGCAAGATAGGCGCCGTGGCGAGACGTGGTGGTGGGTTGCGGCTGGGCGTCGACCTCGACGGCGTCGTGTGCGATTTCAACGCCGGCTGGATGCGTCTGCACATGGAGGAGTTCGGCAGCGAGCTGCACCCGGAGATGGTGGTGACGTGGGACAACCTCCACGAGCTGGGCGGGTTCGCCGACATGGAGTCGTTCTGGCGCTGGGCCCAGGGCAACGCCGACCGGCCCTCGATCTTCCGCCACCTCGAGCCCTATCCGGAGGCCATCGAGACGCTCCACGCCCTGCGTGACGTCGGCCACGACATCATCGTGGTGACGGCCAAGCCGCGCTGGGCGGTGCCGGACACGCTGCGGTGGATGGCCGACCACGACCTGCCGACGAGCGAGATCCACATCCGCTTCCGCAAGTATCTCGTCGACTGCGACGTGTACCTCGACGACTCGCCGATCGTGCTCCCCGAGCTCGTCGAGCACCGGCCGTCGGCGATGGTCTGCCGGATGGTGCGACCGTGGAACGGACCGGTCGTCGGCGCCCACGACGTGGTCGACTGGCCGGCGTTCGCGGCGTTCGTCGGTCGGATCGGTCGAAGCGGACGGAGCCCGCGGTGAAGGCGGTGGTGCTGCAGCGTCCGGGGGTGGTCGAGCTCGTGGATCAGCCCGAGCCGAGTGTGATCGGCGCGACCGACGCCCTCGTGGCGACGCGCCGGGTCGGGCTGTGCGGGACCGACTACCACGCCTTCGCCGGCGACCAGAACTTCTTCACCTACCCCCGGGTGCTCGGCCACGAGCTCGCCGTCGAGGTGCTCGAGGTCGGGCGCGAGGTGAGCCACGTGGGTCCGGGCGACCACTGCGCCGTGCTGCCGTACGCGACGTGTGGGCGGTGCTTCCCGTGCCGCCGCGGCCGCACCAACTGCTGCGAGACCCTCGACCTGCTCGGCGTCACCGTCGACGGCGGCATGCGGGAGCGCTTCGTGGTGCCGGCCGCGGCCTTGTTCACGTGTCCGGGTGTCGACCTCGACGCTCTCGCCCTGGTCGAGACGCTCGGGATCGGATGGCACGCGGTGCGTCGCTCCGAGGCCCAGGCGGGCGAGTTGGCGCTCGTCGTCGGGGCCGGACCCGTCGGGCTCGCCGTCGCACTGGCGCTGCTGCGGCGAGGGGCGCGCGTCGTGATCACCGATGTCAGCGAGGCGCGGCTGACCGCGGCGGGTGCCATGCTGGCGGTGGAGGCGCTGACGGCCGGCGACGACCTGCCGGCGCGGCTGCGCGAGCTCGCCGCCGGCGAGCTGGCGTCGTTGGTGTTCGACGTCACCGGCAACCGGCAGTCGATGGAGTCGTCGCTCCCGCTCGTCGCGTTCTCCGGCTCGCTGGTGCTGGTCGGTCACACGACCGGCCCGTTGACCTTCGAGAACCCCGTCCTGCATCGGCGCGAGATCACGATCCTCGCCTCGCGCAACGCCCGCGCCGACGACTGGTCGCAGCTGCTGCCGCTCGTGGCGTCCGGCGACCTCGACGCCGCCGCCTGGGTCGGCCGGCGCACCACCTTGGAGCTCGTGCCCGCGCACCTCGGCGACTGGGGACGTGCGGCCGGTGCGGTGTTGAAGTCGATGGTCGACGTGGGAGGTTGAGGACGTCGTTGCGTTCCCCGGCCACGCAGGCCGCTGCTGGCCGCTCACTCGCTGGCGCTCGCTCGCTCGCACGAGGCGGTGCGAACCAACCGGCGTTACGTTCTCGGCCAGGCAGACGCCACTCGCGTTCCCCGGCCACGCAGACCGCCACTGCGTTCCCCGGCACGCGGTGGGACGCGTTTCCGGACGAATGCCCGACTGGCCCCGCCCGACTCGCATCCGTTCCCCGGCCACGCAGGCCGCCTGTGGCCGCTCCTCGGCTGGCGCCTCGTCGCTCGCACCGGAGAACGGGGTTCTAGCACGGGGCCTGCCGCCTGCTCGCCGCGTAGGGTTCGGTGCAATGTCACATGACACGGTGTCACCTGACACGGCGGTCGCCCTCGACGGCTGGAGGGCGCTGATTGCGACGATCCCGCCACGCAGCCCGCAGCTCTCCGCGCGGTGGCGACCTCGCCTACATCGCCACCGACGATCCCGCCGTCGGGGCGCGGGTTCGGATCGTCGCGCCAACCGGCGTCGTCGCCGAGCGGATCGTCACCGAGCACGCCGAGCACACGCCGCGCTGGTCGCCGAGCGGTCGCCACCTGGCGTTCGTCGCGGCCGGACCGCAGGGCGACGGGATCCACGTCGTGGCGCCGGACGGCTCGACGCGGTCGACGGTGACGGTGGGCGAGGGCTGGCGCGTCGACGACCTGCAGTGGATCGACGAGGGTTGCCTCGCCCTGATCGCCGCCCCGCTGATCACCGACACCGCCGTCGGGCGCGGGGCTCAGCGCGGCTCGACCGGCGCCGGTCCGCTGGTGTGCACGAACGACCGCCTGCGCCGACGGCTCGTCACCGTGGACCTGTCGACCGGCCGGCCCGAGCCGGTCGACATCGGACCAGCGACGGTGTGGGAGATGTGCCCGCTCGACCGCGAGCGCTTCGTGGCGATCGTCTCGGACGACCCGACCGAGTCCGGCTGGTACGCCGCTCGGCTGTCGATGTTGGACCGCATCGGAGGGGAGCAGCCGCTGTACCGGCCGGCGTGGCAGATCGCCGCCCCCCGGGGGTCGCCCGACGGGTCACGCGTCGCGTTGGTCGAGGGGTGGTCGAGCGATCGTGGGTTCGTCGCCGGCGGCGTCGTTGTGATCGACCTCCTCGAGCGATCGGCGACGGCGTGGTCGATCGACGGGCTCGACGTGACGGGGCTCGAGTGGCTCGACGACCGGACGCTCCACGTCCACGGGTGGCGCGGCACGCAGGTCGGCCCGCGGCACCGTCGGCCGGGACGGCGATCACGCCGCGATCGTCGTCGACGAGGATGTGCTGCGCGAGACGGCGATCGGACGCCGCGCGGGGCCGGTGACCACCACGGCGGTGATGGAGCGCGCCGGCTGTCCCGCCCGCATCGTCGTCGGGTCCGGCGAGGGCGGCTGGCGGACCGTCGGCGCGCCGCCGCCCGCCGCGGCCCTCGAGCTGAGCGTCGACGAGCTCCGGTGGACCGCGGCGGACGGCACCGAGCTGCACGGGCTGCTGCTCACCCGGGCCGACGCCGATCGGGGCACCGGCGTGCCGGTGCTGCACCTCCACGGCGGACCGGCGAACCTGTGGACGCGGGCCGCGTCAGCCGGCGCCGCCGCACTCGCCTGGTCCGGCTACGCCGTGATCCTGCCCAACCCGCGCGGCAGCGTCGGACGTGGGCAGGCGTTCGCCCGGGCCAACCTCGGCGATCCCGGCGGCCGCGAGCTCGACGACGCCCTCGCCGCGGTGGCGATGTGTCGTCGAGAGGGCCTCGTCGCCGACCGCGCGCCGGCGGTGGTGGGCGGCTCCTACGGCGGCTACCTGACCGCGGCGGCGGCCGTGCTACGCCGCGAAGCCGCTGCCGCCGTGGTGATGTACGGCCACCCCGACCTCGTCAGCGCTCGCTACGGCGCCAACAACCCGGCGTTCTACGACATCCTCCTCGGTGGACCACCGACCGACGCAACGTTCGCCCTCTACCGCGATCGGTCGCCCGTGTTCCACGCCCACGGCGACGTGCCACCGACGCTGATCCTGCACGGCGACGGCGACCGCTGCACCCCGGTCGGACAGGCCGACGAGCTGTTCCGCGCCCTGCTCGAGCGCGACGTGCCGGTCGAGCTCGTCGTGTACCCCGGCGAGGGCCACGGCCTGCGGTCCCCGCCGCCCAGCTCGACGCCTGGGAGCGAACGATCGCCTGGTTCGATCGCCACGTGCGGCACGGGAAGCGCACCACTGATGCGCGGACGCGGCATGGGGCGCTACATCGGTCGCCGGCTGCTCATGGTCGTACCGATCGCCTTCGCCATCACCCTGGCGGTGTTCCTGCTGGCCTCGCTGATCCCCGGCGGCGCCGTCGCCGCGCTCCTCAACGGCCGCCCGACCAGCGACCAGAACATCGCCAACCTCAAGGCCAAGTACGGCCTCGACCAACCGCTGGTCTCCCAGTACTGGGACTGGCTGAAGGGCGTGTTCCACGGCAACCTCGGCCGCTCGTTCCGCACCAGCGAGCTGGTCAGCGACTCGATCAAGGACCGCTTCGCCCTCACCGTGATGCTCAACTCGTTCGCCCTGATCCTCGCCGTCGCCATCGGCGTGCCCGCTCGGCACGTGGGCGGCCATGCGGCGCGGCCGCACGAGCGACCGCGCCGTCGTCGGCATGACCGTGTTCGGCAGCAGCGCGCCGAGCTTCGTCGTCGCCCTGCTGTTCCTGTGGGCCTTCGCCCAGAAGCTGGGGCTGTTCCCGTTGTACGGCGCCGGGAACGGCTCGTTCGTCGATCGGCTGTACCACCTCGCCCTGCCGGCGATGGTGATGGCGATCGCCCCGACGGCGTTGTTGATGAAGATCACCCGGGCCTCGATGCTCGACCAGATCGGTCAGGACCACATCGCCTTCGCCCGCGCCCGCGGCCTGCCGGAGCGCCGGGTGATCCTCGTGTACGGGCTGCGCAACGCCCTGATCCCCGTGCTCACCGCCGCCGGGCTGCTGTTCGTCGGCCTGCTGACCGGCACCGTCTTCGTCGAGACCGTGTTCGGCCTTCCGGGACTGGGCAGCCTGCTGATCAGCGCCGTGCGGACCAGCGACCTGCCGGTCATCCAGGGCCTGGCCCTGCTGATCGGCATCTGGATCGTCATCGCCAACCTGATCATCGACCTCACCTATGCCGCCGTCGATCCCCGCGTCGACTTCGAGCGCCGAGCGAACTGATGACCGTCGCGACCGCCATCCCCGCCGACGTCGCCGGTGACGTCCCTCGGCCGAAGCAGCGTCGACTGCGCCCGCCGCTGAGCGTCCTGCTCGGCATCGCCTTCTTCGCGGCCATCGTGCTGGTCTCGCTGTTCGGCCGCACGCTCGCCGGGTCGCCGACCGCGCAGAACATCCGCGACACCGCCCGACCGCCGAGCGCGGCGCACTGGCTCGGAACCGATGGTCTCGGCCGCGACGTCCTCGCCCGCGTCCTCGCCGGCACCAACACGGCGATCATCGGTCCGCTGCTGATCGCCGGGAGCGGGCTGATCCTGTCGGCGCTGTTCGGGATCGCCGCGGGCTACCTCGGCGGCACCACCGACACGGTGATCATGCGGTGCGTCGACTTCATGCTCGCCCTGCCCGGCCTGCTCGTGGCGATCGTGGTCGTGTCGGTCGTCGGCGGCGGCTACGCGATGGCGATCCTGCTGCTGGCGATCTTCAACGTGCAGGGCGACATCCGGATCGTGCGCGGGTCGACGCTCGAGCAGAAGCCGCTGCCGTACATCGAGGCGCTGCGATCGTTGGGCATCGGGCGGCGGCGGATCATGTTCCGCCACATCCTGCCGAACGTCGCCCCGATCCTGGTCGCCAACTTCGCCATCGACTTCGCCCTCGCCCTCGTCGCCCTCGCCGGCCTCAGCTTCCTCGGATTGGGGTCGGAGCCCGGCTCGGCGGAGTGGGGCGCGATGTTGGCGGAGAACCAGAGCATCCTGTTCGTCAACCCGGCCGCCTCGTTGGCACCCGGCGTGGTGATCGTGTTCCTCGCCGTCAGCGTCAACCTCGTCGGCGACTGGTTGTACGACCGGTACGCGGCGCCGGAGCGGGTGGCGCGAGCGTGATGCGCGCCGAGGAGACCGTGGCGTCGGTGCAGCCCACCGCCGATCACGCGGCCGTCGAGCGGGGCGACGCGCTGCTCGACGTGGGCAACCTCGTGGTGAGCGCACGCGGTGCCGACGCCAGTCGCACCATCCTCAGCGCGGTCGATCTCTTCGTCCGCCGCGGCGAGACCGTCGGCCTCGTCGGCGAGTCCGGCAGCGGCAAGTCGATGCTGGCCAAGGCGGTGGTGGGTCTGCTCCCAGCCGGCGTCGAACAGACCGCCGGTCGCATCACCTTCGACGGCACCGAGTTGAACGCCCTCGCCCCGCGGGCCCGAGCGGCGTACCGCGGCGACCGCATGACGCTGCTGTTCCAGGACCCGTTCACCTCGCTGAACCCGCTGCTGCGCTGCGGGAAGCACATCGTCGAAGGCCTGCGCCTCCAATCCGGCGGGCGCATCTCGCGAGCCGCCGGGCGGGCGGCGGCCATCAGTCGCCTGGCCGAGGTGGGCATCGACGATCCCAGCGTCGTCGATCGGTACCCGTTCCAGCTGTCCGGTGGGATGCGCCAGCGGGTCGCCCTCGCCGCGGCGTTGGCCCGCGACCCGCAACTGCTCCTCGCCGACGAACCGTCGACGGCGCTCGACGTCACCACCCAGGCCGAGATCCTCGACCTGCTGCGACGCACCCAGGTGGCCCGTGGGATGAGCATGATCTTCATCACGCACGACCTGCGCGTCGCCTTCTCCGTGTGCGACCGCGTCTACGTGCTGTACGCCGGCTCCGTCCTCGAGGCGGGCGACGCCCGTGACATCCAGCGGGCGCCGACCCACCCCTACACGCTCGGACTGCTGCTGTCGGAGCCGACCGCCCGACAGCGCCAAGCGGAGCTGCAGTCGATCGAAGGGACGGTCCCCCGGCCCGACGACGTCGCCGGCCAATGCCCATTCGCGCCGCGCTGCCGATGGGCGCAGGACGTCTGCCGTTCGGCCCGGCCGGCGCTGGCGACGCTGTCGTCGAGCCGTCAGAGCCGGTGCGTGCGGATCGCCGAGATCGAACAGGACATGGCGCGAGCGCGCCAGGGAGCAGTGATCGGCGAGGTCACCGTCAGCCCCGCCCGCATCGAGGGGTGGAACAGCCGATCGCCACCGTCGACGACGTGCACAAGACGTTCCGGGTCAGCAAGGGCGGCACGGTCGTGGCCCTGCGCGGCGTGTCCCTCGCCGTCGGGCGCGGCGAGGCGGTCGGGCTCGTCGGTGAATCCGGCTCCGGCAAGACGACGCTCGGACGGTGCGTCGCCGGCCTCGAGCAGGTGACGAGCGGCGCCATCCGCCTCCAGAACCGCGAGGGTGCCGCCGTCGGGCCTCGCGATCTGCGGGCCCGACGCATCGTCCAGGTCGTGTTCCAGGACCCGTTCTCGTCGCTCGACCCGCGCCAGCGCATCGGCCACACGCTCGCCGAGCCGCTCCGCAACGTCGGCATGAGCCGTCACGACGCCCAGCGCCGAGCCGCCGAACTGCTCGATCTGGTCGGCCTGCCTGCGTCGTACGAGCGGCGCCGGCCCGACGCGCTGTCCGGCGGCGAACGCCAGCGCGTCGCCATCGCCCGGGCGCTGTCGGTCGATCCGCAGCTGCTCGTCTGCGACGAGCCGGTGTCCGCCCTCGACGTGTCGGTGCAGGCGCAGATCCTGAAGCTGTTCCGGTCGCTGCGCCACGAGCTCGGCCTGAGCCTGCTCTTCATCACGCACGACCTGGCGGTCGTCCGTCAGGTGGTCGACACCGTGCACATCATGCATCGCGGCCGCATCGTCGAGTCCGGATCGGTCGACGACGTGATGGACCACCCCCAGGACACCTACACCCGCCGACTCATCGCATCGATCCCCGGAGAGGAACACGACATGACCACGCTCGCCGCCCGCAGCGAAGGAGCCGAACGATGACCGAATTTGCGTTCCCCGGCCACGCAGGCCGCTTCTGGCCGCTCACTCGCTGGCGCTCGCTCGCTCGCAACGGCGACATGGTGCCACGATGACCGCGAGCACCTCGACGATCTGGACGACCGAGCCGGCGAGCGAGTGGCTGGCGGCCTATCCGGCGGGCAACGGACGGCTCGGGGCGATGGTGTTCGGGCGCATCAACAAAGAGATGATCGGCCTCAACGAGGAGACGTTGTGGACGAAGCAGAACCCCGACCGCCGCAACCCCGATTCGTTGGCCCACCTCGCCGAGATCCGCCAGCTGTTGCTCGACGGCAAGCCGCTCGAGGCCAACTTCGTCGCCGAGTACGCCAGCTTCGGGCGTCCGCACTACCAGTCGACCTACCAGACGTTGGCGACGCTCAAGCTGCTGCTGCTCGACCACCAGACCGAATGGGCCACCGACTATCGCCGTTCGATCGACCTCGAGTCCGGCATCATCACCGTCGACTACCGGATCGGCGATGTCCGGCACCACCGCGAGGTCTTCGTGTCACAGCCCGACGACGTGGTGGTGGTGCGCCTCGAGTCGTCGGCGCCGGGCCTGCGCCAGGTCGCGATGAACCTCTACCGCAAGCAGGACGGCGTCGGCCGCTACCTCGACGAGCAGACGCTGTCGCTGGTCGGGCGGTGCGGCAGCCGGGGCACGCGGTTCGAGTCGTTGCTCCGCGTCGTGCCCGGCGACGGCACCGTCGAGGCGGTCGGTGATCACCTCGTGGTGCGCGACCGCGGTGCGACCACGATCGTCGTCGCCGCGGCGACCGACTTCCGTCACGACGACCACGCGGCCGCGGTGCGCCGGACGATCGACGCCGCCGTCGAACGCGGCTTCGAACTCGCTCCGGGCCGACCACGTGCACGAGCACAGCGACAAGATGCGCCGGGTCAGCATCTCGCTCGGGAGCGCTGCGGCCGAAGAGACCTCGCTCCTTCCGACCGACGCGCGACTGCAGCGGATCCGTGACGGAGGCGACGACCCCGGTCTGCTCGCCCTGTTCTTCCAGTTCGGGCGCTACCTGCTGCTCGGGTCGAGCCGACCGGGGACGCTGCCGGCCAACCTCCAGGGGATCTGGAACGAGATGTACATCCCGGCGTGGGACAGCAAGTTCACGATCAACATCAACGCCCAGATGAACTACTGGCCGGTCGAGGTCGGCGCGCTGTCGGAGTGTCACGAGCCGTTCTTCGACCTCCTCGACCGGGTTCGGGTCGACGGCGCCGACACCGCGCGCATCCACTACGACTGCCGCGGCTTCGTCGCCCACCACAACACCGACCTCTGGGCCGACACCGCGCCCCTCGACAACACGCTGTGCGGGCTGTGGCCGCTCGGCGGGGCGTGGATGGCGCTGCACCTGTGGGACCACTACGACTACACGCGCGACACCGAGTTCCTCCGCACCCGCGCCTACCCGGTGATGAAGGACGCGGCGACCTTCCTCCTCGACTTCGCCTTCGAGCACGACGGCCAGCTGACGATCGGCCCGACCATCTCCCCGGAGAACGCCTACCTCCACGACGGCGTGCGCGTGGCGCTGTGCCTGAACCCGGCCATGGACGTGCAGATCACCCGGGCGCTGTTCGACCGGTGCGTCGATGCCGCCGCCGTGCTCGGGCTCGACGATCCGTGGCTCGCCGAGGTCACCGAGGCGCGGGCCAAGCTGCCGGCACCGGCGATCGGCAGTGACGGGCGGCTGATGGAATGGAGCGACGAGGTCGCCGAGTGGGAGCCGGGGCACCGCCACCTCTCCCATCTGTTCGGCGCCTTCCCCGACGACCAGCTGATCGTCGACGACGATCCGGCCCTGATCGCCGCCATCACCAAGTCGCTCGAGCACCGGCTGGCGAACAGCACGCCGAACGGCTCGTGGAGCCGGTCGTGGGCGGCGCTGGTGTGGGCCCGCCTCGGCGACGGTGACCGGGCCCTCGAGTCGCTGCAGGGGATGCTCGCCGCCTGCACGACGGTCAGCCTGCTGACGACGCACCCGCCGGGAGGCACCAACCCGAACATCACGTTCCAGATCGACGGCAACCTCGGCACACCGGCGGCGGTGGCCGAGATGATCGTCCAGTCCCACGGTGGGGTCGTGCGCCTGCTGCCCGCCCTCCCGTCGACGTGGGCGTGCGGCGCGGTCAGCGGGCTGCGTCTGCGCGGAGGGTTCGTGCTCGACCTGAGCTGGGCCGATCACCGGCTCACCGAGGCCACCGTCGTCGCCACCGTCGACGGTCCACTCCGCGTGATGAGCCCCGACCCGCTCGCGGCGCTGACCGAAGGATCCGAGGTGGTCACCGAGGCCGCCGTCCCGACGACGATCGACATGCGCGCCGGACAGCGCGTCCGACTGCGCCCACTCGCGACAGCCGTGGGCGACCCGACGAGCGGAGGTTCGACATGACCCTAAGGGCGTTCCCCGGCCACGCTATGAACTGCCTGCGCAGCTGCTGGCCGCTCACTCGCTGGCGCTCGCTCGCTCGTGCGAAACTGCGGGTGCACCAATGACCGTGCGCGCCAACCGCGGCCGCGAGGACCACGGACTCGAGCCGCTGCCGCGGCTGTTCCAGCAGAACTTCGCGCCCGCCCGTCTCGCCGAGCGACGGGCCGCGGTCGCACGCGCCATCGGACCCGGTCACGTCGCGGTGGTGGCGGGCGCGGCGCTGGCGGGAGGCATGGTGCTGTTCCGCCAGACCAACGAGATGTACTACCTCACCGGCGTCGAGGTGCCCCACGCCTACCTCCTGATCGATGGCGACACCGGGGCGAGCACGTTGTACCTGGCGCACAACGACGCCGCCCACGCCCGCAGCTCGGGCGACTACCTCAACGCCGACGACGTCGAGGTGGCGGCCCGATTGACCGGCTTCGAACGCGTCCAGCCGGTCGAACAGCTCGCGCGCGACCTGGCCCGCTACGCCCTGCGGCCCATCCCGCCACGCGTGCTCACGCCGGCGGCACCCGCCGAAGGGGTGGCGGCGAGCCGCGACTCGCTGCTCGCCGGGATCGCCTCGGCGGCCGCCGACCCCTGGGCGTCGACGTCGACCGCGGAGGCGCGGTTGGCGCGACGGATCCAGGCGTCGTTCCCGTCGCTCGATGTCGGCGACCTGACGCCGGTCCTCGACCGCCTCCGCGAGGTCAAGGACGATGTCGAGATCGAGCTGCTGCGGCGCGCCGGGGCATTGACGGCCGACGCCGTGACGGAGGCGATGCGATGCACCGCGCCGGGCGTGCACGAATACGAGCTGGCGGCGGTGGCCAACTTCGTGTTCCTCGGCGGCGGCGCCCGCGGCGAGGGATACCGGGCGATCGTGGGCGGCGGCGAGAACGCCTGGTTCGGGCACTACGGCCGCCTCGCCGACCCGCTGCGCGACGGCGACCTGGTGTTGATGGACCACGCCGCCGACTACGCCTACTACACCAGCGACATCGGGCGGATGTGGCCGGTCAACGGCACGTTCACGACGGCGCAGCGGACGCTGTACGGGTTCATCGTCGACTACCACCGCCGCCTGCTGGCCCGCATCGGCCCGGGTGTCGACTCCTGGGAGCTGATGGCCGAGGTGCGCGAGGAGATGGCGCCGATCGTCGAGCGCACGGAGTGGGCGGCGCCCCACCACCGGGCCGCGGCGCAGGGCGCCCTCGAGTTCACCGGCCACCTGTCGCACCCGGTCGGCATGGCGGTGCACGACGTCGGCGACTACCGCTCGCGCCCGCTCGAGCCGGGTGTCGTCATGGCGATCGACCCGATGATCTGGATCCCCGAGGAACGTCAGTACGTGCGCTGCGAGGACACCGTGGTCGTCACGGCCGACGGGTGCGAGGTGCTGACATCGGCGGCGCCGTTGGACTGCGACGAGATCGAAGCGGCGATGGGCGAGGACGGGCTGCTCGACCAGTGGTCCGCCGGGCCCGGACGCCGGCGAGCTCTGGCCCTGGAGCACTCATGACGCCGAGAGCGGGACTGCTGAACGCCGAGGGCACGCTCGATGGCGATGGGGACGACCTGTCGCTCGGGATCCTGGCGACGCGTCGCAGCTACCGGGAAGGCGTGGTCGAGGTGCTGCGCGCCGGCGCTCGTGTCCGGCCAGATGAAGCCCGGACGTCTCTACTCCGCCCCGACGCTCGCCGGGCAGCTCGGCGTGTCGGCGACGCCCGTGCGCGAGGCGATGTCCGAGCTCGCCGCCCAGGGGATGGTCGAGGTCGTCCGCAACCGTGGCTTCCGCGTCCGCGAGTTGAGCGACGTCGAGCTGGACGAGATCACCCAGCTCCGCCAGCTCATCGAGGTGCCGACGACGGCCGCGCTCGCCCGATCGTGCGACCCCGGCGCCATCGACGCCATCCGGCCGCTGGCCGCGTCGATCGAGACGGCGGCGCGGCGCGGCGACCTGATCGGCTACATCGAGGCCGACCGGCGCTTCCACCTGGCGCTGCTCGCGCTCGCCGGCAACCGCCAACTCGTCGACGTCGTCGACCGGCTGCGGGCCAAGGCTCGCCTGTACGGGATCCGCGAGCTCGCCGAACGCGGGCTGCTGATCCGCTCGGCGCAGGAGCACGCGGCGATCCTCGACCACCTCGTCGCCCACGACGTCGAGGGCACCGAGCGGTTGATGCGCCGTCACCTCGGCCACGTGCGCGGCGCGTGGGCGGGGCGGTCCGAAGACGACGGCTGAGCACTCATGGCAGTGAGCGAGCGAGTCTTCGACCGAGCGAACCGGCAGGCACGGTCTTCGGCTCACCGGTGCACCGCCGACGGGTTGAACGCGACGGAAAACGTGAGGGTGCGCCGGTGAGGCAGCCCAACATCGTCGTGGTGATGGCCGACGATCTCGGCTTCGGCGACATCGGGTGCTGCAACTTCGGCGCCACGCGCACCCCGGCGATCGACGGCCTGGCCGCCGACGGCGCGCTGCTGACGCAGCACTACTCGGCGTCGCCGATCTGCGCCCCGGCCCGCGCCGCGTTCCTGACCGGTCGCTACCCGCAGCGCAGCGGGGTGATCGACACCTTCGCCCACCGCGCCACCGACCGCATCTCGCGGTGTGAGCGCACCATCGGCGACCTGCTCGGCGAGGCCGGCTACGTCACCGGCCTGATCGGCAAGTGGCACAGTGGGGCGCTCGGGCCCGACTACCACCCGAACCAGCGCGGCTTCGACGAGTTCGTCGGGTTCCGCGGTGCCGGGCAGGACTACTGGAAGTGGCGACTCGAACGCAACGGGGTGCCGTTCCCCGCCGACGGGCGCTACCTCACCGACGTGCTCAGCGCCGAGGCCGCCCAGTTCGTCCGCACCCACCGCCGGGAGCCCTTCTTCCTCGTCGTCGCCTACACCGCCCCCCACGGGCCGTTCCAGGCGCCGGCCGAAGCGATCCGCACGGCCGGCACGCTGGCGCACCCGACGGTGCTGGAGACGATCGTCGCCATGGTCGAGCGGATGGACGCCGGCATCGCCTCGCTGCTCGACGAGCTCCAGCGCTGGCGTCTGCTCGACGACACCCTGGTGCTGTTCACCAGCGACAACGGTCCGTGGATGCGCCAAGGGTCGGTCGAAGAGACGACCGTCCGCTACAACCTGGGGCTGGCCGGGGGCAAGGAGCTGGTGCACGAGGGGGGCATCCGCGTGCCGACGATCGTCCGTTGGCCGACGGGCATCGACCGGCGCGGTCCCGTCCACGCCGTCTCCCACTTCACCGATTGGGTGCCGTCGCTGCTCGCCGTCGCCGGCCACGGCGAGGCGCGGCGCCTCCCCGGCGACGGCGTCGACCTGATGCCGTCGTTGCGCGGGCAGCCGCTGGAGCGCACCCCGCCGCGGTTCTGGCAGTGGTCGCGTCTACGGGCCGACGCCGTTCGCCAACGCCGCCGTGCGCGACGGCGACTGGAAGCTGCGCTTTCCGGCGCTGCCCGCGCTCTTCGACATCCTCGCCTCCGACCCGGTCGAGGAGCGCCGGCTCGCGGCCGACCCCGACCATTACCGCCCGCGCCGTGATCTCCAGTGGCCCGATCGTCGGTTCGAGCGCCAGACGCCGCAGCTGTTCGACCTCGCCACCGATCCGGGCGAGCAGCTCGACCTCGCCGCCCACCACCCGCGACGGGTTGCCGGCATGGAACAGCAGTTGGCCGACTGGTACGCGAGCGTCGAGTCGGAGCGGGCGGCGCTCCCCGACGAGCGCCCCTGACCGCTCGCCGTCACGTTCGCACGACCCGACCTCGGTGCAGTGTGACATGGTACCGTCGCGCCGCCACGCCATGACGTCGGCCGCCTGCGGCGGCGTCCAACACGATCCAAGGAGGGGGAGATGGTCGCGAGACATCGCGCCGGCTCGAAGGGACGGCGGACCAATCTGATCGCGGCGGGGCTGCTGGCCCTCGGCGTGCTGGGGCCAGCACTGTCCACCCACGTGGTGGACGCCTCGTCGCCGGTGACCGCCCCGGCCAACGATGGTCCCGAGTTGCACTGGGCGCTGGCCAACTCGCCCGACACGCTGTTCGCGCCGACCTACTTCAACACGCCGATCGGGTCCTCGATGATGGGCCTGGTGCAGGACAACCTGCTGCGGTACACCGGTGACGGTGAGCTCGTGCCGAGCGCGGCGTCGGAGTGGACGGCGACCAGCCCGACGACGTACGTCTACACGCTGCGCGACGACCTCAAGTTCTCGGACGGCAGCCCGGTCACGCCGGAGGACGTCAAGTTCTCGATCGACCAGCAGAGCGACCCCGCCGTCGCCTCCAAGGAGTCGGCGCTGTTCGAGAACGTCGAGTCGGTCACGGTCGACGGCAACGACATCACCGTCGAGCTGAAGACCCCCGACTCGCTGTGGAAGTACCTGCCCAGCCACATGGGCACGTACATCTACAAGCAGTCCGACGTCGAGGCGAACCTCGACTCCTACGGCACCCCCGAGCACTTCCCCATCGGCTCCGGCCCGTACATGGTCTCGGAGTTCGTCGCCGACTCGCACGTCACGATGGTGCCCAACCCCTACTACTGGGGCGATCCGCCGGCGTTCTCGCGACTGCAGTTCGACGTGATCCCCGACGACCAGACGCGGTTGCTGGCGCTCCAGCAGGGCGACATCGACGGCACGTGGGACGTCCCGAGCGCCTCGCTGTCGGTGTGGGAGGACGCGGCGACGGTCTACAGCGCCCCGTCGTACGTCTTCCGCGGCCTGACCCTCGACATGGACCAGGACCCGCTGAGCGACATCCACGTGCGCCGCGCCCTGTACTACGCCACCGACCGCGAGGGCATCGCCGAGGGGCTCTTCCCGGGTCAGGCCGTCGCCGCCAACACCCTGGACGCGCCGGAGTTGTACTCCGGGATCCTGCCCGACGACGAGGTCACCGCCGGCTACGACGCGATCGCCACCTTCCCGTACGACATCGACAAGGCGAAGGAGGAGATGGCGCAGTCGTCGGTGCCCGACGGCTTCGACATCACGATCAACGTCCCCGAGGACTCGACCGCCGCGACGACGATCATGCAGGCGATCCAGGAGAGCTGGTCCCAGATCGGGGTCAACGTCGACCTCAACCTGATGCCCGGCGGTCCGCGGTTCCAGCTCATCCTCGACCACGGCCCGGACCTCGGCGTGCAGATCATCGGCAACGTCCCGGACGTGCCCGACCCGCTGCAGCTGATCGCCCTCTACTACGACAGCTCGCAGGCGGCGACCAACGGCAACAACTCGTCGAACTTCCGCGACGACTCGGTCGACCAGATGATCGCCGACGCCCGCCAGTCGACCGACCCGGCGGAAGCCGCGCGCACGGCGCTCGAGATCCAGCAGACGGCCGCCGAGCAGGTGCCGATCATCCCGATCATGTGGTCGGACCTCAAGTACGCCCTGCGCAGCGACTGGACGTCGGAACCGATCAACGGGTTCTCGCTGTCCAACAACTTCCTGTCGGCGATCACCCCCAGTTGAGGCGTCGCTGACCCGATCGGTGGCGAGCAGCGCGAGGACGTCGACGGTGCCGCAACGGTGCTGATCCAGCGCGTCGACGTGTTCGACTTCCAGCTCACCTACGTGCACGGTGAGTACGTGATGTCGGGGGGCAGGGTGGTCAGCGCCCTGCCCTCCACCCTCGTGCGCGTCACCACCGACGAGGGCGTGACGGGATGGGGCGAGGTGTGCCCGCTCGGCACGACGTATCTGCCGGCCCACGCCGACGGAGCGCGCGCCGCGCTGGCGCTGCTCGCGCCGGCGGTGGTCGGTGTCGACCCGACCAACCTGGCCGCCGTCGGCGCGGCGATGGACCGCGCCCTCGCCGGTCACGAGTACGCCAAGAGCCCGATCGACGTCGCCTGCTGGGACGTCCTCGGCCGGGCCCTCGGCGTCAGCGTGACCACGCTGCTCGGCGGGGTCCGCCAGACGTCGTTCCCGCTCTACGTGGCGGTGCCGCTGGGCTCGCCCGACGAGATGACCGACTACGTGCTGGCGCGACGCGACGAGGGCACGCACCGCTTCCAGCTCAAGATCGGCGGTGATCCGGCCGTCGACGGCCGGCGGGCCCGGCAGGTGGTCGAGGCGACCGGCGACGACGATGTCGTGGTCGCCGACGCCAACTGCGGCTGGCGCCTCAACGATGCGATCACGGCGGCGCGACTGATGGAGGACCTCCCCCGCCTCTACTTCGAACAGCCGTGTCCGACGATGGAGGAGTGCATCGAGGTGCGCAGGCGGACGACATTGCCGATGGTCTACGACGAGATCGTGCACGACGTCGCCGACGATGCTGCGCGCCGTGCGCGAGGGCGGGGCCGGGGCGTTCAACCTCAAGGTGTCCAAGGTCGGAGGGTTGACCCGGGCCAAGCTGATGCGCGACCTCGCCCAGGAGTTGGGCGTGCAGGTCACGATCGAGGACACCTGGGGCGGCGACGTCGTGTCGGCGACCTCGGCGGCGCTGGCGGCGAGCACGCGACCGGAAGCCCTGCTGACGGTGTCGTTCATGAACGACTGGTGCAACGAGCACGTCGCCGGCTACGAGCCGCGGAGCGTACTGGGCGTCGGGTCGGCGCCGACCGGGCCGGGGCTCGGCATCGACGTCGACGAGACCGTGCTCGGTGACCCGATCCTCAGCGCCGCCCTCGCCTGATCCCCGGCGGACGTTTTTCGGCCCCGGCCGGCGGGCGTGACTACATTGAGTTGACTGAGTGGCGGCCCGCCGTCACCGCTCCATCCAGGGGGATCAGACGTGACGGAAGGAACTACACGATGAAGTATCGTTCGCTCCTCGCCATCGCTGCGGCGGGGGCTCTCGTCCTCGCCGGCTGCGGCGATGATGACGAAAGCGCGTCGACGACTCCGGTCGCCACCGCCGCTGCTACCACCACGACCGGCGGCGGCGCGACCACCACCGCCGCAGGCGGTGCGGAGACGACGACGGCCGCCGGCGCGGCCACCACCGAGGCCGCCGGCGGCGTCACCACGACCACCGAGGCGGCCGGCGTCGCCACGACCGAGGCAGCCGGCGCGGTCACCACGCCACCACCGAGGCCGCCGGCGCAGCCACGACCACCGAGGCCGGTGTCGCCGACGCCACCGAAGCCGGCGCCGAGACCACCGAGCTGGGTGGCGCTGTGGCGGCCACGGAAGCCGTCCCGGTGACCCTGGGGACGGTCGTCATCGAGGCCGTCGCGACCACCGAGGCCCCGGCCACCACCGAAGCCGCCGCGACCACCGAAGCCGTCGCCACCACCGAAGCGCCGGTACCACCGAAGCCGTCGCGACGACCGAAGCCCCGGCCACCACCGAAGCGCCGACGATCGAAGCCGGCCACCACCGAAGCCCCGGCCACCACCGAAGCCGCCGGCCACCACCGAAGCCCCGGCCACCACCGAAGCCCCGGCCACCACCGAAGCCCCGCGCCACCACCGAAGCCCCGGCCACCACCGAGCCCCGGCCACCACCGAAGCCCCGGCCACCACCGAGCCGGCCACCACCGCCCCGGCCACCACCGAAGCCCCGGCCACCACCGAGCCGGCCACCACCGCCCCGGCCACCACCGACCGCGGCCACCACCGAGCCAGCAACCACCGAAGCCCCGGCCACCACCAGCCGCGGCCACCACCGAAGCCGGCCACCACCGCCCCGGCCACCACCGAGCCGCGGCCACCACCGAACCGGCCACCACCGCCCCGGCCACCACCGAACCGGCCGCCACCACCGAACCGGCCACCACCGAAGCCCCGGCCACCACCGAACCGGCCGCCACCACCGAGCCGGCCACCACCGAAGCCCCGGCCACCACCGAACCGCGGCCACCACCGAACCAGCCACCACCGAAGCCCCGGCCACCACCGAACCGGCCGCCACCACCGAAGCCCCGGCCACCACCGAAGCCGCCGGCACACCACCGAAGCCCCGGCCACCACCGAAGCCGTCTCGCGACCACCGCCCCGGCCACCACCGAAGCCGTCATCGAGACCACCGAAGCCCCGGCCACCACCGAAGCCGTCATCGAGACCACCGAAGCCCCGGCCACCACCGAAGCCGTCATCGAGACCACCGAAGCCCCGGCCACCACCGAGGCCACGGGCAACGTGTTCGTCGCCTCGGCGTCGACCGAACCCGGCGCCACGACGGCATCGACCGAGGGAGCCGCAGCATCGACCGAACCCGGTCGGCCACGACCGCGCATCGACCGAGGTCGGAGCCACCACCGCATCGACCGAGGCCGGCGCGCCCTCCAGCACCGAGCCGGGCGCCACCACCGGCAGCGAGGTCGGGCCGCAGGTTGCGTTCCCGATGACGCCCGGTGCTGACTGGCCGGACAAGCTGGTGTTCACGTTGACGCCGTCGCAGGAGACCGGCGGTCTCATCGACAGCGCCCAGCCGCTGGCCGATGCGCTCTCGGAGCGCCTCGGCATCCCGGTCGAGCCGATCGTGCCGACCGACTACACCGGCGTGATCGCCGCCCTGCAGTCGGGTCAGGCGCAGCTCGCCGGCGGACTGGGTGCGCTGCAGATGGTGCAGGCCGAAGACGAGGCCGGCGCCGATCTGATCCTGCAGTCGGAGCGGTTCGGCTCGTACGAGTACGTGACGCAGTGGTTCACCAACGACCCCGACACGTTCTGCTCGGACACGCCGGTCGCCAACGACGACGGGTTGCTGTTCTGCAACGGCGTCCAGGACGCCACGTCGCCGTCGGACGGGCCGATCGGTGAAGAGCACCTCGTCGACGTCGCCGGTGACACGGTGGCGTTCGTCGATCAGGGTTCGGCGTCGGGGTACCTCGTGCCCTCGCTCGAGCTGCTCAACGCTGGCGTCGATCCGGAGACCGACATCACGCCGTTGTTCGCCGGGAGCCACGACGGCGCCGTGCAGGCGGTGTACGACGGTGACGCCCAGGTCGGTACGTCGTTCAACGACGCCCGCACCCTGCTCACCGACCAACTGCCCGACGTCGGCGAGAAGGTCGTCGTGTTCGCCTGGTCCTCGCCGATCCCCAACGACGGTTTCGCCGTCGCCGGCGATCTGCCCCAGGACCTGAAGGACGGCATCACGGCGGCGTTGCTCGACATCGCCAGCACGCCCGAAGGCGTCGAGACGCTGTCGATCTACGACATCGACGGGCTGCGGGTCGTGGACCCGGCCGACTTCGACATCGTCCGCGAGATGCGCACCAAGCTGTCCGACCTGCTGGAGTAGCAGCGGCGTCACCGCACAGTTCACACAACCAACGTGGGTCGGGCCGGGATGTCGAGCATCCCGGCCCGATCCGTATCGGGGGCCGCATGATCCGCTTCGAGAACGCCAGCGTCACCTACGGGGGTGGCGTCCACGCGTTGAAGGACCTCAGCCTCAAGATCGCCGACGGGGAGTTCGTGGTGGTCGTCGGGTTGTCCGGCGCCGGCAAGTCGACGCTGGTGCGGGCCATCAACGGACTGGTGCCGCTCACGTCCGGTCGTCTCGAGGTCAACGGCTACGACGTGACGCGCCTGTCGAAGTCGAAGCTGCGGGAGATGCGTTCGCAGATCGGGATGATCTTCCAGGGCTTCAACCTGGTCAACCGCACGACGGTGCTCAACAACGTGCTCATGGGGCGGCTGCACGACGTCGCCACGTGGCGGACGCTGCTCGGTCTCTACCCGAAGGCCGACGTCGACATCGCGATGCGGGCGCTCGATCGCGTCGAGATCCTGGAGAAGGCGTACGTGCTCGCCTCGAACCTTTCGGGCGGCCAGCGTCAACGGGTCGGCATCGCCCGGGCCCTCGCTCAGGAGCCTTCGGTGATCCTCGCCGACGAGCCGGTGGCGTCGCTCGATCCGCCGACCAGCCACGTCGTGATGCGCTACCTGCAGCAGATCAACCGCGAGCTCGGCATGACGACGATCGTCAACCTGCACTTCCTCGACCTGGCGACGGCGTACGCCGACCGCATCGTCGGGCTGCGCGCCGGAGCGCTGGTGTTCGACGGGTCGGGCGCCGAGGCCGACGCCACGGTGTTCGAGAGCATCTACGGACGCAGCCTCACGGCCGACGACACGATGGCCAAGCGCGCCGCGCTATGACCCGACCGTTCACGCAACCGATGGGCGCCAGCATGACCGTACGGTCATGCTGGCGCCCATCGGTCGTGGGGAGGGCGTGGTGACGCGCCGAGCCGATCGTGTGGCCGCGCAAGCCGTGGCCGTCGATGTTCGGGATCGTTGCCGGGGCGGTCGCCGTGCTGATGACGCTGGCGACGCTCGTCGACTGGAGGTACGGGACCGGCTTCTCGTTCCGCACGGTGATCAGCAACCTCACCGGTGACAACAAGATCCTCAGCCGGCTGTTGCACCCGGACTGGAACCAGGTGTGGTCGGCGCGCACGCGCAAGGCGTTCATGGAGACGGTGTACCTGGCGGTGCTCGGAACGGTCGCCGGGGCGACGTGTCGTTGCCGCTGGCCCTGTGGTCGACGCGGATCGGGGCCCCCAACCGGGTCGTGCGCGTGGTCGTGCGCACCTTCTCCAACATCAACCGTGCGCTCCCCGACATCGGGCTGGCCCTCGTGTTCGTCGCCGTGGTCGGCATCGGCACGCTGGCCGGCTTCCTCGCCCTGTTCTTCTTCTCGATCGCCGTCGTCACCAAGCTGACCTCGGACACGCTCGACGGGGTCGACACCGGCCCGATCGAGGCGGCGACCGCGGCCGGGGCGACAACACAGCCAGGTGCTGCGCACGGCGATCGTGCCGCAGATCCTCCCGGCCTACTCCTCGTTCGTGCTCTACAGCTTCGAGCTCAACCTGCGGGCGTCGGCGGTGATCGGGCTCGTCGGCGCCGGCGGCATCGGTCTGCGCCTCAAGGCCTTCACCTCGAACTTCGACTGGGAATCGGTCAGCGCGATCATCGTGCTGTTCATCATCGTCGTGTTCGTCGTCGACCGGCTGTCGACCCTCGTGCGCCGGCGCCTGGTGTGAACACCACGACGACGTCGGTGCGCCCGGGCGTGCCCGAGCGGGACACGCCGCCTCCGCTGACCGGCGTGCCGGACCGCCGTTCCCCGGGCTGCTGGCGATGACGGGCGGCGTCATCCTGTTCGCCGTCGTGTGGTCGCTGATCAAGGTCGACGCCGACTGGAGCGCACTGCTCGAGGGCCCGCAGGCGGCGTGGCGGATCCTGCAGCTGATGATCGAGGACGTCACGTGGGACGACGTCACGAAGTCACTGCACGCGATGTGGGACTCGATCGCCATGGCGTGGCTGGGCACGCTGCTCGCCGCCCTCGTCGCCATCCCGCTGGCCTTCCTCGCCGCCGAGAACCTCGTGCCGCGGTGGTTCGCGTTCATCATGCGCCAGCTGTTCAACATCCTGCGGGCGATCCCCGAGGTGGTGCTGGCGGTGGCCCTGATCCCGGCGTTCGGGTTGACCAAGACCGCCGGCGTGATGGCGATCGCCATCGGCTCGGTCGGCACGCTCGCCAAGCTGTGCTCGGACGTCATCGAGGGGATCGACCCGGGTCCGGTCGAGGCGGCCGACGCCGTCGGGGCGAGTCGGGTGCAACGGCTGCGCTGGAGCGTCGTGCCCCAGGTGCTGCCGGAGATCTCGTCGTTCGTGCTCTACCGGTTCGAGATCAACATCCGCGTGTCGGCGGTGCTCGGCGTGCTCGGCGTGGGAGGCATCGGCGCCCTGCTGTACCAAGGGCTTCTTCTTCAAGCAGTGGGGCGTCGCCGGGGCCGCGCTCGCCGTGGTGATCGCCGTCACGATGGCTGGTCGACGTGATCTCCGGCTGGGTGCGCCACCGCATCCTCGCCGGGCCGCCCGCTGATCGTCCGACCGGCGGCGAGGACCCCGCGCCGGTGCCCGCCTCGTCGGACATGACCATCGCCCTCGACGGCATGGGCGGGTAGACCGCCCGGGCTCAGCCGCCGGAGAGGGCCATCACGGTGTCGTCGTCGGGCACCGTGAGGTCGTGCTCCAGCGTGCCGCGGTCGTCGAGGAAGCCGGCCGGGAGGGCGACGCGGATCGGGCCGTTGGTATGACCGCGCCGGATGCGCTCGCCGCCGTCGACCACCTTCATCGTGCGATCGAGGCCGGCGAGCATGGTGGTCGAGCTCGACCAATCGACGACACCTGGGCGAAGCGGCGGCGCACCTCGGGGCCGACCGGGTAGCCGGTGAAGTACCAGCCGGTGTGCTTGCGGAAGTCACGCATCGCGCTGAGCTCGTCGCCGTGGTGGTCGGCGAGCGGCAGCGGCGTGCTCGGCCATCACGTCGGCGACCACACCGAGGGGCCGCGACGGCGGCGACGCGCCGCCGGCGAACGCGGTGAGCAGGTCACCGAACAGCCACGGCCGGCCGAGGCAGCCGCGCCCGATCACCACGCCGTCGCAGCCGGTCTCGGCCATCATCGCGACGGCGTCGGCGGCCTCCCAGATGTCGCCGTTGCCGAGCACCGGGATCGAGCGCACGTGGGCCTTGAGCGCGGCGATGGCGTCCCAGTCGGGCGTCGCCGGCGTAGTGCTGCTCGGCGGTGCGGGCGTGCAGGGCGATGTAGCCCACACCCTCCTCCTCGGCAGATCGCGCCCGGCGTCGGAGGTAGGTGAGCACGTCGTCGCGAGACCGATGCGGAACTTCGCCGTCACCGGCATGCCGTGCCGGGCCGCCGCCCCGACCGCGGCGCGCACGATCACCGCGCGAGCAGCGCCGGGCGGGCCGGCACCGCCGCGCCACCACCCTTGCGCGTCACCTTGGCGGCCGGGCACCCGAAGTTGAGGTCGACGTGGTCGGCGAGGCCGTCGCGGCCGATGCGGTCGACGGCGCGCCGATCATCTCGGGATCGGAGCCGTAGAGCTGCAGGCTGCGGGGCACCTCGTCGGGGCCGAAGCGCATCATGTGCTCGGTCTTGGCGTTGCCGTGCACGACCGCGGTCGCCATCACCATCTCGTTGACGTAGACCAGCCCGGGCCCGAACCGCCGGCACAGGGCGCGGAACGGAGCGTTCGTCACGCCGGCCATCGGGGCCAGCACCACCGGCGCCGCCGGCATGAAATCCCCGATCCGCACGTCCACGGCGGTCGACGCTACCGACCGGGGTCGCCACCATGCGTCAATTCGTACTTGACGCGTCGATGAGCGTCAAGGTTGAATTGACGCATGACCCAACCGTTCTCCCTCGACCACCTCATCGAACACGTCTACGAACAGGCGCCGGACGACGCCCTCCTGCGCCTCTCCGAGGCGTTCCGCCTCGCTGCCTACGTCAACGATCAGGCCGACAACCTGATCGGCCACTTCGTCGACCAGGCGCGGCGATCGGGCGAGCCGTGGAGCCAGATCGGCGCGGCGATGGGCGTCAGCAAGCAGGCCGCCCAGCAGCGGTGGGTCCCCCGGTGGGGCACCAGCCTGATCACCGCCGGGCGAACCTTCGGCCGCTTCACCGATCGCGCCCGATCGGTGCTGATCGCGGCGAACCGCCTCGCCGGCGGGCGCGCAGGCGACGGCGATCGGGCCCGAGCACCTCGCCGTCGCCCAGTACGCCGAACCCGAGGCGCTCGGTGCCCAGGCGCTCGGCCAGCTCGGGGTGGAGCGGACGGACCTCGCCGCCGCCCTCGACGTCACCGCCGAGCCCGCCGACGCGGTGAGCGACCTGCCCTTCGACGAGCGGGCCGAAGCGGTGCTCGACGCGGCGTTGCGGGAGGCGCTGCGGCTGCAGCACAACTTCATCGGGACCGAGCACCTGCTGCTCGGCTCGCTGGCCACCGGCGATCGCACCGCCGAAGTCCTCGCCGGGCGTGGTGCGACGACGGCGACGGTCGAACCGATCGTGCTCGCCGAGCTCGACCGCATCCTCGCCAGCCGCCAAGACCCTGAGCCACATCGGAGTGTTGGGTGCAACCGAGTGTCGGGGGACCCCCGTCGCGGCGTTCAGCACTCGCACGCGCTCCAACACTGCGGATGAAGAGCGGGATCAGACGACGAGGCGCAGGTTCGGGTGGGCGCCCTCGTCGAGCGGCGTCGGGCCGTCGAGGCGGAGGCGGTGCCAGCCGGCGGCCGCGATCATCGCGGCGTTGTCGGTGCACATCTCCGGGCTCGGCACGTAGGACCGCAACCCGTCCTCGGCGCATCCCGCCACCAGCGCGCGCGCGGAACGTGCGGTTGGCGGCCACGCCACCGCCGAGGGCGATCCCCCTCGCGCCGCATGCCGCGGCGGCCCGTCGGGCCTTCTCGACCAGCACGTCGACCACCGCCTGCTGGAACGACGCCGCCACGTCGGCCACCTCGACCTCTGGGTGCTTGCGGACGTAGTTGACCACCGACGTCTTGAGCCCCGAGAAGCTGAAGTCGAGACCGTCGTTGCGCATCGCCCGGGGAACGCGATCGCCGCCGGGTCGCCCGACGATGCGCGTCGTGTTCGACCGCCGGCCCGCCGGGGTACCCGAGGCCGAGGTAGCGCGCCACCTTGTCGAACGCTTCGCCCGCCGCGTCGTCGATCGTCTGGCCGAGCAGGCGGTAGTCGCCGGGCGCCGCGCATCTCGACGAGCATCGTGTGCCCGCCCGACACCAGCAGCACCACGATCGGCGGTTCCAGCGGTGGGATCATCGAGGAGGGACGCGTAGAGGTGCGCCTCGAGGTGGTTCACCCCGACGAAGGGCACGTCCCAGGCGAGCGCCAAGCGCCTTGGCCGCCGACACGCCCACCAGCAGGGCGCCGATGAGCCCCGGCCCGATCGTGCACGCCACGGCGTCGATCTGCTGCTCGTCGACGCCGGCCTCGACGATCGCCCGGGCGACCACCGGGTTGAGCAGGTCGAGGTGGGCCCGGCTGGCCACCTCGGGCACCACCCCGCCGAACACGGCGTGCAGCTCGATCTGCGAGGACACGACGCTCGAGAGGATGTCGTGACCGCCGCGCACCAGCGCCGCCGCGGTCTCGTCGCAGCTCGTCTCGATGCCGAGCACGAGCGTGTCGCCGCTCACCTCCACCTGGCTCACGGTCGCTCCGCGGCGCGGACGAGCAGCCGGGCGAGGCGCTGGCGGTACTCGTCGGACTGGATGTCGTGGCACCACATCACGATGGCGTCGGTCTCGCCCTCGTAGTAGTCCTTGCGCACGCCCGCCGGGGCGAACCCGAACGTGCGGTACAGCTCCTGGGCGCCGCGCTCGTCGCCCGCACCTCCAGGTCCACGCCGTGCAGCCGCTCGATCGCTTCGTTGGCGAGCGACGCCATGATCCTGGTGGCGATGTGGTGACGCGCTCCGCCGGGTGCACGGCGATGTTCGTCACGTGGGCCTCGCCGGCGACGAACATCAGCCCGCCGTAGCCGACGACCGTGCGGCCGCGCCGGGCGACCACGTAGTGGCGTCGGCCGGACCGCGCCTCGTGCAGCTCGTCGTGGAAAACCTGGGCGGTCCACGGACGCGGGTAGGCGTCGCGCTCGATCCCCATCACGTCGCCGACGTGTTGCGGATCTTCATCCGGTCGATCGTGAGGTGCGCGGCGGTGAGTGCGGCGGTCGAGCGCGCCGCTCGAGCGATGCTCACTGGCGCCCTCCTCGCCCCCTCCACGGCGCGCGTGGTCCAGTTGATCTCGGCGTCGGGCGGCCGCAGGTACAACGGCTGGATCTCCGCCGGCTGCGACCACTCCTCGCGCAGGGCACGCGCGTGGGCGAGCTGCACCAGCCGCCGGCGCTCGGGTGCGCCTCGTCGGCGAGCTCGCAGCGGAAACCCTCCACGATGCGGTCGTGGTAGCGCACCGCCCCGTCGCCCACCAGCAACGGTCGTGGCTGTGCGCCAGCAGGTCGGCCTACCAGCTCGTCCACGGAGGCGGCGCGCGGCGCCATCACCTGCTGGATGCCACCGGGCACCGGCCGGTACATCGCGTAGAACACCTCGCCCTTGCGGGCGTCGACCACGGGGACGACGAGGCGGTCGGCGCGGCGGTGCGGGAAGGCGAGCAGGTCGAGCGAGGAGATGCCGATCATCGGCACGCGGAGCGCGAGCGCCAGCGCCTTGGCGGTCGCCAGCCCGACGCGCATGCCGGTGAACAGCCCGGGCCCGACGTCGACGGCGACGACGCCGATGTCCTCGAGGCCGATGTCGGCGCGGTCGCACAGGAAGGCGATGGCCGGCACCAGCGTCTCGGCGTGGCGGCGACCGCGCGACGTCTCGAACAGGGCGATCACCCCTTCGTGCCCGCCGATGGCGACGCTCACCTGCTGGGTGGCCGTCTCGATGCCGAGGATCAGCACGGCACCCGCCACGGGGCGACCGCTCGCTCGACAGCTCCCAACGCGCCGCCCACCGCGCTCCGCCGGGCGTGAGGACGATGTCGCGGGTCACCGGCACGCGGCGTCGTCGTCGTCCGACTCGGCGCCGAGTCCGGTGTCACGAGCGCACCTCGAGGTGCTCGCCGAGCAGCGCCGACACCACGTCCCCCACTCGATCAGCACGATGCCGTCGAACTCGGCGAGCTCGCCGAGCGCCAGGTCGGCCACCTCGGCGTACTGCTCGAGGCGGTAGATGTCGGCGTGATGCAACGTCACCGTCGGCGAGTCGTACGTGTGCACGAGGGTGAACGTCGGCGACGTGATCGGCTCGGCCACACCGAGCGCCCGGCCGAAGCCCTGGGCGAACGCCGTCTTGCCGGCGCCCATCTCCCCGGCGAGCACGATCACGTCGCCGGCGCGGCCGAGCCCGGCGACGGCGGCGGCGATCGTGTGGGTCGCGTCCAGCGACGGTGCGTGCAGCGTCAGGCGGGCGGACGGCGGCATGTGAGCGACCGATTCTAGGGAGCTCGGCGTCTGTGTCAGGAAGATCGACGCCACGGGTCGTGTTCCCTGACACAGACGACGTTCAGCCGGCGACGTAGCGCCGTGGCACGCGGGCACCGATGCCGCACACGATCTCGTAGCCGATCGTGCCCAGCGTGGCGGCCCAGTCCTCGGCGCGGATGCGGTCGCCGCCCTGGGCGCCGATCAGCACCACCTCGTCGCCGACCGCCACCTGCGTCGTCGCCACAGTCGACCATCAGCTGGTCCATCGTGATCGTGCCGACGATGGCGCGGCGCCGCCCGCCGATCAGCACGGGCGTCGCCGTGCCGGACAGGTTGCGCCGCACGCCGTCGGCATAGCCGATCGGCACGCGTGGCGACCGTGGCGTCGGCCGTCGAGCGTGTGACGGAGCCCGTACGACAGCGCCTCGCCGGCGGCGACGCGCTTGACGTACGACACCCGCGCCTTGAGCGACAGTGCCGGACGCAGGCCGGCGGCGAGCGGACGACCGCCGCGCCGGGCGAGATGCCGTACACGGCGATGCCGGCCCGGACGAAGTGCGCCGGGCGGCCGGGCGGGCGAGCGCGCCCGCCGAGTTGGCGGCGTGCACGATGCGCCGGCGCCGTCGGGATCGCCGCGAGCACGGCGTCGAACCGCGCCGACTGGCCGTCGTTGTCCGGGCGAGCCGGCTCGTCGGCCACGGCGAGGTGGGTGAACAGACCGTCGAGGCGCAGCGCCGGCGATGCGCTCGACGCGCGCCACGAGCTCGGCGATCTCCGGCGGCGCCGCCCCGACGCGGCGCATGCCGGTGTCGACCTTGACGTGCACGCCGAGGACGCGTCCGCCGCCGCCGACGCCTTGGCGAGGGCGTCGATGCCCGTCGCCGTGTACACCGTGGGCGTGAGGTCGTTGGCGACGATCGTCGGCGCGGCGTCGGGCGGCTGCTCGCTGAGCACCAGGACGGGACGGTTGGCTCGATGCCGGCGTGGCGCAGCGCCACCGCCTCCGACGTCAGGGCGACGCACAGGCCGCCGGCGCCGGCACCCAGGGCCGCCCGGGCGACCGGGGACCGCGCCGTGGCCGTAGCCGTCGGCCTTGACCACCGCCCAGACACGCGGCCGGCGCCGCGACCGGCACAGCACCGATGTTGTGCGGCGACCGCGCCGAGGTCGACCTCGGCCCGCGCCCAGCGCCCCGGCCGTCAGCGCCGTCCCGACCCGAGCTCGGCGGAGCAGCGGGGGCAGATCGCCGGCCACCAGGTCGCCGGCGACCAACACGGCGCCGGGCGGCGGCGGCCGCCTCGGCGCGGACCGGCCCCGGCGGCGGCGGCGTCGAGCGGGCCCACCCGCCGGCCAGAGGGCGCCGATGATGCCGCGAGAGCACGTCGCCGATCCCGCCGTGGCCAGGCGCTCGTCGCCGTGTGGCGACCACGAGCACGGCGCCGTCGGGCGTCGGCCACCACGGTGGTCGGGCCCTTGAGCAGCACGACGCAGCCGGTGGCGGCGGCCAGCCGGCGGGCGGCGCCAGCCGGTCGGGCCGGCAGCCGCCGGTCAGAGCGCGCGGAACTCGCCGTCGTGCGGGGTGAGCACCGTCGGCGCGTCGCGCGGCGCGCACGGGCGCGCGAGGTCGGACCGGCGCCAGCGCGACAGGCCGTCGCCGTCGACCAGCAGCGGCACGCGGCGGCGGCTGACCACCTCGCGCACGGCGGCACGGGTCGCCTCGGCCCGGCCCAGCCCGGGCCCGACCACGAGCGCCCCGAAGCGGTCCAGCTCGCCGGGGTCGAGCACCTCGGCCGCCCAGCCCTCGGCCGGCAGCGGCTTCGCCACCACCTCGATCGCGGGCGTCGCCGACGTCGTCGAGCCCGGGCGCGCTCAGCGCGCACGATGCCGGCGCCGGCACGCATCGCCGCGCGCCGACGCAGAGCGGCGGCGCCGGTCATCCCGGCGACTGCCGGCGATCACCCGCACGGCCCGTGCCACTTGTGGGCGTCGGCCGGCGCGCGGCGCGCCACCACGCGGCGACGTCGGCGGCGGTGGACGAGGTGGGCCGTGGCGCGCGAGCGTGTCGAGCCCGATGTCGGCCACCTCGCACGTCGCCGGCCAGGGCCTGCCCGGCCCGAACAGCAGCCCGGGCTTGAGCGCGGCGAACGTGACCGTGCGGGTGGCCGCGAGCACGGCGCCGGGCGCCGCACCGGTGAGCCCGTCGACGCCGCTCGGGATGTCGACGGCCAGCACGCCGGCGTGCGCCGACGTCGGGCGGCGACCACGGCCGGCGGCTCTCGTCGCCGGGGCGAAGCCGGTGCCGTAGGCGGCGTCGATCACGAGGTCGCACGGCGGCAGCGCCGGCCGGGCAGCTGCGCAGCGTCGAACACGCGGACGGCGACCCCCCGGTCGGCCAGCCGCTCGGGCCGCCACGCGACCGTCGGCGCCGTTGTTGCCCCCGCCGGCGATCACGTGACGACGCGGCCGTAGCCGCCGCCCAGCATGCTGCAGGGCGCTCCGGGCGACCGCGGCGCCGGCCGCGCTCGATCAGCACGTCCACCGGCTCGGGCGGCGGCCGCGTCGATGGCGGCCATCTCGGCCGGCGTGACGATCGGGATCATGGTCGCGCGCTCACCGCGTCGGCGGCGACGATGGCGATCGCCACCGGCCCGTCGTGGTCAGCGAGAGGTGCCACGTGGCGATGCCCCGCTCGCTCGGCCAGCGCCGCGGCCCGGCCGGTCACGACCAGCCACGGCTGCCCGCTGTCGTGCACCTCCACCTACACCTCGTGGAAGCCGAACGCGCCCAGGCCGACGCCCATCGCCTTCATCACGGCCTCGCGCGCGGCGAAGCGGGCGGCGAGCGACGGCACCGGATCGGCCTTGGGCGCCACGTAGGCCAGCTCGGCCGGCGGTGAACATCCGCTCGCGCATCGAGGGGGTGCGGGCGAGCGCAGTCGGAAGCGCTCGACGTCGACCGCGTCGATGCCGATCCCGATCACGCCGGAAGTCTGCCCGATCGCGGCCTCGGGACGCGCGATCTGGGCACGAATCGGCGACTCCGATTTAGCTTGTGGAAATCGTTCCCGGCGAGGGGTCAGCTGCGCCAGTGGTCGGCGATGTCGGAGATCGGTTCGATCAGCAGGTCGACGACGGGGAGCTCGGCGAGGCGGTCGTCGCGAAGGCGCCCTCGGTCTCGGTCACCCAGTCGACGAGGCGGTCGTAGCGGCGGTCGTAGCCCTGCAGCACCCCACGCATCGCGGCCGCGTCGAGGCGGTCGTGGAAGCGCACGTGCAGCAGCGTGATGCCCGTCGCCTGGCGGCCTTCACCTCCGGCACCATGATCACGGTGCGCCCGTCGCTGCGGCCGCGGGCCACGAGCACCTCGCGCTCGGCTGGCGACGCGGCGCTTGGTGCCCGACAGCGCCGGTCGCCGCTCGACCCGGCTCGTCAGCTGGCTTGCCAGCCCGCCGCGGTCGACGACGGTGATCGAGCGTCGCCGTCGATGCCGGTAGCGGGTGAACCCGATCACCTCCGCCACGGCGGGATCGAGGTCGGCGAGCACCTTGAGCGTGCGGTAGCTGAGCACGTCGCGCCCGGCGCCGGCGGCGAGCACGGCCTGCACCAGCGCCCGGTCGAGCACGCCCTCGTCGCTGCGGGAGATGCCCACGGTGACCGTCTTGGCCTGGTGCTTGATGGCGTCGACCGGGCGGGTGAGCTCCTCGATGGCCCGCGTGAGCGACGGCGATGAGGTCGTCGAGCAACGCCGCCGGCGTGCCCACCTTGCCCGAGCTCGCTCTGGTAGGCCTCGAGCGGCGGTTGGTCGGCCTGCACGTCGCGCAGCAGCCCGGCCAGGCGCACCGCGGTGCTCGCCTCGAGGTGGCCGTCGTACCGCGAGCTGCGCAGGCCGTCGACGAACTGCTCGGCGCAGCCGGCCACGCCCGCGCGCACCGCAGCGAGCATCGCGTCGGTCGACCGCTGCGGAGCACGGCGTGCTCGATGACCTCGCGCGCCTCGCGCAAGCGGCACGGCCGGACGCGTCGATGGCCAGCGCCGCCTCGTAGCCGAAGAGGTGACCCACCATCGTCGAGAGCACGAACGCCAGCGCGGGGTCGACCCGGAGGCACGCCGATGGCGGCCGCCGCCGGCGAAGCGGACGTCGCCGTCGTCGGCCACCACGACCGGCGTCGCCTTGTGCGCCCGGTAGATCGCCACCTCCTTGCCGACGTCGTCGGCGGTGGAGCCCGACAGACCGGCGGCGCACACGAGGATCAGCGGCTCGGAGGACAGGTCGATGTGCTTCTTGTCCTCGGTGACGTCGCAGGCGATCGACTTGTAGCAGAGCTCGCTGAGCTTGATCCGCACCTCTTCGGCCGCCACGTTGTTGACACCGTTGCCGACGACCGCCCAGTAGCGCTTCGTCGGTGCGAACCGGCGGGCGGCGTCGGCGACCAAGTCGCGGCGGGCGAGCACGGTGCGCATCGCGTCGGGCAGCGTCGCGCAGCGCGGTGAGCAACTCGTGACGCCGGCCGGCGGTGTCGATCCCCGCGGCCTCGGTGATCGCGCAGGCGAGCAGCATGCCAGCGGCGACCTGGGCGTAGAACGCCTTCGTGGAGGCGACGCTCATCTCCACGTCGCGGCCGTCCGACGTGTACAGCACGCCGTCGGCCTTCTCGGTGAGGTCGCTCTAGCGGCGGTTGACGATGGCCATCACCGCCGCACCGCGGCCCTTGAGCAGGTCGACCGTGCGGTTGGTGTCGGTGGTGGTGCCGCTCTGGCTCACCGCGACGGCCAGCGTGTCGCTCATGTCGAGGCGCAGGCCGAAACCGGACAGCTCGGTGGCGGTGATCGCCTCGACCACGAGCGCTCCCGCCGCCAGTTCACCCAGCGTCTTGGCCATCGACGCGCCGGCGACGGCGGCGGTGCCCTGTCCGATGACGTAGCACGCGGCGGATCGTCCCGTCGGCCAGTCGCTCGGCGATGTCGGCCGGAAGGGCCCGCGTGCCGACGGCGGCGCGCAACCGCCCGCCGGCGTCGGTCGAGATCTTGCCGCGCAGCGTCTTGGGGAAGCTCTCGGGCGACTCGCTGATCTCCTTGAGCAGGAAGTGCGGCGCCTCGCCGAGATCGATGTCGCGCGTGGTCACCTCGGTGCTCGACAGGTCGGCCGCGACGACCGGGAGCGGCGTGCCGTCGTAGGCGAGCCGCGTCACGCCGTCGAGCGACCCGGCGCGCTCCGCATCGAGGCAGACCAGCTGCCCACCGGTCTCGCCGTCGAGGCGGAGGTAGTGACGGGTCTCCTCGACGATCCCGTAGGGCTCGCTGGCGACGATGAAGCGGTCCTCGGCGAAGCCGACGTAGACACCCTGTCCGCTGCCGCGCAGGGCGAGCAGCACCCGCCCGGGGGCGGCGGCCGACATCGCGCCGATCGCCACCGACCCCTCGAACGCACTCACCGTGCGCCGGAACGCCTCGACGAGGGCGTCGACGCCGCCCCCATCCGCGCCGAGGGCGTCGGCGTGGTGGCCGAACAGGGCGGGGATCACCTTGGCGTCGGTGGTGATCGGGCCGGCGAAGCGCAGCTCGTGCTCGACCTTGAGGTCGGCGTGGTTGTCGACGTCGCCGTTGAGCACGCCGACGCAGTAGGGCCGCTCGCTCTCCACGATCTCGTCGCTGTTCACCGGGTGGGCGTTGGGCTCGCTGATGATGCCGACGCTGGCCCAGCGCGTGTGACCGAGCACGCTCACCCGGGCGCCGGGACCGGTCATCGCCAGGCGCAGCAGGCGGTCCCGGCCCACGGCCGCCCGCATCGTTGCCGTGTTGTCGCCCAGCTCGCCGATCTCCGCCGCCGCCTTGTACACGAAGGACAGCACGGTGGTCGATCCGTTCGGCACGGCGCGCGCCGAACCCGACTGGAACAACGGGTCGCCGCCGCGCGCGGCGAGGTCGGCGGCGACGGCGGGGTCGTCGAGATCGAGCCCGTGGTGCCACACGAACACGTGGATGCCGGCCGAGTCGCGACCACGCACCTCCATCCGGTCGATCGCCGACAGGGCCTGCTGGATCGCGAGATAGCCCGCTCGGGCCGGCACCGACGCATCGCGGCCGGACAGGGCGTCGACCTCGCGCGACGTGCGCAACCGGTCCCGTCGGATCGCCCACGGCGCGTCGCGCAGCCGGATCGACGCGGCGTTCGCCGCCTCGAGCGCATCCGGCTCGGCGGCGGCGCTCCCGGCCAGGGCTTCGTCGACCGCCCGGGCGTACCCGTCGAGCTGGTCGAGTCGCGTCGTCAGCCCGGCGACCAGGTCGTGGCGGTCGGCCAGGGCCAGCACCCCGGGCAGGCCGTGCAGGGCCTCGTCGACCGCTTCGACCGCCGCTGCGACCGCCGACGGATCACCGATCGCTGCGATCGCCCGGTCGAGACCGTCGAGCAGCTCGGCCGCGGTCGGTGTGGGCCGCCCCGGCTCGCGGCTGACGATGGCGATGATCCCGCACATCCTGCACAGGCTACCCGTGCGCCCGAGCCGGCGCCGGGCGACGATCAGTCGGCGAGGAGCACCTTCGCCGGCGTCAGGAGCACTTCGACGCGGTCGCCCGGTTGGCCCTTCTGCTCGACGTCGGGCGGCAGCTGCACGTCGACGAGGCGGTCGACGAGATCGAGCCGGACCCGCAGCATGCTCGACGACCCCGAGAAGTGCTCGCTGACGACCGTCCCCGGCAGCCCGCTGCCGGCGCCCTCGGCGTCGAGCGATTGCACGCGCACGTCCTGCGGTCGGGACATCAGCGTGATGGACGCGCCGACCGGCTGCCCATTCACTGCCACGTCGACGCGCCGGCCGGCCACCTCCACGCCGTTGGCGGTCACCTCGGCGGGGAGCTCGTTGATGCGGCCGACGAAGCGGGCCACGAACACCGTCGCCGGCGCCTCGTAGACCTCGCGTGGCTGCCCAGCTGTTCGATCTTGCCGTGCGACATCACGCCGATGCGGTCCGAGATCGACAGCGCCTCTTCCTGGTCATGGGTGACGAACAGCGTCGTCATGCCGAGCTGCAGCTGCAGGCGGCGGATCTCCTCGCGCAGGTTGACCCGCACCTGGGCGTCGAGCGCCGACAGCGGCTCGTCGAGCAGCAGCACCGCCGGCTCGAACACCAAGGCTCGGGCGAGGGCGACCCGCTGCTGTTGGCCGCCCGAGAGCTGGTGGGGATAGCGAGTCGCCATCTGCGACAACTGCACCCGCTCCAGTGCCTCGCCGACCCGCCGCGACTGGTCGGCCTTGGACACGTTGCGCACGCGCAGCCCGAACGCCACATTGGCCCTCACGTCGAGGTTCGGGAACAGGCTGTAGCTCTGGAAGACCATGCCCATGTTGCGCTTGTGGGGGGGTCGACCGAGCACGTCGCGGTCGTCGACGCGCACCGACCCGACGTCGGGGCTGTCGAAACCTGCCGCGATGCGCAACGCCGTCGTCTTGCCGCAGCCCGAAGGGCCGAGCAGGCTCACCAGCTCGCCCGGCTCCATCGCCAGGTCGAACGCCTCGAGGGCGACGTTGCGCCGAACGACTTGCCGATCGGGTCGTAGGTCAGCGAGGAGGCCATGGCGCCGCCGTTTCGGATCGCTCGACGAGCGCCCGGCTCGCCGCGTTTGCGGGTGAGCAGGGTGACACCGGCCAGCAGCGCCGTGGACACGATCACGATGATCAGCCCGAGCGCCGCGCCGCGCTGGAACTTGCCGGCATAGAGGTTGTACTGCAGGATCGGCAGTGTCGCCTTTCCGGTGAGCGACGCCATCGTGAACTCGCCGAGCACGACGGTGGCCGTCAGGAACGCCGAGGTGAGCAGCGCGGTCCGCATGTTCGGGATCAGCACGCGGAACATCGTCGTCGACCATCCCGCACCGAGCGAGCGCGAGGCATCGACGAGGGTGCGCAGGTCGATGGCACGGATGCCGGCGTCGAGCGAGCGGTAGGTGAACGGCATGGCGAGGATGGCGTAGAATGGCACGAGCAGGTAGCTGCTGCGGTAGAACCACGGAGCGCCGTGCTGAAAGGCGCCGATCACGCCCACCACGAGCGCGATCGGCGGGACGACGTACGGCAGCACGGTCAGTGTCTCGACGATGCCGCGCGCCTTGGGAATGCGCAGGTGCACCCAGATCGCAGTCGGCAGCAGCAGCGCAAGGGTCACGAGGATGGCACCGATGACGAGGCGGGTGCTCAGCCACAGCGTGGAGGTGAACCCCGGCGTCTGGAAGGCCCCCACCAACGGTTCGAACGTCCACCCCTTGAAGATGGTCGAGCGCCCCAGCTTCACCGTGGGGACACCCTTCTGGAAGCCGGCCCGCAAGAGCATCAACAGTGGGAAGAGGAAGTACGTGGCGACGGCGAGCAGGAACAGCCAGGCCGCCCAGCGCGCCAACCGGCTGCCGGGCGAGCCCGGCGAACTGGATCCGGCCGGCGTCGCCGGCTCCTCGGCGACCACGGCCGCCATCGGCGCGAGATCGTTCGTCATCGCAGCCAGCGCTCGGAGCGTCGGCGGACCAGGAGGTAGAGGGCGATCGTGACCAGCATGATGATCACCATCCACGCCGCGAGTGCGTAGCCGACGTTGGCCTTGCCGGCAATCGTGTTGCCTTGCAAGTAGAAGCGGATCTGCACCGGCACCAGTGCGCCGGACTGGGTGGTGAGTGCATACGCCGTGGCGTATGCAGCGAACGAGTTGGCGAAGAGCAGCAACAACCCGCCGAGCGCGGCGGGGGTCAAGATGGGGATGCCGACTCGCCGCCAGTACGTGACGGCCGTGCCGCCGAGATTGGAAACGGCTTCGCGCCACGCCGGCCGCAAGCCGTCGATCGCCGGGAGCATCACCAGGAACATCAACGGGATCTGGAAGAACGCGTACACGATGACCAGTCCCCAGAACGACGTGATCCACTGGTTCGGGAGGTGCACGCCGACCCAGTCGAGCAGCTTCGTAGCGACGCCCTGCGCGCCGAGCGACGCGATGAACGACGAAGGCCAATACCACGCCGCCCATGTTGGCGGCCACGCCGGAGAAAGCCATCACGACCGTGCGCAGCCACGGCTGGCGCTGCATGCGTACGACGACGATGGCCAGCAGGGTGCCGACGAGTCCGCCGATCGCCGCTGAGACCGCCGAGAGCTTGATCGACCCCCAGAAGTAGTGGCGGAATGGGCCCGTCATCGCCTCGCGCATCGCCGGAATCGCCGAGCCTTCGGTGTGCTCGAACGCCCGCCGGAAAACCGAGATGGTGGGAACGACGAGGAACAGGCCGAGGAACAGAAAGAACGGGAGCAGCCCGGCCCACGCCGTCACCTCCTGTCGGACGCGGGCGGCGCGGGAGCCCGCCCGGGAACGGGCGGGCTCCACGGTTGCGGTCGGGTCGCGGGGAGGAGACCCTGGGCCACGCCATCCCGCGTCGTGATCGAGTTCACGCCAACCGACGATCAACGCGGTCGGCTCGCCCGGCAGACCGGCTGCCGTGCGGCGCGCGCCGTTGGTCTCGCTCCCCATGCACGGTGGGCAGGGCGCGACCACGGGTCAGTTGGCGACCATCGGTCCCCAGTTGTCGGCCAGCACCTGGTTGGCCTGGTCGAGTTGGTCGGACGAGGGGAAGGCGATCTGGGCGATCAGGTCGGGCGACGGCAGGGTGGCCTTCATGTCATCGGTGATCGTCCCGTTGTCGATCAGCGCCTGGTAGCGGGCCGGGATCGCACCACCCTCGAGGTAGCCGAGGGCCCCCTCGTCGGAGAGGATGTGCTCGATCCAAAGCCGCGCCGCGTTCGGGTGTGGACTGTCGGCGACCACGCCCTGGGCGTAGTACGAGCCGTACACGCCGTCGCTCGGCACGAAGGAGGTCCACTCGTACCCACCGTCGCTCGCGGCCTGGGTGTGCCCGAGCTGGTTGTACGTCCAGTCGATCACGATCGGCGTGTCGCCGGACTGGATCGTGGCGTCGGACGCCTGGAGCGGATTCCAGACGCCGGCGGCCTTGAGGTCGGCGAAGTACTGGATGCCAGGCATGATGTCGTCGAGTGAGCCACCGTTGGCGAGCGACGCGGCCATCACGCCGGCGAACGCCGCCCCCGCCGACTGCGGATCACCGTTGAGCGACACCATACCGGCGTACTGCGGGTCGTTCAGGTCGGCGAAGGAGGTCGGCACGTTCTCGACGAGCGTCGTGTTCACGCCGATCGACATGATGCCGTAGTAGGCGCCGACCCAGTTGCCGTCCGGATCCTTGAGGTTGTCGGGGATCTCGTCCCACGTCGTCGGCTTGTACGGATCCCAGATGCCATCCGCGACCGCCTGCAGGGCAAACGTCGGCCCGACGTCAATCGAGTCGGGCATCGTCTCGGTGCCGCGCTGGGCGTCGACCGCAGCCAGCTCCTCGGCCGAGCTGGCCTCCGGGGTCTGCACCGGCTGGTCCTCGACACCGGGGAACTTGTCCTCGAACGACTGCAGGATCCCCTTGTAGTTCGCCCAGTCGTCGGGCAGGGCGATCAGGTTGACCCGACCCTCCTCCTTGGCCGCGGCGTAGAGATCGGCGATGACGGCCGCGGCGTCCCCGCCGGCTGCGCTGGCGCCGGCAGCGGTTCCGGATGATTCCGTGCCCGGGGGCACGGTGGTGGCTGACGCCGTGGATGCGCCGACGAACGCGATCGTCGCCGCTGCGGCCAGGACGCCGAGGCTGCGGCGGCGGCCGCGCTTGGTGATGGTTGTCATGGGGCGGAAAAGTCGCCCACGCGCGGGGTGGGCACGACCACGATGTGGTGTCGTCTCGGTGACCGCGCGGCAAACGGTCTGCGAAACGCACGCGCGGTCAGGTGCTCGGGGCCGGCGTGCTCGCGGGTGTCGTGGGGGGTGAGGGCAGGTCGGCCACCATCGGCGCCCAGTTCTCGACGATCACCTCGAGCGCTCGCGCCACCTGCTCCGGGCGGGCGAAGCGCACGCTGTCGACGATGGCGGCCGGGGAGAGCTTCCCGAGCACCGACAGGTCGGCGCTGCCCGCATCGGCGAGACCGGCGAGCCGGGCGGGGACGGCGCCGCCCTCGAGCAGGTCGGCGGCGGTCTTGAGCGACAGCATGTGCTCGATCCACAGACGGCCGGCGTTGGGGTGCGGCCCGCCGGCGACCACGCCCTGGGCGTAGGAGGCGCCGTACACGCCGTCCGACGGAACGACCCACTGCAGGTCGGCCGGCGGGGCGTCGGGCGTGCCGTCCTCGTCGGCATCGGGGATCCCCGATGCCGCGAGGCGGGCGACGTCGGTGCTCCAGGCCAGCACCACCGGGGTCGCCACCGGGTCGAGCGGCAGCTCGGCGGTCGGGGTGTCGGCCAGGATCCCCCGGGCGCGGAGATCGGCGAAGTACTCGATCCCCGGCATCACGTCGTCGAGTGAGCCGCCGTTGGCGAGGGCGGCGGCCATCACGACGGCGAACGCCGTGGCGTCCTCGGACGGGTCGCCGGTGAGCGTCACCTGACCGACGTACTTCGGATCGGCGAGGGCGGCGAACGTCGTCGGACGGTCGTCGAGGACGTCTGCGTTGGTGGCGATCGCGACGACGCCGTAGTAGCTGGAGACCCAGTCGGCGTTACGCCCGCGCAGCTGCGGCGGCACCTCGTCCCACACCGTCGGCTGGTACGGGGACCAGGTCGTCGGGTCGATCGCCCGCACGTCCACCGTCGGGGCGATGTCGAGCACGTCGGGCATGTCCTCGGTGCCGGCCTCGGCCTCGACGGCGGCGAGCTGGTCGGCCGACGACGAGTCCGGCGCCTGCACGTCCGCGGCCACGTCGGGGTAGGCGCGCTGGAAGGAGGCGACGATGTCGTTGTAGTCCACCCAGTCCGGCGGCAGTCCGATCAGGTTGACGCGCCCCTCGGCCCGGGCCGACTGGTACAACGCGTCGAGTTGCTCAGCGGCGACGTCGAGGGTGGTCGCGCTCGCCGTCGACGCAGTGACGTCGGTGCTGCCCGGCGCCGTCGTGCGTGGCGGAGTGCTCGAGGGTCCGTCGCGACCGCGGGTGCGGCGAGGGCGCCGAGCGTCGCGACCATGGCCGCGGTCCGCCGGGCGCGTCCGGCTCGGCGGTGACGATCGGGCACGCGCCCCACCGTATACGGGCTGCGACGTGCTGCTCAGGCGACGGCGACGACCGCGACGCTCACCGTCGAGGTGGCGCCGTCGGGGGTGCTGACCGGCACGTCGAGCACCCCACCGATCAGTCCGTCGGGGAACTGCACGTACGCCGCGCCGGCGGCGCCGGCGTCGAGGTGGCCCGGGACCGAGCCGGCGCCCGACGTGAGCGGGATGCTGGTGCCGTCGGGGTTCACGTACGTGGCGTCGGCCCAGGCGATGTCGACCGGCTGGGCGCCCGCCGTCAGCGACATCACGATGCTCAGCGACGACGCCGAGGTGCGCTGGAACGCGATCACGCCGGCGATCTCGAGCGGCCCGTCGACGACGGGCGTCGCGGTGCCGAAGCGACCGGTGATGTCGATGCCGTTGATCGAGAACGACGCCAGCCGGTCGGCGACCCAGACGAAACCGGCGAACTCGTCGCACGGCACCGAGCTCCCCACCTGGCACACCATGACGCCGGCGCCGTCGTCGGCCGCGGTGGCGGTGTAGCCGGCCGCCGTCTGCGGGCCGTTGGCCTGCAACGACGTGGCGATGCCGGTGGTGTAGCCGAGGAACCAGTTGGCCGGGCTTCCCGGCACGGTGCGCGTGGCGGTGAGGTCGGCCAGCGCGTGGGGATCCGACGACAGCGCCTGGAGCACCTCCTCGAACAGGGCGAGCGCCGCGGCGACCTCGTCGGGCGTGTTGGTGACGGTCGGGCCGGTGGAGGCCGCGGTCGTGACGGCGAGGCTCGGTGCGGTGGTGGCGGCGGTGGCGGTGGTGGGCGGGCCGTAGGTGGCGGGCGCCAGCGACGATGCGACGTTCGTGGTCGGCGTCCCGACCGACAGCGAGGGAAGTGGGGCGATCGTCGCGGCCACGATCGTCGTCACCGCTGCCGCCTCGCTGGTCGGGCCGGCCGTCGTCTTGTCGGGCGCCCGGCCGGTGCCGGAGGCGCCGGCCGCCACCGAGCCGATGGTGGCGCCCACCACGGCGGCCGCCGCGATCGCCACTGCCAGGGGGAACGCCGCCGCGTCTCACTGGTGCACCCTTACGCCTGCGACACGTTCAAGTCGGCGGCGGTGCACCAGTGAGCCGAAGACCGTGCATGCTGATTCGCTCGCTCGAAGACTCGCTCACTCACTGGTGCTGACGGTACACCGCCGCACGACCGGCCCGACCGCGCTCTCCTGGCGCGGATCGGACACCCGTATCCGGACCGCGCTTCAGGCCCGGACTGCGCCGTCCACGCCCCAGCGCTCGCGCACGGCGCCGGCGAGGCGGTCGGCCACCGACCGGGCGGTGTCGTCGTCGAACGCCTCGACCATCACGCGCACCAGGGGCTCGGTACCGCTGCACCGCAGCAGCACGCGACCCCGCGACCCGAGCGTCTCCTCGGCGGCGCTGATGTCGTCGGCCATGCGATCGGCCGCATCGGGCACCCGCTCGACGACGGGTACGTTGACGAGCACCTGTGGCAGGCGAGTCATCGCCGCCCCGGCGAGGTCGGCCAGGGTGCGCCCGGAGCGGTGCACCAGGTCGGCGAGCACCATCCCGGTCAGCAGACCGTCACCGGTGGTGGCCCACTCCGGGAAGATGATGTGCCCGCTCTGCTCGCCGCCCATCGAATAACCGCCCTCGTCGAGGGCCTCGAGCACGTAGCGGTCGCCGACGGCGGTCTCGATGACGTTGATCCCGGCCTGCTCCATCGCCAGGCGGAACCCGAGGTTGGACATGACCGTACTGACGAGGGTGATGTCGCGGAGCCGGCCGTCGCGCAGGCGGTCGAGCGCGCACACCGCCATGATCTGGTCGCCGTCGACGAGCTCGCCGGTGTGATCGATCGCCATCAAGCGGTCGGCGTCACCGTCGAGGGCGAGGCCGAAGTCGGCGCGCTCGGCCAGCACCGCTGCGGCCAGGGCACGCGTGTCGGTGGCGCCGCACCGGTCGTTGATGTTGCGCCCGTCTGGCGAGTCGTGGATCACGACGACATCGGCGCCGGCGCCGCGCAAGAGCGGCGCGGCGATCGCGCTCGCCGCGCCGTTCGCCGTGTCCACGACGATGCGCAGCCCCGCGAGCGAACGGCCGCCGATCGCCGCCTGAACGTGCGCGGCGTAGGCGGTGCTCGCCTCGATGTCGAAGAGTTGGGCGGGGTCGGCGGTGGGCGCATCGAGCGAGACGACGACGCGCTCCACCTCGCGCTCGACCGGATCGGGGAGCTTGGTGCCCCCGCGGGCGAACAGCTTGATGCCGTTGTCCCGGTAGGGGTTGTGCGATGCCGAGATCACCGCGCCGATGGCGTCGCGGCGCTGGCACTCGAACGCGACGACCGGCGTGGGCACGACGCCGAGGCGATGGGCGACCACGCCCTCGCTCGCCAGCCCGGCGACGAAGGCCGCCTCGAGCATCGCCGTCGACACGCGGGTGTCGCCGCCGACGACGGCCTCGCACCGCTCGTCCCCGATGGGGGCGAGCACGCGGGCCGCGGCCCGACCGAGGTCGAGGGCGAACGCCGCGGTGAGGTCGACGTTGGCGACGCCGCGGACGCCGTCGGTCCCGAACTTCACGGCTACCGCTGGTTCGACCAGGCTGACCTCGCGGTCAGCGCTTGGTGAACTGCTTGGCCTTGCGGGCCTTGACGAGGCCGTACTTCTTGCTCTCCTTCTTCCGTGCATCACGGGTGAGCAAGCCGGCCTTCTTGAGGGTGGTACGGGTCTCGGGCTCGACCTCGGCGAGCGAGCGGGCGAGGGCCATGCGCATCGCCCCGGCCTGGCCACTGACACCGCCGCCGTGGATCGACGCGTCGACGTCGTAGCGCTCGGTGGCGTCGAGCAAACGCAGCGGCTCGACGGCCTCCATGCGATGAGCCGGCGTGGTGAAGTACGCCTCGAACGGGCGACCGTTGACGGTGAGCACGCCGGTGCCCGGGCGCAAACGGGCGCGGGCGACGGCCTCCTTGCGGCGGCCGGTGGTCTGGGTGAGCGGGGCGGTGGCCATGGGTCGAGGGTCTCCGGGTTCTCCGAGGTCAGCGGGCGCGGGCGGCGTCGAGGGCGAGCGGCTCGGGCGCCTGCGCCGAGTGCGGGTGGTCGGGGCCGGCGTAGACCTTCAGCTTGGTGAGCATCTGGCGGCCGAGCGGGCCCTTGGGGAGCATGCCCCGCACCGTGCGGCGCACGGCGTCGGCCGGCTTGGTGGCGAGCAGTTCGGCGTAGCTGTTCGACTTGATGCCGCCGGGATAGCCGCTGTGGCGGTACACCCGCTCACGGCTGGCCTTGCCCGCCGACAGCACGACCTTGGAGGCGTTGACGATGACCACGTGGTCACCGGTGTCGAGGTGCGGGGCGAACATCGTCTTGTGCTTGCCGCGCAGCACGCGGGCGACCTCGGTGGCCATCCGGCCGAGCACCAGGCCGTCGGCGTCGACGACGTGCCACGCACGCTCGATCTCACTGGCCTTGGGGGTGTAGGTGGGCATCTCGTAGCTCTCTCACGCGAAAACTGAACCGGGAAAGGTTATCGGCCTGACTCGCAGCATCGTGGCGTGATGCTCCCGGAACCGGCCCCGTAACGCTTCGCGCAGCGTCGGGATCTTCTTGCGGAGCGGCCCTTTGGCCAGATCGGCAAGCGTGTCGGGATCACGTTGCCCGGCGATCAAGGCCCGCAACATCGGCTCGCCCCGACACCCCCAACACATCCGAAGCCACCGAGTCCAGCTTGATCCCGGCGTCCTCGAGCACCTTCTGCACCCGTTGCTGCTCGGCGCTGTGGGTCTGGATCAACCGTTTCCGGTAGCGGGTCAGATCACGCAACTCGCGGATCGGCGCCGGCGGCACGAACGACGCGGCCAGCAGACCATGCTCGAGCAGTTGCGCCAACCAGGCCGCATCAGCCAGGTCGGTCTTGCGGCCCGGCACCATCTTGACGTGCTTGGCGTTGACCAGCTTGAGATCGAAGCCGCGGTCTTCGAGCACATACCAGATCGGTTTCCAGTACTGGCCGGTCGCTTCCATCACCACCTCGGTGACCCCGTTCGACCGCCAGCCACTCGGCGAGCTCCTCCAACCCCGACGTAAACGTCAAGAAGGTGCGCAGCTCCGACGATCGCCCCCGCCCCGACGGCGACGGTGTGCGCACACAACCGACCACCTCGTCCTTGCCGACATCAAGACCGGCGCACCGCTCAACCAACACTTCCATCACAACCTCCCCATTTCACCGACAGGAAGGATCTGGCAGGGCCGACCGATCTACGAAGCTGTAAGTCGTGCTCGAAGCAACACGTCACGGTGCCGGGACGGCCCCTGGCATCAATCTCGATAACGGGCACGACAGCACCAAGAAGTACCGAGCACAGCCAGACCCAACCACCAGATTCTCATCCCTCACGGCCGCCCGCCACGGTCACTCTCATTCTCGATATCGAGAAGGAGGGTGACCAGATGGACCTTCGCGATCCCGGGTCAGCCGGCGACGATGACCTCCCACGGGTCGACCACGCCGTTGCCGTCGGCGTCGTCGCCGCCGCCGGCACCGTTCTCGGCGAGCACCTGCGACATCGCGTCCCACGTCTGCGGGCCGACGATGCCGTCGACGACCAGGCCGTTGGCGGCTTGGAAGCGCCGCACGGCGGCGTCGGTGGCCGGGCCGAAGGCGCCGTCGTAGGCGACGTTCTGGCCGGCGAAGGTGAGCGCGTTCTGGATCGCCAGGACGGCGGTGCCCGAGTCGCACTGCTGCACCGGGTAGCTGGTGGCCTCGGTGTACTGCGGGCAGGTGGCATCGCCGGGGATGGTGGTCCCCGAGGTCGCCACGGTGGGCTCGCCGGTGGAGGCGGGGGCGCTGGCGTCGGAGGGCGCGCTCGCCGGCGCCGACGAACCGGCGTCGACGGCTCGGGCGCCGACGACGCCACCGGCTGGCTCTCGACCGGCGACGAGCCGGGCTCGGACCCGGCCGCGGTGGAAGCCGCGCTCGACGCCGGGGCGGGCTCCGAAGACGGCGTCACCGACGACGCCGGCGGTGGCGCGCTGGGCGTCACGTGGGCGAGCTCGATGCCGTCGTCGGTGCGCTGGGCGAGCACGGCGCCCCACACGTCGATCGACGAGACGGTCCAGCCGTCGGGCACGCTCCAGTACCCGGCGCTGCCGTCGGGGCGCAGTTCGACGAGCACGGGCATCGTCGTGGTGGACGGCGCACTGGCGTCGCTCGAGGCCGGCTGCGACGCGCCCAGGCTGGTGAGCCACAGGCCGCCACCGGCGACGAGGGCCACCGGCGCCTCCGGGCCGGCGGCCGGCGGTGCGAAGTCCGGCGCCCGCTCGATGTCGAGCGACCACGACCCGGCGCCCGTAGCCGGCGGCTCGACGGCGGTGACGACGTCGGCGTCGTCCACGGTCAACATCGGCACGGTGTCGACGAACGAGGTCGGGGCAGCCGATCTCGTCGGCGTACGGCAGCAGCACCGGCGCGCTCCGGGTCGGCGAGCGCAACCACCCCGTCGGCGCCGTGACCGAGCGGGAACTGCAGGCCGGCGTCGCTCGCCGCGTCGACGTCGACAGAGGCGACGAAGCCGCCCGACGAGATCCCCGACAGAGGCAGCGCAACAAGCGACACCGTGCCGGCCACGTCGTCGTGGTACAGCCCGTAGATCATGTTGCCGGGCCCGGCGAGCGGGTGTTGCGGGACGATCTGCAGCGGCACCGGCTCACCGGCCGTGCCGTCGGCGCCGACGCGCACCGCCACGAAGCCGTCGGGGTCGAGCACGACGGCCCCGCCGTCGGCGGTGCCGGCGACGTACGGCAATCCGTCGGCGGTGCCGAGGTCGGCGGGAACCGTGGCGAACACCGCCGGGTCGAGCGCCGGCGGCGGCGAGTCGTAGCTCGCCGCAACCCCCGCCTGGGGTCCGCTCGGCGGCGGCGCCGAACCGGTCGCCGTCACGGCAACCGGCAACACGGCCAACGACACGGCAGCTCCGAGGATCGCACGCATGCCCGCGAACCTAGTCGCCGCTCGCCAAGGCCCCGTCTGTGTCAGGAAGTTCGACCGCAGGCGTCGTGTTTCCTGACACAGACGGCCGCCGTGTCAGGTCGACTCACGCACCACGAGTTGGAAGTCGACCTGCACCTCGCGGCCGGGCTCGTCGGGGTCCGAGTTGGCGAGACGTTCGGCGAGCAGGGCGACGCTGGTGGTGGCGATCGCCTCCTTGTCGGGCGCGATCGTCGTCAGCGACGGGCGGACGTAGCGCCCGTCCTCGATGTCGTCGATGCCGATCACGGCGACGTCGTCGGGCACGCCCACGCCGAGTCGGGCGAGGCCGTGCAGCGCGCCGAGCGCCAACAGGTCGTTGAAGCAGAAGATCGCGTCGGGCAGGCGTCCGGCCGCGGCGATGCGCTCGACGGCGCGTAGCCCATCCTGGCGATGCCAGGCGCCGGCCGGCTGGACCATCGCCTCGTCGAAGGCCAGGCCGGCGTCGGCGAGCGCAGCCCGGTATCCGGCGAGCCGTAGCCGTGCGGTCTCGCCGCTCGGCGACACCTGGGCCCCGATCGCGGCGATGCGACGCCGGCCGCGCTCGAGCAGATGGTTCGTCGCGACGCGGGCGGCGGCGACGTTGTCGATGGCGATGTGGTCCATCGCACCGGCGTGGATGCGTTCGCCGAGGCACACGATCGGCACCTCGCCGCGCGGGGCGGGCAGGTCGGCCTCGCCGAGGGCGAGCGGGCTGAAGATCACGCCGTCGACGAGGTGGTCGCGGATGCCACGGGCGACGTCGAGCTCGCGCTCGCGCACGCCGTCGGTCTGGTCGATGAGCACGGTCCATCCGCGCTGTTCGGCGGCGACGATGATCCCGCGTGCCAGCTCGGCGAAGTACGGCGACGTGAGATCGGGCACGGCGAGGGCGACCACACCGGTGCGCCCGCCGCGCAGGCTGCGCGCCGTGAGGTGCGGCCGGTAGCCGAGCGCGGCGATGGCCTCGGTGACGCGCTCGGCGGGTGCCGTCGCGGACATGCGGGTAGCCGTTGACCACGTTGGAGGCGGTCTTGATCGAGACGCCCGCCCGCTTCGCCACATCCTTCAGCCCGACGGGCATCGACATCGTCTCCCTAATGGGGGCGCGCCCCTCGGCCCGGTCGGCCGCCGCCATCGCCCGCAGGCACGGGCTCGCCGCGAACTGTAGTCCCCGTTCGAGAGCCTTTACAACGATGTATGCAACGTTGTAAACTGTCTCTGTCCGCGCCGCTGCGCTCGTTCCGGGCGCACGTCCACAGGGGGAACCGATCACATGATCCGATGGCGAACAGCACGTACCCGCACCCTCGCGGCGATCGCCGCGGCGAGCTCGCTCGCCCTCGTCCCGGTCGGCGCCCACAACGCCGGCGCGGGGAGCGACCCCGTCACGGTGACGTTCTGGAACGGTTTCACCGGTCCCGACCGCCCGACCGTCGAGGCGCTGGTCGACGAGTTCAACAGCTCGCAGGACTCGATCAAGGTGGAGATGGAGATCTCGCCGTGGGACCAGTTCTTCCAGCGGCTGCTGCCGAGCCTGGCGTCGGACGACGGCCCCGACCTCGTGGCGATGGACACCGCCCAGCTGCCGCAGTACATCGATCGGGGCGTGTTCCGCTCGATGGACGACTACTACGCCGACCCGGCGACGGAATCCGATGCCCTCGTGCCCGCCGCGGTGAACGCCGGGATGTGGGACGGCACGCACTACGGCGTGCCGATGAACTTCACCACGCTGCTGCTCTATTGGAACAAGGGACTCTTCGAAGCGGCTGGGCTCGACCCGGAAAAGCCGCCGGCCACGTGGGACGAGTTCGCCGCCGCCGCCCAGGCGCTCACCGACCCCGATGCCGGCCAATACGGCCTGGCGATCGCCGACCACGAGACGATCCCGATGTGGCCGATCCTGCTGTGGGGCAACGGCGGCGGGGTGGTGTCGGACGACGGCACGACGTCGATGCTCGACGATCCCAAGACCATCGAGGCGCTCGATCTCTGGGGCGGCCTCGTCCGCGACGGCGGCATCTCGCCGATCGGCCTCGCCGGAGCGGACGCCGACAAACTGTTCCAGACCGGGCGGGCGGCGATGGAGATCGTCGGACCGTGGATGACCACCGGCTTCACCGAGGCCGGCCTCGACTTCGGCGTCACGGTTCCGCCGGAAGGCCCGGCCGGTCCGGTCACGCTCGGCACGAGCGTCGCCTTCGCCGTCAACGAACGTGCCGACGACGCGACCGCCGCGGCGGCCGCCCAGTTCATCGCCTTCTGGAACAGCGCCCAGTCGCAGGTGACGTGGGCGTTGGGCTCGGGCTTCCCGCCCAACCGCACCGACATCGATCCCGCTGACCTCGCCGACAACCCCTACACGGTGGCGTTCGGCGAGCACTCCGACATCTCGCGGTTCTACCTGACCAACGTCCAGGACTACACCGCGGTGAACACGGACGTCTTCGAGCCCACGTTGCAGCGCTTCCTCAACGGCGAGGGCACTGCGGCCGACCTGTTCGGAGCGGCGTCCGACGACGTGCAGGCCGTGCTCGACGAGCAGTGACGGTCGCGCACGCGCCGGCGGCCGGGAATGCCCCAAGCGTCCCGGTCGCCGGCCGGCGCCGGCCGCGCCGACTGTCCGGCCAGACCCGCGCCGCCTGGCTGATGATGGCGCCGACCCTGCTCATCCTCGGGGTCTTCGTCGTCTATCCGATGCTGCGGGCGCTGTACCTGTCGTTCACCGACTACGACGTGCTCACCCCGGCGCGCTGGATCGGCCTCGACAACTACCGCGAGCTGCTCCACGACGAGGCGTTCCGGAACGCGCTCAAGAACACGATCTACTACGCCGCCCTCGCCACCCCGCTCTCGGTCGGCCTGGCCCTCTGCTTCGCCGTGCTGCTGAACCGCCGCTTCCCGCTGCGCACCACCACCCGCACGGTCATCTTCCTCCCGGTGGTGATCGGCCTGGCGATCGTGGCCTTCGCCTGGACGTTCCTGCTCGACCCCGACATCGGCTGGCTCAGCTACTGGCTCGGCCGCTTCGGCATCGACAGCGGGCAGGGGTGGTTGCGCGACCCCGACCTCGCCATGCCGGCGGTGGTGCTCGTCGGCGTGTGGAAGAACGTCGGGTTCTACATGGTCATCTACATCGCCGGGTTGCAGTCGATCCCGCGTGAGCTGTACGAGGCGGCGAAGATCGACGGGGCCGGCGGCTGGCGCCAGTTCCGATACGTCACCTGGCCGCTGCTCGCCAACGAGACGATGCTCGTCACGATCCTGTGTGCGATCGCGACGCTCCAGGCGTTCGACCAGATCTACGTGATGACCGCCGGCGGGCCGTTCTTCCGCACCGAGACGCTCGTCATGCTGGTGTACCGCCTCGGCTTCACCGAGTTCCACTTCGGCTACGCCGCGGCGATCTCTTGGGTGCTGGTGGGACTGATCGCCGCGCTCAGCGCGGTGCAGTTGCTCTACTTCCGGCGTCGCGCGGTGCGCTACTGATGACCGCGTTCCCCGGCCACGCAGGCCGACGCGCCGGCTCGCTCCGCTGGCGCTCCACTCGCCTACCCGCTCGAACCTCGGGACGCTCGCTGGCGCTCGCTTCCATCGCCGAGGACGAGGTGCACCGGTGACCGTCACCGCTGGTGCGCTCTCGGGTGGCTCCGCCGCGACCGTCGAGGCCCGCCGCACGACCGGCGCGCCGCGGCGGCGCAGCTGGACCGTCACGACGCTGTGCGTCGCCACCGCGGTCGCGATCTGCGTCGTGATGGTGCTGCCGCTCGTGTGGATGGTGCTGACGTCGTTCAAGCCCGAACCCGACATCGTCCGCTTCCCCCCGCGCCTGTGGCCGACGTCGTGGACCATCCAGCACTACATCGACGTGTGGCGACGCATCCCCTTCGCCCGGCTGTACGTCAACACGATCGTCTTCGCCGGCTCGGTCACGGTGATCTCGCTGACGCTCGACTCGCTCACCGCCTACGCCCTCGCCCGCCTCGACTTCCGGGGACGCAACGTCGTCTTCGTCGCGATCCTCGTGATGCTGATGCTGCCGTTCCAGGTGACGCTGATCCCGCTCTACGAACTGCTGTCCGACCTCGGATGGACCAACACCTTCCGCGGACTGGTCGTGCCTCGCGCCACCAACGCCTTCGGCATCTTCTTCCTGCGCCAGTTCTTCCTCTCGCTCCCGCGCGACCTCGAGGAGGCGGCGCGGATCGACGGCGCCGGGGAGTTCCGCATCTACGCCCAGATCATGCTGCCCCTCGCGGCACCGGCGCTGTTGACGCTGGCGCTGTTCCACTTCATGTACAACTGGAACGACCTGTTGTGGCCGCTCATCATCAACCAGAGCAGCGACCGCCAGACGCTGCCGGCCGGACTCGCCACGTTCGTCGGCCAGCACGTGGTGGAGTACGGCCTGTTGATGGCTGCATCGGTGTTGTCGCTCCTTCCGATCGTGTTGTTCTTCCTGCTCATCCAGCGCCGCTTCGTCGAGGGCATCGCCACCACGGGGATCAAATGAACCGACTTGCTCGCGTCGTCATCGACCCCGCCTACCGCGTGGCGCCCGTGCCGCCGCGGCTGTTCGGCTCGTTCGTCGAGCACATGGGGCGCTGCGTGTACGGCGGCATCCACGAGCCCGACCACCCGAGCGCCGATCCCGACGGCTTCCGCGGCGACGTGGGTGAACTGGTCCGCGAGCTGGGCGTGACACTGGTGCGCTACCCCGGCGGCAACTTCGTGTCGGGCTACCGCTGGGAGGACGGGATCGGTCCGATCGACCGACGCCCGACGCGGCTCGATCTGGCATGGAAGGCGATCGAGACGAACCGGGTGGGAATCGACGAGTTCGTGCGCTGGGTGAACGGCGTCGGGTGCGAACCGATGGTGGCGGTCAACCTCGGCACGCGGGGCATCGACGCTGCGTGCAACCTCCTGGAGTACGCCAACCACCCCGGCGGCACGGCGTGGTCGGACCTGCGCATCGAGCACGGCGCGGCGCTCCCCTACGGCATCCGCGTCTGGTGCCTCGGCAACGAGATGGACGGGCCGTGGCAGATCGGGCACAAGACCGCGCACGAGTACGGTCGCCTCGCCGCCGAGGTGGCGCGGGCGATGCGCCGCGTCGACCCGACGATCGAGCTCGTCGCCTGCGGCAGCTCCAACTCGTCGATGCCGACGTTCGGGGCGTGGGAGGCCGAGGTGCTCGAGCAGTGCCACGACCTCGTCGACTTCGTGTCGCTGCACGCGTACTACGAGCAGCACGGCGACGACCGGTCGAGCTTCCTGGCCTCGGCGGTCGACATGGACCACATGATCGAGCGGGTGATCGCCACGAGCGACGCGGTGGCGGCGCGCCTGCGCTCGCCGCGCCGGCTGGCGCTGGCGTTCGACGAGTGGAACGTGTGGTACCAGCAGCGCCACGACGACGGTGCGCTCGCCTTCGACCGGGCACCGGCGCTGATCGAGGACGACTACACGGTGACCGACGCGGTCGTGGTCGGCAGTCTGCTGGTGAGCCTGCTGCGCCACGCCGACCGGGTGCACATCGCCTGCCTGGCCCAGCTGGTCAACGTCATCGCACCGATCCGCACCGAACCAGGCGGCGCGGCATGGCGTCAGTCGATCTTCCACCCGTTCGCCGCAACGGCCCGCCACGCGCGCGGTGACGTGCTGGCCGCGGCCGTCGACTCTCCTGTGCACCGCACCGAGCGCTTCGGGGACGTGGCGACGCTCGACGCGGTCGCCACCCTCGACGACGCGACCGGCGACGTGACCGCGATCCTCGTCAACCGGTCGGCGGTCCACGCCCTCGACGTCGAGATCGTCCTGCGTGGTCTGCCGGGGGTCGAGGTGCGAGAACGGCTGCAGGTCCGCGACGACGATCCGGACGCGACGAACAGCGCGAGCGCGCCGGACCGCGTGTGCGGGACCGCCGGCGACCCCGTGCGCCGCACCGACGACGGGGGGATCGCCCTGTCGGTGGCACCGGCGTCATGGACGATGCTCCGTCCTCACCGACGGGCGGCCGGGCGTGACCGGGCGCGTCGTGCGCGACGAGAGCGACGTGGGGCCGGGATGCGCCGTTCCGCTTCGCCGTCGGCATCGAGGACACGTTCATCCCCCAGGAGACGCCCGGCCAGCGGCGTCTCGACGAGTACGAGCTGACCCAGCACTACCAGTACTGGCGCGACGACATCGACGCCGTCGCCGAGTCCGGAGCCGACTCACTGCGGTGGGGCATCCCCTGGTACCGCGTCGAGCCGGCGCCCGGTCACTTCGAGTGGGACTGGGTCGACCGCGTGGTCGAGCGCATCTGCGAGCACGGCCTCACGTGCATCGTCGACCTGATGCACTACGGCGTTCCGCTGTGGATGCACGACGCCTTCGTCGATCCCGACTACGCCCAGCGCATGGCCGCCTACGCCGCCGCCGCGGCGACGCGCTACGGCGACCGGCTGCACGTCTGGACCCCGCTCAACGAACCGATCGTCAACGCCGAGTTCTGTGGGCTCACCGGCCGGTGGCCGCCCTACCTCACCGGCGACGAGGGGTTCGCCACCCTGACGTTGCCGCTGGCCGAGGGGATCGTGGCATCGCAGCGGGCGATCCTCGACGTCCAACCCGACGCGTCGTTCGTGCACGTCGAGGCCGGGTTCCGCTACGCCGGCGACCACTTCCCCACGCCGCGGGACGTGCTCGAGGAGCGGCGCTTCGTGATCCTCGACCTCGCCATGGGGAAGGTCGACGGTGGCCACCCGATGCACGAGTGGCTGGTGCGCCACGGCGTCGACCCGGACCGCCTCGACGCCCGCATCGGCGACGGCGTCGTGCCCGACGTGCTCGGCGTGAACTACTACCCCGGGTTCTCGACCGTGCGCTTCGACGAGGACGGCACTGTGGTGCCGGTCGAGGCGGGCACCGCCGGCCTGGAGGACCTCGTGCGCACGTACGGGGCGCGCTACGGGCTGACGATGATGGTCACCGAGACCAGCCGTGGCGGCCCGATCGACGAGCGGCGCGAGTGGCTGGCGCAGTCGCTCGCCGCGGTCGAGCGGATGCGCGCCGACGGCGTCGACCTGGTCGGCTACACGTGGTTCCCGTTCGTGTCGCTGTTCGACTGGTCCTACCGCGAGGCCACCACGCCACTCGACGACTGGCTGGTGCAGATGGGCATGGTCGACCTGCACCGCACGCCCGGCGGCGGCGCCTTCGAACGACGACGGACGCCGCTGATCGACGACTATCGCCGCGCCACCGCCCGCGGCATGCCCTAGCCGACCCTCCACCCGCTCTGTGTCAGGAAACACGACGCCAGGCGTCGTGTTTCCTGACACAGAACGCCGGTGACCCGGTTCAGCCCCAGCGCGGCTGTGCGTCGGGGTCGACGCCGAGGCTCATCTTGCCGACCAGCTCGTGGGTGAGCAGCGAGTTGCCGGGGTGGATGCGGCCGAGCCGGGCGTCGCGGAACAGCTGCTCGAAGCGGCTGCGCTTGAACACGCCGGCCCCGCCGGTGAGGTCGAACGCCGAGTCGACGAGCGACCACGCCTGGTTCACGACGGCGTGCTTGCAGGCGACGATCTTGAGCGGCCACTCCATGCCGTGGTCGACACCGTTCGACCAGTCGTCGCACGTGCGGTCGAGATAGGCCGTGAGCTCCTCGAGGGCGATGCGCATCTCGGCCACGCTGTGCTGGACGCCCGGGTGGTAGGCCATCGAGCGGGTCAGGCGCGATCGACGTCCGCTCGTGCATGCGGGCGATCGTCTCGTCGAACGCCCGCTGCGCCAGCCCGGCGTACACGCCGCCGAAGCCGAGCAGGGCCCAGGCGAACAGTGCGACGTGGTAGGGCCCGGCGCCGGCGAAGCCGGGTGGGCACACCATCACGGTCTGCAGCTCGGGGATGAAGGCACGGTCGAGGATCGTGTCGTGCGACGCCGTCGCCCGCATGCCGAGCGCGTCCCACGTCTCCACGATGCGGTAGCCGGACGCGTCGCGGCTGAGGAACCCGTGCACCACCTTCGGGTTCTCCGGATCGCTGGTGTCCATCGCGTGCACGCCGAGGTAGTCCCACACCGGCGACAGGCTGCCGAAGAGCTTGTGACCGGTGAACTCCCAGCCGCCCTTCACCCGCTCGGCCTGCGAGCTCGACAGCAGGAGCGGCAGGTCGTTGCCGGCCTCGCCGTGACCGGCAGCCAACACCTTGCCGTCGGCGGCGGCGGAAAGGATCCAGTCGCCGGAGGGATCGCCCATCTTGCGCAGGTCGGCAGCGGCGCCGACCCAGTACAGGTGCATGTTGACGGCGACGGCCGTGGCCGGCGCGTGGTAGGCGAGACGCCGTTGCAGGCGATTGACCTCGGACAGCGAGAGCCCCGCCCCACCGAGATCGGTGGGCAGCGAGGCGGACAGGTAGCCGCTCTCACGCAGCTCGTCGAAGTCCTCGGCGAAGAATCGGTTCTCGCGGTCGTACTGCGGCGCCCGCTCGTCGAAGCGGCGCAGCATGTCGGCGGTCAACAGGGTGGTGCCGGTGTCGGTCGGCGTGGGCGTGTCGGTCGGCGTGTGAGTGTGGCGGTCATGGTGTTCTCCTGAGTCGTGTCGAATGTGTGTGCGACGGTTCCGGTCGGAACGTCATGCCCTCATCTGCGTGACGGGGCGGTGCCGCCCGGCGGAAACGGCGCCGCCGGTGGAACGGGAGTTCCTCGGTACGTGTCACGGCAGGTCGACCCCGAAGATGGGAACGCCGGCGGGGCACTGACGCACGGCCGGGTTCCAGTCGGCGAACACGCCGTTGACGTTGTCCTTCCAGATCCAGGTGTGCAGCACCCACAGCGGCAGGGTCGGGTGGCGGTGGAAGTCGACGCCGAACAGCGTCGGCGGCTCGGCCGACGTCCACGCCTCGATCGGCACGATGTACTCGTGGGCGACCAGTCCGGCGATCGTGCCGTCTGCGGCGAGCTCGTAGACGAGGGCTTCGGGGTGGGCGATGTCGACCGTGGCATCCATCAGCGACTGGTCGAGGTAGTGCAGGCCCATGCCGCCCTGCGTCGGGTCCTGGAAGCAACCGAGCGTGTCGAGGGTGCTGGCGTAGCCGGCCGCTTCGGCGACGTCGACGTCCTGGAAGGCGGCGGTGGCCAGTTGGGCGGCGGCGCGATCGGCCGGCGCCATCGTCACGTCGGCCATCGGGGCCATGTCGGCCATGTCGGCCATGTCGCGTGGCGGGTGTCGGCGTGGTCGGAGGGGTGGATGCGTCGGCGCCGTGGGCGGCGGCGGCGACCAAGCCGGCGCTGGCGAGGATGACGGCGCCGAGGCGTCGACGGCGGTGAGTGGTGCGTGTGCCGGGGGAGGTGGACATTGGGGGCTCCGTGGTGATGGTCGGCGTCGTCGACGCCACGGGTCCGGCGGACCCGTCACCGTCGTACGCGTGACGCCGCCGTGCCGCGCGGCGGCACAGCAAATGCAAAGAGCCGGCAAATGGGCCGCGGGTAGGGTCGAGCAGATGATCGGCCACGCCGCCGTCGGTGGCCTGCACTTCGTCGGACGGGAGCGCGAGCTCGCCGCGCTGACCGACGCGGCGCTCGATGTGGCCAACGGCCACAGCCGGCTGGTGGTGGTCCGCGGCGCCGCCGGGATGGGCAAGACGACCCTGTGCGAGCACGCCGCGCCGCTCCTCGGCCGGCAAGGCTTCACCGTGACCTGGGGACGGGGGTGGCCCGACGGCGGCGCACCGCCACTGTGGCCGTGGACCTCGGTCCTGCGCGACCTCGGCGGCGACGATGCGGCCGCGATCCTCGATGAGGACGGTCGCGTCGGCGCCATCGACGCCGACCGCTTCGGCCGGTTCGCCGCCGTCGCCGAGGTGCTGCGCGGGCGCGCCTCGAAGCAGCCGGTGGCGATCGTGCTCGACGACGCCCACCTCGCCGACGCCGCCGCGACGTTGCTGACGCGGTTCGTCGGTGCGCACTCTGCACCAGACACCCCTGCTCGTCGTCGTCACCCGCCGTAGCGGCGGCGATGGTCCGGGCGAGACGCGACGCACGCTCGACGAGCTCGAGCGAGATGCCACCGTGATCGTCCTCGAGGGCTTCGACGACGAGACCACCGCGTCGATGCTGTCCGCCCACGGGCTGCGCGTCGAGAGCTACGGCCTGGCACCGGCGCTCGCCCGGCTCACCGGCGGCAACCCCTTGCTGTTGAGTCGCGCCGTCGCCGGACGAGCGACGACCGACGGGTGGCGTGCCCTCGACCACGTGATCGAGCGCTCGCTCGGTGCGCTCTCGCCGGAGCACCGCGACGTCGTCGCCCTGGCGGCGATCCTCGGCGTCGACGGTGCGCTCGCCGACGTGGTCGCGATGGTCGGCGGGGATCCCCCGGACGTCGTCGAGGCGCTGGAGCAGGCGTCGTACGCCGGGCTCGTCGAGCTCGGCGCCGACCGCTGGTCGTTCACCCACGATCTCGTGCGCCGGGCGGCGCTGGGCGTGCTCACCACCAGCGAGGCGATGGATGCCCACGTCCGTGCGCTCGACGTGGCGTCGGGCGACGACCGCCCGGGCGGCGTGGCCCGGCGTGCCCATCACGCGCTCGCCGCTGCCGGGCGCTCCGACGAGGACGCTCGACGAGCCGTCGCCGAGTGTCGCCACGCGGCACGGGTGCTGGCACGAGGCTTCGACTACGAACGGGCGGCTACCCTGCTCGAGTCGGCGGTCGAGCTGGTGGAGCGCCGGCCTCCGCCCGACCACCTCGAGGTGGTGCTCGAGTGGGCCGACGCGCTGCTGGTGTGCGGACGGTTGGCCGACGCCCGACGCGCGTACGCGCGCGCCGACGAGCTGGCCACGCGCGCCGGCGACCCGGTGGCCCGCGCTCGCGCCGCCCTCGGCCTCGGCGGGGTGTGGCTGAACGAGCATCGCAGCGTCGCCGATCGGGCACGGGTGCTCGGTCGACAGCGCACTGCGCTGGCCGCGCTCGCCGGCGACAGCAGCGACATTGCCGTCGGTCTGCGCGCCCGGCTCGACCTACGCCTCGCCGCCGAGGCGGTCTACGACGGTGACCCCGTCGCTCCCGGTGCTCACCGCACTCGCGGCGTCCCGGGCGACCGGCGATCTCGCCGTGCTCGCCGAGGGGCTGTCGCTCACCCACCACGCATTGCTCGCGCCCGAGCACCTGGAGAACCGCCGGCTGCTCGCCGATGAGCTGATCGAGGTGTCGGGCCGGATCGGCGACGACCTCCGGCTGCTGTTCGGGTTGCTCTGGCGCACCGTCGACCTCTTCCTGGCCGGCGACGCCGAGCGCGACCCGCGATCTCGCCGAGCTGCGCACTCGGGCCGACGCCGTCGGTTGTCGGAGCATCGGCTACATCGCCTCTGCGATCGACGTGATGCAGCTCATGCGCGACGGTCGACTGGCCGAGGCGGAGGCGGCGGCCCACGCCAGCCTTCGAGCAGGGCATCGACGTCGGTGATGCCGACGCCACCGGGTACTACGGCGCCCACCTGTTGACGATCCGCTGGTTGCAGGACCGAGACGGCGAGCTGACCGATCTGGCGCGGCGACATCGCCACCTCCTCGATGCTGGTCGTCCCGGAGTTCGCCTACCGGGCGGCCGCCGCCACGATCGCCGCCCGGGCCGGGCGCACCGACCAGACCGCCACGCTCCTGGCGCCGCTGCGGCGCGTCGGGCTCGCCGCGCTCCCACGGTCGAGCACGTGGCTGAGCGGGATCGTCAACATCGTCGAAGTGGCCGCGATCATCGGCGACACCGAGCTGGCCCAGCAGGCGTACCTGCTGCTCGTCCCGTTCGCGGCGCGCCCGGTCATGCCGTCGCTGGCGATCGGCTGCCTCGGGTCGGTCGAGCGGGCCCTCGGACTGGCGGCGGCGACCGGCGGCGACGGCGACCGGGCCGTCGAGCACCTACGGCGGGCGGTGGCCGCCAACATCAGGCTCGGCAACCGTCCGATGACGGCGATCTCGCGCGCCGACCTGGCGGACGCCGCTGGCCGATCGCGACGCGCCGGGCGACCGCGCCGAGGCGATCGCCGCGTTCCGTGCGGCCGCTGCGGCCGCCGCCGAGATCGACCTCGGCGGGCGTGCGCACGGCGTGGACGCGTCGAGGCGACGCGCTGGACAGCGCGGCTCGAACCGCGGTCGTGCTGCGGCCCGAGGGTGGCGGCTGGACGCTCGACACCGGCACCGGGCGCGTCGTGCTGCCCGATCTCGTCGGCTTCCGGTACCTGCACGCCCTGGTGGCACGACCCGACGGCGAGGTATCGGCCCTGGACCTGTGCGGCGGTCTCGACGTCGGCGGGGACCGGACAAGAGGTCGTCGATCCGGCGGCCCTGCGCAGCTACCGACGACCGCGTCGCCGCGCTCGACGACCAGCTCGTCGACGCCCGGGCTGCCGGCCCGCACCGGCGGGTCGAGCGACTCGAACACGAGCGCGCCGCGTTGCGCGACGAGCTGTCGACGGTGCTCGCCCGTTCGGGTCGGGCGCGCCGGTTCGTCGACGCTCCCGAGCGCGCCCGCACAGCGGTGCGCAAGGCGATCGCCCGCGCCCTCGAGGTGATCGCCGGCTCGGATGCCGCGATCGCCGACGACCTGCGGGCGACGATCGTCACCGGCCGGACGTGCGCCTACCGCCCCGACCCCGGGCGCCGCCGCGTCGAGGCCGGCTGACAGTCATCCGTTTGTGTCAGGAAAGACGACGCCAGCGTCGTGTTTCCTGACACAGAACGGCTCAGAAGGCGGCGGCGAAGAGGTCGGCGGCGCCGGCGGTGACCGCCGGGGCGAGGCCGGCGGCCTGCGGCAGCAGCTGGGTGGCGTAGAAGCGGGCGGTCACCACCTTCTGGTGGAGGAACTCCGACGTGAAGCGGCCGTCGCCGGCGTCGGCGAGACGCGGTGGCGGCGAGCGCCGAACGGGTGAGCAACCAGCCCGCCGACCACGAGGCCGGCCATGCGCAGGAACGGCGACGCCCCGGCCAACGCGTCGCGTGGCTCGGCGCCGTGGGCGAGCAGCCACTCGGTGGTGTCGCGCATCGTGGCGGCGGCATCGGCGAGCGACTCGCCGAGACAGCCAGCTCACCGCCGGTGGCCGTGGCCTCGGCGGCGGTGCCGTCGATCGCGGTCAGCAGGCCGCGGATGGCATCTCCGGCGCGGAGGCCGAGCTTGCGGCCGACGAGATCGATCGCCTGGATCCCGTTGGTGCCCTCGTAGATCGGCGCGATGCGGATGTCGCGATAGTGCTGGGCGACGCCCGTCTCCTCGATGTAGCCCATCCCGCCGTGCACCTGCAGGGCGAGCGACGTCACCTCGACGCCGAGCTCGGTGCCCCACGCCTTCGAGATCGGCGTGAGCAGATCGGCTCAGCTCGGCCCGCGCCGCCCGCACCGACTCGTCGGGGTGCCGCCGGGAGAGGTCGATGCACTCGGAGTTGAGGTAGTGCAGGCACCGCAACGCCTCGATGTGGGCGCGCATGGTGAGCAGCATCCGGCGCACGTCGGGATGCTCGACGATCGCGGCGCCGGGTCGCGGGGCGCCGACGGGCTGGCCCTGCACCCGTTGGCGGGCGTAGCTCGAGCGCCCGCTGGTAGGCGCGCTCGGCCACCGCCAGGCCCTGGACGCCGACCGCCAGGCGCGCCGTGTTCATCATCGCGAACATGAAGCGCATGCCCTGGTTCGGCTCGCCGACGAGATAGCCGACGGCGTCGTCGTAGGCGAGCACGCAGGTGGGGCTGGCGTTGATGCCCATCTTGTGCTCGATCGACAGGCAGTGCACGCCGTTGCGCTCGCCGGGCGTGCCGTCGGCCTCGACGAGGTACTTGGGCACGATGAAGCACGAGATGCCCCTGGTGCCGGCGGGCGCGTCGGGAACCCTCGCCAGCACGAAGTGGACGATGTTGTCGGCGAGGTCGTGCTCGCCGTAGGTGATGAAGATCTTCTGGCCGGTGATCCGCCACGTGCCGTCGCCGGCGGGGACGGCCCGGGTGGTGAGCGCACCGAGGTCGGAGCCGGCCTGCGGCTCGGTGAGGTTCATCGTCCCGGTCCACTCGCCGGTGACCATCTTGGCGAGGTACGTCTCGCGCTGGTCCTCGCTGCCGTAGTGCACGAGCATGTCGATGGCGCCCTGGGTGAGCATCGGGCACAGCGAGAACGCCATGTTCGCCGACGTCTGGGCCTCCTGCATCGCCGTGCCGACGAGCCACGGGAAGCCGCCACCGCCGTACTCCTGCGGGAACGGCACCGCCGGCCACCCGGCGTCGACATACTGCGCGGTAGGCCTTGGCGAAGCCGTCGGGCGTGGTGACGCTGCCGTCGTCGTTGCGCCGGCTGTGCTGCACGTCGCCGACGCGGTCGAGCGGGGCGAACTGCTCGGCGAAGAAGCGCCCGGCCTCGGCGAGCAGCTCGGCGACGGTGTCGGGGTCGGCGTGTTCGAACCCGTCGAGGCGAGCGAGGCCGGCGAGATCGGTGATCTCCTCGAGCACGAAGCGCATGTCGTCGAGAGGTGCCGCGTAGTCGCCCATGGACGCGATGTTACCGACGGGTAGGCGACCCGCTGATCGGGGGCCGGACGCCCACGTCGCCGGCCGGTGGCCGGACCGTTCCGGATGGGCCCGCTGTTGAAACGAAACGTGCCGGATGCCACTAAGGTCGCGCCACCAACCAACGGCGGTTGTCCTCACGGCGGACCACCACGGCCGTTGAAAGGCAGCGGGCGACCGCCCGCGACCCACGAGAACAAGGGGAGACCCGAATGACACGCCATTGGCGCAAGACGGCGATCGCGATCGCCGGAACCGCCCTCGTCGCCTCCGCGGTCGGCTCGGCCGCATCCGCCTCGACGCCGCCCTCTTCCGGCGCCGGCGGTGCGATCACCGGGTACGACGAGAGCGCCAAGTGCAACACACCGGAGTACACCGGCAACCTCGCCAAGCTCGAGGCGCCCGACCCGTACACCGTGGTGATGACGCTGTGCAACCCCGACGTCGCCATCCCGGCCAAGGTCGCCTTCGCCTCGCTCGGCATCGACTCGAGCGACCAGCTCACCGACACCGACGGCCTGATCAACAACCCGATCGGCACCGGGCCCTACACCCTCGGCACGTGGGACCACGGCAGCCAGATCGTGCTCAACGCCAACCCCAACTACTGGGGTACGGCGGCGCTCACGCCGACGGCGGTGTTCCAGTGGAACAGCGAGAGCTCGCAGCGCCTCGTCAGCCTGCAGTCGGGGGCGGCCGACGCCATCGACAACCTCGGCCCCAACGACTACGCCGCGGTGGAGGGCGACTCCAGCCTGGCCCTCGTCGAGCGTTCCCCGCTCAACGTGGCCTACCTCGGGTTCAACGTCGACACGCCGCCGTTCGACCAGCCGGAGGTGCGCGAGGCGATCGCGCTCGACCCTCGACCGTCAGCGCCTGATCGACAACTTCTACCCGCGTGGCTCCGTTGCCGCGACGCAGTTCCTGCCGCCGGCGATGTTCGGCTACGAGGACGGCTTCGTCGACTTCACCCCGGACGTCGAGAAGGCCAAGCAGCTGCTCGCCGACGCCGGCGTACGCCGACGGGCTCGACGTCACCCTGAGCTACCGCGACGTGCCGCGCGGCTACCTCGCCCAGCCCACCCCGGTGGTGACCGACATCCAGGCCCAGCTGGCCGAGATCGGCATCAACGTCACCCTCGACCTGCAGGAGTCGACGACGTTCATCGACAACACGTCGGCCGGCACGGTGCCGTTCTTCCTGCTCGGCTGGGGCGCCGACTTCCCCGACCCGACCAACTTCATGGACTACCACTTCACCGGGGCGTTCAAGGGGCTCGGCACGCCGTTCCCCGACCTCGTCGACGTGCTGCGCCAGGCCGGCCAGACCACCGACGAGGCGGCCCGTGCCGACCTGTACTCCCAGGCCAACGCGCTCATCCAGCAGCACGTCCCGCTGGTGCCGATCGCCTGCGGCGGTTCGGCGATGGGCTACCGCGCCGACGTGGTCGGCGCCCACGCCAGCCCGCTGACCAGCGAGCGGCTGTCGGTGATGCAGGCCGGTGACCGTGACCAGTTGGTGTTCGTGCAGGGCGGCGAGCCCGGCGGCCTGTACTGCGCCGACGAGACCGACGGCGAGGCGCTGCGGGTCTGCGAGCAGATCGTCGATCCGCTGCTGCAGTACAAGACCGGCGAGACCACGTCCGAGCCGGCCCTGGCCGAGAGCTGGGAGTCCAACGACGACCTGACCGAGTGGACGTTCCACCTCCGCCACGGCGTCACGTTCTCGGACGGCTCGGACTTCGACGCCACCGACGTGATCGAGAGCTACCGCGCCCAGTGGGACGCCGCCGATCCGCGCCACGTCGGCCGGAGGGCCTGTTCCAGTACTGGGGCGCCCTGTTCGGTGGCTTCGTGAACGATCCGGCGCTCGCCGCGGCCGCCGCGGCGACCGAAGCTCCGGCCACCGAGGCTGCGGCCCCGGCGACCACCGCCGCCGCCTGACCGCCACCAGTTCCAACAGCCCGATCCGGGGGCGGGTCGACGTCAGTCGGCCCGCCCCCGCTCGTTTCCCATGATCCGCTTCATCATCCACCGCCTGCTCTCGTCGATCCCGGTGCTGTTCGGCATCGTGCTCTCGGTGTTCATCCTCGCCCGGGTGATCCCGGGTGATCCGTGCAAGGCACAGCTCGGCGAGCGGGCGACCGAAGCGGCGTGTGCCGAGTTCTCCAAGAACGCCGGCCTCGACAAGCCGATCGTCGTCCAGTTCTGGCGCTACCTCGTCGACCTCCTCCACGGCGACCTCGGCCAGTCGGTGGCCCAGCGGCGCTCGGTCGACCGAGCTGCTCATCGACCGGCTGCCGACCACGATCGAGCTGTCGATCGTGGCGCTGACGTTCGCCATCGTCGTCGGCGTACCGCTCGGCGTGATCGCTGCCTACCGCCGCAACTCGCCCACCGACGTGGGCACGATGGTCTTCGCCAACGCCGGCGTGTCGGTGCCGGTGTTCGTGCTCGGCCTGTTGTTGCAGTTCTTCTTCGCCGTCACGCTGAAGGGCACGGTGTTCGCCCTGCCGCCCAACGGTCGCCTGTCACCGGGGCTCGTGCCGACGCCGTTCTACGAGCAGTGGGGGCTCGGCCACAACGGCGGTGCTCGAGTTCCTCGCCAACTTCGAGATCCTCAACGGCGTGCTGCAGTGGAACTGGCGGGTGGTCGTCGACGCCTCGCAGCACCTGATCCTGCCGGCGCTCGCGGTCGGCACGATCCCGCTGGCGATCATCGCCCGGATGACCCGTTCGAGCGTGCTCGACGTGCTCGGGCAGGACTACGTGCGCACCGCCCGGGCGAAGGGCTTCCGCGAGCTCACGGTGGTGCGCAGCCACGCGTTGCGCAGTGCGATGCTGCCCGTCGTGACGGTGATCGGCCTGTCGCTCGGCGCCTTGTTCGGTGGCGCCATCCTCACCGAGACCGTGTTCTCGCTCACCGGCGTCGGCAAGACGCTGTTCGACTCGATCACCGGTCGCGACTACGCCGTGATCCAGGGCTTCACGATCGTCGTCGGCATCTCGTTCGTCCTCGTGAACCTGGTCACCGATCTCCTGTACACGGTGCTCGACCCCCGGGTGAGGGTGTGATGAACGACGGCGCGTCATGACCGTCGAGGCGTCTGGCGGGCGGCACCGTCGGTGTCGAGCGGGCACCGGGCCGCTGGCGCGAGATCCTGCGCCAGGTGCTGCGCTCGTCGTCCGGGCGCGTCGGCGCCGATCCTCGCCTCGATGATCATCGTATGGCGGTGTTCGCGCCGCTGATCGCGCCGTACGGGCCGACCGAGATCCTGCTCGATCCGGCGAAGAACGAGAAGGTGCTCGAGCGCCCGTGCATCCACCTGTTCGGCTGCGCCGACAGCGAGGTGCAGCACATCATGGGCACCGACTCCAACGGGCGCGACGTCTTCAGCCGCATCGTGTACGGCGCCAGGGTGTCGCTCGTGGCCGGAGCCGCGGCGGTGGTGTTCGCGGTCGTGATCGGCACCGATCATCGGCCTCGTCGCCGGGTTCTTCGGACGACGTCTCGACAACGGGCTGATGCGATGCATGGACGTGCTGCTGTCGTTCCCGTCGCTGCTGCTGGCGATCCTCATCGTCACCGTGCTCGGGCGCGGCCTGGTGAACAGCCGTCCTCGCCATCGGCATCGTGAGCATCCCGATCTACGCACGGGTCGTGCGCGCCCAGGTGCTGGCGCTCAAGGAGCAGGACTTCGTCACCGCCGACCGCGCCCTCGGCGTCAGAACCCCGCGCCTGCTCTTCCACCGCGTGTTCCCGAACACGCTCACGCCGCTCGTGGTGCAGGCGACGCTGGGGTTCGCCACGGCGGTGCTCGAGATCGCCGGGCTCGGCTTCCTCGGGCTCGGCGTGCAGCCGCCCGGCGCCGAGTGGGGCACGATGGTCTCCGACGGCTTCCGCGCCAGCATCCTGTCGGTGCCGCACCTGACGATCTTCCCCGGCCTGTTCATCTTCCTCAACGTGCTGGCGTTCAACCTCCTCGGCGACTCGCTCCGCGACGCCCTCGACCCCCGCAGCGCCGGCCGATGAACGATTCCCACCCCCACAAGGATGATTTCCACAAGCATTTCGTGCAGAACTGCACGATTTCGCGCCCCAGAATCGCGACGGCCGGCCGTGAGCGAGATCTTCGACCAGCCGGTCCCCGACCACACGGTCGGCAGCGGCGACACCGTCGGCGACGAGCTCGACCCCACCGCCCACGCCGTCGTGGCGCACACCCTCGCCGAGGCACCCGCCGAGCTGCGCCCACTGCTCACCGTGCGTGACCTGCGCACGTGGTTCCGCACCCGCGCCGGGGACGTGCGGGCGGTCGACGGCGTCGACCTCACCGTCGGGCGCGGCGAGGTGCTCGGCCTCGTCGGCGAGTCGGGCAGCGGCAAGAGCGTGACGATGCTGTCGGTGCTGCGCCTCGGTCGACGACCCCGGCCGCATCGTCAGCGGCAGCATCGACTTCGACGGCATCGACGTGCTCGGCCTGGGCAAGTCGGCGCTGCGGTCGATCCGCGGCAACCGCATCTCGATGGTGTTCCAGCAGCCCAACGCCAGCCTCCACCCCTGCTACACGGCGGGTGCGCAGATCAGCGAGGTCTACGAGATCCACCAGAACGCCAGCAAGAAGGCCGGCTTCGAGAAGGCGATCGAGATGCTGCGCCGCGTCGGCATCCCCGACGCGCCGCGCCGGGCGAAGTCGTACCCGCACCAGCTCTCCGGCGGCCAGGCGCAGCGGGTGATGATCGCCATGGCGCTCGCCGCCGAGCCCGAGCTGCTGATCGCCGACGAGCCCACCACCGCCCTCGACGTGACGATCCAGGCGCAGATCCTCGACCTGATGCGCCAACTGCAGGCCGACTCCGGCACCAGCGTGGTCCTGATCACGCACGACCTCGGCGTGGTGGCGGAGATGGCCCACCGGGTCGCCGTGATGTACGGCGGCCAGATCGTCGAGCAGGCATCGGTCGAACGACCTGTTCACCGATCCGAAGCATCCGTACACCCAGGGCCTGCTCGGCTCGGTGCCGGTGATCGGCCGCCGCCAGGACGAGCTGACGGTGATCCGCGGCCGGGTGCCGACGCTCATCGACCCGCCGCCGGGCTGCCGGTTCGCCGATCGCTGCCCGGAGCGGATGGACGTGTGCACGCAGGCGACACCGGCGCTGGTCGAGTTGGAGCACGCCGGTGGACGCCAGGTGCGCTGCTTCCTGCACAGCCCGGCCATCGCCGACGAGGTCGCCGTCAGCGTCGGAGCACGACGATGAGCGAGCCCGCCGGTCGCAGCCCCCGAGCAGCCGGTGAACGTGCTCGTGTCGGCGCGCGGCATCACCAAGTCGTTCCCGCTGCGCGGCGGCACGCTCGGCCGGGCCACCGGCGCGGTGCGCGCCGTCGACCGCGTCGACCTCGACGTGTACGAGGGCGAGGTGCTCGGCCTCGTCGGCGAGTCCGGGTGCGGCAAGACCACCCTGTCACGCATCCTGCTGCGCCTGCTCGACCCCGACGAGGGGACGCTCACCTTCGCCGGCCGCGACCTCCTGGCGGCGACCGCCGGCGACCTGCGCCGGCTGCGCAAGGACATCCAGGTCGTGTTCCAGGACCCGTACTCGTCGCTCGACCCGCGGGCGACGGTGGGCGACTCGATCGCCGAAGGGTTGCGCGCCCACGGGGTCGACGCCGCCGAACGGACACAACGGGTGTGCGCCGTGATGGAGCTGGTCGGGCTCGACCCCAACGTGCGGTCGCGCTTCCCGCACGAGTTCAGCGGCGGACAGCGCCAACGCATCGGCATCGCCCACGCCCTCGTCGTCGAGCCGAAGTTCCTGATCGCCGACGAGCCGGTGTCGGCGCTCGACGTGTCGATCCGCTCCCAGATCCTCAACCTGCTCCGCGACCTGCAGCGCCGCCTCGGGTTCACGATCCTGTTCGTCTCCCACGACCTCGCCGTCGTCGAGCACCTGTGCGATCGCGTGGCGGTGATGTACCTCGGTCAGATCGTCGAGGTGGCCGGCCGCGACGAGTTGTTCGCCAACCCCCGCCACCCGTACACCAAGGCGTTGCTGTCGTCGGTGCCGATCCCCGACCCGGTGCGCCGCGCCGAGCGCAAGCGGATCATCCTCACCGGCGACGTGCCCGTCGCCGGCGAACCCGCCGAGCGGGTGCCGCTTCCACCCGCGCTGCCCCGAGGTGCGCGAGCTGGCCTGCCCGGACGTCGAGCCGGTGCTCGAGGTGGTGGGCGCCGAGCACCGGGCGGCGTGCCACTACGCCACGGCCGAACCGCTGGTGCCGGTCGGAGACCTGAGCACACGACGACAACGGCCTCGACGGTGCCATGATGCGCCGGTGACGACGATGCCGGCCCCGAGGAGGGCACCTTCGCCGAGCTGGGTCTGCGCAGCCGAGCTGCTCGACGCCCTCGCCGAACTCGGCTACGAGGAGCCGACGCCGATCCAGCGCGAGGCGATCCCCGAACTGATCGCCGGGCACGATCTCGTCGGCCAGGCCGCCACCGGCACCGGCAAGACGGCGGCGTTCGCGTTGCCGATCCTCAACGGCGCTCGACGTCACCGGCGCGGCGCGCCGGCCTGTCGGCACTGGTGCTGGTGCCGACCCGCGAGCTGGCCATGCAGGTGTCCGAGGCGATCTTCACGTACGGCCGGGGGCTCGGTGTGAAGGTGGTGCCGGTGTACGGCGGGCAGCCGATCGTGCGCCAGCTGCAGGCGCTCGACCGCGGCGTGCACGTGGTCGTCGGCACGCCCGGGCCGCGTCGATCGACCACATCGGCCGCGGGTCGCTGCCGCTCGGCGACGTGCACACGTCGTGCTCGACGAGGCCGACGAGATGCTCGACATGGGCTTCGCCGACGACATCGAGTCGATCCTCGACGAGCTACGCCGACGAGCGCCAGACGGTGCTGTTCTCGGCCACCATGCCGCCGCGGATCACCGCCATCGCCAAGCGCTACCTGCGCGACCCGGTGCGGATCACGATCGCCCGCGCCGAGGCGAGCGACGAGCGGGCGCTGGTGACGCCAGAAGCGCGTACGTCGTGCAGCGTGCCCACAAGCCGGCGGCGCTCGGGCGCATCCTCGACATCGAGGCGCCCACGGCGGCCCTCGTGTTCTGCCGCACCCGCCTCGAGGTCGACCAGCTCACCGAGACGATGAACGGGCGCGGCTACCGCGCCGAGGCGCTGCACGGCGGGATGGACCAGGGCCAGCGCGACCGCGTGATGGGACGCCTGCGCGACGGCACCGCCGAGCTGCTCATCGCCACCGACGTCGCGGCACGTGGCCTCGACGTCGACGTGCTCACGCACGTCGTCAACTACGACGTGCCGTCGGCGACCGGAGAGCTACGTGCACCGCATCGGGCGGGTCGGGCGGGCCGGCCGCGAGGGCGTGGCGATCACGCTGGCCGAGCCGCGCGAGCGGCGCCTGCTCGCCAACATCGAGCGGCTGACGAAGCAGCGGATCGCGATCGAGCAGGTGCCGAGCGTCGCCGACCTGCGGGCGCGAGCAGCTCGCCCAGACGATCGCGGCCGTTCGGGAGGCGATGGGCGCCGACGACCTCGACGACTACCAGGAGGTGCTCGACGCGCTGACCGGCGGACCGGCGACGTCGACATCGCCGGCTGGCGGCGATCAAGCTGGTGCACGAGGCGAGCGGGGCGACGGCGGACGAGCCCGAGATCCCGACGTTCGTCGAGCGACCCGAGCGCTCGACCGCCCCGACCGGGGTCGGCCCGGCGAGCGCTCGGCGCCGGGGCGCTCCGAGCGCCCGTCGCGGCCGGGCGGCGGGGACGGGCCACCGCGTTCATCCACATCGGCGACGGGGCGCAAGGGCGGCGTGCGGCCGGCCGACCTCGTCGGGGCGATCGCCAACGAGGCCGGGCTTCCCGGGCGCGAGATCGGGCCGATCCGCATCACCGAGCACTCGTCGGTCGTCGGGGTGCCCGGCGTCCGCGGTCGACGCCGTGATCGCCGCGATGGCGGGTGCCGATCGTGCGCGGCAAACGGCCGTCGACGTCCGCCGCTACACCGAGGAGCCGCGCCGCGGCAACGTCCAGCGCCGCCCGCGGGACTGACCGCGCGGTGGACGGGCAACCCTGCGTCGACCACCCGGAGCCGCGCGGTCCGCGACCCTCGGCCAAGGTAAGCGCGGCAACAAACCGTCCTAGTGGGGCGGTCGAGCTCGGCGAGTAGCCGACCTCCCACAGGGTCAGGCCGTGCGGCGGGGCCACCTGGCCGGCCGCACCACGGTGGGCGGCGGCGAGCATCGCCGGCAGGTCACCGGCGGCGTACTTGCCGGCGCCGACGTCGACGAGCGTGCCGACGATCGAGCGCACCATCTGGTGGCAGAAGGCGTTGGCGCGGATCTCGAAGCGCAGCAGTCGACCGTCGTCGACACCCCACGGCGCCTCGGTCCACCCGGCCTCGCATGACCGAGCGCACCCGCGAGCGCTCCGGCTCGCCCTCGTCCACGCGGACGCGCCGGCAGAACGAGCTGAAGTCGTGCTCACCGACGACGTGCACGCTCGCGGCCGTCATCGACCCGAGGTCGAGCGGGTGCACGACGTGCCATGCGTGGCCGGCGAGCAACGGGTTCGGCACCGCCGCGTTCCACACGTCGTAGCGGTAGTGCCGCCAGCGGGCACTGAAGCGGGCGTCGAAGTCGTCGGCAGCCCACCCCGCCGAACGCACGGCGATGTCGGGCGCACAGAGCTTGTTGAGCCGCCGCACGACGCCGTCGAGGTCGGTGCCGTCGGGCAGGTCGCCCGACACCACCTGGCCCCAGGCGTGCACGCCGGCATCCGTTCGGCCGGCGCCGGTGAGCGCTACCGGCGTGCGCACCACCTTCGACAACGCGTCCGTCAGCACCCCCATCACCGTGCGCACACCAACGTTGTCGGCGAACCCGTGAAACCCGGCCCCGTCGTAGGCAACGACGAACCTCGCTCTCATCCCGGCGCAGCTCTCGCTGCGCGAACACGCCGTCGGGGGTCCGAGGGGGCGGTAGCCCCCTCGTCGGCGGCGCAGGCGAGCTTGCTGGCCGCCGCCAGAAGTTCGGTGCGGCGCAGCCGCTCCACGAGCTCGACCGAAGGAGCGAGCGAGCGAGCGAGCGAAGGTCGACGTCGGCTAGACGAGCTCGATCCGCGCCATGTCGGCGCGGTCGCCCTGGCGGGTGCCGAGCTTGAGGATGCGCGTGTAGCCGCCGTTGCGCTGCAGGTAGCGCGGCGCCACCTCGTTGACCAGCTTGTGCGTCATCTCGCGGTCGCCGAGGTAGCCCTGGATCTGGCGCAGCTGGTGGACGCGGGCCGGGCTGCCCTCGTCCTGGGCCTTCTTGGCCTTGGTGATCAGCTTCTCGGCGACCGGGCGCAGGGCCTTGGCCTTGGCCTCGGTGGTGACGATCGCCTCGGCGGCGAAGAGCGACGCGGCCAGGTTGGCCATCATCAGACGCTGGTGGGCGGCGTCGCCGCCGAAGCGCTTGGACTTGCGTGGGGTGGGCATGTCAGGGACTCCGTCTCACCCGCGCAGCGACAGGCCGCGCTCGTCGAGCTTCTGCTTGACCTCGTCGAGGCTCTTCTGGCCGAAGTTCGTGATGTTCAGCAGGTCGTCCTCGGTCTTCATCAGCAGCTCGCCGATGGTGTTCACCTGCGCCCGCTTGAGGCAGTTGCTCGGGCGCTCGGACAGGTCGAGGTCCTCGATCGGGAGCTCGAGGTCGGGCGAGCTGGCGCCGAGGTCGGACACCTCGCCCAGCTCGAGGCCCTGGGGCTCGTCGCTCATCGACGCCACCAGGTCGGCGAGCGACCGCAGCGTGGCGCCGGCCGAGGCGAGGGCGCCCGACGGCGACACCGAGCCGTCGGTGAAGATGTCGATGACGAGGCGGTCGTAGTTCGTGGAGTGCTCGACACGGGTCGGCTCCACCTCGAACGTGACCCGCCGCACCGGCGAGAAGATCGCGTCGATCGGGATCACGCCGATCGTGCGGGTCTCGGTCTCGCGGTCGCTCGACGAGTAGCCGCGGCCCTGCTCGACGGTGAGGTCGATGGCCAGGCGGCCTTTGGTGTTGAGGTGGGCGATCACGAGGTCCTTGTTGAGCACCTCGACGTCGGCCGACGTCTCGATGTCACCGGCGGTCACCACACCCGCGCCGCGGGCGTCGAGCCGGCACGTGACCGGGTCGGACGACTCGGACGTGACGACGATGTCCTTGAGGTTGAGGATGATGTCGGTGACGTCCTCGGCGACACCGGTGATGGTGTCGAACTCGTGCAACGCCTCGTCGAAGCGCACCATCGTGATGGCGGCGCCGGGGATCGACGAGAGCAGGGTGCGGCGGAGCGAGTTGCCGAGCGTGTGGCCGAAGCCGGGCTCGAGCGGGCCGATGGCGAAGCGTTGACGGTTGTCGGCCTCTTCGTTGATGGCCTCGATGGTGGGGCGCTGCATGACGAGCATGGCTGCGATGACCTTCTTCTTGTCTGGACGTGCGTGAGTGTGCGGCGGTGGCGGTGTTCGGGGGCGAAGCCCTCTTCGGGGGGTCACGGGGGGCGGAGCCCCCGTGGGTGGGATTACTTCGAGTAGAGCTCGACGATCAGCTGCTCGCGCACCGGGATGTCGATGTGCTCGCGCTGGGGCAGGTCGCGGACGGTGACCTGGCGACCGGCCTCGCCGCGCTCGAGCCAGCCGACCACGGAGCGGTCGAGGGTGTCGAGGTTGTGCTGGACGACGATCATCGCCGCCGCCTTCGGCGCCAGCGACACGACGTCGCCCTTGCGCACGCGGAAGCTGGCGATGTCGACGCGCTTGCCGTTCACCAGCACGAGGCCGTGGTTCACGAACTGGCGGGCCTGGGGACGGGTCGACGCCCAGCCGGCGCGGAACGTGACGTTGTCGAGGCGCTGCTCGAGCAGGCGCAGCAGGTTCTCGCCCGTCGGGCCCGAAAGCCGGTTGGCCTCTTCGTAGGTGCGACGGAACTGGCGCTCGAGCACGCCGTAGATGTACTTCGCCTTCTGCTTCTCCTGCAGCTGGGCGAGGTACTCCGAGCCGTTGTTGCGGCGGCGGGTGCGCCCGTGCGTGCCGGGCGGGAAGGGCCGGCGCTCGAGGGCGCGGCGACCCTTGTCGTTCTCGAACAGGTTGGTGCTCAGGCGCCGGGACAGGCGCACCTTGGGACCGGTGTAGCGAGCCATGATCAGCCCCTCCGACGCTTGGGTTGACGGCAGCCGTTGTGCGGCACGGGCGTGACGTCCTTGATCGAGGTGACCTCGATCCCGGTCGCCTGGATCGAGCGCACGGCGGTGTCGCGGCCGGAACCAGGACCCTTCACCTGCACCTCGGCGCGGCGCAGGCCGTGCTCCATCGCGGCGCGCCCGGCGCGCTCGGCGGCGAGCTGGGCAGCGAACGGCGTCGACTTGCGCGAACCCTTGAACCCGACGCCACCCGACGACGCCCATGCGATGACGTTGCCCTCGGTGTCGGTGATCGACACGATCGTGTTGTTGAACGAGCTCTTGATGTGCACCACGCCGGTGGTGACGTTCTTGCGATCGCGCTTGCGCGGGCGGCGACCGGCGGCGGTCTTCGGCTTCGCCATTACTTCCTCACAGCCTTCTTCTTGTTGGCGACGGTGCGCTTGGGACCCTTGCGGGTGCGGGCGTTGGTGTGCGTGCGCTGACCACGCACCGGCAGGCCGCGCCGGTGGCGGATCCCCTGCAGGCTGCCGATCTCGATCTTGCGCTTGATGTCCTGCTGGACGTCGCGGCGCAGGTCGCCCTCGATGCGCAGGTTCTCGTCGACGTAGGTGCGGATTCGCGTCACCTCGTCGTCGGTGAGGGCGGACACCTTGGTGTTCGGGTCGAGGTCGAGGTCGGCGCACAGCTTCTGTGCGGTCGGCTTGCCGATCCCGAAGATGTACGTGAGGGAGATCTCCAACCGCTTCTCGCGGGGGATGTCGATACCGGCGATGCGAGCCATCAGCGTTCCTGTCGTTCCGTCCTGAGTCCGGTCAGCCCTGGCGCTGCTTGTGGCGCGGGTTCTCGCAGATCACCATGACGCGACCGTGCCGGCGGATGACCTTGCACTTCTCGCACATCTTCTTGACGCTGGGACGAACCTTCATGGCTGACGTTCTCTCTGGTTCCGAGTGAGCGGGACGCTCACTTGAAGCGGTAGGTGATGCGACCCCTGGTGAGGTCGTAAGGGGTGAGTTCGACCTGCACCTTGTCGCCGGGAAGGATCCGGATGTAGTGCATCCGCATCTTCCCGGAGATGTGCGCCAACACCTTGTGGCCGTTGTCGAGCTCGACACGGAACATGGCGTTCGGAAGCGACTCCAGGATCGTGCCTTCCAGCACGATGGCGTCTTCCTTGGGCTTGGGCAGGGGCTTCTCCTCACCGTGAGCGTGGAGGGGACCGGCGCCGCCCTCACGAGAGGTGCGGCGACAGCCCGAACGAACGGGGTCGGACCTGTGAACAGGCCGGGAAACAATGCTAGCGGCGCAACGATCCAACGCCACAGCGACCGGACCTGCTATGGCGAGTCGCTCGGCGACGGGTCAACGAGCCCAGTTGACGACGTCGGTGAGCCGGCGCGACACCTCGTCGGGGGTGCCCACGCCGTCGACCGTCGTGAGTCGCCCCTGCTCGCCGTAGTGGGCGACGAGCGGCGCCGTCTCGGCCTCGTACAGGTCGAGGCGCCGGTTGACCGCGTCGGGGTGGTCGTCGGGGCGCTGCATGACGTCGCCGCCGCACACCTCGCAGATCCACGGTTGGCGCTCGGCACCGGTGGCGGTGTAGTTCGTGCCGCAGTCGCGGCACACCCGGCGGGCCGAGATCCGCTGCAGCACCACCTCACGCGGCACGAACAGGTCGATGACGACGTGGATCGGCTTGTCGCCGGCGATCTCGTCGAGGGCGTCGGCCTGCTTCACCGTGCGCGGGAAGCCGTCGAGGATGTATCCACGCGAGTTGGCATCCGCCTTGCCCAGGCGCTCGGCGACCAGGCCGATCATGATGTCGTCGCCAACCAGGCCGCCGGTGTCCATGATGTCCTTGGCGAGCACGCCGAGCTCGGTCTGCTCGCGCACGGCGGCGCGCAGCATGTCGCCGGTGGAGATGTGCGGCACGACGTAGTGGCGCGACAACCGGACACACTGCGTCCCCTTGCCGGCGCCCTGGCGCCCGAGGATGACGAGCCGAGCGCCCGGTATCACGGAGCTACTTGAGGAAGCCCTCGTAGTTGCGCAACGTGAGCTGGCTGTCGATCTGGCGCATCAGCTCGAGGGCCACGCCGACCGCGATGAGGATGCTCGTGCCGGCGAACCCGAAGGTGCGCACCCCGGCTGCCCACAGCAGCAGGTACGGGAGGATGGCGACGACGGCGATGAACACGGCGCCCGGCAGGGTGATCCGGTTGACGACCTTGGCCAGGTAGCGCTCGGTCTGCGGGCCGGGCCGGATGCCGGGGATGAAACCGCCCTGGCGCCGGATCTGGTCGGCCTGGCGCACCGGGTCGAAGGCGATCGAGTTGTAGAAGTAGGCGAAGGCGATGATCATCAGCGCGAACAGCGAGATGTAGACGAGGTTCTGCGGGTTGACGATGTACTTGTTGACCCAGGTGGTGATCTGCGAGCGGATCCCCTCGGTGGTCGTGCCGGTGCCGATGACGTTCACCATGATCACCGGGATCAGCAGGATCGAGCTGGCGAAGATCACCGGGATGACGCCCGACTGGTTGACCTTCAGCGGGATGTAGGTGTTCTGGCCGCCGTACATCCGCCGGCCGACCACACGTTTGGCGAACTGCACCGGAATCCTCCGTTGCCCGAGCTCGACGAACACGACGGACACGATGATGCCGATCGTCAGGGCCACCACCAGGAAGAACCAGATCCACTTGTTCTGCAGGATGATCGAGTAGAAGCCGTACGGCATGCCCGACACGACCGACGCGAAGATCAGCATCGACATGCCGTTGCCGATGCCGCGCTGGCTGATCAGCTCGCCCATCCACATCAGCAGCGCGGTGCCGGCGACGAGGGTGGGGATGATCAGGTAGCCGCGCGGCCACAGCCCGTCGGGCAGCAGCTTGACGCCCGACTGCACGCGGACCGACAGATAGCTGGCACCGCGGCCGGACCCGAACACGAACACCAGCCCGGCCGCCTGCAGCGTGGCGAGCGCGATCGTGACGTAGCGCGTGTACTGGGTGATCTTGCGCTGGCCGACCGCCCCCTCCTGCTGGAGTTGCTCCAACTTCGGGATCACCACGCCGAGGATCTGCATGATGATGCTCGCGGTGATGTAGGGCATGATGCCCAGGGCGAAGATCGAGAAGCTCTTGAAGCCGCCGCCGGAGAACAGGTTGAGGAAGCCGATGGCGCCCTGGCTCGACGCCTGGTCCTCCAACTGCTTGACCGCCAGGCTGTCGACACCCGGCACGCGGATGGCGATTCCGAAGCGGTAGATGAGGATGATCAACACCGTGAACAAGATCTTGTTCCGGAGGTCGGTGACCTTGAAGATGTTCCTCAGGCTGGAGAGCACGCGGCGTCGTTCCCTTGAACTCGGGTGTGGGTCGGTCGGTTCTAACGGTTGGTGAACTGGTTGCCCTGGGCAGCGGGGCGACCCGCCTTGCCCTCACCCCTGAACGGCAGGGGAAGGAGCGTCACCGTACCGCCTGCGGCGGTGATCGCCGCCTCGGCAGCCTTGGACACGGCGTGGGCGTGGACGTCGAGCGTGACGCCCAAGCCGTCGTCGCCGAGGCCCCGGGCGAGGATCTTGACGTACGCGTTGCGGCGCACGACGCCGGCGGCGGCGAGCGTCTCGGGGTCGACACGACCGCCGGGGAAACGCTCGGTGAGCTCGCCCAGGGTGTCGAGGTTGACCGCCGAGTACTCGACGCGGAACGGGTTGGTGAACCCCTTCAGCTTCGGGATGCGCTGCTTGAGCGGCATCTGGCCACCCTCGAAGCCGCGAGCGACGGTGTTGCGGGCGTGCTGGCCCTTGGTGCCGCGGCCGGCGGTCTTGCCGCCCTTGCCGCCGATGCCACGGCCGACGCGCTTGCGCGGCTTGGTGGCACCCGGGGACGGCGCCAGGTCCTGGGGTCTGATCGTCATGACTCGTCCGTGCTTTCTTCGACGTGCTGGTGCCTGCGGCGGGCCGGCTCCGGGGCGTGGTCGGCGGCCGTCACCTCGACGAGGTGCGGGACGCGAGCGATCATGCCGCGGATCTCGGGACGATCGGGCAGCGTGTTCGACTTGCCGATGCGGCCGAGGCCGAGCGCCCGCAGCGTGCCGCGCGTCTTCGGCTTGGCGTGGGCGCCGGAGCGCACCTGGGTGACGGTGAGGGCGTCAGCCCTCGCTTCGCTTCGCTCATCGCGCACCACCTGCGGCGCGGGCGGCGCCCGAACCGGCGGCCGCGGCCGCGTCGGCGTCGGCGTGGCGGTGACCGCCGCGCTGGCGCTCGTTGTAGGCGTTGAGCATGCCCTTCGGCACGAAGTCCTCGGCGGCCAGCCCGCGGCGCTTGGCGACCGCGTCGGGACGCTGCAGCGACTGCAGTCCGTTGATGGTGGCGCGGGCGACGTTGATGTGGTTGGCCGAGCCGAGCGACTTGCAGAGGATGTCGTGCACGCCGGCCTCCTCGAGGATGATGCGGGCGGCACCGCCGGCGATGACGCCGGTACCGGCCGCCGCCGGCTTCATCAGGACACGCCCGGCGCCGGTGACGCCGATGATCGGATGGGTGATCGTCGATCCGGCGAGCGGCACCTCGAAGAGGTTGCGCTTGGCCTCCTCGGTGCCCTTCTGGATCGCCAGCGGCACCTCCTTGGCCTTGCCGTAGCCGAGACCGACCCGGCCGTTGCCGTCGCCGATCACGACGAGCGCCGTGAACGAGAAGCGCCGACCGCCGCGCACCACCTTGGCGACGCGGTTGATCGTGATGACCCGCGACTCGCGGAGCCCGCCGTCGTTGCCGTCCGACGAGCCCTGGCCCTGCGGCGAGTTGTAGTTGTTCGAGTAGTTACCTGCCATGGCGAAGCTCTCAGGAGTGCGAGCGACCGGAGCGCCAGCGGGGGGAGCGTCCCACGCGGCCTCCGTGGCCGGGGAACGGCAGTGTGCGTCATCAGAACTCCAGACCTGCGTCGCGGGCCGCTGCGGCGACCGCGGCGATCCGACCGTGATAGAGGAACCCACCGCGGTCGAAGACGACCTTGGTGATTCCGGCCGCCTTGGCCCGCTCGGCGACCAGCGTGCCGACGCGGGCGGCGGCTGCCACCGTCGCGCCGCTGCCGGCGGCGCGGGTGTCGGCCTCGTTCGACGAGGCGGCGGCCAACGTCACGCCGGCTTCGTCATCGATGATCTGCACCGTGAGGTGCTTGTTCGAACGGTAGACGGCGAGGCGCGGGCGCGCCGCCGTGCCGTGGATGTTCTTGCGCACGCGGCGGTGGCGGCGGATGCGCGACTGGCGACGGGTGCTGGCGATGTCGGCCATGGCTTACTTCTTCCCGGCCTTGCCGGCCTTGCGCAGGACCTTCTCGCCCTGGTAGCGGACGCCCTTGCCCTTGTACGGCTCGGGCTTGCGGATGCCGCGGATGTTGGCGGCGACCTGGCCGACCACTTCTTTGTCGATGCCGCTCACGACCACCTGCGTCGGCACCGGCACCTCGAACGTGATGCCGTCGGGCGCCGTGACGTTGACCGGATGGCTGAACCCGAGGGCCAGCCGCACCGCGCCGGGCCCTGGGCCTCGGCCCGGTAGCCCACGCCGACGATGTCGAGCTGCTTGCGGAAGCCGTCGGTGACCCCGACGACCATGTTGTTGATCAGGCTGCGGGTGAGCCCGTGGAGGGCGCGGTTCTGGCGCTCGTCGTCGGGGCGGGTGACGCTCAGGGCGCCGTCGTCCTTCGACACCGTGATCGTCGGCGCGATCGTGCGGCTGAGCGTGCCCTTGGGGCCGGTCACCGTGATGTCCTGGCCGTCGATGGTCACGTCGACACCCGTCGGCACGGGGATGGGAGCTTGTCCGATTCGAGACATGGTTGCGTTACATCGTCCTCGTCCGGGTCACCAGACGTAGCAGAGGACTTCGCCGCCGACCTTGCGCTTGCGCGCTTCGCGGTCGGTCATCAGTCCCTGAGAGGTGGACAGGACAGCGACGCCGAGGCCGCCGAGCACACGCGGCACGGCCTCGGCCTTGCGGTACACCCGCAGGCCCGGCGTCGAACCCGCCGGATGCCCGAGATCGTGCGATCGCGGTCCGGCGAGTACTTCATGGCGATGGTGAGCGTGTCGCCGACGCCCTTGGGCGATGGCGCCACCTCGTATCCGGAGATGTAACCCTCACCCTGGAGGATCTGGGCGAGCGCCACCTTCTGCTTCGAGGAGGGCATGCGCACCTCGTCGTGCATCGCGGTGTTGGCGTTGCGCAGCCGGGTGAGCATGTCGGCGATGGGATCGGTCATCATGTCGGTGTCTCCTCCCTCACCAGCTCGACTTCGTCAGGCCAGGGATCTCGCCGGCGTGGGCGAGCTCGCGCAGGCACACACGGCACAGGCCGAACTTGCGCAGCACCGAGCGGGCGCGCCCGCAGCGCCGGCAGCGGGTGTAGGCGCGGACCTTGAACTTGGGCGTGCCGGCCGCCTTGTTGATGAGTGCCTTCTTGGCCATCTGTCGCTCTACTTCCTCTTCCCGGGACGGCCGCCACGGAACTGGCCGCGATTGCGGGGCTTGTCGACGGGCGCCTGGGCGTCCTCGCCGGTCTTGAACGGGAAACCGAAGGCGTCGAGCAGGGCCTTGCCGGCCTCGTTGCTCGACGCCGTGGTGACGATCGTGATGTCCATGCCACGCGTCGTGTCGATGCGGTCGTAGTTGATCTCGGGGAACACCGTCTGGTCGTTGAGACCGAACGTGTAGTTGCCGCGGCCGTCCCACGAGTTTGCCGGCAGGCCGCGGAAGTCACGGATGCGGGGGATGGCGATCGCCAGCAGGCGATCGAGGAACTCCCACATGCGGTCGCCGCGGAGCGTGACCTTGGTGCCGATCGACTGGCCCTCGCGCAGCTTGAAGCCGGCGATCGACTTGCCCGCCTTCGTGACGATCGGCTTCTGGCCGGCGATCAGCGTGAGGTCGGCGACCGCGGCCTCGAGCAGCGACGGCTGCTGCGTGGCCCGCCCGACGCCCATGTTGATGACGATCTTCTGGAGCGTCGGCACCTGCATCGGGTTGCCGAGGCCGAGCTGCTCCTGCAGCTTGGCCCGCACCTCGTCCTGGTACTTCTGCTTCAGCCGGCGCGGTGCGCTCGGCACTGACTGCCTGTCGCTCACTGGCGCACCGTCCCTCTGTACGACGAGTTCGACCCGGCGCTCGTGCGCCAGTGAGCCGAAGACCGTGCTTGATGGTTCGCTCGCTCGAAGACTCGCTCGCTCATGAGATCACCTCGGTCGTGCCGCCGACACGCGACGCGCACCTTCTTGCCGTCCTTGCGCTCATAGCCGAGGCGGACCTTCTTGCCCTTGTGGACGAACATCACGTTGCTCGCGTCGACCGGCATGTCGATGTCGACGATGCCGCCCTTGTCCTGTTGGAGCGGGGCGCGCTGGTTCTTGCCGCGGCGGCCCGGCTTCATGTGCTTGGACGCGGTGTTGACGCCAGTGACGATCACCTTGTTCTTGGACGGCAGGACCTGCAGGATCGTGCCCTGCTTGCCCTGGTCCTTGCCGGTGATCACCTCGACGGTGTCACCCTTGCGCAGTTTCATGCTCACAACACCTCCGGCGCGAGCGAGACGATTCGCATGAACCGGCGGTCCCGCAGCTCCCGACCGACCGGTCCGAAGATGCGCGTGCCGCGCGGCGTGAGGTCGTCCTTGATCAGTACGGCCGCGTTCTCGTCGAAGCGGATGTAGCTGCCGTCGGGACGACGCTTCTCCTTCTTGACCCGGACGACGACGCACTTGACGACCTCGCCCTTCTTCACCGCGGCACCCGGGATGGCGTCCTTGACGGTGGCCACGAAGATGTCGCCGATCGAGGCGTACCGGCGGCGAGTGCCACCGAGCACCTTGATGACGAGCACCTCCTTGGCGCCCGAGTTGTCGGCGACCCTGAGTCGCGATTCCTGCTGGATCATCGCCGGCTCACTTCGCCCGCTCGAGCACGTCGGTGACCCGCCAGCGCTTCAACTTCGACAGCGGCCGGGTCTCCATCACGCGCACCTTGTCGCCGACGTTGACGTCGTTGGCCTCGTCGTGGGCGTACAGCTTCTTCGTCTGCAGGACGAACTTGTTGTACTTCGGGTGCCGAACCCGCTCGATCACGGCGACCACGACGGTCTTGTCCGGCTTGCTGGAGACGACGACGCCCTCGCGTGCCTTGCGCACGTGGCGCTTGCTGCTGGCTCGCTGCTCGTGCTTGTTGGCTCGGTCTGCTGGCTCGCTTCGCTCGCGTCCGGCTGCTCGCTGGCGCTCGCGACGCCGGTCGCCGTGTCATCGTCGCTGCGGTCGGGGGCCGAAGCGGTCACTTCCTCGGCTTCCTCGCTCACGATGGCATCGCCGTCGGTTCTGTCGGTGTTCTCTGCGTCGCTCATGACCTTGCCTCTGCTTCGGCGATCTCGCGTGCTCGGATGAGCGTGTTGATGCGGGCGATCTGACGACGCACCCGTGTGATCTCGGCGGTGTTCTCGAGCTGGCCGGTGGCGTTGCGGAAGCGCAGGTTGAGCGCCTCCTGCTTCGACTCGCGCAGCTCCTCCACCAGGTGGGCGAGGGACAGCTCGCTCAGGTCGTTGGTGGTGCGGGCCATCAGATCGCCTCCTCGCGGGTGATGACGCGTGCCTTGATCGGCAGCTTCTGGATCGCCTTCTCGAGCGCGGTACGGGCCTGGGCCTCGTCGGGGAACGAGAGCTCGAACAGCACCCGGCCCGGCTTGACCACGGCGACCCACAGCTCGGGGTTGCCCTTGCCCGAACCCATGCGGGTCTCGGCCGGCTTCTTGGTGACCGGCTTGTCGGGGAACACCGAGATCCACACCTTGCCGCCGCGCTTGATGGCGCGCGTCATGGCGATACGTGCGGCCTCGATCTGGCGGGCGGTCAGCCAGCCCGGCTCGAGGGCCTGGATGCCGTACTCGCCGAACGACAGCGAGTCGCCACCCTTGGTGAGGCCCCTCGTGCGACCTCGGTGGTGTTTGCGATGTGCGACCTTGCGGGGCATCAACATGACGGGGTGTGCTTTCAGTCGACGCCGCGGAAGTGCGGCGGCTCGTGCGCGTCGTGGGTACGACGGGCGATGTCTTCTTCTTCGTCGAGGAGCTTCTCCAGCTCCACGTCAGCCTCCTTGATGAGCGGCGTCGCCTCGGTCTCGGCCTCGACCCGGCGGGGGGCGCTCGACACGACCCGACGGGGCTCGCCGGCCTGACCGGACGTCTCGCCGACGGCCATCGCCGCCTCGCGGACGATCTTGTCGTCGGACACCGACTTGTACGGGAGGATGTCACCCTTGTACAGCCACACCTTGACGCCGACGCGACCCGACGAGGTCCACGCCTCGCGGAAGCCGTAGTCGATGTCGGCGCGCAGCGTGTGCAGCGGTACCCGGCCCTCGCGGTACCACTCGGTGCGGCTCATCTCGGCACCGCCGAGGCGACCCGAGCACTGCACCTTGATGCCGAGGGCGCCGGCGCGCTGGGCGTTCTGCACGGCGCGCTTCATGGCTCGGCGGAAGGCGATGCGGTTGGCCAGCTGGTCGGCGACGCCCTGGGCGATCAGTGCGGCGTCGAGCTCGGGGTTCTTGATCTCGACGATGTTGAGCTGAACCTTCGGGTTGCCCGTGATCTCGGTGATCAGCGTGCGCAGCTCGTCGGCTTGGGCGCCACGGCGACCGATCACGATGCCCGGGCGGGCGGTGTGGACGTCGACGCGGACCTTGTCGCGCGTGCGCTCGATCTCGATGCGGCTGATCGCGGCCGACTCCATGCGCCGCATGATCGCCTCCCGGATCTTCCAGTCCTCGGTGAGGTAGTCCTTGTACTGGCGCTCGGAGAACCAGCGGCTCTTCCAGTCGGTGGTGACGCCGAGCCGGTACCCGTAGGGGTTGATCTTCTGGCCCATTACTTCTGTCCTCTTCTTCTGTCTGGCTCGCTTCGCTCGCTCCGGCTGCTCGCCGGCGCTCGCGACGCCGGTTTCCGTGTCATCGTCGCTGCGGTCGGGGGCCGAAGCGGTCGGGGCTTCCGTCTCATCGGCGAGCTCCGCGGACTCATCGACCTCGGCGGTCGCATCGTCGGCCTCCTCGTCCACCTCAGCTTCGAGAGCCTCTTCGGCGACCGTGCCGTCGACCGACCTCGTCGTCCACGACCTCGTCGTCGCCTTCGAGAACCTCCAGGACCTCGGCGGTCGCTTCGGACTCTTCGAGGTGCTCGACCGCGGCTGCGACGCCGCCGGTGCGCAGCGCCTCGGCCCGAGCGCGGCTGCGGGCGACCCGGTCGCGGCGGGCCTGCGCCGAACCGGCGGCACGCCGGCCGCCGGCGGTGACCGCCGCCTGGCGGGCCTGCACCACCTCGAGCCGGGCGTCGCTCATCCGGGCGACCACCACGGTGACGTGGCAGCTGCGCTTGCGGATGCGGCTGGCGCTGCCCCGTGCGCGTGGCCGGAAGCGCTTCAGCGTTGGGCCCTCGTCGGCGTAGCAGGCCACGACGAACAACTCCTCGACGTCCTGCTCGAAGTTGTGCACGGCGTTGGCGACGGCGCTGGCGAGCACCTTGCGCACGTCGGCGGCCGCGCCGCGGTCGGAGAAGCGCAACACCTCGTCGGCGCGCCGCACGTCGAGGCCGCGGATCAGGTCGAGCACGGCGCGGGCCTTGCTGGCCGAGCCCTTCAGGTACTTGGCGGTGGCCTTCGTCGACACCTGGGTGTCGTCGAGCAGCAGCTCACCCTCGTTCGTCTTCGGACCCGTCATCAGCGGCGACCCTTCGCGCTCTTCTCTTGGCCGGCGTGGAACTTGAACGTCCGGCTGGGGCTGAACTCACCGAGCTTGTGGCCGACCATCGACTCGGTGACGTACACCGGGACGTGCTTGCGGCCGTCGTGGACGGCGATCGTGTGCCCGACCATGTCGGGGATGATCGTGGAGCGACGCGACCACGTCTTGATGACGCGGCGCTCGCCGGCGGCGTTCTGGGCGTCGACCTTCTTCAGCAGGTGGTCGTCGACGAACGGGCCCTTCTTCAGGCTGCGCGACTGAAGCACTGGGATGATTACCTCCGACCCTTTCCGGTGCGGCGACGGCGGATGATGAGCGACTGCGACGCCTTGGTCTTGTCGCGGGTGCGGCCCTCGGGCTTGCCCCAGGGCGACACCGCCGGACGGCCGCCCGACGAACGGCCCTTCGCCACCGCCGAGCGGGTGGTCGACCGGGTTCATGGCGACGCCGCGGGTCTGCGGGCGCACGCCCTTCCAGCGGTTGCGGCCGGCCTTGCCGATCTTCACCTGCTCGTGCTCGGCGTTGCCGACCTCGCCGACGGTGGCGCGGCAGTCGATCGGCACGCGGCGCATCTCGGTCGACGGCATGCGCAGGGTGGCGAAGTCGCCCTCCTTGGCGATCAGCTGCACGGCGATGCCGGCGGAGCGACCGATCTTGCCGCCCTGGCCCGGGCGCAGCTCGACGTTGTGCACGGTCGTGCCGACCGGGATGTAGCGCATCGGCAGGGCGTTGCCCGGCTTGATGTCGGCGCCGTGCCCGCTCTGCACCCGGTCGCCGGCGCGCAGACCGCGAGGGGCGAGGATGTAGGCCTTGGTGCCGTCGGCGTAGTGCAGCAGGGCGATGCGGCAGGTGCGGTTGGGGTCGTACTCGATGGCGGCGACCGTCGCCGGCACGCCGTCCTTCTGACGCTTGAAGTCGATGATGCGGTACTGCTGCTTGTGACCACCGCCGCGGTGGCGTGACGGTCTTGCGGCCGTGGACGTTGCGCCCGCCGCTCTTCGGCTTGGGGGCGAGCAGCGACTTCTCCGGGGTGGACTTGGTGACCTCGGTGAAGTCGGACGACGTCTGGAAGCGGCGTCCCGGGCTGGTGGGTTTGCGAGTTCTGATGCCCATGGTGTCCTCAGTTCTCGAACAGCGGGATCTCACCCGATGCGAGCGTGACGATGGCGTGCTTGACGTCGGACTTCTGGCCGACGCGGTTGGTGCCCCGCGTGCGGCGCTTCTTGCCCTTGCGGTTGAGGGTGTTGACCTTGGTCACCTCGACGTCCCAGATGGTCTCCACGGCGTCGCGGATCTCGGGCTTGCTCGCCGACGGGTGCACCTTGAACGTGTAGACGCCGGTCTCCATCAGCGCGTAGCTCTTCTCGGAGACGACCGGCGCCAGGATGATGTCGCGCGGATCCTTCATGATGCTGGCTCCTCGTCGCTCAGCGTCCGGCTCGTCGCTGGACGGGTGGGGCTCGCTGCGCTCGCGTCCGGCCGTCCCGGCGCTTCCGCTCGCTCGGTCGTGGCCTCGTCGGCGCTCGCTGGTCGCTCGCGCCGCAGGTGTCGCTGACTCCGTTGCTTCGGTCGGGGGCCGAGCGGTCAGAGGCTTCGCGCTGCGGTCGGGGGCCGAAGCGGTCGGGGCTTCCCGCTCATCGGAGTGGGCTCGGCGTCGGATGGACGTCCGCCTCGCGGCCGGTGAGGGCGCTGAGCGAGCCCTGGGTGAAGACGACCCAGTCGTTGCACAGCACGTCGTAGGCGTTGAGCTCGCCGACGTTGATCAGCTGCACGGCGGGCAGGTTGCGGAACGACAGGGCGGCGATGGCGTCTTGCGCGCTCGAGCACGACGAGCGTGCGACCGGAAACGCCGAGGTGGTCGAGCGCCTTGACCGCCTGCTTGGTCGACGGCTCGGCCCAGCCGAAGGCGTCGACGACGAGCACCTTCTCGGCGGCGGCGCGATCCGACAGCGCCGAGCGCAATGCCAGCTTGATCATCTTCTTCGGGGTGCGCTGGGCATACGACCGCGGCTTGGGCCCGAGAGCGACGCCACCACCGGCGTAGTGCGGGGCGTTGGTGGAGCCCTGGCGGGCGCGCCCGGTGCCCTTCTGGCGGAACGGCTTGGCGCCGCCGCCGCGGACCTCGCTGCGGGTCTTGGTGGACTGCGTGCCGGCCCGGCGCTTGGCGAGCTGGGCGGTGACCACCTGGTGCATCAGGGGCACGTTCGGCTGGACGCCGAAGTACTCCTCGTTCAGGGTGACGTCGAGCTTTGCCATGATCAGGCCTTCCCTGCCGGCGCCTTGACGGCGTTGCGAACGAGGACGACGCCGCCGCGAGGGCCGGGGACCGAGCCCTTCACGAGCAGCAGGTTGCGCTCCGGGTCGGAGGCGACCACCTCGAGGTTGAGGGTGGTGACCTGCTCGTGGCCCATGTGACCCGACATCTTCACGCCCTTGAACACCCGGCCCGGGAACGAGCAGGCGCCGATCGAGCCGGGGGCCCGGTGGTGCTTGTGGTTGCCGTGGCTGGCGCCCTGGCCCTTGAAGTTGTGGCGCTTCATCGTGCCGGCGAAGCCCTTGCCCTTGCTGACCGCGGTGACGTCGACCTTGCTGCCGGCGGCGACGACGTCGACCTGGATCTCCTGGCCGACTTCGTAGCCGTCGACCGAGTCGAGGCGCAGTTCGACGAGGCGCTTGCCGGCGTCGACCGACGCCTTGGCCAAGTGGCCGGTGGCGGGCTTGTTGAGCTTCCGGGCGTCGCGGTGTCCGTAGGTGACCTGCAGCGCGCTGTAGCCGTCGCGCTCGAGGGTCTTCACCTGGACGATCCGCATCGGTTCGACGCGCAGCACCGTGACCGGGACGATCTTGTCGTCGACCCAGGTCTGGCTCATGCCGACTTTCTCGCCGACGATCGCTGTGGTTGCCATGGCGGCTGTTCCTTGTGTTCCGAGGACCGGACCCCGCCACCCGGAGGGTGTGAGGCCGATCTGCTGTTGATCGAGCGCACGACCGTCACGCTCGGCGAGCGTTCCGATCAGGCGCTATCCACGCAAATGCTCCGTTGGCCGGGGCCAGCGGAGCACTGTGATGAGTTGTCGCCGGGTGGTCCCCGGTCCTGTCGACCGGGCGCACGCGGACATCGGTTGGTGGGAAATCGCTGCCGACGGGAATCCCCGCAGGCACGGCGAGGGAACGCTATCGGCCCTGCTCCGGCGATCCAACCCGGCCCCTCCCGCCGGCCGAAGCCACTTTCCTTCAACTGTGGAAGGAAAGTGGCGTCGGCGCGAACGGGTGCCCGTCGGCGCTGACCTCGGCGAGGCGCGCCTCGATGAAGCGGCGCTCGGCGTCGTTGGGACGGCACGCAAGGGCGGCGCGATAGGCGGCCGCCGCCGCAGCCGGCCGGCCGCACCGACGGCGCAGCTCGGCATCGACCGACCAGCGGAGGTGGAAGTCGTCGAGCCCGACGACACCGTCGAGCACGTCGAGGCCGGCCTCGGGACCCCACGCCTCGGCGACGGCGACGGCGCGATTGAGTCGCACCACCGGGTCGGGAGCGAGGTTCTCGAGCAGGGCGTACAGGTCGGCGACCTCCTTCCAGTCCGTGTCGGGCAGCGAGGGAGCGAGGGCGTGGCAGGCAGCGATCGCCGCCTCGAGCTGGTATCGCCCGGCGCTGCCGAAGCGCAGCGCGTGGTCGACGAGTCCCACGCCCTCGTCGATGAGGGAGCGATCCCACTGCGACCGGTCCTGGTCGGCGAGACGAACGATGTCACCCGCCTCGTCGACGTCGCGTCGTTCGGCGGGCGTCGGAGAGCAGCAGCAGACCGAGCAACCCGATGACCTCCGGCTCGTCGGGCATCAGCTCGGCGAGCAGACGGGCGAGCCGCACCGCCTCCGTGCAGCACTCGGCGCGAACGTGCTCGGGGCCGGACGTGGCGTTGTGGCCTTCGGTGAACAGCAGGTGCACCGTGGCCAGCACGGCGGGCAGCCGCTCGGGCAACTCGTGCGCGGCTGGTGTCGTCAACGGCGTCCCGGCTTGCGCCAGTCGGCGCTTGGCGCGCACGAGGCGTTGGGCCATCGTCGCCTCCGGCACCAGGAACAGCCGGGCCACCGCCGCCGTCGACAGCCCGCACAACGTGCGCAGGGCGAGCGCGACGCGGGCCTCGATCGACAGCACCGGGTCACAGCACATGAACACCAGCGCCAGCACGTCGTCGCGCACGACGCTGTCGCTCGGCTCGTTCCAGCCGTCGAGCGAGGCGAGGCTGCGGTGGGCGGCGATCTGCTTGTCCATCCGCTTCGCTTCCCGGCGCAAACGGTCGAACGCCTTGTTGCGGGCGATCGTCGTGATCCACGCGCCCCGGGCGGTCGGGGACACCGTCGATCGGCCAGCGTTCCAGGCGACCACGAAGGCGTCCTGCACCGCCTCCTCGGCCGCGTCGAGGCTGCCGAGGAGGCGGGTGAGGGTGGCGAGGGCGTTGCGCGCCTCGGCGCGGAACGCAGCCTCGAGGGCGAGGTCGCTCAGCCCGCGGCGCTGAAGTCGACGCACGGCTGAACCACGACGCGGCCGTGCCACGCCCCGGGGATCTGCGCCGCCCAGCCCACGGCCTCGTCGATGTCGGCGCAGTCGAGCAGGTAGAACCCGCCGATGACCTCCTTGGCCTCGGCGAAGGGGGCGTCGGTGCGGGTCAGCGCGCCGCCCTTGCCGGCCACCTTCACGCCGACGGCGGTGGACGGCGGATGCAGCGCCTCGCCGCCGCCGATGACGCCGGCGGCGTTCTCGCCGAACTCGTTGTACTCGTCCATGATCTGCTTCCAGACCGCGGGATCGACGTCTGTCTCGGCCTCGGCCTCGGCGGCGTCACCCAGGATGATGGCCATGAATCGGGGCATTGTCGGCTCCTTCCGTCTCGACCGGCACCGTACCGGCTCGCGGGAATCCGACGAACGAGTGGGGCGCAGATCGACAGCCGCGCTCGGATTTGTGCCCGACCGATGACGTCGGTGGCTGCGGCGAGCCGCCGGGCGGCGCGGTCAGTCGCCCGTGCGGACCGGCGTGAACGCCGACACCGCCTCGGCGGCGAGGTTCTCGAGCATCTTCTGGTCGAGTGAGTTGCCGTCGGCGTCCTCGCCGGTGACGACGAGCACCTGGTCCGTCACGCGGACGAGCACGCCGTCGATGCGGCCGTACCAGTAGGCATCGTCGCCCAGGCCGGCGATGTACACCGGGGTCAGCGGGCGTTGCTGCGTCGAACATCTGCGTCGTACCACTCGCGGCCGTCGGCGACGTCGAGCTGCAGGGTCAGGCCGCCGAGGTCGGGCAGCGCCACCGCGCAGCTGGTGAACGTGAAGCCGTTCTCCGTGCCGCCACCGGCGGTCACGGCGTGCCGTCTTGCCCCACGTCCGCGGCACGAGCCGGGCGAGGGCGTCACAGCGCGTCGCGACGTCGGTCGGCCCCAGGACGAGCAGCCCGCCGGCGATGGCGTCGAGCGCCACCGCGCCCTCGACGCCGGTGATGTCGCCGACGTGGAGCCGCATCGTCTCGTTGCCGTCGGTGACGATCAGCTCGCTGTCGGCGGAGAGGAACTCCTCGGCTCCGGCGTGGCCGACGCTCGCGGCGACGTCGTCGCTCGCCGTTGCGACCGCGGCCACCTGGTCGAACTGCATGCCGGCGTCGGCACCCCCTTCGATCGGGACGAGCTGGGACACGTCCAGCTCCGACGCGTCGCTCGTCTCGTAGCCGCACCCGGTCCAGCTCAGGTCGGGCGCGGCGAGCAGGCTGGTGTCGCCCGCCGAGGTCGACGCGACGGCGCCGCCGCTCAGTGAGACCTCGACGATCTCGGTGCCGCTCACCTCGGCCACGGTCGCCGCATCGAGCAGACACGACGATGGCGTCGCCACCGGCGCGCTCGACGCACCGGCACTGGCACTCGCCAGACCGACGATCGACAGCGTCGCCGGCACCACGACGGATGTGAATCGAAACATGCCCGGCTCCCCTGCTCGAGCGCCCCGTCGACCGGAGGGCAGCAGCCGGACCCTTCGGTCCGGCCGGTGCCCACCGGTTGCGCGATCGCCGGGCGTCAGCTCGCTTGGATCTTGATCTCGATGTCGACGCCGGCCGGCAGCTCGATGCGCTGCAGGCTGTCGATCGTCTTGTTGTTGGGGTTGACGATGTCGATCAGGCGCTTGTGGATGCGCATCTCGAAGTGCTCCCGCGAGTCCTTGTCGATGTGCGGTCCCCGGATCACCGTGTAGCGGTGCTTCGCCGTCGGCAGCGGGATCGGGCCGCGCACGGTGGCGTCGGTCCTCGTGACCGTCTCGACGATCTTCTTCGTCGACTGGTCGATGATGTCGTGGTCGAACGCCTTGAGGCGGATGCGGATGCTCTGGGCCATGATCAGGCGGTCACTTGATGATCTTGGTGACGCGGCCGGCGCCGACGGTGCGGCCACCCTCACGGATAGCGAACCGCAGACCCTCGTCCATGGCGATCGGCTTGCCCAACTCGACGGTCATCGTCACGTTGTCACCCGGCATCACCATCTCCGTACCCTCCGGCAACTCGATCGTGCCCGTCACATCCGTCGTCCGGAAGAAGAACTGCGGCCGGTAATTGTTGAAGAACGGCTTATGACGGCCACCCTCATCCTGCGTCAACACATACACCTGACCCTCGAAATTCGTGTGCGGCGTAATGCTCCCCGGCTTACACAACACCTGACCCCGCTCCACATCCTCTTTCTTCGTCCCCCGCAACAACGCACCAATGTTGTCACCCGCCTGACCCTGATCCAGCAACTTGCGGAACATCTCCACACCCGTACACGTCGTCTTCTGCGTCGCCCGCAACCCGACGATCTCGATGTCATCACCGGTATGGACCACCCCCTGCTCCACCTTCCCGGTCACCACCGTCCCACGACCCGTGATCGTGAACACATCCTCGATCGGCATCAAGAACGGCTTGTCCAGATCCCGCTCCGGCTCCGGGATGAACTCATCGGCCGCCGCCATCAACTCCATCACCTTCTCCTGCCACTCCGGATCACCCTCCAACGCCTTCAACGCCGACACCCGCACGATCGGCACATCATCACCCGGGAACTCGTACTCGCTCAACAACTCGCGAACCTCGAGCTCCACCAGATCCAACAACTCCTCATCATCGACCATGTCCGCCTTGTTCAACGCCACGATGATCGACGGCACCCCCACCTGACGCGCCAACAACACATGCTCACGCGTCTGCGGCATCGGACCATCCGTCGCCGCCACCACCAAAATCGCCCCATCCACCTGCGCCGCACCCGTAATCATGTTCTTGATGTAATCCGCATGACCCGGCATGTCCACATGCGCATAATGCCGATTCGCAGTCTCATACTCGATATGAGCAATCGAAATCGTAATCCCCCGCGCCTTCTCCTCCGGCGCCTTATCAATCGAATCAAACGGCGTATACTCCGCCAACCCACGATCCGCCAACGTCTTCGAAATCGCCGCCGTCAACGTCGTCTTCCCATGATCAATATGACCCATCGTCCCAATATTCACATGCGGCTTCGTCCGCTGAAACTTCGCCTTGCTCATGGCGCCACTGACTCCAATGTCTCGTTAGCTGTTGTGGGTTGTCAAAGAACGTGCGGGCGGGGCGAGCTCACTCGCCCCGGACGCGCTTGATGATCTCGGATGCAATGCTCTCAGACACCTGCTGGTAGCTGTCGAACTGCATCGTGTAGGTCGCCCGGCCCTGCGTGCGGGAACGGAGGTCGGTACTGTATCCGAACATCTCCGAGAGCGGCACCTGGGCGCGCACGACCTGGGTGTTGCCCCGGGCCTCCATGCCCTCGATGCGGCCGCGGCGACTTGACAGGTCGCCCATCACGTCGCCCATGTAGTCCTCGGGCGTGACGACCTCGACCGACATGATCGGCTCGAGGAGCACCGGCCTGGCCATCTCGGCGGCCTTGCGGAACACCATCTGACCGGCGATCTTGAACGCCATCTCCGACGAGTCGACGTCGTGGTATTGGCCGTCGACCAGCGACACCTTGACGTCGACGGTCGGGTAGCCAGCGAGCACGCCGCTGTCGAGCGCCGCCTGCAGACCCTGGTTGGTGGGCTGGATGTACTCGCGGGGGATGCGCCCACCCGAGATCTTGTCGACGAACTCGTAGCCCTGGCCCGGGTTCGGCTCGATCGTGACCTTCACCACGGCGAACTGACCGGATCCACCCGTCTGCTTGACGTGGCGGTACTCCACCGACTCGACCTTCTTGGTGATGGTCTCGCGGTAGGCCACCTGCGGCTTGCCCACCGTGGCCTCGACGGCGAACTCGCGCTGCATGCGGTCGACCAGCACCTCGAGGTGCAGTTCGCCCATGCCCGAGATCACGGTCTGGCCGGTCTCCTCGTCGGTGCGCACGCGGAACGTCGGGTCCTCGTCGGACAGCGACTTGAGCGCCTTGCCCAGCTTGTCCTGGTCGCTCTTCGTCTTGGGCTCGATCGCCACGTGGATGACCGGCTCCGGGAACTCCATGCGCTCGAGGATGATCGGTTCGGTGCGGTCGCACAGCGTGTCGCCGGTGGTCGTGTCCTTGAACCCCAGCCCGGCCACGATGTCGCCGGCCATGGCCACGTCGAGGTCCTCACGCTGGTTGGCGTGCATCAGCAGGATCCGCCCCAGCCGCTCGCGCCGCTCCTTCACCGAGTTGTAGACCTCGTCGCCCTTGTGGATGGTGCCCGAGTAGACGCGGAAGTAGGTGAGCTTGCCGAAGGGGTCCGCGACGATCTTGAACGCCAGCGCAGCGAACGGCGCCTTCTCGTCGGCCTCGCGGCTGACCGTCTCGTCACCGCGCAGGTTCGTGCCCTCGGTCGGCGGGATGTCGAGCGGGCTCGGCAAGAAGTCGATGACGGCGTCGAGCATCGGCTGCACGCCCTTGTTCTTGAACGCCGATCCGGTGAGCACCGGCACGAAGTTGCCCGCCAGCGTGCCCTTGCGGATCACGCCCTTGAGCTCGACCTCGGTGATCGGCTCGTCGCTCAGGTACTTCTCGAGCACGTCGTCGTCCTCGGCGCACACGGTGTCGAGCAGCCGGTGGCGCCACTGCTCGGCCTCGGCCTGCTGGGCCGCGGTCAGATCCTCCTCGTGGTACTTGGCGCCCTTCTCGTCGCCGTCCCACAGGATCTGCTTCATCTTCACGAGGTCGATGACGCCGGCGAACGCCGCCTCCGAGCCGATCGGGAGCTGGACGACCGCAGGCGTCGACTGCAGCCGGTCCTCGATCATCTCCACGGTGCGGTAGAAGTTGGCACCGGTGCGGTCCATCTTGTTGACGAAGCACATGCGCGGCACGTTGTACTTGTTGGCCTGACGCCACACCGTCTCGGTCTGCGGCTCGACGCCGGCGACCGAGTCGAACACGGCCACCGCGCCGTCGAGCACGCGCAGCGAGCGCTCGACCTCGATCGTGAAGTCGACGTGCCCCGGCGTGTCGATGATGTTGATCCGGTGGTCCTTCCAGAACGCGGTCGTCGCGGCCGACGTGATCGTGATGCCGCGCTCCTGCTCCTGGGCCATGTGGTCCATGACCGCCGCGCCCTCGTGGACCTCGCCGATCTTGTAGGTCTTGCCGGTGTAGAACAGGATGCGCTCGGTCGTGGTGGTCTTGCCCGCGTCGATGTGGGCCATGATCCCGATGTTGCGGTATCGCTCGAGTGGGTACTCTCGCTTGGACATCTCAGTTCACCTTCTACGAACGTTCGCCGTGGGTCCGGATCCGGGGGGAGGGTCCGGGTGGCTGCGACGGCAGGGAGCCCGGGCACTCGGACGCCACGGAGCGCGAGCGGCACGGGGGCCGAGACAGCAGTGTTCAATGTTAGCGGGACGCGACCCGCTCCGCACCGACCCTCGCCGTCGGCACGCGCCTCCGACATGCACCGCGACCTGCACCGATGGCCCCCGGCGAGCCGCTCGGCCGGGCCGCGGTCGACGGACCGTCCGCCCAGGGTGCATGCTGGTGCGATGAGTGAGCGCAGCGAGCTCATGGCGACGCCGCGAGCGCCAGCGAACGCGGCGCCGATGGGGTCCGGGGGCGCAGCCCCCGAGGAGGCACAGTGATCACCACCGAGCACTCGGCCGGGGACCGCGCTCGAGATCACCGACCAGGAGCTGGCGACGGCTGGGGAGATCCTCGACCGCATCGCCTCGCGCTATGACGAACGCCTGGTCGGTCACGAGCGTCTGCGCACGAGCTTGCTCGTCACGCTGCTCGCCGAGGGCCACATCCTGCTCGAAGAGCCTGCCCGGACTGGCCAAGACGACCGCCGCCGCCACCCTCGCCGGCACGGTCAACGCCTCGTTCTCGCGCATCCAGTGCACCGCCGACCTGCTGCCGAGCGACATCATCGGCACCGAGGTCTACGACCCCTCGGCGGCCACGTTCTCGACGCGCCTCGGACCGGTGCACGCCCACTTCGTGCTCCTCGACGAGATCAACCGCTCCAACGCCAAGACCCAGAGCGCGCTGCTGGAGGCGATGCAGGAGCGCCAGACGTCGATCGGCGGGGTGATGTACCCGGTGCCGTCGCCGTTCATGGTGCTGGCCACGCAGAACCCGATCGAGGACGAGGGCACCTACGTGCTGCCACGGGCCCAGATCGACCGCTTCCTCCTGAAGGAGGTGATCGACTATCCGAGCGCGGACGAGGAGCTGGAGGTGCTCAACCGCATCGACTCGGGCGTGCTCGGCACGCGCACCCCGGAGACCGCCGGCGTGGTGTCGATCGCCGAGGTGCGATACCTGATCGGGCTCGCCGCCCGGGTGTACGTCGACGAGTCGGTCAAGCGCTACGCCGTCGCCATCGCCCAGGCGACGCGCGACCTCGCGCACGTGATCGACCCCGAGCTGGCCGGCTACGTCGAGTTCGGTGCCAGCCCGCGCGGTTCGATCGCGCTCCAACAGGCCTCGCGGGCGTTCGCCCTGCTGGAGCGGCGCAGCTACGTCCTGCCCGAAGACATCCGTCGGCAGTGCCACGGCGTGTTGCGCCACCGGCTGCACCTCGGGTTCCAGGCGATCGCCGACGACGTGCGACCGGAGACGATCATCGACGCCGTCATGGCCGCCGTCCACACGCCGTGAGGTGGCGCGCTCGGTCGGCCGCCGCCACCGCCGGCCCGGCCGGGGCGAGCGGAACGGGCAGCCTCCTCGTGAAGGTGCGCACCCGGGCCTCGATCCCGGCGCACCGGCGTGCGCTTGGCCTGGTCGAGGGCGAGTACGGCTCGATCCACGCCGGGCGCAGCCTCGACTTCGACGACCTGCGTGAGTACGTGATCGGCGACGACATCCGCGACGTCGACTGGAAGGCGACCGCGCGCACCGGCCGTCCGCTGATCAAGCGCTACGTCGCCACCCGTCAGCACCAGGTGCTGCTGGCCGTCGACACCGGTCGCACGATGGCCGGCCTGGCCGACCCCGCCAGCACGAAGCGTCAGATCGCGGTGCTGGCGGCCGGCATCGTCGGTCAGCTGGCGATGCGCCACGGCGACGTCGTCGGGCTGGTGGCCGGACCGGTCCCGCAGTGGGAGGTGACGCGGCCCGGCTCCGGTCCGCGCCCACCAGGCCCTGCACGTGCGCAACACCCAGCGGGTGCGCTTCGTCCAACCGAGCACCGGCGACCTCCACCTCGAACGGATGCTGCGGGTGATCCACGACGGGATCGACGCCGACGGGGAGCCGAGCAACCTGCTCGCCGTGCTCGATTTCATCCGTCAACGGATCAGGCGCCGGATGATCATCGTCCTCGTCATCGACGACGTCGAGTTGGGCGAGGCCGAGGTCGACGTCCTGCGTCGCCTCGTCGTGCAGCACGAGATGCTCTGCTGCACGGTCAGCGACCTCGCCCTCACCGACCCGACGGTCGCCGACCGGTCGCTGCACGTGGTCGGGCCGACGACCGCGATCGCCCCGTACCTGAACGAGAACCGCGACCTCGACCGCGACGTCGCCGAGCGCACCCGCCGTCGCCAGGACGCCACCCGCTCCACGCTCGCCCGCTTGGGCATCACGAGTTGCCACCTCGAGCACGAGGCCGGCGTGCTGGCGTCGATCGTGTTCATGCTCGCCCGCCACCGGCACGCGACGACCCGCCATCGGAGGCGCTGACGGCGTGATCGGCATCGACGAGCTCTTCGGGCCGGTCGCGCCGAGCGACCTGTGGTGGATGCTCGGCGTGGCCCTGCTCGTGCTCGCCGCCGGGCTGGTGGCGTGGGCGCTCGTTCCTCGCCGGACGTCGCGGCGCCAGCGCGCCCGTGGGCGCGTGCGCCCGCTCGACGTGGCGCGCGGTGAAGCAGAACGCGCTCGACCAGATCGATGCCATCGAGCACCGCTTCCTCGATCGTGAGGTCGACGAGCGCCAGCTCCACCACGAGCTCAGCGCCACGCTGCGCCACTTCGCCGCCGAGCTCGGCCCGGCCGGCGCCCGGGCGATGACCCCGGTGGAGCTGTTCGAGGCGGGGCTGCCCGATCTCGCCGACGTGCTCCACAGCTACTACCCGCCCCGGTTCCAGGCCCGCGCCGCCGGTCGGCCGACCGTGGCGGTGGAAGCCGCCCGGGCGGTGGTGGTGCAGTGGTGACGGCGATCGTGCTCGTGCAGACGTGGGCCGGCGCGCTCTGCGGGGCCGCGGCACTGGTCGCCCTCGCCGCCAGCATCGCTCTCGCCGTGCGGCGACGGCACCGCCGCCTCGGAGCGAGCACGGGCATCGCCAATGTCGACCGGGTCGCCGACTCCGAGGTGTTCCGACGCGTGCGGCGCCGCTACCTCGTGCTGGTCGGAGCCGAGCTCACCGTCCTTGGCATCGTCGCCTTCGCCGCCACCGGTCTGGCGATGCGGCCGGTCCGCGAGCACCCGGAGCACTCACAGTCCCGCAACCGAGACGTGATGCTGTGCCTCGACGTGTCCGGCTCGATGTCGAAGTTGGACGCCGACATCCTGCAACGCTTCGCCGACATCGCCAGCGGGTTGCAGGGCGAGCGGATCGGCCTGACCATCTTCAGCGGCTCGGCGGTCTCGGTGTTCCCACTCACCGACGACTACGAGTTCGTGGCCGCCAGCCTCGATCAGGCGATGCGGTCGATGCAGGCCAAGGACGGCAACTTCATCCTCGGCACCGACCAGGGCGGGACGTCGCTGATCGGCGACGGACTGGTGTCGTGCGCGATCCGCTTCGACCGCCTCGACGAACCGCGCGCCCGGTCGATCATCTTCGCCACTGACAACAACCTCGCCGGCGTGCCGATCATGACGATGCAGCAGGCGACGGGCTTCGTCGCCGACCGCGACATCCGCGTCTACGCGATCGCCCCGGTCGACGCCAAGCCCGAGGAGTACGCCGAGCTCGCCGCGTCGGCCGCGGCGACCGGCGGTGCGTCGTTCACGATGACCGCCGACGACACGTCGGTGGCCGGCATCATCGACGGCATCTCACGGCTCGAGCGCGAGCGCGATCGACAAGCCGCCCGAGATGATCGTCGAGCGACCAGCCGAAGTGGTGGCTGTTGGTGTGCCTCGCCGGTGCCGGGTCGTTGGTGGCCCTGGCGTGGGGGTTGCGGAGATGACGATTGCACCGCTGGTGCCGTGGCCGGTGCTGGCCGTGGTCGGCCGTGGCCGCGGCGGCCATGCGCCGTCGTGCGCTGGCGTCGTCGTCCCGCCCACGGCGCGGTCGTGCGCTCGACGGCGATGGTGGCCCTCGTGCTGGTCATCGCCCTCGACCCCGCCGTGGGCGGCGGTCACGTCGACGCCCGGGCGTCGAACCTCGACGTGCTGTTCATGGTCGACACGACCGGGAGCGTCGCCGCCCAGGACTACGACGGTGACCAGCCACGGTTGGTCGGCGTGCGGCGCGGACGTGCTCGACATCGCCAACCAGCTCGCCGGCGCGCGCTTCGCGATGATCACGTTCGACTCGGTGGCGCGGCTCGACCTGCCGTGGACCACGGACTACGGCGCGCTGTCGGCGAGCACCGACGTCATGCGCCAGGAGCGCACGTACAACTCGCTCGGGATCGCGGCTCGACGTCGGCCTCGACCTGGCGGAATCGACGCTGCGCCGGGCCAAGCAGGCCGACTCCGGCCGCCGACAGCTGGTGTTCTTCTTCTCCGACGGCGAGCAGACGAACCCGCTCGAGGCGCGTTCGTTCCGCCGGCTCCGCGGCGCCATCGCCGGCGGGGCGGTGTTCGGCTACGGCACCGCGGTCGGAGGCCCGATGATGCGCTACACCAGCGCTGGGTACGACTTCGACACCTACATCATCGACTACCAGACCGGGCAACCGGCGATCTCGCACATCGACGAGGACAACCTGCGGCCGGGTCGCCAGCCAGCTCGGCGTGCGCTACCGCCACCGCACCGCACCGGGCGGCCTGCAAGGGGTCATCTCGGACATCGCCGCGTCGGCCGACTCCAACGTGTTCGACCCCCGGCCGGGGGCGCGCCGGCTGTACTGGATCCCGGCCCTCGGGATCGTCGCGCTGGCGTTGTGGCAGATCGTCGCCGTGGTCGCCGAGCTCGACGACGTGCGCCGGATGACGAGGCGCACGGCATGAGCGACGCCGACGCTCGAGCGACCGCCGCAAGCGCCCGGACCCACCGACGGTCCGGGTGCTCCGCCGGCCCCGACGCGCCGGCGGCCGTCGCCGCGGGCAGCGTCGCCGCCGCCCTCCTCGTCGCCGCCCTCGCCGCCGTCGCCGGGGTCAAGCTGGTCACCGTCGGGTGGCTGTCGAACAGCGGGGTCGACGCCTACGAACGCAGCGACTACGGGGCGGCCGAGGTCGCCTTCGACCGGCTGTCGATCGCCAACGTGGTGCAGCGTTGGGTGGCCCCGTTCGACCTCGGCGTGGCGCGAGCGGCCAACGACGACCTCACCGGCGCCGAGTCGGCGTTCCGCACCGCCCTGCGCCTCGACCCGGCGCGTTGCGAGACCCGCTTCAACCTGGCCGCCACCATCGAGGCGATCGGCGACGACGTCCAGGGCGGCGCCCTCAACCCGGTGGCGCGCCAGCGCTACGAGGACGCGTTGGCCATCGCCGAGGCCGGCGCGTGCGACCCCGAGATCGGAGCCCGGGCACCGCCTGGCCCAGCTCATCGACCGGCTGCGTCAGAAGCTGAGCCGGGACGGCGGCAGCAGCGACCAGGCGACGTCGGCCGCCAACGGCCTCCCCTCGGATCGGCAGCCCGAGGCCGACTCCGGCCAGTTCGCGTCGAGCAACCAGTCGGGCCAGATCGAGCAACGGAACATGGCCGGCGCGTCCGAGCGGCGCGACCGTCAGGAGACGATCACGCTGGCACCGGGGAGCCGCGACCGGACACGCTGGTGAGCGCGGCGCCTCGCCGCCTGTTCAGCGACCCTGCGTGATGTACTCGTGGAGCTGCTCGTTCTCCACCTGGAGCTGGCCGAGGCGGTTCTTCACGACGTCGCCGATCGACACCACCCCACCCAGCTCGCCGTCGTCGTCGACGACCGGGACGTGCCGGACGCGCCGCTCGGTCATCGCCACCATCAGCGCCTCGATGGCGTCACCGGCGCGGCACGTCACCACGTCGCTGCGACATCACGGTCGACACCGCCCGCCCCATCACGGTGGCCCCGTGGTTGGCGAGCGCACGCACGACGTCGCGCTCGGACACGATGCCGTCGATGTGCCGGCCATCGTTCGACACGACGAGCGCGCCGATCCCATGGTCGCGCAGCGTCGCCGCAGCGTCGGCCAACGAGACCGAGTCAGCGATCGTGACGACGTCGGATCCCTTGGCGGTGAGGATCGATTGCACCAGCATCGGCGAAACCTCCGATCGGTCGCTGCGGCCGTCCGGGGGACGGCTCGCTGTCACGTCGACCGCCCACGGCGGAGCGGCGGACGTGCTCGCCACGCTGCGATCACGTCATGATCCCGATAGTACTGCACCCCGAACAGCGGCGGGCCGACCCGGGCCACCGTGGATCGGTAGGAGGATCGCGACGTGACGAGTGCGCTGGCATCGGCGAAGCAGCTGTACGCATCGTGCGCGCAGGCCACCGGGCGCGGCCTCGACGCGGGTCGGGCTGCTGGCCCACGACCCGCCGAGTCGCGACCATCGGCTGCGACACTGGGCGTACAGCCTGACGCGGGCGCACGACTCGCTCGGCATCGCCGCGCTCGACGTGCCGTGGTGGACCTACGACGCGATCGACGCCGTCGAGGCGTGGCTGGCCGGCCAGGGCGACCAGTCCTCGGTCCGCGCCTTCGAGTGGGGATCCGGCGCGAGCACCATGTGGCTGGCGCGACGGGTGGGTGAGCTGCATTCGGTGGAACACCACCGCGGGTTCGGCGAGATGATCCAGGAACGCCTCGCCGAACATCCCAACGCCGCCCTCGAGATCGTCGAGCCGGTGCCGTCGGTGGCGCCGGTGGTCGGCTCGGCCAAGGAGGGCCACGGGCGGCTCGACTTCGCGTCGTACGTCGACCAGATCGATGCGGTCGGCGGCGAGTTCTCGTTGATCGTCGTCGACGGTCGAGCGCGCGAGGCGTGCCTCGTCCGGGCGCTCGACCACCTCACCGACGGCGGCATCGTCGTGTTCGACAACACCCTGCGCCGGCGCTACCGGCGGGCGATCGGAGCCGCACCGGTCGACGAGCAGCGCTACTGGGGCCTCACCCCGACGCTGCCCTACCCCGACCAGACGTCGGTGCTCCGGTGTCAGAAGCGGTAGTGGGCGAAGGCCTTGTTCGACTCGGCCATCTTCTGCATGTCGTCGCGCTTCTTCATCGCCGCGCCGAGACCGTTGCCGGCGTCCATCAGCTCGCCGGCGAGGCACTCGGCCATCGTCTTTTCGCGACGGGCACGGGCGAAATCGACGACCCAGCGGATCGCCAGCGTCGTGGCGCGGCGCGGCCGCACCTCGACCGGCACCTGGTAGGTGGCGCCGCCGACGCGGCGGCTCTTCACCTCGAGGGGCGGCTTGACGTTCTCGATCGCCCGCTTGACGACGGCCAGCGAGTCCTCGCCGGACTTGGTCTCGACGATGCCCATGGCGTCGTAGACGATGCGCTCGGCGAGACTGCGCTTGCCGCTGAGCATCACCTTGTTGACGAGTTGGGTGACGAGCACCGAGCGGTGCACCGGGTCGGCGACGAGATCGCGACGGGGGGCGGGACCTTTGCGGGGCATCTGCGGAACTCCGTGGACTACTTGTCGGCCTTGGCGCCGTACCGGCTGCGCGCCTGCTTGCGGTTCTTCACGCCGGCGGCATCGAGCGCGCCGCGGATGATCTTGTAGCGAACGCCCGGGAGGTCACGCACGCGGCCCCCGCGCACGAGGACGATCGAGTGCTCCTGCAGGTTGTGGCCCTCGCCGGGGATGTAGGCGGTGATCTCCACGCCGCTCGACAGACGGACACGGGCGACCTTGCGCAGAGCCGAGTTCGGCTTCTTCGGCGTGTTCGTGTAGACGCGCGTGCACACGCCACGGCGCTGGGGCGAACCCTTGAGCGCCGGGGTCTTGGTCTTGGTGATCTTCGAGCTGCGGCCCTGGCGGACCAGCTGCTGGATGGTGGGCACTCGCTACCTCTCGGACGGTGGCTGAACTCTGCGGCGACCCTGCTCGTGCGCCCGGACACGGTCGCAACAGGACCACGCAATGTTATGGCGAGCGTCGGGCATCCCCAACGTCGCCCGACCGGCGAGCGCCAGCGTACGGGCGACAGCCGATCGAGCGGTCCGCCCTAGAGCAGCACCCAGTCGGTGGTGATCGCCGGCGAGCCGTCGGCCGGGAGCACGCTGAGGCGCACCGGGCCGACCTGCACACGGTCGAAGCTGAAGCGCCCGTGCTGGTCCGAGGTGCGCTCGAACTCCTCGTCGGTGCCGACGAGCGTGACGGTGCTGGCCTGGGCCGGGACGAGCTGGCCGACGAGACGGCGCTCGGCCGCGTCGACGACCATGATCTCGATCTCGCAGCCCTTCGAGCGGAACGTGAGCTGGCGCGAGGAGTTGCGGTCACGGACGCCGGTGAGCTCACGGGCCGAATCGAACACCAGGTCGGCGAGCTCGTCGTCGATCGTGCGCCACGCATACGCGCCGCGGGCCGCGGCCAGGACGTCGGCGGGCGTGCTGTCGTAGTGACGCAGCGTCCGGCCGATCAGCGCGATCAGCTGATCGTCGGCCTCGTGGTCTCGAGTCGTCATGTCGAGCTCGTCGGGCGCGGTCGTCGCCCTGGTCGGTCGTGTCGCTGTGAGTCCACTCGTTCACCGCGCACCTGCTTTCGGATCGATGCCGGCCGGGAGGAGCCGACGGAGCTTGTCGAGAGATCGCGCCCGGCTGGGTCCGATGCTGCCGATCGAGCGGCCGAGCATCTCGGCGATCGTCTGGTAGTCGAGCGGCGGCACGGTGCACAGCAGCCGGAGCAGGTGCTGATCGGCCGGCGGGAGCTGTTCGAACGCCTCGAGCACGGCCTTCAGCGTGACGTCGTCGGTGACGATGTCCTCGATCGACGACGCCGTCGGTTCGACGGCGTCAGCCAGGTGTGATGTGGGGACGAAGCGCTGGTGGCTGCGGATGACGCGCAGGGCCTCGTGGCGCGTGGCGGTGGCAAGCCACGACGCCAGGCGGTCGGGCTCGCGGATGCGGGTGCTGTACTCGGCCAGTCGCAGCCACACGGTCTGCACGACGTCGGCGGTGGACGCCGACGACAGGCGGTAAGACCGGGCGACCGACCACACGAGTCCAGCGAAGTGGTCGACGAGCTGGTTCCACGCGTGCTCGTCCCCCTCGTTGGCACGCGCCAGCACGTCTGGGACGTCCACGATCCGGGAGCGTAGATCACCATCCAACACAGCGCCCGACCGACCTGTCACACCATTCCAGAGCCGCGCTCACGCTCCCTGATACACCCCGCCCCGAAATCCCTCGTTCACCCGCCCCGACGCCACCCCGGCGGCCAACGATTTCCACAAGCGAAATCGTGCGTGAGACGCACGATTTCGCGCCCCAGAATCTTTGCTAGCGCGGTGCTCGCGATTCTTGGCCGCGAAATCGAGCAGCCAACGCTCGAAAATGCTTGTGGAAATCTTCGGCTGGCGGGAGGGCGGTCAGGCGCCGAGGGCGACGAACGAGCCGGCGGTCCACGACCGCTGCTCGCTGCGCTCGGCAGTCGAGGCGCAGGCGAGTGCGGCGGCCGGGGTGGCGCCGGCGGCCATCGCCCGGTGCAGCCGGCACATCACCTCCACCGACGACGAGTCCGAGATCGGCGTCAGCGGGGCGATGACGCTCGCCGCGCCGAGCGTCGTCAGGGCGGCGGCGAGTCCGAGCACCGAGCCGCCCTGCAGCACCTTGGAGTTGGCCAGGCTGCACGCCGACAGCACCACCACCTCGGGCAGCCGGCTGAGGCGCTCGAAGTCGTACACTACGAGCGGGCCGTCGGCGAGCTCGAGCGACGAGAACATCGGGTTGTCGGCGCGGAACGAGCCGTGGCAGGCGACGTGCATCACGTCGGAACCGCCGACGAGCTCGAGCGAGCGCGGGACGGTCGCATCGAGGCCGCTGAGGGCCGACGCCGACGCGTAGAGCTGGCTGAGCGCCTCCACCTCGGCGGCGGCGTGGGCGAGTCCCGGTCCGGCGACGAGACCGACGGTGCGCACGCCGCCGTGGATCGACAGGCGCGATGCGCTCGCCTGCGCCGCCTTGGCCCAGGCCGTCACCGACGGGTTGACCGACACGGTGCGGCCAGCGAGCGTCGGCAGCACCCCCCACGGCACGTCGTGGAGCACGGCGGTGGGCACGATGACGAGCGGGCCGTCACCGTCGGCGATCTCGCCTGGCACGACCAACCCGGCGAGCTCGGCGGCAGCCACGTTGAGGAGCTCGGCGGCCGACGCTCGCGACGAGCTCGATCCCTGCATGCGGTTGAGGCGGTGGAGCGCAAACGCCAGGTTGTCGATCAGCCCGCCGACCGCGGACGCGTCGCCGAGGTCGTGCAGTCGCGCCCGTCCTGCGCTGATCGACACCGCGTACAGCCGGCCGTCGAGCGCGGCGTGGGCGAGGAGCTGGCGGTCGCCGAGCATGCCGACCGCCTCGCGCAACTCGGTCTCGAAGCCGGCGACCACCGTCTGATCGCCGCGGGCCCCACGCGCGTGGCGGCGCACCCGCCGCTCGAGGCGGATGCGGAGGTTCTCGGCCTCGATCCGCTCGTGCGTCGGGGTATCGACGGCCGCGATGCGCACGCCGAGGCTGCGCAGCTCGGTGAGCATCGCCGCCATGGCGTCGTCCTCCGGGGGACGCAGCATCGGCATGCGCGAGGTCATCAGCCGCGTCGCCTCGATGCGGCCGAGGAGCTCCATCGCCCGCCCGTCGGCGATGGCGAGCCGCGCTCCCAGCTCGGTGAGGTCGTAGCCGTAGCGCGCCGCGTGCGGCGCGGGTCTCCATCGCACCCATCCCGGCCTGAGCGTGGACGGCCACGCGCAGCCCGTTGGTGATGGCACGTCTCGCCGCCGCCCGGTCGCCGCGGCGCACGGCCGTGAGCGCGTCGACGTAGGCCATGAGGATGCGGTCGACGGCGCGGCCGCGACGTACTCCCTCGCGCACCTCGGGCCGGAGTGTCCGCGGCGGCAGCGTGTCGGATTCGGCGTGCAGCATGGCGACCAGCAGCCGCGTCCGCAGCGCCTCGGCGTGCCAGCCGTACTCGTCGAGCTGCTCGCAGCCGCGATCGAGCTCGGCCACCGTCGCCGGCGAGGCGCCCTCGAGCCGCACCCGCGCCCGCAGGGCGAGATTCGCGGCGAGCGCCACCCACCGGTCGCGGCCCTGCTGGGCGAACAGTCGGGTCGCTTCGTCGGCCGCTTCCACCGCACCGACGAGGTTGCCACGAGCCACGCCGATCTCGGCCGCTCGCAGCAGGCACGCCGGCAGCTCGGTGTACTGGCCCTGCGCCCGGAGCACGGCGAGGGCGTTGGCGAGCATCCCCTCGGCGTCGTCGAGCAGGGCGGCGTCGGCGAGAGCGCGGGCGTGGTCGGTCTGCAGCCGCGGCATGTCCATCGTCGGGTCGACCTTGCGGTGCCAGTGCTCCGCCTCGGCGAACTCGCGCAGCGCGGCCGGCAGGTCGCCCTGCAACGTGCTGGTGTAGGCGAGCGACGCCTTGGCGTGGGCGACGAGGATGTCGAGCCCATGCTGCTCGGCGAGCGCCACGGCTCGACTCAGGTGACGCCGGGCGGCGCGATAGCGCCCGAGGTCGCTGAGCGCCATGCCGAGGTTGGTGCGGTGGCGCGCCTCGTGCACGGTGTCGCCGGTGCGCTTCATCTCCTCGCACGCCGCGGCCACCAGCTCGGCTCCACCGGACAGCTCGCCGCGCAGGTACAGCACCGTGCCTCGTTGCGCCAGCAAGCGCGCCCGTTCTACCGGCCCGGCCATCAACTCGGCGAGCTCGATGAGCTTCAGCGCGCCGTCGAGATCGCCCTGGCGAGCGACGGTGAAGGCGAGGCTCGAGTGGATCCCGATCAACGCCTCGACGTCACCGATGGTGCCGGCGATGCCGAGGGCGTCCTCGAGGTGGGCCTTGGCCGAGTCGAGTCGGCCGGCCTCGCGCTCGGCACGGCCGAGCACCCAGTGCAGCCGGGCGACCTCGCGCGCCGTCAATCGTTCGCCGGTCGCCAGTCGGCTCGAGGCCGCCGCCGCCGCACGTGGCGGGTCGGCGATCACCAGTTCGAGCAGCTCGTCGACCCCAGGCACCCCGCCATGGGTCACGGCCGACGACATTACTTCCGGGTGACAACCATTGCGAGCGCGCCACGATGAGTTCGCCCGGAGCGTCATGCCGACGTCATCTCGCCGATTCTGGGGCGCGAAATCGTGCGTAGACGCTCGATTTTGCTTGTGGAAATCGTTGGACTCGGTTCGGGGCCCGGGCGGGTCAGGCGCCGAGGCAGAGGAAGGAGGCGGCCGTCGGGTCGGCCAGGTCGTGGGCGATCGTGGCCCCGGCGAGCGCCGCGGCCGGGGTGGCGCCGGCCACCAACCCGCGGTGCAGCCGTTGCATCACCGTCACCGACGAGGCGTCGGAGATCGGTGTCAGCGGCGCCACGACGTTGCTCGCTCCGAGGGTGATCAGCGCCGCGGCCAACCCGAGCAGCGATCCCCCCTGCAACGTGGTCGCCCCGGCGACACTGCACGCCGACAGCACCACCACGTCGGGGAGGCGATCGACCCGCTCGAGGTCGTACACGTTGAGCGGCCCGTCGGCGAGGTGCAACGCCGAGAACATCGGGTTGTCCCGGCGGAACGAGCCGTGGCACGCGGCGTGCACCAGGTCGCACCGCCCGAGCATCGCCAGGCTCGCCTCGCCGGTGGCGGCGTCGCCGGTGAGCACGCTCGCCTCACCGTACAAATCGCTCAGCACGGCCACCTCGGTGCCGGCGTGGTCGAGATCGGGCCCGGCGATGAACCCGGGCGGCCGCGCCGCGTGCGCGCCGGTCGATCGCTCGGCGCGCAGCTGGGTCGCCCGCGCCCACGCCGCGAGCGAGGGGTTCACCGACACCTCCCGCCCGGCGAGCGGCGTCAGCAGACCCCACGGCACGTCGTGCAGCACGCCCGTCGGCACGATCACCACCGGTGCGTCGGACTCGGCGATGTCGGGCGGGAGGGCGTGCTCGGCGAGCTCGGCGGCGGCGGCGAACATCAGCTCGGCCGCGGCGATGCGGGCGTCGTCCGAGCCCTGCAGCCGGTTCAGCCGATGGAGCGCGAACGTGATCGAGTCGAGCTGTTCCCGCGTCCGCTCGAGCGTGCCGAGCCGGTGCAGCCGGACCCGGCCCTCGCTCACCGTCACCGCGAGCAGCTCGCCGTCGAGGGCGGCGTGCGCCAGCAGCTGGCGGTCACCGAGCATCGTCAGCACGGTCGCCACCTCGGCGGCGATGCCGGCGGCGTCGCTCCCGGTGCCACGCGTGCGGCGCGCCCGCCGGCCGATCTCGGCCTCGAGGCGCTGGCGGCGCTCCTCGGCGCCGGCGCGCTGGTCGTCGGACGTCGCCGGATCGGCCACCGTCATGTCGAGGCCGCGCAGCTCGGCGAGCGCCGCGGCCAGCTCCTCGTCCTGGGCCGGGCGGATCGACGGCGTCCGCGACGAGAGCACCCGGCTGGCCTCGATGCGCTCGAGCAACTCCCGCGGGCGACCGGCGGCGACCGCGATGCGCGCGCCGAGCACGGTGAGCTCGGCACCGTACACGGCGGCGTGGGCCCGCATCTCGATCGAGCCCATCTCGGCCTGCGCCGACGTGGCGACCCGCAACCCGTGCGTGATCGAGCGCCGTGCCGCGCTGGCGTCCGACGCGTTCAGCGCCTCCACGGCATCGACGTAGTCGAGCAGCACCCGGTCGGCGGTGCGACCATGCTCGACCGCCGATCGCAAGGCGCTGTCGATGCCCGACGGGCGGCCCGACTCGACGGCGAGCCGCGCCGCCACCAGCAGGCAGCGCGTGGCGTCGCGCTGCCACCCCTGCGCCCGCAACGTGGCGGCCACGTCGACGAGGTCGGTCGAGAGCGCCGCCGAGTCGTCGCCTCCACCGCGGGCGCGGGCCTGCAGCGCCAGGGCATGGGCGGCGACAGCCCACGTCGTGCGGTCCTGTTCGGCGAATCGCCGGGCGGCGTCGTCGGCGGCGGCGGTGGCCCCGGCCACGTCGCCGTGGGCGAGCTTGATCTCGGCCGACGTGAGCAGTGCTCCCGCCAGCTCGGTGGTCTGACCCTGCTGCTCGTACATCGCCACGCCGGTCTGCACCAGCGCGTCGGCATCCTCGAACAGTCCGGCGTCGGCAAGGGCCTGGGCGTGGTCGGCGTGCAGCCGCGGCAGCATCGAATCGGCGTTGGCCCGCCGGTACACGCGTCTCGGCCCGCGTGAACTCGTCGAGCGCACCCGGCAGGTCGCCGCGCAGGGTGGCGACGAACCCGAGGTTCGCCCGCGCCGAGCCGGTGACGAGGTCGAGTCCGTCGCGCTCGGCGAGGCCCGTGGCGAGCTGCAGCTCGCGCTCGGCATCGGCCAGGTCACCGAGCAGGGCCAGCACGGCGCCGAGGTTGCCGCGATAGCGCGCCTCGGCGACCACGTCGCCGGCGACCGCGAGGTCGGCGGCGCTGCGGCGCAGGTGCGACCGCGGCGGTGGCGAGGTCGCCCTTCCAGTACAGGACGCTGCCGAGCTGGCCCTCGATGCGGGCCCGCTCGCTGCCGGTCACGTCCCGCTCGGCGTCGCGGAGCAGGGCGATCGAGCCGTCGAGGTCGCCGAGGTGGGCGACGGCGAACGCCAGGCTCGACGTGATCCGCGCCGCCAGCTCGTCGGTCACCGCCGTCGCGTGCCGCGGCCACCCCATCGGCAAGAGCGGCACGCGGCGTCCTCGAGGCGGCCGGTCTCGCGATCGCCGAGCCCGATCACCCAGTGCAGCCAGGCGCGGGCCAGGGCGTCGTCCGGGCCACACGCAGTCGAGGAGCACCCGCGCCCGCTCGACCGCGCCGTGCGGATCGACGTCGACCAACCCCCGCAGACGCTCGGCCTCTGTCACCAGGGCGTCGCCCACGCCGCGAACGGTAGTGGTCACCGGCGATAATCGTCACGGCCGGTTGCCCGACCGATCACAATGGGCCGATGGCATCGAACCGCACACGATCGCGCCGCGGCGACGAGCCGAGCCGGCCGCAGGGCGGTCGACCAGCCGTCGGCGGACGGCGTGCTCGACGGCATCCTCCGCGACCACAACATCGCCGCGGTCACCGACCAGGCGGGCCACGCGCTGCTGCTGCGCCCCAACTCGGTGGTCGTCGACGCGCCGAAGGGCGACACACGCGACCGCCTCTCGGCGACGCTTCCCAAGCTCGTCCCCGGCGCGCGCGCCGAGTTCGCCGACGACGAACTCGCCATCGTCACCCTGCCCGTGGTACGCCGCGCCGGGCGCCGAGCCGCGCGAGCACCGACGACGCGGACGGCGAGGACGACGACGGCAGCGGCGACGTCGGCGACGCCACCGACCTGCTCGAGATCCTGCGCAAGGCGAAGTTCGACGCCGAGTACAACCACGTCGTCATCGGCTCGCAGTCGATCACCGGCAGCCCGCTCGGCGTCACCGCCTCGTGGGCCGGCGACATGGCCTTCGTCGGCACGATCACCGACGAGACGATCGACGGCAAGCCGGTGATCCTCTCGACCGCCATGCCGTCGGCGCCGCCGCCCGTGCCGCTGCGCGCTCCGCTCGCCATCCCCGGCAAGGTGCCGCCGCGCGTGCTCGTGCTCGACACCGGGCTGCGCACCGAGCTGGTGCCCGGCGCCACGAAACGGGCCCGCCCGTTGCGGCGGGCCGAGCACGTCGCCCTGACCGACTGCCGCACGCGGCCCGGCGCCAAGTGGCTGACGTCGCCGCAGGCCGGCCTCGTCGACGACGAGGACGAGACCAACGACGACGGCCGGCCGATCCTCGACTTCGAGGCGGGGCACGGCACGTTCATCGCCGGCATCGTGCGCCAGATCTGTCCCGACGCCGTCGTTCACAGCGCCGGCGTGCTGTCGAGCTTCGGCGACGGCGACGTGTACGGCGTGATCCGCGCCCTCGACCGCGTGCTCGCCGACATCGGCGACGTCGACATCGTGGTGATGAGCTTCGGCACCAACCTGGTCGGCGACCAGCCCGGGCTGTTCGGTTCGGAGCTGAACCGCGTCCTCGGCAGCGCCCTCGGCGTGGCCGCCGCCGGCAACCAGAGCACCTGCCGGCCGTATTTCCCGGCCGCCCTCCCCGACGTGATCGGGGTCGGGGGACTCGCCGCCGACGGCAAGGCGTGGTTCACCAACTTCGGCGGGTGGGTCGACGCCTGCGCCCCGGCCGTCGACGTGGTCAGCACCTTCTTCAACCGCTTCGACGAGACGCTGCACATCGCCGACAGCTCCGGCACGGTCATTCCGACGGTCACCCGCCGTTACCGGGGGTGGGCCCGATGGAGCGGCACCAGCTTCGCCGCGCCGAAGGTGGCCGCGCTGATCGCTCAGGAGATGTACCTCAACGGACGCCCCGGCCAGACCGCACGCGACGCCTGGGACCGGCTCACCTCGTACCGCCACTACCGCTACCCGGATCTCGGCATCGTCTTCAACGTCTGAGCGCAGCGACGGCGGTCGTCGCCGGACGGAGGCGACTGGTGCCAACATGGCCACCGGATGTTCACGGGAGGTGGCCAATGGCTCGGACGCGCGTCTATCGCAAGGGGGTCCTGGAGGCCGAGGACTTCCCCATCGCCGACATCTCCGAGCACCTCGAACGGCCGGACACGGTGGTGTGGGTCGACTTCTGCGGCCCGTCGAAGGAGGAGTTGCACGAGCTCGCCGGCGAGCTCGGCCTGCACGAGCTGGCGGTCGAGGATGCGCTCGGGCCCCATCAGCGACCAAAGCTCGATCACTACGCGACCCACAAGTTCCTCGCCTGTCGTGCGGTGAACCTGGACGTCGACTCCGGGGAACTGACCGAGACCGAGGTCGACGCCTTCATCAGCCACCGTTGGCTCGTCACGGTCCGCAAGGACGAATCCTTCCCGGTGGACGAGGTGGTCGCTCGCTGGGACCGATCGTCCGACCTCGCCGTGCACGGGGTCAGCTTCCTCGTGTACGGGCTGCTCGATGTCGTGGTCGACACCTACTTCGACGCCGTGCAGTGCTTCGACGACTTCTACGACCGGATCAGTGAGGGCATCTTCTCCGAGACGCCGATCCCGCCGTCGGAGCAGAAGCACTGGTTCCAGACGCGCCAGTCGTTGATCCGCTTCCACCGCCTGGTGGTGCCGATGCGCGAGGCCGTGAGCGGCCTGATGCGACGCGAGCACACGGGCGTCGCCGAGGAGCTGTACCCCTACTACCAGGACGTCTACGACCACGTGCTGCGCGTGACCGAGTCGACCGATGCGTTGCGCGACCTGATCGCCACGATCGTCGAGACGAACCTCAGTCTGCGTGACTACCGCACCAACCAGATCGCCAAGAAGGTGACCAGTTGGGCGGCGATCATCGCCGTCCCGACGTTGATCACCGGCTGGTACGGGATGAACGTCCCCTACCCCGGCTTCGCCCAGCGGTGGGGGGTGTGGCTCGCGGCGGCGCTGGTGTTCGTGCTGTCCGGTGGTCTGTACGTGATCTTCCGCCGCAAGGACTGGTTGTAGCGCCCGCTCGGCGACCGCGTGAAACCGATGGGTGCAAGCATGACCGTACGGTCACTGCTGGCACCCATCGGTCGTCGGATCAGTTCGCTTCCGTGCTGGGCGTTTCCTCGAGCACGGCGATCGGCGACTCGGCCGGCGCCGTGGCGAACGCGCTGGTCTCGTCGTAGCTGCCGTGGATGCTCGACAGCCACGCTGCCGGGTCGGCCTCGTCGGCGTCGCTCGAGTAGAACGTCATCGGCTGGTAGTCGGGCGCCGCGATGTCGAAGTCGCGGTACACCTCCATGCCGGTCCCGGCCGGGATCAGCTTGCCGATGATGATGTTCTCCTTGAGCCCGATCAGGCTGTCGCCCTTGCCGTCGATGGCGGCCTCGGTGAGCACCCGGGTGGTCTCCTGGAACGACGCCGCCGACAGCCACGAGTCGGTGGCCAGCGACGCCTTGGTGATGCCCATGATCTCGGGACGACCCTCGGCGGGGCGCTTCGTCTCTTCGACCATGCGACGGTTGGTGTCGCGGAACACCTTGGCGTCGACCCGCTCGCCGGGCAGGAAGCCGGTCTCGCCCGGCTCCTGCACGCCCACGCGGCGGGTCATCTGGCGGACGATGAGCTCGATGTGCTTGTCGTGGATCGACACGCCCTGCTCGCGGTAGACCTTCTGCACCTGGTCGACGAGGTAGTTCTGCGTCTCGCGGATGCCCTTGATCTCGATCAGGTCCTTCGGGTCCCACGGTCCGTCGGTCAGCGGGTCACCGGCGGTGACCTCCTGTCCGTCGGTCACGATCGGGCGGGCCCCGACCGGCAGGATCAGCTCGTACTCCTCGCCGTCGTTGGCGACGACGGTGACCGGGATGCCCTTGCCCTCGTCCTCGCCGACACGCACCACACCCGACGCTCGGGCCAGGCGGGCGGCGCCACGCGGGGTGCGAGCCTCGAACAGCTCGACCACTCGGGGCAGACCACCGGCGATGTCCTTGCCGGCGACGCCGCCGGTGTGGAACGTCCGCATCGTGAGCTGGGTTCCGGGTTCGCCGATCGACTGGGCGGCGATGACACCGACGGCCTCGCCGAGCTCGATCGACTTGCCGGTCGCCAGCGAACGGCCGTAGCAGGTGGCGCACACGCCGAGCTCGGCGTCGCACGCCAGCACCGAGCGCACCTGCACCCGGTCGATCGTCGTGTCGTCGCGCAGCTTGGCCAGCTCGTCGTCGCCGACGATGGTGTTGCGCGCCAGCACCGTGCCGTCGGACAGCTTGACATCACGCAGCAACGCCCGCCCGAACAGGCTGGTGTCGAGGTAGGCCTTGGTGCTCTGCGTGTCCGGCTTGACGTTCTCGACCCAGATCCCGAGCGTGGTCTCGCAGTCGAGCTCGCGGACGATCAGCTCCTGGGCGACGTCGACGAGGCGACGGGTGAGGTAGCCGGAGTCGGCGGTGCGCAGGGCCGTGTCGACCAGGCCCTTGCGGGCGCCCGGGGTGGCGATGAAGTACTCCAGGGTCTCCAGACCCTCGCGGAAGTTCTTCTTGATCGGCCGCGGGATCATGTCGCCACGGGGGTTGGCGACGAGGCCGCGCATGCCGGCGATCTGGCGCATCTGGGTCATGTTCCCTCGTGCGCCGGAGCCGACCATCATGTCGATCGGGTTGAACCGCTGGCTGGCGAACTCCTTCTCCATCGCCGCCTGCACCTCGGCGGTGGCGTCGGTCCAGATGCGCACCTCCTGGAGGCGGCGCTCGCCGTCGGTGATCACACCGCGGCGGAACTGCTGCTCGACACGGTCGGCCTGCTCCTCGTGCTTGTCGAGGATCGACTTCTTGCTCGCCGGGGTCTTGACGTCGTCGATCGACACCGTCAGGCCCGACTGCGAGGCGAACCGGTAGCAGAGGTTCTTCAGCGCGTCGAGCGCGTTGGCGATCGCCGACTTCGGGTAGAAGTCCGACAACCGCTCGACGATGACGCCCATCTCGCGCTTCTTGACGACCTTGTCGACGTGACCGAAGCGCTCGGTGTAGTCGGCGGGCAACGCCTCCTCGAACAGGGCGCGGCCGACCGTGGTCTCGTAGGGCTCGACCCCGGGCGGGCGCATCGTGATCTTGGCGTGGAGCGACAGACCGCCCTCGTCGTAGGCGCGCAGCGCCTCCCACAGATGGCGGAACACGCGACCCTCGCCGCGGGCGCCCTCCTCGGTCTCGGTGAGGTAGTAGGCGCCGATCACGAGGTCCTGCGTCGGCGTCACGATCGGGCGGCCACTGGCCGGCGACAGGATGTTGTTCGCCGACAGCATCAGCACCCGCGCCTCGGCCTGGGCCTCGGCCGACAGCGGCACGTGGATGGCCATCTGGTCACCGTCGAAGTCGGCGTTGAACGCCGTGCACACCAGCGGGTGGATCTGCAGCGCCTTGCCCTCGACCAGCACCGGCTCGAACGCCTGGATGCCGAGGCGGTGCAGCGTCGGGGCCCGGTTCAACAGCACCGGGTGCTCCTTGATCACGTCCTCGAGCACGTCCCACACCTGGGGACGGCTGCGCTCGACCATCCGCTTGGCGGTCTTGATGTTCTGGGCCAGCTCGAGGTCGACGAGGCGCTTCATGACGAACGGCTTGAACAGCTCGAGCGCCATCAGCTTGGGCAGGCCGCACTGGTGCAGCTTGAGCGTCGGGCCGGCCACGATGACCGAGCGACCCGAGTAGTCGACGCGCTTGCCGAGCAGGTTCTGACGGAACCGGCCCTGCTTGCCCTTGAGCATGTCCGACAGCGACTTCAGCGGGCGGTTGCCCGGCCCGGTGACCGGGCGGCCGCGGCGGCCGTTGTCGAACAGCGCGTCGACGGCCTCCTGCAGCATGCGCTTTTCGTTGTTGACGATGATCTCGGGCGCGCCCAGGCTGAGCAGCCGGCCGAGGCGGTTGTTGCGGTTGATGACGCGGCGGTACAGGTCGTTGAGGTCGGACGTGGCGAAGCGGCCACCGTCGAGCTGCACCATCGGGCGCAGCTCGGGCGGGATCACCGGCACGACGTCGAGGATCATCGCCTTGGGGTCGTTCAACCGGCGCCCGTTGTTGGCGTCGCGGCGGTTGAAGCTGGCGACGATCTTCAGGCGCTTGATCGCCTTCTGACGGCGCTGCGCGCTCAGCGGCTTGCGGCCCGAGTCGGCGGGGTCGATCGCCTCGCGCAGCTTGATCTCCTCCTCGTCGAAGTCGATGCGGTCGATCAGCTGCTTGATCGCGTCGGCGCCGGTGCCACCCTCGAAGTAGTCGCCGTACTTGTCGCGCAGCTCGCGCCACAGGATCTCGTCGTCGATGATCTTGCGCGAGTGGAGGTCCTTGAACTCCGACCACGTGCGCTCGATCAGGTCGAGCTCGACGTGGTAGCGGTCACGCAGCGCCTCGATGTCCTTGTCGGCGTCCCGCTTCAGCTTCTTGGTGTCGCCACCATCGGCCTCGAGCGCCTCGGCCTCGGCCTCGATCTCCTTGAACCGGCGATCGAGCTCGAGCTCGAGCTCCTTTTCGATCTCGTCACGCTCGGCGAGGTACTCCTTCTCCAGGTTGGAGAGCTCGTCGTGACGCTTGTTCTCGTCGACCCACGTCACCAGGTTGGCGGCGAAGTAGATGACCTTCTCCAGCTGCTTGGCCTTCAACTCCTCCTTCGGCTCGATGCCGGCGAGGAGATAGGCCAGCCACGACCGGGTGCCGCGCAGGTACCAGATGTGCACCACCGGCGCCTCGAGCTGGATGTGACCCATCCGCTCGCGGCGCACCTTCGACCGGGTGACCTCCACGCCGCAGCGCTCGCAGATGATGCCCTTGAAGCGCACCCGCTTGTACTTGCCGCAGTAGCACTCCCAGTCGCGGGTCGGTCCGAAGATCTTCTCGCAGAACAGGCCGTCCTTCTCCGGACGCAGCGTGCGGTAGTTGATCGTCTCAGGCTTCTTCACCTCACCGTGCGACCAGGTCTTGATGTGGTCCGAGGTGGCCAGCCCGATCTTCAGCTGGTCGAACATGTTGACGTCAAGCATCTCGTTCTCTAGTTCTCTCGTCGTGTCGTTCGTGATGGGTACGAGTTCTGGGGCGCGAAATCGAGCACATCGTGCTCGATTTTGCTTGTGGAAATCAGAAGCTCCGGGAGGCGCGGCGCAGCTCGCGCTCGCGGTCGTCCTCGTCGGTGCCGCGCTCGGGGCGGGAGATGTCGATGCCGAGCTCCTCGGCGGCGCGGAACACGTCCTCGTCGAGGTCGCGCATCTCGATCTCGGAGCCGTCGTCGGCGAGCACCTCGACGTTGATGCAGAGCGCCTGCATCTCCTTCATCAGCACCTTGAAGCTCTCGGGCACCCCGGGCTCGGGGATGTTGTCGCCCTTGACGATGGCCTCGTACACCTTGACCCGGCCGAGCACGTCGTCGGACTTGATCGTGAGCAGCTCCTGCAGGCAGTACGCCGCCCCGTAGGCCTCGAGCGCCCACACCTCCATCTCGCCGAAGCGCTGGCCGCCGAACTGGGCCTTGCCGCCGAGGGGCTGCTGGGTGATCATCGAGTACGGACCCGTGGATCGGGCGTGGATCTTGTCGTCCACCAGGTGGGCGAGCTTCAGGATGTACATGAAGCCGACGGTGATGTCGTTGTCGTAGGGGTCACCGGTGCGGCCGTTGTAGAGCGTCGTCTTGCCGTTGACGCCGATGAGGCGCTTGCCGTCGACCGACTCCGGGTTGAGGTTCTCGAGGATCTGCTGGATCGTCGGGTGCTTGCCGGCGGTCTCGACCTCGTCCCAGTGGGCGCCGTCGAACACCGGCGTCGTGATGAACGTCGACGGCGTGGTGTTCGGTCGCGTCTTCGCCTCGGTGCCGCGGATCGGCGGCACCCCGACGACCTGGCCGTTGTTCGGGTCGGTCCATCCCCAGCGGGCGCAGTAGCCGAGGTGGGCCTCGAGCACCTGACCGACGTTCATCCGGCTCGGCACGCCGAGCGGGTTGAGGATGATGTCGACGGGCGTGCCGTCGGCGAGGTAGGGCATGTCCTCGAGGGGCAGGATCTTGGAGATGACGCCCTTGTTGCCGTGGCGTCCGGCGAGCTTGTCGCCGACCGAGATCTTGCGCTTCTGGGCGACGTACACCCGCACCAGCTGGTTGACGCCCGGCGGCAGCTCGTCGCCGTCGTCACGGTTGAAGACCTTGACGTCGATGACCTTGCCGTTCTCGCCGTGGGGCACCTTCAGCGAGGTGTCGCGCACCTCGCGCGCCTTCTCGCCGAAGATGGCGCGCAGCAGGCGCTCCTCGGGGGTCAGCTCGGTCTCGCCCTTCGGCGTCACCTTGCCGACGAGCACGTCGCCGGGGCCGACCTCGGCGCCGACGCGGATGATGCCGCGGTCGTCGAGGTCGGCGAGCACGTCGTCGGACAGGTTCGGGATGTCCCGGCTGATCTCCTCCGGGCCGAGCTTGGTGTCGCGGGCGTCGACCTCGTGCTCGTGGATGTGGATCGACGTCAGCACGTCGTCGCGCACGAGGCGCTCGGACAGGATGATGGCGTCCTCGAAGTTGTAGCCCTCCCACGGCATCAGCGCCACGAGCAGGTTCTTGCCGAGGGCCAGCTCGCCCATGTCGGTGGACGGGCCGTCGGCGATGATCGTGCCCTGGCGAACCTGCTCGCCCTCGACCACCCGGGGCCGCTGGTTGATGCACGTGTCCTGGTTGGACCGGCGGAACTTGGCCAGCTTGTAGACCTTGCGGCCGAGCGTCTGGTACTGCACGGTGATCGTGTCGCCGGTGACCTCGGTCACCTCGCCGTCCTCGAGCGCCTGGATGAGGTCGGCGGCGTCGCGTGCGGCGCGGTCCTCGATGCCGGTGCCGATGTACGGCGCCTCGGCGCGGACCAGCGGCACCGCCTGCTTCTGCATGTTGGCGCCCATCAGGGCGCGGTTGGCGTCGTCGTGCTCGAGGAACGGGATGAGCGCCGTGCCGACCGAGACGATCTGCTTCGGCGACACGTCCATGTAGTCGACCTCGGCCGGCGGCACGTAGGCGATGTCGGTGGTGGCACCGAAGAAGCTCTCGGCTTCGAGCATCCGCTTCAGGTCCTCGAGGTTCGCGGCCTGGGGCGACCGGCGCACGAGCACGCGGTCGCCGACGAAGGTGCCGTCGGGGTTGAGCGGCGTGTTCGCCTGGGCGACGACGTAGTTCTCCTCCTCGTCGGCGGCCATGTAGACGATGTCCTCGGTGACGCGACCGTCGACGACCTTGCGGTACGGGCTCTCGATGAAGCCGAACTCGTTGACGCGGGCGAACGTCGAGAGCCCGCCGATGAGGCCGATGTTCGGACCCTCCGGCGTCTCGATCGGGCACATCCGGCCGTAGTGGCTGAAGTGCACGTCGCGGACCTCGAAGCCGGCACGCTCGCGGGAGAGTCCGCCCGGGCCGAGCGCCGAGAGGCGGCGACGGTGGGTCAGGCCCGACAGCGGGTTGACCTGGTCCATGAACTGCGAGAGCTGCGACGTACCGAAGAACTCCTTGATCGCCGCCACCACGGGGCGGATGTTGATCAGCGTCTGCGGGGTGATCGCCTCGACGTCCTGGGTGGTCATGCGCTCGCGGACGACGCGCTCCATGCGCGACAGGCCGATGCGCACCTGGTTCTGGATCAGCTCGCCGACCGAGCGGATGCGGCGGTTGGCGAAGTGGTCCTGATCGTCGAGCCGATAGCCGGGCTCCTGCTTGACGAGGTGGAGCATGTAGGTGATCGACGCCAGCACCTCGCAGCGGCTGAGCACGTTCTGGTTCTCGTCGGGCAGGTCGAGTTGGTCGTCGGACAGTCCGAAGAGCTCACCCAAGCGGGCGACCTCGGAGCCGAGCTTGCGGTTGAGCTTGTAGCGCCCCACCCGGGAGAGGTCGTAGCGGCGGCTCTCGAAGAAGGCGTTGCGGAAGTACGCCCGGGCCGACTCGGTGGTCGGCGGCTCGCCGGGGCGGGCCCGCTTGTAGATCTCGACCAGGGCCTCGTCCTGGGTGGGCGCGATGTCGCGCTCCTTGTCCCACTGGCCCTGCAGGAAGTCGAAGTGGGCGACGAAGCGCTCGAGGAAGCCAGGGGCGTTCTCCTCGTCGTAGCCGAGGGCGCGCAGCAGCGTGAAGATGCCGAGGCGGCGCTTGCGGGCGACGCGGGTGCCGGCGGTGACGTCCTTGCCCGGCTTCTGCTCGACGTCGAACTCCATCCACTCGCCGCGGTAGGGGTGGATCGTGCCCTTGACCAGCTGGTGCTTGGTCAGGTTGCGCAGGCGGTAGCGCTCGCCGGGCTCGAAGATGACGCCGGGGCTGCGCACGAGCTGGCTCACGACGACGCGCTCGGTGCCGTTGACGATGAAGGTGCCCTTCTCCGTCATGATCGGGAAGTCGCCCATGAACACCGTCTGCTCTTTGATCTCGCCGGTGTTGCGGTTCATGAAGCGGGCGCGGACGAAGACCGGCGCGGAGTAGGTCATGTCCTTCTCCTTGCACTCCTCCACCGAGAACTTGGGCGGCGGGCGCAGGTCCTCGTCGAAGGGGTCGAACTCGAGCTCGAGCTGCAGCGCCTCGGAGAAGTCCTTGATCGGGCTGATGTCGCGGAAGGTGTTCGCCAGCCCTTCGTTGAGGAACCACTCGAAGCTCGAGCGCTGGACGGCGATCAGGTCGGGCAGCTCCAGCGGTTCGACCAGGTTGGCGAACGAGTAGCGCTCACGGGACGTCGAGGCAGTAGCCACGAATCACACTCCCTTGTGGGGGTCGGAGGAGGACGCCGGTGCGGAGGCGCGTCGAACCAGCACTCGAACGGCGTGGGAGGACGGGCGACGCACGGCAACTGATGAGCCTAGCGTCTCGGAGCGCACAACATCAACCCGCCTCCGGACGCAGTCGCCCGGGCAGGGACTCCAGGTCACTCCTGGTTTGGCAGAGGGTAAACATCCGGCCCCGGGAAGTCAAGGACCGGCGGCCGGCGCCGCGAGATCGTGCCGACCGTGAAGACCGAAGTGAGCCCGATTCGTCGGCACTTCCCCGTCATCGGTCGAACCCGACGCACGGCTCGGGTCCGCACCCTTCAGGAGCACCAAAACGTGCTCCGCGAGCGGCCAGACCCGACGCGTCGGTACGCGATTACTTGAGCTCGACGGAGCCGCCGGCGTCTTCGATCTTCGCCTTGGCGGCCTCGGCGGCCTCCTTGGTGACCTTCTCGAGGACGGCCTTGGGGGCGCCGTCGACGAGGTCCTTGGCCTCCTTGAGGCCCAGGCTGGTCAGCTCGCGCACGACCTTGATGACCTGGATCTTCTGGGCGCCGGCGGCGGTGAGCATGACGTCGAACTCGTCCTGCTCCTCCACCTCGGGGGCGGCGGCACCGCCGCCCGCGGGGGCGGCGGCCATTGCGACGGGAGCGGCGGCGGTGACGCCGAAGTGCTCTTCGAAGGCATCGAGCAGTTCCTTGAGCTCGAGCACGGTGATGGCCGAGATCGAGTCGAGGATCTCTTCCTGGGTAGCCATGGTGGTGTTCTCCTAGAACGTGTGGTGTGGGGGTGTTGGTGTGGTCGGGACGTCGCTCAGGCGGCGTCGCGGAGGTCGATGAGGGCGTAGAGGCCGTAGGCGAAGTTGCGCGGCAGCGCCTGGAGCAGGCCGGCGGTCTTCACCAGCGGCGCCTGCAGCGCACCGGCGAACATCGCCAGCAGCTCCTCGCGGCGACGGCAGGTCGGCGAGCGCCTTGACGTCGTCGACGCTGAGCCGGGTCGCGCCGAGGCTTCCGCCCTTGAGCACGAGCAGCGGATTGGTCCGGGCGACCGCGTTCAGCGCCTTCGCCGCGCCGACGGTGTCGGTGCCGGCGAAGGTCAGCGACGTCGGCCCGACGAGCAGGTCGTCGAGGGCGTCGAGGCCGGCCTGGCGGACGGCGAGCTTGGCCAGGGTGTTCTTGTACACCTTGTGCTCGGCGCCGACGTCGCGCAGCGTGCCGCGCAGGGCGGCCAGGGCGGTGACCGACATGCCGCGGTACTCGCTCACGAAGACCGCCGGAGCGGCGTTCAACTTGGCGAGGATCTCGCCGACCGTGGCGACCTTCTCGGGCCGCGGGTTCTCCATCACAGGTTTGTTCATGTGCACACCTCCTCTCGATGTGGTCGTGGTGGCCCGCTGGGGAGCGAGCACCACGACGACGCGTCGAGCGTCATCGAGGGGCGTGCACCTCGGCTGGCGGAGCGGACTCCATTACCCACCCTCGTCGGACGAAGGCGGACCAGCGGTCTGCGGCGAGCGACCGGTTCGTTTGTGAAGGCTTGAACGCTACCGGCGTGATCCGCCGAGCGTGCGAGCGACGAGGCGCCAGCCGAGGAGCGTCTACACGCAGCGCAGGCGGTTCATAGCGTGGCCGGAGAACGCTATATCGCAGTGATTTCGGGGCGCAGGCGGGCGGTGTCGACGTGGACGCCGGGGCCCATCGTCGACGACACGGTGATCTTGCGCATGTAGCGGCCCTTGGCGGCCGCCGGCTTGGCCCGTTGAGCTCGTCGATCACGGCGCGGAAGTTGGCCTCGAGGGCGGCGGGCTCGAAGCTCGCCTTGCCCAGCGGGACGTGGATGTTGCCGTAGCGGTCGGTGCGGTACTCGACCTTGCCGCCCTTGAACTCGGCACGGCGCGGCCGACGTCGGTGGTGACGGTGCCGGTCTTGGGGTTGGGCATCAGACCACGCGGTCCGAGGGCCCGACCGAGACGGCCGACGAGGGGCATCATGTCCGGCGTGGCGATCGCCACGTCGAAGTCGAACTTGCCCTCCTCGATCTGGGCGGCGAGGTCGTCGGCCCCGACGAGGTCGGCACCGGCCTCGCGGGCCTCGACGGCGGCCTCGCCAGCGGCGAACACGGCGACGCGGACGTCCTTGCCGGTGCCCGCCGGCAGGGCGACGGTGCCGCGGACCATCTGGTCGGCCTTGCGCGGATCGACGCCGAGGCGCACGGCGACGTCGATCGACCTCGTCGAACTTCGCCTTGGACGGCGTGCCTTGGCCAGCGTCGACGCGCTTCGGTGGGGGTGAAAGCGGTCGCGATCGAACGGCTTGACCGAATCTGACGAACTTCTTGCCTGACATGGTCTGTCTCCCTCGTGGTCGAGCGCCGCCGGGCGAGGTGCGTCCCGGTCGAGACGGATCGTGTGGTCTGGTTGGTAGTGGTGGATGACGTGCCGCTCAGCGACGACCTTGAGGCCCATCGAACGGGCGGTGCCACGGATCTGCTGCTTGGCGGCTTCCAGGTCGTAGGCGTTGAGGTCGGGCATCTTGATCTTGGCGACCTCTTCGATGTCGGCCTCGGTGACGGTGCCGACGACGGTCTTGCCCGGCTCCTTCGAGCCCTTGGCGAGGCCGGCCTTCTGGCGCAGCAGCACCGGGGCCGGCGGCGTCTTCAGCATGAACGTGAACGTGCGGTCCTCGAAGATGGTGATCTCGACCGGGATGATCGTGCCGACCTGCGACTCGGTGGCCGCGTTGTACTGCTTGACGAAGTCCATGATGGCGACGCCGTGCGGCCCGAGCGCCGTGCCCACGGGCGGTGCCGGGCGTGGCCTTGCCCGCCGGGATCTGGATCTTGACGATCGCCGCGACCTTCTTCTTTGCCATGACTGCTTTCTGCTAATTCTTGGGTGTGTTCGAACGTCTGCTGCGGTTACAGCTTGGAGACCTGGCTGAAGTCCATCTCCACCAAGGTCTCGCGACCGAAGATGTTGACCAGCACCTTGAGCTTCATGTGGTCGGCGTTGATCTCGGCGATCGTGCCGGCGAAGTCGGCGAACGGGCCTTCCTTCACGCGCACGCTCTCGCCGACCTCGTAGTCGAGCTTGGGCTTCTTGCGGCTCGGCAGCCGCCGGTGCCGTCGCCCTTGGCGGCAGGAACGTCTGCACCTCGCGGCGCGACAGCGGCGTGGGCTTCTGGCCCTGCGGTTCTGGCCGACGAACCCGGTGACACCGGGCGTGTTGCGGATGCAGTACCAGCTGTTGTCGTCCATCACGGCAGCGCACCAGCAGGTAGCCGGGGAAGACCTTCTTCTGCACGGTCTGCTTGCGACCGTTCTTGAACTCGTCGACTTCCTCCATCGGGATGACGACCTCGAAGATCTTGTCCTCCATGTTCATGCTCTGGATGCGAGCGTGCAGGTTGGCGGTGACCTTCTTCTCGTAGCCCGGACTGGGTGTGCACGACGTACCACTGGCCCGGGACGCGTCCACGGGTCGTCGACGAGCTCCTCGGCCACCTCTTCGGCGAGCTCCTCGGCGTCGACGCCCTCGGCGTCGAGACGCTCGGCGGTGACAGGTCGAAGACGATGGCGACGTCGTCGGCTCGCCACGTCGGCCGTCGCCGTCGCCGTCGACGCTCGTCTGCCGGCGCGTCGATGGTGGCTCGACCACACGCTGCGCTCGTCGAGCGGAGTGGCTTCTGGATCGGTGTCGGTGAGCAGGTCGTCGTTCATGATCAGTTGTACCGTACAGCCAGCCGACAGCACGCCGAACAGCGAAGTCGAGGCCGAAGATGAGCGCCGTGTAGATGAGACCGTGATGAGCACGATCGATCGAGAAGCGGACGCACCTCCGGCCATTTCGGCCAGGCAACCTTGCGCATCTCGTCGCGGACTTCACGGATGTACTGCGCCGGCGTCGATCCGGGCGCTTGCGTCTGCCGGCCGCGGCGCTGGGCGCGCGTGGGCGTGCCCTGCTCGTCGAGCGCGCCCATCTTCTTCAGCGAACGCTTCTGCTCTCGGTTGAGGTCATCGAGTGACATCTGGTTGCTCCCGTTCGGTGATGTGGGCAGGGCAGGAGGGACTCGAACCCCCGACCGTCGGTTTTGGAGACCGATGCTCTACCAGCTGAGCTACTGCCCTCGGCGGGCGACGGGTAACGCTACCAGCCACCCATCGGATCCGCGGCTTGGGCCCGCGGCGCCGCTGGTGAGTGTCAGCGGGTCTCTTTGTGCGTCGTGTGCCGACGGTCGTGGGAGCAGTACTTCTTCATCTCGAGGCGCTCGCGGTCGTTGACCTTGGACTTCATCGTGATGTAGTTGCGGCGCTTGCACTCGGTGCACTCGAGGGTGATCTTCACCCGCTTGTCGTTTCTGGGCATTGGCCCGGCTCCTTGTCCTGATCTCCGGTGCGGATCCTGCGTGATCGCTTACTTGGTGATCTTGGTGACGCGGCCGGCGCCTACGGTGCGGCCACCTTCACGGATGGCGAACCGCAGGCCCTCGTCCATCGCGATCGGCTTACCCAACTCGACCGTGATCGCCACGTTGTCACCCGGCATCACCATCTCCGTACCCTCCGGCAACTGGATCGTGCCCGGTCACATCCGTCGTCCGGAAGAAGAACTGCGGCCGATAATTGTTGAAGAACGGCTTATGACGGCCACCCTCCGCCGCGTACAACACATACACCTGACCCTCGAAATTCGTGTGCGGCGTAATCGTACCCGGCTTGCACAACACCTGACCCACGCTCCACATCTTCCTTCTTCGTCCCACGCAACAACGCACCGATGTTGTCACCCGCCTGACCCTGATCCAAGATCTTGCGGAACATCTCCACACCCGTACACACCGTCTTCTGCGTCGTCCGCAACCCAACGATCTCCAAATCGTCACCCGTATGCACCCGCCCTGCTCCACCTTGCCCGTCACCACCGTGCCACGACCCGTGATCGTGAACACATCCTCAATCGGCATCAAGAACGGCTTATCCAACTCCCGCACCGGCTCCGGGATGAACGCATCACACGCATCCATCAACTCCATGATCTTGTCCTGCCACGCCTCATCACCCTCCAACGCCTTCAACGCCGACACCCGCACCACCGGAGCATCATCACCAGGAAACTCGTACTCGTTCAACAACTCACGAACCTCGAGCTCGACCAACTCCAACAACTCCTCGTCATCGACCACGTCAGCCTTGTTCAACGCCACCACGATGTACGGCACACCCACCTGACGAGCCAACAACACATGCTCACGAGTCTGCGGCATCGGACCATCCGTCGCCGCCACCACCAAAATCGCCCCATCCACCTGCGCCGCACCCGTGATCATGTTCTTGATGTAATCCGCATGACCCGGCATATCCACATGCGCATAATGCCGATTCGCCGTCTCATACTCGATATGAGCAATCGAGATCGTAATCCCACGCGCCTTCTCCTCCGGCGCCTTATCAATCTGATCAAACGGCGTGTACTTCGCCAACCCCTTCCCCGCCAACGTCTTCGAAATCGCAGCCGTCAACGTCGTCTTCCCATGATCAATATGACCCATCGTGCCAATATTCACATGCGGCTTCGTCCGCTCAAACTTCGCCTTGCTCATGGTGCTTGTCGATGCCTCTCTGAGAGTTGATGAATGGTGGTGTGATTGGTAGCGGCGATCGGGATCGAACCGATGACCTTCCGATTATGAGCCGGATGCTCTGACCAACTGAGCTACGCCGCCAGGGCTTTGTCGTCGTCGCCGGGCGAGGGCTTGGCGGACCGTCTGGTCGAGCCCTCTGTGGGAATCGAACCCACGACCCACGCCTTACCATGGCTGTGCTCTGCCGACTGAGCTAAGAGGGCGCTGCGGATCGTGGCGAGACGCGTCGGTCCGGCCACGAACCAGCGTGCCAGCATAGCGGCCGCCTGCGGCCGTCCACAGCCCGGGCCGGTCGATGTTCGCCGCGTGAACGGCGTGGGCAGCGCACGGCCAGCGCCGCTACTGTCGCCCGCCGATGGCCGTCATTGCGTTCCCCGGCCACGCAGGCGGCTGCTGGGCGCTCCTCGGCTGGCGCCTCGTCGCTCGCACGAACGAGATGGTGCACCGGTGACTGTCGAGCCCACGATCACGATCCGGCCGGCAACCGTCGCCGACGCCGAGGCGATCCGCGCCATCTACAACCGCGAGGTCACCTCCGCCACGAGCACGTTCGACCTCGTCCCCCGCACGCTGGTCGACCAGGAGCGTTGGATCACGGCCCGGTCGGGCGCCTTCTCGGCGATCGCCGCCGTCGCCGGCCCGGCCCCCGAAGCGGTGGTCGGGTTCGCCTCGCTGTCGCCGTACAAGGACCGGGCGGCCTACTCCACGACGGTCGAGGACTCGGTGTACGTCGACCGGGCGATGACGGGCGGCGGCGTGGGCACGCTGCTGCTGTCCAACCTCGTCGAGATCGCCACCGCCTCCGGCTTCCACTCGGTCATCGCCCGCATCGAGGCGTCGGGCACCGCGTCGCGCGCCCTGCACGTCAAGTGCGGTTTCGAGCTCGTCGGCATCGAGCGCCAGGTCGGACGCAAGTTCAACCGCTGGCTGGACGTGGCGGTGATGCAGCGCCTGCTCTGAGGCGCGCGTCCGGGCGGTCGTCAACCGGCGGCGGCCTGCTCCTTCGCCAGCGCCTTGCGCCGGATGCGGTTGCGCGAGGCGATCCACCCGACGACGCCCCCGGCCACGAAGAGGATCGAGGAACCACATCCACAGCGGGGCGGTTGAGGTCGAGCCAGAGGAAGTTGACCGTCTTGTCGTTGCGGTTCTGGAGGATGAAGATGAGGGCGAGGATGGCGATGATCCCACCGCCGGCGACGCGCGGCGGGATCGTGACGCCACCGACGGTGAACCCGCTGCTCGGCGGCTTGTCGGCGTTCACGGGTTGCATGTTCATGTCGACGTGCCTCCCTGTCCGGCAGGTGCTGCTGGCTCACGCCCTGAGCGGCTGTGACCAGGACGAATGCACGCTAGCACGGCCCCTGCCCGCTCCCGAGGATGCTCGCCGTGGTCGCTCAGCCAGCGGGCGGTGACGGCGCCGGGAGTGCGGCCGGCACCGCCTCGGGGTGCTCGCGCCGGATGAAGTCGATCAGCGCCTCGCGCACCTCGGTGCGCAGCTGGCCGAGCTGGTCGTTGCCCGATGCGGACACCACGGCGACGACCTGCAGCACGGGGGTCGAGGCGTCGGTGACGCTGATGCTGCCGACGTCGCCGTCCCAGTCCGGCGACTGCGCCAGGACCCGCGCCAGCTCGGTGCGCAGCGCCTCGATCGGCACCTGCCACGTGACGGCGATCTCGATCGTGCCGCTGGTGGCGAGCTGGTCGTGGGTGCGGTTGCGGAAGCCGGTGGTCGTGAAGTAGGTGCACGGCAGGATCAACGACGTTCCGTCCCACACCCTCACCACGACGTACGAGAGCGTGATCTCGTCGATCCGCCCCCACTGGTCCCCGATGTCGACGATGTCGTCGATGCGGATGGCGTCGGTGAAGGCGATCTGCAGGCCGGCGAAGAGGTTGCCGAGCGTCGATTGGGCGGCGAGACCGGCGACGATGCCGATGACGCCGGCCGAGGCGAGGATGGCGGCGCCGAGCTCCTTCATCGCCGGGATCGTCCACAACGCCGCGCCGACGGTGATGGTGATGACCATCGCGCTCGACGACGCGTTGGACCAGCGTGATCTTGGTTTGCAGGTGGCGCGAGCCGCGGCTGTCGGGATCCTGGTTGCGGATCCGGATCAGCGCCGTCGACTCGATCGCCCGGACGATCAGCAGCACGATCCAGCCGATGATGCCGATGATCGCCATGTCGAGCAGGTCGGTGACCGGCGCCGCCCACTCCTGCTCGTCCTGGGACCGGTACAGCACCCAGCGCAGGGCGATGACCACGGCGAGCAGCACCACCGGCGACCGCCACGTCGCCTGCAGGCGGAGGTCGAAGTTGATCCGCCGACTGAGCCAGCGCAGCCCGTAGGTGAGCAGCAGGCCGACGACGGCCGCGATGGCGACCCCGACCGCGCACGCGACGAGCACGCCGCCGAGGTCGGCGGCGACCATCCTCACGTGTGCCGCCCGGTGGCGACTGGCCTCAGGACCAGGTCTTGGTCTGGGCGCTCACCTCGTTGGACATCGCCCTCGTCGGGTTGCGCGCGTACTTCGAGTGTCGCAGCAGGATCCACGGCAGGAACAGGCCGCCGACCATCGACACCAGCCACACGATCACCGTGGCGAGCAGCCAGGTGGTCGCCCCGTCGATGTTCAGGTCGTTGGTGATCAGCGCGGTGATCAGCAGGGCGAAGAACGTCGAGATGAGCGCCGAGCTCCCCCGAGCGCGGTGCCGTAGCGCAGGCTCATCTTCAACACCAGCGGCTGGAGGATGATCATCGCCGCCGGTGAAGATCAGCACGGCGATCAGCCACGCCTCCCAGGTCATGCTCATGTCGTCGAGGACCCAGTTGGCGACGAGCAACCCGAAGGCGTTGCCGAGCAACGACAAGCCCAGATTGATCATGATTCGGATCACGGTTCAACAGTACGTCACGTCGGCATCTCCGGGCGGGGATGATGCCGGCGTGGTCAGGTCGCCGCGCGAGAGGCGCGTGGACGCGATCAGTGGGCGGCTTCGCGCCGGCGCCACCAGCTCCAGCCGAAGGTCACCAGCCAGCGCCCCGACCAGCGAGCCGATGATGCCGCTCGGGCGGAACGCCAGACCGTCGCCGGCGATCAGGCTGAACAGCAGGCCGCCGACGAACGAGCCGACCAGGCCGGCGATGAGCGCCATCGCCCAGTCGACACCGCCGCCGCGCTTGGTCTGGCCGAGGATCCACTGCGCGATAGCGCCGATGATCATGCCGAACGAGATGATTGCAAGGATGAGCACCGACGTAGGTTAGGCCGTCGCCCGGTGAGACGCGGAGCGTTGACGACCGCGAACGGTGAGCCAGGCGTACGGATGTCCGCACGCTGGGCTCACACCTTCGCCGCTCGCCCCATCGACGGACGCTCCGTCGGCCGTCATCCACGGCTACGTTGCCAAGGGCATGGACGCAGCGGTGCGAGCGACGGCGGTGGGTCCGGCCGCGCCGACGGGGTCGAGCCCGACTACCGCTTCACGCTGGCCAACGAGCGCACCTTCCTCGCCTGGATCCGCACGTCGCTCGGGCTGCTGGCCGGTGGGGTCGCCGTTCGCCAGCTGATCGAACCGATCGGCGGCGGAGGGCGCACGGCGCTCGCCCTGCTGGCGATCGGCGCGAGCATCGTGCTGTCGACCGGCGGCTACCTCCGGTGGCGGGCCGTGCAGCAGGCGATGCGACGCGGTGCGCCGTTGCCGCCGTCGCCGTTGGTGCCCCTGGCCGCCGCCGGCGTCGCCATCGTGGCGATCGTGGCGTTCGTCCTCATGGCGACGGCGTGACCGGGGGCGTGGCGTCGGGATCGGGCGACCGGGGCCTGCAGGCCGAGCGCACGTTCCTGGCCTACGGCCGCACCCAGCTCGTCGCCGTAGTCGCGGCCTTGCTCGTCGCTCACGACGCCCACACCGGAGGCCGCCACGCCCTCGCCGTGGTCATCGCCGTGGCGGCGGTGCTCGTGATCTGCGTTGCCGGCGGGCTGCGCCAGCGCCGACTGCTCCGCCCGAGCGCGTCGGCCGACGGCACGCCACGCACGATCGCCGCGATCACCGCCGGGGTCGTGCTGCTGCAGGTGACGGCGATGCTGGTCGTGCTGTAGCCGGTCCGGCCGCCACCCGCCCTACAGGTAGCGACGCTTGACGAGGCGCTGGTAGCACACGAACCCCCAGACCGGCGGCAGGTAGAAGCTGGCGACCCGGTAGGCGAGGGCGATGGCGAACGCCGTCTCGTTGTCGATACCGATCGCGGTCAAGCCGAGCGTCAGCCCGGCCTCCGACACCCCGATGCCGCCCGGGATGGGCAGCAGCCCGGCGAACAACGACACCGCCGTGTTGATCAGGATCAGATCGGCGAACGACGCCTGCTGGCCGAAGGCGTGGACGCACGCGCCGAAGGCGGCGGCGAACAGCAGCTGTGACGCCAGGTTGCCGAGGAACAGCTGGGCCAGCTTCACCGGGCTGCGCAGCACCCGCAGCGAATCGAGCACGTGGTGCACCACGCGCAGCGACCGCCGCCCGCCAGTTGGGCTTGAGCGCCAGCACGATCCCGGCGACGACCAGGACGACGACGATCCCGATGACGATGAGGGTGAGGAACCCGACGCTGTCGGACAGGTCGGTGGAGAAGGACAGCGTGACGCCGGACGCCCCGAACACGAGGAGGAACAAGACGATCTGGACGATGAACCCCGACACCGAGTCGATCGCGCCGGCCGACATCGCCGCCGCGGCCGGGATGCCGAAGCGCTGCAGGAAGCGCACGTTGACCGCGACGCGGGCCGCGGAGGCCGGGATGGCCAAGTTGATGTAGCAGATCGCGAACTGCAGCAGCACGAGCGGCCCGAGCGGTACCGGCCGGCGCACCGCGCCGATGGTGCTCACCGCGCTGGGCAACCGCGCCAGCTGGGCGATGATCAGCCCCCACAGCAGCCACGGCCAGCTGGCATCTTGCACCTCCTCGATGAACGTGTTGAGGTCCACGCCGCCGACGAGCGCGATCATCGTGTACGCCGCGATAGCGAGCAGGGCGAGGTTGAACACCGAGCCGAGCGAGACGCGCCGCAGCTTGACCAGTGGCTGCTGCTCGACGCCGAGCGTGCTGCTCAGCGAGTCGCGCACGTCGTCGAGGTCGACGTGCTGGTCCTCGAGCACGTTGCGGATCCCGCGGGGCAGGGCCGCCTCCTGGAGGTACGGCACGGTGGCGGCGAGGGCGTCGTCGCCGAGCATGCGGCGAGCGATCTCACCGCCCGGGCGTCGTCGAGCATGGCGATGGTCAGAGCGAGGAGCTGGGCGCGGTCGCGCGTCGAGCTCGGCGTCGGTGGCGGCCACCTCGGCCGTGGCGAAGTCGCCGAAGCCGACCGTGCCGTCGGGTCGGCGCACGATGCGATCGAAGTCGATGTCGGAGTGGGTGATGCCAGCGGCGCCGAGCTGGCGCAACTCCTCCCAGAGACCCTCGATGGCCGTGTCGGGCAGGTCGATCGTTCCCGGCGCGACCGGCTGACCATCGGGTCGCACGACCAGCAGGGCGTCGCCGTTGCCGGCGCTCCCGGCGACGACGAGCCGCGGGGCTCGCACCCCGGCCCGCTCGGTGAACAAGGTGATGAACCCCTCGTGCTCGACGAGCTGGAGTCGGCTCAGCCGCGCCGTCCGTTGCGCGCCGCGGTACCACAACAGCCGCCACAAGGTGGCGAGCAGCTGGGCATCCCAGGCATCGCGTCCGTAGACCTTGACCGCCAGCGGCCCGACATCGTCGGTGGCGGTGAACAACATGACGCCCGAGCGGTGCATCGGCACCGCCTGGAGCTCGCGGGCATCGACGCCGAGCTCGCCCAGTGCCCGTTCGATGCGGGAGTTCGTAGGGCGGCCACCGGGCGAGCCGACGACGAGGTGCACGATCGCCGCCGCCAGCAGGCCGACCGCGGCCGTGGCGATCGCCCCGCCGATCGCCAGCGCGCCGAGCAGCATCGAGCCGACGACCGCGGCGCCGATGAGCCACCGGCCGAGGTGCCGGAACGGGCGGGTGAGGTACGGCGACGCCACGGCGATCGCCGCGCTGGCGATGGTGATGGCGCCCGGCGGGAACGAGGGCGGACCGTCGAGGCCCATGAACCGCCAGGCCGAGCCCCAGGAGCCGCCGGTGATGAGCACGTGCAGGCCGAGCGCGGCGAGCCCGCCGAGGGCGATCCCGGCCGCCATCGAGGCGAGCAGCATCATGCGGTGACGCGCCGCGGCGACCACGACCAGCGCCAGCGCCCACCCGAGCGCCGTCCAGACGAAGGCCGACCACAGCGGATCGAAGAAGTCCGGCAACGATTCGGCCAGCGCCGTGGCGGCAGCGCCGACGTCGCTCGCCACCGAGTGCAGCACGCCCACCAGGACGATGACGAAGGAGGTGACGATCGCCAGCGCGATGTCGGTGGGACGCCGGGCCAGCGGCTCGTGGGAGCCCGACGCGAACAGCAGCAGGCCACCGGAACGCCGACGCGCCAATGGCGCGGTGGTCACGGTGGCCGGAGTCGGCGCGCCGGGCATCGGTCGGGATCGTAGGCACGGCGGCCCAAGCGACCGCGGACCATCTCGGTCGCTGCGCCGTCGACGCTCAGGTGCGCCGGCGGCTCGGCGTCACCGCGCCGCGCCGCGCCACCTTGGTGGGCCGGGAAGGATTTGAACCTCCGTAGGCAATGCCGGCAGATTTACAGTCTGCTCCCTTTGGCCGCTCGGGCACCGACCCATCCGCCCCCGCACGCGGGAGCGGGCGACGATCGTACCGGCCGGGTGCGCCAATCGCAGCGGCGGGTACTGTCGGGGAATGGCCAGCTTCGATGTCGTGTCCGAGGTCGACAGTCAAGAGGTGCGCAACGCCGTCGACCAGGCCCAGCGTGAGATCGGCACCCGCTTCGACTTCAAGAACACCAACTCCTCCATCGAGCAGAACGAGCTCAGCTTCACCCTGCGGAGCGTGAGCGAGGACCGCCTCCGGGCGTTGCGTCAGGTGCTCGAGGAGAAGCTCGTGAAGCGCGGCGTGTCGCTGAAGGGCCTCGACTACGGCGACGTGCAGGAGGCGACGCAGAACACGGTGCGCCAGGTGGCGACCCTGCAGGTGGGGATCTCGTCGGACAAGGCTCGCGAGATCAACCGACTGATCAAGGACAAGGGTCCCAAGGGTGTGTCGAGCCAGACCCAGGGGGACACGGTGCGGGTGAACGGCAAGAAGCGCGACGACCTGCAGGCGGTGATCGCACTGATCAAGGCGGAGGATCTCGGCATCCCGGTGCAGTTCCAGAACTTCCGCGACTGATGGCCCGATCGACGCGACACCGCGTCGCTCGGCGACTCACGCCGGCGCTCGCGGCCATGGTGGTGGTCATTGCTGCGACAGCGGGCGCGGCGTCGGCGACGGCCCCGATGCCGACACCGGCTGGTGGGGGCGGTACGGCGTTCGCCGCGGCACTGGCCGACCTGCCGGCGACGATGCTGTCCGCCGACGGCGCGGTGCTGTACTACACCGACCGCGCCCTCGGGTGGGAGCGTCTGGGGGTCGGACCGCGACACCGCCGAGCGCCTCGACGCGATCGGTCGCACCTTCGAGGTGGCCACCTACTCCCAGCCGCCGGTGCTGTTCGCCCCCGACCTCGATCTGGACCGCAGTCGCGAGGAGATCGGTTTCACCACGCTCGACATCGAGCGCGAGGCGTCCGTGCTCGCGCCACCGCGGCGAGTCGTCGTGGCCGACACGACGGTCACGCCCGACGCCGTTCGCACTGCGCTCACCACCGACCCGGTGTGGTCCGCCGAGCTGACCGAGGTCGACGGTGCCGACGGCACGTTCTACTCGTGGGGCGACGACGACACCGAGGTGCACGTCGATCGGCGCTCGCCGTTGCGCCCGCTGGGCCAGTCCGGCCACCTCGCCGTCGGCGGTACCGACCAGGCCACGGTCGTGCAGACACTCACCGCCGACGACATGCAGGCGGCGCTGGCGGCGGCCGACGACAGCGCGCCGAGCGTGCTCGACACCGGTCCGTTCGCCGCGGCCGCGGCGATGCTCGACGATGCGGGTGGCGCCGTGCTGCAGGCGATCGGCATCCCGGGGACGACCCTGTTCATGCCGCCGCTCGACGCGTCGGCCGACACGATCGAGCAACTGCTCGCCGCGCTTCCCCAGCTGGTGCCCTACGCCAGCATCCTCGTGGTCGAGGTGGTCGACCCCGACGGCAGCCCCCGCACCGAGATCGAGGTCACCCACTCCGACGACGCGTCGGCGGCCGCCAACGCCGAAGCGATGGCGGCGTGGCTGGCCGACGGCACCGATTCGGTGAGCGGCCGCCCGCTCTCCGAGCTGCTGCCCGGCGCGACGGTCGAAGCGGTGGGGCCGGTGGTCCGGGTGGTCGTGGACGGCCCCGGCCACTACCCCACGGCCACCGACATGCTGCTGAACCGCGCCCTCTTCCCCGTCTAGCGATCACGCGAGACCCGGCCGATCTGGTCACCCAGTTCTCGATATCGAGAACTGGGTGACCAGATCGGGCTCGAGCGCAGAGTGACCAGATGGCGGCAGTAGCGGCCGAGCCCGTCGCTACGGGCCGATGACCGTCCACTTCAGGGCCAACAGCGTGACGTCGCCGGCGGACCCGTCGCTCGACCCACGGATCGGCCACGACACCCCCACATCGAGGTGCGCGCCCGGATCGCCGTCGGAGACGGGCGCTACTTGCTCCCGCCGCCGAGCAGGCCACCGAGCGCATCGCCGATGTCGCCGCCGGCGCCGCCGAGCAGGCCACCGAGCAGGCCACCGAGGTCGCCCGACCCGCTCGCCGCGGTGGTCGAGCCGGTCGCCGACTTCGAGCCGCCGCCGAACATCGACGTGATCTTGCTGAGCAGCCCACCGAGACCGCCGCCACCGCCACCACTGCGCTGCTCGCTGCCGCCACCACCACTGCCGCCGCCGAGGTTCTTGGCGAGGAAGCCCATGACGAGCGGGGCGAGCATCGGCAGCAACTTCTTGAACAGGTCGGCGCCGCCGTCGCCGCCGACCAGTCCACCGAGTTGGTTGGTGACCTGTTCGGTGTTGTCGCCGAAGACGTGCCCGACGATCTTCTCCCCGTCGGCGGTGTCGACATTGGAGATGTCGATCCGCGCGCGCCGGTACGCGGCGGCTCCGGCGGCAGCGGTCGCGCTGGCGGCGGCGGCCTGCTGGGCGTGGGCGGCGATCGCCTTGGCCAACGCCGCCGCCTTCGCCGGGTCGGACGGTCGCGTTCGCCTGCATCCCCTGCACGAGTGCCGGGATCGCCTTCTTCGTGGCGGCCGCGGCTGTCGCCTCGTCGACGCCGAGCGCCTGGGCGATCTGGTCCATCGGCAGTTGGCTCACCATGTCATCGAGGCTGGCCATGCGTGGTCCCCTTCCATCGAGACGCCGCTCCGAATCGGTGCGGCGAACTGCACTCTACGGCGTCCCCACCGCGGTCAGTCCTCCGGCGGGGCCTCGGCGGCGCGGCGCTGGATCTCCGACACGACGGTCGAGTCGGCCAGGGTGGTGGTGTCGCCGAGGTTGCGCCCCTCGGCGATGTCGCGCAGCAGGCGGCGCATGATCTTGCCGCTGCGGGTCTTCGGCAGATCGGGGGTGAAGTAGATCGTCTTGGGCTTGGCGATCGCCCCGATCTCGGTGGCGACGTGGTCGCGCAGCTCGCCGATGGCGACGTCGGCGCCGCCACGCATCGTCACGTAGGCGACGATCGCCTGGCCGGTGGTGGCGTCGGTGGCGCCCACGACCGCGGCCTCGGCCACCGCCGGGTGCGACACCAGCGCCGACTCGACCTCGGTGGTCGAGATGCGGTGCCCCGACACGTTCATCACGTCGTCGACCCGGCCGAGCAGCCACAGGTACCCGTCGTCGTCGAGCTTGGCGCCGTCGCCGGCGAAGTAGCGGCCGGGGTAGCGGCTCCAGTAGGTCTGCTGGTAGCGCTCGGGGTCGCCCCAGATGCCGCGCAGCATGCCCGGCCACGGGCGGGTGAGCGTGAGGTACCCGCCACCGCGGGTCACCACCCCGCCGCCCTCGTCGACGACCTCGGCCGACACGCCGGGCAGCGGGAACGTCGCCGACCCCGGCTTGGTGACCGTCGCCCCCGGCAACGGGCTGATCATGATCCCGCCGGTCTCGGTCTGCCACCACGTGTCGACCACCGGACAGGTGCCCCCGCCGATGTGCTCGCGGTACCACATCCACGCCTCGGGGTTGATCGGCTCGCCGACCGAGCCGATCACCCGCAGGCTCGACAGGTCGTGCTTGGCCGGCTCCGCGGCCCCCCACTTCATGAACGTCCGGATCGCCGTGGGCGCCGTGTACAGCATCGTGACCCCGTACTTCTCGACGATCGCCCAGAAGCGGTCGTTGCCCGGGAAGTTGGGCACGCCCTCGTACATCACGGTGGTGGCGCCGTTGGCGAGCGGCCCGTAGACGATGTAGCTGTGGCCGGTCACCCAGCCGACGTCGGCGGTGCACCAGTAGACGTCGGTGTCGGGGTGGATGTCGAAGACGTACTTGTGGGTGTAGGCGACGTGGGTGAGGTAGCCGCCGGTGGTGTGCATGATGCCCTTGGGCTTGCCCGTCGTGCCCGACGTGTACAGCAGGAACAACAGGTCCTCGGCGTCCATCGGCTCGGCCGGGCAGTCGGCGTCGGCGGCGGCGACCAGGTCGTGGTACCAGTGGTCGCGCCCGTCGACCATCTCGACGTCGTTGCCGCCGCGCCGCACGACGACGACGTGCTCGATCGTCGAGGATGCGGCGACCGCCTCGTCGGCGGCCGGCTTGAGCGGGAACACCTCGCCGCGTCGGTAGCCGCCGTCGGCGGTGATGAGCACCTTGGCCTCGGCGTCGACGATGCGGTCGGCGAGCGCCTGAGCCGAGAAGCCGCCGAACACGACGCTGTGCGGGGCCCCGATGCGGGCGCAGGCGAGCATCGCCACCACGGCCTCGGGCACCATCGGCAGGTAGATGTTGACGCGGTCGCCCTTGGCGACGCCGAGGCCCTTCAGCACGTTGGCGAAGCGCTGCACCTCGGCGTGCAGCTCGGCGTACGTGACCGTGCGGGTGTCGCCGGGCTCCCCCTCCCAGTGGATCGCCACACGGTCGCCGTGGCCGGCCGTCACGTGGCGGTCGAGGCAGTTGTGCGACACGTTGAGCCGGCCGCCGACGAACCACTTGGCGAACGGGAGCTCCCACTCGAGGATGGTGTGCCAGTCGGTCGACCAGTCGAGCAGCTCGTGGGCCTGGCTCGCCCAGAAGCCCTCGTCGTCGGCCGCCGCGGCGTCGTACATCGCCGTGTCGACGACGAGCGCGTCCTTCTTGAACGCGCCCGAGGGCGGGAAGGTGCGCTGCTCCCAGGCGAGCGCGTCGATCGTCTCGTTCGTTTCCTCTGCCATGTTCGGCCCCCGTTGTCGTCGGTGAGAGACGTGCCGATCCATGGTGGCAGACCACGGCCGCCAGCGGCCAACGCCCGCGCCGGCGCAGCTACTGCGCCGCCGTCAGGTCGTCGAGGGCCAGGTTCAGGGTGACGACGTTGACCGCCGGCTCGCCGAGCACCCCGAAGGCGCGGCCAGCGGTGTGGTCGTCGATCATCCGGCGGACGGTGTCGACGTCGAGGCCGCGCTCGGCGGCGACACGCGTCGCCTGGATGCGGGCGTTGGCGACCGAGATGTGCGGGTCGAGGCCCGAGCCCGACGCGGTGACTGCGTCGACCGGCACCAGCGCATCGTCGGCGAGGCCGTTCTCGGCGCGGTAGGCGACGGCCCGCTCGTCGACCGCTGCGAGCAGGTCGGGGTTGGTCGGGCCGAGGTTCGAGCCCGAGCTGGCCGCGCCGTCGTAGCCGGCGCCCGCCGCCGACGGCCGAGGGTGGAAGTACTGCGGGGCGGTGAAGCTCTGGCCGATCAGCTGGCTGCCGACGACCATGCCGTCGCGCTCGATGAGCGAGCCGTTGGCCTTGTCGCGGAAGGCCACCTGGCCGAGACGGCGGTGACGACGAGTGGATAGGCGACGCCCGCAGAGCACGTGAAGACGATCACCATCGAGCAGGGCGGGCCGCAGTTGGCGGATCAGTGCGCGCATGAGTGGTCCTTCGTCTCGATCAGCTCAGGCCGAGGGCGGAGATGATGATGTCGATGAGCTTGATGCCGATGAACGGGGCGACGATGCCGCCGAGCCCGTAGACCAGCAGGTTGCGGCGCAGGACATCGGCCGCCGACTTCGGCGACGGAACTTGACACCCCGCAGGGCCAGCGGCACCAGCGCCACGATGATGAGGGCGTTGAAGATGACCGCCGACAGGATCGCCGAGCGGGCGCTGCCGAGGTGCATGACGTTGAGCGAGTCGAGCGCGGGCAATGACGCCCGAGAACATCGCCGGGATGATGGCGAAGTACTTGGCGACGTCGTTGGCGATCGAGAAGGTGGTCAGCGAGCCGCGGGTGATCAGCAGCTGCTTGCCGACCTCGACGATCTCGATCAGCTTGGTCGGGTTGCTGTCGAGGTCGACCATGTTGCCGGCCTCCTTGGCCGCCTGGGTGCCGGTGTTCATCGCCACGCCCGACGTCGGCCTGGGCCAGCGCGGGCGCGTCGTTGGTGCCGTCACCGGTCATCGCCACGAGGTTGCCGCCGGCCTGCTCGCGCTTGATCAGGGCCATCTTGTCCTCGGGCGTGGCCTCGGCGAGGAAGTCGTCGACGCCCGGCCTCGTCGGCGATCGCTGCCGCGGTCAGCGGGTTGTCGCCGGTGATCATGACGGTGCGGATGCCCATCGCCCGCAGCTGGTCGAAGCGCTCACGCATGCCCGGCTTCACGGTGTCCTTCAGCCGGATCACGCCGAGGACCCGCCACGGTCGCCGCGGCCGCCGAGCGGTCGATGACGACGAGCGGGGTGGCGCCGTCGCTTCGACACCTGCTCGACGATCGGCAGCACCTCGAGTGGGAACGAGCCGCCCTCGGCCTCGACGAAGCGACGAACCGAGTCGGCGGCGCCCTTGCGGACCTTCGCGGCCGCTGCGTCATGTCCATGCCCGACATGCGGGTCTGGGCGGTGAACGGCACCAGCACGGCGTCGGGGTCCTCGACGATCGTCAGGCCGAAGTCGCGCACGGCCAGCTCGACGATCGAGCGACCCTCCGGGGTCTCGTCGGCCAGCGACGACACCAGGGCTCCCTCGGCGAGGTCGCCTCGCGTCACGCCGGTGACCGGGATGAACTCGGACGCCTGGCGCGACCCGTAGGTGATCGTGCCGGTCTTGTCGAGCAGCAGCGTGGTGCACGTCGCCGGCCGCCTCGACCGCGCGGCCCGGACATCGCCAGCACGTTGCGCTGCACGAGCCGGTCCATGCCGGCGATGCCGATCGCCGACAGCAGGCCGCCGATCGTCGTCGGGATCAGGCACACCAGCAGGGCGACGAGCACGATGACGCTCTGCTCGGCGCCCGAGTAGATGGCGAACGGCTGCAGGGTCGACGACGGCGAGCAGGAAGATGATCGTCAGCCCGGCGAGCAGGATCGTCAGGGCGATCTCGTTCGGCGTCTTCTGCCGGTCGGCGCCCTCGACCAGGGCGATCATCCGGTCGAGGAACGTCTCGCCCGGCTTGGCGGTGATGCTGCACGACGATCTCGTCGCTCAGCACCCGCGTGCCGCCCGGTGACCGCCGAGCGGTCGCCGCCCGACTCGCGGATCACCGGCGCCGACTCGCCGGTGATCGCCGACTCGTCGACCGTGGCGATGCCCTCGACGACTCGCCGTCGCCCGGGATCACCTCGCCGGCGGACGACGACGCAGCAGGTCGCCGACCTGCAGCTGCCGACGACGGCCGTTCGCTCGATCGATCCGTCGGGCATCGACGCACGTTGGCCGATCGTGTCGGCGCGCGTCCTGCGCAGCGTGTCGGCCTGGGCCTTGCCGCGGCCCTCGGCCATCGCCTCGGCGAAGTTGGCGAACAGCACGGTGAACCACAGCCACGCGGCCACCAGACCGGCGAAGACGTTCTCCTGCGCGTCGCTGTCGCCGAGGTCGCGGATGAACAGGAACGTGGTCAGCACCGAGCCGACCTCGACGATGAACATCACCGGGTTGCGCATCATCGTCCGCGGGTTCAGCTTGCGGAACGCGTCGATGCGTCGCCGTCTTGACGATCGCCGGGTCGAAGATCGACTGCGACCCGGCGCCTTGCGTGCGCACCTTCGGCGGCCGCGGGCTGGCGCCGGGGACGTGTTGCGGTGTGTGCGGTGATGAGTGTTGCCGTCATGGTGTCGTCTCACGGTAGAGCGAGAGGTGCTCGAGGATCGGGCCCAGCGCGAGGGCGGGGAAGAACGTCAGACCGGCGACGATCACGATGACGCCGACGATCAGGCCGCCGAACAGCGGGCGTGTGGGTCGGCAGCGTGCCGGCGGTCGCCGGCACCTTCGGCTTGGCGGCCAGCGACCCGCCGATGGCCAGCGCCGGGATGATCAGGAAGAACCGGCCGACCAGCATGGCGAGGCCCTGCGTGATCGTGTACCACTGCGTGCCGGTGCCCTGATAGGCGAACGCCGAGCCGTTGTTGTTCGCACGCCGAGGCGAAGTTGTAGAGCACCTCGGACAGGCCGTGCGGCCCCGGCTTGGTAGCGTGTGCGGCGCTCTTCAAGCACGACCGACGCTGCGGCGAAGCCGAGCAGCGCGATCGGCATCGCCAGGATGTACAGCGTCACCAACTTCATCTCGGCCGCCTGGATCTTCTTGCCGAGGTACTCGGGCGTTCGCCCGACCATCAGCCCGGCGATGAACACGGCCAGCAGGGCGATAGATGCAGCATGCCCATCAGGCCGACGCCGACGCCGCCCGGTGAGACCTCGCCGAGCATCATGTGCACCATCGGCGCCATGCCGCCGAGCGGCGTGAACGAGTCGTGCATGCAGTTCGACCGAGCCGTTCGACGTGCCGGTCGTCGCGCCGGCCCACAGCCCGCAGGCCGCGGCGCCGAAGCGGACCTCCTTGCCCTCCATGTTCCCGCCCGACTGGGTCGTCGAGATCGACTGGTCGACGCCGAGCGTCGGTCAGCTTCGGGTTGCCGTTCTGCTCGGCGAACATCGCCAACGCCGGCGATCAACGACCAGGATGCCCGCCATCACCGCGAGCAGCAGGCGCGCCTGCCGCTTGTCCTTCACCAGTCGCCCGAACGTCGACCACCAACGCGAACGGGATCAGCAGGAGCGCGTACAGTCTCCAGGAAGTTGGTGAACCCGTTCGGGTTCTCGAACGGGTGCGACGAGTTGGCGTTGAAGAACCCGCCGCCGTTCGTGCCGAGCTGCTTGATCGCCATCCTGCGAGGCGACCGGGCCGCCAGGGATCGCACTGGGTCGTGACCTCGCCGTCGACTGGTCGATCGTGCGTCGCCGCGGTGTGCCGTGGAAGTTCTGGATCGACGCCTTGGGACACCAGCACGACCGCGAACACGAGCGCCAGCGGCAGCAGGATGCGCATGACCGTGCGGGTCAGGTCGACCCAGAAGTTGCCCAGATCGTGCGAGTGCGCGGTGCGGGTGATCCCGCGGATCATCGCGACGACGACCGCCATGCCCGCAGCGGCCGACACGAAGTTCTGCACCGTCAAGGCCGAGCATCTGGGTGAGGTGGCTCATCGTCACCTCGCCCGAGTACCACTGCCAGTTCGTGTTGGTCACGAAGCTGACCGCGGTGTTGAACGAGCCCCAGGGGGTGACCGCGCCGTCGGTTCGGTCGGGTTGAACGGCAGGCTGCCCTGCAGACGCAGCAAGCCGTAGAGCACCAGGAGCGAGACGAGGCTGAACGCCAGCAACGACAACGCGTAGACGTTCCAGCGCTGCTCGCGCTTGTGGTCGATGCCGGCAGACCCGGTAGATCGAACCGCTCGACCGGGTTGAAGAACCGGTCGCCGGGCGCCGTGCCGTCCTCGCGCGAGCCGTAGACGTCGGCCATGTAGCGGCCCAGCGGCGGCACCGTCGACGACCAACAGCGACGACCAGCACGAGGACCGAAGACGATTGCTTGCCACGTCATCAGAAGCGCTCCGGGAAGACGAGCACGAACAAGAGGTAGATCACGACCAGCGACCGACAACGCCAGGCCGATCCAGTTGTCGGCCGCCGACGTGGCGATCACGGCCGCGTCCCGTCGTCGCCGCGATGTCGCCGGCGACGGCGCGGTCGACGACGCACTCGGCGTCGATCCGCTCGCGTACGCGGGCTCGGGGGCGCCGCCGGCGACGATCCGGTCGCACCAGCCCACATAGGCGGCGGCCAGGGCGAAGAACCCCACCACGATGACGAGGACGATGACGTCGTTCACGACGTCCGTGTCTACGCCGGTGCGATCGTCCTCGCCGCGACGTTCACGGCCTCTTCACGGCCGCCCACACAATCTTGACGGGCGCTCTACGCCGCCGGCGGGCGTGCCGCCAAGGGTGGCGTCACTCCTCCGGGTGCGGACCGACGAGCACCGGCACCGACGTGACGACCGTGTTCGGCCGGTAGAGCAGGCGGGCCTTGAGGGCGAACGCCGACTGGTTGTGCAGCCACTGCTGCTTCCACGGCGTCACGAACTCGGGGATCACCACCGTCACGATGTCGTCGGGTTCTCGCGCGCGAGCTCGTCGAGGTAGTCGAGGATCGGGCGGGTCAGCTCTCGGTAGGGCGAAGCGATCGTGTGCAGCGGGATCGGCATCCCATCGGCGTCCCACTGTCTCGCCAGCTCCTCCTGCTCGTCGTGGTCGGTGACCACCGAGACGGCGATCAGGCGTTCCGGCGCCATCGAGCGGGCGTACTGCACGGCGTCGATGACACCGCGGTGCACCGAACCGACGAGCACGACGACGAGGTTGCGTGCGCCGCGGCCACCATGTAGGTCGGCGTCGACCGCCACGGCGGCGCGGTACCTGGCGGTAGTGACGGCCGATCGTGCGGAACAGCACGACGAGCCCGGGATCAGCACCGCCGGGATCCACGCCCCCTCGGTGAACTTGGACACCACCACGACGATCGCGACCACGCCGGTGGCGACGCATCCGACGCCGTTGACGACCGCCGACGCTCTCCAGTGCGGCTCGCGCAGCCGCCAGTGGTGCACGACCATCCCGGCCTGGCTGAGCGTGAACCCGGTGAACACGCCGAACGGCGTACAGCGGGATCAGCGCCGAGATGTCGCCCTTGAAGATGACGATCAGCAGGCCGGCGAGCATGGCGAGGAAGATGATCCCGTTGGAGAACACCAGGCGGTCGCCACGGTTGGCCAGCTGGCGGGGCAGGTAGCCGTCACGGGCGATGATCGACGACAGCCGCGGGAAGTCGGCGTAGGCCGTGTTGGCCGCGAGGATCAGCACGGCGAACGTGGCGAGCTGGGTGATCCAGAAGAGGCCGTTCTTGCCGCCGTAGATGTACTCGGCCATCAGCGCGATGCCGGTCGGGTCCTCGCTCCCGCGGTACGGGTGGAGGTGGGCGGCGAGCACCGACACGCCGAGGAAGCAGGTGCCGAGGATCGTGCCCATGACGGCGATCGTCATCGCCGCGTTGCGGCTCTCCGGCTTGCGGAACGCCGGGACGCCGTTCGACACCGCCTCGACGCCCGACAGCGCGACGGCGCCCGACGAGAACGCCCGCAGCAGCATGCAGGATGCTCGAGCGACTTGGTGCCGGCGGCGAGCTCCTGGGCCTCCGGGGAGAGGTCGGCGAGCGGGATCGGGCCGAGGTGCTGGACGAAGATGCGGAAGCAGCCGACCGCGATCAGCAGCATCAGCATGATCGTGTAGAGGTACGTCGGCGGGGCGAACAGGGACCCCGACTCCTTCAGCCCGCGCAGGTTGGCGACCGTCATCAGGGCGATCAGCGCCAGGCCGATCGGGACGCGGTACTCGACTGCTGAATCCGAACGCCGACTGGATGGCGAGCACGCCGCCGGCCACCGACACGGCGACGGTGAGGATGTAGTCGGTCAGCAACGAGGCGCCGGCGATCAGCGACGGGGTCTCGCCGAGGTTCTCGCGCGACACGACGTACGAGCCGCCACCCGACGGGTAGGCGTAGATCGTCTGGCGATAGGAGAGCGACCACGATCACCAGCAGGATGGCCACGACGACGGCGAGCGGTACGAGCTTGCCCCACGCGGCGGCGCCGATGCCCGCCTGGGCGAGCAGCACGAGCAGGATCTCGTCGGTGGCGTAGGCGGTGGAGGAGATCGCGTCCGACGCGAACACCGGCAGGGCGATGATCTTGCGCAGCCGCTGGTGGCCCTCGTCGGACGTTGCGATCGGCGGACCGATCATCAGGCGTTTGACGAGCGACGGCACGAGCCAGCCAAGCTAGCCCCACCGCCGGCGGATGGGTGCGGATTCGGCGTTCCGGGCGGCGTGAAGATGGCGGAACGATTCGCCACCGCGCGCGCTAAAGCTCCGTGAAGGCCTGTGCGGTGGACGAGGTCGCCTGATTCGCTGAAGGCGTGGCCACGTGGGCAGGACGCACCCGAAGGCGTCGATCGCACCGGCCTGCTGATCGGGTGGGCGATCGGGATGCCGGCGGTGATCATCGTCGCCGCCCTGCTGGCGATCCCCGCTCGCTCATCAGCAGCACCAACGCCGCCCTGTCCTGATGATCGTCGTCGTCGCCATCGCCGCGATCGGCGGTCGCGCCGCCGGCATCCTCACCGCCCTCGCGGCGGTCGATGTCCTTCGACTTCTTCCTCACCAAGCCGTACCTGTCGCTCACGATCGCCTCCCGAGACGACATCGAGACGGCGATCGCGCTGCTGATCGCCGCGCGTCATCGTCGGCACGATCGCCTCGTCGGGCCAGCTGGCGCGACGGCGGGTCGGTTCGACCAACAACGACATCCGCCGCATCCACCGCGTTGCCGAGGCGGCCTCATCGGCGGACGAGGTGGCCGACGTGATCGCCATCGCCCAGGACGAGCTCCGCGGTCTGTTCCATCTCCGGGCCTGCCGGTTCGAAGCGGCGCCGTACGCCGACGGCGTGGATCACCCGCGGCATCAGCCGCAACGGCGCCGTGGCCGTCCAACCGGTCATGCGCTATGGCCGCTCCGCGCACGGCTCCGGCTTCGAGCTGCCCGATGGCGGCGCGGAGATCCCGGTCCTCGCCCGCGGGGTAGAGATCGGGCGCTTCGTGCTCGAGCCCGAGCTGGGCATCGTCACGACCCTCGACGAGCGCATCGTGGCGGTCGCCATCGCCGACCAGGTCGGCGCCGTCTGGGGACGGCCGGGCGGTCGCGCCCGCCCGCGGCTCACCGACGTCGGGTGAACGGCGGCGAGAATGTCGGCGTGAGCGAGCGAGGCTTCGAGCGAGCGAACCGCACTCGGGGGACCCTGCGCGTCTACCTCGGCGCCGCGCCGGGCGTCGGCAAGACCTTCGCCATGCTCAACGAGGGCCGTCGCGCGTCGAGCGCGGCGCCGACGTGGTCGTCGGGTTCGCCGAGACGCATGGACGGGTCCACACCGCCGAGCAGCTGGCCGGCCTGGCGGTGATGCCGCGTCGACGGTTCGAGCACCGCGATGCGAGCTTCGAGGAGATGGACGTCGACGCCATCCTGGCCCGGCGCCCCGAGCTGGTGCTCGTCGACGAGCTCGCCCACACCAACGCGCCCGGCATCGCGCAACGCCAAGCGCTACCAGGACGTCGACGAGCTCCTCGCCGCCGGCATCGACGTCATCACCACCGTCAACATCCAGCACCTCGAGTCGCTCAACGACGTCGTCGAAGGGATCACCGGGATCCGCCAGCGCGAGACGGTGCCCGACCGCGTGGTGCGGGCGGCCGACCAGATCGAGCTCGTCGACATGTCGCCCGAGGCGCTGCGCCGACGGATGGCCCACGGCAACGTCTACACCGCCGACAAGGTCGATGCCGCGCTCGGCAACTACTTCCGCGCCGGCAACCTGTCGGCGCTGCGCGAGCTGGCGCTGCTCTGGGTAGCCGACCGCGTCGACGACGCGCTCGCCGAGTATCGCGTGCGCCACGGGATCACGGCCACGTGGGAGACGCGCGAACGGGTGGTGGTGGCGGTCTCGGGAGCACCCGGCGGCGCCCGCCTCGTGCGTCGCGCGGCGCGGATCGCCCAGCGCGCCAAGGGCGACCTGATCGGCGTGCACGTGATCGACGGCAGCGGACTCTCCGCCGGCTCGAACCCCGACGGCGAGACGGCGATCGCCGAGCAACGGCGCCTGCTCGAGGAGTTCGGGCGGCACCTACCGCCGCATCACCGGCAGCGACGTCGGCGCGGCGTTGATCGAGGTCGCCCGCTCGGAGAACGCCACGCAGATCGTGCTCGGGGCGAGCGGCCGCTCGTGGTGGCACCAGCTGGCCAACGGCTCGGTCGTCACCCGGGTCGTGCGGCGGTCGGGGCCGATCGACGTGCACGTCATCTCGGCCCGTCCCGACGAGGACGGTGGCGCCGCTCGCGAAGAGGGTGAGCGGCGGCTCCCGGCGGTGAAGCAGGTGCTCACGCCGCTGTCGCCGCGTCGCCAGGCGTGGGGATGGGCGATCGCTCTCGTCGGCATGCCCGGCTGTCGCCGTGCTGTTCGCCAACGCCCGCGACACGTTCTCGCTGCCGACGGTCTTGCTCGCCTACCTCATGCTGGCGATGGTGGTGGCCCTCGTCGGGGGGGTGCTCCCCGCCGCGTTCGCCGTGGTCGGGGGCTTCCTGATCGCCAACTACTGGTTCACGCCGCCGTACTACCGCCTGACCATCCAATCCGGGGAGAACGTGATCTCCCTCGTGGTGTACGTCGTCGCCGCCGGCATGGTCGCCGTGCTCGTCGACCGCGTCGGACGCAGCCGACTGGAGGCCGCCCGGGCGCGGGCCGAGGCCGAGGCGCTGGCGGTGCTCGCCGGGTCGATGGCCGGGCCGGCCTCGCTCGCCGACATGCTCGACAAGGTGCGCGTCACCTTCGGCTTCCGGTCGGCTGCCCTCCTCGTCGGACGCGCCGGGGAATGGCACGTGCAGGTGCGTCGGGCACCGAGCCGCCGCGCCAGCCCGAGCAGGCCGACGTCACTCGCGACCTCGGCGGCGGGATCACCCTGGCCCTGGCCGGCGGCGCCGCTCTCGGCGGAGGATCAGCGGGTGCTCAACGCGTTCGCCGCCCAGGTGGCCGCCGCGGCCGAGTCGCAGCGTCTCCACGTCGAGGCCGGCCGGGCCAACGAGCTGGCGGCGGCCAACGACCTGCGCGCCGCGCTGCTGCAAGCGGTGTCGCACGACCTGCGCACCCCGCTGGCGTCGATCAAGGCGTCGATCTCCAGCCTGCGCCAGTCCGACATCGACTGGCCGCCCGACGTGATCGCGGAGTTCGAGGCGACGATCGAGAGCGAGACCGATCGCCTCACCAACCTCGTCGGCAACCTGCTCGACATGAGCCGACTGCAGGCGTCGGCGCTCACGGTGCACGTCCGCCCGATCGTCGTCGACGAGGTGGTGCTCGCCGCCATCGCCAGCCTCGGCACCGGGGCGCCGGACGTCGACGTGGCCGTGCCCGAGACGCTGCCCGAGGTGGACGCCGACGCCGCCCTGCTGGAGCGGGCGCTCGCCAACCTGATCGCGAACGCCGCCCGGGTGTCACCGCGCGACCACGCGCCCCGGGTGGAGGCGGGCGTCGTCGGGCGCGAGCGCCGGCACGTCGACATCCGCATCATCGATCGGGGCCCAGGCATCCGCGTCGTCGATCGTGAGCTGGTGTTCCAACCCTTCCAGCGGCTCGGCGACCACGCGGCGAACGGCGCCGGCGTGGGCCTGGGTCTGGCGATCGCCCGCGGCTTCGTCGAGGCGATGCACGGCGAGCTGGCGATCGAGGACACCCCGGGCGGCGGAGCGACGATGGTGGTGAGCCTCCCGGTGGCCGAGCGGCTGGCGGCGGCGCGACCGATGACGCGGGTGCTGGTGGTCGACGACGAGGCGCCGATCCGGCGCGCCCTGGCGGCGAACCTCAAGGCGCGGGGCTACGACGTCGACCTGGCCGAGACCGGCGAACAGGCGCTCGAGCTGGTCGCCCGTCACCACCCCGACGTCGTCCTGCTCGACCTGGGGCTGCCGGGCATCGACGGCCTGGAGGTGATCGAAGGGTTGCGTGGCTGGACCCAGGTGCCGATCGTCGTGCTCTCGGCGCGCGGCGCCGAGCCCGACAAGGTGGCGGCGCTCGACGCCGGCGCCGACGACTACGTGTCGAAGCCGTTCGGGATGGACGAGCTGCTCGCCCGCCTGCGGGCGGCGGTGCGCCGGTCACTGCCCGCCGAGGAGGAACCGGTGGTGCGCACGGACGCCTTCACCGTCGACCTCGGGGCCAAGCGGGTGCTGTCGGCGGACGGCGCGGCGATCCAGCTGACGCCCACCGAGTGGCACCTGCTCGAGGTGCTCGTGCGCCACGCCGGCAAGCTGGTCACCCAGCGCCAACTGCTGCGCGACGTGTGGGGGCCGCAGTACGGCAACGAGAGCAACTACCTCCGCGTGCACCTCGCCCATCTTCGTCGCAAGCTCGAGCCCGACCGGGCCCACCCGCGCTTTCTGCTCACCGAGCCCGGCCTCGGCTACCGCTTCGTGCCCTGACCGCCGCAATCGGCGATCTGGTCACTCTCTCCATCTCGATATCGTCTCGTTTCCGGATCTGGCCGGCCAACACCTCGAACCTGGGGCCCAGGCCGCCCAGATCCACCGGTGCGGTCGCCGGATGGCGCCATACTCCTGCGGGTGTCCACGCCTGGCCGCAGCCGACCGAACATCGTCATCGTGCTCACCGACGACCACGCCGCCCACGCCATCGGTGCCTACGGGTCGGTCGTCAACCACACGCCTCACATCGACACCCTCGCCGCCGACGGCGCCCGTGTCGACCACTGCTTCTGCACCAACTCCCTGTGCGCGCCGAGCCGGGCATCGATCCTCACCGGCACCTACTCGCACGTCAACGGGGTCACGACGCTGCGGACGCCGCTCGACACGTCACAGCCGACCTTCGTGACCGCGCTGCGCCAGGTGGGCTACCGCACCGCGGTGTTCGGCAAGTGGCATCTCGGCGACGGCCCCGAGCACACGCCGCAGGGGTTCGATGCATGGGAGTTGCTGATCGACCAGGGGGAGTACTTCGATCCGCGGTTCCGCCACGACGGCGGGCTGCACGTGCGTCCCGGCTACGCCACCGACGTCATCACCGACCTCGCCCTCGGCTGGCTGGACGGTCTCGACGACGACCGGCCGTACTGCCTGCTGATCCACCACAAGGCGCCCCACCGGCCGTGGGAACCCGATGACGCCCACGTCGGGATGTTCGCCGGCCCCATCCCGGTGCCGGCGACGTTCGACGACGACTACGCCAGCCGCACCGACGCGGCCCGCCGGGCGGCGATGCGGATCGCCGACCACCTGACCGCCGAGGACCTCAAGGTGGACCCGCCGGCCGAGCTCGCCGGCGAGGCGCTCACCCGCTGGAAGTACCAGCGCTACATGGAGGACTATCTCGCCTGCGTGGCGTCGGTCGACGACAACGTCGGCCGGGTGCTCGACCGCCTGGGCGAGCGGGGCGAGCTCGACGAGACGATCGTGATCTACACGTCGGACCAGGGCTTCTTCCTCGGCGATCACGGCTGGTACGACAAGCGGTTCATGTACGAGCAGTCGATCCGCATGCCGATGCTCGTGCGCTACCCGCCGGCGATCACGGCCGGTGCCGTGGTGGAGGCGATGGTGACCAACGTCGACATCGCCCCGACACTGCTCGACGCCGCCGGCGCTCGGCCCGTCGCGCCGATGCAGGGGCGCAGCTTCTGGCCGCTGCTCACCGGCCGCTCGTCGGCGCCGATCCACGACGCGGTGTACTACCGCTACTTCGAGAACGACGACGACAGCCACCACGTGCAGGCGCACTACGGCGTGCGCACCACGAGGGGCAAGCTCGTCTACTTCTACAACGACGGGCTCGGGCTCCCCGGCACGGGCGAGTCCGGACCGCCCGCCGGATGGGAGCTGTTCGACCTCGTCGACGATCCCGACGAGGTCGTCAACCGCTACGACGACCCGACGTACCGGGCGCTGCGTGACGAGCTGACGGCGCACCTGCACCGCCTGCAGGGCGAGCTCGGGGACACGCCGCATCCCACCGACCGCACCTGATCGGCCGCCACTGGCGTCGACGTCGCGTGAGTGAGCCCGAACGGGCTCACTCGCGCGACGTCGACGCGATCAGGCGAAGGCGGCGCGGGCGACGTCGGCGTACGTCTCGGCGAGATGGAACGTCATCACCTCGCGCACCCGCTCCGGGATGTCGTCGAGGTCGCCGGCGTTGCGTTTCGGCAGGATGACCTCGGTGAGCCCGGCGCGATGGGCGGCGAGCACCTTCTGCTTGAGACCACCGATCGGCAGCACGGCTCCTTGCAGCGTGATCTCCCCGGTCATGCCGACCGTGGGCTTCACCGACTGGTTGCGCAGCAGGCTGACCAGCGCCGTCGTCATCGTGATGCCGGCCGACGGGCCGTCCTTGGGCACCGCGCCGGCCGGGACGTGCACGTGGAACCGGCGGGCGATCGACGCCGGGTCGATGCCCAGCTCCGCCGCGTGCGACCGGACGTAGTTGAGGGCGATCTGCGCCGACTCCTTCATCACGTCACCGAGCTGACCGGTCAGCGTGAGCCCGGGCTCGGCGTCGGCCGCGGTGGGGAACGCCGTCGTCTCGATGAACAGCACGTCGCCACCGGCGCCGGTGACGGCGAGCCCGGTGGCCACGCCCGGCAGCTCGACGCGCTCGGGCACGTCGTCGTCGACCTTGGGCCGGCCGATCCACTCCTTCAGCGTCGCCGCGTCGAGCGCCGGCACCGTCTCGTCCGACGCGATCTTGGCGGCCGCCTTGCGGGCGAGGCGGCCGAGCTCGCGCTCGAGCGAGCGCACGCCCGCCTCGCGCGTGTACTGGCGGATGACCGCGAGCACGGTGTCGTCGTCGACCGCGAGCTCGTCGGCCCGCAGCCCCGCCCGCTCCAGTTGCCGGGGCAGGAGGTAGCGCCGGGCGATGAACACCTTCTCGTCGTCGGTGTAGCCGTCGAGGCGCACGACCTCCATGCGGTCGAGCAGCGGCGGTGGCACGGTGTCGAGGACGTTGGCCGTGGCGATGAACACGACGTCGCTCAGGTCGAGGTCGAGCTCGAGGTAGTGGTCGCGGAACGTGTGGTTCTGCGCCGGGTCGAGCACCTCGAGCAGCGCCGCGGTGGGATCACCGGACCACCCGCCCGGAGACAGCTTGTCGACCTCGTCGAGCAGGATCACCGGGTTCGACGTTCCGGCCTCGGTCATCGCCCGGGCGATGCGCCCCGGCTGCGCCCCGACGTAGGTGCGGCGATGGCCGCGGATCTCGGCCTCGTCGCGCACGCCGCCGAGGGCGACGCGCACGAACCGCCGTCCCATCGCCCGCGCCACGGACTCGCCGAGGCTGGTCTTGCCCACCCCGGGCGGCCCGACGAGCGTGATGATGGCACCGTGTCTCTGGCTCGCTGCGCTCGCGTCCGGCTGTGTCTGCTGGCTCGCTTCGCTCGCGTCCGGCTGCTCGCTGGCGCTCCCGACGCCGGTCGTGCCATCGTCGGCGCTGCGGTCGGGGGCCGAAGCGTCACCCCCTTCACTGGCTCCCTCAGTCGCGTTGTCGTCCGCCGACGCGTTGGTCACGTCGACGGTAACCGGCGCTTCGCTGCTCGGGTGCCTGTGCCCGGTCGTGGTGGAGCTTGCGGACGGCCATGTACTCGACGATGCGGTCCTTGACGTCGGTGAGGCCGTAGTGGTCGGCGTCGAGGACGGCGCGCGGCAGCGGCGAGATCGAACACGTCGTCGCTGCGCCGGCCCCAGGGCAGCTCGAAGACGCGGTCGAGCCAGGTGCGGATCCAGCCGTACTCGGGCGATTGTGAGCTGGTCCGCTCGAGCCGGTCGATCTCCTTGGCGATGAACGTGTACGCCGCCTCCGGCAGGGTCAGCGCAGCGAGCTTGGCGCGGTACTCGCCGGCGACGTCGCCGTCACCCTCACCGAGCTCCTTGCGGATCGCCTCGAGCTGCTGGCGGAGCAGGAACTCGCGCTGCTGACGATCGACGCCCTCGGTGACGTCGTTGCGGATCGACTGCGCCACCTGCAGCTCGGCGACATGGTTGCGTGCCCAGTCGAGCATCAGCTGGACGCGCTCGGCGACGTCGATCGCCGAGAGCACGCTCGACCGGGTGGCGTCGTCGAGGTCGGCCCACGCGGCGACGCCGTCCGCCAGCGCGCCCGGCGCGGGCACAGCGCGCAGCAGCTCGGGCAGGCGGCGCGAGTTGCGCAGCTCGGCGATGACGCCGAGCACGGCGCGCAGCTCGCGGGCCAGCGCCTCGATCCGCGGGGTGGGGCGGGGATCGGCGATCGGCTCGACGTCGGCGAAGTCGCCCTCCCGTTCGGAGTGGTGGACGGCGAGGAGGCGGACACGGCCGTCGATGCGCACGATCGCCGCCGGGTCGCCCGACGGCAGGCTGCCGACGTCGGGCACCTGGGCCACCACGCCGAGCGCGTCGTCGTCGCCGACGCGCAGCACGACGCGGGCGTCGGTGGCGCGGTGGGCGGCGGTGACCGCCACGCGGAGCTGCTCGGAGGCCAGCGGCAGGGTGACGACCGAGCCGGGCAGCACGGCCGTGGGGACCGACGCCAGCGGCAGGCGCAGGGCGTCGGTGGTGGTGGACGAGGTGGAGCTGGAGGTGTGTGCGTCAGTCACTCTGCACCAGGGTAACGACCGCTGTGAGAAATCCTGATCGATGTCGACTCAGGATTCCTGCTTGCCGGAGCTGCGCACCAGCTGTCGACCCGTTGCGTGGCCGCCTCAGGCCACCGGCCCCGAGAGCACCACCTGCGGCGAGGACGCCTCCTGGCCCTCGATCTGCTTCGTCACCAGCAGCGTGGGATAGTCGTCGACGCCGACTCCCGACCACAGCACGACCGAGCCGTCGCCGCCGCGCATGTGGAACGTGCCGACGCTGACCAGGTCGCCGCCGACCGACTGCAGCCACCCCTCGTAGTACTCGCCCTGCGGGGCGGGCGACAGGCCGTCGACGTGGAGTCGGATCGAGTACCCGGCCCCGCGGTCGAAGACCAGGCCGGTGGCGGTGGCGTCGGGCGCCAGCGCCGTGCCGCTCAGCGTGACGGCCGCAGCTGCGTCGGCGGGATCGTCGACGGCCACGCTGGCGTCGTCGCGGTTGCCGAGCCACAGCCCGGCCCCGAAGGCCAGCACGAGCGCGGCGGCCGCCGGCAGCAGCACACGCGGGATCCACCGTCGTCGCGTCCCGGTCGTTGCACCCCGCGCCACCGGCTCGGACGAGGTTGCCACCGCCTCGTCGCCGCCGACGACGCGCTCGGCAGCCACCGCGGCGAGGACGCGACCGCCCAGATCGGCGGGCAGCGGGGCCCACACGGACGGGCTGCGCAACGCGGTCGGCGTACGCGGAGAGGTCGACGTCGCCCATGTCGTCGCCCATCTCGTGCTCGTTGGCCATCACCGACCTGCTCTCCCGCTCTGTTGCTCCTGCACCGGCTCGTCATCATGCCGGGATGAATCGCCGGTGCCGCCAGCGCGCGCGCCTTCCTCGCCGCCACTCTCTACGTCGCTCGCCGGAGTCTGGTTCTCGCGCAGCGGCGAGAGCAGCTCGGCGAGGCGGCGGTGGGCACGATGCGACCGCGACTTGACGGTGCCGAGCGGCACCCCGAGGCGCTCGCCGATCTCGGCGTGGGTGAGCCCCTCGAACCAGGCGAGGTGCACGAGCTCGTGCTCGTCGGGCGGGAGCCGGTCGAGGGCGAGGCGCACCTGCCACGCCTCCCACGTGCTCTCGAGGGACGCGCTGCGGTCGAGATCGCCGCCCGACGCCAGTGCCTCGCTGCGGTCGAGGTCGGATGGATCGACCGTCTCGAAGCGCCGCTCGCGGCGGTAGCTGTCGACGGCTTGGCGACGGGCGATGGTGTACAGCCACGGACCGAGCTCACGCCGCGAGTCGAACGTGCCGGCCGCTCGCCAGGCGTTGAGGAACGTCGCCTGCACGACGTCGGCGGCGCGGGCATGGTCGTGAACGATCGACTGGGCCACGGTGAACACCGCGCCGCCGAAGCGGGCGTACACGTCACGCAACACCTCGTCGTCGCCGCTCGGGAAGCGTCGAGCAAGGTCGCGGTCGCTGCTCTCCACGGCCACGATGATCGCACAAGGGCGACCGCGACACCGTCGGCCGGCGTCGCGAACCGCGCGCCGGTGTCACACGTAGTGGGGAACATGAACCGAACCACCATGCGCAAGCTCATCATCGTCGGCGCCGCCACCGGCGCCCTCACGTTCGGGGTCGGCTTCTCGGCCTCCGCCAGCACGCCTCCCGGCAGCGCTCCTCCGGGGAGCGAGGCACCGGCCGGGAGCGCCGCCACCGGCGGCGGGGGCATCGTCAGCACCGCACCCTGTGGCTTCTGCATGCTGCTCACCGACGCCGCCGGGATGACGCTGTACGCGTTCACGCCGGACTCCCCCGGGCAGTCGACCTGCAGCGCCGATTGCGCGACCAACTGGCCGCCGCTGTTCGTCGAGGGCGGTGCGGTGCCCGCTGGCCTCGACCCCAACCTCTACAGCCTCGCCGACAACGCCGACGGCCAGGTGCTGCAGATCAACGGCCACCCGCTGTACTACTTCGCCGGCGACAAGGCTCCCGGCGACACGAACGGCCAGGGCCTCGGCGGCAAGTGGTACGCCGTCACGCCGGAGGGCCAGCTGATCGGCGAGGCCGAAGGTGAAAGCGACGAGGCCGCGGCGCCCGCCGGCACGGCCCCCGCCGCCACGTCGATGGCCTCCACCGGGGCGACCGAAGGCGGCTACTGACCGGCGGCACGGACCGATCTGGTCACCCACGTTCTCGATATCGAGAACGAGGGTGACCAGATCGCCATTCGAGACGCGTCAGCGGGTCGGCGGCAGCGTGGGCGGCACCGTCGTGGGCGGCGGCCGGAGCGGCGGCGGAGGCGTCGTCGGGCGCGAGCGAGCCGCCGACCGTTCCCAACAGCACCGCACCGAGGGCGACGATCCTCGCCGACCTCGTGCTCCACCGAATCATCGGGCCTCCAACGACCGCACCGCGACAACTACGGGAGGCGGCGACTCGTCAGACACTAACCACTCGGTCACGGCGGCGCCAAGGATCGCGTCCCTGGTCAGCGGGTCGACGGGTCAGCGCGACCACGACCACGGATAGTCGGGGTCGCTCACGGCACGGGCCGCAGCGGTCAGACCGACCGGACGGAAGGTGTCGATCATCACCGCCAGCTCGCTGGTGCGGTCCTCGCCGTCGCTGCGCTCGCGGCTACCGGGCTGGGGGCCGTGGGTGAAGCCCGCCGGATGCACGCTGATCGAGCCGACACCGATGCCCGAGCCGGCCCGGCTCATGAAGTCACCGGCGCTGTAGAACAGCATCTCGTCGGAGTCGACGTTGGCGTGGTGATACGGCACCTTGACCGCGTGCGGGTCGAAGTCGTACAGGCGCGGCACGAACGAGCAGACGACGAAGCCGTGACCGGCGAACGTCTGGTGCACCGGCGGCGGCTGGTGGATGCGCCCGACGATCGGCTCGAAGTCGTGGATGCTGAGCGCCCAGGGGTACACGCAGCCGTCCCAGCCCACCACGTCGAAGGGGTGGTGGCGGTGGACGTGCTGGGACCAGCCGGCGCGGGTGCGCACGAGCACCGGCACGTCCTCGCCGTCGACGAGCAGCGGCTCGGGCTCCGACAGGCGGATGTCGCGCTCGGAGAACGGGGCCCCCTCGGCGAGCTGGCCGGTCGGCGTGAGGTGGCGGGCGGGCACGGTCACGTGTGAGCTCGCTTCGATCAGGAAGAGCTGGAGCGGGGCGTCGACGACCGCCCAGCGGTGGGTGACGCCGGCGGGGACGACGACGTAGTCGCCGGCGCCGACCGGCAGGCGCCCGAACACGCTCTCGAGCACGGCGGCGCCCGACTGCACGTAGGCGACCTGGTCGCCGACGGCGTCACGGTGCAGCGGCCCCGGCCCGGTCGCCGTCGCGGTCGCGACGGCGAGGCGCACGTCGTCGTTGCCGAGCAGGGTCGTGCGCCCGTTGACGGCGTCGCCGCCCGCTGCCAGTTCGCCGGTGCGCAGGTGGTGCGGCGTGACCGGCAGGTTCGGCGTGAGCGCAGCCTCGCTGCGTTCCACCGGGTCGATGCGCACCAGCGCGCTCGGCGAGTGGCGGTGGTAGAGCAGGCTCGACGGGCCGGAGAACCCCTCCTCGCCGACCAACTCCTCCACGGCCACGGCGCCGTCGACGACGTGCAGGGTGTGGCGCTTGCGGGGCACGTCACCGACCCGTCGGTAGTACATCGGCACTCCTCTCTGCGTTCCCCGGCCACGTGAGGCGCAGTGCTGGCCGCTCCTCGGCTGGCGCCTCGTCGCTCGCACGCCCACGACAGCAGTCGATCCGCCACCTTCCTCGTCGCCTCACTCCGATGGGGCAGCTACGACGGTACCCGTCGCCTCACCGAACCCGATCCGCGGCCCGTCGGCACCCCCGCACCAGCCGCGCAGCGTCACCGTGTCGCCGTCGTCGAGGAACGAACGGGTGCTGCCGTCGGGCAGGGTCAGCGGCTCGGCGCCGCGCCAGGTGAGCTCGATCAGGCTGCCCCGCTCGCCCGGCGTGGGGCCGCTCACCGTGCCCGACGCGAACAGGTCACCGGCCCCGGTGGTGGCGCCGTTGACGGTGAGGTGGGCGAGCTGCTGGGCGAAGGTCCAGTACATCGACGAGAAGTTCGTCGCCGCGATCTCGCTGCCGTTGAGCTCGACGGTGAGGTGCAGGTCGAGCCCCCACGGAAGGGCGGCCCGCAGGTAGGGCTCGGGGCGGGGGTCCTGCTCGGGCGGCTCGACCAGGAACGGGCGCAGCACGTCCATCGTGACGACCCACGGTGAGATCGTCGTGGCAAAGCTCTTGGCGAGGTGCGGCCCGAGCGGTTGGTACTCGTAGGCCTGGATGTCGCGGGCCGACCAGTCGTTGAGCAGCACGGCGCCGAACACGTGCCAGTCGGCGTGGTCGACGGCGATGCGCGTCGACGTCGGGCCGCCGACGAGGAAGCCGACTTCGAGCTCGATGTCGAGGGCGCGGGTGGGCATGAGGTGCGGGCGGCCGTCGACGGGGTCGGGCACGAGACCGGCCGGCCGCTCGATGTCGGTGCCGCTGACCACCACCGTGCGCGCCCGGCCGTGGTAGCCGACGGGGAGGTGACGCCAGTTCGGCAGCAGCGGCTCGGCGTCGGGGCGCAGGATCCGCCCCAGGTTCGTGGCGTGGTGGATCGACGAGTAGAAGTCGACGTAGTCGCCCACCTCCACCGGCAGCAGCACGTGGACGTCGCCGATCGGGTGCAGCAGGTCGAAGCGCTCGGGGCCGTCGAGGAGCTCGCCGACGCGGTCGCGCGAGCGCGCCGCCGCGTCCGCTCGCCATGAGGGTGTTGAGCGACGATCGCGCCGTCAGGTCGAGCTCGATGCCGGCGGCGACGAGGTCGACGACGTGGTCGCCGATGCGCACGCCGACACGTGGCTCCTGGTCGCGTGTGCGGAACACCCCGAACGGCAGGTTCTCGATGGGGAAGTCCGATCCCTCCGGCACCGGCGCCCAACCCATCGCCCCATTATGCGATGCGGCGAACGGCGCCGTCCCAAATCGCCGTCTGGTCAATGAGCGATCTCGGTCATGTGGTTCTCGATATCGAGAACCGAGAGTGACCAGATCGCCCGTTGAGCGCTAGCGGAGGGCGCCGGCGCGCGCTGGCAGCAGCGTGGCCGGGGAACGCAGTTAGAGGTTGCCGCGGCGGGCCTGGTCGCGTTCGATGGCCTCGAACAGCGCCTTGAAGTTGCCCTCGCCGAAGCCGGTGGCGCCGTGGCGCTCGATGATCTCGAAGAACACCGCCGGACGGTCGGTGATCGTCTCGGTGAAGATCTGCAGCAGGTACCCGTCGTGGTCCTTGTCGGCGAGGATGTTGAGCCGTTGCAGGGCCTCCCACGGCAGGTCGAACTCGGCGAGGCGCGCCATGGCGTCGTGGTAGTAGGTGGCCGGCACGTTCATGAAGCGCACGCCGCGATCGCGCAGGGCCTGCACCGCGGCGACGATGTCGTCGGTGCGCAGGGCGATGTGCTGCACGCCGGGACCGTCGTAGTGCTCGATGTACTCCTGGATCTGGGACTTCTTGCGCCCCTCGGCAGGCTCGTTGAGGGGCATGACGATCTTCGAGCCGTCCCACACCACGGTCGACATCAACGCCGAGTACTCGGTGCGGATCTGGTCGTCGTCGAAGTGGACGAGTTGGGCAAAGCCCATCACGTCGGCGTAGAAGTCGACCCACGTGTCGAGCTGGCCCTCCTCGACGTTGCCGACCACGTGGTCGATCGCCGTCAGCCCGACGGGCGGGCCGACGCTCGGGTTGGGCAACGCGCTCGGCCGAGTAGCCCGGCTCGAGCGTGGTCCCGCGGTAGCGGAGGCGGCTGACGAAGGTGTGCACCGTGTCGCCGTACGTGCCCACCTGGGCCAGTTCGAGATCGCCGTGCTCGTCGTGTTCGATCCACGGCGGACGAACGCTGCGCGCGCCGCGGGCCAGTGCCGCCGCGTGGGTCGCCGTACGCGTCGTCGACCAGCCAGGCGAGATCGTGCACCCCGTCGCCGTGCTTGCGCACGTGCTCGGCGATCGGCGAGTCCGCCTCGAGCGCACCCGACACCACGAAGCGGATGTCACCCTGCTCCAACACGTAGCTCGCCTTCTCCCGACGACCGGTCTCGGGCCCGGCGTACCCGGTGCAGCGGAAGCCGAACGCCGACATCAGGAACCCGGCCGTGGTGCGGGCGTTGCCCACCCAGAACTCGATGCAGTCCCAGCCCTGGAGGTGCCGGGCCGGCGGATCGACGGCCGGCCGATCGGTGAGCGAAGCGTCCATGGCGTCAACGATGCGGCCGGTGCACCCCGTTTGGCAACACCACGCATGCGGGTACCGCTCATCAGCACCAGCCCGACGAAGGAGGCCGACGGTGGAACTACGAGATGTGATGACCCCCCACCCCACCGTGTGCGCGCCGGATACATCGGTCGTCGCGGCGGCCGCCCTGATGCGAGATCAGGCGATCGGCGACGTGCTCGTGAAGCACGCCACCGGGACCTCTCGGCATCGTCACCGATCGCGACATCACGACGCGTGTCGTCGCCAACGGACGTGACGCCCAGCGAGTGACCGTCGGCGACGTGTGCAGCACGGCGCTCACGACCGTCGAGGTCGACACGCCGGTCGAGGAAGTGATCGCGCTGATGAGCAGCCAGGCCGTGCGACGGATCCCGGTGATGGACGGCGAGCGGCCGATCGGCATCGTCTCGCTCGGCGACCTGGCCGTCGACCGCGACGGCTCCTCGGCGCTCGGCCGGATCAGCGCCGCCCAACCGAGCGAGCAGGCCTGAGCACGCCACCTCGAAGGGACGAGCCGATGCCACCGAGAGCCTGGAGCGCCAAACGAGAGCGCCAGTACGAACACATCAAGGACGGCCTGCGCGAGCGGGGCGAGACCGAGGACGTCGCCGAGGAGATCGCCGCTCGCACCGTGACGGAGGGGGCGCGGGCGGGCGAGGCGCGCCAGGCCAGCCGCACGTCGACCGATTGACATCTCGTCCGGGCGACGGGGCGGCCTGCGCTCTCACTGCGGGCCCGGCGGGCGCACCCACGCCCAGCTCTACGAGGAGGCCAGGCATCGGGGGATCCGCGGCCGGTCGACGATGAACAAGGCGCAGCTGCAAGCGGCGCTCCGTCGGTCCTGACGAGACACTGGCTAGCGTGGCGCCGCGGCGCCCGCCGCAGACAGAAAGCGAGCTGCGAATGACGGACGGTGCCGATGCGGTGGTGACGCTCACGTTGCCGGCCCAGCCGGCGTACGTCCGACTGGCTCGACTCGTCGGCGCCGGGATGGCCACCGACCTCGAGTTCGACATCGCCCGCCTCGACGATGTTCGGCTGGCGATCGGGGAGGCCTGTTCGCTGGCCGTCCGCTCGGGCGCCGGAACGATCGAGCTGCGCTACACCAGCGAGCACGGCCGCTTGGAGGTGCGCGGCGACACGCCGACGCCGATCTCGGCCGTCGACGACTCCGACGCTCGCTTGACGGAGCTGGTGCGTCAGATCCTCACCGTCGCTTGCTCCGAGCACCAGCTCTCGGCCGACGGGGACGCGCCGTTGTCGTTCTGGCTGGCGTTCGACGCCGCTCATGGCCACTGATCCGCCCGAGACGCTGGAGCGGTTCCGCGCCTATCGCCGCACCGGTGATCCGGCGATCCGGAACGGTCTCATCGAAGACCACCTCGACCTCGCCCGCCGGGAGGCGATGCGATTCAGCGGTCGCGGCGAGCCGCTCGACGACCTCGTCCAGGTCGCCCGGATCGGCGTGCTCAAGGCCGTCGAGCGCTTCGACCCCGACCGCGGGGTGCCGTTCGGGGCGTTCGCCCGTCCGACCGTGGCCGGAGAGCTCCGCCGCCACTTCCGCGACTCGACCTGGGCCGTGCACGTCCCTCGGCGCACCAAGGACCTCCACGCCGCGCTCGGGCCGGCGGCCTCGGCGCTCGCCGTGCGCCTCGGTCGCCAGCCGCGCGCCGACGAACTGGCGAACGGGGTCTCGGCCACGGTCGACGAGGTCCTCGACGCGCTCGACGTGAGGTCGGCCTACCGGCCGACCTCGTTCAGCGCACGCGTCGACGACGACGGCGCCTCGATCGACCCGCCGGCGAGCGAGGACCACGACGAGATCGACGAAGCGGTCGACTCGATGGTGGTTCGCGAGCTGATGGCCGAGCTCGACCCGCGGTCGCGCACCATCGTGTACCTGCGCTACTTCGGCCGGCTCAGCCAGTCGGAGATCGCCGCCCGCATCGGCGTCTCGCAGGTGCACGTCTCGCGCCTGCTCCGGGCGAGTTTGGACCAACTTCGCGATCAGGTGCGGAACGTGCCCGCCGACCGGCAAGAATGACGCGATGGCCGAGTCACCGTCCACGCCACTCGACATCACCGTCGACGACACCGGGTCGGGATCCGAGCGCACCGTGGTGGTGCGCGGCGAGGTCGATCTCGACTCGAGCGACCAGCTGAGTCGCGCCCTGAACGAGACCGTCGCCACCCTTGGTGACGGTCCGTCGGCACGACTGCACCTCGACCTCGACGGCGTGGGCTACATGGACTCGACCGGGCTGCGTGCCGTGCTGATGGCGCGCGACGAGCTGCTCCAGCGCGGGGGCTCACTCGACGTCGTGGCCGCCTCCGCCATCGTGCGCCGGCTGATCGAGATCACCGGACTGCACGACCTGCTCAGCACGACCGCACCCTGAACCACGACGTCGCGTCTACGGCCAGCGGGGATCGGGTAACCCTCACCCGATCGACGAAGGAGGAGGGCATGGGAACGAGGCAGGCATCCGGGCGGCGCACCACGTTGCGACCGGAACCCGGAGCACCTTCGGCCTCGGATGCCGCGATCGTCGAGGGTCTTGCCGCGACGGGAACGTCGCTGATGACACCATCGTGCACCGGACCGGGCGGGTCAGCGCGCCCGGACGACGGCCGATCGGATGACGCCTCCGCGGTGGCGATCGTCCACTGGAGTGCGGGGAGATGGGCCGGGATGACCGGACGCCTACCTCGACGCAGGACTTGACGGTCTCCGTCGCCTCGGGAAGCGAGCTGGCGCCGATGCGCGCCGCCCTTCGTGACTGGCTGCGGCCGCGAGCCGGTGCGACGGCGGTGGACGAGATCCTGCTGGCAACCGGCGAGGCGATGGCCAACGCCCTCGAGCACGGCCGCCCGCCGGTCACGATGACGCTGTCGTGGGTCGACGGCGGACAGCTCGCAATCACGATCCACGACGGTGGCAGTTGGCGCATCGCGCCCGACGGCGGTTCCCGCGGCCTCGGTCTGCCGATCATGTCGACGCTGATGGACGCCGTCACGGTCGACACCTCCGACGGCACACGGGTCGTCCTGACGAAGGCGCTTCGACTAGGTCGCTCCCGCTGCGAGGTCGGGTTCGAGCTGGACGGCCACGATGGCGATGTCGTCCTGGCCGCCCTCCACCACGAGGCGGTCGATGAGCTCGCGGCACAGGCTGTCGGTGTCGAGGCTGGGACGACACCCTTCGAGCACCTCGATCAGCCGGCTGATGCCGACGTCGATCGACTCGCCACGGCGCTCGACGAGGCCGTCGGTGTAGGCGACCAGCCGCGACCCCGACGACAGGTGGACGGTGGCGTCGCGTCGCACCCCGCTGACGCCGAGCACCGGACCGAGGCCTTCGGTCAGGCGCTCCACCGATCCGTCCGGTCGCTGCACCACAGGCGGCAGGTGCCCGGCGACCGTGTAGTCGAGCGTGCCCGTCGCCGCGATCAGCACGAGGTACACGAGCGACGCGTATCGACCCGGCCCGATGGTGCCGGCGAACCGGCTGACGCGCGTCGACCAGTCGGCCGGCGTGTCGATGTGGCTGGCGAGCGCTCGGACGGCGCTGCGCAGCTGGCCCATGGCGGCCGCCGCCTCGACGCCCCGGCCGACCACGTCGCCGACCACGATCGCCACGCGCTCGATCGCCGAGGTCGATCAGGTCGTACCAGTCGCCGCCGGCGAGGCCGGCGCTCCCGGCGCGGTACTGCACCGCCCAGCGCATGCGGTCGACCGTGATGGCGGGCAGCTCCAGCAGGCTGCGCTGCAACGTGTCCGCGATGGCGTGCTCGGAGTCGTAGCGGGCGGCCCGTTGCAGCGTCGCGCCGGCCATCGCCACCTGCGCACGGAGCAGCTCGCTGTCGGTGGTCTGGGTGCCGGACGTCGCCCGGCGTCGAGCGAGCACGAACATCCCCACCTGGCGGGCGCCGACCACGATCGGCAGGCCGGCGACCGCGATGACGCCGTTCGTTCTGCAGATGGGCGCCGAGCTCGCTCGGCAGCTCGGCGACGTCGACGTAGTGGATCGCCTCGCCGGTGCCGCCGACGATGTCGTCGGTGAACAGCGCCACCAGACGATCGGCGTGGTCCGCCGACACGGTCCGCAGGGCGCGCGAGGCGGCCAGCACCTCGACGTGCGGTCGGGTCGAGTAGGTCGCCACCATCCCGCTGTCGACGCGTCCGACGGCGAGCACGCGGCGCAGCAGCGCCTGGGCGACGCGGCGGCGGGTCGACGCCCGGGCCAGCTCGACCGCCAGCTCCTGGAGGTCGCGCCAACGGGCCGAGGCCTGCTCCGCCTCGCGCCGGGCGCTCTGCTCGTTGGCGTAGGCGTGGCTCCGGTCGAGCGCCGCCGCCAGCCGGGCGGTCACGTCACGGAGGAACGATTGCTGGACCTCGTCGAACGGCTGGGCGTCGGCGAAGCCGGCGGCGAGCACCCCGTAGCGGTCCCCGGACGACACGACCGGCAGCACCGCCCACACCATCGGCGACGTCGCCGGCCGGTCGGTGAGGTAGCTGCGGCCGCCCACCGTCGATCACCGCATCGATCGCGTCGAGCACGTCGGCGGGCAGCTCGTCGAGCGGCCGGTAACCGCCGTCTTCGAGTCGCTCCCCGACGAGCACCACGAGATCGGCCCCGAGCAGAGCCACCCCTTCGTCGCGGAAGCGGGCGATCACGTCGTGCGGCTCCATCAGCCCGCCGAGGAGGCGGCCGAGCTCAGCCGTGTGCTCGGCCGCCTGAAGGCGGCGGGCGTCGTTGATCGGGGCACTGATCAGCGCGGCCAGCTGGCCCAGCATCGTCCGGTCGGCTTCGGTCCAGCTCCGACCGGGCTCGGCATACACCGTCAGCAACGCCGCACTCCCGAGCAGCTGCGCCCTCATCGTGTCGCCCGGCGGGTGCTGCGGCTGGTCCTCGCTCTCACGCCCGAACACCAGCCGCGCGTCGGCGGCACCGAAGAAGCGGCGGGCCTGCAGGCAGACCTCCTCCATGCGCTCGTCGAGGGTCAGTCCGGAGGCGATCGCCAGGTAGGCGTCGGACAGACCCCGGAGCCAATCCGCGCGACCGCGCACGGTCGCTGACGTCGGCACCTCGCCGGACGTCTCGTCGTACGCGGCGAGGACCGCCGACAGGAATCGGTCCATGTCGACGAGGCGGTCGACTCCCCGTTCGATCACGAGCCCGCGCCGGATCTCCAGGTGGCGGCCGACCAGCTGCAGGATCGACAGATTCCGACGGCGCGCCGCCCGCCCGAGCTCTCTGGCCGCGACCAACTCGTCGCCCACCGGGGCGTCGAGGTGCTCGGAGAGCGCGGCAGCGTACGTGTCGCTGAAATCGGCCAGCGCCTGTGGGACGTCGCCTTCGCCTACCAACGGTTCGGGCACGTCAGACCGCGGCCCGATCGCGGGTGGTACGCCGGACGGTCATCGCCGTCACGATACGACGACCCGTCTCTGCCCGACCAAGGCACGCCGGATGCTGGTCTCGATGCGCGGTGGCAAGCCGCTTTCGTACCCGCGTGGCGGATCTCCTAGACACCGTCGGGCCGAGATGCTCCCCTGGGCAGGCCTCCGCCACCGCCCGGCTGACCGCTCGCTACTGTCGCCGTGGTGGGGAGCGACTTCGACGAGGACGCGGACGACGCTCGTCAGCTCGCGCTCGCCGACGCCGACGCCGCTGACCTCGACGACGAGCGTGACCGGGTCGAGCTGCGCCAGCGCTACTACGGGCTGCTGCAGGAGCTGCGCGTCGTCCTTCCGGGCGTGCAGGTGTTGATGGCCTTCCTGCTGACCGCCCCGTTCGCCAGCCGGTTCGACGAGCTCGACGGGCGTGGTCGCGATGCCTACCTCGTTGCGCTGGTGAGCTCGCTCGGCTCGATCGCGTGCCTGCTCGCCCCGACCGTGTTCCACCGCGTCGGCGAGCGACGGGCGCGAGCCGCTCGTCTCGTCTGGGCGATCCGGTTGCAGCGTGCTCGGCATCGTGCTGTTGGCGACCGCCCTGCTGTCGGCGTCGTGGTGCGTGGTGCGGCTTCGTGTTCGGGTCGGCGGCGGCCAACGTGGTGGCGATCGGCGGGGTCGTGCTCCTCGCCGGGCTGTGGGCGGTGCTGCCGCGGACGTTCCGCGTCCGCAGTCGCTGAGCCGAGCGCGGCGTTTGGTCCCCGGCGGGCGCGGGTACCGCGCCCCCGTGAACGACGACTCCAGACCGACCACCGGGGCGATGACCGTGCGGGCGGTGGTGGCGCGGTTGCACCCGCACCTCCGTGTGTTGGCCGAGTCACAGCCGGTCCCGGAGATGCGCCGTTGCAACGTGCTCTTCATCACCCGCTACCCGGAGACGGCGCGTGAGGCGATCGTCGCGCTGGAGGAGATGAAGTTCGACGACGACCGCCTGGGCACGATGGTGCTCGGCCGCGGTCAGACCGAGGCGGCAGTCGACGCCGAGGGCGTCGGCCGTACGTTCGGCCCGCGGATCCTGGTCGGCGGCATGATCGGCGCCGTCGTCGGCGCCGTGCTCGCGGGCGGCATCGCGCTCGCCTTCGGCGCCACGGCGGCGGTCGTGCTGGTGGCGGCCGGCGTCGGCGTGCTGATGGGTGCCGTCGTCGGCGCGATGTGGGTCGGCGTTCGGGCGCATGGGCGGCACCGAGGCGTACCAGCAGACGTTCGTCGACGATTCGCTCGCCGAGTTGGCGGTGGTGTCGGTACACACCGACAACGAGGCCGACGCCGACTCCGCCCGCGACTTCCTGGCCAAGCGCGACGGCACGGTGGTCGTGGTCGATGCGAGCGGCATCGACGTGTCCCGCAACTGACCGCAACCGCGCCCGCGCCGTTCAGCCCTTTCCACGAGCGGCGCTCGCCGTCTTCTTGGCTCCGGTCGTAGCCGACGCCGCGGTGGCGGACGTCGCGCGACGGGCCGCGTTGGTGGTGCTCGTCGTCGCCCGCTTGGCGGTGGTCGCCGTCGCACGCGCCGACTTCTTGGCGGTCGTCCGCGTGGCCTTGGCGCCCGAAGACGCGGCGCGCCGCGTCTCGTCGGCCCCGGCGGTGGCGGTGCGCACGGTGTCGGCGAGCCCATCGGTGGCCTCGCCCGCCACCCGTCGCACCTGACCGGCGCGGGCACGGGTGCGCTTCGAGCCCGTCGGGGACACCTTCGGCCGGGCGGCGCCGCGGATGCGCGCGATGATGTCCTGCAGCGCGGTGACGGTGCCCTGAGCGACGCCGCTCACGTTGTCGCTGACGCGGTCGAGCACGCCGGCCACCGCGCCCGCGGCCCCCGGTGTGTCCGGCGCGCGCGGGTGGGGGCGCGTGGGCGCCGTCGTCTTGGCCTGCGCCAGCGCCTCGCCGAGGTCGGCCAGCGCACGGCGTCCGAGCGCGGCGCGAACCTTCGGGAAGAGATCCGACTCCTCCTCCTCCACGTGGTGGCGAACCATCTCGATGAGCACCGTGGTCTTGGCGTCGAACCGCTCCGCATCGGCGTCCAGATCAGCGAGCTCGGCGAGCAGCCACTTGACCACGTGGTGCTCCTCGAGGCTCTCCAACGCGAGGTCCTCGACCCCTGGCACGGTGGCGCGGCAGACGGGGTAGAACAACTGCTCCTCCACGGACGCGTGAACCGACAGCTCCTCGACGATCTCGTCGACGATCGCGCGCTTTTCGACCAGCGCCCGGTCGCCCGCTTTCTCGAAACGCTTGAAGAGCTTCTCGACGGATCGGTGGTCGGTACGCAAGAGGGTGATGGCATCCATATGCCCTCAACTACCCGATTCGAGCGCGCCCCATCCATCGGCGTCACGCCGACGGCGATCGAGTCGGCGCGTCGCGTTCAGCCGGTGCGCAGCGCGTCGCGCAATTCGCGGTCCCAGACGTCGAGGAAGCCCTCCTGGTCGGGACCGATCTGGTGGAAGTAGACGTGGTCGGCGCCTCCGTCCACGAGCTCGGCGACCGCTTCGACGATCGCGCCGACGTCCGGCCCGCACGGAATCGAGTCGGCGACCATCTCCTCGGTGACGATCTCGGTCGCCTGCTCGAAGTGCTTCGGCGTCGGCAGGTCCTGGCTGAGCTGACCGGGCACGACCGTGTTCGGCCAGACCCGGAACGCCGTCTCGATCGCCTCCTCCTCGCTGGCCGCCCAGCACAGGCTGACCTGGGTGTACACCGGGCCCGGTCCCACCGGCGCCGTGCCACTTCTCGACGATCTCGGCGTCGGAGGTCCACAGCCCGTCGCCGATGCGCGCCGCCAGCTCCGCGGCGACCGGCCCGAACGCCGACACGATCAGCGGGATGTCGTGCTCGGGTGGGTCGTAAAGGCGGGCGTTCTCGACCTGGTAGTAGCGCCCGTCGTGGTCGACCGTGTCACCGGTCCACAGGCGGCGGATGACCTCCACCGCCTCTTCCAGTTGGGCCATCCGGGTCGGAGCCGGGGGCCAGCGATCGCCGAAGATGTGCTCGTTGAGTGCCTCGCCGGTACCGACGCCCCACGAGAAGCGCCCGTCGAAGAGGTTGGCGACGGTGGCGGTGGCGTGAGCCAGGATGCCGGGGTGGATGCGGATGATCGGACAGGTGACGCCCACGGTGACGTCGATCGACGACGTGCGTTCGGCGATCGCCCCGAGCACCGACCAGACGAAGGGCGAATGCCCCTGGGCGTCGAGCCACGGGTGGAAGTGGTCGGAGATGGACGCGAAGTCGAAGCCGTGGTCCTCGGCCATGCCAGCGAGGTCGACGAGACGGCGGGGTGGGTGCTCCTCGCTGGAGAGCGTGAGTCCGAACTTCGTTGGGGCCATGGTGCCGGGTTACCCCGCCGGCCGGCGGTGCATACGCGCCAGCCACGCCGCGATGGCTACTTCTTGATCGAGCGGTCGTAGAGGCGCACGGCGACCGGCGCGCACAGCACGACGATCGCGACCGCCCAGATGGTGGTGTAGGCGAGCGGGTGCTGGATCGACCACGGCTGGCCGGGTCCCTGATCGGCGACGGGGTTGCCGAACTGGACGCGCACGGCGTTCGCCAGCGTCGTGACCGGGTTCCACTCGGCGACCGTCTGCAGCACCGGCGGCATCGTGGGCTCGTAGCTGCCGTCGGCGGTCTGGCGGGTGAGCGGCACGAACGTGCTGGCCGCGAACGTGAGCGGGAAGAGCACGACGAAGGCGATGCCGGTGACGCCCTCGGGGGTGGCGATGGCACTGCCGAGCAGCACGCCGACCCAGATCATCGCGAACGCGAAGAGCAGCAGCAGGCCGTAGCCGACGGCCGCGTCGGCGACGCCGCTGCGGATCCGCCACCCGATGATCAGGCCGCAGATCGACATCAGGATGATCGGGAGCAACGCCTTGATGAGGTTGGCGATGGCGTGCCCGCCGAGGACCGCGCCCTGGGCGATCGGCAGCGAGCGGAAGCGGTCGACGGCGTTGTTCTTGCGGTCGTTGGCGAGCGAGAGCGCCACACCGAACGAGGTGAACACGATCGTCTGGGCGAAGATGCCGCCCATCAGGAACTCGCGGTAGTTGCCGTCGATGACCGGGATGGCGCCGCCGAACACGTAGGCGAACAGCAGCACGAACATGATCGGCTGGATCGTGGCGTCGCTCAACGCTTCGGGCTGGCGCCGCATGTGCAGCAGGCCGCGTCGGGCGATCACCCACGTGTCGTGGAACCACCGCATCGTCGCCCGCCTGGGCGGTGGCGTGACGGCGCGTGCGCTCGTGGTGCGAACGGTCGTGACGGTCATCGGTGCACCATGTCTCGATTGCGAGCGAGCGAGCGCCAGCGAGCGAGCGGCCAGCAGCTGCGCAGGCAGTTCACGGCGTGGCCGCGGACCGCAGTGACGGTCGTGACGGTCATCGCGCCTGCTCCTCCGGGTCATCGTGGCAGGCCGTTCCGGTGAGCGTGAGGAACACATCGTCGAGCGTCGGCTGGGCGATCGCCAGGTCCTCGACGGCGACGTTCTGCTCCTTCAAGGCGCGGGCGACGTCGAGGAGGGTGTCGACACCGCCGGTGATCGGCGCCGTGACCGAACGGGCATCGGCGTCGATGGTGGGATCGCCCCCGGCCACGGCCGCGACGATGCGTCGGGCGTCGTCGAGGCGGCTGCGATCGACGACCACCACGCGGATGTGATCGCCGCCGACCTCGCGCTTGAGCGAGCGCGAGTCACCGCGGGCGATGATCCGTCCGTGGTCGACCACGATGATGTCGTCGGCCAGACGCTCGGCCTCGTCGAGGTACTGGGTGGTGAGCAGCAGCGTGACGCCGCGGTCGACGAGGGTGTCGAGCACGTCCCACAGCTCGGCGCGGGCACGGGGGTCGAGACCGGTCGTGGGCTCGTCGAGGAAGAGCACCTCGGGGTCGGCCACCAGCGTCGCGGCGAGGTCGAGGCGCCGGCGCATGCCGCCGGAGTAGCCGGACACGACCCGGTCGGCCGCGTCGGTGAGCGAGAAGTCCTCGAGCAGCGTGACGGCGCGGGCGGCCGCTTGCTTGCGCGACAGCTGGTGCAGCTCGCCGAGCATGACGAGGTTCTCCCGCCCGGTGAGCAGGTGGTCGACGGTGGCGTCCTGGGCGGCGAGCCCGATGCGCCGGCGCACGTCCGAGCCTCGGGTGCGCACGTCGAAGCCGGCGACGATGGCCGAACCGGACGTCGCGTCGGTCAGCGTGGTGAGGATGCGCACGGCGGTGGTCTTGCCCGCCCCGTTCGGGCCGAGCACGGCGGTGACGGTGCCGACGCGCACCTCGAAGTCGATGCCGGCGAGCGCCAGGTTGTCGCCGTAGCGCTTGGTGAGCCCGCGGGCGATGATGGCGTACTCGGCCGGGTCGAGGGCGCTCGGCATGTCGGCCAGCTCCCGCTCGTAGCGGGCGAGGTCGAAGTCGGCGGTACCGGCGCGGGCCGGGATGGTGTGGTCAGGGTCGGTCACGGGGGCTCGATTCGGTCCGTGACCGAGCCTACGGACGACAGGGCGGGGCCAGCGCCCCGGTTTCTGTCAGAAGCGGTCGATCTGGTCACCCACGTTCTCGATATCGAGAACGTGGGTGACCAGATCGCCTGTCAGACGTCACGGGGCCGGGGCGGGCGGATCCTCCGACTTGTCCTTGTCCTTGTGCAACATCTCGGACGCCTTCTCCTTGGCCTCGTGGAGCACCTCGGCGGCCTTCTCCACCAGGTCGCCGGCGACGTCCTTCACCTTTTCCCACACCTCGCCGGCCTTGTCACCGACGTCGCCCGCCGCGTCGGACGCCTTGTCCTTGGCGTCGCCGAGCGCGTCGGACGCCTTGTCGGTGACGCCGTCGGCGGCGTCCTTGGCGTCGTCGGCCGCGTCGGCCGCGGCGTCCTTGACGTCGTCGGCCGTGGCGGCGGCCTGGTCCTTCATCTCGTCGGTCATGTGCATCGCACCTTTCCAGCCATCAGTGAGGGCTGCGTCGATCGAGGGGCTTTCGTTGTCCGACCGTAGTTCCCCGGGCGGGCGTGGGTGATCCCTAGCCTGGCGATCGTGCAGCTGCGCTGGTTCACCGACACCAAGGATGGGCACTCCGAGTGGTACGTCGCCCGCTTCCGGGCATTGGCGGCCGACGGCGCCGATCTCGCCGGCGAGGCCCGGCTCGTCGACGCGATGCTGCCGCCCCGCGGCCGGGTCCTGGACGCCGGCTGCGGTACCGGCCGGGTCGGCGGTGCGCTGTTCGAACGCGGGCACGATGTCGTGGGCGTCGACGCCGACGCGGTGCTCGTGGATGCGGCACGGCGTGGACCACCCTGGTCCGCGCTGGCTCGTCGCCGACCTTGCGTCGCTCGACCTGGCCGCGCTGGGCGAGGCCGATCCCTTCGACGGCGCCGTGCTCGCCGGCAACGTGATGGTGTTCGTCGCGCCCGGCACCGAGACCGACGTGCTGTCGGCCGTGGCCCGCCACGTCACGCCGGCCGGCTTCGTCGTCGTCGGCTTCCACGTCGACCGGCACCTCACCCTCGACCACTTCGACGCCCACGTCGCCGCCGCCGGGCTGCGCGTCGAGCACCGCTTCGCCACCTGGGACCTGCGGGCGTGGCACGACCACGCCGACTTCGCCGTCTCGGTGCTGCGTCACACCTGAGTCGTCTCGTCGACGTCGCGCCAACGGGCCCGTTCGGGCTCACTGCCGCGACGTCGCCGCGGGATCGGCGAGCTCCTCGATGTAGGCGCGGACGATGGCGTCGAAGTCCGGCTCGGCGGTGAGGCCCAGGGCGTCGGCCCGCGCGGTGACGAAGCGCGCCGGCCACGACGCCACGATGGCTCCCACCTTCGGGTCGGGTTCCCAGTCGACCAGGGCGCTCGCCGGGCGGCCGAGCGACACGGTCCATCGCGGCGACCATCTCGTCGGGCGTGACGGTGAGCGCCGGGAAGTTGACGGCGAGCGACGGGCCCCAGGCGGCAGCGTCGGTGGTGATCGCCCGCAGCAGACCATCGATGGTCCGCCGCGGCGACGACACGGCGATCGGTGTGTCGCCGCCCACCGGACACACGGCGCGGACACCGGCCAGCGGCTCCCGGATGATCCCGGACACGAAGCCCGAGGCGGCGGCGTTCGGGAGGCCGGGCCGGACGGTCACCGTCATCAGGCGCACGTTGCGGCCGCGCACGATCCCGCGCCGGGTGTAGTCCGACAACAGCTGCTCGCACACGAACTTCTGGGTGCCGTAGCTGCTGCGCGGCACCGGCAGCGTGTCGTCGACGACCACCGCCGGCAGGGGATACCCGGGCACGGCGCCGAACACGGCCACCGAGCTGGCGAACACCACGAGCGGCGGCTGGGCCATGTGCCGGCCGGCGTCGAACACCGAACGTGACACGTCGAGGTTGTTCACCATCCCGACGTCGAGGTCCGCTTCGGCCTCGGCGCTCACGGCGGCGGCGAGGTGCACCACCGCGTCGACGTCGCGCAGCGGCGCGGCGGCGAGCAGCTGGGCGAGGTCGCCGACCAGCGCCTCGACCCGTGCGTCGCTGCCGAGGTTGTCGGGCGGGGCAACCCGGTCGAGCAGGCGCAGCCCGGTCAGCGCGGTCGGTGGCGCACCGGCGAGCGAGAGCTCGTCGGCGTCGAGCAGCGCCCGCGCCAGGCGGGCGCCGAGGAATCCGGCCCCGCCGGTGATCGCGATGCGCACGCCGGTCAGTGTTGCCGACCGGGCCGGCGCAATCTCACCCGACGCGAGCGGCTACAGGGCGACGTGTTCGAGGCCCATCAGGTCGGCGACCTTGGCGAAGGCGGCGGCGTTGTGACCGACCGACATCGCGCAGTGGTGGGTCGGCGCCTCGGCGAACCACCGTGCCATGTAGGCGTCGGGGTGCTCACGGAACCGCACCGGGGTCTGGGTGTTGCCGATGCGCATCGTCGGTCCGTCGGTGGAGGTTCCCTCGCTGCTGATCAGCTTGAGCCGGCCGTCGCCGGTCTGGGTGACGTTGAGCGTGGTGATCGGGCCGGTGCGCACCTTGGCCTCCACCGACACGCCGGTGCCCTGCTTGCCGTGGTACAGCCCCATCCCGCGCAGGATCGGCCGGCCCTCGGCGATCGCCATGTGGAACGGTCCGTCGTGGCCGAGCAGGATCGTCTCGTCGGCGTAGTCGACCACCACGATCTCGGTGAAGCTGCCGCCGACGCCGAGGACGTCGCCGATCTTCATCGCCATCGCCGTCTTGAGGTCGCCCTCGCCGGCGCACGCCACACCCCGTGAGGTGAGCAGCGAGTGGCCGACGATGAATCCGGCCTGCAGTCGCTCCTCGTCGGTGTCGGGGGCGCCGTGGTAGTAGTAGGCGAGGGCGTCGAGGTCGCGGTCACGCACCAACCGCTCCTGCGCCGCGGCGACGCGGCACGCCCACTCCATCTGTTCCTCGGTCGGCTTCCGGGCGATCGGGTCCGACGGCGAATCGCCGCTGATCTCGAACATCGCCTCGACCTCGCGGCGCTTCTCGCGGACGTCGGCATCGCTCACGTCGGCGACGAGCTTCTCGAGATCGCCGATCTCGAGCACGTCGACGTGGAGCCCGGTCTGCGCCGACACCATCGTCAGGTCGCTGTAGAGGTCGAGCATGCCGCCGTAGGTGTTGCCGAGGAAGCCGAAGCGGCCGTGCTGGAACGTGCGGGCGACGGCGGCCGCGCGCGCCCACCCCTCGATCTCGGTCCACGCCCGCACCGCCGGCGCCATCGTCGCCGTGACCTCGTCGGCCATCGCCCCGTCCGGGGTGGCGTCGAGGCCGAGCAGTCCGTTGACGACCCGGAACGGGATGCCGGCGCGCTCGAACGAGTTGGCGAACTCGGGCACCGGACAGGCCCCGCACTGCGCCAGCCACTCCCCCGTCGTCGTGCGCTCGTAGTCGAGGCGCGGCGCCGGCTGGAGGTTGAGCACCACGGCCGGGGCCGGGCAGATCTGGTGCACCGGCAGCACGGCGGACGCCGTGCAGTAGGTGGCCGCGTGCAGGAAGACGATGTCGACGCCGGCGCGCTGCAGCGCCTCGCCGGCGCGCCGGCCGGTGACCTCGGAGTCGACGAGACCGGCGTTGTGCACGTCACCCCACGCCGACAGCCGGGCCTCGATCGCCCGCCCGTAGGCGGTCAGGCGTTCGCGCAGGCCGGGGAACTGGTCCCAGTAGGCGGCCAGGCCCACCGAGTACAGCCCGATCCGCGGACGGGCCGCCGGCTTGATCGGTTCGAGCGTCATCGTGATCTCCTCGTCGCAACCGATGGGCGAACACGGGACCGTACGGTCATGCTTTGCCCATCGGTTGCTGCGTCGCGGGTTCATCTCAGCACGGGCGTCGAGCTGCTCCCAATCATGCGTCGGACGGGGGTCGATGCGGCGCGGCGGGAGCGCCCGCGGCGACGAGCGCCCGCCCGGCGTCGAGGTCGGCCACCACCCCGGCGGCGATCGCCTGCACGAGGGCGTTGCCCACCACCGTCGCTTCGACCGGTCCGGCGAGCACGGGGCGCTCCACCGCGCTCGCGCACAGCTCGCCGAGCAGCCCGTTGGCCGCTCCCCCGCCGACGAGGTGGACGACCTCGGCGCGCCACCCGGCGATGTCCTCGATCGTGGCCACCGTCCGCCGCCACGCCAGGGCCAGCGAGTCGAGGATGACCCGGGTGACCGCCGCCGGCGTCGACGGCACGCGTTGGCCGAGCGCGCCACATGCCGCGGCGATGGCGTCGGGCATCGCCGTGGCCGCGGCCAGGACCGGGTCGTCGGGGTCGACCACGACGCCGCCCGGCTCGTCGGCAGCACCGGCGAGAAGCGTCGCCAGGTCGGCCGGTTCCCCTCGCCGGCGCCACGTGTCGCGGCACTGTTCGAGCAGCCACAGCCCGGTGACGTTCTTGAGCAGCCGGATGCGGCCACCCACCCCGAGCTCGTTGGTGACATTGGCGGCGAGCGCCGCCGGCGTGGTGACCGCGGACGGCACCTCGCAGCCGACGAGCGCCCACGTGCCGCACGAGATGTAGACGGCGCGACGGCCGGCGAGCAGCGGCGTGCCGGCGACGGCGCTCGCGGTGTCATGGCTCGCCGCGGCGACCACGGCCAGACCGTCGACGTCGGCGACGCCACGAACCGAGCCGAGCGCGGCGCCGGGGGCGTGGAGCGGCGGCAGCAGGTCGCGTCGCACACCGAGGTCGGCCGACCAGCGCGTCGTCCCAGTCGTGCGTGCGGGCGCCGAGGAGCTGGGTGGTGCTGGCGTTGGTGACCTCGTTCGTCGTGCTGGCGCACAGATCGTGGTTCACCACGTCGGGCACCATCAGCAGCCGCGCCGCGGCGGCGTAGTCGGGATCGTCACGGGATGCGATCAGCTGGTAGGCGGTGTTGAACGGCAGGAACTGGATCCCCGTGGCGGCGTAGACGCGCGCCGCCCCGTGGCGGGCGAGCGTCGCCTCCATCACCCCGGCGGTGCGCGTCGAGCGGTAGGCGTGCACCGGCCCGAGGCGCCGGCCGTCGGCGTCGAACAGGCCGTAGTCGATCGCCCATGAGTCGACGGCGACCGAGCGCAGCGACGCCTTCCGGGCCGCTGCGGTCAGGCCGACGCGCACTTCGGCGAGCAATCGGTCGACGTCCCACACGAGGCGGTCGCCCTCGCCCACCGGCGCGTTCGGGAAGCGGTGCACCTCGTCGAGCTCGACGGCGCGGGCGTCGACGGTGACGTTCACGACGCGCCCACTGGTGGCGCCGAGGTCGACCGCGGCGAACGTCGGCACGGAACCGCCCGGCTCAGCGCAGGAAGGCGGCGGCGACGCCGGCGTCGACGGGGACGTGCAGCCCCGTGGTGCGCGACAGATCGCCGGCCGTCAGCGCGAACACCGCGGCGGCCACGTGTTCGGGCAGCACCTCCTGCTTGAGGAGGGTGCGCTGGGCGTAGAAGGCGCCGAGATCCTCCTCGGCGACGCCGTACACCGCGGCGCGCTGGGCGCCCCACCCCTTGGCGAAGATCCCCGAGCCGCGCACGACGCCATCGGGGTTGATGCCGTTGACGCGGATGCGGTGCTCGCCGAGCTCGGCGGCGAGCAGGCGCACCTGGTGCGCCTGATCGGCCTTCGTCGCGCCGTAGGCGAGGTTGTTCGGGCCGGCGAACACGCCGTTCTTGCTGGCGATGTAGACGATGTCGCCGCCCATGCCCTGATCGATCATCGCCGCCGCCGCCTGGCGCGACACGAGGAACGAGCCCTTGGCCATCACGTCGTGCTGGAGGTCCCAGTCGGCCTCGGTGGTCTCCAGCAGCGGTTTGGAGATGGACAGTCCGGCGTTGTTGACCACGAGGTCGACCCCGCCGAAGGCGAGCACCGCCGCCTCGAAGGCGGCCGCCACCCGCGAGGCGTCGGTCACGTCGACGTCGACGGACACGGCGACGTCCGGACCGCCGATACCCCTGGCGGCGGCGGCGGCGCTGTCGCCGTCGAGGTCGGCGAGCACCACGCACGCGCCCTCGGCCGCCAACCGCTCGGCGATCGCCTTGCCGATGCCCGACCCGGCGCCGGTGACGAGGGCGATGCGCCCGGCCAGCGGGCGCGGCTTGGGCCGGCGTTGGAGCTTGGCCTCCTCGAGCCCCCAGTACTCGATGCGGAACTTCTCCGCCTCGCTGATCGGGGCGTAGGTGGAGATCGCTTCGGCGCCGCGCATCACGTTGATCGCGTTGAGGTAGAACTCCGACGCCACACGTGCCGTCTGCTTGTCCGCGCCGTACGAGAACATGCCGACGCCGGGCACCAGCACGATCGCCGGGTCGGCGCCGCGCATCGCCGGGCTGTCGGGTTCGGCGTGGCGCTCGTAGTAGGCCCGATAGTCCTCGCGGTACGCCGCGTGCAGCTCGCGGAGGCGGGCGACCACCTCCTCCAGCGGGGCGTCGGCCGGCCGGTCGACGACGAGCGGGCGGACCTTGGTGCGCAGGAAGTGGTCGGGGCACGACGTGCCGAGCCCGGCCAGGCGGGCGAGCGCGGCGCGGGCGAGGAAGTCGAGCACCGCCGGATCGTCGGTGAAGTGGCCCACCTGCACCCGGTCGGTCGACGCCAGGCCCCGCAACGTCGGCGCCAGCGCGGCCGCGCGGGCGCGTCGCTCGGCCTCCGGGAGCGCCTCGAACCCAGGCACGATCGGGCCGAACGGCTCGGCCCGCCCGCGCTCGGCGATGAACGCCTCGGCGGTGCGGATGATCTCCAACGAGTTCGCCTCGCACTCGTCGCTCGTCGGGCCCCACGCGGTGATGCCGTGGCCGCCGAGGATGCACCCGATGGCCGCCGGGTGGTCGCGCTGCACCGCGGCGATGTCGAGACCGAGCTGGAACCCCGGGCGCCGCCAGGGCACCCACACGACGCGGTCGCCGAAGCACTCCTTGGTCAGCGCCTCGCCGTCGGTCGCGGTGGCGAGGGCGATGCCGGAGTCGGGGTGGAGGTGGTCGACGTGGTCGAGCTCGACCAGGCCGTGCATCGCCGTGTCGATCGACGGGGCGGCACCGCCGCGTCCGTGCAGGCAGTAGTCGAACGCCTCGACCATCTCGTCTTCGCGCTCGATGCCGGGGTACACGCCGACGAGCGCACGAAGTCGGTCGAGGCGCAGCACGGCGAGCCCGGCCGGCGTGAGGGTGCCGAGGTCGCCGCCCGATCCCTTCACCCAGAGCACGTCGACAGGACCTCCGGTGACGGGATCGTCGGCGGCGCCCTTGGCCGACGTGTTGCCGCCGGCGTAGTTGGTGTTCCGCGGGTCGCGCCCCAGCCGGTTCGACCGTGCGATCAGCTCCTCGATGGTGTCATCAGGTCGAGCACCGAGCATCGCGACGCCTCGGCATGACGCGGCGTGTCGACACGGTCTGCGACCGTCGCCGCGGTACGCCGCCGTCGGGGGGTCCGGGGGGCGGTAGCCCCCCGGTGCGGCGGCATCGGGCGAGCTTGCTGGCCGCCGCCAGCAACTGGGTGCGGCGCAGCCGCTCCACAAGCTCGACCGAGGGAGAGAGCGAGCCGAGCGACGAGCGAGATCGAAACACTCACGCCCCCCAGCCGGCCTGGGAGCCGCCGACGCGCTCGGCGACGATGCGCTCGTAGTAGCCGGAGCGCTGGTAGGCGGCGACCGGATCGGGGTCGAGGCCGGCGTCGGCGCGCAGCTCGGCGAGCAACGGGCGTACGTCGGTGTTGTAGGCGTCCATCAGCACCGCGTTGGCGCCGAGCACGTCGCCGGCGTCCTGGGCGGCGCGCAGCTCGCGTCGCGTCGACCAGCAACGCCTTGGCCGTCGCCTCCTGCACGTTCATGACCGAGCGGATCTGGCCGGCGATCTTGGGCTCGATGTTGTGGCACTGGTCGAGCATGAACGACACCCCGCTCGCCGGGTCGAGGCCGGCACCGCGGCGCACCTCCCACATGATCCGGAACAGCTGGAACGGGTCGGCCGAGCCGACCATCAGGTCGTCGTCGGCGTAGAAGCGGGAGTTGAAGTCGAAGCCGCCGAGCTTGCCGGCCCGCAGCAGCATCGCCACGATGAACTCGATGTTCGTGCCGGGCGCGTGGTGGCCGGTATCGACCACGACCATCGCCTTGGGCCCGAGCGCGGCGCAGTGCACGTACGACGTCCCCCAGTCGGGCACGTCGGTGGCGTAGAACGCCGGCTCGAAGAACTTGTACTCGAGCAGGAAGCGCTGAGTCGTCGCCGAGGCGGTCGTAGACCTCGGCGAGGGCGTCGGCGAGGCGCTCCTGACGGGTCACGATGTCGTCCTGGCCGGGGTAGTTGGTGCCGTCGGAGAACCACAGCTTGAGGTCGGACGACCCGGTGGCGTCCATCACGTCGACGCACGCGAGGAGGTGGTCGGTCGCCTTGCGGCGGATCGCGTGGGTCGGGGTTGGTGACCGAGCCCGAGCTTGTAGTCGTCGTCCTGGAAGACGTTGGAGTTGATCGCCCCGATGCGCACGCCGAGGTCGACGGCGTGCTTGGCCAGATGGCCGTAGTCGTCGACGCGGTCCCACGGGATGTGCAACGACGACGCGTGGGGGCGACGCCCGGTGAAGCGGTGCACCTCGGCGGCGTCGGCGATCTTCTCGTACGGGATCGCGCGGGACGCCGGGCTGGGCGAACACCTTGAAGCGGGTGCCGGAGTTGCCGAACGCCCACGACGGCAGCTCGATGGTCTGCGTGTGGAGCGAGTCCTTCACGCGGCTGGATGTCGTTCATCTGGTGTCCTCTCGGGCGGATCGGTCCGCCCTCTCAGTCGAGGTGGAAGACCTCGGGGACGAGTCGGAACTCGGTATCGGCCGGCCGGCCGTCGAGACCGACGAAGAAGCGGGCCATGTCGGCCTGCCATCGAGCGTTGACGTCGGTGGCAGCCATCGCCGCCTGAGCGGCGGCGAAGTCGTCGCACTCGACGTACCCGGTCAGCGTGCCGTCGTCGGCCAGGAAGAGCGAGTAGTTGCGCCAGCCGGCGGCGCGCAGGGCGTCGAGCATGTCCGGCCACACGTGCTGGTGGCGCTCGCGGTACTCCTCGAGCAGGTCGGGTCGCACGTGGAGCTGGAAGCAGGTGCGCTGGGTCATCTCGTCGATCGGGGTGGAGTGGGCGGTGAGGCCCGGGGCGGAGATCCGCCCCGGGCCTCACCGGGTGGTCAGAAGTTGAAGTCGTCGACGTTCGACTCGTCGAAGACGGTGGGCGGTCCGAGGATGACCTGGAACCCGCCGTCGACGGCGTTGATGGTGTAGGTGCCGAGCTTGCCGGCGCTGAACGTGCCGCCTTCCTCGAGGTTGACGACGCCCGACGCCAGCGAGGCGGCGGCGTAGGCGGCGAGATAGCCGAGGTCGTTCGGGTTCCACAGCATGAAGCCCTTCACCGTGCCGTCATGGACGTACGGGGCCATCTGCGAGGGCAGGCCGAGACCGGTCAGCTGCACGTCGATCTCCGGGTGCGTCGACAGGTACTGCGCCGCCGTGGAGATGCCCACGGTGGTCGGCGAGATGATGCCGGCGAGGTCCGGGTGCGCCGAGAGCAGGCCCTGGAGCACCGTGAGCGAGGTCGCCGGGTCGTCGTTGCCGTAGACGACGTCGACGAGCTTCATGTCCGGGTACTTCTCGAACTGCGTCTTCATCGCCTCGATCCAGGCGTTCTGGTTGGTCGCCGTGGCGGCGGCCGAGAGGATCGCCACCTCGCCCTTGCCGTCGAGCAACGTCGCCATGTAGTCGACCTCGGCCGTGCCGATGTTGTTGGTCTCCGCCTGGTTGATGAACAGGTGGTCGGCGCACGACACGTCGGAGTCGAAGGCCACGACCACGATGCCGGCGTCCTGGGCCTGCTGGAGCGACGGGCACAGCGCGTCCGGGTCGTTGCCGGCGATGACGATGGCGTCGGCCTGGTCGGCGATGGCCGCCTGGATCGACGGGATCTGCGCCGCCGCGGTGTCCTCGGTGCCCGAGCTGATGACCTGGGTGCCGCCGAGCTCGTCCATCGCGGTGGCGCCACCGGCGTCGGCGATCACCTCGTACGGGTTCTGCGTGTCCTTGGGGATGAAGTAGATGTTCAATCCCTGGGTGATGTCGGCGTTGGGGGCGACGGAGCCGCCCTCGCCTCCGATCGACAGGCCGCCGGCGGCGCCGGCCCCGCTGCCCCCGGGCGTGGTGTCTGGCGGCGCCGAGGCCGAGGCCGTGACACCTGTGGCGGCGACGAGCGCGCCGGCGGCGAGAGTGACGAGCATGACCCGCCGACGGGTCTTGTTGATGCTGCGCATGTTCATCCTTTACTGATGGTGGTTGTTGTTGGTGTGGAGCTTGGAGCTGGTGTGCTCGTTGGTGGATGGGACGGGGGGAGCTGGTCCGGCGTGCCGTCGGCGGCGTCCGCGAGGACGACGTGGTGCAGGCGTCGCGTCCGGCCGCCGGCGCCAGCGCGCACGCAGTCGGCCGGCGACCTCGCCGAGGTTGGGCACGATGACGCTGAGCAGGAGCAGCACGCCGGTGACGATGTTGCGCACCTGGGGATCGATCTTGCGCAAGCGTCATCGCCTGTTGCAGGCAGGCGATGATCGCCGCCGACAGCACGACGCCGATGATCGAGCCGCGCCCGCCGAAGATCGACACGCCGCCGAAGAGCACGATGGCCACGACCGTCAGCTCCAGGCCGGTGCCGGCGTCGTAACGCGACGTCGCGAAGCGGAAGGTCCACAGGATGCCGGCGAACGAGGCGACCAGCCCGGAGAGCACGTACAGCTCGAACTTGATCCGCTTGACGCGGATGCCGGAGAACTGCGCGGTCTCGGACTGCAGTCCGATGGCGTAGATCGAGCGCCCGACCGGCGTGGCGTGGAGCACCACCCCGAACACGATCGCCAGGACGAGGAAGAAGCCGACCGACCAGGGCACGTGGGTGTGCGGGATCGGCTGCACGCCGATCTTGGTGAGCCACAGCGAGTAGCCCCCGACCGACTGCGCCTTGAGCAGGCCCTCGGCGAGCCCGCGGTAGAGCGTCAGCGTGCCGATGGTGACGGCGATCGACGGGAGCCCGACCGTGGTGACGAGGAACCCGTTGAGCGCGCCCCCGACGCAGCCGACGAGCAGCACCACGAGCATCGCCGGCAGGATCGACCAGCCGTGCAGGGTGAGGTAGCCGACCAGGGTGCTGGCGAGCCCGAGCATCGACGCGATCGACAGGTCGATCTCGCCGGTGATGACGATGAGCGTGAGCGGCAGCGCCATGATCGCCATCTCGCCGATGTTCAGGCCGACGAAGAAGGCGTTGGTGGAGGTCCAGAAGTTCGCGCGTGCTGGCGCCGTACAGCAGGGCCGCCACGAGCGCGAAGAAGAGCATCGTCTCCCAGCGCACGAAGGCAGCGCCACGGAGCGCCGGCGTCAGACGACATGGCGGGCCTTGCGGGTGGTCTCGAGGCGTGCCACGCGCAGGGCGAGCATCCGGTCGACGGTGATCGCCAGCGAGCAGCAGCGTGCCGGCGACCGCCTGGTTCCAGAACGCCGACACCTTGGCGGCCACCAGTGCCTGGTCGATCGTGTTCAGCAGCAGCGCGCCGAGGGCGGCGCCGTACACCGTGCCGCTGCCGCCGAAGATCGCCACCCCGCCCACCACGACGGCGGCGATGACGTTGAGCTCGTAGCCGGTGCCGCCGGTGGCATTGATGGTGGCGAACTGCGAGAGGAACAAGCGCGCCGGCGAGGCCGGCGAGCGCCCCGCTGATGACGAACGCGGCGAACACCCGGCGCCCGCTCGGCACGCCGGCGAGCTCGGCGGCGCCCGGGTTGGAGCCGATGGCGTAGAGGTCGCGCCCCGACCGCAGCGAGCGCATGCCGTACCCGGCCACGAGCACCACGACGAACACGAGGACCGTGAGCCACGGCACCACGCCACCGATGGCCTCGTACCCGATGCGCTGGTAGGCGCGCGGGATCGCCGTCGGGTCGATCTGCTTGCCGCTGACGAGGCGTGCGTCGACGCCGCGGACGATGTAGAGCATCGCCAGGGTCACCACCAGGCTCGGGACGCGGAAGACGGTGGTGATGAATCCGTTGATCGCGCCGATCGCCGCGCCGATGACGATGCCGAGGGCGAACGCGATCAGGATCGGCGTGCCGGGATGGTTGCGGAAGAGCATGCCGACCGAGTAGGCGGACAGTCCGAGCACCGACCCGAGCGACAGGTCGACGTTGCGGGTGACGATCACCATCGTCTGGCCGACGCCGAGGAGGGCGACGAGCGAGGCCCCGGCGAGCAGTTGCTGGATGCTCGACTTGTCGGCGAAGTGCGGGTTCTTGATCGTGGTCAGCCCGAACACGACGAACAGGGCGAGCACGAGGCTGGCCTCGCGGGCACGCAGCAGCAGCTCGGCGCGGTGCACCCCCGACGAGGTGCGTCCGAGTGGAAGCGCGGCGGTCAACGCCGCTCACCTCCGGGACTGCCATCGTGCCGGTGCGAGCGACGAGGCGCCAGCGGAGGCGCGGCCGATGCGCGGCTCATGCGTGGCCGGGGAACGCCAGCAGCGCGTCAAGCGCGGCTCCCTGGCCGGTGGCTGCCCGCATGATCGAGGCCTCGTCGGCGTCGGCCCGGTCGATCTCGGCGACGAGGCGACCCTCGTGGATGACGAGGACGCGGTCGGCCATGCCGAGCACCTCGGGCAGCTCGGAGGAGATCATCAGCACGGCGATCCCGTCGGCGACGAGCTCGTCGAGCAGGCGGTGCACCTCGGCCTTGGTGCCGACGTCGATGCCGCGGGTGGGCTCGTCGATGATCAACAGCTTGGGATGGCGGGCCAGCCACTTGCCGAGCACGACCTTCTGCTGGTTGCCGCCGGACAGCGTCGACGCGTTGTTGGCGAGCGAGGAGAACTTGAGCTGCAGACGGCGGGCCCACTCGGCGGCGAGCTGGCGCTCGGAGGAGCGCCGCAGCAGACCCAGGTGCTGGAGTCGTCGCAACGAGGCCAGCGCCACGTTGTGGTCGATGCTCATCTCCATGACGAGGCCCTGCTGGCGACGGTCCTCGGGGACGAAGCCAACGCCGGCGCGCATGGCGGCCATCGGCGAGGCGCTCGGCAGCGGGTTGCCGTCGATCTCGACGCGACCGGCGTCGTAGCGGTCGATCCCGAAGATCGCCCGGGCGATCTCGCTGCGTCCCGCACCGACCAGCCCGGCGAGGGCGACGATCTCGCCGCGACGGACGGTGAACGACACGTCGTTGAACTCGCCTCGCCGCGACAGGTGCTCGACGGAGAGCACGACCGCGCCGGGCGTCGTGTCGGTCTTGGGGAACAGGGTGTCGAGGTCGCGGCCCACCATCGAGCGGATGACCGTGTCGATGTCGAGGTCCTCGATCGGGTCGGTCCGCACGAAGCGCCCGTCGCGCATGATCGTCACCCGCTGGCAGTTGGCGAACACCTCCTCGAGGCGGTGGCTGATGAACAGCACGGCGGCGCCCTCGGCGCGCAGCGTGCGCACGACCGTGAAGAGCCGTTCGACCTCGACGGCGGTCAGTGCTGCCGTCGGCTCGTCCATCACGATCACACGGGCGTCGAACGAGATCGCCTTGGCGATCTCGACGATCTGCTGGTCGGCCACCGACAGGCCGCGGGCCGGACGGGTCGGGTCGAGGGCGACGCCGAGGCGCTCGAACACCTTGGTCGCCGCGGCGTTCATCGCGCCGCGGTCGATGTGGCGGCCCCAGTTGAGTGGCTGGCGCCCCATGAAGATGTTCTCGGCGACGCTCAGGTCGGGGAACAGCGTTGGCTCCTGGTAGATCACCGAGATCCCGGCCGAGCGCGACGCCGCCGTCCCGGCGAGCACCGTGCGGCTCGCCGTCGATGCGCAGCTCGCCGCTGTCGGGCTGGTAGACGCCGGCGAGGATCTTCACCAGGGTCGACTTGCCGGCACCGTTCTCGCCGAGCAGGGCGTGCACCTCGCCACCGCGCAGCACGATCGAGCCGTCGACGAGCGCGTGGACCGAGCCGAACGACTTCGTCGCACGGTCGAGCTCCAACGTGACGCTCACTGGCGCACCTTCACGCAGTGCGATATGTCAGATCCGGTGGTGGTGCACCAGTGAGCCGAAGACCGTTCTTGCCGGTTCGCTCGCTCGAAGACTCGCTCGCTCACTGGCGCACCTTCACGCAGTGCGATATGTCAGATCCGGTGGTGGTGCACCAGTGAGCCGAAGACCGTTCTTGCCGGTTCGCTCGCTCGAAGACTCGCTCGCTCACTTCATCCCTTCGACGTCGATCCGCGAGGCGGACCGACGCTACTGCTCCGCCGACCCCCAACTGTGAAGCGATTCAACTGAACCGATTCAACTCGCGTATGGTAGGCACCGATGCGCACGGTGTCAATGGCGCTACGGCGATGACCGACCGGCCGCGCATCGGCGACGTCGCCCGTCATGCCGGCGTGTCGGTGGGCACCGTATCGAACGCGTTCAACCGGCCCGACCTCGTCGCCGAGGCGACGCTCCGGCGGATCGAGGAGGCGGTCGACAGCCTCAACTACGTGCGCAACGAATCCGCCCGTCAGCTGCGCAGCGGACAGAGCCGCACCATCGGGCTGATCGTGCCCGACGTCGCCAACCCGTTCTTCACCGACGTCGCCGCGGCGTCGAGGACGTGACGAGCGCGGCCGGGGTGCTCGTGATCGTGTGCAACAGCGACTCCGGCGTGGAGAAGGAGCAGCGCTACCTCCGCATGCTCGCCGAGCACCAAGTGCTCGGCATCCTCCACGTGCCGGCGGGCCAGAACGGCGCCCCGGTGCGCGGACGTGACCGCCGGGTGCCCCTGGTGATGCTCGACCACACCGGCCCGGCGCGGGGCGCCTGCTCGGTGGCGGTCGACGACGTGAGCGGAGGGCGGCTGGCGGTGGCCCACCTGCTCGAGACCGGCCACCGTCGGATCGGCTTCGTCGGCTGCGTCGCCGAGTCGCCGAGCCAGGTGACCGACCGCCTCGCCGGCGCTCTTGGGGCAATGCGCGGCGCCGGTCGCCGCGAGGCCGACCTGCAGCTCGTTCCGACCACCTCGCTCACGTTCGAAGGCGGCGTGGAGGCGGGGCGGACGCTGATCGACATGCCGGCGCGCCGGCGTCCGACGGCGGTCGCGTGCGTCAACGACCTGTTGGCGATCGGGATCATGCAGCAGGTGCTGCGGTCCGGGCTGAGAGTGCCCGACGACGTCGCCATCGTCGGCTACGACGACATCGCCTTCGCCGCGGCGGCGGCGGTGCCGCTCACCTCGGTGCGCCAGCCGCGCAACCTCCTCGGCCGCCACGCCGCCGAGCTGCTCCTCGACGAGACGAGCAACCCGAGGCACCGCCACACCAACGTGGTGTTCGAGCCCGAGCTGATCGTGCGCGAGTCGAGCTGCTAGCGCCGTTACATCCGAGGCCTGGGCCGCGCCCGAGGCCTCGGGGTCCACACGGGTGGACCTGCAGGCCTCGGATGGTCAGCCGGCTTGCAGCTCGACGAGGTTTCCGCAGGGATCGTGGAGGAACGACTGGCGGCGGGCGCCGACCGCCTTGGGATCCGTCACCTCGATGCCGCTGGCACGCAGCTCGGTGACGACGGCATCGAGATCGTCGACCTCGATGGCGAAGTGCTGGCCGAGCTCGGTCGGCAGCTGCGCCTCGATGAGGTGCACCTGTTGCGCGCCGACATCGAGCCACGCCCCGTCGAAGCCGAACGCCGGCCGGTCGGTGCGCTCGGTGAGACCGAGGACATCGACGTAGAAGCGTCGAGCGGCGTCGACGTCGTCGACGTTGATGGAGACGTGGTGCACCCCGAGCGGCGTCATGTCCCCAGTCTGGCCGCTCGAGGCGGCGAACCGGCGCTCAGCCCGGTCGCGGGGCAGCGGTCGCGACGATGGCGTCGACGACCGACTGTGGTGCGTCGACCGGCACGAACGTCGCCACGTCCGGCACCTCGACGAGCTCGGAGTCGGGGAACACGGTCGTCAGCCGCCGCGCCGTCGCCAGCGTGAAGTTGCGGTCGGCGCGCCCCCACACCACGCGCACCGGTCGGTCGAACTCGCCCAACCGCGGCGTCGCGTCGAGCAGTGCACGCCGATCGAGCCGGCGAGCGAAGCGGGCGATGTCGCGGCGGATGGCTGCGTCGCCCATCGCCGGCGCGACCCACCTCCGCGTGAGCGCCGCGTCGCGCGGCTTGCGCAGCAATGTCCCGTAGCCGAGCGGCGAGTGACGCAACACCCGCAGACCGCATCGGGGCCACGAGGAGCCGGGTGAGCCAGGTTCGCTTGGCCGCCAGGAACAGCGGAAGGAAGAACCGCGGCGGGAAGTTCTCGAAGGCGTCGCAGTTGGTCAGCACCACCCGCCCGATGCGGCTCGCGTCGTCGGCGAACAGGAGCTGGCAGATCGCCCCGCCGGTGTCGTTGCCGACGAGCGTCACATCGTCGAGGGCGAGCGCGCCGAGGACGTCGTCGACGATGTGCGCCACACCGAGCGGCGAGAGGTCGGCGTCGTCGGACATCGCGGTGCGATGGCTCCCGAGCGGCCAGTCGACGAGGTACGAGCGGATCCCGATCGCCGCCAGGCGCTCGGCGACGCCGTCCCACAACGTGCCGTCGACGAGGAAGCCGTGCACGAACACGACCGGTGGAGCGGCCGAATCGTCGGGTCCGGCGACGCGGTAGCTCACCGTCCCGGCCGGCACCGTCACCGTCGGCACGACGAGTCCTGACAGCTTCGAGAGAGCATGTCCGCAAGTTACGTGCTCGCCGTCACGACGATGGGTGACAGAGCGACGAGGCGTCGGGGCGTCGCGATCGGATCAGTCGATCACGCGCTTGGCGAACCCACGCAGGCCGACGTAGGTGAAGAGAACGGTGGCGCCGATGAGCACGCCGTACACGGCGAACAGGTTCATGTGCGGCACCGGCGTCAGCGCGCCGCGGAACCCCTCGCTCAGGTACACCAGCGGGTTGAGCAGCACGGCGATCTGCAGCCAGCGGATCGCCTCGAGCGCCTGCCAGCTGTAGTAGGTGCAGCCGAGGAACGTGATCGGGATCAACACCACGCCGAACAGCATCGGCACCGAGCGGGGGTTGAACATCGGTGCCGAACATCAGCCCGAGGGCGCCGCTCATGATGCACCCGATCGGGATGAGCGTCAGCAGCGATCGCCCAGTTGATGTCGAGGTGGACCGTCGGTCGCCGGCACGACGGCGGCGATCGGGAACACGATCAGCCCGGCCACCAGGCACTGCAGCGCACCGGCGACGATCTTCTCGAAGCCGACCATGCTCACCGGCAGCGGGGCGAGCACGCGGTCCTCGATCTCGCGGGTGTAGCCGAACTCCTGCACCAACGGCAGGGCGACGGCTTGGATGCCCTGGAACAGGATCGCCGTGGCCACCACGCCGGCGACGAGGACGCTCGAGAACGTCGCCGCCGCGGCGCCGCCGCCGCCGACGCCCTGGCCGATCTTCGGGAAGACGTAGGTGAACACGAACACCAGCAGCAGCGGCTGGAGGATCGTCCGCGGGATGAACTCCTTGAGGTTCTTGCGCAGCACCGTCAGGTCGCGCAGCAGCAGCGCGGCGAACGCCGACGAGCGTGTGGCTCGCAGGCGGGCGGTCGGGGCGACGGATGTGATCGGCAGGTCGACGACACTCATTCGCGGAGGTCCTTTCCGGTGAGGGTGATGAACACGGTCTCGAGCGTGGTCTCGTTGACCGACAGGTCCGTGACGACGAAGCCGTTGCGCTCGGCGATCTGCACGACCGCGCGGCAGCACCGCACCGGCACCCCGCACGCCGAGCACGAGGGCGCCGCCGCGCACGGTGGCGTCGGTGGCGTCCGGCGAGCTCGGCGCGCAGCAGCGTGGCCGAGCGCTTCGAGGTCGCCGTCGGCGACGATGCGCACCGTGGCGTCCATGCCGATCGAGCGCTTCAGCTCGGCCGGCGTGTCGAGGGCGACGATGCGGCCCTGGTCGATGATCGCCACCCGGTCGCAGAGGAGGTCGGCCTCCTCCATGTAGTGCGTGGTGAGCAGGATCGTCTGGCCGTCGACGTGGAGGTCGCGGAGGATCTCCCACAGGGCGATGCGGCTCTGCGGGTCGAGGCCGGCGGTCGGCTCGTCGAGGAACAGCACCTGCGGCCGGTGCATGACCGCCCGGGCGACCATCAGCCGCTGCGCCATGCCGCCGGAGAGCGCCATCACCGGCGCGCCCGAGCGCTCGGCGAGCCGGAACTGCTCGAGCAGCCGGTTGGCCTCGGACTTGGCGGTGGGGGCGTCCATGCCGAAGAAGCGGCCGTGGAAGTAGAGGTTCTCCCACACCGTGAGCGACCGGTCGAGCGTGTTGGTCTGGGGGACGACGCCGATCAGCCGCTTGGCCTCGGCCGGGCGAGGCGACCACGTCGATGCCGCCGACGCAGCGCCGATCCGGCGGTCGGGACGACTCGCGTGGTGAGCATCCCGGCGGTCGTCGTCTTGCCGGCGCCGTTCGGGCCGAGCAGCCCGAAGATCTCACCGCGCCCGACCGACCAGGTCGAGGCGGTCGACCGCCAGGATGTCGCCCGGGTACACCTTGGTGAGGCCGGCGGTCTCGATCGCCGGCGCGGCGGTGCCCGCGGCAACGCTCGCTGCGCTGCGTTCGGTCACGGTCATCGTGTCCTCCTCGTCGTTGCGTCTGGCTCGATGGCCCCGGCTCCGGCGGTCTCGTACCGGCGGGCCAGGGCGTGGGCGAACAGCGCGTCGAGCGTCCGCTGCATCACGGCCGCGTCGTCGGCGCTGATCACGGCCCGCATCTCGCGCGTCGCAGCGGCTGATCACCGCCTGCAGGTCGGCGAGCCGGCGCCGGCCGGCGGCCGTGAGGGTGAGGCGGATCACCCGCCGGTCGGTGCGGTCACGGCTGCGCTCGACGATGCCGTCGGCCTCGAGGCGGTCGATGTGACGCACGAGCGCCGGTCCGCCCATGTCGGAGAAGCGGGCGATCTCGATCTGGCTGGCGCCGGGGGCCGCCGCGCCGTCGATGTGGAACAGCACGATGTACTCGGTCACCGAGGAGTCGAGCGGGGCGAGCTCCTCGTCGACCCAGGCGCGCAGGAACTTGTGCGTCCGTCCGATCGACCGCCCGAGCGGCACCACTGCGTCACTGTCGTGCACGCGGTCGACGGTACCGCTCATTCATCGAATGTAAATGATTCAGTACAGAATCATTCAGTTGGACGCGACCGATGGGTGCCGACATGACCGGACGGTCATGCTGACACCCATCGGTCGGCTGGTCGGTCGGGTCGGCGACTACTCGAGGCAGAAGCCGATGTCGACGTAGACGGTCCGACCGGTGGTGACCGAGTTGACGATCGCCCGGTCCGAGACGCCGAGGCGGAGCACGTAGCCGCACGGCCCGAGCCCGGTCGTGTCGAGCGACCAGGTGGAACCGACCGGTGCCTCCGACGTCGCCAGCGGCACCGAGGTCGTCATCGACCCCGAGGGCAACGGGAACGGCAGCAGCCCGAACGACCAGTTGGCGAACCAGGTGTCGCGGGCGTCGAACGTGCCGGTGATCGTCATGCCGGCGGTGAACTTGCCGCAGTTCATCGCCGACAGCTGGCCAGGATCGAAGGCCAGGTGGGCGGCATTGGCCGGATCGACCGACGCGGTGTTCAGGGTGTTGTCGAGCTGCACCCGCTGGGTGTCGACGACCCCGGCACCCATCACTTCGAGCTCGATCTCCCACAGGTCGTCACCGCTCGTGTTGAAGTACCCGAGCGTGCCCAGCTGGTTGGTGTTCCACTGCGGCCACGACGTCCACCCACCGGCGCCCGGGGTGATCCAGTACCCGGGCCCGACCACGGGCGAGGCGTAGAAGGCGTCGAGGATCGGGTGCGACGAACCACCCGCCGTGACGTTGCGGACGAGCAGTCGATACGTCGTCCCGATCAGCGCCGGGTCGTTCGGTCCGTGCACGGTCACCAGTCCGGCGAACGGGCAGCCGCGTCCGTCGAGCGTCGCCCCGTTGTAGGCGATGTGGGCGATCGGCAGGGTCACGCCGGTGGGCGCGTCGATCTCGTCGGTATCGACGCCACCGACGATGCTCAGCCGCGCCGTGCCGTCGTAGGTTCGACCCGGCAGCACGTGCACGTGGGTGTCGATGCGGTTGCCCCAGTGCGGCACGAGATCGGGGTCGGTGGTGGACGGCGGCGTGTTCCACGACAGCACGGCGCGCACCCGGTGCAGCCCCGGCTCGGTGCACAGCCGCCGATAGGCGTTGACGTCGAGCGGCAGGATCGCGGCATACGACAGGCCGCCGGCCGGCATCGTGATGTAGTCGTGAGCCGACACCGCGACCGTGCCCAGGTAGGTGGACGTGCAGTCGTCGTCGAAGTCGGCCCAGAAGGCGACGTACTCCTTCGAGCCGGCGCTGCACGGCGGTCCCGAGAATCCGGTCGGCCGCTTGACGCGATAGGTGGCGACGAGCTGGCCGGCGTAGTTGTCGAGCCCGAGGCACTCGAGCTCCTCGTAGGTGGTGTCGCCCTTGCCCTCGCTGAGCACGCCCACCAGGGAGGTCCAGTCGATGCCGAGCTTGCCGAGGGCGATCGACGGCGCGGCGACCATGCTCGGTGCGAGCACCCCGGACAGCGCCGACGACACCTCGTTCGCCGCCAGCCGGTGCGGTGGCACCTCCTCGAGGGCGAGTCGGGCGATCGCCGGGTCGAGCGCCCGGCCGGCGAGCACCTTCAACTTGTCGGGCGAGTAGATGCGGCTGAGGCGCTCCACCGAGAACGGCACCGGGTCGGGTCCGGGACCGGGCGGCAGCGGCTGCGGATTGAGGGCGACCGGACCGATCGGGTCCGGCTCGGGGATCGGCGTCGGCAACAGGTCGATGTCGATGAGGTCGCCGATCGTCGCCGGATCGAGCTGCACCAGCGGCCCGATCACGTCGAGGATGTCGACCGGGAAGAACCGGCGGCGGGGGCGGATCTGGATGTGATCCTCCTGGACCTCGCCCCAGACGGGGACGTAGCCGGGGTCTCCGGCGGTCGGCTCGTGCTCCCACGACAGGATGGCGCGGACGCGGGGCAGCACCGGCGACGCACAGAACTTGCGCAGCGGCGTGAGCACGACCCCGACGACGTGGACGTAGGGATGGTCGAGGTCACCGGCGCAGTCGCGATTGGTGGCGACGTCGTACACCCGGGTGGCGGCGACTCCGGCGTCGACCCAGCCGGATCCGAAGTCGACGAAGAACCGGACGTGCTCGACCGAGCCGGTGGTGCACGGTCCGCCGCTGTAGCCCACCGGCTGCTTGACGACGATCGTCGCCTCCAGCCGGTCGAGCTCGGGGCTGTACGAGACGCACCCGATCTCCTCGTACCGGGTGTCGGACTGCTTCTCCTCGACCACCTTGAACAATTCGCCGAGCTGGCTGTCCTTCAGCGTGCCGAAGTAGTTGGGGTTGCCGGCGAGCAGGGTGCGGAACCGCGCCCGGCTGAGCTCGAGCGGAAAGGGCTCACCGGGAGCGATCCCGTCGCCCGCGCCATGATCCGTACCGATGCCATGATCCGTCATTCGGGTCTCCCGACGTTCGGGCCGACACGACGTGTCAGCTACTGCTGACGAGTCACCACATCACCGTCAGATACCGAGTTGACGGAGAGAACGCGATCTGGCGCGCCTCGTCCCCAAACGCCGATCTGGTCACCCACGTCCTCGATATCGAGAACGTGGGTGACCAGATCGGTCGTTGAGACGCAGAGTGACCAGATGGCGGCGGGTCGTCAGAAGCAGACGCAGGCCTTGTTGCCGTCGGCGTCGGCGAGCACCACGAACGTCGGCTGCTCGTCGACGACGGTGCCCCCGGCCGCCACCGTGGCGTCGATGCGCTGGCGGGCGACGTCCTTGGGCACACGCACGTCGAGGTGGAACCGCTGACGGGGCTCCTCGGCGCCGCTCGCCTGGAACCAGATCGTGGGCAGCCCGCCGTCGCGGTCACGCACCTCGTCGTCGCTCGTCGAGGCGTCGACGCCGCCCAACACCGCCTGCCAGAACCCCCGGATGCGGCCGTGGTCGGGCGTGTCGAGCGCCAGCTCCACCTCGGTCACGAGCGTGGGCTCGGCCGTGGCACCCAGTCCGATCGCCAGCTCGGACACGTGGCGCGCCAGGGCGACGTCGCTTTCGCTGATCTCGGACTGGTCGGTCGGACGCAAGCGCACGGTGACGACGTCGCGTCGGAGGTCGACGTCGGGAACGGGCCCGGCCTCCGCCGCCGCCTCCGCGATCGCAGCGGCGAGGCGGGCGGCACCGACGGGATCGGGGGCGCGGAAACGGCCGCCCAGGGTGCCGAAGAACGGCCGCCAGTCGGCGAGCCCGGCGATGGCGATGTCGATGTCGGATGGTGTCGTCGTGGTCATGGGACCGTGATACGCGACATTGTGGACAGTCCCGGTCCTCGAACCTCGGGTTCGTCCGCGGGCGTGGGGGCTCGGGCCGTGGTCGCCTTGCGGGCCAGCGTCGCCGCGGCTGCGACCATGGCGATGATCCCGAACGAGGTGATCGCGGGATCGCCGTGGTGCAGCCCGTACACGCACCACAGTGCGCCCTCGACGCCGACCAGCGACCAGGTCGCGGCGGCGACACCGGTGGGCGACGGCGTCCGCCACACGGTCCAGATCGCCGGTCCGACCTGTATTGCATACGCGCCGGCGAGCAGCGCGCCAAGCGTGGTGAGCCCGCCGAGCGACGATGCGCCGAGGAGCACGACGAGCCAACCGAGCGCAGCGACGACCGCCCGACCGGCCGGCACGCCGCGCCGCACCACACCGATCGCCAGCGCCGCGTCGGCGAACGACATCGCCACCGCCTCGGGGAGCGCCGACCACAGCCCGGACGCCGATGCGTACACGACCCAGGCGAGCTCGGTCGAGACACCGAGCGTCGAGCTCGTGAGCGACACCCCCGCCGCGTCGCCGGCGACGAGCACACGCCGGAGCTGAGGCGCGGCGGCCACGACGGCGAGCAGCGTCGCTGTGAGCGCGGCCAGCTCGGCGGTCACGCGCGCCGTCCGGTGGTGGGCGCGGTCCCTGCGGGACGGGGCGCGGTCGACGACGTCACGATCGTCGATGGTGGGCAAACCCGTCCTGGCACACGTGGAGACCACGTGACCATCTCCTGACGAGATCATCCTCCGGGCGGACGACGCCCCGACGGCCGATTCGTAGTGTTCGGTCGGTGCACCGGCTGCAACGTCAGGTCGAGAGGTGGCGATCGGCCGACCCGATCGTCGTCGACGGTGTGCTCGCGGTCGTGTTCACCGTGGCCGGCATCGCCACGGTGTTCGCCCAGGGACTCGATGGGCGCGAGGGGTTACGCCAGCCCGGCGCCTTGGCCGTGGTCACCGTCGTGCTGACCAGTGCGCCGGTGGCGCTGCGCCGCCGCGCCCCGCTACCGGCACTGCTCGTGTCGATCGCCGCCATCGCCGTCCACATCCTCGCCCACTGGCCCGAGGGATCGCTGCCGCTCGCCGTCCTCTTCCTGACGTACTCGGTGGGCGCGTGGTGCCCGCTGCGCACCGCCGTCGTCGGGCTCGTCACCGCCGAGGCGGTGATCGTCGCGCTCGGTGCCGCCGGCTCGATGGGGCTCGATGCAGTCGACATCTTCGGGATCGTCGCCCAGTTCGCCGCCGCCTGGGCGGTCGGCGTGGCCGTCCGCAACCGTCGCGCGGCGACCGACGCCCGGGTCCGCGAGGCGAGCGAACGGGCCGAGGTCGAGCGCCAGAGCACGGCGCGTCGGGTGGCCGAGGAGCGCCTGCGCATCGCCCGCGAGCTGCACGACATCGTCGCCCACTCGATGTCGGTGGTCGCCGTGCAGGCCGGCGTCGGCGCCCACGTGCTCGACGAGCGTCCCGACCAGGCGCGCGCCGCGCTCGACGCCATCTCCGTCACGTCGCGGGGGACGCTCGCCGAGTTGCGCCGGCTGCTCGGCGTGCTGCGCGACACCGACGGGGCGAGGTCGGCCGAGCCGGCCCCGGGCCTCGACGAGCTCGCCGGCCTCGTGGCGGACGTGCGCGCCGCCGGCGTGCCGGTGACGCTGCTCGTCGAGGGCGACGGCCGCGGTCAGCCGGGCATCGAGCTCTCCGCCTACCGCATCGTGCAGGAGGCCCTGACGAACGTGATCAAGCACGCCGGATCCCCGACGCGGTGGACGTGATCGTCCGCCACCGGCCCGGGGCGATCGCCCTCGAGGTCGTCGACGACGGCGGCGGCGACGACCCGGACGTGGCGTCGTCGAACGGCGACGGCCACGGCGTGGTCGGCATGCGCGAGCGGGTGGGCCTCTGGGGCGGCGAGCTGTACGCCGGTCCGCGACCGGGCGGCGGCTACCGCGTCGCCGCGTTGCTGCCGTGCCGGAGCGACGGCATGACGATCCGTGTCGTCGTCGCCGACGACCAGGCCCTGGTGCGCAGCGGCTTCACCATGCTGCTGTCGGGAGAGGCCGACATCGAGGTCGTCGCCGAGGCCGGCAACGGGCTCGAGGCCGTGACGGCTCGCTCGCCGCGAGCTCCCGGACGTGGTGCTGATGGACGTGCGGATGCCGGTGATGGACGGGTTGGAGGCGACGCGGCGGATCACCGGGGATGCCTCGCTCGGCGGCACGCGGGTGGTGATCCTGACGACCTTCGATCTCGACGAGTACGTCTACGACGGCCTGCGCGCCGGGGCCAGCGGGTTCCTGCTCAAGGACACCCTGCCGGCGGACCTGCTCAACGCGGTGCGGGTCGTCGCCGCCGGCGACGCGCTGATCGCGCCCGCGCATCACCCGGCGGCTGATCGAGGAGTTCGCCCGCCGACCCGACCGGACAGCCGGGGCGGCGTCGGGGGCGTTGGACGTGCTCACCGACCGCGAGCGGGAGGTGCTCGAGCTGGTCGCGCGCGGGCGTTCGAACGCCGAGATCGCCGCCCAGCTCTACGTCGGCCACGCGACGGTGAAGACGCACGTGAGCCGGCTGTTGATGAAGCTCGACGCGCGCGACCGCGCCCAGCTCGTGATGCTCGCCTACGAGACGGGTGCCGTCTCGCCGGGCGCGGTCTGACGGCACCGACCGCTTCGTCCTCCAGGGGGACGCCCACGCCGGTGGGTCCGTCTCGAGGCTGAGGCCGGGTCGCCGGCCGTTCGCCCCGCCGGCCGACGATGCGGCGGGGCGACCGGCTCACGATCGTCGGTATGCACCGACACACCACCACCATTCGCCGGCTGGCCGCCGCCATCGGGCTCGTCGCCGGTTCCGTCCTCGTCGCCGGGGCCGCCTCGTCACGTGGCGGCCGGCGCATCACCGCCGTCGACGACGACCGCAACCGACAGCGCACGCCACACGATGCTGCACAACATCCTCGAGCTCCACCGGGTGGCCGGCGAGTTCGTCGGCGCGACCATCGCCCTGGGCGAGGCCGACGGCACGGTCACCGAAGCCGTCGCCGGTACGCCCACCGTCGACCCGGCGAGCGGACCGGTCGATCCCGACGTGCCGTGGAACATCGGCAGCGCCACCAAGTCGTTCGTCGCCGTCGTGGTGCTGCAGCTCGCCGACGAGGGTCGCCTCGACCTCGACGACGGCATCGACGCCTACCTGCCCGATGTGGCCGACGCCGCACAGATCACGCCGCGGGAGCTCCTGCAGCACACCAGCGGCCTCGGTGAGTACCTCGACCAGCCCGCTGTCGTCGCCGACCTCCAGCGGACATGGACCCCGGACGAGCTGATCGCCGTCGCCGAAGCGGGCGGCCGCGTCGGCGCACCCGGGGAGGCGTTCCACTACTCCAACACCAACTACATCGTGCTGGGCGAGATCATCGAACAGGTCACCGGCCGGCCATGGGCCGACGAGGTGCACGACCGCATCGTCGAGCCGCTCGACCTCGCCGCCACCGGCCCGATCACCGATCACTTCCCGATCGGCTACCAGCTGGTCGACGGGGCGTTCGTCGACGCCACCACGAGCGCCGACCCATCGGTGGGCGGGGCCGCCGGCGGTCTGCTGTCGACCGACCGCGACCTGTTGGCGTTCGCCACGGCGGTGAGCCACGGCACGCTGCTGTCCCCGGCGTCGCAGGCGGCGATGATGACGTTCATCCCCGGCGAGGACCTGTCGGCCTACGGCATCACGCACAGCTACGGACTCGGGATCGAGCGCTACGTCACCGACGACATCACCGTCATCGGCCACATGGGCACCGGCCAGGCGCAGGGGTCGTTCTTCGGGTTCGACCCCGATCACGGCACGGCCGTCGCGGTGATGATCAACACCGCCAACCCGGGACCGGCGGCGCTGATGGGCGCCGAGGCGCTGACGGCGGCGGCCAACGGCTGACCGACGGACGGGCCATCTGGTCACTCTGCGTCTCAAAGCCCGATCTGGTCACCGCCTTCTCGATATCGAGAAGGAGGGTGACCAGATCGACCCTTTCCGGTCGATCAGGCGGCGATCGAGCACGGCGAGGTCGCGCTCGGCGAACTGGCGGTGCCACCACTCCTCGTTGAGCACGACGCCGAGCACCTCGCGCACCGGGTAGCTGCGTGACTCCGGCCAGCCTGGGCCGAGCACCGGTTCGGTCGAGCCGGCGAGCTGCTCATCGGTGAGCTCGTCGACGACTCGTCGCACCATCGCCATGCTGTCGGCGCGCAGGGCGAGCACCTCGTCGAGCGACGGGCGCGCCTCGCGGTCGCGCGGCACGCCCTCGGTGTCGGGCATCTCGTCCCACGGCAGCGAGAGCGGACCCCACGGCCGGGGATCGCCGAGCAGCGCTCGCGCCACCCAGCACTCGGTGGCGAACACCAGGTGGCGCAGCGTCTCGATGAACGACCACTCGCCGTCGACCTGCTCGTGGAGCAGGGCCGGGTCGAGCCGGCGCGCCCACGCGACCGTGCCGTCCCACAGCTGCTCGATCACGGTCCACGCCTCGCGGAACCCGTCGGCGTCGGTCGGGCGGAGCTTGAGCCGCTCCGGGTGACGACGGTCGAGCTCGGCCTCGATCAACGGGACCACATCGATGCCCTGGACGCGCACGTTCTCGAGCTCGCCGCTGATCTCGACGTCGCGGCCGAAGGCGCCGCGGATCCGCATCCCGCTGATGTCGACGTCGCGGAAGACGGCGTCCTTGAGGTACACCTGCTGGAAGGTCGCGCCGGTGAGGTCGACCTGTTCGAAGCGGGCGCCGGCGAGGTGGCGCTGGTGGAACGTCTCGGTCATTCCGCCACCGTAGGGCGCGTTGCGGACAGCGGGCGTCCGCAATGGCCGGTTCAGGCGAGCGCCGGCAGCTCCAGCGTGAGCGTGCCGGCATCGGCATCCAGCTCGGCGGCCACGCCGAGCGGCACGGTGATCGGGTCCGGCCCGTGGCCGAACCCCAGCTCGCCCAGGATCGGCACGCCGAGGTCGCCGAGCACGTCGACCACCACGGGCTCGGCCGGCTCGCAGTCGGCCCACGACCCGAGCACGATCCCGGCGGCGCCCTCGAACCACCCCGATCGGCGGAGATGGGTGAGGTACGAGTCGAGCCGGTACGCCTTCTCGTCGACGTCCTCGAGCAGCACCAGCCCGCCGCCCGTCCCACCGAACGACGTCGTGGCGACCGACGTCGTCAACACCGACAGACAGCCGCCGGTCGTCACGCCGGTCGCCCGACCGCCCACCACCGCGTGCGCGGTGGGCGCCGACAGCACCCGCACCGACTCCGGGTCGAGCAAGGTGGCGCGCAGGTGGAGCTGCGCCGCGACCGAGCCGACGAACGACTGGGTCGCCGACATCGGGCCGTGGAGCGTGCCGACGCCGAGTCGTGTCGCCACCGCCTGGTGCAGTGCGGTCACGTCGCTGAACCCGACGAGCACGGTCGGGTCGGCGCCGCGCAGCGCCGCCCAGTCGACGTGATCGACCATGCGCTGGGCCCCGTAGCCGCCGCGCGCGCACACGACGGCGCGGACGTCCGGGTCGCACCACGCGGTCGAGAAGTCCTCCGCCCGGGCGTCGTCGGCACCGGCCAGGTAGCCGTGCACGGCGTGGGCGTCGCGCACGTGCGGCATGACGCGCACGCGCAACCCCCAGGACTCGAGGATCGCCACGCCCGCGTCGAGCGGCCCCGGTGGCACCGGTCCGGACGGGGCGACGATGGCGACGAGGTCGCCCTGTCGAAGGCGGACCGGACGCACACCGGCCGTCAGGACACGATCGGCCTGGGACGTCATCCGCTCATCGTGGCCGACGCCGCCGGCTGCGGCGCGAAGGTTGCGCGTCCACGAACCGAGCGTGCCGTCGCCGCACCGACTACGTTCGAAACGTCGGGACGTGTCGCCCGACGGAACGACGAACCAGGAGGGGGAGAGCATGAGGAAGAGACGGCTCGTCGCCGCGGCTGCGGCGATGGTGGTGCTCGCGGGGCCGGCGGCCGGGATCGGCAATGCCGCACGGGCCAGCAGTTCGGGCGACCCGATCACCCTGCACCTCGCCCTCGGCCAGGGGGACATGGTGAGCGCTGCTGCCGATGGACTCCAACATCGACGACAACATCTGGGTGCTCGACATCGTCTACGACGGCCTGATGCGCTACGACCCCGAGACGACCGAGCCGTACCCGTACGTGGCCGAGAGCGTCGACACCACCGACAACCAGGTGTGGACGATCAAGATCAAGCCCGACCTGACGTTCCAGAACGGCGAGCCCGTCGACGCCGCCGCCTTCGCCCGGGCGTGGAACTACGCCGCCTACGGCCCCAACGCCATGCAGAACAACTACTTCTTCGAGCGCTTCCAGGGCTACGACGAGATGCAGGGCGAGACCGACGACGACGGCAACGTCACCGTCGAGCCGGCCGCCGACACGCTGTCGGGAGTGAAGGTCGTCGACGACCTCACCCTCGAGGTCACGCTCAACGCACCGTTCGCCGGCTTCTCCACGATGCTCGGCTACACCGGGTTCTTCCCCGATTGCCCAGGCGTGCATCGACGACATCGACGCCTGCGCCCTCAAGCCGATCGGCAACGGCCCGTTCCAGATCGACGAGTGGCAGCAGGGGGTGAGCCTCACCGCCAGCAAGTGGGCCGACTACACCCTCGACGAGACGCCGAACTACGACACCATCGAGTGGACCGAGTACGCCGGGGCATCGAGCTGGCCCGACTTCCAGGCCGGCGACCTCGACACCGGCTTCCCGCCGTCCGCCGAGCAGGCCGCCGCCGCCGCCGACGCCGACCTGCAGTCGCGCTACGTCGAACGGCCCGGCGCCGCGCTCACCTACCTCGGCTTCCCGCTGTACCTCGAGGGTCCCTGGCAGGACGTCGCAGTTCCGCGAGGCGATCTCGCTGGCGATCGACCGCCAGGGCATCATCGACGCCCTGATGCCCGGGCAGGCCGTGCCCGCCGACTCGTGGGTGGTCCCCGGCGGCGTGCCCGGCGGCGAGGCCGGCACCTGCGAGTGGTGCCACTTCGACCCCGACGCGGCGCAAGGCCAAGCTCGAGGCGGCCGGCGGCTGGCCCGAGGGTCAGACGCTCGTGATCAGCCTCGGCCAGGACTCCTCGAACGAGCAGTACTTCAAGGCGATCGGCGACTCCATCCAGGCCGTGCTCGGCATCCCGTACCAGCTCAACCCGACGCCGGACTTCTTCGCCAACCGCGCCGACCGCGCCTTCACCGGCCCGTTCCGCAACAACTGGTTCCCCGACTACCCGTTGAACGAGAACTACCTCGCACCGGTGTACGCCTCGGGCAACCCGGACGGCAACACCAACTTCGGCTACTACAACGCCGACTTCGAGGCCGCCATCGCCGCCGGCGACCAGGCGGCCACCCTCGACGAGGCGGTCACGCACTACCAGGAGGCCGAGGCGATCCTCGCCACCGACTTCCCGACGGTGCCGCTGAGCTTCTCGGTCAGCTCGACGTACTACAGCGACCGGCTGTCGAACGTCGTGCTCGACCCGTTCAGCGGCGAGCCCAAGCTGCGCTTGGTGGTGGTGAGCGACGACGGGTGACGCTGTAACTGCGTTCCCCGGCCACGCAGGCCGCTTCTTACCGCTCCCTCGCTGGCGCTCGGTCGCTCGCACGCTCACGATGGCGGTCCTCTGGTCACCCACGTTCTCGAGATCGAGACCGTGGGTGACCGGATCGCGGTGCGAGGGCACCCACTGATGGGCCGCTACATCGCTCGCCGGTGCCTCCAGGCGGTGCTGACGTTGTTCCTGGTGGTGCTCGCGCTCCACCTGCTGACCACGCTCGCCATCCAGCTCAACGGCAACCCGGCGCTGGCCTTCTTCGGCGACCGCATCCCCACCGCGTCGCAGCTCGCCGCCGTCGAGGCGCGCTACGGCCTCGACGACCCGTGCTACGACGAGCCGGGCAACCCGTGCCTCGGGCCGTTCTTCGACCGCCTGGGCGACTACCTCCACGGCGACTTCGGCACCAACCTGCGCGGGCGCGAGGTCACCGACATCGTCGCCTCCGCGGCACCCAACACGCTGCGGCTGTTCTGCATCGTCACGATCACCTGGCTCGTGCTGGGCATGGTGCTCGGGTCGGTGGCCGCACGGTGGCGCGGAAAGGCGGTCGACCACGGGATCCGCATGACGAGCGTGATGATCGACGCCCTCCCGGTGTTCGTGCTGCTGCTCGTGTACCGGTACGTGTTCGCCGTGCCGCTGTCGAACTGGGCCGAGGACACGTTCGGCGAGGGCAGCCTGCCGGCGCTGTTGTTCCGCCCGTCGTTCGACCAGGACCACCCGTGGGCGACGCTGATCGTGCCCGGGCTACTGCTCGGCCTCGCCGGGTCGGCGGCGTTCATCCGCCTCGTGCGCGCCAGTCAGCTCGAGAGCTACACCGGCGAGCACGTGCGCACGGCCCGGTCCAAGGGCCTGCCCGAGCGCCACGTGCTGACCCACCACGTGATCCGCAACTCGTCGGTGCCGGTGGTGACCGCCGTCGGGCTCACCTTCGCCGACGCCCTCGGCGGTGCCGTGATCACCGAGGGGTTGATGAACATCAACGGCATGGGCGGCACGTTGTGGGAGGCGGTGCGCGCCTCGGACGTGGCGCTGGTGGTCGGCGTGGTGACCATCCTCGCCATCGTCACCGTGGTGGTGATGATCGTCGTCGACGTCGCCTACGCCGCCCTCGACCCGCGGATCCGCTATGACTGAGCGCCTCGCGACCGCTCACAAGTGGGCGATCTGGTCACCCACGTTCTCGATATCGAGAACCACGGTGACCAGATCACCCGTTGAGACGCAGGGTGACCAGATCGCGGGGGTGGCGCCGTGACCGAGGCCGCCGAAGCCGGCGTCGCCAACGACGTCGTCGCGTCGCGCACGCTCACCGGCGACGCCTGGCACACCCTGCGCCGACGTCCCGACACGATCGCCGCCTCCGTGATCCTCGTCTTCTTCATGCTCGTGGTGGCCTTCCCGACCCTGTTCACCGACACCGACCCGCAGCTCTGCCTGATCTCGGAGTCGAAGATCCACCCCCAGGGGTTCGGCGCGACGCACCCGTTCGGTACCGACGCCTTCGGCTGCGACGTGCTCGCCCAGCTCGTCTACGGCGCCCGGCCCTCGCTGCTGCTCGCCGTCGTGGTGGTCGGCGTGTCGTTGGTGATCGGCGTCGTCGTCGGCCTGCTCGCCGGCTACTACCTCGGGTGGGTCGACGCCGTGGTCTCGCGCACCATCGAGGTGTTCCTCGTGATCCCTCTGCTGCTCGCCGCGCTGCTGATGCTGTCGCTGTTCCGCAACGTCAGCCTGGGCTCGGGCACGTTCAACGTGATCCTGCTGCCGGCCCTGGTGCTGACGATGTTCGGGTGGATGGGCTACGCCCGCTACGTCCGCGCCAGCGTGCTCGAGACCAAGAGCCTCGACTACGTCACCGCGGCGAGGGTGCTCGGCGCGTCCGACCGGCGGGTGTTGTTCCGCCACGTGCTGCCCAATGCGATCGGCCCGGTGACGGCGCTCGTGCCCACGTCGATCGCCGGGATCATCGGCGCCGAGGCGGTGCTGGCGTTCCTCGGCATCGGCGTGCGACCGCCGGCGATCTCCTGGGGGATCATGATCAGCAACGGGGCCGAATGGGTGACCGGTGGGTACGCCTACCTGTTGCTGTTCCCCCTCGGCTGCCTCCTCGCCACCGTGCTCGCCCTCGTGGTGCTGGCCGACGCACTGCGCGACGCGCTCGACCCGAGGCTGCGGTGAGCGACCGACGGCCGGTGCACCAGCGAGCGGCCGGCGGCCGAGCCGCCGCTCCTGGAGGTGTGCCGACCTCGCCGTGCAGTTCCGCACGTCCGACGGCGTCTTCGACGCGGTCGACGGCCTGTCGTACAGGGTGGAGGCCGGGCGCACGCTGGCGATCGTCGGCGAGTCCGGCTGCGGGAAGTCGGTCAGCTCGCTCGCCGTGATGGGCCTGCTCGGCCCCACGGCGCAGGTGATCCGGGGCGCGGTGCGCTTTCGCGGCACCGACCTGCTCGGACTGGCGCCGAAGGAGCGGCGCGCCTACGCCGGCGAGCACATCGCGATGGTCTTCCAGGACGCCCTCGCCGCGCTCAACCCGGTGCACTCCGTGGGCTACCAGATCACCGAGGCGCTGCGGACGCGCCGCGGCATGAGCCGCAGCGACGCCCGCCGGCGGGCGATCGAGCTGCTGGAGATGGTCAAGGTGCCGCGGGCCGCCACCCGCATCCGCGACTACCCGCACCAGTTCTCGGGCGGGATGCGCCAGCGGGTCATGATCGCCGTCGCCCTCGCCATGGACCCCGAGGTGCTGATCGCCGACGAGCCGACCACGGCGCTGGACGTCACCGTGCAGGCGCAGATCCTGCGCCTGCTGGCCGAGATCCAGAGGGAGCGTCACATGGGTCTGGTGCTCATCACCCACGACCTCGGCGTGGTCGCGACGGTCGCCGACGACGTGACGGTGATGTACGCCGGCCACGCCGTCGAGCAGGCGACGACCCAGCAGGTGTTCGCCGCCCCGGCCCACCCGTACACGCGGGCGCTGCTGCGGGCGATGCCCCGCCTGCGCGTCGGCGATCCGACGTCCGAGCGGGCGCACGGTGGCCGCCTCGACGTCATTCCCGGTCGGCCGCCGCGACCCGGCGAGGTGGCGGCGGGCTGCCCGTTCCACCCGCGCTGCGACGCCGTGCTCGACGTGTGCCGCACGACGCCACCGCCGCTCGTCGAGCTCCCGGGGGGGCGCACCAGCCTCTGCCACGTGGCGAGCGAGGTGCTGGAGGCGGCGCATGGCTGATCCGTCCGACGTCATCATCGATGTCCGCCACCTCTCCAAGGTCTTCCCCGTGCGCCGCGGGGTGGTGCTGCGGCGGACCGTCGCCGAGGTGCAGGCGGTCACGGATGTCTCGCTCACCCTGCGGCGCGGCCACACGCTCGGGCTGGTGGGCGAGTCCGGTTCGGGGAAGTCGACCGTGGCGCGGATGCTCGTCGGCGTGGAGCGGCCGACGGCGGGCCAGGTGCTGGTCGACGGCGAGGACGTGTCGACGATGTCGCGGTCGGCGCGACGCGAGCTGCGCCGGCGCGTGCAGATGGTGTTCCAGGACCCCTACACGTCGCTCAACCCGCGGATGAGCATCGGCGAGATCGTCGGCGAGCCGTTCCGCATCCACCGCGACGCCGTGCCGCCGGGTGGGCGCGAGCGGGCGGTCAGGGAACTGCTCGAGCTCGTCGGGCTCGACCCCGCCCACGTGCACCGCTACCCGCACCAGTTCTCGGGCGGCCAACGTCAGCGCATCGGCATCGCCCGGGCGCTCGCCGTCAAGCCGCAGGTGCTCGTGTGCGACGAGCCGGTGTCGGCGCTCGACGTCTCGGTGCAGGGACAGGTGATCAACCTGCTCGAGGACCTACAGGACGAGCTCGGCCTGTCGTACCTCTTCATCGCCCACGACCTCGCCGTGGTGCGTCACATCGCCGACGAGGTGGCGGTGATGTACCTCGGGCAGATCGTCGAGCACGGCGCGGCGGCCGACGTCTACGACCACGCCACCCACCCCTACACACGAGCGCTGATGTCCGCCGTCCCCGTCCCCGATCCCACCGCCCGCCTGGCGAGCGCCGACATCGTGCTCGAGGCCGACGTCCCGTCCCCCGTCGACGCTCCGTCGGGCTGCCGCTTCCACCCGCGCTGCTGGCTCGCCGCCCGGCTGGCCGCGGCGGGCGAGCCCGCCGACGGCGGCGTCCCCATCCGGTGCGCCGCCGAGTCGCCGGCGTTGGTCGACACGGCGACGCCGGGCCACCTCGCCGCGTGCCACTACGCCGATCGCACCGCGCTCACGGCGAGCGGGGACCCGTCGTGAACGCGGCCGCGGGTGCTCATCGTGCAGAACGCCGAGCGCAGCGGACCCGGCCGGCTGGCCGCCTGGCTGGCCGAGGACGGCATCGACACCGTCGTCGTCGCCGGCGCTCCCCGATCTCCCAACCGAGTGCGACCGGAGTGTCGGGCGACCCCGTCGGTGCACGAACCGGCTCGACGCCCGTCGACGGTCTCGTGCTCCTCGGCGGTGGCTTCATGCCCGACGACGACGAGCACTTCCCCTTCCTGCCGCTCGAGCGGGCACTGGTCGGCGAGGCCGTGGCGAGCGGTGTGCCCGTGCTCGGCATCTGCCTCGGCGCCCAGGTGCTCGCCCACGTGGCCGGCGGCACGGTGACCGCCTCGTCGGGCGAGACCGAGCGCGGATCGTGCCCGGTCGCCCTGCTCGCCCCCGCCGCCGACGACCCACTGTTCGCCGGCCTGACCGGCTACGAGGAGTTGCGCATGATCCAGAACCACCGGGATTCGATCACGACCCTGCCACCCGGCGCCGTGCTCCTGGCGACGTCCGACGCGTGCCGCGTGCAAGCCTTCCGCGTCGGCGCGGCCGCGTGGGGGGTGCAGTTCCACCCCGAGGCGGATGCCGCGCGGTTGACGACCTGGAACGAGTCGCGGCTCGCCGCCGACGGGATCGACCGCGCCGAGCTGGTGGCCCAGGCGATGGCCGATTCGGCCCTCAACACCGACCAGGCGCGCCGGCTCGCCGGCGCCTTCGCTGCGGTCGTGCACGGAGCGGGCAACTGATGGGGGTCACCGGCACGCACAGCGACGGGGTGCCCGTCATCGCCTACTGCGTGCGTCGCGCCGGCGGCCCGGTGCTCGCCGAGCGGTCGGCCGACGAGTCGTTCTACGCCGCGTCGACGGTGAAGCTCGCCGTGCTCGTCGCCGCCGCCCGGGCGCTCGAGGCCGGCACCGTGACGCTCGAGACGACGCTGGCGAGCGCCGACACGTTCGCGTCCGAGGCGCCCGGCGCGCCCGATTTCCGGATCGAGCCCGACGACATCGACGAGGGAATGCCCCCGGCGGGGACGCCGATGACCCTGGCCGACGTGATCGAGCGGATGATCGTCGTGTCGTCGAACGAGGCGACGAACATGGTGGTCGAGCTGCTCGGCCGCGACGTCGTGAACGCCGCGCTCGCCGACGCCGGCGCGACATCGAGCACGTTCGGGCGCAAGTACTCCGACCACGCCGCGGCGCGGGTGCTCGGCGGCAGCCACCGCTGTAGCGCCCGCGACCTCGCCGCGCTGATGTCGGCCGTCGTCGCCGGCGCCCTCGCCGGGCCGGAGCTGACGGTGTGGATGACGGAGATGTTGGGTCGTCAGCACGACCGCCAGCTCACCGCCCACGCGCCGGATGGCGTTCCGTTCGGATCGAAGTCGGGGTGGGTCGACGGGATCCGCCACGACGTCGCCTTCGTCGGCGAGCCGGGCCCCGACGCGCTGGTGGTGGCGGTGTGCACGCGCGGTTACGAGGCCGCCGCCGCCGAGGAAGCGCTCAAGTCGATCGGCGCCCTGGCCATCGACCTGCACCTCCGTCCGGCTCAGTCGCCGTCGCCGGCGACCCAGCGCAGGTAGCGATCGCGCTCGCGTGCGGCCTGCGCCGGATCGGAGCCGCGCTGCCAGTCGAGCGCGCCGCCGCTGTCGGCGAGGTGCGGCCGGCCGAACCGCGACAGCACGTTGGCACCGAGCTTGCGCATCAGCTGCATCGACGTCGCCAGGCGCGTGTCACGCGCCGAGGCGATCAGCGTGCCCGAGGCCACCCCGTCCTCCGGTGGCCGGCCGTCGCGGCGGGGACGATCGACGACGGCGTTGAGCCGCAGCCACCCGGGGAACGGTTCCAGCTCGGCGAGCAGGCCGTCGGGCAGCGCCGTGCCGACCAGCGCGGCGCAGCGCTGGAGCACCGCCGAGCAGAGGCCCGCCGCGCCGGCACCACGCGCCCGAGCGACGACCTGTGGCCAGTCGATCCGGCCGCCACGGGCGACCACGTCGACGTCGACCAGCCGCCCGAGCCGCCGCGCCCCATCGAGGCCGCCGTTGATGCACAGGTGGACCAAGGTGTCGACCGGGTCGAGGGTGGCGACGCGCACGTTCGGCGCCAGCTCGACCGTCTCGGCGCGGTCGAACAGTGGTGCCATGTCCCAGCGGATCTCGCGGCGCGTCGTGCCCAGCGCCACGAGGTCCCAGTGCAGGTCGATGGTGGTCGCGCCTCCTGCGATCGGGATCTCCGCCACGCCGTGGTCGAGGAAGCCCTTCCAGTTGGCCGAGTGCTCGGCGAACCCGGCGTCGAGGAGGGCTTGCAGCGAGCGGGCGAAGTCGTGTCGCCGCACGAGCACGTCGATGTCGGAGAACTGGCGCCGGCTCGGCTCGCCGTACCACACGGCGCCGAGCACCGGACCCTTCACGACGAGGAACGACTCACCGAGGGCGGCCGTGATCGCGGCGAGGGCGTGGTAGGACGACGAGCTGCTGACCGGTGGCGGCGAACCGTGCCGCCGCCAGGCGAGCCGCGACGGGTGCGGGGAGCACGATGCCGGCATCGTCGAGACGTTGGTGGAGCACACCGACCACCCGGTGGACGCGGGCGGCGTCGAGCAGTGCGTCGAGGTCGACGCCGTCGACCAGGCCGGCGATGCGCTCGGGTGGCGTGCGGGCGTCGACGACGGCGAGCAGGGCGCGCCCGGCGCGCGGATCGGGCCCGGTCGGTCACCGCATCGGCCACTGGTGCTCCATGTGTTGCGTGCGAGCGAGCGAGCGCCAGCGAGTGAGCGGCCAGCATCGGCGCACGCGGTTCATGGCGTGGCCGGGGAACGCCATGACGATCACCCGCTGGTGGCGGCGTGCTCGCCCGTCGCCAGCCTCGCCAGCGCGGGCGCGACCGACGGGTCGAACGGCGGGCCCCAGGGGATCGTCGCGGCGTAGACCGGCACCTCGTTGACGAGGCGGCTCATCGTCGTGAAGTCCCGGGTGAGCACCTCGGGCAGGCGCCAGCCGTGCACGCGCGGGAACGCCAGGAGGGCGAACAGCGCTTCACTCGCCGGAACCCTCGTGATCGCCACCTCGGACGCCGTACGCGAGGGCGCCGGCACGACGATGGCCGCCAGCGGCAACGGCCCGAGCGGCGCCGCGGTCAGCGACAGCGCCGACCGTTCGTCGGCGGTGACGCGGGTCGTCGCGTCGGGGCGGGCGTCGGCGATGCTCGCCGCCGCCGCGCGCAGCCGCAGCTCGACCGCGCCGCCCGTGCACGTGACCGGCGGTCCGATATCGACCGTGACGAGGTCGTCGGCGACCAACGCGGCGCCGTCGACGCACATCAGCGCGGCGACCGTCGTCTTGCCGCGGCCCGACTGGCCGACGAACGCCAGCGCCGGCGCCGTCGATCGCCACCGCACTGGCGTGGAGCACGGTCGCTCCCCCGAGGGCGAGCAGGAACGAGCTGACCGTCCCGGCGAGCAGGATCGGCAGGAGGTCCGGGCGGCTCCCCGACGGATCCTTGCGCACCACCACCCGGGCGAGGTCGGCGGAGATCACGAACTCGCCGCAGTTGGTGAACTGCAGCCGGTACCCGGTCGCCGTCGCGGTCGCCGTGTACCACGTCGAGTCCTGCAACTCGTAGGAGGCGACGAGGTCGCCCGCGGGCGGCGTGGTGGTGTCGTCGACGTCGGGCCCCCACACCACGTCGACGTCCCACGCCGAACCGGCGACGGTCGGCAGCGACACCTCGACCTCCGACCGCAGGCGGAGACCGCACTGCGAGTACACCGTCGGCGCGGCGGTGGTCATCGCCCCGTCGACGGGCGCTGGAACACCCCGTAGCCGGTGATGCCCTCGAGCGGTCGGTCGTCGATCTCGACCCAGGCATGGGCGAGCAGGTCGTCGCCGCTTTCCGGCCACGCCGAGGCGCAACGCCGGGTGCTGATCACGGAGCAGATGGCCGACGACGAGCGACCGGCGCAGGCAGGGTCCGGCGGCGAAGGGCCAGACGTCGGCGACGCGGCGCGTGCAGCGCACCTGGCGCCGGGCGCGTGGCGACAGCTCCGACAGCGGCAGCTGCTCGGCCGGCGCCTCGACCGGCGCGAGGTTGAGGCGCACACCGAACAGCTCGCTCAGGCGCGGCAGGGGCACCCAGCGGATCAGCGCTTCGACGGCAGCGATGACCATCACGACGTGCGCCGCGGTCAGCAGGTCACGCGGTGGCGTCCGCACCAGTCGCCGCGCTCGGCGGGCGAGGCTCATCGCTGGCGTCCTGGCTCACTCCGCCAGCAGGTCGCGGGCGCGCAGATCGCCGACGAACGCGGCCACGTCGGTCGGCGGCCCGCTCGTCGCTGATGTCGAAGCGCTCGACCAGCGTCGCCGCGAGGTCGGCGTCGGTACACGGCTCCACCAGCTGCTCCCAGAGCACTCGCGCGCTGCCGTTGAGCCTGAGGTACACCGAGCCGTTCAGATCGAGCACGACCACGTCGTCGCCGACGACGTGCCACGTCAGCCCGGACTGCCTGAGTTGCATGGTCATCCTTCGAACGCCCCGTGATGTGTCGCGACCGTGTGCCCGGGACGGGTACCGACGGTCGGCTGCGGTGACGTCCCTAGGCTAGCGACGGTGGCCGGGGACGAGGAGCAGTTCTACGTGATGCGCCCGCTCGAGATCGCCGCGTGCGTCGTCACCGGTCACGACGGCACCCTGGCGCCGTCGGCGAGCGGCGAGCGCAACCCGCGCCGGGCGCTCGAGCTCGTCGTCCTCCAGGCGCTGCAACGTCCACCCTGCGGAGTCGCCTTCTCGGGTGGACGCGATTCCTCGGCCGTCCTCGCCGTCGCCGTCCACGTCGCCCGGCGCGAGGGGCTCGCCGAGCCGATCCCGATCACGAAGGTCTTCCCCGACGTCCCGACGACCGAGGAGCAACGGTGGCAGGAGCGGGTGATCGACCACCTCCGGCTCGAGGACTGGCAGCGCATCGTCATCCACGACGAGCTCGACCTGCTCGGCCCGCTCGCCACCGCCAACCTCGTCGATCACGGCGTCGTGTGGCCGCCGACGATCCACGGCGACCGGCCGGTCATCGATCGGGTTCGTGGCGGATCGCTGATCGACGGCGAGGGGGGCGACGAGGTGCTTGGGGGTGACGGCGCACCGCATCGCGCCGATGACGACGCTCGTTCGTTCCCCACGCTCGGTCACGCCGGTCAGGCTGCGCCGCGCCACGGTGGCGCTCCTGCCGAAGCGGCTCCGCGCCCGCCGGGTGCGCGATCGTTGGACGGCGGATCCACTCCCGTGGCTGCGACCGGTCGCGGCCGCCGCGCTCGCCGCCGCGGTCGGCAGCGAAGAGGCCGCAGCGCCGTTGTCGTTCGCCGAGAGCCTGACGCAGATCCCCCGCCAGCGCGCCCAGGTGCTCGGAGCCCGCAACCGCGAGTACTTCGCCCGCGCACGGAACGTCGAGCTGTCGAGCCCGCTGTTGCACCCCGACGTCGTCCACGCGTTGGCGGCGCAGGGCGGCTTCTTCGGCGTCGGCAGCCGTACGGCCACACTGCGCGCGCTCGTGTCGGACCTGCTGCCCGATGACGTGTTGACGCGGCCGACCAAGGCGACGTTCAACGGCGCGTTCTGGTCCGTCCACGCCCGGGCGTTCGCCGAGCGTTGGAACGGCGACGGCGTGGACACGAGCCTGGTCGACGCGGACGAGGTGCGCCGCGCCTGGGTCGCCAAGCAGCCGCCACCGAACTCGTTCGCGCTGGTCCAACAGGCGTGGTTGGCGACCGAGGGCCGATCGTCTGGCGTCACCCAACACCATCTTACCAGATCCCCTCTGACGTCCCGCCTGGATGAGAACCACCGGTGACCGGATCCCGTTTTGAGACGCATATGACGATCTGAAGAAAAGGTTGCTCCCGGCAACCTTTGCCTCCATACTGGCGGTCACAGCGTGGGACTGGGCGGGCGTTCTTCGGAACGGTTCCGGTTGCGCGCGGTGGACGGACACGCAACCAACAGGAGCACCTCATGGCGGACTACGAAGCACCTACGATCCTCGAACTCGGCTCGGTTGCCGACTTCACCCAGGGTCGGGGCTTTCGCGGCGACGCAGACAGCGTTTTCTTCCTGGGCCACGAGTTCTCGTGGGGCCAGGATCCGGCGAGCTGACCACCCGGTCAGCGCACTGATCAGCGAGAACGAGCCCGGCCGGTCGATCCGGCCGGGCTCGTTCGCGTCGTGCGGTACGGCGCGTCAACCGGCCATGCCGTAGCGCGCCGCCTGCAACTCGAACAGGTCGTGGTAGAGCCCGCCGGCCGCCATCAGCTCGTCGTGGGAACCGGTCTCGACCACCTCGCCCTGGTCGAGCACCAGCACCACGTCGGCGTCGCGCACGGTGGCGAACCGATGCGACACGAAGATCACGATGCGGTCGTGACACAGCGAGCGCAGCAGGTCGAAGAGGTCGGCCTCGGCGCGCGGGTCGAGTGACGCCGAGGGCTCGTCGAGCAGGACCATCGGCGCGTCGCGGAACAGCGCCCGGGCGATCGCCATGCGCTGCCACTGCCCGATCGACAGCTCGGTGCCGCCGGTGAAGATCTTGCCCAACCGGGCGTCCAAGCCGTCCGGCTGGGCACGGATCAGGTCGTCGACGCCGGCCGCCCGCGCCGCGCTCCAGATCGCCTCCTCGTCATCGAGGCGGGCGCTGTCGCCGAGCCCGATCGTCCGGCGGACCGTGAACAGGTACTGGGCGTAGTCCTGGAACACCGGCGCGATCTGTGCCCGCACCAGCGACGGATCGCAGCCGGCCAGGTCGACGCCGTCCCAGGCGACCGTCCCGCGCGCCGGGGGGAGCAGGTCGCACAGCAGCTTCGACAGCGTCGTCTTGCCCGACCCGTTGGCGCCGACGATCGCCATCACCTGCCCGCGGGCGAGCTCGAAGCTGACGTCGCGCACGGCATCGGTGGACGCCCCCGGGTACCGGTAACCGACATGGTCGACCGACACGGTCGACGGTGGCGTCGGCGGCGTACCCCGCGGGCGGGACTCCCGGATCGCGGGCAGGCTGGCACGGAACGTCTCGAAGTCACCGAGGAAGGTGACCCCCTCGTGCACGCCACTGATCGCGTTGCCGGCCGACTGCAGCCGGCTGCTGAGCTGTTGCAGGCTGACGATCGCGACTGCCGCATCGCCGATCGTGAGCGAGCCGCGGCCGGTGAGGATCAGCACTAGCGACAGCGTCCCGATGAGCACCACGGTCGTGAGCACCGTGGCCAGGGTCGACAGGGCGAGGCGCTTGCGAACGAGGTCGTGGAGGCCGGCCATGCGCTGCACGCCAGAGCTCCCCGTACCACCGGCGCAGCACGGGCGCCGTGCCGTAGGCGCGGATCTCCTTGGCCTCGAGCGGCTCGGTCATCAGGTACTCGAGGTAGCCGCGCTCGCGTTGCAGTTCGGTCTGCGATGTCTCGAGGCGGTGACGAGCGCGGTTGTTGCGCACGTTGACCCACGCGATCGGCAGATATCCGGCGAGCGCGATCGGTACGAGGACCGGGGCGATGGCGATCAGCACGACCAGCACGCCGGCCATCACGAGGGCCGTCGACACGATGGTCACGAGGCCGAACACGACAGCGGTCGACTGCGACACCGCAGCCATTCGCGCCCGACGCATGCGGTCGGCGAACTCCGGGCTCTCGTAGGACTCGAGCCCCACCTCGGTGGACACGTCGAACACCTCGTCCATGGCGCGACGTTCGACCAGCTCGCCGAGCGGGATCCGCAACTCGCCGGCGACCGCTTGGCTGACCGCCCCGATCAACATCAGCGCACCGAGCACCAGCAGCGGTCCGGCCAGCTCGCCGGCGTCGGTGTGCTCGTTGTCGGCCAGCCGGTCGAGCAGTGTCCGGCCCACCAACAGTTGCCCGGCGATGGCGAGCGACGTGACGACCGTCGTCAGCAGGATGATCGTCAGCTGCCGCCGGCCGGCCGACCACACGAGGGCGAGCGCCGCCCTGATCGTGCCGAGCGTCGACAACGTCGACGCCGCCTCCGTCGACGTCGGAACCGATACCTCCGGAGCGGCCGGCTCGGCGGTCACGCGGCCGCCGGCCGCGGGCACGCCCGGGCATCGCTCGTCCGACGTCGCTGCACCGCCTCATCTTGTCGCGCCGGCCGCGCCGTGGCGTCGATCGACGGGATGCGCGTCGTCCGGGTGATGGTGATGCGCTTCGATACCTCCCTTGACGGTCAACCGCCGATCTCCGTAGATTGACGCTGGCGAGGTGTTGAAGCGCTTCGACAACCGCCCGCCTGCAGCGGGCACAACACTCGAAAGATGGGGGATGACATGAAGCGAACCTTGCTGGTCGGCGGCGTGGCCACGACGCTGGCGGTAGCGACGCTCGTCGGGGTGGCCGGAGGCGCCGGCGCGACAGCCGACCGGTGCGACGGGCGGCGGAAGCGACGACGCGCCGATCACGATCGCGTGGATCTCGCCCGACGCCACCAGTTCGGCGCGCTGGGAGAGCCAGGACAAGCCGGCGTTCGACGCCGCGGTCCACGAACTGGCCCCGAACGCCAACATCCTGTTCAGCTTCGCCTCGACCGACGACGAGCAACTTCAGCAGGCCGAGTCAGCGGTGACCCAAGGAGCCCAGGTCATCGTGATCAACCCGATCACCGCCGACGGCTCGCTGCCGGTCGTCGACCTCGCCCAGCGCGAGGGCATCCCGGTCGTCGCGTACGAAGGCCTGATCGCCGGCGCGCCGCTCGACGGCTACATCACGTTCAACAACCTCGAGGTCGGCCGGCTGCAGGCGCAGTACATCGTCGACCACGTCGACCCCGGTTCGACGATCGCCGTCATGAACGGCGCCCAGGTGTGCGCGGCGTGCATCGACTTCAAGACCGGCGCCCACTCGGTCTTCGATCCGCTGGTCGACTCGGGCGACCTGGTCATCGGCTACGAGGCCGACACGCCCGACTGGCTCACCGAGAACGCCCAGACGCAGACCGAGCAGGCCCTGACCGACCTCGACGACAACGTCCAGGCGATCCTCGCCGCCAACGACGGTCTCGCCCAAGGGGTGATCGCGGCCCTCAAGGCCCGCGAGCTCAACGGCCAGGTGGTCGTCACCGGACAGGACGCCACGATCGCCGGCCTGCAGGAGATCCTGCTCGGCAACCAGACGATGACGGTCTACAAGGACCTGCACCAGCAGGCCGGGGCCGCTGCCGAGGTCGCCGTCGCCCTGGCCCGCGGCGAGGAGCCGACCAACCTCACCGACACCTTCGACAATGACGGCAACGACGTGCCCTCGCTGTTCCTCGACCCGATGGTGATCGACATCGACAACATCCAGCGGGTCGTCGACGACGGGTTCGTGACCCGAGAAGACCTGTGCACTGGCGACGCCGCCGCCGCATGTGACTTCTGACGCCCTCTCGGCTGCCGAGCGAGGCTCCGACGGAGCCACCCCCCGCTTGGAGATGCGTGGCATCTTCAAGTCGTTCGGCAGTGTCGAGGCCCTCCGCGGGGCGGACCTCGAGGTCCGCCCCGCGGAGGTGATGGCGCTGGTCGGCGACAACGGAGCCGGCAAGTCGACGCTGATCAAGGTGCTGTCCGGGGTGCACGCCGCCGACGGTGGATCGATCCTCGTCGACGGCGTCCCGGTGACCATCGACTCGCCGACCGACGCCGTCCGAGCCGGGGTGGAGACCGTGTACCAGGACCTCGCGTTGTGCGACAACCTCGACGTGGTGGCGAACCTGTACCTCGGGCGTGAGCTGCGCAGCCCGCCCGACGGCATCGCCGGGCGGTTCCTCGCCGTCAAGCGGATGAGCTTCGAGGCCCGACGGATCCTCGAGGAACTGGCGGTGACGCTCCCCTCGTTGCGCACGCCGGTGTCGTCACTGTCGGGAGGTCAGCGCCAGGCGATCGCCGTCGGTCGCGCCGTGCTGTGGGGCTCGCGGATCGTGGTGCTCGACGAGCCCACGGCCGCCCTCGGCGTGCAGCAGACGGCGATGGTGTACGACCTGATCCGCACGCTCCGCGACCGGGGGATCTCCGTGGTCCTGATCTCCCACAACATGGTCGACGTGTTCGCCATCGCCGACCGCATCACCGTGCTGCGTCTCGGTGCCAACGCCGGCGTCTTCGATGCGGCGGTGGCCCGCCCGTCCGACGTCGTCGCGGCGATCACCGGATCGGATGCCATCGTCGGCGGGGGACGCCGGTGAGCGCCCCCTCGGTGGCCGCACCGGTGCGGGGCGTGCCCGCACCGCCGAAACGTGCGTGCGACAGCGGCGCGGCGACCTCGGGCGCTGGCCGGTCGTCGTGGCGTTGGCCCTCATCGGCGTCGGCTTCCAGATCGCCAACGACGCGTTCCTGTCGTCGCGAAACCTGTCGAACCTCGTGCTGCAGACCGGCACCCTGGCGATCCTGACGTTGGGCGTGATGCTGGTCCTGGTGCTCGGCGAGATCGACCTGTCGATCGGCGCGGTCGCTGGTCTCACGGCCTGCATCATGGGCCTGCTGTCGGCGGTCGCCGGGTGGCCGGCATGGGCGGCGATCGTGGTCGCCCTGGCCGTCGGTGCGGCGATCGGCTGCACGCAGGGCGCGTGGATCGTGCTGACCGGCGCGCCGTCGTTCATCGTCACGCTGGCCGGGATGCTCGTCTGGCAGGGTCTCCAACTGCTGTCGTTGCAGAGCCAGAACGGCCAGCTCCGCATCGAGGACTCGTTCATCACCGGGCTGGCCGCGACCTACCTGCCGCGTGCGGCGGGATGGGCGCTCGCCGTCGTGGTGATGATCGCCGGGCTGGTCCTCATCGGTGTGCGGCGGATCCTCACCGCCCGCTCCGGCTACGACGCGGAGCCGCTGCGCGCCGACGTGTTCCGCGCCGTGCTCGTGGTCGCCGTTCCACTCGCCATCACCGCGGTGCTCGACCACTACCTCGGCGTCCCCTACCTGCTCGTGATCACGCTCGTGATCACCGGGATCCTGTCGGTGGTGACCTCATCGACCGTGTTCGGCCGGCACCTCTACGCCGTGCGGCGGAAACGCCGAAGCGTCCCGCCGTACCGGGGTGCGCGTCAACGCGTTGCGAATGGTGATCTTCACGATGGTGTCGACCCTCGCCGCCGTCGCCGGTGTCCTCAGCGCGTCGCGCAACTTCTCGGTGTCGGTGAACACCGGTGGGGGCAACACCACGCTCAACGCCATCGCCGCCGCCGTGATCGGGGGCACCAGCTTGTTCGGCGGACGCGGGACGATCGTCGGCGCGCTCCTCGGGGCGCTCGTCATCAGCAGCGTGCAGAACGGGCTGGCGCTGGTCGGCCAGACCGCGGCAACCCAGGTGATCACGACCGGCCTCATCCTGCTCGCCGCGGTCACGCTCGACATGTCGGTGCGCGGTCGCGGCATCGCGGCGGGGCTTCCGATGAGCGAGCCAGTGAGCGAGCCGATGAGCTCGGGGATCGATCCCACGGTGCTGGCGCGGTTGCGCCCCGACTTCCGTTGGGGTGCGGCCACCGCGGCGTACCAGGTGGAGGGCGCGGCCGGGCGAGGACGGGCGCGGCCCGTCGAACTGGGACACGTTCTCGCACACGCCTGGACGCACCCGCAACGGCGACACCGGTGACGTCGCCGCCGACCACTACCACCGCTACCCGGCCGACATCGGCCTGATGGTGGACCACGGCATGAACGCCTACCGGTTCTCGGTGGCCTGGCCGCGCGTCGTGCCCGACGGCCGGGGCGCGGTGAACCAGGCGGGGCTCGACCACTACTCCCGTGTCGTCGACACCCTGCTCGATCGCGGCATCGAGCCGATGGTGACGCTGTTCCACTGGGACCTTCCCCAACCGCTGGAGGACGCCGGCGGCTGGTACGCACCGCGACACGGCGCACCGCTTCGCCGACTACGCCGGCGTCGTCATCGACCACCTCGGCGACCGGGTGCCCAAGTGGCTGACCCTCAACGAGCCGTGGACCGTGGTGAGCCAGGGCTACTGCCGCGGCCTGCCACGCGCCCGGCCACCGCGACTACGCCACCGCGGGCACGGCGCTGCACCACATGATGCTGGCCCACGGCGAAGCGCTGGCCCGGTTCCGCGCCGCTCCGCCGGCCGGTGCCGAGATCGGCGTCACGCTCTGCATGGCCGTGCCCCGGCCGTGGTCGCACGATCCGGCCGACGTCGCCGCCACCTGGCTGCTCGACGGCGAGCAGAACCGCGTCTACCTCGACCCGCTGTTCCACGGGTCGTACCCCGACGACCTGGCCGGGCTGTTCCCCACCCTGTTCGACGACGCCGTGGTACGCGACGGCGACCTGGCCACGATCAGCGCGCCGATCGACTTCCTCGGCGTCAACTACTACCTCAACCACCTCGTGCGCGCCGACGCGACGGTGCCCGTGCTCGGCGCCCGCCAGATCGATCCACCCGGGCCGATGATGAGCGCCGGGATCGCCGCCGTCCCCAGCGGCATCGAGACCTGCCTCACCCGGGTGCACGAGCAGTACCGGGCGCTGCCGATGTACGTCACCGAGATGGGCGCGTCGCTGCACGACTACGTCGATCCGACCGGTCGGGTGCGCGACGGCGGCCGGATCGACTACCTGCGCACGACCGTGGAATCGATCTCGGCGGCCGTCGACGCCGGTGTCGACGTGCGGGGCCTCTACGTGTGGTCCCTGCTCGACAACCTGGAGTGGGACCTCGGCTACTCGATCCGCTTCGGGCTGTTCTTCGTCGACTACGCCACTCAGGTGCGCTACCCCAAGGACAGCGCCCGGTGGTACCGGGCGACCATCGACGACCATGCTCGGGTGCACCGCGAGGGCCCCGCCGGGTGATGGCCACCATCGACGACGTCGCCCGCCACGCCGGCGTGTCCGCGAGCACGGTCAGCTACGCGCTGTCCGGCAAGCGAACGATCTCGGCCGAGACGCGCGGGCGCGTGCTGCGCAGCGTCGAGGCGCTCGAGTACCGGCCCAACGCCAGCGCCCGGGCGCTCGCCAGTCGCCGTCTGAACACGCTCGCCCTGGTGGCGCCGCTGCGCGCCGACAACAACGTGCCGGTCATCATGCAGTTCGTCGCCGCCGTGGCCACCGCGGCGCGCGAGCGCGACCACGACGTGCTGCTGGTGACCCAGGAGGAGGGCGACGAGGGCGTGCGCCGCGTGCGGTCGGCCTCGCTCGTCGACGCCGTGCTCGTGATGGATCTCGAGGACGACGACGCCCGCCTGCCCATGCTGCGTTCGCTGGGACTCCCGTGCGTGCTGATCGGCCACCCGGAGGAGTCCGAGGGGCTCTCGTGCGTCGACCTCGACCACCGCCAGGCGGCGGCGATCGCCCTCGATCACCTCGCCGGGTTGGGGCACCGGGCGGTCGGCATGCTCGGCTCGCCACCGGCGGTGTACACCAGGCGCAGCACCTACGCCATGCGCTTCGCCGAGGGCTTCGAGCGAGCGGCGCGGCGCCGCTCGCTGCGGACGCGGTGGTGCGCCGTCGACCAGAGCTTCGACGCGACGAGCGCGGCGATCGACCAGCTGATCGGCGAGCTCCCCGACCTGACCGCGCTGGTCGTGCACAACGAGGCGATCCTCGGCACCGTGCTGGCCGCGCTCGAGCGCCGGTCGCGGCGCGTGCCCGCCGACGTGTCGATCGTGGCGCTGTGCCCGACCGACCTCGCCGTCAACCAGCGGGTGCCGCTCACCAGCATCGAGGTCGCCGCCGCGCAGGTGGGCGCCACGGCGGTCGAGATGGTGCTTCGTGAGCTGACCGGCGACGTGCCTGGCCGAGACCCGGCTCGTCGTGCCCACCCTCACCGTGCGCGCCAGCACCGCGGCACGGGCGATCGCGTCCTCCGGCTGATCGGGTGCGGCGAGCGTGAAGTTCAACGACGGCTACTGGCTGCTGCGGCCGGGGGTGACCGCGCTCCACGCCACCGAGGCGTTCGACGTGGCGACCACGACCGACACGGTGTCGATCGCCGCCCTCACCAAGCGGGTCGAGCACCGTGGGTCGCACCTGAACGCCGCCACGGTCACGGTCGACCTCTGGGCGGCGGCCGACGACGTGGTGGGCGTGCGCGTCGCCAGTCGGGTCCGCACCGCGCCGCCGTCGGTGGCGTTCGAGCTGTCGCCGACGCCCGGCGCACGTGCGCGTCGAGCAGGCGGACGACTCCGTCAGCCTGCGCGCCGGAGGGCTCACCGCCACCGCCGCCACGACGGGGCCATGGGATCTGCGCTTCTCCAGCGCCACCGCCGAGCTCACCTCGGCCGGTCACCGTTCGACCGGCGCCGTCGAGGTCGACGGGGAGCCGTACGTGGTGCAGCGCCTCACACTGCCGGTGGGAGCCAACGTCTACGGCTTCGGCGAGCGGTTCACCGCCTTCGTCAAGAACGGCCAGGTCGTCGACACTTGGAACGCCGACGGCGGGACGGCGAGCGAGCAGGCGTACAAGTCGATCCCGTTCCTGCTCACCGACGCCGGCTTCGGCATCTTCGTCGACTCGCCGGCGAACGTGTCGTTCGAGGTCGGCTCGGAGGTGGTGTCGGCGATCCAGTTCTCGGCGCCGGGCACGTCACTCGACTACTACGTGATCCACGGGCCGACGCCGAAGGAGATCCTCGAGCGCTACACCGCCCTCACCGGACGGCCGGCGCTGCCGCCACTGTGGTCGTTCGGGTTGTGGCTGTCGACATCGTTCACCACCGAGTACGACGAGGAGACGGTCGCCCACTTCGTCGACGGCATGGCCGAGCGGGGCATCCCGCTCAGCGTCATGCACCTCGACTGCTACTGGATGAAGCCGCTGCGGTGGTGTGACTTCGAGTGGGATACCTCGCGCGTTCCCCGACCCCGACGGGATGCTGCAGCGCCTCCACGAGCGCGGCCTGCGCGTGTCGCTGTGGATCAACCCGTACATCGGCCAGCGGTCACCGCTGTTCACCGAGGCCGCCGCGGCCGGGCACCTCGTCCGCCGCGCCGACGGCTCGGTGTGGCAGTGGGATCTCTGGGTCGCCGGCATGGCGGTCGTCGACTTCACCGACCCGGCGGCGGCCGACTGGTTCGCCGGCAAGGTGCGCGGGCTGGTGCGCCGTGGGGCCGACGC
>CAVRBV010000011.1:0-138828 GCA_963719295.1 Ilumatobacteraceae bacterium
TTTGGCGCCGTAGTCTGTTGCGATGCCGCGCTGCGCCGGTCTGCACCACGCCGGCGCACCCGCACGCGCTCGCCGCCATCGCCGCCCCGGTCGACGGGCGCCGGTAGCGTTTGATCCCCGTCATGGCCGACACCGTTGTCACCTCCGCCGCGCTCGGCGCGACGCCGACGGCGCCGGGGTCGAGCCCGTTGCGCCCGATGTCGGGTCGGCGCAGCGCACTGGCCCAACTCGCCGAGATCGTGCGCTTCCGCGAGCTGCTCGGGATGCTCGTGCGCAAGGAGCTCACGGTCCGCTACAAGCACTCCGTCCTCGGCTTCACCTGGTCGATGATCCAGCCGCTGTTCCTGCTCGCGTGTACTCCGTGGTGTTCGCCATCCTCGGCGCCGGCTTCGCCCAGCTTCGCCATCTGGGTGCTGTGCGGCCTGCTGGTGTGGAACCTGATCAGCACCAGCCTGGTCACCTCGACGGAGTCGATCACGGCCAACGCGCTCCCTCGTCGGCAAGGTCCGCTTCCCGCGGGCCGTGCTGCCCCTGGCGAGCGTCGGCGGCGCGCTGGTCCACTTCTGCCTCCAGGTCGTCGCCTTCGCCGTGGTGCTGGCGATCACCACCCACCCGGTCGACTGGACGTACATGTGGCTGCTGCCGATCGCGTTGGCGACGTGCCTCGTGGTGTGCGCGGCGTGGGCCCTCGTGCTCGCCCCGTGCAACGTCTACGCCCGCGACACCATCCATCTCCTCGACCTGCTCGTCCTCGGCTGGTTCTGGGCGACACCGGTGCTCTACCAGTACGAGCGGGCGGCGACCTGGGGCGCCACCCACGGGTCGGCGGAGTGGATCTGGCTGATCAACCCGGCGACACCCGTGGTGATCACGTTCCAGCGCGCGATCTACGGCGCCGACCACGCCGGGACCACCGCCCTGCTGCCTCCGCACGGCCCGGCGTGGTACCTGGTGGTCCTCCTCGTCACCGCCGCCGCTGTGGGCCGTGATCGGTACCTCGCCCTGCGCCTGTTCGACCGCGCCGACGTCAAGATGGCCGAGACCCTGTGATCGCCGGCGACCGACCGACGGGAGCCTCCCCGACGCCACGACCGCGGTGTCGGTGGAGCGGCTGGCGAAGACGTTCCGCATCGCGACCGACCCGATCCACTCGCTGAAGGAGCGCGTGCTGCGGCTCGGCCGCGGCGGGCACATCGAGTTCCACGCGCTGCAGACCGTCACGTTCGACATCCAGCAGGGCGAGACCGTCGGCATCCTCGGGCACAACGGCTCGGGCAAGTCGACGCTGCTCAAGTGCATCGCCGGGATCCTCACCCCACCCGGGCGAGGTGCGCGTCCGCGGCCGCCTGGCCTCGCTGCTCGAGCTCGGCGCCGGCTTCCACCCCGAGCTCACCGGGCGCGAGAACGTCTACATCAACGCCGCGTTCTACGGGCTCGGCCGCAAGCGAGATCGACCGGGTGTTCGACGAGATCGTCGACTTCGCCGAGCTGGCGCAGTTCATCGACGAGCCGGTGAAGCACTACTCGTCGGGCATGTACGTGCGGCTGGGCTTCGCCGTCGCCGTCAACCTCGACCCCGAGGTGCTGCTCGTCGACGAGGTGCTCGCCGTCGGTGACGAGGTGTTCCAGGCGAAGTGCCTGAGCCGGGTCAAGCGTTCCAGGACGAGGGGCGCACGATCGTCTTCGTCACCCATGACGCCAGACGGTGCGCCAGATCTGCACCCGGGCGATCGTGCTCGACCGGGGACAGCTCGTGCTCGACGGATCGCCGGGCGACGCCATCCGCAGCCTCCGCGAGCACCTCCACGGAACGCTCGACGAGCGGACACCGCTCGGCGACGACGGCACCGGGCTGATCGGCACGGCGACCGTGCACCACGAGCACGAGCACGAGCGCACCCACCTCCACCCCGGTGAGCCGTTCGACATCGTCGTCGAGCTGTGCCCGCAGCAGCCGGTCGAGCACCCGGTGCTCACGATCGAGATCACCGACCGGCGCGGCAACCTGCTGTACGGCGCCGACACCGACGGCCTGGGCACGCCGCTCTCGCGGCTCGACGAGCCACGGCCGGTCCGGGTGCGCATCGGACGCACGTGGCTGCTCGACGGCGACTACCCGGTGTCGCTCAAGCTCACCGACCGCGCCTGGGACGCGTCCTCGACTGGCGCGAAGGCGTCACCTCGTTCCAGATCGCCTCGGCCGAGCGGCGCCGAGGGGTTGATCCTGCTCGACGTGGCGGTCGACGAACAGGCGACCGCGGCTGCGCCGGGCGACGGCTGGACCGCCCGCGGTCGCTGACCGGCACCGGTAAGGTTCGCCCTCCTATGGCACGTGACGCGCCTTGATCACTGGCATCACCGGCCAGGACGGTCAGCACCTGGCCGAGTTCCTCCACTCCAAGGGTTACGAAGTCTTCGGCATCGTCAAGGGCCAGAACAACCCGAAGGCCGAGATGGTGCGCCAGGAGATGCCGTTCGTCGAGCTCGTGAGCGGCGATCTCGCCGACCTCCCGTCGCTCGTCGCGGCGCTCGAGTACACGCAGCCGCACGAGGTGTACAACCTCGCCGCGATCTCGTTCGTCGCGCTCTCGTTCAAGCAGGCCGAGCTGACCGCGAACATCACCGGCCTCGGCGTGCTGCGGATGCTCGAGGCGATCCGGATGATCGGCGGGTCCGAGAACAACCCGATCCGCTTCTACCAGGCGTCGTCGTCGGAGATGTTCGGCAAGGTTCGCGAGACGCCCCAGAACGAGAAGACGCCGTTCTACCCGCGGTCGCCCTACGGCTGCGCCAAGGTGTTCGGCCACGACATCATGGTGAACTACCGCGAGCGTACGGCCTGTTCGCGTGCTCGGGCATCCTGTTCAACCACGAGGGCGAGCGGCGCGGCCTCGAGTTCGTGACCCGCAAGATCACCAACGCCGTGGCCCGCATCAAGCTCGGCATCGCAGGACGACCTCGTGCTCGGCAACCTCGAGTCCAAGCGCGACTGGGGCTACGCCGGCGACTACGTGAAGGCGATGTGGCTCATGCTCCAGCAGGACGAGCCCGACGACTACGTCGTCGCCACCGGCGAGACGCACTCGGTCGCGCGAGTTCGTCGAGGCGCGCTTTCGACGAGGCGGGCCTCGACGACTGGCAGAAGTACGTCGCAAGGACGAACGCGTTCTTCCGTCCCGCCGAGGTCGACCTGCTCGTCGGCGACGCGACGCAAGGCCCGAGACAAGCTCGGCTGGGAGCCCGAGGTCGACTTCCACGGGCTCGTCACTCTCATGGTCGCCCACGACCTGCAGCTGGAGGCGGTCAAGGCCGGACTCGCCGTCCCCGCTCTGTGATGGACGACGACGCCCGGCTGGCCGAGCTCGAGCGCGAGTCCGCCGAACGGACCGCCGAGCTGCACGCGATCGCCGCCGAGCTGCCCCGCGCCCTCGGTCGCCGCGCCCTCGTTCGCACACTGGTGGGCGACATGCGCTCGAGCCTCGACGCCGGCAGGCGCTCGTGGCGCGAACCCGTTGGACGCTCGTCCGACGTGGTCGGTCGGCCTGGACGTCGATCACGCGCCTCGCCCACCCGTCGCGATGACCGCCGGCGACGCCGCGACGCGCAAGGACGTGGCGGTCTTCGTCGCCGGCGGCGGCAACGGCTTCATGACCGACATCGCGATGTGGCTGGTCGAGGCGGCGGCGGCGACCGGACGCACGGCGAAGCTCGTCGAGGACCGGTTGCCCGACGATCCGAACCTCGCCAACCTCGTGGTCGCGCCGCACGAGCTGTATCTGCTGAGCGGCGCCGACGAGCGTGGCCGTCGCCGGCGAGCTGCCGGATCGCGTGCCGGTGTGCACGGAGCAGCCCGGCACGTCATGGTTTCGCAGCAGCGTCACGCTGCCGGCCCGCCCCGTTCGCCCTCGACATCAACGCCCACGGGGTCGAGGCCATGCGTTCGCAGCAGTGCCCGCCGAACGGCTCGTGCTCGGCGGCGTCGAGTCGATGATGGCGCGGCCGGCCCGCGATCTCGACGTGCTCTTCCTCGGCGGCGACACCACCGCGACGGAACGCGAGCTGGCGCCGCCTCGCCCCGGTGCTCGCCGGACCGACGCTGCGACCTGCGCCTGTTCCGCATCATACGCCGGTGAACGCATCGCGTGCCAGGGCTCACGTTCGGCGCCGAGAAGCATGCGCCTGCTCGCCCGCGCCAAGGTGCTCGTGAACATCCACCGCGATGCCCGCCGTCCCGGGTACTTCGAGTGGCTGCGCATGGTCGAGGCGATGGCCAACGGCTGCGTCGTGCTGACCGAGCCCTCGACCGGCTACGAGCCGCTGCAGCCCGGCAGCACTTCGTCGAGAGCGACGACTTGGCCGGCGCGTTGGTCGCCTGCTCGACGACGACGGCCGCCTCGAGCTGGTCGCCGCCGCCGCCCGCGACGCCGTTCTTCACCGCTGGCCGCTGGCGGCGACGCTCGGCCCGCTCCTCGACGACCTCAACCGCGCCGGGCCCGCGGTGGTGCCGACCGGATCCTGGCGCCTGAAGCGACAGCTGCCGAGCCCGATCGCGGCCCCCCGCCCGCTCCTGGCGGAGTTCAGGCCGGCGGCGGCCGCAGCGCGAGCGCGTCTTTGCAGGCGATGCTCGCCGAGCAGGCTCTGCGTCGCGACATCGACGCCATGCGGGCGACGGTCCGCTTCGGCTCATCCGACACGATCGCGGAGCGGGAGACGCTCGGGATTGCCGCGATCCGGCGCCAATGGTGGTCCGGAGGTGAGCGTGATCGTGACGCTGTTCAACTATGCGTCCGTGGTGGGCGAGACGCTCGAGTCGATCGCCGCGTCCCGAGACGTCGCCCTGGAGATCGTGGTCGTCGACGACCACTCGACGGACGACAGTCGCGACGTCGTCGCCGGGTTCCTCGGCGAGCATCCCCACGTGCCGATGCTGCTCCTCGGCTGCGAGGCCAACCGGGGGCTGCCGGCGGCACGCAACCTGGGCATCGACCGGGCCCGCGCCGACAAGATCATGGTGATGGACGCCGACAACCTCGTGCATGCGGCCTGCCTGCGCCGGCTGGCCGACGCCCTCGATGCCGATCCCGGCGCAGCGTTCGCGTACTGCGACGCTCGAGGCGTTCGGGGCGACCCCCGGCCTGCGGAGCCAACTCGATTGGCACGTCCCGTGGCTGTGCGAGGCCAACTACATCGACGCCCAGGCGATGGTCCGCCGGAGCATCTTCGAGCGCCACGGCGGCTATCTGGACGACCCGGGCAGCTATGGATGGGAGGATTGGGACCTCTGGCTACGGCTAGCGGCGGCCGGCGAGCGAGGCGTTCACGTGCGCGAGATGCTGGGGCGCTACCGCACGGCCCCGACATCGATGATGTCGATCACCAACCTGGCTCCCGAGCTGCTCCGAGCCCGGCTGCGCGAGCGCTATCCAGACCTTCCGTGGCCCACCGACCCGGGCGGGGACGCTACTCGTCGACGGCACGGACGCGGTCGAGCCAGCCGAGGAGGATGGCGACCGCCCGCGGGTCGTGACGTAGTCGATGTCCGGCGCCGGCGAGCAGATTGAGCTCGGCCGAGCCGTGGGCGGCGGCCAGTTGCCGGGCGTCGCTCGTCGGCACGCTCTCGTCGTCGTCGCCATGCATCACCAACATCGGCCGCGGCGCGAAGCGGCGAGCAGAGTCGATCGGGCGGAACCGGCGGAAGTCACGGCTCCACTCCTCGAACGAGGGCGGGAAATTCGGCGAACGGATCGCACCGATCTCCCTGGCGTGCTCCAGGAAGCGGCGCGGATGGTCGGCCCAGTCGTCGAAGTCGGCCCGCGGTGACAGCAGCCCGACCGCCGCGCACTCGCGGCTCATCGGCGGCGACGCAGATGGCGATCGATCCGCCCGTGTTCGTGCCGACCAACACAACCTGCGTCGGGTCGGCTTCCAGCGTCAGGTGATCGATCGCTGTGCGCAGGTCGTCGACCCATCCCTGCAGCGAGAAGTCGCCCATGCTCGTCCCCGTGCCGCGGAAGTTGAAGGTCATCGCGGCGTAGCCGAGGTCATGGGCCATGCGGTCGACGAGCTGCGGGAAGGTTCCGCCTGACGCCGGGCGTCGATCGGGCCGATCGGGAAGCCGTGGCAAACGATGACCGCCGGACCGCGGCTCGAGCCGGACCGGACGGGACGGTGAGGTGGCACGCGAGCGTGTTCGGCCCGGACGGGAACGTGCCCTTCATGCCCGGTCGCGGCGGCCCGGTTGTCATGTGCGAGGCGTGCGGACGATGCGGCGCCGGCCCGGGCGTGGCCAGTGCGTAGCCGCGGTTGCGGGCCTCGGCCAGCGTGTCGGGCCGAAGCCGATGCCGACGCCCATCGTCACGAACTCCTCGACGACGGCGGCATCGTCCCACGCGTCGAGTGTCGTAGACGAGCTGGGTGCGCTTGTCGCCGACGAACCGAAAGTGCTCGAAGCGGGCGGGCCGCTGCATCGACGTGAACGTAGCAGCGCCGGCCGATGCATGGCGCCGCCCCGACGCCGTAGCGTGCCGCACGGTGGACGTGGCGAGTGAACGACGTCGGCGAGATCGACCGGCCCGGCCCCGCCTGGTGGTCGTGCTCCCCGTCTACAACGAGGCCGACTCGATCCGGGCCGTGCTGGCCGAGGTCAAGGAATCGGCCGTGCGGCTCGCCCTCACCGGCGTCGAGACGTCGTGCATCGTCGTCGACGACAACTCGCCCGACGACAGCGGCGCCGTCGCCGCACGCTGGGCGGCCAAGAGATCGACCTCGAGCTGAGCCTCGTCAGCGGCGAGCGCAACGGGCTCGGCGACGCCATGTTGCGCGGGCTGGCCGCCGCGCTGGCGCTGCGCCGTCGGCGGTGGTCACGCTCGACGGTGACGGCCAGCACAACCCGTCGACATTCCCACCCTGTACGGGCCTTCGAGGCACGTGGGGCGGACATCGCCATCGGCAGCCGATGGACCCGCGGCGGGAGCACGCCGGGGACGTCGCCGGCGCGGACCGTCGGCTCCCGCGTCGGCAACTGGATGTTCCGCGTCGATCACGGGCACACGAGGCGTGAAGGACGCCACCACCTCGTTCCGGATCTACTCCCCCGACGCGCTGCGGTTCCTGCTGACGACCGACTCTAGCCGGTACCGCGGGTACAGCTTCTTCAGCACCACGATCGCGCTGGCGGAGGCCGCTGGGTTGACGATCACCGAGGTGCCGATCGAGTTCCGCCCCCGTTACAACGGTCACTCCAAGTTGAGCGGCCAGGAGGTGTGGCGGTACTTCCGCTCGCTGCCCGAGCTTCGTCAGGAGCGGCGCCGGCTGATGGCCGAACGCCGCAACGTCACCGATCGGTGATGCTCTCGAAGTTTCGTGAGTGCAGCGTGGCGACGAACTGGTAGCCGAACAGCGTCGGGCGCAGGCGAACGAGGGCCCGATCGACCGCTTGGCGCAGCAACCGGCGAACCGACCGCCGGGCGCCCGGTCGCAACACGCCGAGCGGGAGACCGGTGTAGCGGAGCTCGTCGAGCACGAGGCCCGATCTCGCGGATGGTGCGGACGGACCCCGCCGGCGCGAAGAACCGCAGGTGGCCCTCGTCGAGGATCCCCCGGCGGTCGTAGTCGAACGTGCCGGTGAGCACCCGGCGCGGGAGTACCAGTGCCCGAAGTTCGGGGTCGACACGATCATCCGGCCACCCGGCACCAGCGCCGTGCTCATCGCCCGCGAGGAGCTCGACCGGCTCGCGGACGTGCTCGATGACGTCGGCGGCGATCATGACGTCGAACGGGCCGCCGAGCTCGGGGAGGCCACGGTCGAGGTCCCAGAGGCGGAAGTCGTCGACCCGGTCGCGGACGCCGGGCTCCTCCACCACGTCGACGCCGGTCACGTGGTGGCCGAGGTGGCGAACCTGCTCGGCCAGCAGCCCCGACGAGCACCCGACGTCGAGGATCTTTGACCGGGGCGGATCGGTCGGATGGCTTCGAGGATCGTCGTGTGCGACGAGTCGTCGTCGGACTTGAGGCCGTAGCGTGCTCGTGGGGGACCCACCGGGCGGTGCCGAATCCGAGCTTGGACGTGCGGTACTGCACGACGTCGCGCACGACGTCCCTGGCGTACTTCACGCCGTCGACGTAGCAGATCTCGTCGCCGTAGTAGGTGGGGATCGGGACCTCGACGATGCGCCGGCCGGCGTCGACCAGTTGCACGATGATCTGGGTGTCGAAGTCGAAGTCGTCGGTGTTCTCCTCGAACGGGATCGACGCCAGTGCCGCGACGGAGTAGGCCCGGTACCCGGAGTGGAACTCGGAGAGCGTCGGTGCCGAGCAGCGAGTTCTCCACCCGCGTCAGGATCTTGTTGCCGGCGAACTTGTAGCAGCGGCATCCCGCCACGGCGCGCGCGCGCCCCGCTGGAGCATGCGCGACCCGAACACTGCGTCGGCCTCGCCGTCGACGATCGGCCGCACGATCTCGGGCAGGCACTCCGGGGCGTACTGGCCGTCGGCGTGGAGCATCACGACGATGTCGAGCCCGCGTCGATCGCCATGCGGTAGCCGGCCTTCTGGTTGCCGCCGTAGCCGCGGTTCTCGAGGTGGCGGATGACGGTGATCGGCGCCTCCGGGTTCGACGAGCTCCAGCGCACCCCGGCCCCGAAGGTGTCGTCGCCGCTCGCGTCGTCGGCGACGATGATCTCCTCGACCCGGGCGAGGAAGTCGCCCGGGATGCGATCGAGCGTTGCCGCCAGCGTGCTCTCGGCGTTGTACGCCACCACCAGGATGCCGATGCGCGGCGGAGGCGATGCGCCGGCTCCGTTCATGGACCGGAGTGTAGGTGGCGCCGCCTGGCGGTCGGACCGCTGCCGGGGGCCGGGCCGAACGGCGCGAGACTCCGGACGTGAACGCCGCCAGGACGGACACCGGTGAGCCACGGGGCGTTCCGACCGCCACGATCGACACCCTCGTCACGGCGTGGCGCGGCTTGACCGGAGTGTGTGCCGGCCTCGACGAGGCGGCGTGGAAGGGCGCCAGCGGGCTGCCCGGGTGGACGGTGCAGGACGTGCTGTCGCACATCGTCGGGACCGAGCGCTTCCTCGAAGGTCTCGAGCCGGCGCCTCCCGCCGGCGTGACCTTCGCCCACGTGCGCAACCCGATCGGCGAGCTCAACGAGAACGAGGTCGAATGGCGCCGTGGGCGCACCGGCGACCAGGTGCTCGCCGAGTGGGAGGCGCTCCGCCACCAGCGCGAGCGCACGCTGGCGGCGGGCGATGCCGCCTACTACGACCGGCCGATGATCACGCCGACCGGTCCCGGCACGATGGCCGACTTCCTCGCCGTGCGCATCCTCGACTGTTGGCTCCACGAGCAGGACCTGCGCCGCGCCCTCGGCCGTCCCGGCAACCTCGACGGCCCGGCCGCGGCGCACACCGTCGACCGGCTGGTGCGGACGCTCCCGATCGTGGTGGGCAAGCGGGCCGCCTGCCCCGAGGGCGCGGCCGTCACCATCGCCATCACCGGCGCGGTCGAGCGCACGGTCCACGTCGAGGTGCACGACGGTCGGGCGGCGATCCTCGACGCGCCGACCGGCCCGCTGCTCGCCACCGTGACGATGCCGACGGAGGCGTTCGTGGTGTTGGCGACGGGGCGGGCCGACGACGCGCAGCCGGATGGCGTGACGGTGGACGCGGCGACGCCCGAGGGCGCGGCCGTCGGACGGGCCGTGGTCGAGCGGCTCAACATGATGGTCTGACCGGCAGCGGCGGCGTCGGTGGGGATCAGACCTCGCTGGCGGTCGGCCCGACGGCGCCGATCGCTTTGAAGTAGGCGAGGTGGGCGTCGACCACGTTGACGACGTCGACGTCGTCGAGCAGTTCGAGACCGCTGCGGTCGGCCTCGCCGAGCAGGTAGCCCACCACCGTGTCCTCGGCTCACCACCAGCGGGGTGGTGATGTCCTGACGGTGGTCGACCACGTCGGCCGGTGCCAGGCCCTTGGCGTGCAGCCAACGCATGTGCCACACGAGCAGGTGCTCGACGTCGGCGGGCGTGAGGCGGCGTTGGGAGTCCTCGGGCAGGTGCTCGGAGACGTACTCGACGGCCTCGTCGAGCACGTACACCGATCGTGGTGCGACCGCATCGAGGCGGTGGGCCTCGCGGCCGACGACGGCGGCGGCGATGACGAACACGGCGACGCCGGCGATCACGGCGAACACGATCGTCACGACATCCATGCCCCGCCCAGGCTAGGAGCCCCGTTGCTGCGGCCGATCTGAATCGCGTGGTCGAGCGGAACGTGGGCACGGTCGGCGGCGGTCGTGCGGTGCGTGCTCCGTCGGGGGGTCCGGGGCGGTAGTCCCCCGGTGCGGCGGCCGAAGGCGTACGAGGCGTGGGCATGAAGCGGCCGGACAGCGGCCAACCGTTTGGGGAGCCCTCGGAATGCCGGGCGAGGCGACGAACGGAGCTCAGCCCGGAGTGAAGAAGCGGCCGAAACTCAGATGCCTGATGCGCTGGGCGAGCAGCTCGCGGTGGTACGTGGGGTCGCCGAACAGCAGCTCGGAGCTCTTCGCCCGCTTGAAGTAGAGGTGCGCGGGGTGCTCCCAGGTGAAGCCGATGCCGCCGTGGATCTGGATGTTCTCGGCGGCGGCGTGGAAGTAGGCCTCCGAGCAGTACGCCTTCGCCAGCGAGGCCACCGAGGCCAGCTCGTCGTTCATCTCGGCGGCGCACCACATCCCGTAGTAGGCCGCCGACTTCGACGACTCCACCTCGAGCAGCATGTCGGCGCACTTGTGCTTGATCGCCTGGAACGACCCGATCGGACGGCCGAACTGCACGCGGACCTTGGCGTACTCGACGGCCATCTCGAGCACCTTCTGGGCCCCGCCGACCTGCTCGGCGGCGAGGCCGACGGCCGCCAGGTCGAGCACTCGGGCCACGAAGTCCCACCCGATGCCCTCGGACTCGATCAGCCGGGCCGGCGTGTCGGCGAACTCGAGTCGGGCTTGCTTGCGGGTCTGGTCCATCGTCGCCAGCGGGGTGCGGGTCAGCCCGGCGGCGTCAGCCCTCGACGGCGAACAGGCTGATGCCGGCGTCGGTGCGGGCGAGCACCAGCACGAGATCGGCGGTGTGGCCGTCGATCACGAACATCTTCGTGCCGGTCAGCGTGTGACCGTCGCCCGCTGCCGTCGCGGTCATCTCGATGCCGGAAGAGTCCCACCGGCCAGACGGCTCGGTGAAGGCGAGCGTCGCGATCGTCTCACCACTGGCGATGCCGGGAAGGTAGTCACGCTGCGCCGTCTCGTCCCCGCACAGCAGCAGGGCGTTGGCCGCCAGCACGACGGTGGAGAAGAACGGCGCGCACAGCAGCGCCCGCCCCATCTCCTCGAGCACGATGCCCAGCTCGACGTAGCTGAACCCGTGACCCGCCGAACTCCTCGGGGATGTGCATGCCCTGTAGGCCCATCTGCTCGGCCATCTGCGTCCACACCGCGCGGTCGAAGCCGGCCTCGGTCTCCATCTGGTCGCGCACCGCGGATTCCGGGCTCTTGGCGTCGAGGAACGAGCGCACGGTCCTGCGCAGCTCGTCCTGCTCCTCGGTGAAGGCGAAGTTCATGGCGGGAATCGTGCAGGCGGGATCGGTCCCCGTGCAACTCGTAGGCCCCACTGTGTCCCGGTGCGGCCGAACCCGTAGCCTCCACGGCCGATGTCGCAGCGGTCCCCGATCAAGCTGATCATCCAGATCCCGTGCTTCAACGAGGAGGAGACGCTGCCCGGCACGATCGCCGACCTCCCCACGGAGATCCCAGGCGTCGACGTCATCGAGCTGCTCGTGATCGACGACGGCAGCACGGACCGCACCGTGGAGGTCGCCCGCGCCAACGGCGTCCAACACGTGGTCAGCCACCACGTGAACCGGGGCCTGGCGCGTGCGTTCATGACCGGCATCGAGGCGAGCCTGCGCGCCGGCGCCGACATCATCGTGAACACCGATGCCGACAACCAGTACGTCGGCGCCGACATCCCGGCGCTCGTGGCGCCGGTGCGCGACGGCGAGGCCGACGTCGTGGTCGGCACCCGGCCGCTGTCGGACATCTCGACGTTCTCGCCGGTGAAGAAGGCGCTGCAGCACGTCGGCACGCACGCCGTACGCGTGCTGTCGGGCACCGATGTGCGCGACGCCACCAGCGGGTTCCGGGCGTTCTCCCGCGAGGCCGCGCTGCACCTGCAGGTGCACGGCAGCTACACCTACACGCTGGAGACGATCATCCAGGTCGGCGCCGAGGGGCTCACCCTGAAGGCGGTGCCGATCCGCGTGAACCCGCAGTCGCGGCCGTCACGGCTGGTCAAGAGCTCGTTCAACTACGTCCGCCGCTCGGTGCCGACGATCATCCGCAGCTACGCCCGCTACCGGCCGCTGTCGTTCTTCGCCTGGATCGCCGTCGTGCCCGGCATCGCCGGGCTCGCCCTGGTGGTGCGCTGGTTCATCCTGCGCTACATCGGCGACGACGCCAGCCGCGTGCCCAGCCTCGTCGGCGCCTCGGTCCTCCTGCTGATCGCCGCCCTGATCCTGGTGCTCGGCTTCATGGCCGACATCCAGGCCGGTCAGCGCCAGACCATGTCCGACGTCCTGATCCTGCTGCGGCGCCGAGAGTTTGCGGTTCGCCCCGATGACCGCCAGGCCGTAGAGCCCGAGCACGAGGTCGGCGAGCACGATCGAGGTGCGTGACAGCACGGCGAGCGCCGTCGCGTCCTGCTTCGCCAGCAGCGACGACAGCGTCAGCGTCAGCACGAGCTCGCGCACGCCGAGGCCCGCCGGTGCGAAGATCACCACGAACCCGGCCGCCCACGCCAGCGCGAATGCGCCGATGCACTGGACGATGGCTCCGGGCGTCGGATGGTCCATCAGCGGCCACCCCATCACGGCGAGGTGCAGGCCGAAACACACGTAGGTCAGCACCGACATCCCGACGGTGCGCAACATCCCCCGCCGGCTCGGCACGGGGAACGCCAGGTCGCGATGGAGCACGCGTCCGGCCACGCCGAGCAGCCAGCTCTGCACCCCCGGCACCAACACGAGGCAGATCAGCGGGGCGAGCGCGATCAGCCACCACCGCGACCGGAGCTGGTCGGCGTCGCCCCACGGCAGCGTGATCGCGGCGGTGACGACGGCGGTCACGGCCAGCAGCAGCATCTGGTTGACGAAGGCCGCCACGATCGAGCGCCGCGTGATGCCGTGGCGGCGCGACAGCGACATCTGGGCGACCACCGGCCAGACGCTGCCCGGGATGTACTTGCCGAGCTGGCTCGCCGAGTACACGCCGACCGACTCGGCGAGCCCGACGTGCTGGCTCAAGCGGCGCTTCACGGCGTCGCCGCCGGGCGGTGGCGTCAGCTCGTCGTCGAAAACCACCATGTCGTCGAGCAGCAGGCGCCAGCCGACGGCGAGGCCGATCCCGGCGAGCACGGCGAGCAGCGTCGACACGCCGAAGCGGGCCCAGCCGACCTGAGGGAGGGCGGCGGTGACATCGGACCAGCTCGCCACCAACGCCAGCACGCACGCTGCGACGAGGGCCACCACCAGCACCGGGCGGCCGTACGTCCGCAGCACCTTCATCGAGCGAGCAGCGTACGGGGCGGTACGGTGAAGCGATCAGCGCCGAACCCGCCCCGTCACCGTCGCCGTCCACCCTCCACTGGTCGGATGCCGACGTGGAGGTGCACAAGGTCGTCGTCGGCCCGTACGACAACAACGTGTTCGTCGTGCGCTGCCGGAGCACCGGCGAGGCGGTGCTCATCGACGCCGCCAACGAGCACGAGCGGCTGCTCGAGCTCTGTCGCACCCTCGGGGTGCGGCGAGTGCTCGAGACCCACGGCCACGGTGACCACATCCAGGCCGTGCCGGCGTTGCGCGAGGCCGGCTACGAGGTCGCCGTGACCGCGCTCGACGCACCGCGGCTGCGCGCCGTCGGCTACGACGTGTTCCTCGACGATGCCGAGGTGATCGAGGTCGGTCGGGTGCGCCTCGACGCGATCCACACGCCCGGACACACGCCCGGATCGATCTCGTTCCACGTGCGCGACACGCCGCTGCTGTTCACCGGCGACACGCTGTTTCCCGGCGGCCCGGGCAACACGTCGTTCGACGGCGGCGACTTCGACACGATCATCCGCTCGATCACGTCGGGCCTGCTTGCGGTTCCCCGACGACACGATCGTGCTGCCCGGCCACGGCCTCGACACCACGATCGGCACGGAGCGACCGCACCTCGACGAGTGGATCGCCCGCCGCTGGTAACCCCCCGCCCCACCGGGAAATGATCTCCACAAGAGCGTGCGCCAAATGGGGCGGGCGACGGGTTGGAGCGCTTGCCCAGCACGGTGGTCGGCTCTGGAAGCTGACGGCGGCCGGGGGGCGGCGACGGTTCCGGTGTCGACGTTGTCCAACTGGGCGCGATCGGTCCCAAACGGGATCTGGGCAGTTGCGGTCTGCGCAACTGACGCGCCAGATCCACGTCACGCTCCAAGCAAAATCGAGCAAGTTCGCGCCCCAGAATCGACGGGTTCGGGAATTAACAACACGCGCGTAGGATTATCCCGATGACCGCGTTGTTCCGCGTCGAGGGCCTGTGGGCCGAGCCGGCCGAGACCCCCGACCAGCCGGCGCGGCGGATCGAGCCGATCCTGCGCGGCCTCGACCTCACCGTCGAGCCCGGCGAGGTGCACGCCATCATGGGTCCCAACGGATCGGGCAAGAGCACGCTCGCCTCGTCGCTGATGGGCTCGCCGGAGTACCAGGTCACCGCCGGGCGGGTGTTCCTCGGCGAGGACGAGATCACGGACTGGCCAGCCGACGAACGGGCCAAGGCCGGCATGTTCCTCGCCTTCCAGTACCCGCAGGAAGTCCCCGGCGTGTCGGTGATCCAGTTCCTGCGCCAGGCGCGGTCGGCCCGCAAGGGGATCGACCTGTCGGTGCTCGAGCTGCGCCTGGAGACCATGGAGTGGATGGACCGTCTCGGCATGGACTCCTCCTTCGTCGACCGCTACCTCAACGAGGGGTTCTCCGGCGGCGAGAAGAAGCGCAACGAGATCATGCAGATGGCGATCCTCGAGCCGCGCCTCGCGATCCTCGACGAGACCGACTCCGGCCTCGACATCGACGCGTTGCGCATCGTGTCGCGCGGCATCGAGGCCGTGCGGGAGCGCAACCCCGACATGGGCGTGGTGCTGATCACCCACTACCAGCGTCTGCTCGACGAGGTCACGCCCGACGCCGTGCACATCATGGTCGACGGCCGGATCGTGCGCTCGGGCGGCATCGAGCTGGCCCACACGCTCGAGACGGAGGGCTACGAGACGTACCGCGGCGCGGAGGTGGGCGCATGAGCACGGCGGCGCCGAGCCAGCTCGCCGCGTTCGATGTCGCCACGATCAAGGCGCAGTTCCCGCTGCTGCGGCGCACGATCGATGGCCGCCCGATCCACTACCTCGACTCGGCCAACACGTCGCAGAAGCCGGCCGCAGTCATCGAGGCGATGACGCGGTTCACCGAGACGTCGTATGCACCGATCAACCGCAGCGCCTACCGCCTCGCCGCCGAGGCCACCGACGCCTACGAGGGAGCCCGGGCCAAGGTCGCCCGCTTCATCAACGCTCGCGCCGCCGACGAGGTGGTCTTCACCAAGAACGCCACCGAGGCGCTCAACGTGGTGATCCAGTCGTGGGGCGGCGCCCACCTCCACCCCGGCGACGTGGTGGTGCTCACCGAGCTCGAGCACCACGCCAACATCGTGCCGTGGCACATCCTCGCCCAGCGCACCGGCATCGAGTTGCGCTGGATCCCGATCGACCACAACGGCCAGCTCGACCTCGGCGGGCTCGACGGCCTGCTCGACGGCGCCCGGGTGCTCTCGTTCAGCGCGATGAGCAACGTGCTCGGCACGCTGACACCGGTGGCCGAGCTGTGCGCCGCCGCGCACGGGCCGGGCCCTGGCCATCGTCGACGCCTGCCAGTTCGTGCCGCACAACGTCACCGACGTGCAGGCCTGGGACGCCGACTTCGTGGCGTTCTCCAGCCACAAGATGTGCGGCCCGTCGGGCATCGGCGCCCTGTGGGGCCGCGCCGAGCTGCTCGACGCCACGCCGCCGTTCCTCGGCGGGGGCAACATGATTTCCGACGTCCGCAAGGACGGCTACCTGCCGGCGCCGGTGCCGGCGAAGTTCGAGGCCGGCACGCCGCCGATCACCGAGGCGATCGGCTTCGGGGCGGCGGTCGACTATCTCGGCGCGATCGGACTCGACGCCGTGCACCGCCACGAGCAGGACCTCACCGCCTACGCCCTCGAGTCGCTCACCGAGCGCTACGGGTCCGACATCACCCTGCACGGACCGCGTGAGCCGGGCCAGCGCGGCGGCGTGCTCAGCTTCTCGTTCCGCGACATCCACCCCCACGACATCAGCCAGGTGCTCGACGAGTCGAACGTCTGCGTGCGCGCCGGCCACCACTGCGCCAAGCCGCTGATGCGCATCCTCGGCGCGACGGCCACCGTCCGCGCGAGCTGGTATCTCTACAACGACCGCGACGACATCGACGCTCTGCGCGATGGGCTCGCCGGCGCAACCGACATCTTCGGCGCCTGACGGAGGACGCACATGCCCGGTCTCGAAGACCTGTACCGCGAGATCATCCTCGACCACTACCGCACGCCACGCAACCGTGGCGAGCTGCCGACGCCGCCGGCGTCGTTCGCCCAGGGGCACAACCCGCTGTGCGGCGACGAGATCACGGTGTACCTGCAGGTCGACGACGGCGTGGTCACCGACGTCAAGGTCGGCGGCCAGGGCTGCTCGATCTCGCAGAGCTCGGCGTCGATGATGACCCAAGCGATCAAGGGCACGCTCCGTCGACGAGGTGCGTCGTCTGGTGCGACGGTTCAAGTCGATGATGTCGATCGACGAGCCCGGCACCGATGTCGACGGTGACGGCGACGGGCCGGCGGGCGCCGGCAACCTCGACGAGCTCGGCGACCTCGCCGCGCTCCAGGGCGTGATCCGCTACCCGGTGCGGATCAAGTGCGCCACGCTGGCGTGGAACACGCTCCTCGAGGCCCTCGCCGCCGCCGCCTGACCGCCCGCCAGCCGAAGATTCTAGCGGGAGCGAGGCGTCAGGAGCGCTTGAGGTCGACGATCGTGTGCCGCCGGAGGCCGACGCTTAGTCGACGACGGTCCGCGGGGGCGATCGGGGCGAAGCACGTCGTTCCACGTCCCGGCAGCGGCCCACACCTCGTCGTAGTCGAGCAGGTCAGGGTCGACGAACACGGCGAGCGCCGTGGCGTGGCCGAACGGCGGGACACCGCCGATCGGGAACCCGGTCGCGCTGCGCACGGTGTCGGCGTCGACCCGGGAGCAGCGCAACCCGCCGGCGGCCGACGCCAGCTTGGACTCGTCGAGTTGGTTGCGCCCGCTGACGTAGGCGAGCACCACCTGGCCGTCGACGGCGAAGATCAGGCTCTTCACGATCTGGCCGACATCGACGCCGATCGCCGCCGCCGCATCGGCTGCGGTCTTCGTTCCGTCCGGGAAGTGGAACGGGCTGATCTCGATCCCACGCTCGCGGCCGGCGACGACGACCCGCTCGACGTTCGGATGAGTCATTACTGGACGATCTGGCAGATGCGAGCGAGCGAGCGCCAGCGAGTGAGCGGCCAACAGCGGCCTCCGTGACCGGGGAACGCCATGAACGTCACAGCAGGGCGTCGATGGCCGCGGCGAGGTCGCGGTCCTTCGCCGTGACCGTCGAGCCCGCCGAGTGGGTGGTGAGCGACACCTCGACGACGTTCCACGAGTTCGACCAGTCGGGGTGGTGACCGGCGGTCTCGGCCGCCAGCGCCACGCGTGCCATGAAGCCGAAGGCCTCGGAGAAGTCGGCGAAGCGGAAACGTCGCCGCAGGCAGCCGCCCGACTCCGTCCAGCGTTCCTCCGACCAATCGCCCTCGCTCGTCACCGGATTCTCCACGGCATCAGTTTCGCGCCCCGAACAGGTCGTCCAGCGGGTCGGGCGTCGCAGCCGATTCGGCGCCGGCGTCGGCACCGGCGAACGCCACGTAACCCTCGACCTCGAGGCGGTCGGCCAGCTCCGGGCCACCCTCGGCGACGATCCGGCCCTTGGCCAGGATGTGCACCCGGTCGGGGTGCAGCTCGGCGAGGATGCTCCGGTAGTGCGTGATCACCAGCACGCCGAGGCCGGGCCGGCCGTCGGCCGGCTGCGTGAGCGCCTCGATGCGTTGGGAGCAGGCACGCAGCGCGTCGATGTCGAGTCCCGAGTCGAGCTCGTCGAGCACGGCGATCCGCGGTGCCAGCACCGCCAGCTGCAAGGTCTCGTTGCGCTTCTTCTCGCCGCCCGACAGGTCGACGTTGAGCGCCCGGTGGAGCAGGCGCTCCGGCAGGCCGATGCGCCGCGCCTCGGCGGCGAGCAGGGTGTCGATGTCGTCGACCGGGCGCTGGCGGGCGGCGAGCGCCTCGCGCAACACGTCGTCGAGCGCCACGCCCGGCACCTCGGTCGGGTACTGCATCACGAGGTGGATCCCGGCGGCGGCGCGCTCCCACACCGGCAGGGCGAGCACGTCGACGCCGTCGAGCGTGACGGACCCGCCCAGCACCTCGAGGCCCGGTTTGCCCATGATCGCGCCGGACAACGTGCTCTTGCCGGCGCCGTTGGGTCCCATGACCGCATGGACCTCGCCACTCGACACCGTGAGGTCGATGCCGCGCAGGATCTCCTTGCCACCGGCGGCGACGCGCAGATCGCGGATCTCGAGCGTGCTCATGCTGTCTCCTCCACCCGACGCGAGATGGTCACCATCCCGTCGGCAACGACCACGTCGAACACCGGCACCGGCTGGGTGGCCGGCAGCGTGCACGGCCTCGCCGGTGGTGAGGCTGAACGTGCTGCCGTGCTGCGGGCACTCGATCTCGCGCTCGTCCGGAAACACCTCGCCCTCCGACAGCGACACGTTGGCGTGGCTGCAGACGTCGCCGATCGCGTACACGTCGTCGTCGATTCTCACCACGGCCACGGCGACGTCGCCCAGCGTCACCCGGGTGGCCGCGCCGGACGTGAGCCCGTCGAGGGCGATCGTGACCGACGACGTCACGCCGCACCCACCGCGAGCCGTCCGGCGTCGAGCTTCTCGGCGACGCGCGTGCCGCAACGGCGCGGCGAGCGCCGGCGCCGGGAGTTGGTCGAGCACCTCGTCGAAGAAGCCGAGCACGATCAGGCGGTCGGCGATGTTGGTGGGCACGCCACGACTCTCGAGGTAGAAGCGGTGCTCCGGATCGATCGGCCCGACCGTGGAGGCGTGGCTGCACTTCACGTCGTTGGTGCGGATGTCGAGGTTGGGCACGCTCGACGCCCACGCGTGCTCGCCCAGCGTGAGGTTGCGATTCGTCTGGAAGGCCGCGGTGCCGCGGGCGTGCTCGCGCACACGGATGAGCCCGGTGTACACGCTCTGCGCCGACTCCTGCACGACCCCCTTGAACAGCAGGTCGCTGGTGGTGTGCGGTGCATCGTGGTCCTGGATCGTGCGGAAGTCGTGCATCTGCTCGCCGCCGGCGAAGTACAGCGCGATCTGCTTGGTGTTGCCGCCGCGCCCGGAGATGCGGACCTCGGTACGCACTCGGGCGTAGTGGCCCCCGAGCGCGACCGTGGCCATGGTCGTCGACGAGTCGGCGTCTCCGACGGCCTGCTGGTGGCCGACCTGCCATGCGTCGACGGACAGCTCGTTGACCGCCACGTAGCGCACCCGGGCGGCCCGCCCGGCGCGGAGGTGGCAGCACGGGCGCGACGAGCGCCCGCCCGCTCCCGACGAACCGCTCGACCACGGTCACTTCGCAGTCGTCGCCGGCGTCGACCAGCAGGCGCGGGAACACCGCCGAACCGTCGGTGTCGACGTGATGCGTGACCACGATCGGCTGCGCGGCGTAGGCACCGGCGGGCACGGTGATCTCCACCGGCGCGGCGAACGCGGCGTTGAGCTCGGCGAACACGTCGGGCGCCGGGTCGTCGACGAGCGCTGCGACACGCCCGCGCGCTCCGGGCAGCGAGGTGACGAACGCCGATTCCTGGCCCGGCGCCTCCACGGTGGTGGTGGCCGCGGCCGGCGTGAAGTCGTCGATGTTCAGGTCGCCGATGCGGCTGTAGCGCCAGATCTCCTCCGTCGCCGAGGGCCACACCATCCCGGCGGCCCGTTCGGCAGCGGCGGCCCGATCGGCGCCCTGTCGCGGGTCGTCGCCGGCGAGCGAACGCGCGGCGTCGGCGGAGAATGCGTGCACGGGGACAGGCTACGGAGCGTTCGGGTCAGGACCGCCCGAACCAGCGGCGCCATCCGCGTCGCTGGTCACGGGCGGCGCGCTCGGCGTCGACCTCGGCCCGCACGCGGTCACCGACCGAGTTGAGGACGTCCTCGGCCTCGTCGAGCACCGCGGCCGCGCTGCCGTCGGCAACCGATGCCGGCTCGGCGGGTGTCGGCGGTGTCACGAGGGCGCCGTGGGTCCACGCCCGGTCGGCGAGCCGGCGCTCGAACGCGGCGCACTGGTCGGGGCACCGCCACGGCGCGTCGGGCGCGAGGTCGAGGTCGCACTTGCGCACCGTGTCGCCGTTGGCGTAGGTGCGGCTCTCGAAATGCTTGCACTCCTGGCGCATCGGCACGGCACCAGCGTACGACGATCGTGCTGGACGATGGATGGCGCGTGGCGGGCATTGCTTGCGAGGTCATGTCTCTTTGGTTACAGTCCGATGACGACCCGCCCGGGGTCACTTGATGGGTCGCCATCCGCCGCCACGAGAGGTTTCCATCACATGCCACCGATTCGCGCACGCGCCCGCCGCCGACTGCTCATCGTCTTGGGGCCGATCCTTCTGGCCGGCCTGGTCGAGCTGCCGTCGAGCGAGCTCGACACCGTCGAGCGCGGCACCATCCGCCGCGGTCAGCTCACATCGCGCTGCCGGCCGAGGCGGACCCGATCGTGACCAGCACATCGACGTCGGTCCCGGCAACGGTCGACACCACCACTACCACCTCCACTACCACCACCACGGAACCTTCGGAATCCGTCCCGGCCAGCGAACCGTCCGGTTCTCTTCCGGAGACCACGAGCACCACGACGACCGTGGACACCACAACCGTCGCCCCCACCACCACTGTCGCCCCCACGTCAACCACCGTCCTCACCACAACCGTCGTCCCGACGATCGCCCCCACGACGACTGCCGACCACACCGAGCCGCCTACAACCGTTCCGGCGACCTCGGTTCTGGAGGCGCCCAGCGCTTGCGGTCCAACTGGCTGCCGCCGTCATCACGGTGCCCGGCAGCCCGACCGGCATCGGCGCCGCCGCGGGCGACCGGTACGTCCGAGTCAGTTGGCACGCCCCGGCGAGCAACGGCGGTTCGGCCATCACGAGCTACGTCATCCAGCGCACATCGAACGGCGTCTACCGAGACGTCGCAAGGGTGGGTACGGCCGTGCGGTCCTGGAACAGCACCGGCTTGACCAACGGCACCCGCTACTGGTTCCGGGTCATCGCGGTCAACGCCGCCGGTCGCAGCGTGCCGAGCCTGCCCGCCAGCGCCGTCCCCCGCACCGTGCCCGGCAGCCCGACCGGCATCGGCGCCGCCGCGGGCGACCGGTACGTCCGAGTCAGTTGGCACGCCCCGGCGAGCACCGGCGGTGCGGCCATCACGAGCTACGTGATCCAGCGCACATCGGACGGCGTCTACCACGACGTCGCAAGTGGTGGGTTCGACGGTGCGGGCCTGGAACAGCACCGGCTTGACCAACGGCACCCGCTACTGGTTCCGGGTCATCGCGGTCAACGCCGCCGGTCGCAGCGTGCCGAGCGTGCTCGCCAGCGCCGTGCCCCGCACCGTGCCCGGCAGCCCGACCGGGATCGGCGCGGCCGCGGGCGAACCGGTACGTCCGAGTCAGTTGGCACGCCCCGGCGAGCACCGGCGGTGCGGCCGATCACGAGCTACGTGATCCAGCGCACATCGAACGGCGTCTACCGCGACGTCGGAAGGGTGGGTACGACCGTGCGGGCCTGGAACAGCACCGGCTTGACCAACGGCACCCGCTACTGGTTCCGGGTCATCGCGGTCAACGCCGCCGGTCGCAGCGTGCCGAGCCTGCTCGCCAGCGCCGTGCCCGTGCCCGTCCCCGTCCCCGGCAGTCCGACCGGCATCGGCGCCGCCGCGGGCGACCGGTACGTCCGAGTCAGTTGGCACGCCCCGGCGAGCAACGGCGGTGCGGCCATCACGAGCTACGTGATCCAGCGCACATCGGACGGCGTCTACCGCGACGTCGGAGTGGTGGGTTCTACGGTGCGGGCCTGGAACAGCACCGGCTTGACCAACGGCACCCGCTACTGGTTCCGGGTCATCGCGGTCAACGCCGCCGGTCGCAGCGTGCCGAGCGTTCTCGCCAGCGCCGTGCCCAACGGCGCGCCTCGCACCCAGTGTCTGCTCAGGTGCGGCGCGCACGCCGGGTGGCTCCGACGGCCGTGGCGGGTGCTTCCCGGGGCCGGACAATACCGGTCCCGATCGGTCGGCGGCTCAGATGACCGCGTACACCGGTCCGTGCACGATCACGGTGGCGAACACGGTGATCGATTCGAAGGTGATCCGTTGTGACATCGAAGTGCGCGCCGCTGGGCTGGTGATCCGCAACAGCTACATCTACGGTGGGCTGTTCTCGGCCCGGACAGTGCGACCGGTCCAGCGTTCCGCATCGAGGACTCGGTGATCGACGGGGCGTTGCCGAGTGGGTATGCCTGTATCAACTGTGGGCGTTGGTGGTTCGAACTGGACGGTGCTGCGCACCGAGATCATCCGACACCAACCGAGGCGCTTACTGCCAGGCGAGCTGCACCATTCAGGACTCGTACATCCACGGCACGAACTTGGATCCCAGCCCGAGCAACCTGGCTCATGCCTCAGCGATCCGCGTCGAACAGTACACACGCGGTGATCCACAACACGTTGGCGTGTGACTACACGGGGCCGTTCAACAACAACGAGATCGGTTGTTCGGCCGACATGAGCGGCTATGCCGACTTCGCCGCGATCCACAACAACACGATCGACGGCAACCTGTTCATGGCCAACCCGATCGGCGCCGGGTTCTGTGCCTACGGCGGCAACACCAGCCGGCAAGCCCTACTCCGATGATCCGGCGAACGGCACCTACATCGTGTTCTCCAACAACGTGTTCCAGAAGGGCAGCAACAGCAGGTGCGGCACCTACGGGCCGGTCACCGACTTCGACACGAGCGGCACCGGCAACACCTGGTTCAACAACCTGTGGTCCGACGGCACCACCGTCGCCCCCGGCTGACGACCGGGGTGATGGCCGCCCGTGTCACCGGAGTTCGCGGGTCGAAGGTCGCGAACGAGCGGGCGATGCTCCCTCGGCCGCCCTTCGGCCCGGCAGTAAGATGCGACGATCGGCGCTGAACCCCTCACCCAGCAGGAGCTCCAAGCGCTCTTCGAGTCGACGTGCCGGGATCCGACCAGCAGCGAGTCCGCACTAGTCCTTCCCGGTTTCTGTCCGGTGTGCGGGCAGTGGACCATCTTCGCTGGCAGGCCGCCGCTCCGAGAGAGTCTCGTCTGCCGGGACTGCTTCGCGACCAGTCGATATCGGCGGATGGCTCTTGGCGTGCTCCGCGCCATCCGAGAGTTATCCGGCATCGACGCGCCGAGCCTCGAACAACTGCCGTCCGACGGCCAGCACGCCATCCGCATCCTCGACACGCAGACGCCGTTCACGTATCCCCCGTACGCCGCATACACGATCCCGGATCGGTTGGCGCAGTGCGCATGGCTCGACGTGCACACATCGAGCTTCCGCCCCAACCTGCCGTGGGGAGCGGAGCTCGGAGAGAAATCGACCAATCAGACGCTCGAGCGTCTCACCTTCGAAGACAACTCGTTCGATGTGCTGCTGACCAGCGACGTGATGGAACACGTCCGGCTGCCAGATCGTGCTCACGCCGAGATCGCACGCGTGGTGCGCCCCGGCGGCGTGTACCTGTTCACAGTGCCCCACAGCCGCGACCTCGCCGACAACCTGACCCGGGTGCGCGTCCACGACCCCTCCAATCCCGCCGCGGACGAACACATCCTTCCCGACGAGTTCCACGGCTCGACAGGTGTCGACGAAGGCCCGGTGCTCAGCTACCGCGTGTTCGGCCTGAACATCGATCGCGAGCTCGAGAACCTCGGGTTCGACGTCGACTACACCGTGGAGCCGTCGGCGCTCCACGCGGTGTTCCAGACCGAACTGTTCTACTGCCGGCGACGGTGAACCTCAGCACGGCACCTTCGAGATGGAACCAGGCGTTTGGAACAACGGGCTCGCGTCGACAGAGGTCCAGACGTTCACGCGCTCGAGCACGGTGCCGGACCGGGCCGCGAGTTGGCCCGTGTCCAACTTCGTTGTCATCGCCGAGACGATGATCACCCGATTCGTGCAGCAGGCGAGCGTGTGCACAACGGCCGGATTCGGGGCCGCCCCGATGGCATCGGTCTCGGCGCCCCCAAGCAGCTGAATCGCGAACCTGTATCCCCGGTCGTGTGCGACGACCGACGCGCTCGAGTTCGAGCGCCAGCGTCAGTGATGCGGTCGGACGTCAAGCCATAGCGCCCCGTTCGATCGAGGCCGCGGTGCAGTTCGGGTTGTCCTAGCCAGCCCGAGTCCTCCAAGGAGAGTCCCGAGGAGGACGCCACTCGAGAAGAGGGGCCCGCGGGAAATGTACGAACGTCGCATGGACGGCCTCGATCAAGACCGCCGATGCGAACCCGATCGCCAGATACCAGATCGGCACGAGCGTTGCGTACTGATGTCCCTGGAGGCGGTCGCCGAACGCCACGGCGACGAGGCAGAACGACACCAGCAGCAGAACAGCGGCGCGAAGACCCATCGCGCAGGCCGTGATTCGAGCGGCGCGGCGCGCTGGCGAGTAACGCTCCGACAACGACGATCGCTCCGACGGCGAAACGAATCAGCCCGATCGGACCCGCCCAACGGTGCAAGATCATCAGCGACACCCAGTCACCTTCGAACGTGCGCCGAACCTGATGCACCGTGTTCAGAGGCGATCGCCGAGCCCCGTCGCACGGGCGCCGACGTGCAGGGTGACCCCCATGTTCCTCAGATACTCGATGGCGTCGCCGAACCCGAGCGTACGGACGATCAGGAGAATCCCGAGAACGAACGGCACGTACCCGAGACACGTCCCGCCCAGAAAGCTCGCCCCCACCTTCGCCTTTCCGACCGTGCTGAACGAACGTTCGCGGCGAACGAGCAGCCACATGATGGCCGGAAGGAACATCCACCTGATGAAGTACGTGAACGCTGCCAGACCGAAGAGCACCCCGCCGAGCAGCAACCGCCCGACGGGTCGGCGACTGCCGGGCGACAGCGCAAGCTCAACGCCCCGCCACCGGGTGTGGCGGGGCGAGCCGCGTCCATTCCGACCGAGTCAATCAACCGAGAGCGGAGCCTGGGATTTTCTCTGCCCCGACCGGTCGTCCGGGCGGTCAGGCCGCGTCGTCGCGAATGTCGATGCGCGCGGCGATCCGCGCGTCGACCGTGACATCGAGCTCGACGTCGACCGGCGCATCGATCTCGATGAAGATGCACTCGCCCGGGCAGTCCTCGGCGGCGTGGATCACCTGCTGGACGAGGCGGATCGGCACCCGCGCCAGCGAGCCCGAGCTGCCCGGGTCGTTGAGCGGGCGGCCGGCCTCCTTGACGTAGGCGATGCCGTCCTCGAGCTGCATGAACACGTCGTCGCAGTGATCGACGCAGAGACCGTCGCCGGTGCACAGGTCCTGGTCGATCCACACGCGCATCGGGCTTCACGGTACCTGCCGTTCGGCCGGGCCCGGAAACGATGCGCGCGCACCGGCCGTAGCCTCGGGCGGGCATGAACAGCATCCGCGTCCCCCGCACCGGTGGCCCCGACCCGCCCTCATCGGTGGGAACGACCGACGGGCGCCGTCGACGACCCCTGGGCGTGGCTGCGCGACCGCGACGACCCGGCGACGATCGACTACCTCGAGGCGGAGAACGCCTACACGGCGGCGTGGCTGGACGAGCCGGGTCGGGCGACGCTGGCGGCGACCGTCTACGACGAGATCCGAGTCACGCGTCCAGGAGACCGACCTGTCGGTGCCGGTGCACCACGGTGGGTGGTGGTACGTCACGCGCACGATCGAGGGCCAGGCGTACCCGGTGTTCTGCCGCAGCCGCGATCCCGAGGTGCCCGACGAGCCGGCCTCGGTGATGCTCGACTGCAACCGCGAGGCCGACGGGCACGAGTACTTCGACGTGCACGCCGTCGATCCGTCACCGGACCACACGCTGCTCGCCTGGTCGTGCGACGTCGACGGCGCCGAGCGCTACACGCTGCGGGTGCGCGACCTCGCCTCGGGTGCCGATCGTCCCGACGAGCTGACCGGGACCTCGGCGTGGGGCGGCGTCGCCTGGTCGGCCGACGGGTCGTGGCTGTTCTACGCCCGGCCCGACGAGCAGAACCGCCCGGCCGAGATCTGGCGCCATCGTCTGGGCACGCCTCAGGACGACGACGTGCTCGTGTTCGCCGAGCCGGACGAGCGCTTCTTCCTGGACGTCGGCTCGACGCGCAGCGAACGGTGGATCGTGCTGCGCTCGGCGTCGAACACGTCGGCCGAGGTGTGGGTCATGGCGGCGACGACGCCCGATGCCGCCCGCGCCTCGTTCGCGGGAGGGCGGACGACGTCGAGTACGACCTCGACGACTGGGGCGACCACTTCGTGGTGCTGACCAACCTCGATGCCCCGGACTTCTGCGTGATGTCGGCACCCCACGACGCTCCGGACGAGTGGTCGGTGCTCGTGGAGCACGAACCGAGCCGGAGGATCACCGCCATCGAGCCCTTCGCCGACCACCTGGCCGTGCACGAGTGGCGCGACGCTCAGCCACGCGTGCGCGTCGTCCGTCACGACGGCTCGACGCAGGTGCTCGACCTGGGCGACGAACCGCACGACGTCGAGCTCGGCGCCAACCCGGAGTGGGCGACCGGAACGCTGCGGCTGTCGTACCAGTCGCTCACCGCGCCGGCGACGGTGTACGACGTCGACCTGGCGACCGGTGAACGCACATTGCGCAAGCAGACGCCGACGCCGAACGTCGACCTCACCCGCTACACGTCGACGCGCACGTGGACCGACGCGGGCGACGGCCGGCGGGTGCCGGTCGACATCGTGCACCACGTCGATACCCCGCTCGACGGGACGGCGCCCGGGGTGGTGTACGGCTACGGCTCGTACGAGTCGTCGCTCGCACCGTGGTTCAGCGTCGCCCGACTGTCCCTGCTCGACCGGGGCGTGGTGTGGGCGCTCGCCCATCCTCGCGGCGGCGGTGAGCTCGGTCGGGCGTGGTACCTCGACGGCAAGCTCCTGCACAAGCGCAACACGTTCTCCGACACGTTGGCCGTCGCCGATCACCTCGTCGCCGAGCGCATCGTCGACGGATCCCGGCTCGCCGTGCGCGGCGCCAGCGCCGGCGGCCTGCTGGTGGGGGCGTGCGTGACGATGCGCCCGGAGCGCTTCGCCGCTGCCGTGGCCGAGGTGCCCTTCGTCGACGTGGTCACCACGATGAGCGATCCCACGCTGCCGCTGACGGTGACCGAGTGGGAGGAATGGGGCGACCCCCGCCGCGAACCCTACGCCAGCTACATCGCCGGCTATTCGCCGTACGACAACACGGCGGCGCTCGACGGAGCGGCGCGATGGCCGGCGCTGTACGTCACCGCCGGGCTCAACGACACTCGCGTCGGGTTCCAGGAGCCGGCGAAGTGGGTGGCCAAGCTGCGCGCCGTCGGCGCCGGCACCGAGCGCCCGCTGCTCCTGCGCACCCAGATGGGCGCCGGACACCGTGGCCCGAGCGGCCGCTACGACGCCTGGCGCGACGAGGCCCGCATCCTCACCTTCCTGCTCACCACTCTCTAGCCGAAGATTTCCACAAGCATTTTCGAGCGTCCCCGCACGATTTCGCGTCCCTGAATCAGAGATGGGCGCCATCTCCGATTCCGGTACGCGAATTCGAGCGTCCACGCACGATTTTGCTTGTGGAAATCAGCTCCTCGTTGCAAGTGGCTTGCGGGGATCGGGCGTAGGGTTTCGGGGATGCGACGGCGACTTGCCGAGGTGGCGCGCCAGGTCGGCGTGAGCGAGGCGACGGTCAGCCGGGTGCTCAACGAGCGAGCCGGCGTCTCGCCGACGACCCGTCAGGCGGTGCTCACGGCGCTCGACGTGCTCGGCTACGAGCGACCGACCCAGCTGCGCGGCGAGCGGGCCCGACTCGTCGGGCTGGTGCTGCCCGAGCTGCAGAACCCGATCTTCCCGGCGTTCGCCGACGTGGTCGGCGGCGCGCTCGCCCAGCAACGGGTTCACACCGGTGCTCTGCACACGGACCGCGGGTGGCATCACCGAAGGCGGACTACGTCGAGCTGCTGCTCGACCAGCAGGTCTCGGGCGTGGTGTTCGCCGGCGGCCTGTACGCTCAGGAGCAGGCGCCGCACGGCCACTACGCGGCTCCTCGCCGAGCGCAACCTGCCGGTGGTGTTCGTCAACGCCGCCGTCGATCGCATCGGGTTCCCGCGGGTGTCGTGCGACGACGCCATGGCCATCGAGCAGGCCTTCGATCATCTGGTCGCCCTCGGACACCGCCGCATCGCGCTCCTGCTCGGGCCCGCCGACCACGTGCCGTAGCAACCGCAAGCTGGCCGCCGCCGTGTCCGCCGGTCGCGGGCACGGGATCGAGCTCCCCGCCGACACGTGGCGCGGGCGATGTTCTCCCTCGAGGGCGGCCAGGCCGCCGGTGACGGCTTGGTCGCCACCGGGGCGACCGCGGTGCTCTGCGCCAGCGACCCGCTCGCCCTCGGCGCCATCCGCGCCGTCCGGCGGCGGGGGCTGCAGGTCCCCGCCGACGTGTCGGTCGTGGGGTTCGACGACTCCGCGCTGATGCGCTTCACCGATCCGCCGCTGACGACGGTCCGCCAGCCGATCGAGGCGATGGGCCGCGCCGCCGTCGAGCTCCTGATCAGCCAGCTCGACGGCGACCGCGACGGCCCGATGGAGCTGCTGTACGCCCCCGAGCTCGTCGTCCGCGGCTCCACCGCGCCCGTCTGACCGCCGCGACTCGCCCCGGCGTCGCTTGCAGCCGCGCGCAATCTGTTTCAATTATCCGTAAATTGCGCTGACTTCTTGCAGCATCGCGTTCGATCTGCTTCACTCGCCGTCGCCGGGGACTGACACCGTCCGCCCCGGGCGACCGGCACGACGACCGAGGGGGACTGACACGTGCATGGCACGCGGCGACCCGCGCGACGAGCGCGAGTGGTGGCGCGACGCGGTCATCTACCAGATCTATCCGCGCAGCTTCGCCGACGCCAACGGCGACGGCATCGGCGACCTCGCCGGCGTCCGGTCGCGGCTCGCCTACCTGCGGGACCTCGGGCGTCGACGCCATCTGGTTCACGCCCTGGTACGTGTCGCCGCTGGCCGACGGCGGCTACGACGTCGCGGACTACCGCGCCATCGACCCGCTGTTCGGCACGCTCGCGGAGGCCGAGGCGCTCATCGCCGAGGCCCTGACGCTCGGGCATCCGGACGATCATCGACATCGTCCCGAACCACGTGTCGGACCAGCACCCGTGGTTCGCGGGCTGCGCTCGCCGCGCGGTCCCGGCTCGCCCGAGCGCGCGCGCTTCTGGTTCCGGCCCGGGCAAGGGCGCCGACGGCGGCGAGATGCCGAACGGCTGGCGCTCCAACTTCTCGGCGACACGGCATGGACCCGCACCACCGAACCCGGACGGGACGCCCGGCGAGTGGTACCTGCACCTGTTCGCGCCGGCACCAGCCCGACCTCAACTGGGACCACCCCGACGTGCGGCGCCGAGCACGAGGACATCCTCCGGTTCTGGTTCGACCGCGGCGCCGCGCGGCGTGCGCATCGACTCCGCCGCGCTGCTGGTCAAGGACCCGGCGCTGCCCGAGAGCTCCCCGACCCGACTCGCCGCCCGGCGGGCACCCGTTCACCGACCGCGACGAGCTGCACGAGCATCTACCGCGAGTGGCGGGCGATCGCCGACGACTACGAGCCGGCACGCGCATCCTCGTCGGCGAGATCTGGCTGCCGGACGCGCGACCGGTTCGCGCGCTACCTGCGACCCGACGAGCTGCACAGCGCGTTCAACTTCGATTTCCTCGCCGCGCCGTGGGACGCCGACGCGCTGCGGGCGTCCATCGACGGCACGCTCGCCGCGCACGCGCCGGTCGGCGCCACCGCCGACCTGGGTGCTCTCCAACCACGACGTCACCCGCCCGGTCACGCGCTACGGCCGCGAGGACACCTCGTTCGCGTTCGTCGCCAAGCGCTCGGCACGCCCACCGACCTCGGCCTCGGCGAGCGCCGCGCCCGCGCGGCGGCGCTGCTCACCGCCGCCCTGCCCGGCTCGCTCTACGTGTACCAGGGCGACGAGCTCGGCCTGCCCGAGGTCGAGGACCTGCCCGCCGAGCGCATCCAGGACCCGATGCACTTCCGCTCGGGCGGCGTCGACCCCGGGCGCGACGGCTGCCGCGTGCCGCTGCCGTGGTCGGGCGACACGCCGCCGTTCGGGTTCAGCCCGCCGGTCGCGACCGACGAGCCGTGGCTGCCCCAGCCCGCCGGCTGGGCGGCGCTCACCGTCGAGCGCCAGGCTGCGCGACCCGGCGTCGATGCTCTCGCTCTACCGCGCGACGATCGCCCTGCGCGCGCGAGCACCTCGGCGGCGACGCAGCCCTGACGTGGCTACCGAGCCGGCCGCGACGTGCTGATGTTCCGCCGCGGCGACATCGTCTGCCTCGTCAACTTCGGCGGCACCGGCGTGGGCGTCATCGACGGCGAGATCCTCGCTCGCCAGCGCACCGCTCGGTGATCGACGGCTGCCGGCCGCCGCGACGGCGCCGCTGTGGATCGCCCTGGCCCGGGACGACGCTGACGACCGAGCCGCCGCCGGCAGCTGCGACCGACCCGTCCGACGCGAGCCGACACGTCCGTCCCGACCACCAACAACCAGCACCTCCGAGGGGGAACCGACGATATGACCAGTACGACAGCCACCATCCGGCGCACGTCGCCGGGCGATCGCCGCCGGCGCTCGCCGCGGCCGCGGCCTGTCGGCGCCGCCGGATCGGCACCGCCCACGCCACGACCGGCGCCGGAGCCGAGACGGTGACGATCAGCGTCAGCAACCTGCCGCCGGCCACCGAGCCGGCGCCCGCCAGGCGTTCCTGGACGCCCGGTCGATCAGTTCGAAGCGGCCAATCCGAACATCCACGTCGAGCCGTCCGAGTACAAGTGGGACGTGGCGACCTTCGCCGCCAACCTGGCCGGCGGCACGCTGCCGACCGTGTTCCGATGCCGTTCACCGACGACCCGTCGGCGTCGTCGAGCACGGCCAGGTGGCCGACATCACGCCGAGCTTCGAAGCGCTGCCCGTACGCCGCCGAGTTCAACCCGAACGTGCTGAGCGTCGCCCAGGACGCCGACGGCAACATCTACGGCGTCCCCACGCACGCCTACGGCATCGGCCTGCACTACAACCGCCAGCTGTTCGAGCAGGCCGGTCTCGACCCGGACAAGCCGCCGACCACGTGGGACGAGGTGCGCGCCGACGCCAAGGCGATCGCCGACGCAGACCGGCCAGGCCGGCTACGCCCAGATGACCCAGAACAACACCGGCGGCTGGAGCTCACCTCGCTGACCGACGCCTTCGGCGGCCGGATGGAGAGCGCTCAACGACGACGGCAGCATCGACGTCACGATCGACAACCCGGGCACGACCAAGGCGCCTCGAGTACCTGCAGGCGCTGCGTTGGGACGACAACTCGATGGGCTCCAACTTCCTGCTCGACTGGGGCACATCAACCAGGCGTTCGCCGGGGGCCAGGTCGGCATGTACATGAGCGGGTCCGACGTCTACACCAGCCTCGTGCACCGAGAACGAGATCGATCCGGACTCCTACGGGTTGACGGTGCTGCCGCTCGACGGCGCCGACTGCCGGCGTGCTCGCCGGCGGCACGATCGCGCGGTCGATCGTCGCCGACGCCACCGAGCCGAGCGGAGGCCGCGCGTCAAGTGGATCGACTTCTACTACATGTCGAAGCTGACCGACCAGGACGCCGCGGTCGCCGATGCCCAGACGCTCGTCGCCAACGACGCAGCCGGTCGGCACGCCGGCGCTGCCGATCTTCGGCCAGGCGAGCAGCTCGACCAGTCCGACGCCTGGATCGGCCGACTACATCAACGTGCCGCAGGCCCAGATGGCCGGGTTCACCGACGGGGATCTTCGACCAGCCACTGGTGCCGGAGCCGCCGAGCCACGCCCAGGAGATGTACGCCATCCTCGACACCGTGGTGCAGGCGGTGCTGACCGACAAGAACGCGGACATCGACGGCGCTGCTCACCCAGGCCGACGCCGACGTGACGGCGCTCGTCGAGGGCTGACGGTGCTCGCACCCGAGCGAAGTTCGGGTGTACCGGGGCGGGGGGCCGTCGTGTCCCCCACCCCGGCCGACGGTCTGCGAGGCGCCGGCGGCGCGTCCGCGTGGACGGACGCTCCGTCAGCACGTTCGTCATGGCCCTGCCGCTGCTGCTGGTGTTCGGGGTCTTCTCCTGGTGGCCGATCTCCGCGCCGGCGGTGCTGAGCGTCCAGCGACACCAACCTGGTCGACGCGCCGACCTTCGTCGGCCTCGACAACTTCGGGCGCGTGCTGGCCGACCCGTTGTTGTGGACCGCGGTGAAGAACACCGTGTGGTTCGTGTTCCTGGCGCTGGTGTTCGGCTTCCCGTGCCGCTCGTGCTGGCGGTGCTGATGAGCGAGTTGCGCCGCAACGCGGCCTCTACAGCGCGCTCGCCTACCTGCCGGTGGTGGTGCCGCCGGTGGTGTCGGTGCTGCTGTGGCAGATTGTTCTACGACGCCAGCCCGACCGGCGTGTTCAACACCATCCTCGGCTGGTTCGGCGCTCGGCCCGTAGCCGTGGCTCCAGGGCGCCGACGTGGGCGATGCCATCGCTCGTGCTCGAGGCGACCTGGGCCGAACGCCGGCGGCACGGTGATCATCTATCTCGCCGCGCTCGACGGCGTGCCCGCCGAGCTCTACGAGGCGGCCGAGGTCGACGGGGCGTCGCTGCTGCGCAAGGTCTGGCACGTCACGCTGCCGCAGCTGCGCGGGGTGCTGCTCGTGACGCTGATCCTGCAGATCATCGGCACGGCGCAGGTGTTCCTCGAGCCGTTCCTGTTCACCGGCGGCGGCCCGGCGAACGCGACGATGACCGTGCTGCTGCTGATCTACCAGCTACGCGTTCGGCAGAACGCCTCGGCGGCGACTACGGCGCGGCGACGGCGCTCAGCCTGATGCTGGCCGCGTTCCTCGCCGTGTTCTCGGCGGTGTACTTCCGGCTCACGCGTGTCGTGGAGCGCGTGAGCGACTGATCCGAGGGGGCGATCGACGCACGGGCTTCGTCATGGCCGCCGTGCCGATCCGTCGCCGCTCGTGGCACCGGAGCGCCGCGTGGAAGCAGCGCGACGGCCGCGGCGTGGCCGACCGGACCGCGCGACCGGCGACCGAGGCGTCGCCGACGCGTGACTGGCCTCGACCGTTGGCCGGCTGCGATGCCGCCGGCTCGATGCCACTCGCGTGCTGCTGCTCGTGCTGCTGGTGCTCGTCGGCCTCGGTCCGCTCCTGTGGCTGGTCAAGTCGGCGATCACGCCCGACCCCGGACACGCTGCGCACGCCGATGGCGCTGTGGCCGCACGGCATCGACCTGGAGAACCTCGCCACGGCGTGGAACGACGGTCCACATCGACCGGTACTTCTTCAACACCCTGCGATCGCGTCCGGGGCGTGGCTGGCCAGCAGATCGTGGTCGCGACGACGGGCGGCTACGTGCTGTCGGTGCTCCGGCCGCGGTACGCGCCGCTGCTCACCGATCCTGGTGCTGGTCACCCTGTTCGTGCCTGCCGTCGTGCTGCTGGTGCCGCTGTACCTGACCGTGCTCGACCTGCCGATCGTCGCACCTCGCTCATCGAACACCTACTGGGCGGTGTGGCTGCCGGCCGGTGCGAGCGCGTTCAACGTGCTCATCGTCAAGCGCTTCTTCGACAACCTCCCGCGCGAGATCTTCGAGGCGGCCCGCATCGACGGCGCCGGGCCCGTTCCGGCTGTTCTGGTCGGTCGTGCTGCCGATGTCGCAAGCCGATCCTCGGTGTCGTGTCCGTGTTCGCGGTGCATCGCGACCTGGAAGGACTACCTGTGGCCGCTGCTGGTGCTGCCCGACCCGGACGTCCAGCCGCTGTCGGTGCGGCTGCCGACCCTGCAGCGCACGACCGAGCTCGACGTGTTCCTCGCCGCACTGGCGATCTCGACGCTCATCCCGATCGCGCTGTTCCTGGTGTTCCAGCGCATGTTCCTGCGCGGCGCCGGCCTGAGCGGCGCGGTCAAGGGCTGAGCGTCACGGCGGTTCACCACCGCCAGCGGGTGGCTCGTCGTGCGAACTCGTCTTCGCGTTCGATGATCCCGAAGGCGCGGTCCGGGTCGACCTCGACGATCGCGTTGCTTCGTACGAACGCCTCCATCTCGGGGTGGACGGCTGGGTCGTCCCAGTACTTCGTGACGTACGTGGCAACCGCTCGGTCGATGGCGTCGGCGTCACGGCGGTGTCGGCGATCCGGGCTCGTCCTTCGACCGAGACGCATTCGACCGTGTCGTCGACGGTCACGACGCATCGTGCGTTCTCGGCGATGTTCCGAGCCTTGCGCGCGTTCGGCGAGCAGGAGAACCAGAAGCGGTCGGTCTCGGGGAGCCAGACGCCCCACACCGGCAGGGCATGCGGCCGTCCCGACGCGGACACGGTCACGACCCAGTAGTTCTTGTTGTCGACCAGCCGTTGCTGTGCCCACACCACGGCAACGCATCCGTCGGAGTCGGCCGGGACGCCGTAGTCGGACATGGCGGGGCGTTCGACCGTCGGCACCGAGTGAGGCTATACGCCGAGTGTCTCGGGGCGCCGCCCTCGCCGTGTCGTCTAGCGTGCGTGCCGCACCACGCCTGGTGCGTTGACGTCGCGACAAGGGGGTGCGTGACATGAGACCCGGTCGCATCATCGCCATCGTGCTGGGATCGATCGTCGCCGTGATCGGACTCGCCCTGGTCATCGGCGGCATCGCCGGCACCGTGGCCTACGGCGTCGCGCGGGACGACGACGGCTACTTCCGCACCGACGACATCCACCTGACGAGCCCCACGTCGGCGATCACCTCCGACAGCCTCGACCTCGGCGGCACCCCCGGGGACGCCGGCTGGCTCACCGAGCGAGGAGACTTCGCCACGGTCAGCCTCGACCTCCAGCCCGCCGGCTCGGGTCCGGAGCTCTTCGCCGGGATCGGACCCACCGCCGATGTCACGAGCTACCTCGCTTCGGTGGCCCACGACCAGGTGACCGACTACGACGACTCGAACGCGACCGTCACGTACGAGCGTCAGGACGGCTCGGCGATCCCGGCGCCGCCGGGTGACCAGACGTTCTGGGTCGCCCAGGTCGCAACCGCGCAGCCCGGCGCACTGACCTGGGATGTGCGGGGCGGAGACTGGACCGTCGTGGTGATGAACGCCGACGGGAGCCCCGGCATCGACGCCACCGCCCGCGTGGGCATCAAGATCGATTGGCTGCTGCCGGTCGCCATCGTGCTGCTCGTCGTCGGCGCGCGTGATGTTGGTCGGCGGGACGCTCGTCGCAGTCTTCGTCGGGCGCAGGCGTCGCCAGCAGCCGCCGCTGGCACCTGCTGACGCGTCGACACTGCCGCCGCCACCCGGCCCGGACGTGCCGCCGCCGCCGGCACGCTGACGACGCTTGCCCGCCGCCTCCGGCGACGCTCGTGCCGCCACCGCCACCAGCGCCGCTACCGCCGCCAGCACCCGAGGCCGGACACCCCAGCGTGAGGCTCGGGCGTTGGCGTGCGTCGTCGCGTCAGCGCGGCCGGAAGGACGTCGTGGTCGACGTGTCGCTCGCCGCGTGCCTCGCTGATCAGGTTGACGGCGACGCGGGCACCGTCGCCGGCGGTGACGATCGTGTGCACGCTCACACCTCCGGTCGTCCCGGCGGCCCAGATCCCCGGCACGGATGAGCGCCCGTCTGAATCGACGGTGACGATCGACTTGATGTACGGCTCGGTCCCGGCCGTGGTGGCGACGCCGGCCGCCTCGGCGAGGGCGACGCTGGCGCCGGTGGCGAGGATCACGTTCGAGGCGGTGAAGTCCTGACCGTCGGCCGTACGCACGGTGAACCCACCGTCTGAACCCTCGATCGCTTCCGCGGTGGCATCCACCCACGTGGCCCCGGCCCGTTCCGCCTGGGCCCGTCCGCCGTCCACGAGGTCCGGCCCGGTGATGCCCTCGACGAAGCCGAGGTGGTTCTGCAGCCAGGCTCGACGGGTCATGCCCTTGTCGGCGTCGATCACCACGGTGGGGAGCCCGGCGCGCGCCGTGAAGATGGCTGCGCTGGCCCCGGCCGGGCCACCCCCGACGATCACGACGCTGCTCGGTTGATCGCTCATCTGACTCTCCTTGTGCCGCCCGGCCGTTCGACGGACGCGCGCTCGTGGCTTCGGGACGAGAAACAACCTATGAGTTCAAGCACAGTCGAGGTCAAGCCCCGCCCGCGACTCGTTTGCGCGGTCGTCGGGAACGATGGACGTCATGGAGATCAGCTTCTTGCAACCGGCCGGACTCGTGTCGAGCCCGGCGTTCAGCCACGTCGCCATCGTTCCCGCCGGGGCCACGACCATCTTCGTGGGTGGCCAGAACGGCGTCGACGACACCGGTGCCGATCGTGTCGAGCGACATCGCCGAGCAGTCGGCTCGCGCCATCGACAACGCCGCCGTCGCGCTCGCCGCGGCCGGAGCGTCGCTCGCCGACGTCGTGCAGTGGTCGGTGCTCATCGCCGCCGACGGCGATCTCGGCGCCGCCTACGGTGCGATCGCCCCCAAGCTCGCTCGGGACGGCGCACCGCCGCTCGTCACCGCGGCGCGGGTCGCAGGCCTCGGCGTGCCCGGAGCCCTCATCGAAGCGAGCGCCATCGCCGCCGTGATGCCCGCCTGACCGCCGGGTCGAGGTTCCTCGTCGAGCCCGAGGCCGCCGGGATGGCCGGACTACCCTCCAGCGCGATGGACCACGCTCTCCGGTATCCGATGCGCCCGGTCGGGACGTACTCGATCGTCGCGCGCGACGAGCAGTCGGTGGGGGTGGCGGTGCAGTCGCACTGGTACAACGTCGGCGCCGTCGTGCCGTGGGTCGACGCCGCCTGCGGAGCGGTGGCGGTTCAATCGTTCTCCGGGCCCGAGCCCGGGTACCGCGCCCTCGAGGGGCTGCGTGCCGGAACGCGCTCCGGCGCAGATCCTGCAGGAGCTGCTGGAGGACGACGTCCAGCGGGCCGGCGGGCAGATCGCGATCATGGACGCCAGCGGCACGTTCGCGACGCACACCGGCGCGGGATGCATCCCGTGCGCCGGTCATCGCGTCGGTGCGGGACTACTCGGTACAGGCGAACCTGATGGACACCGACGCGGTGTGGGGGGCGATGGCCACGGCGTTCGAGCGGGCCGAAGGCGACCTCGCCGAGCGCCTGCTCGCCGCCCTCGAGGCGGCCGAAGTGGCCGGCGGCGACGTGCGCGGCCGCCAGTCGGCGGCGATCGTGGTCGCGGCCCCGGGACCGCCGGCGCCGCTCGACCGCGTCTTCGACCTGCGCGTCGAGGACCACCCGGACCCCGTGCCGGAGCTCCGGCGCCTCGTCCGCCTGCGCCGCGCCTACATCCAGCTCAACGACGGAGACCAGCTCCTGGCGCGCCAGGACGTCGCCGGCGCGCTGGCCGCCTACGAAGCGTCGATTCGGACCGCCGGCGCCGGCACGGCCGACGGCGAACCGGAGTTCTGGACCGGGATCGCGTTGGCGAGCAGCGATCGGATCGGCGACGCCGAGGACTACCTCCGGCGAGCGGCAGCACTGAGCGACCGCTGGGCGCGCCTCGTGCCGCGCCTGGTGGCTCCGGGAATGCTCGCCGACGATCCCGAGCTGATCGAGGTGCTCGTGCGGGCGGCGACCCCTCAGTAGCCGACCGGCTCGGCGGCGGCGACCGAGTAGCGGCTCGCCCGCGGTCAGGCCTGCATCGCCACGAGGGCGAGCACCCCGAGCGCCACGTTGCGCCCGACGCTCCACCACGACACCGGTCGCGCCGACCACGCCCCGAAGCACGCACACGGCAGGCGCACGTCGTCGTCGAGGCGCACCAGCAACAGTCCGTTGAAGGCCGCCAGCAACACCAGCACGGCGACGGCGGTCCACGGGAGACCGACCCGCGCCACCAGCAGCGCGCCGAGTGCGATCTCGACCCACGGCACCACGACCGCGACGAGGCGTGGCGTCCCGAGTGCGGCGGCGTCGGTCGAGCCACTGTCCTCGGCGGGCCACCTTCGCCGCGCCGGCCAGCACGAAGACCACCCCGAGCACCACGGCGGCGATCGTCGCCACCACGCTCATCCGAGCGTCACCGAGCTCCCTTCGACCGCTGCGAACACGTCGACGCCGAGGTCGGCACCACATCTGCGCCGCGGCGGCGGTGATCCGGTCGAGCTGGTCGTCGGTGCGCGACGGGTCATGGTGGAACAGGGCGAGGCGGCGCACGCCGGCCGCCGCGGCGAACGTCACGGCGTACTGGGCGGTGCAGTGACCCCAGGTGCGCTTGTGCTCGAACTCGCTCGGCGTGTACTGCGCGTCGTGGATCAGCAGGTCGGCGCCACGGCACAGCTCGAGCACGCCGGCATCGAAGTCGGTCGGGTCGTCGGGCTGCTGATGATCGCTGACGTACACCACCGCCGAGCCCCCGTGCTCGACGCGGTAGCCGAAGGTGACCCCGGTGTGGGGCACCCGCGCGGCACGCACGAAGAACTCGCCGATGGCGAACTCCGGCGTGGCCCGGCGGACCGATACCGACCCGCCGATCTCGTCGAGGGACACCGGGAACATCGGCGGTTGGATCACCCCGGCCAGCACGTCGCCGGGATGACGGCCGTCGGCCTGCAGCGGGGCGAAGATCGTCAGCTCGGCGCCGCTCTGCAGCAGCGGCGTGAAGAACGGGAGCCCCTGCACGTGGTCCCAGTGGAGGTGCCCGAGCAGGCACGTGCCGACGAACGGCTCGTCGGGCGTCAGCGTGTTGCCGAAGAACCGCAACCCGGTCCCGAGGTCGAACAGGAGCGGCCGCTGACCCTCGACGCGCACCGACACGCAGGCGGTGTTGCCGCCGTAGCGGGCGACATCGTCGCTCTGCACCGGGGTCGAGCCGCGGACACCGTGGAACGTGACGATCACGTCCGCCGTCCCCCGGTCAGCTTCCTCATGCACCTCGAACGGTAACCGGGCGGCCGCAGATCGTCCCCAAATCGCGCGCGGCCTGCAAGGGCCGATCTGGTCACCCACCTTCTCGATATCGAGAACTGTGGGTGACCAGATCGCCGTTTGAGACGGGTCTCAGGGAGCCAGGCGGGCGATGGCGTCGGCGAGGGCCAGCGTGCGGCGGGCGTTGTCGACGTGCAGGGCCTCGACCATGCGGCCGCCGACCGTCACGACGCCCCGGCCTTCGCCGGCCGCGGCTCGTGGAACGCCTCGATGACCTCGCGGGCGGCCGCGACCTCGTCGTCGGTGGGCGACCAGGCGTCGTTGGCCGGGCCGACCTGGCCGGGGTGCACGAGCGTCTTGCCGTCGAAGCCCATCTCCACGCCCTGGCGGCACTCGGCGGCGAAACCCTCGTCGTCGCTGGATGTCGTTGAAACACCCCATCGAGGATCGCCACACCCGCCTTCGCGTGCCGCCAGCGGACGGCGGTCGCCAGGTACGGCGTGAGGTTGGCGCGCCCGGCACGCCGAGCGGCGCCCGGAGCTCACGGGCGAGGTCGTTGGTGCCGATCACGAGCACGCTGACGCGGTGGGTGGGCGGCGAGGCGCGGGGCTTCGAAGTATCGCGGTCGGCGTCTCGACCATGGCCCACAGCGGTGGGTCGAGCGACGCCCCGCCCGCGTCGAGCCGGGGTGACGATGTCGTCGACGTGCGCCGCGCCGTGCGACCTTGGGGACCACCACCGACGGCGCCCCGGCACTGGGCGGCGGCGGCGATGTCGTCGCGTGCCCCGGCGGTGGCGAGGCCGTTGCACCCGCAGGCGCCAGCTTGTCGCGAGCCGTAGTTTGCCCGACGTCAGCGCGGCGACGGCCTGCTCGCGGGCGACTCCTTGGCGTCGGGGGCCACCGAGTCCTCGAGGTCGAGGATGATGCTCGTCGGCACGGGGATCGTGGGTCGCCTTCTCCAGCGCCCGGGCGTTGGCCGCCGGGCATGTACAGCACCGAACGCAGCGGCCGGAACGTCAGCCGCATCGTCGTGCTCCTCCGGCGGCCGTAGCGGGCGGCCAGTTCGGGATCACGTGCGCCAGCTGCTCGGCGAGCTCGACGATCACGTGCACTGCTTCACCGACGCATCGTCCTCCATCCCGCCCGTCGAGCAGGACCGCTCCCGTGCCGTCTCCCATCGCGGCGATCACCCGTGCGGGCGTGGGCGACGTCGGGCGGGTCGGGGCTGGAACACCCGCCGGGCGATGTCGATCTGCGACCGGGTGCAGGCTCCACGCCCCGACGCACCCGAGGAGGTAGGCGTTGCGGAACTGGTCCTCGCACGCCACCACGTCGGCGATGTCCCCGAACGGCCCGTAGTAGGCGAGCACGCCGGCCGCCACGCAGGCGTCGACCATGCGGGCGAGCGTGTAGTGCCACAGGTCCTGCTGGTACGTGGGCCGCGGCGCGTCGGGATGCTCGGGATCGGGGTCCTCGCGCACGAGGTAGCCCGGGTGGCCGCCCCCGACCGTGTGGTCTTCATCCGTCGGTTGGCGGCCAGGTCGGCCGGCCCGAGCGACAGGCCCTGCAACGCGGGCGACGCGGTGCAGATGTCCTCCACGTTGGCCACGCCCCGGGCGGTCTCGAGGATGGCGTGGGGGAGCAGGATCGGCCGGGTGAGGCCGGCGCGGGCCTCGAGTTGGGCGACCGAGGCGGTCGACGTAGTGGATGTCCTCGGGGCCTTCGACCTTCGGGATCATGATCACGTCGAGGCGGTCGCCGATCTCGGTCACGGCCGTGACGAGGTCGTCCAGCGCCCACGGCGAGTCGAGCGAGTTGACCCGCGTCCACAGCTGCGTGTCGGGTGGTCCCACGCCCGACCGATGGCGACGAGCCCGGCGTGGGCGGCCTCCTTCTCGCTCGGCCGGGATGCCGTCTTCGAGGTTGGCCAGCAGCACGTCGACGGTCGGGGCGATCGAGGGACCTTGGCGACCATCTTGGGGTTGGACGGCGGGAGGAAGTGGATCATCCGCGACGGGCGGAAGGGGATCTCGCGCACCGGTGCGGGCGCGCCGACCGCGAGCGGCCGGAAGAAGTCTCGCGGTGGACGCACGGCAGCGAGCGTACGGTGCCCGGGACCGATGGGCGAAGGCGTGACCGAGCGGTCCGGCGCCCGCCCTGCGGTCGTCAGGCGGCGGTCGCCTCGGTTGGGGTGGCGACGGTGGTCGGCGGCGCGGTCACCTCGCCGCCGCGCGGTGGTCTCCACCGGTGCCGCGGTGGAGTCCACCACCGTCGTCGGCGCCGTGGTCGCCGTGGTCGCCGGCGCGGTCGAGTCGGCGGGCGGCTGCCGCCTCCACGACCACCGTCGTGCCCGGCGCCTCCGTCGTCGTCTGTCGTGTCCGACGCCACGCTCGCCGTGGACGCCGCCGGGTCGAGAGCGGTCGTGTCCACCCGCCGTCGAGGTGGTCGTCGGCGCCGCCAGGGTGGTCGACGTCGTCGGATCGGTCGAGGTGGTCGACGTCGGCGGACTGGTCGAGCCGGTCGAGGTCGTCGACGTGGTCGTGGTGGTCGAGGGATCCGAGATCGCCCGCCACCGCCGCCGCCACGGTCGTCGACGTCGTGGACGTCCTCGTCGTGCTCGTCGAGGTCGTCGTGGCCGGTCGTCGGCCGCCACCGTGGCGGCAAGGGCGACCGGCGGCACACACGGCACCGGTGTCTCGAGCATGCCGAGGCGGTCGGCGGACGCCAGGTCGATGCGACCGGTGACCGGCAACCCGCCCGACCGCCAGCGCTGGAAGGTCTGCACGGCGTAGAAGTCGCCCAGTTTGAAGATCCCGTCGATGCCGTCGGCGACGCGGATCCGCGCCGCCGCGAGGCAGCGCTCGGCGGTCCGCACCGGTTCACCCGCCGCACCGAGCCCGAGGTCCACCCAGGTCGCCACCGGGTTGCCGTCCGGATCGAGCAGACCGAGGGAACGGGCGGTCTCGACGTCGACGACGCCGGTTGCGAGCAGCCCGTGGTGACGCTGGTACGTCTGCACGGCGTAGAGCGTGTAGATGTCGAAGTGCCCGGTCACCCCGCTCGACACGGCGATCCCGTGGTCGACGAGGGCCTGCTGGGTGCGCGACACCAGGAGGCCGGTCGAACCGTTCGACACCGCCGTCCACACAGAGCCCGGCGCCGGGGCACGGGTCAGCCCGAGGCGGGCGGCGGTGGCGATGTCGACGATGCCCGAGACCGCCAAGCCGTTCTGGCGCTGGAACGTCTTCACGGCGTATTCGAGCCAGATGTCGAACACACCGTCGACGCCGCCGCGCACGGCGATGCCGCGACCGATCAGTGCCGTCTCGATCAGGCGGACGGTGGCGGCACCGGTGGTCCCACGGGCAACCGTCGGCCACGTCGCCCCGATCAGTCCGAGCGCCCGTGCCGTCTGCTCGTCGATGTGGCCCTTGGGCGCCAGGCCCACCGACCGCTGGAACGTCTGCACCGCATAGACGGTCAGGTCGTTGTAATAGCCATCGGCGCCCGTCGGCAGGTTGATCCCACGAGCGATCAGCGCCCGCTGGGCGTCGGCGACCCCGGTACCGCCCATGCCGAAGCGCAGGAAGGTCCACGGCGTATTGCTCGCCGCGCCGCGCCTGGGCGCACGTCGGCGTCACGTCCTCGCCGGCGAGCACCCGACCGACGTTGTCGGCGATGAACTGGCTGAGCGCGAACGATCCGGCCACCGGGTACATGTGCACGCCGTCGGGCGACACGTACGTCGGGTTGGACCCGTAGCGCGTCGAGTACGTCGCCCAGTCGGCGAAATGACGAGCCGCCCGCCGTACTTCTGCGCCTTCTGCAGCAGGATGAGGTTGTTGTCTCGGAACGTGGTGGCCGTGCTGCGGTACGACAGCGGCACGCACCCGCACGTCGGCGGTGCGGTACGTCAGCCACATCACCCGCGGGATCCCCTGCCGCGCCGTCTTGGTTATCACCGCGGTCCACGGCCTTCGGCGAACGAGAAGCTCATGCTGGTTGTAGCCGGTGAGCATCACGAGTAGCGATCCCCACTGCCCGCGGGACTTCTGCATCGTCGCCACGGCGGTCAGCGGCGGCGGGTGCTTGCACGACATCGTGTACACGTGCCGGCAGCCGGCGGCGTCGAAGGAGTAGTCGTACTTGTCGAGCGGCGCCCAGGCGTTGTTGAAGGCGATCGTCGTGCCCACGGAGTCGCCGATGATCCCGATCCGCGTCTTGCCCGAACCGTCGTGGTTCTTGTGCGGCGGTGGGACGAACCCGGCTGCGGCCAGGATCGCCGCCCCCGACTATCCGACGCCTGGCTACTGCTGCCGCCACGCCGATCACCGTGGCGAGCAGCACCCCCAGTATTTCGCGTCCGGTGACACCGACGCGGTTGTATCACCTTCCGACTGGCCGCCTTCGCGCGCCAACCCGGTGCGGAGGTGGACGACGTCGCCGACCGCCAAGCGGTGGGTCGCACCACAGGCGTCGAGCACGACCAGCGCCCGTCGACGGTCACGTCGGTCGCCGTCCCGGTGACGCACGCCGAGGGCAGCTCGACGCGGACCTCGCGCCGATCGTGGAGAGCTCGGCGCGGTAGCGCTCGTGGACGTCGGCGCGGAGGCGTCGTAGGCCGCCAGCAGCGCGGCGAGCACGTCGAGCGGATCACGTCCTCACCGAGGCGGGCGGCGCCGCCCGGGCACCACCGACGTTGACCCCCAACCCGACGACGAGCGGGCCGTCGCCGTGACCGCTGGGCGAGGACCCCGGCGAGCTTGGCGCCGCCGACCAGGACGTCGTTGGGCCACTTCAGGGCGGCGCGTCGACAGCCGCCAGCTCGCGGCATGCGGCGACCGCGGCCACGCGACCCGCTGGGTCACGGCGCCGGGGTGGGCCGGCACGCGGTGGAACAGGAGCGAGACCAGCAGGTTCGTCGTCGGGCGGCGCGTCCCAGCGCCGGTCGAGGCGGCCGCGACCGGCCGTCTGGTGGCGGGCGGCGAGCACGCTGCGGTCGGCGGCGGCGACGCAGCGGCCAGGAGAACCGCGTTGGTCGGGCCCGTACCCGCGACGATCTGCACGTGCCAGCCGATCGGCCAATGCCATCGCTGTGATCACGGCACCTACATTGTCAGCCGTGCTCGACGAAGATCCTGATCGCCAACCGTGGCGAGATCGCCGTTCGCGTCATCCGTGCCGCCCGCGAGCTCGGCATCGCGACGGTGGCGGTCTACTCCGAGCTCGACCGCAACGCGCTGCACGTGCGCCTCGCCGACGAGGCCTACGCCCTCGGCGGGCAGACCGCGGCGGAGAGCTACCTCAACACCGAGGCGATCCTCGACGCGATCGCGCAGCAGCGGCGCCGACGGCGTGCACCCCGGCTACGGGTTCTTCTCCGAGAACGCCGACTTCGCCCGGGCGATCACCGAGCATGGGCGTGGCCTTCATCGGCCCGCCGCCCGAGGCGATCGAGGAGATGGGCGACAAGGTGTCGAGTCGCGCAAGGCGGCGCTGCGGGGCGGCGCGCCGATCGTGCCCGGCACCACCGAGTTCGCCGACGTCGCCCGACGAGATCCGCGCCTTCGGCGAGGAGAACGGCTGGCCGGTCGCCATCAAGGCCGCCTTCGGCGGCGGCGGCCGGGGCATGAAGGTGGTGCAGGCGCCGGGCGAGGTCGAGGAGGCGATGGACGTCGGCGCAGCGCGAGGCGAAGGCGTTCTTCGGTCGCGACGAGGTCTACGTCGAGCGCTACCTCACGTGGCCGCGTCACGTCGAGGTGCAGATCGTCGGCGACCAGCACGGCGACGTCGTGTGGGTGTCGACGCGCGACTGCTCGGCGCAGCGCCGCCACCAGAAGCTGATCGAGGAGGCGCCGGCGCCGGCGCTCCCCGAGGGGGTCGAGAGGCGATGGGCGAGGCCGCGGTCAAGGCCGCCAAGGCGGTCGGCTACTACAACGCCGGCACGGTCGAGTTCATCTACCAGGACGGCGAGTTCTTCTTCCTCGAGATGAACACCCGACTGCAGGTCGAGCACCCGGTCACCGAGGTGATCACGGGGATCGACCTCGTCGAGTGGCAGATCCGCGTCGCCTCCGGCGAGCCGCTGCCGATGACCCAGGAGGAGGTCGCTGGCGCAGCGCCGCGGCCACGCCATCGAGGTGCGCATCAACGCCGAGGACCCGGCCGGCGGCAAGTTCCTGCCGTCGCCCGGGCACGATCACCCAGCTCGACGCCGCCCGACGGCTTCGGCGTGCGCTTCGACGCCGGCTACGAGAGCGGCGACACGATCAGCCAGTACTACGACAACCTCGATCGGCAAGCTCATCGTGTGGGGCACGGACCGTGCCGTCGCGATCGCCCGCACGATCCGCGCCCTCGAGGAGATGGTGGTCGAAGGCGTGGCCACGACCATCCCGGCCGACCTCGCGATCCTGCGCCACCCCGACTTCCACGCGGTCGACCCACTCGACCAAGTGGGTCGAGGAGACGCCTCGACCTGTCAGCGGCGTCGGCGCCGACGGCGCCGCGCCGACGCGGGGACGACGAGGCGCGCGCTCGTCGAACGGCGCACCACGGTCGAGGTCAACGGCAAGCGCTTCGCCGTCAAGCTGTGGGTGCCAGAGTCGGCCGCGCGGCCGCGGCGGCGCCGCGGCGGGCCCGGCGCGCAAGAAGCCGGCGCGGCCGAGCGGCCGCGGCGCGGCGCGGCGGCGGCAGCGGCGAGGTGACCGTGCCGATGCAGGGCACGATCGTCAAGGTGCTCGTCGAGGTCGGCAGGCCAGGTCGAGGCCGGCCAGGCGGTCGTCGTGCTCGAGGCGATGAAGATGGAGAACCAGATCCAGGCCGACAAGGCCGGCACGGTGAGCGAGGTGAAGGTCGCGGCCGGCGACACCGTCGGCGCCGGCGACGTGCGTCGTCGTCATCGGCGACTGAAGCCGGTGCTCGGGGCGTGGTGCTCGACGCGACCGTCCTCGCCCTCACCGCGGCGCTGCTGCACGCCGGCTGGAACCTGCGCGCCAAGCGCAGCCCTGATCGCCTCATCTCGCTGTGGCGGTCAGTTGCCTTCGTGGCCGGCGTCGCCAGCGTCCCCGGCCTCCCCTGGTCCTCGCGACGCACGACCTGCCGGCGGCGGCGTGGTCCTTCGCCGCCCTGGCCACGGTGATCGCACGTCCCCTCACCCGCCCGCGTTCCCCCTCGCCGCCGCCTACGACCACGGCGACTTGCTCCGTCGCCTATCTGATCGCCCGCGGCAGCGGCGACACGTTGGCCGGGCTGGGCGGCATCCTGCTGCTGGGCGACCACCGCCGTGTGCTCTGGCGGTGCTGGGCGCTGCTGACCGTCGCCGCCGGAATGGGCGCGCTCCCGGCCGGCGCCGACCGGCGTACCCGTGCTGCTTGCCCTCGGCGTCGGTGTCACGATCGGACCGTGTGACACGCGTCAACGACAGCCACGCCCGTCCTTTCCTCGCGCACCTGCCGGCATCACCCGACGCCTTCGCCGACCGTCCTCGCCCTCGCCCCCGATCCGCGGTGACGTCCTACGCCATCGCTCCGGACCGCGGGGTGCAACGGCGCCTGGTCGCCTCGCTGCACATCGACTGACGCCGTCAAGTCCGGTGAGCAGGCGGCTGCCCGCCGCCGCCTAAGTGATGGTCCTCATCGCGGTGCGGCGAGCGCCGGTGAGGGTACGTGGCATCGCTTCGCGAGTCGAGCGTGCTCGCCGCGGCGTTCCTCGCCGACCCGCTTATCTGTCGGAGGGCCAGTCCCGCCGCCGCCCGCTGCCGCCGTCGTGATCCTCACCGGCCTCGTGCTTCTCGTCAGTGTCGGGATGCCCGAAGCGCACGCACCTGCCGAGCGGCCTGGAGCCGGTATTCGCCGTGCCGCGCGATGCCTCCGTCGGGGATCCGGGGCGGTAGCCCCCCGGTGCGGCGGCGGGCCGGCTCTGCCGGCCGCCGCCGCGCTGGTTGCGGCGAGCCGCTCCAAACGCTCGACATGGAGAGAGCGAGTTTCGCGCGAACAACAGCGTCGAAAGCTACTCGGCGGCTTCGGCCAAGCGCCTCGGCGAGGGCGGGGTGCACGAGCAGGCTCTCGACGATGTCGGTGACCTTGAGGTCGGCGGTGACGGCGAGGGCGATGACCGAGATCACTCGGCGGCGTGGCGTCCGACGATCGACCCGCCGAGCACCACACCGGTGGCCGGGTCGGAGACGATCTTGACGAACCCCCGCGGGTCGTTGTTGATCAAGCCTTGGGGGTGGCCAGAACGGCACCTTGGTGACCCGGATCTTGCGGCCCGAGGGCGAACGCCTCGGTCTCGGCCAGGCCGACGTCGGCGATCTCGGGTTCGGTGAAGATGGCCGAGCGCCGCCTTGTCGTAGTCGAGGTGACGGTGTGCGAGGCTGTGCAGGCCCATCATCCGCTCGGCCACCTTGCGGCCCTGCATCGCCGCTACCGACGACAGCGGCAGCTTGCCGCTGACATCTCCGGCGGCGTAGATGTGGCCGACGTTGGTGACGCAGTTGTGGTCGATCGGCACGTACCCGCCGGCATCGACCGCCACCCCGGCGCGCTCGAGGCCGAGATCGGCCGAGTTGGCACCGATCCGATGGCGAGCACGGCGTGGCTGAGCGCACGACCCGACCGTCGTCGCAGCGCACCACGACGTCGTCCTGTCGTGGTCGCGGTCGATGGCGATCGCACGCGCTCCCTTCAGCAGCTTGACGCCGCGGTTGAGGAAGTCGTCCTCGAGCACCGCCGCCACCTCCGGGTCCTTGGCCGGCAGCACCTGCTGGCGCGACACGACGAGGGTCACTGCGGCGCCGAACGAGGAGAACATGTGCACGAACTCCACGCCCGTGACGCCGGACCCGACCACCGTGATGCTGCGTGGGAACTCCTTGGGCGGGTAGCAGTCGCGGGTGGTGAGGATGCGGTCGCCGTCGGGCGTGGCACCACTCGGGGATGCGCGGCACGAGCCGGTCGCGATGAGCGCGACGTCGAACGTCGACCACTCGAGCCCGTCGACCGTCTCGATCTCGGCGGTGCGGGGCGAGCGAACCGCGCCGTGCCGGTGATCATGCGCACGCCCTGGCTTTCCAGCAGTCTGCGTGGTGCCGGCCTGCAGGTGCGACTTGATGCCCTCGATCCGCGCGGTCAGGGCCGTCGGTGTCGACCTCGGGCGTGGCTCCTCGAGGCCCATTCCGCGTGGAACGGCGCAGGAAGCTCATCGCCCCGCCGGTGGCGATCATCGTCTTCGACGGGATGCAGTCGAGGAGGTGGGCGGCGCCGCCGATCAGGTCGCGCTCGACCATCGTCACCTCGGCGCCGTACCGGGCGGCGTAGGTGGCGGCGTTGTTGCCGGCGGGGCCGCCGCCGATGATCAGCAGGTGCGTTGCCATCGCCGTCGAGCGTAAGGCACCCGGCGCGGACACGCGCCGCCGGCGCATCGGAGGCCCCGCCCCGGTACCGTGGCGACGATACCGTCATTGCGTCCCCGGCCGCGCAAGCCGGAGCTGGCCGTCCATCGCTGGCGCTCGCCCGGACGACGATGATGGAGCACCGTAACCGACCGACCCGCGCTCGCCGAGCTGACGGGCAGCGGGCTGGCGGCCGAACGGGCGCGCCGGCAGCACCGCGTCGACGACCTGCGGGCCGCCGGCGTCGAGCCGTATCCCGTACCGCTTCGACCGCACGCACTCCGCGGCCGAGGTGCGCCGGTTGGCAGCCGCGCTGGCGCCCGGGCAGCGAGACCGACGTGGAGGTCAGCGTCGCCGGCCGGGTGATCCGCCTGCGCGACTCGGGCAAGCTGATCTTCGCCACACTGGCCGACCGTGGCGCCGACGTGCAGCTGTTCGTGTCCAAGGGCGACGTGGGCGACGACCGCCTTCGCCGACATCAAGTCGCTCGACCGCGGCGACTGGGTCGGCGCCCGCGGGCGGGTGATGACGACCCGCGCCGGTGAGATCTCGGTCGGGTCGAGCGAGCTCGCCTGCTCGCCAAGTCGATCCGCCCGCTGCCCGACAAGTGGCACGGGCTGTCCGACACCGACACCCGCTACCGCCAGCGCTACGTCGACCTCGTGGTCAACCCCCGGCGCGCCGAGTGTTCGAGGTGCGTCACGCGGTCGTCGCCAGCTTCCGCCGCACGCTCACCGAGCGTGGCTTCATCGAGGTGGAGACGCCGGTGCTGCACGTCGAGGCCGGCGGCGCCACGGCGCGCCGTTCGTCACCCACCACAACACCCTCGACATGCCGATGTACCTGCGCATCGCCCTGGAGCTGCACCTCAAGCGGCTGATCGTCGGCGGCATGGACCGGGTCTTCGAGATCGGGCGGATCTTCCGCAACGAGGGGATGACACCACGCCACAACCCCGAGTTCACGATGATGGAGGTACGAGGCCTTCGCCGACGTCGGCCGACGTGATGGCGCTCACCGAGGCGCTGGTCGACCAACGCCGCCCGCGACGCGCTCGGCACGACGGTCGTCGAGATCCGCGGCGAAGCGGTCGAGCTCGCCGCGCCGTGGCCGCGGGCGCGGATGGTCGACCTCGTGTCGGCGCCGCCGGTGAGCCGGTCCACCCGGCGCGTCCGTGGAGCGAGATGCGCATGCTCGCCGACCGCCACGGCGTGCGCTGGGACGCGGCATGGGGCGTCGGCAAGCTCGTCGAGGAGCTGTTCGAGGCGACTGTCGAGCACGACATCGTGCGCCCCGACGTTCGTCACCGGCCACCCGGTCGAGATCTCGCCGCTGCTCGCGCCTCGATCCCGACGACCCGCTGCTGACCGACCGCTTCGAGCTGTTCATCGACGGCCACGAGTACGCCAACGGCTACAGCGAGCTCAACGACCCCGTCGAGCAGCGGCGGCGCTTCGAGCACGAGGCCACGGCCAAGGACGCCGGCGACGACGAGCCGGCGCGGTCGACGAGGACTACCTGCGCGCGCTCGAGTACGGCATGCCGCCCGACCGGCGGCCTCGGCATCGGCGATCGACCGGCTGGTGATGCTGCTGGCCGGCGTCGACACGATCCGCGACGTCATCCTGTTCCCGACCCTGCGACCGGAAGGTCAGAGAGCCGTGATCAGCGACGCGCATCGCCTGGGGGGCCGGGTTCACGACCTGAGCCGCCGCGGGCCACGCTCGACGTCTGGTTCCGCTGGCTCGGCTGGGGCGAGCTCGGCGAGTCGGCGCCCGAGGAGATCGATGCCGCGCTGGCCGGCGGCGACCGCACCGACGACGGTGCGCCGGGTCGTGGTCCGCCCGATCCGCTCGACGATCGACGTCGACGCGCCGCCCTCGTCGGCGGCCGACGTGTACCTGCGCCTGCACCTGCTGTCGCACCGGTTGGCCGCCCCCGACACGATCAACCTCGACGGCATCTTCGGGCTGCTCAACACCGTGGCGTGGACCGACCTCGGCCCGGTCGCCGTCGCCGACCTCGACGAGGTGCCGTTCGCCGGCCGGGCCGCCGGGGCGGCGCGTCGCCGTTCGCGCCTCGACAAGTTCCCACCGATGCCGACTACGTCGTCGCCGAGCGGGGTGCGCATCGCCGACGCCTCACGCGTGCGCCTCGGCGCCCACCTCGCCGAGGGCACCGCCGTGATGCACGAGGGCTTCTGCAACTTCAACGCCGGCACGCTCGGCGCGTCGATGGTGGAGGGGCGGATCTCGCCAGGGCGTGATCGTCGGCGACGACTGCGACATCGGCGGCGGGGCGTCGATCATGGGCACGCTGTCGGGCGGCGGGACCGAGCAGGTCACGATCGGCGAGCGCTGCCTGCTCGGCGCCAACGCCGGCATCGGCATCAGCCTCGGCGACGACTGCGTCGTCGAGGCCGGGCTGTACGTCACCGCCGGCACGCTCGTGAAGCTCCCCGACGGCGCGGTCGTGAAGGCGCAGGGAGCTGTCGGGGGTCAGCGGGATGATGTTCATCCGCCACAGCCAGACCGGCGCCGTCGAGGCCCGCGCAGCGGACCGGCAAGCTGGAGCGGACTGAACGACGGCCTGCACGCCAACTGACCGCCGTTCTCGTCCTGACCGCATCGAGTGGCCGGTGACCGGACGGCGGACCGACTCGGCGACGGTACGGTCGCCGACGTGGCCAAGCAGGACGAGCACGGCGCGGCGGTCGAACTCGCGGCGGCCGGCCGGGTGGTCGCCATCACGAGTCCCGACAAGGTGATGTTCCCCGAGCCCGGCCTCACCAAGCTCGACCTCGCCCGCTACTACCTCGCCGTCGAGGAGTCGATCATGCGCACCGTGCGGGACCGCCCGACGCTGCTGCAGCGATTCCCGAACGGCGTGGCCGGGTCGTCGTTCTTCCAGAAGCGGATCCCTGACTCGGCGCCGCGGTGGCTGCAGACCACCATCGTCAGCACCCCGAACGGGACGACGTCGCGGGCGATCGTGATGGCCGACATCGCCCACGTGCTGTGGGCCGCCAACCTCGGGTGCCTCGGGTTCCACCCGTGGCCGTATCGGGCCGGCGATCCGGAGAACACCGACGAGCTGCGCATCGACCTCGATCCCGGTCCCGGGGTCACCTATGCGATGGTGCAGGAGGCCGCGGCCGAGACGCTCGATCTGCTGGCGACCCACGGCATCCGTTCGTACATCAAGACGACCGGCAACCGCGGCCTGCACGTGTACGTCCGGGTGGAGCGGGGGTGGACATCGATCGGCACGCGCCAGGCGGCCGTCGCGGTCGCTCGCGAGCTCGCCGAGCGGCGGCCGGAGCTGATCACGGCGAACTGGTGGAAGGAGGAGCGCGGTCCGCGAGTGTTCGTCGACTTCAACCAGAACGCGCCGCACAAGACCGTGTTCGGGGCGTGGTGCGTGCGGGCCCGCCCGGGCGCCCAGGTGTCGACCCCGTTCGCATGGGACGAGCTGGCCCATGTCCATCCCGACGAGCTGACCATGGTGACCGTGCCGCCGCGCCTGGAGGCGCGCGGCGACCCGTGGGCGACGATCGACGACGAGCCGCAGTCGATCACTCCGCTGGTCGAGCGCTACGAGCGCGACCTCGCCGCCGGCATCCCCGACGCCCCGTGGCCGCCGGTGTACCCGAAGATGCCCGACGAGGCGCCCCGCGTGCAGCCGAGCCGCGCCCGCAAACCGGACTAGCGCAGCCGCTCAGCGTCTGTGTCAGGAAACACGACGCCCGACGTCGTGTTTCCTGACATAGAACGGTGTCGGCGTCACGCGGGGATGAGCGGGCTCTCGGGCTCGGCGCGGGCGATCAGGGCCAGGCCGGCCATTACGATCGCCGCGCCGAGCCAGCCGGCGGCGTCGAGGTGCTCGTCGAGCACCACCATGGCGGCGACGGCAGCCGTGACCGGCTCGGCGAGCGTGAGCGTCACGGCCGTCGAGGTCGCCAGCGTGCGCAGGCCGTAGCCGTAGAGCAGGTAGGCGACGGTGGTGGCGACGATCCCGAGGTGCAGCACCATCAGCAGGCCCGACCAGGTAGCGAGCCAGGCGAGCGGTTCGACGAACAGGAACGGGGCGAGGCCGAGCGCGCCGAGCGTGAAGACCCACGCCATGACGGTTCCCGAATCGGCGCCGGCGTCGACGAGCGACTTGGCCGCGGTGGCGAACAGGGCGTAGCCGAGGCCGGCGAGCAGCGAGCAGAGCACCCCGAACGCGCCCACCGGGGCGTCCCCTGTGCGCTGCGACAGCACCAGCACCGCCCCGCCGAGCACCGCCAGCGCCGTGGCGGCCGCCCACCGGTTGCTCGGCCGCCGATGCAACGCCACCAGCTCCCACGCGCCGACGAACACGGGGCCACTGCCCAGCGCCACGAGCGTGCCGACGGCGACGCCGTTGTGATCGGTGCCGGCGAAGAACGCCGGCTGGTAGATCGCCACGCCGAGGGCGCCGATCAGCACGGCCGGCAGCTGTCGACGACGAGGGACGAGCGGTGTCGCCGCACGGCCGGTCGTGCGGTGGCGACGGCTGACGACCACGGCGACGAGCACCAACCCGGCGGCACCGATGAGGATGCGCATCGCCCCGACGCCGAGCGCCGTGGCGTCGTCGGGTCCGAGCGCCTTGGCGGTGCCGGTGGTGCCGAAGGCGACCGCCGCGCCGAGCACGGCGAGGCGGTCGAGCGGCCAGCGGCGCGCCGCGGTCATCGGGTGGCGATGACGGCGATCTCGAGCAACCACTCGGGCCGCACCAGGCGCGGCACCGTCACCAGCGTCGATGCCGCGAGCCGGCCGCCGAGGAAGCGATCACGAGCAGCCATCACCACGCCGAGCGACGCCAGCTCGTCGACCACGACGTAGGTCGTCACCGACACGACGTCGGCGGGGCCCATGCCCGCCTCGTCGAGGAGGGTGGCGATGTTCGACCACACCACCGCCGCCTGCGCCTCCACCCCGGCCGGCACCGTGCCGTCGGGCGCGACCGGTACCACCCCCGACGTGTGCAGCAGGCGCGCCGGCCCGTCGCTGAGCACGGCGTGGGCGTAGCTGGCCGCCGGCGGCGCCAACCCGACCCCCGACACCACCCGGTTCACCACGCCCCGATCCTTCCACCCCCCGCCCCCGGAAAATGATTTCCACAAGCAGAATCGTGCAGACCCGCACGATTTCGCGCCCCAGAATCCGCGGAACCGATCGGCCCGCCGGCAGCGTCGAACCGTTCATGCACGCACCGCTCCTCGCGCTGACGCTCGTCGCCGGCCTCGCCACGACATCATCGCCACCGGACAACGCCGCCGACGCGATCGCTTTCGACACGATCGCGGTCATGTCCGACAGCACCGGCATCAACCTCGTGCCCCACGTGCCGATCGCCGTCCGCAACGCCGACGACCTCGCCGACCTGGAGTGGATCCTCGGCGACGGCGTCGCCGGCGACCTGCCCGACCGCGTGATCGCCGCGGTCGAACAGGTGCCCACCGGGATGATGCCGCTCGTCGGGATCATCGACACCAGCTGCAGTCCGCCCTCGACCCCCGGCCTGTCGATCGACGCCGACGGCAACGTCGCGATGTACGCCCTCGACCCGGTGCCGAACCAGCCGGAGTGCTTCGTGGCCGTCGACACGGTCGCCGTGCTCGCCGTCGATCCGGCCGACGTCCCGATCGGCGCCGCCGGCCCCGCCGAGCTGCTCGCCTTCGAACGCCTCTCCGGCTCTGTGACCGGCGCTCCCCCGGCCGTCGAGCTCGGGCCCGACGCCACGCGCGGCCCTGTCGACGATCGTCGGCGCAGGCGGCGACGTGCCGGACCTCCCGCCGCTCGTCAAGGGGACGCGCCGGTTCGCGTTCGTCACCGCCGGCTGCCAGGACGCCACGGCCGAGCTGCTGGTCACGCGCCGCTTCCTCCAGCCACGCCTGTACACCGATCCCGTCGACCTGGGCATCGCCTGCGCCCAGGCCGAGTACTTCCTCACGGTGTTCGACGTCCCCGATTCGGTCGTGTGGCCGAACGCCGCCATCGGCCGCTGATCGCGATTCTGGGGCGCGAAATCGAGCGGGTCTGCACGATTTTGCTTGTGGAAATCATCGACCCGGCGGGAAGTACCCTGGGAGCATGGCTGTGATCGAGACCGGGGCCGGGGTGCGGACGATCGACGGGCGGGCGCTGGTGCCACAGGAGACCACGCTCGACCTCCCGCCCACGTTCGCCACCGTCGACGAGGAGCGCGCCCACCGCAAGGCCAAGCTGGCCGGGGCGCTGCGCATCTTCGGCAAGTTCGGCTTCTCCGAGGGCGTGGCGGGGCACATCACCGCGCGGACCCCGAGTTCCCCGAGCTGTTCTGGGTCAACCCGTTCGGGATGAACTTCCGCCACATCCGGTCCAGCGACCTCATCCTCGTCGACCACGAGGGCAACGTCGTCTACGGCACCCGCGCCGTCAACCGGGCGGCGTTCGTGATCCACTCGGCGATCCACGAAGCCCGCCCCGACGTCACCGCGGCCGCCCACTCCCACTCGCTCCACGGCAAGGCGTTCAGCTCGCTCGGCATCCCCCTGGCCCCGTTGACCCAGGACGCCTGCGTCTTCTTCGAGGACCACACGGTGATCGCCACCCAGGGCGGCGCCGTGGTCTACGACATCGAGGCCGGCAAGGAGCTCGCCGCCGAGTTCACCACCGGCAAGGCGGCGATCCACCAGAATCACGGGCTGTTCACCGTCGGCGAGACCGTCGACGCCGCCGCCTACTGGTTCATCACGATGGAGCGCTCGTGCCAGGCCCAGCTCCTCGCGATGGCCGCCGGCACGCCGCACGAGATCAACCGCGAGTACGCCACGTACACGCGCGACCAGACGGGGTACCCACTCGCCGGGTGGTTCCAGTTCCAGCCGCTCTGGCACGAGATCTGCCGCACCGACCCTGACCTCTTCGACTGACCCCCGGCCGCGGGCGCCGGCAGCGGCCCGCCCCGGCCGCGTCGCCCGCCACCTCGACACCGCGTCGCCCGAAGCGCTGTTCGCGCTGTCGGCGATCGCCCAGTACACGGGCACGTCGATCGCCGCGCTCCTCTTCGACGAGGTCGCCCCGCAGACCGTCGCGTGGCTGCGCGTCACCGGCGCGGCGATCGTGCTGCTGCTGGTGTCCCGGCACCCGTTCCGCGGCTGGACCCGCAGCCAGTTCGGTGCGGCCGCCCTGTTCGGCACGATCACCGCCCTGATGAACACGTGCTTCTACATGGCGCTCGCCCGCACCGATCTCGGCACGAGCGTCGCCATCGAGTTCATCGGCCCGATCATCGTGGCCGCGGCGATGACGCGCACCGCCCGCAACGCCTTCGCCCTCGGTCTCGCCGCCATCGGCGTGCTCGTGCTCGGCGGGCTGGAGATCGGCGACAACACGATCGGCCTCCTGTGGCTCCTCGCCGCTTCGGCGATGTGGGCGGCGTACATCGTGCTCGGCTCACGCGTCGCCCGCCTCGACCGCGGCGTGTCGGGCCTCGGCGTCGGCCTCGCCGTCGGCGCCGTCGTGCTCGCTGCCGATCGGCGCGCCCGGCAGCGCCCACGTGTTCACCACCCCGCGGCTGCTGATCGCCTGCCTCGCCGTCGGGGTGTGCTCCAACGCCATCGGCTACGGCATCGACCAGCACGTCCTGCGTCGCATCCCGGTGCGCCGGTTCTCGCTGCTGCTCGCCCTGCTGCCGGTCACCGCGGTCGCCTTCGGCTGGGTCGTCCTCGGCCAGCGCCCGTCGATCGTCGAGGCGATCGGCATCGGCCTCGTGCTCGCCGGCGTCGTCACCCAGGAGCGCGACGAGCTGCCGGAGCGATGCTCGAGCCGTCCTGACCGGCTCGACGGGCACCGAGGTGCCGAAAATCGACTCGATTCGGCCTGCGTCGTCGGCACTTCGGCGTCCGTCGTCAGCCCGGCGGTCGCCAATCGGGCGGTGCGAGCTCGAAGCGATCGAAGTCGAAGCCGGGCGAGACCGTGCAGCCGACGAGCGTCCACGGGCCGAGAGGAGCGCGCCGACTGCCACTGATCGGGAGGAATGACGAGCTGCGGCCGCTCGCCGGAGACGAGGTCACTGCCGAGCACGCACTGCTCGACCACGTCGACCGTCGGTCCAGGTGGACAGCTCGAGTGCGGCACCGGCGTAGTGATGCCAGATCTCGGCGCCATCGATGCGGTGCCAGTGCGACAACTCGCCCTCGGTCAGCAGATAGTAGATCGACGTCCCGCTGGCCCGTCCGCCGATCGTCGGCCCGATCCACGTCTCACGGTAGAACCCGCCCTCCGGATGCGGCTGCAGTTCGAGGAGTCTCGACGATCTGCTCGGCCGTCCATGCCACAGTCATCGGTCGATACTGGCAGAACCTCGATCGGACGGGGCCCGCAACCTGCTTGCCGACTTACGCGGGGACGGCCGGGCGACCGGTGCGCCGGGACTCCTCGGCGGCGATCGCCACCGACAGCGCCGCCCGCCCGTCGGCCCCCGTCACCGGCGCCGGACCTCCGGCCGCCACCGCCTCGACGAACGCCAGCCACTGGTCGCGGTAGCTCACCTCGTAGCGGTCGAGGAAGAACGTGCCGATCGGCGGCCGGTGCGACCCGGCGGCGTCGTGACGCGTCGTGGAGTGCACCGGCGGGTTGTCGGAGGCCGCCATGCCGCCGCTGCCGAACGCCTCGACGCGCTGGTCGTAGCCGTACACCGCCCGCCGGCTGTTGTCGATCACCGTCAGGCACCCGGAGTCGTGGCGCAGCGTGACGATCGCCGTGTCGATGTCGCCGGCGGCGCCGATCGCCGGGTCGACGCGCACCGCGCCGACCGCCTGCACCTCGACGACCTCGCTGCCGGCCACGTAGCGGGCCATGTCGAAGTCGTGGATCGTCATGTCCTTGAACAGCCCGCCCGAGCGGCCCAAGTAGTCGACCGGCGGCGGGGCCGGGTCGCGGCTGGTGATCTTCACGACGTGCAGCTCGCCGAGCTCCCCGCTCGCCGCCGCCGCCTGCACGGCGCGGTGGGCGGGGTCGAAGCGCCGATTGAAGCCGACGTGCAGCAGGGTGCCCGACGTCGCCACCGCCGCCAGCGCGGCGTCGACCTCGGCGAGATCGAGCGACAGCGGCTTCTCGCAGAACGCCGGCAGCCCGGCCGCGGCGACGCGGGCGATCAGCTCGGCGTGGGTGTCGGTGCTGGTGCAGATCGCCACCGCGTCGACGTCGCCGGAGAGAGCCTCCTCGACGGACCCGGCCGCTGGCACGCCGAACGCGACACCGACCGCCGACGCCGCGCTGGGGACGACGTCGAACACGGTGGCCAGCGACGCACCGGGGATGCGGCGGGCGAGCAGCTCGGCGTGCATCCTCCCGATCCGCCCACAGCCGAGGACCGCCACGCGCACGACGGTCACACCCCCTTGCGCTGGTCGGCCTTGGCCTCGTCCAGCGCGGCCCGCGCCGCGCGGATCGACGGCTGATCGGACACCTCGGGCACCCCGACCTCCCACCACGCGCCGCCCTCGGTCCAGGCGTGCGGGTCGACGTCGATGACGATGACGGCGGTGCGGTCCGCCGCCCGCGCCCACTCGACCGCCTCGGCGAGCTCGGCGATGTCGGCGACGCGGCGAGCGGCGCAACCCATCGACGCGGCGTGGGAGACGAAGTCGACCGGCGCCCACTCCCCTGCGACCCGCACGTCGGCGAACAGGTTGTTGAACGAGCGCCCCGCCCTGGCTGACCTGCAGCCGGTCGATGACGGCGAAGCCGCCGTTGTCGCACAGGATCACGATCATCTTGTGCCCGGACAGCACCGACGAGTACAGGTCGCTGTTCATCATCAGGTACGAGCCGTCACCGACGAAGACGAACGTCTCACCGTCGGGGGCGAGCTGCGAACGGGCCATCGCCGCCCCCCACCCGCCGGAGATCTCGTAGCCCATGCACGAGAACCCGTACTCGCAGTCGAACGTGGCCACCGCCCGCGACCGCCACCCGGCGTTCACCTCGCCCGGGAAGCCGCCCGACGCCGTCAGCGCGTAGTCGTGCCCGCTGGCGGTGGAGTTCACGGCGGCCACGACCTGGGCGTAGGTGACCGCTCCCTCGTCCGGCGGCGCGCCCGATGCGGTCGAGATACTCCCAGAGCGTGGCTACCTCGGTTGCGACGCGTGCCGTCCACGCCGCCGGCGCCCGCCAGTCGGCGAGGGCCGCGTCGAGCTCGACGATCGTCTCGCGGGCGTCGCCGACCACCGCCACGGCGCGGTGCTTGCCGGCGTCGAAGCGGGCGACGTTGACGCCGATGATCCGCATCGAGTCGTTCGCGGAACACCGACCACGACCCGGTGGCGAAGTCGGCTAGGCGGGTGCCGACCGCCACCACCACGTCGGCGTCCGCGGCGAGACGGTTGGCGCCCTCGGCACCGATCACACCGATCGGTCCGGCGTAGCACGGGTGGTCGGCGGCGACGGTGGACTTGCCGGCGACCGTCTCGACGATCGGGATGCCGCGACGCTCGGCGAAGGCGGCCACCTCGGTCTCGGCGAGGGAGTAGTGGACGCCGCCGCCGACCACCATCAGCGGCCGCTCGGCGGCGCGCAGCACGTCGACGGCGTCGGCCACCTGGCCGCGATCGGGCCGCGGCCGGGCGATGGTGTGCACCGTCTCGTCGAAGAAGACGGTCGGGAAGTCGAACGCCTCGGCCTGCACGTCCTGAGGCAGGGCGATGAACGCCGGCCCGCAGTCCGCCGGGTCGAGCAGCGTCGACACCGCCAGCGGCAACGACGCCAGCACCTGCTCGGGCCGTGTGATGCGGTCCCAGTAGCGCACGACGGCGCGGAAGGCGTCGTTCGCCGTCGTCGATGGCGCACCGAAGTGCTCGACCTGCTGCAGCACCGGGTCGGGAAGCCGGCTCTGGAACGTGTCGCCGGACAGCATCAGCACCGGAAGGCGGTTGGCCATCGCCACGCCGGCGGCGGTGACCATGTTCAGCGCGCCGGGCCCGATCGACGTGGTGGCCACCATGAACTGGCGGCGGCGCATCGCCTTGGCGTAGCCGATGGCGGCCAGCGCCATCCCCTGCTCGTTCTGGCCGCGCCACGTCGGCAGGGCGTCGCCGGCGGCGTGCAACGCCGGGCCGAGGCACGTGACGTTGCCGTGGCCGAAGATGGCGAACACGCCGGGCACGAGCGGGGCGTCGATGCCGTCGATCACGGTTCGTTGGGCGACGAGGTAGCGCACGACGGCGTCGGCGGTGGTGAGGCGGAGGGTCTTCACGGCTCGGCTCCCTCGGCGATGTCGCCCACGGGCGTCCACGAGCGCGTCTGCCACGAGGTGAGCAGTGCGGCCTGCACCCGCGCGTAGGCGAGGGCGGCGCCGAAGCCAGGGTCGAACGGGCCGACCCTCGGCGACGGCGGTGAGGAAGTGGTGATCCTCGATCGTCACCAGATCCTCGAACCCGATCGGGTTGGCTCGACCGGGGACGAACGCGCCGTGGTCGCCGAAGCGCTCGCCGCCGAACACGGTGGTGTAGCCCGACAGCGGGTCATCGGCCGCGGTGACGTGCACCTGCAGCTCGTTCATCCGTTCCAGGTTCCACGACAGCGAGCCCAGCGTGCCGTGCACGTCGAAGGCGTTCTGGCTCTCGGGCCCGACCATCGTGCGGGACGACTCGAACGTGCCCGATCGCGCCGCCGGCGAAGCGCACGATGGCGGCGGCGTAGTCCTCGTTGGTGACGGCGCCGCTCGGACCACCGGCGGCGCCGCGGTCGTAATGGGTGCCGCCGGGCGCCGGCAGAGGGCGCTCGGTGATGAACGTCGCACCGACACCGACGACCTCGGTGATGTCTCCGACGAGGAAGTGGGCGAGGTCGACGCTGTGGCTGAGCAGGTCGCTCGTGACGCCGTAGCCGCCCTCGTCGACCAGGTACCGCCAGCTCAGCGCGCCGAGCGGATCGTTGCCGTAGCACGACAGGAAGCGGCCGCGGTAGTTGGTGATGGTGCCCAGCCGGCCGTCGGCGATGAGCGAACGGGCGCACTGCACGAGCGGCGCCCAGCGGTAGTTGTAGCCCACCCCGGTGGTGACGTGGCGGGCGGCGCGCTCGGCCGCGGCGATCTGGGCCGGCGTGCCGCCGACCGGCTTCTCGCAGAAGACCGCCTTGCCGGCGGCGGCGGCCGCCGACGAGATCTCGACGTGCAGCATGTTGGGCGCGGTCACCACCACCACGTCGACGGCCGGGTCGTCGACGACGCGACGCCAGTCGTCGGTGGCCGTGCCGAACCCGAAGTCGGCGACCGCCGCCTCGCGCCGCCGCGGCACGGCGTCGGCGCACACCACGAGCTCGGGGTCCGCCGCCCGGTCGGCGAACAGCGCGGGGATGCGACGGTAGCTGCGGCTGTGGGCCTGGCCCATCCAGCCGAGCCCGACGACCCCGATCCCGATCGTTCGGCGCCTGGTCATCGGACGCACCTCGTCCCCGGCAGCGCCGAGGGCCGCCGAGGATGGCCATCGGCACGTGGCCGCGGGTCGACCGGCATCGTCGCCCACGTGTCGCGCACCCAGTGGTGGGCGGGGTCGTCGCAGAAGGCCATCGACCGCTCCTCGCCGGGGCCGGCCATCACGTTGAGGTAGTACAGCGGGTAGCCCGGTGCGGCCACGCACGGCCCGTGGTAGCCGCGGGGGATCACGAACACGTCGCCGTCGGTCACTGCGATGTCGATTTCGACCGGCTCCCATTCGGCCGGATCGTCGCCCCGCGTGTACGTGCGGTGCATGGCGAAACCCTCCGGCGTGTAGTCGGTGCCGGAGGTCCGCCCGATGCGGAAGTAGTAGATCTCCTCGTTGTTCGCCGGGCACTCGGGGCTGTCGTCGTGCTTGTGCGGCGGGTAGCTCGACCAGTTGCCGTCGGGCGTGAGCACCTCGACGGAGATCAGCTTGTCCGCGCCGTCGAACGCCTCCGGCGCCATGAAGTTGTTCACCTGGCGGGTCGACGGACCGGCACCGCGCAGCTCGACCCGCACGTCGCCGGCGGCCACGTAGGCCGGGTCGAAGCGCCGCTGCGCCCGGGCCGACGCCAGCGCCAGCACCGCGCCGTTTCGGCTGGCCAGGCGTACCTCGGCGTCGATCGGCAGGTAGCACCAGTCGGTGACGCGGGCGAACACCGACGACCGCCCGACGAGGTCGAAGTGCCGCCCCTCGACGTCGACCGTGCTCGCCGCCCCGGCGAGGGGCACGACGGCCAGCTCCTCCGAGCCGGTGGCCAGCTCGAGCGCGGCGTCGGCGGCGAGCGAGACGATCCGCAACCCGCAGTAGGTCCATCCGACCTGCTCCGGCGTGACCGAACGCACGGCCCCCAGGTGCCACGGATGGGTGGCAGCCATCAGCGCGGCGCGCCCCGCGTCGACGCGGCCGTCCGCACCATGTCGGCGGCGCGCGCCACGGCGCCCTCCACGTCACCGTCGGCCGGGTAGAGCAACGACCGGCCGACCACGAGCCCGCGTACCGACGGCATCGACAGCGCCCGCTCCCACGAAGCGAACGATGCCTCGGGGTCGGGCCCAGGGGCGCCACCGAGGATCAGCAGCGGCTGGGTGGTCATCGCCGCGACCTCGTCGACGTTCGCCGTCGCCTGGATCTTGAGCCACGTGTACGCCGACGAGTGCCCGAGTGCGGCGCACACGCCGACGGCCTTCAAGAGTGCGTCGGGATCGTCGTCCCATACGGCCTTTCCCGACGCGTCCTTGGTGTACGGGATCGGCTCGACCATGGCCAGCACGCGCCGGTCGTTGAGCTGGCCGACTGCGGCGGCGCACGCGGCGAGGGTCGGCACGGTGCCTGGGTCGCTCGGGTCGATCCGCAGCAGCATCTTGCCGGCGTCGAGGCCGGTGGCGAGGAGGTGATCGGCGTCGTAGGCGGTGAACCGGTCGTCCAACTCCCACGCCGCACCGGCGAGGCCGCCGCGGTTCATCGTGCCCACCGCCACCCGCTCGTCAAGGGCGCCGAGCAGGACGAGGTCTTCGAGGATGTCGGCGCTCGCCAACACCCCGTCGACGCGCGGGTTGGCGAGGGCGACCAACAGCCGGTCGAGCATCGTGCGCCGGTCGATCATCGCCCGCGGCTGACCCCCCACACCGATCATCGCCCGCGCCGTGTGGTCGGCGGCGACGATGAACAGGTGGCCGTCGGGCGCCACGGTCGACCGGCGCGGCCGTCGCGCCAGCGCCTCGGCGATCGTGCCCGGCTGGCGCACCCGGGCGTCGATCAGGCCCTGGTACTGCTCGTCGGTGAGCGCGGTCACCGGTGCCCCGTTCGCTCGCGCGAAGACTCGCTCGCTCACAACATCGGTGTCCTCATCAAGCCGAGCACCTCGGCATCGGTCGGCATGGCGTCCGCGCACAGTAGACGGCCGGCCACGATCGCTCCAGCCGCGTTGGCATAATCGACGGTGCGCTGCGGCTCCCAGCCGGCGAGCAACCCGTGCACGAGCGCTCCGCCGAACGCGTCACCCGCGCCGAGGCCGCACACCACCTCCACCCGGCGGGCGGCGACGGTGCTCCGACCGTCGGGGGTGGCGACGAGCACCCCGGCGGCGCCGAGCTTGACGATCGCCACCTCCGCGCCAAGCGCCAGCAGGGCGCTGGCGGCCGCGTCGGGCTCGTCCGTGCCCACGGCGACGCGGCACTCGGCCCGGTTGCCGACGGCCACGGTCGCCGCCTCGACGGCCGCGCCGATGACCCGGGCGGCCGTGGGCTCGTCGGGCCAGAGTGCGGCGCGGTAGTCGAGGTCGACCACGGTGTGGCGCCGCCGAGCGCGGGTGGCGAGCGCCGCCGTGACCGCCGTGCGTGCCGGTTCCTCGGCCATCGCCGACCCGGCGACCCACAGCACCGGCACCTCGGTGAGCGTGGCGTCGTCGACCTCGCCCACCGCGAGCTGCATGTCCGGCGCGTGCGGCTGGCGGTAGAACAGCAGCTCCGGGTCCTCAGGCGGCGTCATCGCGGCGAACGCCAACGGCGTGCGCAGGACAGGGTCACGCCCGACGAACGAGGTGTCGACCCCGAACGCGGTCAGCTTGGCGACGACGTAGTCGCCGAACGGGTCGGCACCAACCTTGGTCCACACCGCGCTCGGGGTGCCCGAGCCGCGCCGCCGCCACCGCCACGTTGGTCGCCGTGCCACCGATCGACTTCTCGAAGCGCTGCGGATCGGTGAAGGCGGCGCCGGGTGCGTCGGCGTAGAGGTCGACCGAGACCCGGCCGACCGTCAGCAGTTGGAGCATCGCACAGAGACGAGGTGAGATTGCTCGGTTGCCGTCGTGCGCGTGCGAGCGACCGAGCGCCAGCGAGGAAGCGGTCAGACGCGGCCTGCGTGGCCGGGGAACGCCGTCACGGCTGGGCACCTACGTGACGTCTTCGGGGCGGGCGACCGATTCGATCTCGTGCGCCAGCGCCTCCAGCTCGGCCCCGCCGGCCATCAGCTGGATCAACTCGTCACGGCTGATCTCGCTCTTGGCGTAGTTGCCGAGGCTCTGGCCGCGCTTGAGGATCAGGAAGCGCTCACCGACCGGGTAGGCGTGATGCGGGTTGTGGGTGATGAAGACCACGCCGAGCCCGCGGTCGCGGGCGGCGACGATGTACCGCAGCACCACGCCCGACTGGCGGACGCCGAGCGCCGCCGTCGGCTCGTCGAGGATCAGCACCTTGGCGCCGAAGTAGACGGCGCGGGCGATGGCGACGCACTGGCGCTCGCCCCCCGACAAGGTGCCCACCGGCTGGTCGGGGTCGCGCACGTCGATGCCCATCTTGGCCATCTCCTCGACGGCGACGCGCTTGGCCATCGGGATGTCGATCGAGCCGAGGAAGCGTGGTGGGCTCGGAGCCGAGGAAGAAGTTGCGCCAGATCGACATCAACGGCGCCATCGCCAGGTCCTGGTAGACGGTGGCGATGCCGGCGGCCTTGGCGTCGCGCGGGGAGTGGAAGTGGACGTCGCGGCCCTCCATGAGGAAGTTGCCGGTGTCGTGCGGGTGCACCCCAGCCAGGATCTTGATGAACGTCGACTTGCCGGCGCCGTTGTCGCCCAGCACGCACGTGACCTCGTTGGCGTGCACGCTGGTCGTGATGTTCTGCAGGGCGAGCACGTTGCCGAACGACTTCGACACCCGCTGCAGTTCGATCAGGGCGTGGCCGCTCGCCTCGAACGGTGTCGCGTCCCGCCGGCTGGCGTTCACCGGCCTCGATGCAGGGTCATGTCATGTCTCCGATGCGAGCGAGGGAGCGCCAGCGAGTGAGCGGCCAGATGCTGCGCGGCATACATAGCGTGGCCGGGGAACGCAATGACGTCATGTCGGACTCCCTTCGACGGCCACGGCCGGCGTGCCCGGCGGCGCCGGTGGCCGGGCCGGTCGCGACGCGGTGCGCGCCCAGCGCCGGATCGCCTCGTTGGAGAACGCGGCGACCAGCAGGATCACGCCGAGGAACAGGTAGTACAGGTTGTTGTCCCAGCCGGCGAGGGGGATGCCGCTCTGGGTCATGCCGAGGATGAGGCAGCCGAGCGCGGCGCCGACCACCGATCCGAAGCCGCCGGTGAGCAGGCAGCCACCGAGCACCGCGGCGATGATGAAGTAGAACTCCTGGCCGACGCCCTCGATCACGTTGGAGCGGCTGGTCTGGAAGAGCACCACCATGCCGTGCACCCAGCCGCACACGGCGACGGTGATGAACAGCCCGATCTTGGTGGCGTTGGCCGGCACGCCGACCATGCGCGCCGCCTCCTTGTTGCCCCCGACGGCGAAGATCCAGTTGCCCACCTTGCTGCGCGACAACACCCACGCACCGATGATCGTCATGACGACGAACCACAGGATCGCCACGCTGAACCCGGCCCGTCCGATGTGGAACATGTTCGCGGCGAACACCTTGCGGCCGAACTCGTAGCCGGGCACGTCCTGGATGCCGGTGACCTGGGTCTGGCCGGTGACCCGCTGGGTCAGCCAGAGGTTGAACCCGCGGAGCGTGAAGAACGTGCCCAGCGTGATGATGAAGCTGGGCAGCCCCGAGCGCACGACCATGAACCCGTTGAGGAAGCCGATCGCCATGGCGATGATCAGCGACAGCACCAGCGAGACGATCACGTTGAACCCGCTGTGCACGGAGAACAGCGCGCAGAACATCCCGGTCGTGCCGACCATCACGCCGGTGGAGAGGTCGAACTCACCACCGATCATCAGCAGGGCGACTCCGAGCGCGCTGAGCCCGTACAGCGCCGACGTCTCGACGTAGGTCGAGGTGCCGAGCCAGGACAGCCACACGTTGCGCGCCTGGCTGGCGAACAGCAGCCAGACGACGATGGCGCCGGCGAGCGCCCCGAATTCCGGACGGATGAGCAGCTTGCGCGTCAGCGACGTGCGGGCCAGCCGTTCGTCGCTGACGGGGGTGACGGTCGCGGTGGTCATCGGAACCTCGCGTGCTCAGGCGGTGGCTGCCGGCGCGACCTCGCGGTCGCGCCGGCAGCCACCCGCCGTGTCGGTGATGGGCGTGTCGTCAGCGGGAACCCTGGCCGGTGAGGTCGAGGACCTGTTGGGCGTTGTCGGCCGTGACGAAGCCGGGGCCGGTGAGCACGGGCTGGCCGCCACCCACCGTGTTGAGGTTGTTGTGGTACAGGGTGAGGAACACGATCGGCAGGTACCCCTGGAGGTACTGCTGCTGATCGACGGCGAACAGCATGTTGCCGTCGATGATCGCCTGGATCACGTCCTGGCTGAGGTCGAACGTGCCGATGAGGATGTCGCCGGTCTTGCCGACCTCGTCGATCGCCGCCAGCGCCGGCGAGGCACCGGTGGGGCCGAGGGCGAGCACGGCGTCGATGGTGTCGTCGGCCTGCAGCGCCGCGCTCGATGGTGCTCTGCGCACCGGCGGCGTCGTTGAGGTCGACCTGGACCACCTCGAGCGTGCCTCCGGCCGCTTCGATCGACGTCTTGGCGCCGTGCACAGCGGGCGTCGAGACCGGCGTTGCCGACCTCCTGGTTGATGCAGATCACGTGGGTCGCGCCGGCGTCGGCGAGGTGCTGGCCGGCGGCCTCGCCGGCGATCGTCTCGTCCTGGCCGACGTGGGTGATCGCGCCGATCTCCTGGTACACGTCGGAACCGGAGTTGACCGTGATGATCGGGATGCCGGCGTCGTGGGCGGCGGCGAGCGAGTCCTTGAGGGCGTCGTAGTCGGGCACCGACACGACGAGACCGGTCGGGTTCTTGGCGACCGCGGCGTCGATGAGCTGTGACATCGCAACCATGTCGAAGGTGGCCGGTGCCGAGTAGTTGACGTTCACACCCATCTGCGCCGCGGCGTCGTCGACGCCCCGCTTGAACACCGACCAGAACGGGTCCGAGGCCTGGCCGTGGGTGACGACCTCGATGTTGATGTCGCCGTTGGACGGCGCCGTTGCGGCTCGGCCCCCTGCCGAGACGGTGGTGAAGGCGGTGGCGCTGGCGCCGACGAGCGCGACGGCGGCGAGCACTCCATAACGGAGCCTGCGTGACATGTGTCCCCCTGGGGTGGTGCGGATTGGACGCGAAGCCGGTGGGACCGGCAGCCAGGCGACGGTAGCACCCCGGCGCGCCGGGCCTTTCCGGCGGTCGTCCCCGGCGACCGGAGGTGCACCAGATGGACCGTGACGGTCCGGCTGGTGCCCTCCGGTTACGGGATCGACAAGCTCTGGAGGTGCTCGATGCTGGCGCGGACGTCGTCGACCGGACCGGTGCCGGGACGAGGTGCGGTGTCGCCGAGGTCGGTGTCCTGTTCGAGCACGTACCAGCCGGTGTAGCCGGCGCGCTCGAGGGCGACGACGGTGTCGTCGACCGGCGCGTCGCCGCGGCCGAGCGGGCAGAACATCCCCTCGAGCACGGCGTCGCGCAACGTCGTGCGGCCGCTGCTGACCTCGCGGTGCGACACCTTCGCGGACGTCCTTGAGGTGGGCATGGACCACGCGGTCGGCCACCTCGCGTGCGAACGTCACCGGGTCGTAGCCGCCGATGAACAGGTGACCGGTGTCGAGGCACCAGCGCACGTCGGACGAGTCGAGCACGCGCTTGCAGTCGTCGGCGGTCTCGACGAGCGTGCCGACGTGGGGATGCAGCGCCTGTTGCAGGCCGTGCTCGTGGCACAGCTCGTCGAGCTCCTCGAGCATCCCGAAGAGGTGGTCCCACTCGGCGAGCGAGAGGGTGCGCCGCGGCGCCCACCCCGCGTCGACGACCACCGCGGTCACGAACATCGTGGCGCGAGCGGCGGCGAAGCGACGGGCCACGGCGCGCGGCCTCGGCGAGGGTGGCGTCGCGAGCCCCGCGGTCGTGGAGCACGAGTGGCACGAACCCGCCGATCAGGGTCATCCCGGTGTCGGCCAACGCGGCGATCAGCTCCTGGTCGCCGTCGGGCAGGAAGCCGGGGGCGCCGAGCTCGGTGGCGGTGATGCCGAGGCTGCGCATCTCGTCGAGCACGCGGCTGGCCGGCAGCATCACGCCCCAGCCCGGCACCTCGCACACGCCCCACGAGATCGGGGCCCCGCCGATTCGTTCCGTCGCGATCACGACGAGCACGCTAGCGAGGGCCCGCGGGCCGGACTGCCGCCACCGAACGATCGCGGCACGAAGCTCGCAGGAGTGCTACGAATGCGCTCGCACCCAGTACACGTGGGTAGAGGGAGCCGGGGACATGCCGAGTCCGACCACACCTTCTCGCGAGCGCCTCGCCGCTTTGACGATCGAGGTCGGCGCCGCCGCTCCGGCGTCCGCCACCGCGATCGGCATCCCGGTGGCGACCGACGGCGCGAGTGACGCCGTCACGGGCCTCGGCGTCGGGCGGAGCGCGCTGACGGCTGCGGGTTTCGACGCCGCCGTCGGCTCGGCGCACGCCGTCGCCGCGGCGAGCGGGGCGACGACGATCGCCGTCGGCATCGGGGCCAGCTCGTCGGTCGATGCCACCGCGTTGCGCAACGCCGCCGCCGCGTTCGCCCGCGCCGCGAGGCAGCACACCACGCTCGCCTTCTCGCTCGAGGGCACCGGCGCCATCGAGCCGGCGCTCGCCGCCCAGGCGGTCGTGGAGGGCATCGTCCTCGCCCGCTACCGGTACGACCCACTGCGCGCCGACAAGGGCACCGCCGTCGCGGCGATCACCATCGTCGCCCCCGGTGTCGACGAGGCGGTCGTGCGCGCCGGCGCCGAGCGCGGCGGCACGTTCGCCGCGGTCACGGCGCTCGCCCGCGACCTCGCCAACACGCCGCACAACTACATGACTGCCTCCGACATCGCCGACATCGCCGTCGACCTCGGTGCCGAGGCCGGCTTCGGTGTCGAGGTGTTCGACAAGGACGACCTCGTCGAGATGGGCTGCGGCGGCCTGCTCGGCGTCAACCGCGGGCAGCGCCGAGCCGCCGCGAATGGTCAAGCTGACCTACACCCCCAGCGGCGACCCGACCGGCCGCCTCGCGCTGGTCGGCAAGGGGATCATGTACGACTCCGGCGGCATCGCCCTCAAGCCCGGCGACGTCAGCCACGCCCAGATGAAGAACGACATGTCGGGCGCCGGGGCGATCCTGGCGGCGTTCACCGCGCTCGGCACGCTCGGCGCCACCACCGCGGTCACCGGCTACCTCATGTGCACCGACAACATGCCCTCCGGCACGGCGATGGCGCTCGGCGACATCATCACCATCCGCGGCGGCAAGACCGTCGAGGTGCAGAACACCGACGCCGAGGGGCGTCTCGTGATGGCCGATGCGCTGGTGCTGTCCACCGAGGAGCCGCACGACGCGGTCGTCGACATCGCCACGCTCACCGGCGCGTGCATGCGCGCCCTCGGCACCCAGGTCGCCGGCGTGATGGGCAACAACCAGGGCGTCATCGACCAGCTCGACGGCCGCCGCCGACGCGACCGACGAGTCGCTGTGGCAGCTCCCGCTCGAGCGGCGCTACCGACGCGAGCTCGATTCGCCGGTCGCCGACCTCAAGAACATCGGCGGCGCCAACGCCGGGGCGATCACGGCCGCGCTGTTCCTCGAGGAGTTCGTCGGCGGGCGGCCGTGGGCCCACCTCGACATCGCCGGCACGGCCCAAGCGGACGGCGACGCCGGCTGGCAGACCGCCGGCTGCACCGGCTTCGGCGCTCGCCTGCTCGTGCAGTTCGTGCTCGACTTCGAGGCCCCGGGAGCACCGACGTGAGCGCCGGCGATCCGGTGCTCGACGCGTCCGACGCCGCCGCGCCGGTCCCGGACCCAGCGGCCGGACGCAGCTTCGTCCAACGCCTGCTCGACGGCATCGAGTCGGTCGGCAACAAGGTCCCGCACCCGGCGATCATCTTCCTCGGCCTGTGCGGTCTGGTCATCGTGCTGTCGGCCGTCCTGTCGATGTTCAACGTCCACGTGACCTATGACGTGGTCGAAGCGCCGCCCGTCGCCGTCGAGTACCAGGACATGACCGGATCGGTCGTCCTCGAGCCGAAACCCGTGCTCGACACCACCGATGCCTCGATCCAGGACGACTACGCGACCCCTGACCTCGCGGTGCGTCAGGAGACGACGTCGATCCGCAGCCTGCTCGGGGCCGACGGGGTGCGGTTCATCTTCTCGTCGTTCGTCAACAACTTCGCCGGCTTCAGCGTCGTCGCGGTCGTGTTCGTCGCGATGATCGGCGTCGGCGTGGCCGAAGAGGCCGGGCTGATGGGCGCGCTCATCCGCAAGCTGGTCGCCGTCTCGCCGCCGCAGACGCTCGCCTTCATCATCGTGCTGGTGGGCGGGCTGTCGAGCATCGCCACCGACGCCGGCTACCTCATCCTCATCCCGCTCGGCGCGGCGGCGTTCCTCAGCGTGGGGCGCAACCCGCTGGCCGGACTCGCCGCGGCCTACGCCGGCGTCAGCGCCGGCTTCGCCGTCAACGTGTTGATCACGCCGCTCGACGGGTTGCTCACCGAGGTCACCAACGAGGCGATCCACCTCGCCGACCCCAACCGTTCGATCGACCTCACCGCCAACCTGTGGTTCTCGATCGTGTCGACCGTGTTCGTCGCCATCGTCATCACGTTCGTCTGCCAGAAGATCACCGAGCCGAGCCTGGGCGCCTACGTCCCCGGACCCAGGGAGCCGCCGAGCGGTGATCGTGGCGACATCCCGATCATCCCGGTCGACGACGAGATCCCCGCCGGCGAGCCCCGCGGCCTGCGCTATGCGTCGCTCGGTGCGCTGGCCGCGCTCGCGGTCGTGGTGCTGCTCACCGTATTCCCGAACGCCCCGCTGCGGAACCCCGAGACCGGCGCGATCTTCAACAACTCGCCGCTGATGGAGAGCCTGATCTTCATCATCACGATGACCTTCCTCGTGGCGGGCATCTGCTACGGCATCGGCGCCAAGACCATCAGCAGCAGCGTCGACGTCATCAACGCCATCGTCAAGACGTTCTCGGGCCTCAGCGGCCTGGTGTTCCTGCTGCTGCTGATCAGCCAGTTCATCGCCTGGTTCAACTTCTCCAACATGCCGACGGTGATCGCCGTGAAGATGGCCGATCTGTTGGAGCGCGTCGACATCGGACCGCTGTGGCTGCTCCTCGGCTTCATCCTCGTCATCATGATCCTCGACCTGATCATCCCCGGCTCGCTGCCGAAGTGGGCGATCTTCGCCCCGATCTTCGTGCCGCTGTTCCTGCGCCTCGACGTCGCCCCCCAGACCGTGCTCGCGGCGTACCGCGTCGGCGATTCGCCCGTGAACGTCATCACGCCGCTGATGGTGTACCTGCCGTTCATCGTGATCGTCGCCCAGCGCTACAAGTCCGACGCCGGCATCGGGACGATCATCTCGATGATGATCCCGTACACGTTGATCGTCACCGTCACGTGGGTGGCGCTGTTCGTGGCGTGGTACCTGATCGGCCTGCCGCTTGGCCCCGGCTACCCGGTCAAGCTCTAGCCACGGCACGATGACGCCTGCGGCGAGCCGGCCGTGATCGCCATGTCCGACATGACGATCAGCTTCAGCGTGCTCGCGCGCGTTGGTGGTGCTGTTCGTCTGGAACCGCTTCCCCGTCGAGATCGTCGCCATCGGGGCCGCCCTCCGCTGTACGCGACGGGCGTGCTCACGCTCGACCAGGCGATCGGCGGCTTCGGCGACGCGTCCGTGGTGTTCATCGCCACGCTGTTCGTGATCAGCGAGGGCCTCGACGCCACCGGGGTGACGACGTGGGCCGGTCAGCAGATGATCCGCCGCGTCGGCGACGACCGCGGCCGCCTGATCGTCGTGATGATGCTGCTGTGCGCCGGCCTGACCGCGCTGATCAGCGTCAACGGTGCCGTCGCCGCGCTGCTGCCGATGGTGGTGGTGATGGCGGTGCGCCTCGGCCGATCGCCGTCACAGCTGCTGATGCCGCTGGCGTTCGCCGCCCACGCCGGGTCGATGCTGGCGCTCACCGGCACGCCGGTGAACGTGATCGTGTCGGAGGCCGCCGAGGACGCCGGACTCGGTCAATTCGGCTACTTCGAGTTCGCCCTGGTGGGCGTGCCGCTGCTCGTCGGCACGATCGCGATCGTGGTGCTCTTCGGGCATCGGCTGCTGCCGACCCGCACGCCGCAGTCGATCCCCGCCGACCTGAGCGAGCATCCGCGCACGCTGCTGCAGCAGTACACGCGGCACGGGCGCTCGACGGCACGGCGCCCGACGCGCTGGTGAACCGCGACTACGGCGTCGCCGAGGTCCTGATCCCGCCGCGCTCGCGCGGCCATCGGCACGACGGTGAGCCCGGGGATGACCACCGAGAGCGGCGAGCTCGTCGTGCTGGCGGTGCAGCGCAAGGGCCAGGACGCCGGTCCGGGTGACACGGTCCTGGCCCCCGGCGACACGTGCTGCTGCAGGGCACGTGGGAATCGTTGGACCGAAGGATCGACGAGGACCCCGACGTGATCGTCGTCGACGACCCCGAACTGGTGCGCCGACAGGCGGTGCCGCTCGGGCGCGGCGCCGGGCGAGCGGTCACCGTGCTGGCGGCGATGGTGGTGCTCCTCGCCACCGGGCTGATGCCGCCGGTGGTGGTCGGCCTGCTCGCCAACAAGCGCACTCGTCGTGACGGGTGTCCTCACGATCGACCAGGCGTACCGCAGCATCTCCTGGACCACGGTCGTGCTCGTCGGGGCGGTGCTGGCGGTGTCGCAGGCGATGGTCGCCAGTGGCGCCGCCGAGAAGGTGGCGAACCTGCTCGTCGACGCGGTCGGCGAGTCCAGCCCGTACCTGCTCGCCATCGGGCTGTTCCTGATCACCGCCGTGCTCGGCCCGCTCATCAGCAACATGGCAACGGCGCTGATCGTCATCCCGATCGCGGTGTCGGCGGCGACCGAGTCCGGTTCGTCGGCGCGACCGTTGCTGATGACGGTGAACGTCGCCGCGGCCGCCGCGCTGCTGACGCCGGTCGCGACTCCCGTGAACCTGATGATCATGCGCCCGGCGGGCTACCGCTTCGGCGACTACTGGAAGCTCGGCCTGCCGCTGCTCGCGCTCTACTTCGTCGTCGCCGTGTTCCTCGTGCCGACCATCTGGTCGTTCTAGGACGTCGACCGCGTGCCAACCTGGCCCGACCCGGCAACGCTGCGGCGAGGAGGAGAGCGATGAACGACGTGCTGGTGGGTCTGGCGGCGATCGCTGTCGGCGCGTTGTTCTGCTTCCGCGGCTACGTCGCGATGCGATTGATCATCCCGATCTGGGGCGCCTTCGCCGGGTTCATGCTCGGCGCCGGCATCATCGCCGGCGTCGACGACGCCGGCTTCCTGCGCACCACCGCGTCGTGGGTGGTGGGCCTGCTGTTCGCCGTGGTCTTCGGTGCGCTCGCCTATCTGTACTTCGAGGTGTCGATCGCGCTGGCGATGGCGACGGTCGGCTTCGCCCTCGGGGCCAGCGTGATGGCGGCGCTCGGCGTGGAGTGGTCCTGGCTCGTCGTGTCGGTCGGCGTGGTCGTCGGCGCCCTGCTCGCCTGGCTGGCGATCGTCGCCGACCTGCCGGCGGTGCTGCTGGTGGGCCTGACGGCGTTCGGCGGGGCGAGCGTGATCGTGTTCGGGGTGATGCTGCTCGTCGACACCGTCAGCACGTCGGACCTCGAGTCGGCGCAGACCACCGAACGCATCGCCGACGACTGGTGGTGGTACGCGATCTACTTCGCCATCGCCATCGTCGGCACGGTGGTCCAGGTCCGCCACGTCGCCCGCCTGGGCCAGTCCGCCCGCCAGCAGTGGGCGGCGAGCACCAGCATCGCCGGCACCACGCCGGTGCCATGACGCGGCCCCGACCCGCGGCAGGTCGTCGATGAGCCGATACGCGTGTCGACGCACCGCCGGGCGCGAGAATCCGCGGCGGAAGGAGGCTCGACGGTGATCGCGGAGTTCGGTACCGGTCAGGTGCTGTGGTCGCTCCTGTGGTTCTTCCTGTTCCTCGTCTGGGTGATGCTCGTGTTCCGCGTCTTCGGCGACCTGCTGCAGGACGACGAGATGAGCGGCACGGCGAAGATGCTGTGGACCGTCGCCGCCGTCACCCTCCCCTACATCGGCGCGCTCGCCTACCTTGCCGTGCACGGCGGCCGGCGGCGCACCTCGACGGCCGCGACGACTGCCGCGCCGGCGACGGCATTCCCGATCGGGCCGGTCAGCGCCGTCGACGAGCTCGAGCGGCTGGCGCGCCTGCACACCGACGGCAAGATCGACGACGACGAGTACGCCCGGCTGAAGGCCCGCGTGATCGGGTGATCGTGCTGGCGTCCTCCCCGATCACTGGCGCTGCGGCGATCAACTCGTTCGACGACTGGCTGCGCAACCACCTCCTGCCGGCACTGATCCTCGTGGTCGGCTCGGTGCTCCTCGTGCGCCTGATCCACTGGGGTGCGCGCGTCTGGGAGGCCGACGTCGACCGGCGCATCCACGAGACCGTCGATCGCGACGACGTCGCTTCGGAGCAGCTCAAGCGGACACGGGCGATGGTGCAGGCGACGAGCTGGGCGCTCACAGCACTGGTGGTGATCATCGCCACCTCGCTCAGCATCATGGTCGTCGGCGTTCCGCTGACGACGTTGATCGCACCGGCCACGGTGGCCGGCGTCGCCGTCGGGTTCGGCGCCCAGCAGGTGGTCGGCGACCTCCTCGCCGGGTTCTTCCTGCTCGCCGAGCACCAGTTCGGCTACGGCGACGTCATCCGCTACGGCCCGCCGGGCGAGGAGGGCGGGGTCCGCGGGACGGTCGAGGAGATGACGTTGCGGGTGACCAAGCTGCGCACGGTGCAGGGCGAGCTGGTGATCATCCCGAACGGCTCGCTGCGCCAGGTGACCAACCTCTCGAAGGAGTGGTCGCGCGCGGTCGTGGACCTGCCGATCGCCACCAACGCGGACATCGAGCGAGCGACCGCCGTGCTGCGCCAGGCGGCGGAGCAGATGGCCGGCGACGAGCGGTGGTCGACGCTGTTGCTCGGGGCGATCACCGTGTCGGGCATCGAGAGCTTCGAGCGGGGGTTCGTGCGCGTCCGCGTCACGGCGCGCACGCTGCCCGGGCGCCAGTTCCAGGTGGCACGCGAGCTGCGGTTCCGTCTGGGGCGGGCGCTCAACGAGGCCGGCATCGCCACCCACACCGCCCTGATGAACGAGCCGGCGCCGCCGTGAGCCACGGGTTCGTGTCGTGGGTGCGCGGCCCGCTCGCACGCGCGCCTGCCGGTGCGCCGCTCGACGGTGCTGCTCGTCGTGGTGTTCATCGGGCTGCTCGTGCTCTACTTCTCGGTGCGCACCGAGAAGATCGACTACAACGGCGGCCTGTTCGACATCACCGAGCAGACGACGGCGTCAGGTGCTCCGGCGCGCCAGCTCGCGGGCTACGCGACGTGGTCGAGCCAGGGGGCGCAGAGCCCGTCGACGTCGCGGATCTGGATGCGATCGCGGTTGGCGTAGGTGACCTCGTTGGCCGGGTCGGCCTGCAGCTTGAACGTGCGCAGCGTCATGTCGGTGGTGTCGATGGCGAGGATCCGCCCGATCAGCGGCTCGCCGATGCCGAGCAGCACCTTGATCGCCTCCAGCGCCTGGATCGAGCCGACGATGCCGGGCAGCACGCCGAGCACCCCGGCCTCGGCGCAACTCGGCGCCAGCTCGGCCGGAGGCGGCTCGGGCACCATGTCACGGTAGGTCGGTCCGACCAGCGGGTGGAAGACGCTGACCATCCCCTCGAAGCGGAAGATCGACCCGTGGACCACCGGGATGCCGAGCTTCACGCTGGCGTCGTTCAGCAGGTAGCGCGAGGGGAAGTTGTCGGCCCCGTCGACGATGACGTCGTAGCCGCTGATGATGTCGAGGATGTTCTCGGCCGAGAGGCGGGTGTCGTACGTGACGACGTCGACGTCGGGGTTGAGCGCCACGAGCGTCTTCTTCGCCGAGTCGACCTTGCGATCGCCGACGCGGTCGATGTTGTGGAGGATCTGGCGCTGCAGGTTGGAGGCGTCGACCTCGTCCATGTCGACGATGCCGAGCGTGCCGACGCCGGCCGCGGCGAGGTACAGCGCGGCGGGCGAGCCGAGACCGCCGGCGCCGAGCAGCAGCACCTTCGAGGCGAGCAGCTTGGATTGGCCCTCGACGCCGACCTCGGGCAGCAGCAGGTGGCGCATGTAGCGCTGCTTCTGCTCGGGGGTGAGCGTCACCGGCGTCGTCCAGTCGCGGCCCTCGTCCTTCCAGCGCCCGAAGCCGCCGGCCATCGACACGACGTCGGCGTAGCCGAGCTCTTGCAGCGTGCGGGCGGCGAAGGCCGAGCGGACCCCGGCGGCGCAGTACACGACGACGGGCGCGCCCTTGTCGACGAGGCGGCCCTCGACCTGGGCTTCGAGGTGCCCGCGGGGGATGTGCACGGCGCCGGGGAGGGCGCCCTGGTCGTACTCGTCGGGTTCACGGACGTCGAGCGCCACGGCGCCGGCGGCGATCCGCTCGGCGGCGTCGGCGGTGCCGACCTCGGTGATCTCGGCCTTCGCCGCCGACAGGAGATCGCGGAACGTAGCCATCACCCAAAGCCTACCCAACCGGTCGGGAATCGCCCCCCGCCACCGCTCACCCGGGTCACCCCCGAAACTCGCCCCCGGACCCGAAGATTTCCACAAGCATTTTCGAGCGTCTCGCACGATTTCGCGGCCAAGAATCGCGAGCACCGCGCTTGCAAAGATTCTGGGGCGCGAAATCGAGCGTCTACGCACGATTTTGCTTGTGGAAATCATCGACCGGTGAGACGAGGGGGCGGCGGCGGGGTCGGGGGTTTCTCTTGACCGGGGGCGGGGAGGGGGGTAGACCCGTAGGTAGACAGGTTCAATACAAATCGCTTCCGGAAGGCGGCATCCAGCCACATGCTCACCCTGATCCTCGAGATCGCCGCGATCGTGCTCGTCGTGATCGTGCTGTTCCAATCGTTCCACAACATCGGACCCGCCCAGGTCGGCCTCGTCACCAAGAAGATCGCCCGCAAGAGCCTGGCCGAGGGCAACCCCGTCGCCCGCCGCGGCGAGGCCGGCTACCAGGAGCGCCTGCTGATGCCCGGGCTGCGCTTCCGTCTCTGGCCCATCTACGGCGTCAGCAAGCAGCCCTGGGTGCAGGTGCCCGCCGGCGAGATCGGCGTGGTCATCGCCCAGGTCGGCAACCCGATCAAGATCGGCGCCAAGAGCGCCGACTTCCGCCCGGCGTTCGGCAACTTCTCCAACCTCGGCGCGTTCATCGACAACGGCGGCCAGAAGGGCGTGCAGCGCCCGGTGCTGCCGCCGGGCACCCTGGTGCCGATCCACCCGGCGGCGTTCCTCGTGATCACCGCCAGCCGCGTGTACGGCGTGCCGGTGTCACGCACGCGTCGCCGGCACGCCGGTCCCCGCCGGCCAGACCCTGCAGCCGGCGTCGTTCGGACTCACCGACGAGCAGCTGCGCGTCACCGTCATCGGCCCGGTCGACGAGACCGACATGGTGGGCGTCATCACCGCCCTCGAGGGCGAACCGCTGCCCGCCGGCGACATCGCCAGCCGACTCGGCGGCTTCGAGGACGTGGTGGCGATGGAGGCGGCCGGCGCGTCGGATGCCGAGATCATCGACGTGCTGCTCGGGCGCAAGAACGAGCTGCACAACAACTACCAGGACTTCCAAGCCTTCATGGACCACGGCGGGCGCATCGGGCTGCAGCACGACACCTTGCTGTACGGCGCCTACCTGCTCAACCCGTTCCTCGTCGCCGTGGAGATGGTGCCGATGCTCGTGGTGCGCCAGGGCGAGGTGGCCGTGATGAAGAGCTTCGTCGGCCTGCCGACGCTCGACACCAGCGGCGTCGACTTCAAGTTCGGCTCGATCGTGCACCCCGGCCGACGCGGGATCTGGCAGGAGCCGCTGCGCACGGGCAAGTACCCGCTCAACCCGCGCATCTACGCCACCGAGATCGTGCCCACGTCGATCCTCACGCTGAACTGGTCGAGCATCGTGAGCCAGGCCCACAACCTCGACGCCTCGCTCAGCCCGATCGAGGGCAAGAGCCGCGAGGGGTTCGTCTTCCGGATCGACCTGCAGGTGCAGATCCACGTGAGCGACACCAAGGCGCCGAAGGTCATCTCGATGGTCGGCACGATGCAGAACCTGGTCAACGAGGTGCTCCAGTCGGCGGTCGGCAACCACTTCCGCAACACGCTGCAGCGGCTCGAGGCGGTGCGCTTCATCGAGACACGTGACCAGGTGCAGGCGTCGGCGATGGAAGCGATAACCCACTACCTCACCTCGTACGAGGTGGAGACCCGTGGCGTCTACATCCAGGACGTCGTGTTCCCCGAGCAGCTCGTGGTGGTGCTGACCCAACGCGAGATCGCCAAGCAGGAGAAGGCCACCTTCCACGAGCAGCGCGAGGCGCAGAACGCGCGCATCGAGGTGGAGAAGGCCCGCGGCACCGCCGACATGCAGGGCCAGCTGGCGACGTCCCAGGTGTCGATCGAGATCAACTCGAACGCCGCCGAGGCGCGTGCCGCCCAGGCGCGGGGCGAGGCGGCGTACATCGAGACCACGGCGCGCGCCGAGGCGACGCGCATCGAGGCGATCGGGCGCGCCGAGGCCACCAAGGTCGAAGTCGTCGGCCTGGCCCAGGCGACGGCGACCGAGGCCGTCGGCGTGGCCCAGGCCCGCGCCTACCAGGCCCAGGCCGATGCCATCGGCCCGCAGGCCACGGCGCTGGTGGCGGCGGTGAACGCCGTCGCCGAGGGACAGGTCACCGTCGTGCCGGAGGTCCTGGTGACCGGCGGCGGCAGCAGCATCGAGGGTCTCGCGGCGTCGCTCATCGGGCGCTTCGCCCCGCATCCACCGAGCCGCAACGGCGGCAACGGGGATGCGTTCCCACCGCCCCCGCCGGCGCCCGAGCTCGACCTCGAGATCGAGGTGGAGCCGGAGCAGGCGTCGGCCGGCTGACCTCGCAGCTCAGCCGGGTGGGAACACCCACCCGGCGGGGCCGCGACGCCACGGGGTGGCCGACACGACGGCGGCGAGCGGGATCGGTCCGTAGATGTGCGGGAACCGCTCGTCGGCCGGGTCGCCGGTGGGCGACTCCTCGATCACCGGTGCCCGAGGGCGTCGGGGTCGATCGCCAACAGCACCACCTCGTCGACGTCGGCGTAGAAGCGGTTGGCCACGGCGGCCACCTGGCGCGCGTGCGAGGCATGGATGAAACCCTCCTCGTCGAGGGTTCGACCACGCGCGTGGAGATGCGGTAGCTGCCCGCCGCCTGGGCCGCCCGCCAGTCGTCGGCGAGGGCGGCGTGGTAGATCGTCACGGTTCGACCAGCAACGCCGGGAGGACGTCGGAGATCGAGCCGCGCAGCACCACGTCGGCGAGCTCGTCCATCTGGGTGGGTGAGCCGTTGACGATCACGACGCGGGCCCCGCTGCGCACGGCGATCGGTACGCAGTTCGCCACCGGGTAGACCGCGAGCGTCGAGCCGACGGCGAGCAGCAGGTCGCAGTCGGCGCTCACCCGCAGCGCTCGATCGATCACCGCTGGCACCAGCGGCTGGCCGAACGAGATCGTGTCGCTCTTCAGGATCCCGTCGCCGCACGCGAGGCATCGCCAGGTCGTCCTCGCCCTCGGCGACCCGCGCCAGCGCCTCGGCCATCGGCCGGCGATCGCCGCACGTCCAGCACCGCGTCCACCAGGCGGTGCCGTGCACCTCGACCACCAGATCCGGGTCGCTGCCGGCGCGCTGGTGCAGCTCGTCGGTGTTCTGCGTCACGAGGGCGCGCAGCCGCCCGTCGCGCTCGAGCTCGACGATCGCCAGGTGGCCGGCGTTGGGCTCGGCGCTCCACACCGGCGCTCGCAGGCGTGCCTGCCACGACGCCCGACGAACGTCGCCGTCGCCCAGGTAGTGCTGCAGCGAGGACGCCTTCTCGGCGCCCGGGTTGGTGGTCCAGAGCCCGTTCGGCCCGCGGAAGTCGGGAATGCCCGAATCGGTGCTGATGCCGGCCCCGGTCACCACCATGATGCGTTCGGCGGCCCGCACCAGGGCGCGCGCCTCGTCGAACGCCGTGGCTGACCCGGGCGTGGCGACCATTCGCACCACTCTGGCAGACGCCCTTCCGATCGTCGTCCGCGGCGACACCCCGGAGGAGTGATGGCGCCGACCGCTCCCTCGCCCCATGTTCGCCCCGATGGAGGATCCCGCCGCCATGACCCTCGCCGTGTCCGCCCCCGAACCCGCCGACGAGCTCCCGCGCCTCGTCGCCATCACACCGTGGATCGACCCGGTCGTCGACACCCGCGGTCACGACCCACGCTCGCGCTACGTCGAGCTGTTCTGGCTCGGCACCCTCGGACCGACGGCCACGTGGTTGCTGCGCCGACTCGTGGCCGGCCTCGACGAGCACCCGGACGGCTACCGCCTCGACCTGGCGGCGACCGCCCGGGCGATGGGGCTGAGCTACCACACCGGCACCGCCGGACCGTTCGGCCGGGCGCTCGCCCGCTGCGTGATGTTCGGCATCGCCCACCAGCACAGCGATGGCTTCGCCGTGCGCCGCCGCCTGCCCGAGGTGGCGCGCCGCCACCTGGCCCGGCTCCCACCGGAGGTGCAGGCCGCCCACGACCAGTGGCTCGCCACCGTCCCGACACTGGACGACCTGCAGCGGCGGCCGGCTGCTCGCCGACGCCATGGTCGCCGCCGGCGACGACCGCGAACTGGTCGAGTCGCAGCTCGTGCGCCTCGGCATCCCGGCGGCGACCGCCGCCGACCTCGCCCGCGCCAGCTGACCGACGAACCCGCGACGGCGGCGGGTCAGGCGGGTTTGGCGTAGGTGGTCGCCAGGTCGATGAGCAGCCGCGTGCCGAAGCCGGTGGCGCCCTTGGAGCGCCACGCATCGTCGGTGTCGGACTTCATCGTGCTGGCCATGTCGATGTGCGCCCACGGCGTGTCGCCGACGAACTCGGAGAGGAAGACCGCGGCGGTGATCGCCCCGCCGTAGGGCCCGCCCACGTTCTTGATGTCGGCGACGTCGGAATCGAGCAGCTTGCGGTAGCCCCGTTCGAGCGGCAGCTGCCACGTCTTCTCGTCGACGGCGGTCGACGCGGCGACCACCCGGTCGACGAGCGCCTGGTCGTTGCCGAGCACGCCGGCGTAGCCGAGGCCGAGCGCCACCATGCACGCCCCGGTGAGCGTGGCGATGTCGACGATGGCGTCGGGCTGCTCCTCGACGGCGAGCGACAGCCCGTCGGCGAGCACGAGACGACCCTCGGCGTCGGTGTTGTGGATCTCGACGGTCTTGCCACCGTGGATGTGCAGCACGTCGCCGAGCTTCATCGCCGACCCCGAGGGCATGTTGTCGGTGCACATCAGGTAGCCGATCACCTCGTTGGCGCATCCCAGCGCCGGCAGCGCCGAGAGCGCCGACAGCACCGCCGCGGCGCCGGACATGTCCATCTTCATCGAGGCATGGCTGGGATCGCTCGGCTTCAAGCTGATGCCACCCGAGTCGTACATGATGCCCTTGCCGACGAAGGCCAGCTTCGCCGCGGACGCCTTCTTGCGCTTGGGCCGGTACGTGAGCTTCACGAGCTGGGGCGCCTCCGCGCTGCCGGCGTTGACGCCGAGCAGGCCACCGCACCCGAGCTCGCGCAGTCGCTCGGCGCCGAACAGCTCGATCTCCAGCCCGGCCTCGCTCGCCACGGCGGTCGCCAGCTCGGCGAGGCGGGTGGCCGTGAGGTGGCTGGGCGGTGAGTTGGCCAGGTCACGTGCGAGCGCCGCGGCGGCCGCGGTGGTGGTGCCGCGCGTCGCTCCGCTGCTCACCGGGGCGGTCTGCGCCGACGGTGCGATCAGCACCAGCGACTGCAAGGCGGTGTCGCGCGTGTGCTTCAGCGTGCCGTAGCGGTAGCGGGCGAGCAGCACCCCCTCCACCACCGCTTGCGCCGACGCCGCGACCCCGGCGGCGCCGGCGTCGTGGAGGTTCGTCGCCAGCACGCCGTGGTTCGATGCCGCCCGGGCGAACGCCGCGGCCGCGTCGCGCAACGCGGCCGGCGTCAGTGCGCCGTCGCCCACCCCGACGGCGATGTGCACCGCGGTGCCCTTGGCCGGCACGACGACGGTCTGACCGACCTTGCCCTCGAAGCCGAGCGCGCCGAGCCGGCGCGGTCGGCGCCGAGCGAGCGGGCCACCGGCCCCTTCTCCCCCACCGGCACGCCGACGGCGGCCCCGGCCGGCGCCGTGCGCGCCACGTTGACCGACGGCCGCTCGCCGCTGCGTGACGGCGCGGGATCGAAGGTCCGGCGGTCGTAGGCCAGCGCGTCCAGCGTCGCCGTGTGAGCGGGATCGTTCTTGAGCGTCATCGTCCGTCAGTCTGGCCGAGCCGGGGCCGGATGCGCACCACCCCGGGCAGGCGTGGCGAGGCCACCGATAGCCTGGACGGCCGCATGGATGCAGCGCTCGTACCTCGATGCCGTCGCCGAACGGGTGGTCGTCTTCGACGGCGCGTTCGGCACCTACATACAGGATCTCGAGCTCGGCGCCGGACGACTTCGGCGGCCCGGCGCTCGAGGGCTGCAACGAGATGCTCTGTCTCACCCGTCCCGACGCCATCCGCGCCATGCACCGGGCGTTCTACGACGTCGGCGTCGACGTCGTCGAGACCGCCAGCTTCGGCAGCTTCTCCGTGGTCCTCAACGAGTACGGCATCGCCGACAAGGCGCACGAGCTGAACGTCGCCGCCGGCCGTCTCGCCCGCGAGGTGGCCGACGAGCTGATCGCCGCCGACGGGCGCGAACGGTGGGTCGCCGGCTCGATCGGTCCCGGCACCAAGCTGCCGAGCCTCGGCCACATCGGCTTCGCCGACCTGCGCGACGCCTACGAGGAGCAGGCGGCCGGGCTGCTCGAGGGCGGCGTCGACCTGTTCCTGATCGAGACCTGCTACGACCTGCTGCAGGCGAAGGCGGCGATGATCGCCTGCCGGCGGGCGATGCGCGCCGCCGGGCGCAGCGTGCCGCTGCAGGTGCAGGTGTCGATGGAGACCACCGGGCGGATGCTGCTCGGCAGCGAGATCGGCGCCGCCCTGGTGTCGGTCGCGGCGATGCGGCGCCGACGTCATCGGCGATCAACTGCTCCACCGGCCCGGCCGAGATGCAGGAGCACCTGCGCTACCTGTCGCAGCACTCGCCGGTGCCCGATCTCGCGTGCTCCCCAACGCCGGCCTGCCGAGCGTCGTCGACGGCCGCACCCACTACGACCTGACGCCCGAGCAGCTCGCCGAGTACCACCGACGCCACGTCGCCGAGCTCGGCGTCCGCGTCGTCGGCGGCTGCTGCGGCACGACGCCCGAGCACCTCCGCCAGGTGGTCGAGGCGGTCCGCGGCGTCGAGCCGGCACGACGCACCCCGGAGCTGGAAGCCGAGCGTGGCGTCGATCTACAGCCCGGTCACGCTCGCCCAGGACCTGAGCGTGCTGCTCATCGGCGAGCGCACCAACGCCAACGGCTCGAAGGCGTTCCGCGACGCGATGCTCGCCGGCGACTGGGACGGCTGCGTGAAGATGGCCAACGAGCAGATCAAGGAGGGCGCCCACGTCCTCGACGTGTGCGTCGACTACGTCGGCCGCGACGGCGCCCACGACATGGACGAGGTGGCCCGGCGCTTCGCCACGCAGGCGAGCGTGCCGCTCGTGCTCGACTCCACCGAGCCGCCGGTGCTCGAGGCCGCGCTGCAGCACGTCGGCGGGCGGGCGATCCTCAACTCGGCCAACCTCGAGGACGGCGAGCTGCCCGGCAGCCGCATGGACCGGGTGTTCTCCCTCGCCCGCGACTACGGCGCGGCGGTGATCTGCCTGCTGATCGACGAGCGCGGTCAGGCACGCGACGTCGAGTGGAAGATGGAGATCGCCCACCGCATCGCCCAGATCGCCACCGAGCGCTACGGGCTGTCGCACAGCGACCTGATCTTCGACGCCCTCACGTTCCCCCTGTCCACCGGCGACGACGACCTGCGGCGCGACGCCATGGAGACGATGGAGGCGATCCGGCGGATCAAGGCCGAGATCCCCGGCGCGTTCACCGTGCTCGGGCTGAGCAACGTCAGCTTCGGCCTGTCGCCGGCGGCGCGCCACGTGCTGAACAGCGTGTTCCTCCACGAGTGCGCCGAGGCCGGGCTCGACTCGGCGATCGTCCACGCCGGCAAGATCGTGCCGCTGAACCGCATCCCCGACGAGCAGCGCGAGGTCTGCCTCGACCTGATCTACGACCGTCGCCGGGCCGCATCGGCGGCGGACGGAACGACTGCCTACGACCCGCTGCAGCGCCTGCTCGAGGTGTTCGCCGACGTCAAGACGCTCGCCGCCGAGAAGCCCGACCGCAGCGGGCTGCCGGTGGAGGAGCGCCTGCGCCTGCGCATCATCGACGGCGACCGCGACGGCCTCGCCGCCGATCTCGACGAGGCGATGGCCGGTGGCATCGCCCCGCTGTCGATCGTCAACGACGTGCTGCTCGAGGGGATGAAGGTGGTCGGCGAGCTGTTCGGCTCCGGGCAGATGCAGCTGCCGTTCGTGCTGCAGTCGGCCGAGACGATGAAGGCCTCCGTCGCCTACCTCGAGCCGCACATGGAACGCGTCGGCGGGTCCTCGGCCGAAGGGCCGCCTGGTCATCGCCACCGTGAAGGGCGACGTGCACGACATCGGCAAGAACCTCGTCGACATCATCGCCACCAACAACGGCTACGAGGTGCACAACCTCGGCATCAAGGTGCCGATCGGCGAGATGCTGGCCAAGGTCAAGGAGGTCGACGCCGACGCCCTCGGGATGAGCGGCCTGCTCGTGAAGTCGACGCTGGTGATGCGCGAGAACCTCGAGGAGATCAACTCGCTCGGGCTGACCGACCTGCCGGTGCTGCTCGGCGGGGCCGCGCTCACCCGTCGCTACGTCGAGCGCGACCTGCGCGAGGTGTACGAGGGGCGGCTGTTCTACGGCCGCGACGCGTTCGAGGGTCTGTCGACGCTCGACACCCTGATGGCGATGAAGCGCAGCGGCGAGTGGGATCCCGACTTCGGGCGGGTGCCGACGGGCCGGGTGCTGCCCGAGCGCCAGGTCGACGACGACGTCGACGTCGCGGTCCCGGCGCGATCCCCGGAGGTGGCCACCGACAACCCGGTGTTCGTCCCGCCGTTCCTCGGCACCCGGGTGGTCAAGGGCCTGTCGCTCGACGACATCGCCGAGTTCGTCAACGAGACGGCGCTGTATCCGCAACCAGTGGCAGTTCCGACCCGAACCGGTGCCGGGGCCGACCGTCCGGAGACCGACGACGAGTTCAAGTCGCGGGTGCGGTCGACGTTCCGCGAGCAGCTCGCCGCCGCCAAGGCGTCCGGCGTGCTCGTGCCGCAGCTGGTGTACGGCTACTTCGCCGCCAACGGCGACGGCGACGACCTCGTCGTCTGGACCGACGAGTCGCGCACCGTCGAGGCGGCCCGGTTCCACTACCCACGCCAGCAGCGTCGAGCCGTTCCTGTGCATCGCCGACTTCTTCCGTCCGTGGCGCGGGCCCGACGGCGAGCCCGGCGAGCTCGACTACGCCGCGTTCCACATCGTCACGATGGGTTCGGCGGTGAGCGAGCAGACGGCCCGCCTGTTCGCCGCCAACGAGTACCAGCGCTACCTCCTGCTGCACGGGCTCGGCGTCGAGATGGCCGAAGCGCTCGCCGAGTACTGGCACAAGCGGATCCGCACCGAGTGGGGCTTCGTCGACGAGGACGGCCCGAGCATCGGCGGGCTGTTCCGCCAGCAGTACCGCGGTGGGCGCTACTCGGCCGGCTACCCGGCCTGTCCCGGACCTCGAGGACAACGCCACGGTGGCCCGCCTGCTCGGCGCCGAGCGCCTCGGCATCGAGGTCGGCGAGGAGACCGGCTGGCAGTACCAGCCCGAGCAGACCACGTCGGCGATCATCTGCCACCACCCGCGGGCCAAGTACTTCGTCGCCCGCTGAGTTGCCCGGCCGAGAACTGCGGCGAGCGGTGCGGGCGTACTGACAGCCATGAGGACGACACGGTTCACAGCGAGTTCACAGGCGGTGCTCCGTGACCACGGCGACCGTCCGTAGATTCATCGCCATGGTCTGGTGGATGCTCCTGGTGTTCGTGCTCGCCGTCGTCGTCGTGGCGGCGGTGATCGCCCTGCTGCGCGGCGCGGGGCGGGTGCACTGGCCGCTGTCACGACGCGTGCGCACGATCGCCGTCGCACTGCCGCTGCTCGCCGTGCTCGGCGTGTACGGCGGGATCCTCGTCTACACGAAGCTGATCAACGACCCGGACCCGGAGCTGACCACCGAGGACCTCGGCAACGTGTTCGCCGACGACTCGACCGCCACGACGCTGGACCCGGCGACCACGTCGGCAAGCGACCCCACGACGACGGCGGCCGGCGATCCGACGGCCACCGGTGCGGCGATCGACCCAGCGGCGATCGCCGCTGCGACGACAGCGGCCTCGACGGCCGGCGCCACCGCCGGCGTCCTCGACGGCGTGTGGAACGTCGACCCCACCGACGCCAGCACCACCTTCGGCTACCGCGTGCAGGAGGTGCTCGGCGGCGTCGACACCACCGCGACCGGTCGCGGCAACGAGATCGACGGCTCGATCACCATCGCCGGCACCACCGTGACCGAGGGGTCGTTCACGGTGCAGGTGGCGAGCATCACCTCCGACCGCAGCCAGCGCGACGGTCAGTTCACCGGCCGGATCATGCAGACCTCCCAGTTCCCGACGGCGACGTTCACGATCACCCAACCGGTCGACCTCGGCACCATCCCCGCCGACGGCGAGCAGGTCACGGCCAGCGTCACGGGCGACCTCACGCTGCACGGCGTGACCAATTCGGTCACCTTCGACGTGACCGCACAGACCGACGGCACGACCATCGGCGTGCTCGGCGAGATCCCGATCGTGTTCGCCGACTACGGCATCGACAACCCGTCGACCGGCTTCGTCACCACCGAGGACAACGGCCTGCTCGAGTTCATCCTGGTGTTCACGCCGGCGGGCTGAGGCGGCGCCTCGTGGAGCGCTCGTGATCAGGCGCCGAAGAAGTCGGCGACCCGTTCGGTGGGCCGGCCGATGAAGGCGCGGTCGGCGGTGACGAGCAGCGGGCGCTCCATCAGCTCGGGGTGGGCGACGAGCACGGCGACGATCCCGTCGGTCGTCGCGACGTCGGCCGCCGTCACGCCGAGCTCGGCCCAGCGCTCCCGCCGCACCAGTGCGGCGGGCTCGTCGTCGAGCTTGGCGAGCACGGCGCGCAGCTCGTCGGCCGTCAGCGGCTCGTCGAGGTAGCGCACCACCTCGACGCTCGGGCCGGTGTCACCGGCGGCATCGGCGAGGGCGAGCGCCTGACGGGACTTCGTGCAGCGCGGGTTGTGGTACAGGGTCACGTCGGCCATCTGCGTCTACTGTAGGGAGGCGACGACGCACGGCGCTCGCCGCCCCACCGATGCAGCACTCCACCGCCACCCGCCGCCCGTCGCGCGACGGCGGTGGCGATCGGTGCGATGTTCTTCGTCAACGGGGCGTCGGCGGCGTCGTGGTTCCCGCGCCTGCCGGAGATCCGCGACCGCCTCGGGGTGTCGGAGACCGGGCTCGGCCTGACGCTCGTCGGGATCGGGCTCGGCGGACTGCTCGCCAGCATCTTCTCCGGTGCGTTCGTCGACCGCTTCGGCAGCCGCCGGATGTGCGTCACGACCTCGGTGGTGCTGTCCGCGCTGTTGCCGCTGGTGGCACTCGCCGGCCGCCCGCTCGTGCTCTTCCCGGTCCTGATCGCGATCGGCGCCTTCGACGGCCTCACCGACGTGGCGATGAACAGCCAGGCGGTCGACGCCCAGCGGGCGCGCACCCGTCCGATCATGTCCGCGGCTTCCACGGCATGTGGTCGGTCGGTGCGGTCACCGGCGGGTTGATCAGCGCCCGCACCGCGGCGGCCGGCATCTCGCTGGCCGACCAACTCATGGTGACGTCGGTGGTGCTGGTCGTGGCGACGCTGGTGACCCGGGTGTGGCTGATCCCGACCAGCGGCCGGCGGCACCGGACCACCACCGTGATCGAGGGGCCCTTCGGCGACGCCGGCGTCGTCGAGTCGTCGCCCGAGCCCGAGGCGCCGGCGACGTTCGCCCGCTACAAGCAGGTCTTCCGGCGGCTCGCCCTCGTCGGGATGGCCGTGGCGCTGACCGAGGCGCCGCCCAACGACTGGGCGACGCTCATGTGGACCGACCGCTTCCACCTGGCCGGTGGACGGGCCGCGCTCGGCTACGTGGCGATCGCCGCCGGCATGGTGGTCGGCCGCTTCGGCGGCGACCTGGTGACGCATCGGTTCGGGCGGGAGGCCACCCGGCGCGGAGGAGCGCTCCTCGCCGCGATCGGGGTGGTGATCGCCACGACGGCGCCGGCGGCGTGGCCGATGTCGGGGCTCGGCCTGTTCGCCGCCGGCCTCGGGATCTCGGTGCTCTTCCCCCTCATGTTCGCCGCCGCCGAGGAGATGACGCCCGGCACGACACACGGGATGGCGGCGTTCTCGACCGGAGCCCGCGGCGGCTTCCTCGTGGCGTCGCCGCTCGTCGGCGTGCTCGCCGGCGTCTGGAGCGTCGCCGTCGCCGTGCTGCTGATCTCGGCCACCGCCGGGCTGACGGTCGCCGCGTCGTCGCTTCGCCCGGCGGCGCAGCGGCGCCGGGCGGAGCAGACGCGCCCGGCCACCCGGTGACACCCCTTCGCTACCGTTCGCGTCGCCGACATCTTCCTCGCCCGCCGGCCGCCGCAGCCGCACTCTGCCCGCCGAGGAACCCACATGTCATCCCATCCCTACCCCGCCGGCTACTGCCGGCGCGCCTCACGCCACGAGCACCTGCTCGGCGTCCCCACCCTGCTCACCTCGGCCGCCGACGCGCTCGAGGTGGTGGCGGCTGCGCTGCACGTCCCCGAGCGCTGCGAGACGATCGCCCTGTTGCTCGACGACGACCGGCGCGGACGCACGGTGGTCGTCGTCGATGGCACCGAGCCCGCCGACTCGCTGATCGAGGTCGTCGAGTGTCTGTGCGACGCGATGGGCGACGAGGGCGGTCAGCTGGTCGTCGCCAGCGTGCGGCCGGCCGCTCGGTCTCGTCCCCGGTGACACCGATCGCTGGCTCGAGGCCAGCGCCATCGCCGACGACCGTGGCTGCACCCTGCTCGACTGGTTCGTGATCCGCGACCGGATCGCCTGCCGCGTGGCCGATCTGCTCGCCGAGCCGTCGCGATGGTGACGCGGCCGCGCGGCGAGGTCACCCGCCGTTGGCCAACTTCCACACGCGCCGCTCGTGCGGGCTCAGCCGCAGCCCGGCGGCACGCAGGCGGGCGAGCAGCTCGCGGCTCGGTACCTCGATCGCGCCGGCGTCCACCACCCCCGCCCGGCGATCCTCGGGGATGTCGTAGTGGTCCCCCTGGAAGGCGCGCCGGTGGATGCCGACGCCATCGGCGAACTCGTGCAGCTCGTCGTACGAGGCGTCCGACACGAGGTGGCACCACCGCCGTCCCCGCCACCACCACAGCGGATCGTCCACCAGCACGGCCACGGCGCCCAGCGTGGCACGCCGGCGAGGGCACCGCCGGTGTGGGCGGCGCGCTGCAAGACTGGCACCGAGTGAGCGAGCGAGTCTTCGAGCGAGCGAACCAGCAAGCACGGTCCTCGGCTCGCTGGGTGCACCGGCGCCGTACTTCGGCTCGTCGCACGGATCGATGGGGTGCACCCAGTGAGCGACGAGGTCGAGCTCGCGCGGCGGCGTGGGCCGAGGTCGTCGCGCCGGGACGGCGGTCCGACGAGTGGTTCGACGAGGTGGTCGGTCGCCACCGGCAGCCCCACCGTCGGTACCACGGCGTGCGCCACGTCGTGTGGGTGCTGCGCCACGTCCGCGAGCTCGAAGCGGCGGTGGTCGACTGCGCCGGGCCCGACTACGACGGCGGCGCCGTGACGGTCGCCGCGTTCTTCCACGACGCCGTCTACGACCCGACGGCGAGCGACAACGAGGAGCGCAGCGCCGTCCTCGCCGAGCGGGCGCTGCGGGTGCTGGGTTGGCCGACCGAGCGCCGCCAACGCGTCGCCGCCCTGGTCCGGCGCCACGGCCGGTCACCTCGGCCCGGTCACCCCGACCACGGACGCCACGGCGACCGAGCGCGCCGTCCTCGTCGACGCCGATCTCGCCGTGCTCGGCAGCGACTCGGCGTCGTACACGGCATACGCCACCGGCGTTCGCGCCGAGTACGGCCACCTCGCCGACGAGGCGTGGGTGCGCGGGCGCGGCGACGTGCTGCGCCGGCTGCTCGCCCGGGCGACGCTCTTCGAGACGGCGCCGGCACGGCAGTGGTGGGAGCCCGCGGCGCGGGCCAACCTCACGGCCGAACTGGCCGGGTTGGACGACGTCAGCCGCGACGGGTGATGCGGCGGGGACGGCTGCGGACGGGGATCGGCAGCGGTCGGGGGCGCGGACGGCTGCCGAGCACGGCGCCGGCGACAGCCGAGGCCGTGGCAACAGCGGTGATGACCGCGACCAGCATCGCACCAGTCTAGGCGCAGGTCGGGACGTGTGCGACTGTGATTGACTGGACGCCGTGCCCGAGCTCGTCACGATGCCCGTCGAGACGCGGCCCGACGTGGAGGCCACGCCGGACACCGACGAGCCGCACCACGCCCACATCGTGAAGGTCGCACCCGGCGAGTCGGCGGTCGCCAAGGTGATGGAGGCGCGCATCTACGGCACACCGGTCGAGGCGCTCTGCGGGCACGTGTGGGTGCCGTCACGCGATCCGAAGCAGCTGCCGATGTGCCAGGAGTGCAAGTCGATCTACGAGCTGTACCGCTCGTTCAACGACGGGCTGCGCGACACCCCGGATGACTGACCGCGAACTGCGGATCCGTCAGGCCGCCCGGGCCATCGTGCTCGACCCCGACGACCGGATCCTGCTGGTGCGCTGGGAGTTCCCGCGCGAGGGGCCGACGGTGCACGTGTGGGGCACACCGGGCGGCGGGATCGAGCCCGACGAGGATCTCGAGGTCGCCCTGCGCCGGGAGATCGACGAGGAGCTCGGCCTCGAGGCCGTCACGATCGGACCCCTCGTATGGGTGCGCACCCACGTCATCCCGTTCATCGACGGGCGGTGGGACGGTCAGCACGACCGCTTCTTCCTGGTCCGCACCCCGGCGTTCGACCCGTCGCCGCGGTTGAGCCGCGAGCAGCTCGCCGCCGAGCACCTGATGGAGCTGCGCTGGTGGACCCAGGACGAGCTCGCCGCGTTCGCCCCGACCGACCTCGAGTACTTCGCCCCGCGTCGCCTCGTCCCGCTCCTCGCCGACCTCCTGCGCGACGGCCCGCCGGCCACCCCCGTCGACACCGGCCGCTGACCGGCGACGCGCGCGCCACTCTGCGTCTCAAGGACGATCTGGTCACTGTGGTTCTACACATCGCCTCCGTCGGGTCACGGGTCGCACCGTCCGCGCCGGGTGAGCCTCGCGGTGAGCCCACCGGTGAGGGCCAAGATGCACTGTGGCCAATGTGGACGAGCGCGCCCGCCGGACGTTGATCGCGCGAGCGATGGCCCAGCACGGTGTCATCACCCGCCACGACGCCAAGCCCTGCAATTCGACCGGCGCCGCATCACGACCGCGATCCGGGCCGGCTGGCTCGCCGAGCCGCTCCCGGGAGTGTTGGTGCTCACCGATATCACCTGCGCAACCTGGCATCAAGCGGCCTGGGCCACAGGTCTGTCCACTCCGCGGGCGGGCACGGCGTGGCCTCGCACCGATCAGCAGGCGCGTCTGCACGGCTTCGATGGTCTCGAGTCGTCCGGCAACGCGGTCGATCGAGGTCAGCGTCACTCGGCGACTTCCGCCTCGACCCAGACCGACCGCCGCCGTCACGCACCACGTCACGCCGCTCGACGCCGTCGACGTCACCAGCGTGGCGGGCATCGCGTGCACGACCGAAACCGCACGTTGTGCGACCTGGGCGCGGTGTCGAGCGGCGCATGGTCCGTCGCGCGCTGACCTCCGCTCGACGCTCGGGCATCGACCTCCGCGCCGTGCCACGGCGAACGCCTCCACCGTCCGGGACAGTCGGGAACCGGCGTGATCATGCGGCTGCTCGACGGCATCCCCTGCGAGGGGCGGCTGCCGGCAACCTGGTTCGAAGAGTTGCTCCACCTGTGCCTCGCCGATCGAGCGCTCCCTGCGGTTGTCCCCCAATGCGCGATCCGTGACCGGCACGGGCGGATCGTCGCCCGCACCGATCTCGGAATCCCCTCGGTGCAACTCGGGCTGGAGGCACACAGCCGGCGCTTCCACTTCGGGCCGGACGCCGAGCGGCTCGACGAGGACCGCGACCTCGCCGTCGCGGCGTGCGGATGGGAACTCATCTACCTCGGTGGTACACGACACGGCGCCCCGCCGAAGTACCGCGGTGGTGAAGGAGGTGGCGTGCCCGGCGCACACCTCGCCGTCCACCGCGGCGAAGTGTGAGCCACGCGTACGGAAATCCGTACGCGTGGCTCACACTTCGCCAGATCGGGTTCGGCGGCGGCAAGGATGGCGCGATGGGTGATGCCGAGGTGGAAGCGAACGTGCGGGCGATCGTGGCCGGGCTGGCCACGCCCGGCGTCGACGTGGTGGACTGCGACCCGGCGCTCGCCGACACGGCGGCGTTCTGCGCGGCGTACGGGTACGCCCCCGAGGACTCCGCCAACGCCATCGTGGTGGTCGGGCGCAGCGAGCCTCCGGTGTACGTGATGTGCCTGGTGCTCGCCACCACCCGGCTCGACGTCAACGGCGCCGTGCGGGCGCGGCTGCGTGCGGCGCATCCCGGCGTGAAGAAGGCGTCGTTCGCCCCCGGCGACGTCACGGCGGCGCTCACCGGGATGACGATCGGCGGCGTCACGCCGTTCGGCGCCGCCGGGCTGCCGATCTGGGTGGACGGCGCGGTGATGCAACGCCAGCGCATCGTCGTCGGCGGGGGCAGCCGCGGCTGCAAGGTCGTCGGCCCGCCGGCGATGCTCCTCGAGCTGCCCCGGGTCGAGGTGGTCATCGGCCTGGCCCAGCCGGCCCCGACGCCCTCGTGACCGCCGCACGCAGCATCGTTGACCGTGTTCGCCGGCATGCCACCGACGTTGGGCGTAACCTGACACCGTTCGACGTCGCCCGGGACCCCCGGGCCAACCTCGGAGGGAGTCCCATGCGCAAGAAGCCCACGCTCATCGTTGCCGGCCTCGTCGTCGCCGGCATCGGCGGCGCGCTCGGCGGCGCCAGCACCGTCGGCGCGTCGGCGCCCGTCGCGTCGGCCCCGGCCGGCGGCGAGATCGACTGTGCCGCCATCGCCTCCTCGTTCGGCGGGGACCTGCCCGAAAGCCTGGCCACGTTCTACAGCGCGGTCAACGCGTCGAACAGCCAGATCGCCACTGCCGAGACACCGCTCACGCTGTTCATCCCGGCCAACTCGGCGTTCGACAAGATCCCGTCGAACGTGCTCGACTCGATCGTGGCGGACGTCGACCTGCTCACCTCGATCCTCGACTACCACCTGATCCTCGGCCAGGCGCTCAGCTCGGCCGACCTCGCCGCCGCCGGCACCGAAACCTCGGCCGAGGGCGACCCCCTCACGTTCGCGATGTCGGGCGACACGCTCACGATCAACGACGGCGAGGCCGCGGTCGTGTGCCCCGACCTCGAAGTGCAGGGCGCGGTGATCCACGTGATCGACGGCGTGCTCCAGCCCCCGAGCCTCGCCACGGCCGGTTCCGGCTGTGAGACCGGCGCAGCTCCGGGCCCGCCAGCTCGACGCCGTCGAGCGCCGCGCCCGGCTCGTCGGTGCCCTGCAGCTCGACGCCCGCCTCGGCGGCGCCGAGCTCGTCGACACCCTGAGCGACACGCTCCGAACGGTGGCCGCTCGCCCCGGCGAGTGGCCACCGGACGCCAGCGCGATCCGCGCCGCCCGGCTCGCCCTCATCGGCGACACGGCGCTCACCGGCGAGGCGCTGGCGAGCGCGCTCGCCCACCAGGCCGACCGTTGGTTCGCCGCGCTCGGCGAGGTCCTCCCACGGGGGTGGGCGCTGATGGCGGTCGGCGGCTACGCACGGGGTGCGCTGTGCCCCGGCAGTGATCTCGACGTGGTGCTGCTGCACCCGACCCGCGCCCGCGGCGGTGAGGTCAAGGGCGTCGCCGAGCAGGTGTGGTACCCGTTCTGGGACGCCGGGCTCAAGCTCAGCCCGGCCGCCCACTCGCCCAAGTCGCTGCTGCAGCTCGCCCGCGGCGACCTCGTGACGGCGACGTCCATCCTCGGCGTGCGCCCGCTCGCCGGCGACCGCGCCGTCGTGCACGCCCTCGGCGCCGACGCGCGCGTGCAGTGGCGCAAGCGCCCGCTGCACTGGCTGCGCCTGCTGCTCGCCGAGTGCGAGGAGCGCTGGGCGCGCGCCGGTGAGGTGAGCTCGCTGCTCGAACCGAACCTCAAGGACGGACGCGGCGGGCTGCGCGGACCGCGACGTGCTGCACTGGGCGGTCGCCACCGGCCGCGACGACGTGATCGCGGCGCTCGAGGCACCGCTCGACGAGCTCGAGGGCCCGGCCGGGGTGCTGTACGCGGTGCGCTGCGAGCTGCACCGCGTCACGGGTCGCCCGGGCAACGTGTTCATGCTCCAGGAACAGGACGCGGTCGCCCGGGCGATGCGCGTCCCCAACGCGCGCGGCGACGCCGACGTGCTGATGCGCCGCGTGTCGGCCGCCGCCCGCGCCATCGACTGGGCCGGCGGACGGTTCTGGCGGCGTGTCGACCGCGTGCAGAGCGGTCGCACCGTCACCCACCGACAGCACGCCCTCCCCGAGCCGATCCCGGGTGCGGCGCTGGTCGACGACGAGCTCGACATCGTCGACGAGGTCGCAGCCGGTTCGCCACCCGACGAGTCGTTCCCCCTCCGCATCGCCGGCGCCGCCTCCCGACTCGGCGTGCCGCTCAGCCGCCGCGCCCTGGCGGTGCTCGCCGACCACGTGCACGCCGACCGCCGCGGCCCCACGACGCCGTGGCCGGAGCGCACACGACGGGCGTTCGTCGGTCTGCTCGGCAGCGGCCCGGCGATGGTCACCACGGTCGAGTCGCTCGAGCACTACGGCGTGTTCAGCCACTACCTGCCGGAATGGCAGCACGTCCGCAGCCTCCCCCAACGCAACGCCTTCCACCTGTACAACGTCGACCGTCACCTCCTGCGGGCGGTGGCCAACGCCAACGAGCTCGTGCGCACGGTCGGTCGCCCCGACCTGCTCCTCGTGGGCGCGCTCATGCACGACATCGGCAAGGGCTACCCGGACGATCACACCGAGGTCGGCATGAGGATCGTCGACGCGGTGCTGCCGCGCATGGGGTTCGGCCAGCAGGACACCGCGGTGGTGCGGGCGATGGTCGAGCACCACCTGCTGCTGGCCGAGACCGCGACGCGGCGCGATCTGTCCGACCCGCGCACCGCGGCCAACGTGGCGGCGGCCATCGGCGACCTCGAGCGGCTGCACCTGCTGCGCGCCCTCACCGAGGCCGACAGCCTCGCCACCGGCCCGTCGGCGTGGTCACCGTGGAAGCAGCGCCTCGTCGACCAGCTCGTCGGCATCGTGGCCCTCGACCTGCGCGGGCGCGCCCTGCCCACCGGCGACGTCGACGGGGAGCGTCGCTTCGCCGGGCTGCTGGCCCACGTCCGCCGCACCCGTGCCGTGGCGATGGAGCACGAGCACACCGGCGAGTTCGAGGTGCTGAGCGTCGCCGCGCCCGACCACATCGGGCTGTTCGCCCAGGTCGCCGGCACGCTCGCCCTGCACCGCGTCGACGTCACCGGCGCCGAGGCCTGGACCAGCGCCGACGCCGTGGCCGTGCTGCAGTTCCAGATCCTCTCCGACGGCGACGCCCCGCCGTACACGCGCATCGGCCGCGACCTCCCGGAGGTGCTCGCCGGTCGCCTCGACGTGGAGGCCCGTTTGAGCGGGCGCATCGACAGCTTCCGGCGGGCGTACCGCCGGGCGACCGCGGCGGCGGCGCCGAGCACGTCGGTCACGGTCAGCAACAACGAGAGCGATGCCACCACGATGATCGACGTGCGCCTGCCGGACGGCCCGGCCGTGCTGTTCCGCCTCGCCGCGGTCCTCAGCGCCCACGGCGTGAGCATCCGCACGGCGAAGGTCCAGACGCTCGGGCACGAGGTGGTCGACGTGTTCTACGTCGACCGCCGTGAGCCGGGACGCGTGCCCCGCCAACTGTTGCGGTCCGAGGGCGACGGGTTCCGCGAGCTGCTCCTCGCCGCCGCCCGCTCCGCCACGCCGTGAGTCCGATCGCGCGGCTCCCGGCCTAGGGCAGGCGCACCGAGTCACCGTCGAGCGTCACCAGACGGTCGGCGACGAGCCCGTCGACGATGCGCGGCTCGAACGTCGCCCGTGGCGCCGGGCCACGGCGTGAGCGTCGCCAGGACCCGGCCGCGCGCCTGGCGGCTCGCTTCCCTCGAAGGGGCGCTGCGCCGTGCTCACGCCGGCCGACCCGTGCGCCGGATCGGGTGGCGCGTTGGCGCCGCGGTGCCATCCACAACCGAGCCTCACCGGACAGGCGTCGCACCGCGGCGCCGGCCGGCACACCGTGGCGCCGAGGTCCATCAGGGTCTGGTTCCACGCCCAGCCCGCACCGGCGGGCACGAGCCGATCGGCGGCGGCCTGGGCGTCCGCCGCGGTGAGCCGTCGCCCGACGCTCCGGGCGAGCACCCGGGCGATGTTCGTGTCGACCACGGCGACGTCGCGCTCGTAGGCGAACGCCAGCACGGCGCGGGCGGTGTACGGACCGATGCCGGGGAGGGCGACGAGGGCGGCCAGGTCGTCGGGCACGCGGCCGCCGTGGCGTTCGAGCATCACCGATGCCGCGTCGTGGAGGTTGCGGGCACGGCGCGGGTAGCCGAGGCCCTGCCAGAGCCGGAGCACGTCACCGAGCGGGGCGCGGGCGCATGCGGCGGGCGACGGGTACGCCGACAGGAAGGCCTCCCACTTCGGCACGACGCGCTCCACCTGCGTCTGCTGCAGCATCACCTCCGCCACGAGCACCCGCCACGGGTCGCGGGTTCGCCGCCACGGCAGGTCACGCAGCCGCGGCCCGCCCCAGGCGAGGACGGCGGCGGGATCGATCACGGCCGTCGGTCGTCTACTCCCAGGCCGCGTCGACGTCGTAGGGGCGCGGTCGGCCCGGCGCGGCGTCGCGCTTCCACACCATCACCCGGCGACGGAAGTAGCACACCTCCTCGCCGTCCTGGTTGAAGCCCTTCGACTCCACCGTCACCACGCCGCGGTCGGGACGAGATGCCGACTCCTTGACGTCGAGCACGCGCGTCTCGGCGTGGATGGTGTCGCCGTGGAACGTCGGCGACTTGTGCTGCAACGTCTCCACCTCGAGGTTGGCGATGGCCGATCCGCTCACGTCGGGCACGCTCATCCCCAGCACGACGGAGTAGACGAGGTTGCCGACCACCACGTTGCGGCCCTGCACGGCTCTGCGCCGCGAACCAGTCGTTCGTGTGCAGCGGGTGGTGGTTCATCGTGATCATGCAGAAGAGGTGGTCGTCGTACTCGGTGATCGTCTTGCCCGGCCAGTGCCGGTAGACGTCGCCGACGACGAAGTCCTCGAGGTAGCGGCCGAACGGCCGCTCGTGCACGGTCATGCTCCGAACCCTAGGTCTGCGCCCGCGAGCTCGCCTCACTGTCGCCGGCGAGCGGCCCGGGCGTGTCACCCTGGCCGTCGCCGTTGGACGTGGTGGCGTCGGTCGGCGCGCGTCGTCGCCGCCGGCCGCGGCGCCGGGGGCTGGCGTGTGCTCGCTCGGCGGCGGCTTCGGCCACGCCCGCATGAGGAAGTCGACCTTCGACTCGCCGTCCTCGCGGTACGCCCTGGGCGAGGACGCGCAGCCGCGTCAGGCGATCGCGCCGCTCGATGCTCCACGGGCCGTAGCGCAGCGTCGTGTAGAAGAAGGCGCCGACCAGGATCGGCAGGAACACCTGCATCAACCGGTACGAGGCGACGCCGAGCGCGGCGTTGGAGCGCGTCAGCCCGAAGCTGACGAGCAACGGGATGTAGACGGCGTCGACGATGCCGAGGCCGCTCGGCGTGATCGGGATCACCGCCATCACGTTCGCCAGGCCGAACGTGACGAGCAGCGCCACCGGCTCGAGCGGATGACCCGTGGTGCGGAACGCCTCCAACATCACCCACAGCGACGCCGCGTCGAGCAGCCAGTTCACCGTCGCCCACAGCACCACCTTCTTCAGCAGCTGCTTGTCGTCGATCAGCTCCTCCATCCGCACGCCGACCTGGCGCAGCGCCGCGGCCACCCCCGCCCCGTCGAAGTGCAGCTTGACGGCGAACCACTGCACGATGCGCTCGGCGCGACCCTGCCCGTGCACCAGCCCGGCGACCAGGGCCACGGCGAAGAGCATCACGACGACACCGGCGAGAGCGCCGACCGTGTAGAGCGGGTTGACGCCGTACATCGGGATCGAGACCATCAGGCGCGAACCAGAAGATCAGGTTGAGCACCACGGCCGAGCCGATTCCGGCGGTGCCGAGGGCGAAGCCGGCGTCGGCGCCCTTGATCCCCGACAGCGTCATCAGGCGGTACCCGAGCGCCGAGCCGGCGGCGCTGCCGCCGGGCACCACGTTCGACAGTGCTTTGGTGCTCATCTGGATGCGGAACATGCGCATCCGCGAGATCGTCTGGCCCGCCTCGCCCAGCGCCGAGCGGGTGAGCAGCGAGTAGGCCCACCACGCCCCGACCTGCAGTGCGAGCCCGCTGACGAGCAGGAGCGGGTTCACGGTGACGAGGTCGCCGGCGGCCTTGCGGTACCCGGGGATCAGCGGCAGGACGAAGAAGTAGAGGGCGACGGCCAACAGGAGCGTCTTGACGCCGAGTCGCACCGGCTTGAACGGCTTGCGGGCGATCGGTCGCGACGGGTCGCGCACGATCGGCGGCAGCTCGCCGGGCTGGAAGCGCGGGCTCGGGTCGAGGTACTGCCGCGCCGGCTCCGAGCTCACCCTTCCTTGCTACACGATCCGGCCGAACCGAGCGAGCCACGGCCCTTGACTGCGTTCCCCGGCCACGCTATGAACTGCCTGCGCAGTTGCTGGCCGCTCCTCGGCTGGCGCCTCGTCGCTCGCACGCTACAAACGGTGCACCCGCTGAGGGGTCAGGCGCGGTCGTGATCGAGCCACTTCGGGGCGGTCGGCGGCGCCGGATCGCCGACGAGGCGCACGGCCTCGTCCACCGAGCTGGCCGTCTGCGCCATGGCGCGATGGGCCGGGCGCAGCAGCCCCGACTCGGCCGCCCGGTCGAGGAACGCGAACAGGTCGCGGTAGAAGTCGCCGACGTCGAGGAACACCACCGGCACCGCCACGATGCCGAGCTGGTTCCACGTGAGCACCTCGAACGCCTCGTCGAGGGTGCCGAAGCCACCGGGCAGGACCACCACGGCGTCGGCCAGCTCGGTCATGCGCGCCTTGCGCTCGTGCATCGAGGCGACGATCTCGAGCGTGGTCAGGCGAGGGTGGGCGATCTCCGAGCGCCACGAGTTGATCGGTGATCACGCCGGTGACCGAGCCGCCCGCCGCCAGGGCGGCGTCGGCGACCGCCCCCATCAACCCGACGTGCCCACCGCCGTACACGACCTCGTGGCCGGCGCCGGCGAGGGCCGTGCCGAGGGCTGTGGCGGCGGCCAGGAAGCGCTCGTCGCGCCCGGGGTTGGAGCCGCAGTAGACGGCGATGCGGGTCGAATGGTCCGGCACGGCGGCGAACTGTACGCACGCGCGAGTCAGTTCGCCGACGCATCCGCGGCCCGTCGCGCGGCCACGACTACCTTGGCTGCGACATGCAGACGCGGCACCCTGCGCCAGCGCGTCCCGCCGCGCCGGAGCACCCGCAGCGTCCGTCGCCCCTCCAGCGGCGACCCCTCGAGCGCCGTCCGCCGGGCGAACCGCGCGACGGCCCCTCGCCGACGGGCCGACGCCGGATGGTCCGCCGTGCCCTCGCCGGCCACGCCGACACCGACTTCCGGCCCGACATCGAGGGGCTGCGCGCGATCGCCGTGCTCGCGGTGGTGCTGTACCACGCTGCGCCTCCCGGGCGTGCGAGGCGGCTTCGTCGGCGTCGACGTGTTCTTCGTCGTGTCCGGCTTCCTGATCACGCGCCTGCTGCTCGCCGAGCTGGCGACGACGGGCACGGTGTCGCGGCAGCGGTTCTGGGCCCGCCGGGCTCGGCGCATCCTGCCCGCTGCCACGCTGACGGTGGTCGTCACCGTGGTGCTCGCGCACAGCGTGCTGGCGCCGCTCGCCCTACCGGCGCTCGGCGCCGACGCCATCGGCGCCGGCACGTTCACCATCAACTTCGTGTTCGCCCACCGCCTCGGCGACTACTTCGGCGCCCAGCTCGGCGCCACCAACCCGTCGCCGCTCCTGCACTACTGGTCGCTCGCGGTCGAGGAGCAGTTCTACCTCCTCTGGCCGGCGCTGCTGGTGCTGCTCACCCGCCGGCCGGCGCAGTACCGCCGGCTGCTCGCCGTCACCGTGATCGCGCTCGCCGCGATCGGCTTCGTGCGCCGGGATGTGGCTCACCGACCAACACCCGTCGTGGGCGTTCTTCCTCCTGCCGGCGCGCATGGGCGAGCTCCTCGGCGGCGCCGGGCTGGCCGTCGCCGCCGGCGCGGTGCTCCGGCTGTCCGCACCGTTGCGCGCCGCGCTCGGGTGGGTCGGTCTGGCCGGGATCGTGGTCGCCTGCTCGGCGCTCGACGAGTCGGTGCCCTGGCCGGGGCGGGCCGTGCTGCTGCCGGTGCTCGCCACGATGGCGGTGATCGTGTCGGGCACGGCGCCGATGACCGTGTCGTGGGCACCCCTCCGCGTCCTGCGGGTCCGGTCGTTGCAGTGGCTCGGCCGCCACTCGTTCGCCCTGTACCTCTGGCACTGGCCGCTGCTGGTGCTGGCGCAAGCCCGCTGGGGCCCACTCACGTGGCCGGAACGGATCGTGCTGGTCGGCGTGGCCGTGGCGCTGTCGGCCGCGTCGGTGCGCTTCGTCGAGGACCCGGTGCGCCACGCCCGCACGCTGTCGGCCCGCCCGGCGCTCTCGCTGGCGCTCGGCGCTGCCCTGTGCGCGGTGCACCGTCGGCCTCGGCGTGCAGCTGCGCTCGTCGGTCGGCGCCCTCGACGGCGGTGTCACCGCGGCCGCGCCCGATCTCGCCGCTGGCGCGGCCGTCGCTGCGGCAGCGGCACCGACCACCACGGTCGCCGCCACCACGACCACGATCAGCAGTGTCACCACGATCGCCGCGACCGGGGTGACGCCGACGACCCTGGCCACGCCCGACCCGCCGAGCGGTCGACTCGCCGCGCTCGTCGCATCGACGCAACGGGCGCTGCAGTCGTCGTCGGGCCCGGCGGCGGTGCCGAGCAACCTCGATCCGCCGCTCGCTGCGGCCCGTGACCGCTCGGCGCCGTACGACGACGGATGCGTGAACGCCGGCGTCAACCCCCGCCTGCAGCCGTGCGAGTACGGCGTGCAGGACTCCGCCCGCACGATCCTGCTGTACGGCGACTCCCACGCGGTGCAGTGGTTCGAGCCGCTGCAGCAGATCGCCCTGGCGCGCGGCTATCGGCTCGTGATCCTGATCAAGGGTGGATGCCCGGTGGCCGCCGTGAACGTGCCGACGCCCAACCTGCACTTCACCTGCCCGCCGTACCGCGACCGGGCGATCGACTGGATCGCCGAGCACCAGCCGGACCTCGTCGTGGCGGCGAACTCCTACACGCAGTACCCCGCCGACGCCGAGGAGTGGGCGGCCGGCGCCGACGAGACGATCGGGCGGCTCGCCGACGCGTCAGCCCACGTGGTGGTGATCGGCGACAACCCGGCGAGCACGGTCGACCCGCCGGCCTGCCTGTCGGGACACCTCGACGACACCTCGGCCTGCGCCACGGCGCGCGACGACGCGATCCGACCCGACCGGATCTCGGCCGAGGTCGCCGCGGCCCGCGCCCACGGGGTGCGCTTCGTCGACACCACCGACTGGTTCTGCACGACCACCACGTGTCCCACCGTCGTCGGCAACGTGCTCGTGATGCGCGACGAGACGCACATCACCGTCGCCATGGCCGAACTGCTCGAGCCGCTCCTCGACGCCGCCCTGGCGCCCTCGTTGTCGTAGCGACGGATCCCGTCCGGCGGCGAACGCCTGCAACACTGGGGCGATGCCGGACCTCGACCCCAAGGCCACCCTGCACCGCTACCTGCAGTCGTCACGCGAGGCGCTGCTGTGGAAGCTCGATGGGCTGTCGGAGTACGACGTTCGCCGGCCCTTGGTGCCGACCGGCACCAACCTGCTCGGGATCGTCAAGCACGTCGCGCGCGTCGAGGCCGGGTACTTCGGGGACACCTTCGGGCGCCCGTTCCCGACCCGTTGCCGTGGTTCGACGAGGACGTCGAGCCCAACGCCGACATGTTCGCCACGCCGGACGAGTCTCGTGGCGACATCGTCGGGCTGTACCACCGGGCCTGGGCGCACTCCGACGCCACGATCGAGCGCCCTCGACCTCGATGCCGCCGGGCGGGTGCCGTGGTGGCCCAAGGACGTCTGCGACGTGACGCTGCACCGCATCCTCGTGCACATGATCGACCGAGACCGCCCGTCACGCCGGCCAGGCCGACATCGTGCGCGAGCTGATCGACGGCGCCGTCGGCTTGCGCCTCGGCAACGACAACATGGCGCTGCTCGACGCCGACCGGTGGCGCCAGTACCACGACCGGGTCGAGCAGGCCGCCCGTGCGGCCAGCGGGGTTACCCACGAGTAGCTTCGACTCGATGTCGCCGGCTCCTACCGACCTCACCGCCGTCACCGCCCTCGTCGACGCCAGCGAGGCGGCGGTCGGTCGCGCCACGGCGCGACTCGCCGAGCTCGGCGGGCCGGATGCCGGCCAGACCCTGGCCTACGACCTCGCCCATGCCGCGTCGGCCGCGACGATGGCCCGAGTGCTGCTCGCGTACGGCGCCCGCGGCGAGACCGAGGGCGAGATCGCCGCGGCGTTCGCCGCCGATTGCGCCCACGACCTGATCGCCCGCCGCATCGGGCGCGAGCACCTCTGGGGTGACGACACCTTCACCGCGGCCGATCGCGAGACCCTGGCCCGCCACCGTGACCCGGCCCGACTCGCCGCGCTCGCCGAGTTGCCCGGAGCCCGCCACCTCGACGACGACATGGAGATGGTGCAGGACACCTTTCGTGCCTTCGCCACCAACGTCGTGCGACCGCACGCCGAGCACGTGCACCGCACGAACGGCGACGTGCCCGAGGAGATCATCCGCGGCGTCGCCGAGCTCGGCGCCTTCGGCCTGTCGGTGCCCTCGGCCTACGGCGGGTTCTCCGAGGGCGGCCAGGACGAGTACCTGGCGATGGTCGTCGCCACCGAGGAGCTCAGCCGCGCCAGCCTCGGCATCGGCGGCTCCCTGATCACCCGACCCGAGATCCTCACCCGCGCCCTCGTGAAGGGCGGCACGGAAGAGCAGAAGCAGCACTGGCTGCCGAAACTGGCGTCGGCCGAGGCGATGGTGGCGGTGGCCGTCACCGAGCCGGACTTCGGCAGCGACGTCGCCGGCCTCACCGTCACGGCCACGCCGGCGCCGGGTCCCGGTGGCGTCGCCGGGTGGGCGATCAACGGGGTGAAGACGTGGTGCACGTTCGCCGCTCGAGCCGACGTGCTGATGCTGCTCGCCCGCACCGACCCCGATCGCTCGAAGGCGCACCGCGGGCTGAGCCTGTTCGTCGTGCCCAAGCCCCAGGGTGACGGCCACGGGTTCGAATTCACGCAGGACGCGGTCGACGGCCGGGTCGGGCGCATCTCGGGGCGGCCCATCGACACGATCGGGTACCGCGGCATGCACAGCTACGAGGTGGCGCTGGAGGACTGGTGGGTGCCCGCCGACCACCTCATCGGAGGCGACGCCGGCCTCGGCCGCGGCTTCTACCTGCAGATGGAGGGCTTCGAGAACGGACGGCTGCAGACCGCGGCGCGCGCCGTCGGGGTGATGCAGGCGGCGTACGACGCCGCCCTCGACTACGCCCGCGAGCGCACGGTGTTCGGCGCCCGCGTCGTCGACTACGAGCTCACCCGCGCCAAGCTCGGACGGATGGTCGTGCTCGTGCAGGCCTCACGTCAGAGCGCCTACCACGTCGCCCGCCTGATGGCCGCCGGCGGTGGCGCCACCGAGGCGAGCATGGTCAAGGCATACGCCTGCCGAGCCGCCGAGTGGGTGACCCGCGAGGCGATGCAGATCCACGGCGGGTTCGGCTACGCCGAGGAGTACCCCGCCAGCCGGCTGTTCGTCGACGCCCGCGTGCTGTCGATCTTCGAGGGCGCCGACGAGACGCTGTGCCTCCGCGTCATCGCCCGCCGCCTCCTCGACCGCGCCTGAGCCCGCGACGGTGCCGGATCCGGTCGGCGCCCCTGTCGCGGTACGTCCCCGTCGGGGGGTCTGGGGGGCGGTAGCCCCCCGGTGCGGCGGCACAGGCGAGCTTGCTCGCCGCCGCCAGCAGCTGGGTGCGGCGCAGCCGCTCCACAAGCTCGACCGAGCGGAGCGCGAGCGCGAGCGAGGTCGAAACGCTACTTGTGGGCGGCGCCTGGGCCTTCTTGACGCCGTCCTCGAGGTGACGGGGCAGCACGTCGTAGTGGTCGTGGACCGCTTCGAAGCGCCCGCGCCCACCGGTCATCGAGCGCAGGATGATCGCGTAGCGCTGGATCTCGGCGGACGGTGCGGTGGCCACGATCTCGTGCATCCCGTCTCCGGTCGAGGTGCTCGACACGACCCGCCCGCGCCGGGCGTTGAGGTCGCCGAGCACCTCGCCCTGGTAGCCGTCGGGCACCGTGATCCGTCAACTGCGACACCGGCTCGAGGATGACCGGGTCGGCCTTGGCGAGCGCTTCGCGCAGGCCGCTGGCGGCGGCGGTCCGGAACGCCATCTCGGACGAGTCGACGGAGTGGAACTTGCCGTCGAAGCACTCCACCTTGACGTCGACCACGGGGAAGCCGAACGCCCCGCCCGTCGTCATCGCCTCGTCGACGCCGCGCTCCACGGCCGGGATGAACTGGCGCGGGATCGCTCCGCCGACGATCGAGTCGACGAAGCGGCTGCCCTCGCCGCGGGCCACCGGCTCGACGCGGAGGTTGGCGACCGCATACTGGCCGTGCCCGCCGCTCTGCTTCTTCACCTTGCCCTCGGCCTCGGCGCGGCTGGCGATGGTCTCGCGGTAGGCGACGGCGACGTCGCTCGTGTCGACGTGGACGCCGAACTTGCGCGCCAACCGCTCGAGGGCGACGGCGAGGTGCATGTCGCCGAGCCCGCGCAGCACGGTCTGGTGGGTCTCCTCCGAGCGGTCGACCGCCAGCGTCGGATCCTCGCTGCACAGGCGGGTCAGGGCCGCCGACAGCTTGTCGTCGTCGGACTGCGTGACCGGTTCGAGGGCCAAGCCGTAGTTGGGCACGAACGACGGGGCGGCGGCGACGTGAACGGGGCGGCCGGGCGCGGACAGCGTCGTGCCGGTGGGCGTGTTGGCCAGCTTGGCCACGCCGCCGATGTCACCGGCGACGATGCGGTTGACGGTGACGTGGTCGCGCCCGCGCACGTGGAACAACGAGTGCAAGCGCTCGTCGGACGACGTCTGCGTGTTGACCAGCCGGGCGTCGCTCTCGAGCGTGCCCGAGAGCACCTTGAACAGCGACACCTGGCCGAGGAACGGGTCGGCGACGGTCTTGAACACGTAGGCGACGGCGTGGCCATCGGCGTCGGCGGGCACCGGCACCGTCTCGCCCCCCGCCACCACGCTGACCGGCCGATCGGCGGGCGAGGGCCCGAGCTCGCAGATGTAGTCGGCGAGACGGTCGACCCCGACCCCGGTGATCGCCGAGCCGAGGAGCACCGGGAACTCGACGCAGTCGCGCACCTCGTGGGCGAGCGTGCGCTCGAGCTCCTCGGGCGTCGGCACCTCGCCCGACAGATAGCGCTCGAGCTGGTCGTCGTCGCCGCTCACGATCTCCTCCACCACCTGGTCGTGGAGCGCGTGCTCTTCGGCGGCGACGTCGTCGGGGATCGCGGCGACGTGGTGGTGGCCGTCCGGGTCGTACTCGAGGCCCTGGTCGCTCAGCACGTCGGCGACGCCGTGCAGCTCGGCTTCCTCACCGATCGGCAGCTCGAGCGGGACGAAGCCGCTGCCGAACGTCGAGCGCAGCTGATCGAGCACGACGTGGAAGTCGGCGCGCTGCTTGTCCTCCTTGTTGACGAACACCAATCGGGGGATCCCGGCGGCCGCGGCAGCCTGCCAGGCGACCTCCGTGCCGACCTCGACGCCGTCGACCGCGCTGACCACGACGAGGGCGAGGTCGGCCACGGAGAGCGCGGCCTCGAGCTCGCCGGCGAAGTCGGCGTAACCGGGCGTGTCGATGACGTTGACCTTGTAGGTCTCACCGTCGGAAGCGGTCCAGTCGAACGGGGCGATCGCCACCGACAGCGACATCTTGCGCTTGACCTCCTCGGGCTCGGTGTCGCACACCGTCGAGCCGTCGTCGGTGCTGCCCTGGCGCACCACCACCCCGGCCCGGTGCAGGAGCGCCTCGACGAGCGTCGTCTTGCCGGTGCCACTGTGTCCCACCAGGGCGACGTTGCGGATTCGCTCGGTGCTCGGAGTGTCCAACGATCAGTGTCCCTTCGGGTGTGCGCCGGGTCGGCGAGCGGCGGGGTCGGCGGCGCTCAGAACGACACGCCGCACTGGGTGAGCAGTCCGGCCATCGCGGTCAGGTCGTTCGTGTCGACGCCGGCCATGTTGTCGACGATGCACTGCGCCTGCTCGTCGGTGAGCGTGATGCCCATCGAGGTGAGCTGCTGCTGGAGCAGGTCGACCAGTCCGTTGTCCGATCCCAGGGTGGTGGCGGTCCCGGCCACCGTCACCGGTGCGCCGGCCACGGTGGTCGGCACGCCAGGCGTGACCGAGGTTCCCTCGGCCGAAGCGATCGAGAGGGCGGCCACGAGCAGCGCGTCGAGCGAGCCACCGCACGACTGCAGCAGCTTCAGGGCGGCGTCGTCGTCGCCGGCGGTCGTGTTGGGCAGGCCGGTGAGCACGCACGACAGCACCGTCTGGGTGAGGCCGAGCTGATCGAGCACCGAGCTGGCCGAGCCCGTCGTGGGCACGCCCGCCACGGCGGCGGTGGTCGGCGCGGCGACGGAGGTGTCCCCCGTGATGCCGCCGGACTCGGCGACCGCCATCAGGTCCATCAGGTCGATGCCGCACGTGGTCATCAGCTGCATCACCTGACCGATGTCCTCGCTGTCGAGGTTGGCGCCGTTGGCGACGAGACAGCCGATCTGCTCGTTGGTGAGCCCGAGGCTGGTCAGCAGGTCGAGCGGGTTGGTGGTCGTCGGGGTGGCCTTCGGGCGTGGTCGGGGTGTCGTTGGCGGCGTGCAGGGATCCGGCCGTGATCCCGATCCCGAGGACGGACACGGCGACGACGGAGGAAAGCAAGGTCTTGCGCATCCCCCGAAGCTAGTGCCCCCCGCCCGACCCCACGAACGCGGGCCGCCCGGCCTCGTCAGGGCTGGGGGGTGAGCTGCTCGCGGAAGAGGGCGAGCGTGCGCTCCCACGCCTCGAGCGAGGCCTCGGCGTTGTACACCTCGGGGCGGGCGTCGTTGAAGAACGCGTGGTCGGCCCCCTCGTGCACGTGCAGCGTGACGTCCTTGCCGAGGCCCGCGCAGCATCGCCTCGAACTGCGCCGCCATCTCCGGGGTGAAGCTGTGGTCGAGGGCGGCGTACTCGCCGACCACCTTCGCCTCGAGCTTCGACCAGTCCGGCTGGGCCGAGGCCCACGGGATCAACCCGTAGTACGGCGCACACGCCTTGACGGCATCGGGGCGGGTGGTGGCGAGCACCAGCGCCAGGCCGCCGCCCATGCAATAGCCGACGACTCCCACGCGGGGGTTGGCCGAGCGCTCGACCACCACGTCGACGGCGCCGGACATGTCGCGGGCCGCCTCGTGGAGGTTGAGCGCCATCATCAGCTTGCCGGCGCCGTCGGGTTCGGTGGTGGCGTCGCCGTGGTACAGGTCCGGTGCGAGCGCCGTGAACCCGGCGTCGCCGAAGCGGTCGGTCACGTCCTTGATGTGCGGCACCAGGCCCCACCACTCCTGGATGACGACCACGCCCGGCCCTCCGCCGTCGCTCAGGTAGCCGGTGCAGGTGCCGCCGTTGCTCGCGAACTCGATCATCTCGCCCATGGACGGCCACGGTAGTGGGACGATCGGTCGCGCTCATCGGCGCACCGTCAATCCGTGCGATGAGCCGAAGCCGGCGATGGTGCACCAACGAGCCGAAGACCGTGTCTGCTGGCTCGCTCGCTCGAAGACTCGTTCGCTCACAGAACTTCATACGGTCACAAAGCGCGTTCTGTTCACCACCGGCGGTATCGAATACCATCGGTCCTCATGAGCGAGCGAAGCGAGCGAATCAACATCACGGCGCGCAGCGCTCACGGGTGCGCCGTCGAGTCGGCCCCCGTTGGCGACGGACGCGGGGGCACGGTGCACCAGTGAGCGCCGCTGTCGACACCACCACCGCTCCCCCGCCCGCCGCCGCGGCGGCCGACGACCGCTCGGCCGCGTACCGGGACGACCGCGCCCACGTGTTCCACTCGTGGTCGGCGCAGGCCACGCTCGACCCGGTCGTCATCGCCGGCGCGTCGGGGGCACGGTTCTGGGACGAGGCCGGACGCACCTATCTCGACTTCGCCAGCCAGCTCGTCAACATGAACATCGGCCACCAGCACCCCAAGCTCGTGGCAGCGATCAAGGAGCAGGCCGACAAGCTGTGCACGGTCGCCCCGATCTTCGCCAACGACGCCCGCAGCGAAGCGGCCCGGCTGATCGCCGAGCTGGCGCCGGGGTCGCTGAACAAGGTGTTCTTCACCAACGGCGGGGCGGAGGCCACCGAGAACGCCCTGCGTATGGCCCACGGGCACACCGGGCGACAGAAGGTGCTCACCACCTACCGCAGCTACCACGGCGCCACCGGCGGTGCGATCACGCTCACCGGTGATCCCCGTCGCTGGCCGAGCGAGCCGGGCATACCCGGCGTGGTGAAGTTCTGGGGTCCGTACACCTACCGCTCGGCGTTCCATGCCGCCGACGACGCCGAGGAGTGCGAGCGCGCCCTCGGGCATCTCGCCGACGTGATCATGGTCGAGGGTGGGCACACGATCGCCGCCATCCTGCTCGAGACGGTGGTCGGCACGAACGGCATCCTCGTGCCCCCGGACGGCTACCTCGCCGGCGTGCGCCGGCTGTGCGACGAGCACGGCATCGTGATGATCGTCGACGAGGTGATGGCCGGCTTCGGCCGTTGCGGCGAGTGGTTCGCCGTCGACCACTGGGGCGTCACGCCCGACCTGATCGCCTTCGCCAAGGGCGTCAACTCGGGGTACGTGCCCCTCGGCGGTGTCGTGATCAGCGACGCCATCGCCGACACGTTCGCCACCCGTCCGTACCCCGGCGGGCTCACCTACTCCGGGCACCCGCTCGCCTGCGCCGCCGCCGTGGCGAGCATCAACATCTTCTCCGAGGAGGGCATCGTCGAGCACGCCCGCCACCTCGGCGCCGACGTCGTCGCGCCGGCCCTCGCCGAGATCGCCGCCAAGCACCCGAGCGTCGGCGAGGTGCGCGGTCTCGGCGTGTTCTGGGCGATCGAGCTGGTGCGCGACCGGGCGACACGAGAGCCGCTCGTGCCGTACAACGCGTCGGGACCCGACGCCGCCCCGATGGCCGAGTTCGCCGCCGCGTGCAAGCAGCGAGGCGTGTGGCCGTTCACCCACTTCAACCGCACGCACGTCGTGCCACCGCTGACGATCAGCGACGACGACATCCGCGAGGGCCTGGCGGTCATCGACGAGGCCTTGGCGGTGACCGACCGCTACGCCGCCACCTGAGCCGACCGTCGTCGTGAAGCGTCGCCCGGCGATCGGGCCGGGCGGCGATTGAATGGCCGCGATGGCATTCCGGCGCCGCTCCGCCCGCCCCGGCCTTCCCGACGGTTGGGAGGACCTGCTCGAGGCGCGCTCGGCGCAGTGGCGGCTGCTCGAGGAGCGCCGAACGCGCCCGCCTCGGCGAGCTGGCCGATTGGTTCCTGCGCACCAAGCGCGTCGAGGCCGCCCGCGGCTTCGAGCTCACCGACGAGGTGCGCGCCGTGCTCGCCGGACACGCCTGCCTGCTGATCCTCGGGCTCGACGAGTCGTGGTACGACGCCGTCGGCACCATCATCGTGCGTTCGGGCTCGATGACCCAGCGCGCCAACAGCGCCGGCCCGATCAGCGGCACCGTCAACGGCGAGCCGATGGACGTCGACGGCGAGGCGCACCACGACGACGGTCCGGTGATGGTGTCGTGGCGCGCCGCCCGGCGCGAAGCCGGTCAGATGCGCAACGGCCGCGACGTCGTGCTGCACGAGATGGCCCACAAGATCGACATGCTCGACGGCGTGCTCGACGGCACGCCGCACCTCGCCGGCGACGACGACATCGACCGTTGGGTCGAGGTGTGCACGCGCCGCTACCACGAGCTGCGCAAGGGCACGCGCCGGGCGGATCCTGCGCGACTACGGCGGCACCAACCCGGGCGAGTTCTTCTCGGTGGTGACCGAGACCTTCTTCACCCGCTCTGTTGATCTGGCCGAGCAGATGCCCGACCTCTACGAGGTGTTCGCCGCGTTCTACCGCCAGGATCCGGCGGCGCGCGTGCGCCGCTACATCGAGCGCGTCGTCGCCGCCAATCCGGCGGCGGCCGCCGCGGTGGCCAACCGGCCGCGCATCGTCGTGCGCTACGCCAAACCGGCTGTCAACTGAGTCTCGTCTGTGTCAGGAAACACGACGTCGGGCGTCGTGTTTCCTGACACAGAGACGGTGGCGAGGTCCGCGGGGTTACGTCAGTTGCCGCCGGCGCTCAGCGTGACCTCGAGCGGCGTGAAGTCGGCACCGGTGGTGTCGACGCCGCTACCCACCAGCGCGAGCGCGGCGGTCACGATGTCGTTGGTGTAGGCCCCGTCGGTCGGCTGGGCGGTCAGCACCGTCGCCCCCTCGAGGTTCTTGGCGGTCATGGCGATGTCGACCGTGCGATTCCACGCGTCGGCGTCGATCATGCCGATGCCGTCCGGCGACGGCCAGATCAACTTGTTGATCTCGTTGACCTGCCACAGCTGGTGGCTGGCGCCGAGCTGCGACCCGTCGGCGACCACGAGTGCGGCGGCGTCCTCCGGGTTGTCGCGGACCCAGGCCCAGCCCTCGATCGACGCGGCGACGAACCGCGTGGCGATGTCCTGGTAGGCCGGGTCCGACAGGCGCTCGCCGTCGGCCCAGATCGCGTCCTGCAGCATGCCGACGCCGACCTCCTCGTAGGAGATGGCGTTGAAGTCGGAGGGCTGGTACAGCTCGCCGGTGTCGGGGTTCTCGGCCTCGAGCACCTGGGCGTACTCGTTGTAGGTCATCGCCTCGGCGGCGTCGATCGAGCCGTCGAGCAGGCCGGTCATGTCGAACTGCTGCTGCACGAGGTTGACGTCGGTGGCCGGGTCGAGGCCGGCCTGGCTGAGGGCGGCGAAGATCTCGAACTCGTTGCCGAAGCCCCAGTTGCCGATGTTCTTGCCCTTGAAGTCGGCCGGGGTCGTGATCCCCTTGTCGGCGAAGGACACCTGCAGGGTGCCCGACCGCTGGAAGATCTGGGCGATGTCGACGATGTTCGCCCCGGCCTCGCGGCTGGCGAGAGCCTTGGGCACCCAGGAGATGGCGAAGTCGGCCTGGCCGTCGGCGAGCACCTGCTGGGGCACGATGTCGACGCCGCCTTCGAGGATGTTCACGTTGAGGCAGTACTTGTCGTAGATGCCGTTGTCTCGCGCCGCGAGGTACCCGGCGAACTGGCCCTGGTAGAACCACTGCAGCTGAAGGTTGACGTCGTCGACATGGTCGCACGCGGCGGGCGCCGCGCTCGATCCGCCGGCGGCCGGCTCCGTCGGTGCGGTGCTCGCCGAGGCACCGAAGGACGTCACGCCGGCGAGCATCAGCCCGGCGGCACCTACGCCCAGCAACTTCACGCGCTGTTTCATGTGTTGTCTCCCCCGGGGCTCGCGCCCCATCGGTTGGTGGTGAGGTTCTCCAGGAGGATGGAGATCAGGTAGAACGCCAGGCCGAGCAGGCAGGCGGCGAGCACGTAGGCCCACGCCACGGCGTTCTTCGAGTTGGAGAGGTTGGAGGTGATGCGGTAGCCGAGCCCGTTCTGAGAGCCGCCGAAGTACTCGGCGACGAACGCCGTGATCACGGCCGCCGGCGCGGCGATCTTGAGCGCGGTGAACAGGTACGGCACGGCGTTGGGGATGCGCGCTTTGCGCAGCACCTCGAACGGTGACGCGGCGTACGACCGCAGCAGCTCGAGGTGGGTCGACTGCACCTCGCGCAGTCCCTTGGCGACGTTCACGAGCACGATGAAGTAGACGACCAGCGTCACCATGAGGCGCCGCGGCACCTCGGACGTGCTGGCGAACTGGTTGTTGAACACCGACACCAGCACGATGATCGGGATGGCGTTGATGGCGACGGCGAGCGGGCTGACCATGTCGTTGAGCAGGCGGAAGCGCATCAGCAGGAAGCTCATCAGCACCCCGAGCACGGTGCCGAGCAGCAGCCCGACGAAGGCGTTGGTGCCGGACACCTTGGTCGCCCCCCAGATCAGCGTGAAGTTGTCGACGAACGCCTGCCAGATCTTCGACGGCGCCGGCAGGAAGTACGGCTTCCAGTCGAACACCTTCACCGCCGCCTCCCACGCCGCGACGAACAGCGACGCCGAACACGATCGGTGGCCACGCCACGCGAACGACGCGGCGCAGCGAGGTCGCCGAGCGCGATCGCGCCGGCGCCGCCAGCCCGCCGGCACCGACCAGCAGCGGCGCCGTCATTCGAGCGATCATCTCCCACGTGCGAGCGACGAGGCGCCAGCCGAGGAGCGGCCGACAGCTGCGTAGGAGCCTGCGTGGCCGGGGAACGCAATGACGCGCGGTCATCGGTCGTCCACGCCGAGCTGGGCGCGTCGAGCTCGATCTCGTCGACGTCGATCCCGCGCAACGCCTCGCGCACCTCGGTGATGGTGGCGAAGAAGCGTGGGTTCTCGCGGTGTCGACGCTGCGGTCGCCGCCGAGGTCGACGTCGACGATCGTCGTGATCCGACCCGGCCGCGGCGACATCACCACGACGCGGTCGGAGAGGTACACCGCTTCGGGGATCGAGTGGGTCACGAACACCACGCTGGTCTCGGCCTCGGCGCAGATGCGCAACAGCTCGGCCTGCATGTGCTCGCGGGTCATCTCGTCGAGGGCGCCGAACGGCTCGTCCATCAGCAGCAGCGGCGGGTTGGCCGCCAGGGCCCGGGCGATGGCGACGCGCTGCTGCATGCCGCCGGACAGCTGCCACGGCCGGTGCTCGGCGAAGTCGTCGAGCTTGACGAGGCGCAGCATCTCGAGCGCCCGCTCGCGGCGCCGCCGCTTGTCCCAGCCCTTGAGCTCGAGCGGCAGCTCGACGTTGCGGGCGACCGTGCGCCAGTCGAACAGCCCGGCCTGCTGGAAGGCCATGCCGTAGTCCTGTTCGCGGCGGGCGACGGCGGCCGGTTTGCCGTTGACGACCACCTCACCCGAGCTCGGCTCGATGAGGTTGGCGATGAGGCGCAGCAGCGTCGACTTGCCGCACCCGGACGGTCCGATCAGCGACACGAACTCGCCGGCGCGCACGGTGAGCGACACGTCGACGAGCGCCTCGACCGCACGATTGCTGCCGGCGTTGAACACCTTGCTGGCACCGCGCACGGTCACGGCCTCGCGCCGGGCGGCCCCTTCGGTGCCCACGTCGACGGCCGCCGCGCTCGGTCATCACGCCTCCTCCGGACGGACCCGGTTGTGCATGATCTGGTGGTCGGCGAGGGTCACGAGTCCCGCCATCACCAGGCCGAGCGCCGCGGCACCGAACACCGCCGTGTAGACCTTCGCCGGGTCGGCGGTCGCCTGACGGCCGTACTCGATGATCAACCGGCCGACGCCGCCGCGTAGCCCGGTGGAGATCTCGGCGACCACGACGCCGACCACCGACGCCGACGCGGCGAGCCGGAACGCCGGCACCATCGCCGGCACGGCGGCCGGGAAGCGCAGGTGCCGCAGGGTCTGCGTCCACGAGGCGGCGTAGCTGTCCATCAGCTCGACCGACGTCGCCGACGTCGACTCGAGGCCGCGCAGGGTGCCGATCGACACCGGGAAGAAGGCGAGGAACGACCCGAGGATCGACACCGCCAACCACTTCGGCACCTCCCACCCGAAGGGGTGGATCCGCCCGCCCCAGCTCACCACCAGCGGGGCGAGGGCGATCAGCGGGACGGTCTGGGACACCACGAGGTACGGGAGCAGACCGCGGCGCACCACGCCGAAGCGGGCCATCAGCACCGCCAGCGCCACCCCGACGACACGCGCCGATGGCGAACCCCAGCAGGGCGAGGCGCAGCGAGTACCAGGCGCTCCGCAGCACCACCACCCAGATGGGAGTCTCCGAGGTGCGGCTCTCGGGGTCGAACAGCCGCCCCGTCATCGTCCACACGTGCGGCATCGCGTTGTCCGAGGTGCGCGGCAGGACGCGCCAGCCGAGCACCTTGCCGCCGGTCTCGGGACCGAGCGACTTGTAGATCTCCCACACCGCGGCCACCAGGACCAGGGCGAGGAGGAAGAGGATGATCTTGCGCATCGACTCGCCGTCGTCAGGTCACTTGCGTCCGGGATGGGATCGTCACTGCTTGGCCAGCGCTCGCTCGGTCATCACCGGGATGACCTGTTCGCCGTAGGCGGCAAGCGTGGCGTCCTTGGCGTCGTGTTGCAAGTAGATGGCGAACTGGTTCACACCCAGTTCACGAAGCTCCTCCAGCCGCCGGATCTGCTCGCTGACCGGGCCGAGCAGGCAGAAGCGATCGACGATCTCGTCGGGGACGAAGGTGGTGTGCGAGTTGCCCGCCTGGCCGTGCTCGTTGTAGTCGTAGCCCTGGCGCCCCTTGATGTAGTCGGTGAGCGCGGCGGGCACGGGCGACGCTCCGTCGTCGCCGCTGCCGTAGCGCCCGACGATGTCGGCGACGTGGTTGCCGACCATCCCCCCGAACCAGCGGCACTGGTCGCGCGCGTGGTCGAGGTCGTCGCTGACGTACGCCGGCGCGGCGACGCAGATCGTGACCTCGTCGGGGTCGCGACCGGCCGCGGCCGCGGCGTCGCGCACGGCGCCGATCGTCCAGGCGGTGATCTGCGGGTCGGCGAGCTGCAGGATGAACCCGTCGCCGACCTCGCCGGCGAGCGCCAGCGCCCGCGGGCCGTACCCGGCGACCCACACCTCGAGGCGGCTGCGATCGGCCCACGGGAAGCGCAGCGCCGAGCCCTTGTAGTCGACGCTGCGGCCGTTGGCCAGCTCGCGGATCACGTGCACCGCCTGGCGGAGCGTGTCGATGGTGGTCGGCTTGCCGTTGGTGACACGCACCGCCGAGTCGCCGCGGCCGATGCCGCACACCGTGCGGTTGCCGTACATCTCGTTGAGCGTGGCGTAGAGGCTGGCCGTGACGGTCCAGTCCCGCGTCGCCGGGTTGGTGACCATCGGCCCGACGATCACGTTGCGGGTCTCGGCGAGGATCTGGCTGTAGATGACGTACGGCTCCTGCCACAGGATGTGGCTGTCGAACGTCCAGACGTACTCGAACCCGTACGTCTCGGCCCGCTTGGCCAGGTCGACGACGCGCGCCGACGGCGGCGTCGTCTGCAACACGACGCCGAACTCATGCGTTCCCCGGCCACGCAGGCCGGCGCGCCGGCTCGCTCCGCTGGCGCTCCGCTCGCCTACCCGCTCGAACCTCGGGACGCTCGCTGGCGCTCGCTGCTGCCTCTGACATCCTGTTCACGTCTTACCGGTTTCGGGGGAAGCCGAGGTCGATCGTGCTGGTCGAGGGGTCGGGCCAGCGGCTCGTGACGACCTTGCCGCGGGTGTAGAAGTTGATCCCCTCCGGCCCGTACATGTGCGTGTCGCCGAAGAGGCTCGCCTTCCAGCCGCCGAAGCTGTAGTAGCTCACCGGCACCGGGATCGGCACGTTGACGCCGACCATGCCGACGTTGACGTCGAACTGGAACTGGCGGGCGGCGCCGCCGTCGCGGGTGAAGATCGCCGTGCCGTTGCCGAACGGGTTGTCGTTGATGAGGGCCAGGCCCTCCTCGTAGCTGGCCACCCGCTTGACGCTGAGCACCGGCCCGAAGATCTCGTCGTCGTAGGCGGGCGTGCCCGGCTCGACGTGGTCGAGCAACGTCGGCTTGAGGAAGAACCCCTCGCCGGGCACGTCGTCGCGGCCGTCGACCACCACCGTGGCGCCGTGGTCGCCGGCCGCATCGACGTAGCCGCGCACCTTGTCGCGGTGCTCGCCGGTGATCAGCGGGCCCATCTCGTTGTCCGGCTCCGACCCGGGACCGACCTTGATCGTGGGGATGCGCTCGGCGATCTTGGCCACCAGCTCGTCGGCCACCGACTCGTGGGCGAGCACCACGCTGATCGCCATGCACCGCTCGCCGGCCGAGCCGTAGCCCGCCGATACCGCGGCGTTGGCGGCCATGTCGAGGTCGGCGTCGGGCAGCACGAGCATGTGGTTCTTGGCGCCGCCGAGCGCCTGCACGCGCTTGCCGTTGGCGGTGCCCGTCTCGTAGATGTGCTTGGCGATCGGCGTCGAGCCGACGAAGCTCACGGCGTCGATGTCGGGGTGCTCGAGCAGGCGGTCGACGGCCACCTTGTCGCCCTGCACCACGTTGAAGCAGCCCGGCGGGAGCCCGGCCGCGGCGAGCAGTTCGGCGATCAGCAGTGACGCCGACGGGTCCTTCTCGCTCGGCTTGAGCACGAACGTGTTGCCGCAGGCGATCGCGTTGGCGAACATCCACATCGGCACCATCGCCGGGAAGTTGAACGGCGTGATGCCGGCGACGACGCCGAGCGGCTGGCGGATCGAGTACACGTCGACGCCGGTGGCGGCCTGCTCGCTGTAGCCGCCCTTCAGCAGGTGGGGGATGCCGCACGCGAACTCGATGTTCTCGATGCCGCGGGCGACCTCGCCGAGGGCGTCGCTCAGCACCTTGCCGTGCTCGGCGGTGAGCAGCGAGGCGATCTCCTTGCGGTTCGCGGCGACGAGCTCGCGCACCTGGAACAGGATCTCGGCGCGGCGCGACAGGCTGGTCGAGCGCCACTCGGCGGACGCCGCCTTGGCCGACGCCACGGCGGCGTCGACCTCCTCGGCGCTGGCGAAGTCGACGTCGGCCGCCTGCTCACCCGTCGCCGGGTTGAACACCACGCCCGAGCGGCCGGACGTGCCGGCGACCACCTTGCCGTCGATCCAATGGGAGATGCGTGTGCTCATCGTCGACCCTCCTCGAGTCGTCATCCGCGGCCCGGGATCGCCCGGGACGGGATTCTGGGGCGCGAAAATCGAGCGTCCACGCTCGATTTTGCTTGTGGAAATCTTGTTCCTCTCGGAAACGGGTCAGTGGAGGTAGCGGGACAGGCCGCGCTTGAGGTACTTGCCGTGGCCCTTGGTGCCGACGTAGGTGTCGTTCTCGACGATCACCGCGCCGCGGCTGAGCACGGTGTCGACCTTGCCGTCGATCTCGAAGCCCTCCCACGCCGAGTGGTCCATGTTCATGTGGTGCTTCTTGTCGACGCCGATCGACGTGTGCCCGGCGGGATCCCACACCAGGATGTCGGCGTCGAACCCCGGCGCGATCTGGCCCTTGGTGTCGAGGCCGAACAGGCGCGCCGGCGTGGTGGCGCACGTCTCGACCCAGCGCTCGAGCGAGATCTCGCCGTTGACCACGCCCTGGTACAGCAGCTCCATGCGATGCTCGACGCCGCCGATGCCGTTGGGGATCTTGGCGAAGTTCCCGATGCCGATCTCCTTCTGCTCCTTGAAGCAGAACGGGCAGTGGTCGGTCGATACCACCGCCAGCTCGTTCAGGCGCAGACCCTTCCACAGGTCACGCGAGTGGTGCTCGTGCTTGGAGCGCAGCGGCGTCGAGCACACCCACTTCGCCCCTTCGAAGCCGGGCTGGGCGAGTTGGTCCTCGATCGACAGGTAGAGGTACTGCGGGCACGTCTCGCCGAAGACGTTCTGGCCCTCGTGCTGGGCCGCGGCGACCTCCTCGAGCGCCTCCGACGCCGACATGTGCACGATGTACAGCGGCACGTTGCCGGCGACCTTGGCCAGCTGGATCGCCCGGTGGGTGGCCTCGCCTTCGAGCTCGGCCGGGCGGGTGAAGGCGTGGTACTTCGGGTCGGTCTCGCCGCGGGCGAGCGCCTGGGCGACGAGCACGTCGATGGCGATGCCGTTCTCGGCGTGCATCATGATCATCGCCCCGGACTCGTTGGCCGTCTGCATCGCCCGCAGGATCTGGCCGTCGTCGGAGTACAGCACGCCGGGGTACGCCATGAACAGCTTGAAGCTGGTGACGCCCTCGTTGTCGACGAGGTAGCTCATCGCCTTCAGCGACTCCTCGTCGACGCCGCCGATGATCTGGTGGAAGCCGTAGTCGATGGCGCAGTTGCCGTCGGCCTTCTGGTGCCACGCCGACAGCGCCTCCTGCACGCTCCCGCCGGTGTTCTGCACGGCGAAGTCGACGATGGTCGTGACGCCGCCCCACGCCGCGGCGCGGGTGCCGGTCTCGAACGTGTCGGAGGCCTCGGTGCCGCCGAAGGGCATCTGCATGTGCGTGTGCACGTCGACACCGCCGGGCACGACGTACTTGCCGGTGGCGTCGATCACCGTGGCGTCGGAGATGCCGAGCGCGTCGGCCTGCCCGGGCACGAGCACCGCGGCGATCGTCTCGCCGTCGACGAGCACGTCGGCCGTCGTGCGCCCGGTGGCCCCGACGACCGTGCCGCCCTGGATCAGCGTCCGAGTCACGTTCATGGCGATTCCCCGGCCACGCAGGCCGAGCGTGCCGGCGCCCTCGCGCTGGCGCTCCGGGCACCTATCCGCTCGACCGCCGGGACGCTCGCTGGCGCTCGCTGACCACCGCACGCTTCGTTCATGGCTAGGCCTCGACCAGCTCGCCGTAGGCGTCGGGCCGGCGGTCGCGGTAGAACGCCCAGCGGTCGCGCACGAGCTTGATCTTGTCCATGTCGAGGTCGCGCACGATCAGCTCCGGCTTGTAGGCGTCACCGACGTCACCGACGAACTTGCCCTCGGGATCGACGAAGTAGCTCTGTCCGTAGAAGTCGTCGTCGCCGATGTCGGCCTCGATGCCGACGCGGTTGATCGCCCCGACGTAGTACATGTTGGCCACGGCGGCCGCCGGCTGCTCGACCCGCCAGATGTACTCGGAGAGCCCGCGGCTGGTCGCCGACGGGTTGAACACGATGCTCGCCCCGTTCAGCCCGAGCGCCCGCCATCCTTCGGGGAAGTGCCGGTCGTAGCAGATGTACACGCCGACCTTGCCGACCGCCGTGTCGAACACGGGGTAGCCGCCGTTGCCGGGCCGGAAGTAGTACTTCTCCCAGAATCCGGCGACCTGGGGGATGTGCTGCTTGCGGAACTTGCCGAGGTAGGTGCCGTCGGCGTCGACGACGGCGGCGGTGTTGTAGTACAGGCCGGGCTGCACGATCTCGTACATCGGCAGCACGATCACCATGCCGAGCTCCTTGGCCACGGACTGGAAGCGCTGGGTGGTCGGCCCGTCGGGGATCGCCTCGGTGTAGTCGTAGTACTGCGGGTCCTGCACCTGGCAGAAGTACGGCCCGTAGAACAGCTCCTGGAAGCACATGACCTGGGCGCCCTGGGCGGCCGCCTCGCGGGCGGCCTCCTCGTGCTTGTCGATCATCGCCTCCTTGCTGCCGGCCCAGTCGGTCTGCAGCAGAGCGGCCTTCACGATGTTGGGCATTCGGTGACCCCCGGGGTTCGATCGTTGGTGGTGGAGCGCGGCGACACGAAGGCCACCGCCAGGCTGCCTCGGATCGTAATGTGACCCCCGCGGCTGGACAATAGCCGGATTGTCACCGTACATTCGGTTCACGCGGGTGTAACAGAGCGGCGCGGCGCCGCCGTCGCCTGCAGCGTGCGCCCATGACCACGATCCCGCCGACGCCCCCGTCCACCGCCCGACCCACCGACGCGAACGGCGGCCGCGGACGCAGCGGCGACCCGACGTCGAGCATCGTCGACGCCGTCGAGCGGGCGGCGCGGGCGCCGGACGCCGGCAACGGTGACCACCGCCGCGACCAGGACGGTCGGGCCGCTCGGCGCATCGCCGCAGTGATCGGGCGGATGATCAGTGCCGATGCGCTCGCCGTGGGCACACGGTTGCCGACGGTGCGCGACCTGTCGCGCCGGCTCGGCGTGTCGCCCACCACCGTGTCGGAAGCGTGGCGCAGCCTCGCCGCTGTCGGGGCGATCGAGACGCGTGGCCGCAACGGCACGTACGTGCGCGTCCCCGTCGGTCCCGGCGGTCCGCGGCGCTACCGCCAGGTCAGCGAAGGACCGGGGCACTTCGAGCTCGACCTGTCGTCGGGCACGCCCGATCCCCTCCTGCTCCCCGACCTGCGTCCGATCGTGGCCCGGGTCAGCGGCCAGGCACTCACGTCGAGCTACCTCGACCACCCGGTGCTCCCGTCGCTCGCCGAGGAACTGGACGCGTCGTGGCCGTTCCCGGCCGAGGCGATCACGGTGGTCGACGGCGCGCTCGACGCCCTCGACCGCGTCGCCCAGGTGGCGTTGCGCCTCGGTGACCGGGTCGTCGTCGAGCACCCGACGTTCCCGCCGCTGATCGACCTGCTCGAACGCCTCCACTGCGACGTGATCGGCGTCGACCTCGACGCCGACGGCCCGCGTCTCGACCAGCTGCGGGCGGCGTTCGACGACCCGACGGCCGTCCCGGCGGCGCTCGTGCTTCAGCCTCGCGGCCACAACCCGGCCGGGGTGGCGCTGTCGAGTGAGCGGGCCGCCGCGATCGCCGAACTGGTCGGCGGCCTCGACACGCTCGTGGTCGAGGACGACCACGCCAACGACATCTCCTCGGCGCCGCTCGTGAGCATCGGCCGGTGGCGGCCGCACCGCACCGTGCACATCCGCAGCTACTCCAAGAGCCACGGTCCCGATCTGCGCCTGGCCGCGGTCGGCGGCGACGGCGACGTGGTGACGGCCGTGGCCAACCGGCGGTTGCTCGGCCCGGGGTGGTCGAGCCGCATCCTCCAGGCGGTGCTCGTCGAATTGATCCGCGACCCGGACACAGCGGGCACGCTGGCCGCCGCCCGCCACGCCTACGCCGAACGGCGCCGGCTGGTGACCGACGTGCTGGCGGATCGGGGTGTGGCGGTCAGCGGCACCGACGGGATCAACCTGTGGATGGCGGTCGACGACGAGCGCTCGGCGGTGGTGGCCCTCGCCGCGCGGGGCATCGGCGTGGCGCCCGGCGGGCCGTTCCTCGTGCGTCCGGACCGGGACTTCGTGCGCGTCACCGTCGGCCTGCTCGACGGCCGGCGGCGGGACGTGGCGGAGGTGGCGACGCAACTGGCCGACGCCGCCCGCGCCCACGCCGCGCCGTGGCGCAGCACGTGAAGCGACGTCATTGCGTTCCCCGGCCACGCCATGAACTGCCTGCGCAGCGAATGACCGCTCCCTCGCTGGCGCTCGGTCGCTCGCACCCGAGCACGGGTTTGGCGATCAGTCAGATGTGGGGGGGATCAGCTCGGGCACGAACGGGCACTCGGCCACGATCGCGACGGCGGCGTCGACGACACCATGGGGTCCGGCGACGCGGGAGACGCGACGAGATCGGGAACGACTCGACCTCGCTCTCCCACGCCTGTCCTCCGGCGCGGCAGCCGGCCAGGCGTTCCATCGACACGCGATAGGGCTCGGGCACCCGACGCCCGCGGCCGGCGACGAGCCAGACGGGGGTACGCGCGGTCGCGGCGAGGGCCACGGCGAGGCCCGATCCCATCGCCGCGACGACCTGATCGGCGGAACAGGCGTCGGCCTCGACCAGCATGACGTCGGCCGCACCGATCGCCGCCATTGCCGACTCGGCGGGCACCAGGTGGGCCTCGACCTCGGCGCGGTCGCAACGGCGCACCAGGGCGTGGGCGCCGCCACCGGCGTCGATGGCGAGCACGGTGAGGTCGCCGCGACGCACGAGCGCGTCGGCCGCGATGTCGGGGTACCCGACCGTGGCCACCGTGGCGCCTTCCGCCAGGGCGTGGGCGACCTCCAGCGCCGTGCGGTCGTGCTCGATCTCGGCGGCCAGCTCCCACGATCGATCGAGCGCCGACACGTCGGCGAGCAACGTGGCGCAGAACCACCACATCGGTGCGCAGGTCGGGTTGCGGTCGACGAGGCGCCGGCACAGGTTCACGAGATCGGCCGGTTCGGGGCGCAGGCTGTCGATGGCCTCGGCCGTCTCGGCGACGAGCACGGCCGGGTCGGTGCCGCGCGCCCGGGCGACGTAGCGGAGCCGCTCCATCGGGTGCACCTCGCAGGAGCGTACCGGCCCGCAGCGGGACGGGGCCGGTGTCCATTGGGGGCGGCCGCGTGCGCTTGCTACCGTCGCACCCCGTGGCCACCGACCCACGCCCCGATCTGGTGCTCACGCCGCTCGGCGCCGAGGCGCGTCCGTTGTCGGAGTGGCTGACCACGTTCCACCTGGCGAGTGTGGTGCTCGATCCGTACACCAACGAGTCGTCGTGGATCCTGCCGACGGCGCGGCGGATCCTCGAAGGGCTCCGCGGCTCGGACGCACGGGTCAACTTCGTGGTGACCGCGCCCGAGGCCGACGCCCGGGCGTTCATGGGTCCGCTCGTCGAGGAGTTCCTCGTGTTCGTCGATCCCGACCGCCAGTTCGTCAAGCAGCTCGGCCTCGCCCAGCTCCCGGCGTTCGTGTTCGTCCGGGTCGACAACACCGTTCCCGCCGCGGCCGAGGGATGGGATCCGACCGAGTGGCGGGCCGTGGCGGACGAGATCGTCGCCGTGACGGCCTGGTCGGCCCCCGACATCCCGCTCGTCGGCGACCCCGGCCCGTTCCACGGCACGCCGGCGTTGGCCTAGCGGCCGTCTGTGTCAGGAAACACGACGGGTGAGGTCGATCTTCCTGACATAGACGCAGTGATCGCCGCGCTCCGGGACGTGCTCCGGGCCGGCACCCGCGCCGTGATCAGCGCGCCCCCCGGAGCCGGCAAGACCACGCTCGTGCCGCTCGCCCTGCTCGACGAGCCCTGGCGCGGCGACGGCCGCATCGTCGTGCTCGAACCGCGCCGCCTGGCGACGCGCGCCGCGGCGCGGCGGATGGCCCAGCTGACCGACGGCGCCGTCGGCGGCCTCGTCGGCTACCAGACCCGTGACGAGCGGCGCGTCGGCCCGGCGACACGCGTGGAGGTGCTCACCGAGGGAGTGCTGACGCGCCGGCTCCAGCACGACCCCGAACTGCCGGGCGTCGCGGCCATCCTGTTCGACGAGGTCCACGAGCGGAACCTCACCACCGACCTCGGCCTCGCCCTGGCGCTCGACACGGCGGCGACGCTGCGGCCCGATCTGCGCGTGCTGGCGATGTCGGCCACCGCCGACACCGCCGCCTTCGCCCGGCTGCTCGCCGTCGATGACGCACCGGCCCCGGTGTTGGCGAGCGTCGGGCGGATGCACCCGGTGGAGATGCGCTGGCGGCCGCGCCAACGCACCGATCGCCTCGAACGCGCTGCCGCCAGCGCCGTCGAGGTGGCGTTGCGTGACGCGCCCGGCGACGTGCTCGTGTTCCTGCCCGGAGTCGCCGAGATCACCCGCACCGCCGACCTCCTCACCGCGTCCGTTCCGGCCGGGGTCGACGTGCGCCTGCTCGCCGGCGCCCTGTCCGCCGAGGAGCAGGATCTCGCCCTGGCCCCGTCGCCACCCGGTCGCCGCCGCGTCGTGCTCGCCACCGACATCGCCGAGACGTCGCTCACCGTCGAAGGAGTGCGCGTCGTGGTCGACGGCGGTCTGGCCCGCGCCCCGCGCCACGACACCGGAACCGGCATGACCCGACTCGTCACGGTGGCCATCAGCCGCGACTCGGCCGAGCAGCGGGCGGGGCGCGCCGGGCGCACCGAGCCCGGCGTGTGCTACCGGCTGTGGTCGCGCATCGAGCACGGCACCCGCCCGGCGCACCGCACGGCGGAGATCCTCGACGTCGACCTCGGCGGACTCGCCCTCGAGCTCGCCGCATGGGGAGCGCCACCTGGCGCGCTGCGCTTCGCCGACCCGCCCCCGACCCGCGCGTGGCGCGCCGCGCTCGAGCTGCTCACGCTGCTCGGGGCGATCGAGCCGGGGGGTGACGCCGAGCGGGCGCCGCGCCTCACCGACGTCGGACGGGCGATGGTTCCGCTCCCGCTGCACCCGCGGCTGGCGCGCATCGTCGCCGGCGCCCCACTCACCCCGGCGTGCGTGCTCGCCGCCATCGTCGACGAGCGCGACGTGCTGCGCAGCCGGACCGACGCGCTCCCGGCCGACCTCGCCCTCCGCGTGGCGATCGTGTGCGGGCACACCAGCGACGACCGTGCCGATCGGGCCGCGGTGCGTCGGGTGCGCGACCGAGCCGCCGACATCGCCCGGCGCGTCGGCTGCCGGTTCGACCTCGACTCGGTCGACCCGGACCGCACCGGGCTGCTGCTGCTCGCCGGCTTCCCGGACCGGCTCGCCGCCCGCCGCCGCCACGGGCAGTTCCAGCTCCGCACCGGCGCCGGAGCGTGGGTCGCCGACGACGACCCGCTGGCGTCCGCGCCGTTCCTCGTCGCCGCCGATCTCGACGGCAAGCGATCGCGCTCGCGGATCCGTCTCGGAGCCGCGGTCGAGGCGTACGAGATCGCCGGCGTGCTCGACGACGTCGCCGAGCACGTCCGTCTGGAGTGGGACGGCGATCGCGACGACCTCGTGGTTCGCGTCGAGCGACGGCTCGACGCGCTCCGTCTCGACGAGGAGGTGCGGCCGCCGGAACCGGGAGCCGCAACGACGGGCGCACTCGTCGCCCGGGTGTCGCGGGTCGAGGCTCGCCGCGCTCGACTGGACGCCCGCCGCCGTGCAGGTGCGCGCCCGCGTCGGCCTGCTGCGGGCGACGCTCGGCGACGCGTGGCCCGACCTCTCCGACGGCGAGCTGCTGCGCACGCTCGACGACTGGCTGGCGCCGCACCTGGTGAACGCCACGTCGATCCGTGACGTCACCGGCCTCGACCTGGCGACGATCCTGCGGCGCCGGCTGCCGTGGCCACTCGCCGGGCGACTCGACGAGTTGGCGCCGCCGAGCTGGACCCTGGCGAGCGGCCGGACGGTGCCGATCGACTACTCCGCCGACCGACCGACCGCGGCGGTGCGGGTACAGGACGTGTTCGGCACCCGGGTGCACCCGAGCGTGGCGGGCGGGCGGGTGCCGCTGACCCTGGCCCTGCTGTCTCCCGCCGACCGGCCGCTCCAGGTGACGGCCGATCTGCCCGGCTTCTGGGCCGGCACGTGGACCGACGTGCGCAAGGAGCTCGCCGGGCGCTACCCCAAGCACCGTTGGCCGGCCGATCCGGCCAACGAACCGCCCGGCCGCCAGCGCCCGCACTGACGACCCCGCCCCTCCTGAACGGAGTGTTGGAGCGCGTCGGAGTGCGGAGCGCCCGGACGGGGGGTCGCCCGACACTCGGACGACCCCGATCGGGGCCGGTACCGTGAACGGCATGGCCGAAGCGTCGAGCCCAGACGTCGAGTACACCGAGATGCTCCCGCTCGGCCCCGACGCCGACCGAGTACCGCCTGCTCACCACCGAGGGCGTCGACACGATCGACACGCCGGCCGGACGCTTCGTGCGCGTCGAGCCCGAGGCGATCACCCGGCTGACCGCCGAGGCGATGCACGACATCGCCCACTTCCTGCGCACGAGCCACCTCGCGCAGCTGCGCGCATCCTCGACGACCCCGAGGCGTCGGCGAACGACCGCTTCGTCGCCCTCGACCTGCTGAAGAACGCGTCGATCGCCGCCGGCGGGGTGCTGCCGATGTGCCAGGACACCGGCACCGCGATCGTGAAGGCGAAGAAGGGCCAGTACGTGCTCACCGGCGGCGGCGACGAGGCAGCGATCGCCGCCGGCGTGCAGCAGACGTACCTCACGAGCAACCTGCGCTACAGCCAGATGGCGCCGCTCGACGATGTACGACGAGGTCAACACCGGCACCAACCTCCCGGCCGAGATCAAGATCGCCGCCACCGACGGCGACGCCTACAAGTTCCTGTTCATCGCCAAGGGCGGCGGCAGCGCCAACAAGTCGTACCTGTTCCAGGAGACCAAGGCGCTGCTGAACGAGGCGACGCTGCTGCCGTGGCTGTTCGAGAAGATGCAGTCGCTCGGCACGGCCGCCTGCCCGCCGTACCACCTGGCCGTGGTGATCGGCGGCACGTCGGCGGAGTTCGCCGTCGAGACGGCCAAGCTCGCCTCGACCCACTACCTCGACCAGCTCCCCACCGCCGGCTCGCCCGCCGGCCACGCCTTCCGCGACATCGAGCTCGAGGCCAAGGTGCTCGAGCTGCGCACGGCGCACCGGCATCGGCGCCCAGTTCGGCGGCAAGTACTTCTGCCACGACGTGCGCATCGTGCGCCTCCCCCGTCACGGGGCGAGCTGCCCGGTGGCGATGGCCGTGTCGTGCTCGGCCGACCGCCAGGCGCTGGGCAAGATCACGGCCGAGGGCGTGTTCCTCGAACAGCTCGAGCGCGATCCGGCGCAGTTCCTGCCCGACGTGGCCGACGAGCACCTCGACGACGATGCGCGCCGAAGTCACGGTCGTGCGCATCGACCTCACGCGTGCCGATGCCCGAGATCCTCGCCGAGCTGTCGAAGTACCCGGTGCGCACCCGGGTGATGCTGACCGGCCCGATGGTGGTGGCCCGCGACATCGCCCACGCCAAGATCAAGGAGCGCCTCGACGCCGGCGAGCCGATGCCGCAGTACCTGCGCGACCACTGCGTGTACTACGCCGGCCCGGCCAAGACGCCGGCCGGGTACGCCTCGGGTTCGTTCGGCCCGACCACGGCGGGGCGGATGGACAGCTACGTCGCCCAGTTCCAGAGCGCCGGCGGTTCGATGGTGATGCTCGCCAAGGGCAACCGCTCCAAGCAGGTCACCGACTCGTGCCGCGAGCACGGCGGCTTCTACCTCGGCTCGATCGGCGGACCGGCGGCCCGGCTGGCGCTCGACAACATCAAGCACGTCGAGGTGCTCGAGTACCCGGAGCTCGGCATGGAGGCGGTGTGGAAGATCGACGTGCGTCGACTTCCCCGCGTTCATCGTCGTCGACGACAAGGGCAACGACTTCTTCGATCTCGTCCGCCGCGAGGCGCAGGCCCAACCGGTCAGCGTCGGCTGACCGGCGCCGACGGGATCAGTCGACCCGCGAGCCGGGATCGGGAGGTGGAAGCGGGTCGCCCTCATGGAGCGGCGCCGCCGGCTCCCCGTCGATCGGCCCCTCGTCCATCGGCTCATCCATCGTGAGCGGACCGGTCGACGGGTCGTCGAGGGCGCTGCGGATGCGCTGCACGAAGTCGCTGGTGACGTTGGCGTAGACGAGGCGGGCGCCGCTGAACCGCTCGAGCTCGTCGAGCACCAGCGTCTGGTCGAGCCGTCCGAGCAGCAGCACCACGGTCACCGTGCCCGGCTGCACCGCGTCGCGGAACCACTTCACCCACTCGTCGGGGAGGCCGAGGTCGACCACCTTGGCGCGGATGGCCCCGGCGCTCGCCCCGACCACGGCCCCGGCCAGCCAACCGACCGGCCCGGCGAGGATGAGTCCGAACAGGCTCGCCCACAGTCCGCCCGACAGCGCCGACGTGGCCGCCTGCGGATCGATCGTCTCGCGCACGTGCGTTTTGCCGTCGACCGTCTTGACGATCGTGACCGCGTCGAGCAGCTCGACGCTGTGCGCGGCCACCAGCCGATAGGTGGCGGTCAGGAACTCCTGGGCGCGGAAGGAGTCGTCGAAGGAGATGCCGACGATGGTGTCGGCGCCCCCGGCGGGCGTGTCGGACATGGTCACAGTCTGGCGCCGCCGATGCGCCGCAACTCAACGCCACGCCGCGGAGATCCACGGATGCTCACGCAGGAACGTGGCCACGACGTCGCGCCGTCGCACCGGCCCGAGCGTGCGGTTGTCGCGCCGCCAGCCGTCGCTGTCGTCGCGGCACGTCGCCGCCGGGACGGTCAGCCCGTACAGCTCGGCGGCGTTGCCGGCGAGAATGCGTTCCTTGACTTCGGGCGTCAGCGCGGGGTACCCGAAGCGCTCCTGGTACGCGGACGAGATCTCGAACGCCCGGAACATCGCGATCTGGTCCTGCGGTGAGCCGTACCAGATCGAGTCGGTTCCCCACAGGATGCGGTCGGGACCGAACGCCACCAGCAGCTTGCCGAGCACGTGCGCCGCTTCGTCGGGACGGCCCATCAGGATGCGCCACGTCGAGCCCAGCTCGGCGTAGACGTTCGAACCCGGCGCCAGGCCGGCCTCGGCCACGGTGCGCACGAGGCGGTCGACGCCGCCGCCGTCGGGGTCGTAGGCCCCTTCGGTCACGCCGGTCTCGAACCCCGAGTGGTAGACGGTGAAGGCGACGTCGGGGTTGGCCGCGGCGGCCGGGCCGACATCGATCGGTGAGGCGTACGGGTTCCCGCCGGACAGGCCCTTGTGCACGGCGATCACCGGCACGCCGGTGGCGCGTGCCGCCTCGATGAACCCGGCGCCGACCGCCGGCGCGGATGCGTCGTGGTCGTCGAGGAACCAGCCGCTCGGGGCGTGCGTGTACGTCTTCCACGCGCACAGGTCGTGGCTGGCGGCGACGTCGGCCATCGCCGCCAGCGCGGCCTCCGGCGGGCCGACATCGGGAACGGCGTGGCCCTGGACGAGCACCCGACCGTCACCACACAGGCGGGTGGCCAGCTCGCGGCCGCGCTCCATCGCGTCGATCGACAGCGGGTCGGCCTCACCGACCACGGGCACCGCCGAGATCACGGCGACCGCGGTGTCGCTGCCGCCGAGCACGAGGTCGTACCACTGCTCGACCGAGAAGCAGTCCGCCGGGTCGGCGGCGCCGCACGCCGCCTGCGGGAAGCCCGATCCGAACGAGTCGACGTTCTCCAGGAAGTGGGTCTGGACGTCGACCACCGGGCCGCCGTGCACCGCCGCCTCGGCGGCGGCGACGTCACCGACCGTCTCGGGCCGTACGGCGATGCGGCCGCCACGATCGACACCCAGCGCTCGCGCCCGGTCGGCCGCGCTCGACTCCAGCGCCACCAACCCACCGACCAGTCCGGCGGCCGAGGTGAGGAACCGCCGGCGCGACCATCCGTGGCGACGAGCGTCGGAATCGGCTGCGGCACGCGCCCGCCGCATCGCCTCGCGTGGCAGCGCCCCGAGCGGCGGCGGCAGGTACTCGCCGTTCGAGCACGGCCACAGCTTGAGCGGGAGCCCGGGGTCGTCGTCGGGCGACGCCATCACCCCCATCGAACCACATCGACGGGGCGAGACGCCCGCGCCGCGTCGTCAGGCGAGTGAGACCAGGTCGAGCCAGCTCTCGTTGAAGTAGTCGACCTCGCCGTCGGGCATCAGCAACACCTTGGTGGGGGCGAGCCGCTCGACGAACTCGGTGTCGTGACTGACGAGGATGATCGCGCCGGGCCAGTCCGACAGCGCCGCAGCGACCGACTCGCGGCTCGACGGGTCGAGGTTGTTGGTCGGCTCGTCGAGCAGCAGCAGGTTGTTGCGTCCGACCATCAGCATCGACAGCGCCAGCTTGGTCTTCTCCCCGCCGGACAGCGTGCCGGCGTCCTGGAACACCTTCTCGCCGGAGAGCCCGAACATGCCGAGCATGCCGCGCAGCTCGGTCTCGGTGAGCATCACTCCGGTCGGGACCTCGTCGCGGATGTTGGTCAGCAGCGACGCCGCCGACCGCAGGTTGTCGTGCTCCTGGGCGTAGTAGCCGACGACGACGTGATGGCCGAGCTCGAACGAGCCGCGGTCGGCGTCGGTCTCGCCGGCGAGGATGCGCAGCAGGCTCGTCTTGCCGGCGCCGTTCAGGCCGAGCACGAGCAGGCGTTCGCCGCGGCCGAGGTCGAAGTCGACGTCCTTGAAGATGGGCGGGCCGCCGTACGACTTGGTGAGGCCGGCGGCGTTGATCACCGTGCGACCCGGCACCGGCGGCGTGGGGAAGCGGACGCGCAGCGACCTCGCCGCACGCGGGTTGTCGACGCGTTCGGACTCGAGCCGGGCGATGCGCTTCTCCATGTTGTGCGCCATCGCCGCCTTGGTGGCCTTGGCGCCGAAGCGGTCGACCACGGACTGCATGCGGGCGAGCTCCTTGGTCTGGCGGGCGGCCAGCTTGGCCTGGCGCTTCTCGTCCTCGTGGCGGGCGGTGACGTACTGCGAGTACGTGCCGCGGTACTCGGTGAGGTGCCCGACGGCGTCCTCGGTGGCCCGGTCGAGGTGGAGCACCCGCGTGATCGCCTCGTCGAGCAGCTCGAGGTCGTGACTGATCACCAGCAACGCCCCGCGGTAGCTGCGCAGGAACCCGAGCAGCCACTCCTTGGCGTCGATGTCGAGGTGGTTGGTCGGCTCGTCGAGGCAGAGCACATCGCTGCCGGCGAAGAGGATGCGGGCGAGCTCGACGCGGCGGCGCTCGCCGCCCGACAGCACGCCGACGGGCAGGTCGAGCCGATCGGCCGGCAGGCCGAGGCCGGCGGCGATCGCCCGGGCCTCGCTCTCGGCGGCGTACCCGCCCTTGGCGGCGAAGGCCTCCTCGGCGCGGGCATAGCGCCCGACCGCCCGCTCGTCGGCGCGCTCCTCCATGGCGATGCGCAGCTTCTCGATGCGCTCGATGTCGGCGTCGATGCCACGACCGGACAGCACGTGGGTGACCGCCGTGCGGGCGTCGGCGTCGGGCCCGGTGCGCGGGTCCTGGGGCAGATACCCGAAGCCGCCCTTGCGCACCACCCGGCCGGCGTAGGGCTCGGCCTGGCCGCCGAGGACCTTGAACAGGCTGGTCTTGCCGGCGCCGTTGCGACCGACCAGCCCGACCTTGTCCTTGGGCATGACGGTGAAGTCGGCCGCCTCGACGACGAGGCGGCCGCCGACCATCACCGACAGACCCTGCGCTTGCAGCACCGAACGAGCATGCCAAGCCTCACGCCGGACCGGGCGGGCGATTTGCGTCGTCGGCGGGCGAGCGGGTTCGCGCGCTCGCGTGGCGAGGTTGTTGCTCTCGAAGTGGGTGCGTGGCCGGCGGGTGGTCACGGGTTCAGCGCTCGCGTAGCGAGGTTGCTGCTCTTGAAGTGGGTGCGTAGCGAGCCGTGGTGGATTTTCCACCGATTCGGTGGCAAATCGACCGCGCGTCAACAGCGAATGATCTGCGCAGCCGTGCCGCAGATCAATCGCTCACTTCAAGGCCTACGCGCTCGTCACGGCGGGAGCCTGAGGCGCCGGCGCCGCCGTGGCCGGCGGATTCGGCGGCGTCGTCGCCTGCGTCGGCGGCGTCGCCTGCGTCGTCGGCGTCGCCTGCGTCGTCGGCGGGGCGGCCTGCGTCGTCGGCGGGGCGGGCGCCGTCGTGGCGGGCTCGGTGGGCCCAGGTGGCGTCGTGCCGCCACCACCACCGCCGCCGTCCGTCACCGGGGGTGGGGGCGGCGCCTGGGTGGTCTGCGGCGCAGGGGCCGTGGTGTCCGAGCCGCCACCACCGCCACCACCGCCACCGTTGCTCGGCGGGGCGGTGGTCATGGGGGGCGGCGCCGGGGCCTGGCCGGGCAGCGTCGTACCGGTCGGGCTCGTCGCCGAATCATCGGTGAACTGCGACGACAGGCACTCGCCCTCCGTGCCGTCACTGCCCGGCGCCCGCCCGAGCTCGTCGGCCAGCAGCGCGGCGAACCGTGCCCGCCCGGCGTCGCTCAGGTGCAGGCCGTCGCCGCCGAGCAACGCCGGGTCCTTCGCCGTCTCCCCGGCCCAGTCGATCACTCGCACGTTGTCGTGGGCCATCGCGATGTCGTAGATGATGTCGTTGACGTCGGCACGGTTTGGCTTGTACAGCGAGACGGTGTACAGGATCGTCGGTCGCGGCGCCAGGTCGTCGACGATCTGTTCGAGGCCGTCGCGGAACACGTCGGGATTGGCGCCGTAGTTGTTGCCGAGCATCACGACGGCCGCGTCGAAGTGGTCGTCGAGCCGCCGGTCGAGCACCCGCTCCCCGAAGTCGATGAAGCGGCCTGTTTCGGCGTCGACCTCGACGTCCCACCCGTCGGGCACGACCGCCTTGCAGAGCTCGCCCCCGTAGCGGCGGGCGGTCGACGCCATCAGCGAGTCGCCGATGGCGATGACCCGGTTGCCCTCGACCAGGTCGCGGGCGGATGCGCCGCCGGCGAAGGTCTGCGATCCGGCCCCGGCGGCGAAATCGAGCCACGCTCGTCGGGCGGACCCGACGGCGTCGGGCATCGGCATCATCGACCCGCCGGCGACAGTGGCGTCGGACGCGTCGGGAACGGTCGAGTCCGGCGGCGATTGTGCCGCCACCGTGCCGACGGCGACGGTGGTGCACGCTGCCAGCACGGCAACGGACAGGACGGCTCGGGGGGGTCTACGCATCGCACCTCGCGGAGGGCTGGGCCGGCGGCGGAACCGGGGGCCACGGATCGGTGGTCGCTCCGACCGTAGCCGAGCCCGCCGCCGGGCGCCCGTCAGCCGCGGGCGCGCAACTCGTCGCGGATCTCGGTGAGCAGCTCGACCTCGGTGATGGCCGGCGTGTCCTCGTCCATCGGCTTGGCCAGGTAGCGGTTGTACAGCTTGATGATCAGGAACAGCACCCAGGCGACGATGAAGAAGACGATCACCGCCTGGATCACCAGCCCGATGCTGATGCGAGCGTCACCGATGTCGAACCCGATCTGGGTGAAGTCGGTCTTGCCGAAGATGGCGGACACGATCGGCATGATCACACCGTCGACGATCGCGTCGATGATCACCTTGAAGTACAGGGCCATGACGAGGCCGACCGCAATGGTCACCACGTTGCCCTTGTTGACGAAGTCCTTGTACTCGTCGAGGATCTTCTTCACGGCGTCTGGCCTCCTGTGCTCGGGTGCTCGCGCGCCAGCAGGCGCGCCACCGATTGAAGCACAGGCCCGACGACCAAGCGTCGGATGGTGCACCATCGCTGCGAGCGAGCGAGCGCCAGCGAGTGAGCGGCCAGCGTCGGCCTGCGTGGCCGGGGAACGCCGTGATGGTCAGGGTTCGAGGTGGTCGACCGCGAGGCTCTCGCGGTCGGCGATCAGCGGCACCATCACCGGAGAACGGGCGTCCACCATGACGTCCTCGAAGCGGTCGATGTCGCGGAGGTCGGGGAAGATCAACGACCACAGGCCGACCACTCCCATCGTCGCGATGCCGCCCAGCACGATCGCCGGCCCCACGCCGATCAGCGCCGCCGCCACCCCGCTCTCGAACGACCCGACCTCGTTGGACGCGCCGATGAACACGTTCTCCACCGCCGACACGCGACCGCGCATCGGATCGGGCGTGGCGAGCGGGACGATCGTCGAGCGGATGAAGACGCTCACCGCATCGGCCGCGGCGAGCACCACGAGCGCCAAGAACGCGACCACGTAGTGGTGCGTCAGCCCGAGCACGACGGTGCCAGCCCCGAACACCCCGACGACGATCAGCAACCACCGGCCGATCCGTCGTCGCAGCGGGTGCACCGCCAGCAGCACGGCGACCACGATCGCGCCGATGCCGGGTGCGGCGCGCAGCCACCCGTAGCCGACGTTGCCGACGTGCAGACGATCCTCGGCGATCGCCGGCAGCAGCGCCACCGCGCCACCGAACAGCACGGCGAACAGGTCGAGGGCGATCGCCCCGAACAGCACCGGCTGACCGCGGATGAACCGCAGTCCTTCGAGCGCGTGATGAAGCGTCGTCTTCTGCTCGGCCGGCGTGCGCTCCTGGTGGTGGCGCAGGCGGAGGGTGGCGATCGCGACCGCGGACACCGCGAAGCACACCGCCGCCGCCGCGTACGGCGTGGCCGGGGCGTGGTCGTAGAGCAGTCCGCTGCTCGCCGGGCCGATGACGAGGCCGAGCTGCCACGTGACCGCGTACATCGCCATCAGGCGGGGCAAGCCGCCGGTCGGCGCGACCAGGGGCGGGATCGAGCGCATCGCCGGGGACACGAAGGCGCGGGCGGTGCCGAACAGGGCGGCGATGAGGAAGATCGGCACGGCGCTGGTGGGGTTGGTGCGGGCGTAGGCGAAGTACAGCATCGAGGTCAGCACCTCGGCCCCGAGGCCGATGCCGACGATGTGGCGGCGGTCGAAGCGGTCGGCGGCCGAGCCGGTGAGCGGCACCAACAGCAGGGCCGGGGCGAACTCGACGAGGCCGAGCAGGCCGATGGCCATCGTGCTGTCGGTGATGTCGTAGATCTGCTTGCCGAGCACGGCGGCCTGCAGGAACATGCCGATGCCCGACAACGTGGCGGCGGCGAGGTACGTCGCCATCTTTCGATCGCGCAGGACCGCGCCGGCCGTCAGCGGCTGCTCGGCCGGGGCGGTGGTCATGATCGGCCAGCGTAGGCAGCACGCTCGCGGCGGCCTCAGTCGGTTGACCGGCGGGACCAGCCGCTAGCGTCGCCGCCATGCCAGTCGAGGGTGAGTACGAGCCGAGCACGTCCGAATGGGTGCGCGACCAGGTCGCCGCCTACGAGGGTTCGGGCGGCACCGAAGCGAACACGCTGCGCGACACCGGGTTGCCGGTGATCATCGTCACGATGCGCGGCGCCCGGAGCGGCAAGGTTCGCAAGATCGCCCTGATGCGGGTCGAGCACGACGGCGAGTACGCGCTGATCGCCTCGAAGGGAGGGGCGCCGAGCAACCCGGAGTGGTACACCAACCTGACGGCCCACCCCTCCGAGGTGGCGATCCAGGACGGCCCCGCGCCGTTCGACGTGGTGGTGCGCGAGGTCGAAGGCGACGAGCGCGCGGCGTGGTGGGATCGGGCCGTCGCCGCGTTCCCGCCCTACGCCGGGTACCAGGAGAACACCGAGCGCCTCATCCCGGTGCTGGTCGCCTCGCCCGCCGGCTGACCGCTCAGACGTCCGCCAGCGCGGAGGCGGCCGCACGCACGGTCGGTGCCGGGTTGGAGAACTGCATCACCTCGTCGTCGAGGGGGTGGCGCTGCAGCAGGCGGTAGTCGGCGAAGTAGCTCTGCGTGACCCGCCACGGGAACACCGATCCCTGCTTCGGGAGCCGATCGACGCCGCGCCGGACGTAGCCGGAGGTGAGGTCGAGCATCGGGGCCGCCTCGACCGACGGGTCGCGCTGGCGCGGCATGCACTGGCGCAGGCCGGTCTCGCGCATGCGGGTGAGCAGCCGGCACACGTAGCGACAGGTGAGATCCGCCTTCAGCGTCCAGGAGGCGTTCGTGTACCCGAAGGCGAGGGCGAAGTTGGGGACGCCCTCGAGCATGATCCCCTTGTACGTCAGCCGCGACGCGACGTCGACCGTGGCCCCGTCGACGCTGAGCTGCGCACCGCCGGCGAACTGCAGCTCGAGGCCCGTGGCCGTGACGATGACGTCGGCGTCGAGCTCACGGCCCGACGCCAAGCGGATGCCCCGCTCGGTGAAGGTGTCGATGCGGTCGGTGACGACGTCGGCCCGGCCCGACCTGATGGCGCGGAACAGATCGCCGTCGGGCGAGACGCACATGCGCTCGTCCCACGGCCCGTAGCGCGGGGTGAAGTGGGTGTCGATGTCGTAGCCCGGTGGGAGCTGCTTCGCCGTGCCCGTGCGGAGCATCCGCTTCACCACGTCCGGCCGGCGCCGACTGAGCTTGTAGAAGCCCTGGGTCATCGTGACGAACGTCCACCTGAGCGCCGCCCCGGTCCAGCGCTCCGGGACGACGGCGCGCACGATGCGGGCGATCGGTGTCTTGGTCGGCACGGTCAGCACGTACGACGGCGAACGCTGCAGCATCGTGACGTGGCGCGGCGACCGGCGCGAGGGCCGGCACGATCGTCACCGCTGTCGCGCCGCTGCCGATCACCACGCACGCGCCGATCGGTGCAGTCGAGGTCGTCGGGCCAGGCCTGCGGGTGCACGATGCGACCGGCGAACCGATCGGCGCCGGGGAAGTCCGGTTGGTAGCCGTGGTCGTAGCGGTAGTACCCGGTGCAACCGAACAGGAACGAGCACGTGAGCGCGACGGTGTCGCCGGTGTCGGTGCGCTCGGCGGTGACGTGCCATCGGGCCTCGGGGGTCGACCAGTTGGCGGCGACCACGCGGTGCCGGAAGCGGACCTTGGCGTCGATGCCCTCGGCGGCGGCGGTGTCCTCGATGTAGCGCAGGATCGACGCCCCGTCGGCGATGGCGCGATGGTCGGTCCACGGCCGGAACGGATAGCCGAACGTGTACAGATCGGAGTCCGAGCGCACACCGGGGAAGCGGAAGAGGTCCCACGTGCCACCGAGGCACGGGCGGGCCTCGAAGATGGCGTAGGTCGCCCACGCGCACTCGGTCTGCAGGTAGTGCCCGGCGGCGACGCCGGACAGCCCGGCGCCGACCACCAGCACGTCGAGGTGCTCCACGGTCTCCCAGCCTCGCGCGGGTCATCTGGTCACCCACGTTCTCGATATCGAGAACGGGGTGACCAGATCGCCGATCGAGACGCAGAGTGACCAGATGGCGACTACCGCAGCCGGTAGAGGCGGAACATCGCATGGTCGACCGGGAGCACCTCGACGGCGCTGAACCCGGCGGCTGCGGCGTAGTCGTCGAGTCGCGCCGTGCGCAGCACGGTGCCGGTGGCCGCCGACCCCTCCTCGCTGCGCCCGACCGGCAGGCAGTGCAGCACGCTCGCCGCGTAGAGGAACCGCTGCACCGGGTCGGGGTCGCTGGCCGTCAGGGCGTCGGCGGCGCGCTCGTCGACGACGAAGACCGCGCCCTCGTCGCCGGCCAGCCGCCGCATCGTGCTGAGCGCCTCCACCGGGTGGGCCATGTCGTGCAACGCCTCGAAGCAGCACACCAGGTCGTAGCGCCCGTCGGCATCGGCGGCGTCGGCGGTCGTGAACGTCACCCGATCGGCGACGCCCGCCGCCTCGGCGTTGGCGCGGGCGTCGCCCACCGACGCCTCGTCGCTGTCGTAGCCGTGGACGACCGCTGTGGGGAACGCCCGAGCGATGGCGATCGACGACCACCCGCACCCGCAGCCGATGTCGGCCACGCGCGCCGGGCCGGCCTGCAGACGGGCGACCACGTCGGGCATCGCCGGCAGCCACTCCGACGCGAGGAGGTTGGTGAACTGCGGCCGGTTGCCCGCCTCCTGGGCCCGCCGGATCTCCTCGCCGTATCCGGCGAACGGGATGCCGGTGCCCTCGCGGTAGGCGCCGACGAGCGCCGGGACGAAGCCCGGGCCGGCGACGGCGAAGGTGGCGAGCGGCGCCACGCACGCCAGGCTGTCGGGGTCGACGAGGCACACCTGGTGCTCGACGGGCAGCGAGAACACCCGGGTGTCGGGATCGCCCTGGCGCCCGTCGTCGTCGATGGCAACGATGCCGGCGGTCGCCTGCTGCTCGAGCCACTCGCGCGCGTACCGGGCGTCGATGCCGGTGCGCGCCGCCAGCCGCGGCGCCGTGGCCGGGCCGTCGTCGGCGAGCGATTGGTAGAGGCCGAGGCGCATGCCGAGCTCGACGGTGGCGAGCTCGAACGCACCGATCGCGGCCATGAACATGCGCTCGGCGAAGGCGCCGATGGCCGCTTCGTCGATCGACGGCGCGTCGACGGTCGGTGATGGGTCGGTGGTGATGGTCATGTCGTTCCTCCTGAGGATGGGGTCGGTCTCCCCCACAGCGCCAGATGCGGGCTGGCGACGACAGATCGCCACTACCGTGCCGTCGTGGACGAGCTTCCACCGTCGAGCCGGGACCCCGCTCGCGCGACTGTGGCCGCCGCGCTCGCCGAGGCGACGCGTGGGTCGGGCCGGGTGCTCCTCCTCGTCGGCGACGCCGGGATCGGCAAGACGACGTTGGCCCGCGAGGCCGTCTCGATGGCTCGCCGCGACCACGTCACGACGCGCTGGGCGGCGTGCTCGGCCGGAGGGGCCACGGTCGCCCACGCGCCGTGGGCCACCCTGCTCAACGGTCTCGGCCCGGACGGGCGGGCCGCGGCGCGCTCGCTCGCCGGCAGCGATCCCGACCTCGGCGCCGCCGCCACCACCGCGGCGCGGGCCTCGGCGTACGCAACCGTGCTCGA
>CAVRBV010000012.1:0-68983 GCA_963719295.1 Ilumatobacteraceae bacterium
CGATATCGAGAACGTGGGTGACCAGATCGACGTTGCAGCTGATCACCCCTCCCGGGGGATGCGGTCGGCAACGACCGCGTGCGTCAATAATCCGTGCATGGGCCGATGGTCCCGCCGCCGTGCGCCGTCGACAGTGACGGCGTGGGAACCAGCGTGCCGCGCGCGCCGGTCGGCGCCGTGACCGCGCCGGCGAGCCGTTCCCCGGCCGACGTCCTACGACTGGTCGTCGCCGTCGCCGTGCTCGGCGTCCTGCTGGCCGTGCAGTGGCTGTTCGGTGACACCCTGATCGCGTTCGCGTCCGAGCTGCTCGCCGGCTTCTCGGCGCTGCCGCACTGGATCGTCGACGCCTTGGCGATCGGCACCCGGGTTCTCGCGTTCAGCGTGCTCGCCATCGGCCTGGTCGTCACGTTGGTGCGCAGCGGGCGCCGGGCGGCCCTGACCACGCTGCTCGGCGTCGCCCTCGCGGCGGTTTTGGTGCCGCTCCTGGCGCAGTTGAGCCTGGCACCCGACGGCGTCCAGGTGGTCGCCGTGACGGTCGACGCCGGCCCCTTCTCCAGCTCGGGATCGCCGACCGCGGTCGGCATCGGAATGATCGCAGCGGCGTTGACCGCGGCCGCGCCGTGGCTGGGTCGGCGTTGGCGACGCGCCGGCTGGATCGCCGTGTGGGGACTGGCGTTGACGAGGTTCATCACCTCGCCCCTGTCGTTCGACTCGTTCCAAGCCGCCATCGTCGGTTGGATGGCGGGAGCCGGCGCGCTGGTAGCGGTCGGCGCGCCGTCGCGCCGGCCGACGCTCGAGGCGATCACACGCGGCCTCCGCGCCGTCGGACTGCCGCTCGCCGACCTCTCGCCCGCCGGCGTGGACGCGCGCGGTTCGACGCCGTACTTCGGCGCCGGTCCCGACGGCGAGCGGTACTTCGTCAAGGCCCTCGGCACCGACCAGCGCAGCGCCGACCTGCTGTTCCGGCTCTATCGATCCCTATGGCGGCGCGAGCTCGGCGACGAGCGCCCGTTCTCGTCGTTGCGACGGACCGTCGAGCACGAGGCGTTCGTCGCTCTCGCCGCGCGCGATCTGGGCGTGCGCACGCCGCGGCTTCGAGCGATGGCGACGGCCGAGCCGAACGGGTTCGTTCTGGCCTACGACCTGGTGCCGGGTCGGTCGCTCGATCGTGTCGGGGAGGACGAGTTCGACGAGGCGATGCTGGTCGCGGCGTGGGAGCAGGTCGGTGTGCTGCGCGCCCACCGGATCGCCCACCGGGACCTCCGGCTGGCCAACGTGTTCTTCGGGGACGATCGAAATGTGTGGCTGATCGACTTCGGCTTCAGCGAGGTGGCGGCGAGCGATCTGCTGATCGCCACCGACGTCGCCGAGCTCGTCGCGTCGTCCAGCGTGGTGGTCGGCGCCGAGCGGGCGACAGCGTTCGCGCGCGAGACGGTCGACGAGGCGACGCTGGCGGCGGCGTGCGCCCGGCTGCGCCCCCGGGTCTTGAGCGGCGCGACGCGAGCTGCGCTCGGGAAGCGGCCGGGTTTGCTCGAGGATCTCCGCGAGCGGTTGGGTCGGCGATGAGCTGGTCCGGTCTCGTGGTCGCCGGGGTCGGTCTCGTCGTGCTCGTCGCGTCGGTCGTCGCCGCGCGCCACCCGTTCATCCCCGACTGGGAGCAGCGCACCTTCCGGGCGATCAACGGTCTGCCGGCGTGGCTGTACGCGGTGCTGTGGCTGCCGATGCAGCTGGGCAACCTCGTGGTCGGCACCGCGGCCGGCTTCGCGCTCGCGACGTGGGCCGGTCAGCTCGACGTGGCCGCCGCGGTGGTCGTGGCGGCGGTGCTGAAGCTGGTCACGGAACGGATCATCCGGCGCGAGATGGCGGCCTACCTCGAGGTGCGCCAGCGCCCCGGCACGAGCGAAGCGTGGGCCGTACTGCGCGGCGGTGACGTCCCTACGAGCGGGCCGAGCTTCCCGTCGGGCCACGTGATCCTCGTCGCCGCGGTGGCCTCCCTGGCCGAGCCGCTCGTGTCGTCGGCCTGGGCGTGGGCACCGTTCACGCTGGCGGTCGTCGTCATGGTCGGGCGGGTGTACGTCGGCGCGCACAACCCGCTCGACACCACCGCCGGCCTCGGCGCCGGGCTGCTCGTCGGCGGCCTGCTGTCGGCGATCGTGTCCTGAGCACGTCACGAGGGCCGATCTGGTCACCCACGTTCTCGATATCGAGAACGTGGGCGACCAGATGATCGAACCGGGGCTCGAGCGCTCGGTCGTCACGGTTATCGGCTCTTGAAGCGGTGCGGAACCGCCCGCCGCTGGCGTCGTCATCTCTGGCTTGGTCCGGAACGAGCGGTGGGAGACGTCGTTTCGCGGACGAAGCGGCGCGACCTGGCACCACGCCCGCTCACTTACCCGCTTCCAGAGCCAGCCGACCTGTCGACAGGCCGGCCGGACCCGTCGGTCGACCCACCGCTCCCGCAGCACGCGACATCGAGAAACTCGGTGACCAGTATCCTCACAGCTGAACCACCCTGCGCCGGGTGGGTCGGCGGGTGAGTCGGAGCGACGCTCGGTTCGCTACCCTCGGCATCGGCATCAGCGAGACAGGAGTCGCCAACAATGGGAAGTGCGCAAGCGGGACCGATCGACATTGTCTTCCTGCGGTTCGCGGGCAACCGGTTCAACGGCGGCATCGCCCCGGCGCTGCGCGACCTCGCGCTGCGACGTCTCGTGACGGTGGTCGACCTGCTGTTCGTGTACAAGGACGCGGAAGGCGTCGTCGGCTCGCTCGAGTTGCGTGACCTCACCCACGAGCTCGAGCCGTCGTTCATCGACATCGACGGGCAGTTCGAGGGCGGCCTGCTCGACGCCGAGGACGTCGAAGACGTCCGCGCCTCGCTCGAGCCGAACACCTCGGTCGCCGTCGTCGCGGTCGAGAACCTCTGGGCGATCCCGTTCATCGACGCCGTGCAGCGAGCGGGCGGGGAGCTGGTCGACCAGGTCCGCGTGCCATCGGCCGTCGTCACTGCGGTTCGCGACGCCGCCCAGGACGCGTGAGGAGGAGCAGATGGGACTGATCGGAGGAATGGCCCGCACGGCGGTGGTCGCCGGAACGGCGACGGCGGTGTCGAACCGCGTGTCGCGCCGTCAGGCCAATCGGTGGCAGACGAAGCAGAACGCCCAGGCGTACGAGGACCAGCAGACGTACGGCCAGCCGGCCTACGCCCAGCCGGCCTACGCCCCCGCTCCGGCCTACGCCCAGCCGGCTACGCCCAGCCGGCCTACGCCCCCGCTCCGCCACCCCCGCCCCCGGCGGCCCCGGCCGAGGACGACCTGACCGCCCAGCTCAGCCGGCTCGGCGAGCTGAACCGTTCCGGCGTGCTCACCGACGCCGAGTTCGCGGCGGCGAAGGCCCGGCTGCTCGGGATCTGACATCGACCCTCGAAGCAGCCGACGATGACCGAACCGGCACCAGCGCCGTCGGTCGCGGTCGAGGGCGGCGACGCCAGGAGCAAGCGGCTGCCGATCCTGCTGGCGATGGCGATGTTCGTGCTCGTCGTCGACACCTCGCTGATGAACGTGTCGATCTCGGCGGTCGTGCACGACCTCGACACGACCGTCAGCGACGTGCAGTCGGCCATCGCCCTGGAGGCCTTGGTCTCGGCCGCGTTCATCCTGATCGGCAGCAAGATCGGCGACCTGTTCGGCCGCAAGCGGGCGTACGTCCTCGGCCTGCTCGGCTACGCGGTCGGCGCGCTGTCGATGGCGCTGGCCCAGAACTTCCTCACGATCGTCATCTTCTGGGCGATCGTCGGCGGTCTGGGCGCGTCGCTCCTGCTGCCCGGCGATGCAGTCGCTCATCCACGGCAACTTCGAGGGTGACGCCCAGCGGCGGGTCTACGCCCTGGTCGGCGCGGCGGCGGCGATCGCCGCCGCCGTGGGACCGCTCGTCGGCGGGTTCATCACCACCTACCTGTCGTGGCGGGTCGCCTTCCTCCTCGAGGCCGTCGTGATCGCGGTCGTGCTCTCGGGGATCGGGCTGGTGCGCGACGTGAAGTACACCGGTGACCGTGGCGTCGACGTCGTCGGGGCCGTGCTGTCGGTCATCGGCATGGGCGGGGTCGTGCTCGGCATCCTCGTCTGGGAGAAGGGCGGTGAAGCGGTCGTCGTCCTGATCGCCGTCGGCGCGGTCAGCCTCGGACTGCTCGCCCGGTGGCTGGTGCGCCGCCATCGCGTCGGCAAGCCGGCCCTGATCGACCCGACGTTGTTCTCCTCCAAGCACTTCCGGCTCGGCATCTCCGGGCAGATGGCCCAGCAGATCGCGCTCGGCGGCACGATGATCGCCCTGCCGATCTTCTTGCAGATGGTCCTCGAGTACAACGCCATGGAGGCGGGCTTGTCGCTCGCCCCGCTGTCGCTCAGCATGTTCGCGGTGGCGCTGATCGCCGGGAAGCGAGCCGGGCGAACCGCCGCGCCGCCGACATCATCCTCGCCGGGTTCGTGCTGCTGCTCGTCGGCCTGGTGATCCTCCTGCCGATCGTGCCCCGGGCTCATTCCGGCTGGGCGCTGGCCATCCCGCTCGTCATCGCCGGCTGCGGGCTCGGGCTGCTCGTGTCGCAGCTCAACAACTACACGCTCTCGCCGATCTCGGAGGAACGGGTGAGCGAAGCGGCCGGGGTCAACTCGGCCGGAGGGTCGTTCGGGCTCTCGTTCGGGTTGGCCTTCGCCGGCGCGATCATGCTCGCCTCGCTCTCGAGCATCTTCACCCGCATGGCGGACGACAGCGACGTGCTCTCGGCCAGACAGCAGGAGCAGGTTGCCGACGCGCTCGAGGACGACGCCGAGCTGATGAGCAACACCCAGCTCGCCGAGGTCGTCGCCGGCCAGCCGCCGGCGGTCCAGGCCGAGATCATCGACATCAACACCGACGCCCGGCCCATCGCGCTGCAGATCGCCCTCCTCGTGCCGATCGGGGCGGCGCTGATCGGCCTCGTCGACGCCCTACGGATGCGCCGCCTTCCCGACATCCAGCCGTCCGGGGCGCTCGAGGGGATGCTGCTCGAGTGACGGCTACCTGAGGGCCGGTCGACCACCCGGACCCGGGTGGTCACGGCGTTTCCCCGGGCGCCGGCGCCGATCAGCGCTCGGGTTCCCCCGGTCGCTCGACCGATCGGAGCTCGGCGCGGACCGCTTGATCGACGTTGCCGTGGAGGCGCTCCTCCCCGAGCAACGCCACGACCCCGTCGGCGCGCAGCACCGCGAGCACGTCGCCGCGGACGCGCGCCAGGCGGAGCGAGGCATCGGACCGGCGGCTCAGCTCGACGAGCTGGCGGAGCTGATCGGACCCCTGGGAGTCGATGAAGTTCACGCCGGCGAAGTCGATGACGATGCCCGTCACCGGTGCACCGTCCCGCGTCAGCCTCGTCTCGATCCCGTCGGCCAGGCCGTCGGCCGTGAGGAACGTCAGCCCCCCGTCGAAGCGGATGATGAACAGGCCGGGATAGAGCTTGCTCTCCGGGTGCTCGTCGATCGACTGGAACGCCGAGGTCCCCGGGTCTCGACCGAGCTCGCTGATCGCCGGCGTGGCGCTGGCGTAGAGCATCCAGCCCACCGACAGCGCGACACCGATCGCCACGCCGGCGAGGACGCCTGCGCTGAGGACGCCGACGATCGCCAGCACGGCGATCGAGAAGTCGACGCGCCGGACCCGCCACAACCGCCGCATCTCGCCGATGTCGATCATGCCGAACACGACCGCATCGATGATGATCGCCGCGAGGACGGGCTTGGGGAGGTCGGCGAACAGGGGCGCCAGCGCGAAGAGCGTGAGGATGACGACCACCCCGGTGACGATGGATGCCATCGGCGTCCGGGCTCCGGAGGTGTCGTTCAGCGAGCTCGCCGACAGGCTCGTCGACACCGGCATGCCCTGGAACAGGCCGGCACCGGCGTTGCTCATGCCCTGGGCGACCATCTCCTGGTCGACGCGGATGCGGTAGCGGTGCCGCGCCGCGAACAGGCGCGCATCGCCGGCGGTCTGGGAGAACCCGACGAGGAACAGCGCGACCGCGGCGAGCGCGATGGTGCCGGCGTCGGCGCGCACGATGTCCCATCGGGGGCAAGTCCGGCACGGGCATCCCGCGCGGCACCGGGCCGACGGTGGCGACCCCCCGATCCGACAGATCGAACAGGCGCGAAGCCAGCAGCCCTCCGACGACGAGGACGAGGGCGCCCGGAACGCGCGGCGCCAGCACGTGCAGGCCGATCACGATGACCAGCGCGACGATCCCGACGGCGAGGGTCGTCCAGTGGATGTCGTCGAGCGTTCGCAGCCAGCTACCCAGCTCCCGCCAGCTGTTCGTACCGCTCGCGCTCGTGCCGGTCAGCTTGGGGAGCTCACCGATCACGACGTCGATCGCCGCCCCGAAGAGGAATCCGGTGATCACCGGCTTCGACAGCAGCCGCGACAGCCAGCCCATCCGCAGGACCGCGGCGAGCAGGAAGAGCAACCCGGTCGCCACGGTGATCGCCGCGACGAGCTGCGCCGTCGGCGCGCCGCTGGCGATGCCCGTGATCGCCACCGCGCTGGCCGCGATCGCCGCCAGCGCCGAGCTCGGCCCGGTGGAGATCTGCCGCGAGGTGCCGAAGGCGGCATAGATCAGCGCGCCCGCGGCCGCGGCGTAGAGGCCGTTCTCGACCGGGACCTGAGCGATCTCGGCATACCCCAGGGCCTTGGGGACGACGAGCGCCGACACGGTGACTCCGGCGATCACGTCGTACCGGAGGTCGGCACGACGGTACGCCGGGAGCCAGCGGGCGATCGGCAGGATCTCGCGCATGGCGCACACTCTTGCTGGTCCCGAACGGCGATCTGGTCACCCAGCTTCTCGATATCGAGAACGTCGGTGACCAGATCGGGCTTTGAGACGGAGTGACCAGATTGCGTGGATGCGGCCGAACCCGCGCCTGGTCGTGACCTACCACCCGCGATCGGGTGATTCGCCGTTGGGCGGGCGGGGATCACGCTGGTCGGGTGCGGCTGCCCATCGAACACGGCATGGTGAGAATGTGATCCCGATCGACCCGACCGACGTCGACCGATCTCGTCGAGTACTCGTGGTGCTCGTCTCCAGCCCGGACGCCCTGGCCATCATCGGCCCCGAGCTCGTGCGCATCGTCGACACCTCGGCGATCCGGATCCTCGACCTCGCCGTCGTGAAGGTGGACGACCGGCGCGCAGCTGGTCGAGCTGGCGGCCATCGAGGGAATGACGACGTCCCGCGGCCATCGCCGTACGGCGTGGTGCTCAGCCGCCACGACGTCGATCTCGTGGCCCTCGCGCTCGGGACTGCGCGATCGTGGTCGTCGCCGAGGATCTCTGGGCCAAGCCGCTCGCTCTCGCCGCAGCACGGTGGGCGGCGAGGTGCGCGCCGGCGAACGGATCGCCCGCGGTCGGGTCGCACGGCGCTCGCCCGGGTCGCCGGAGCCCGAAGGAGCCGTGATGACGACATCGCCGACCACAATGCGTGACGGGATCCCCGACCTCTTGGCGCGACCACCGTGCGGCACGCGGGAGTTCGTGGCCGAGTGGGAGCACCTGCTGGTCGATCCGGTCCGCCAGCTGCGCACGCTCGCCGACCTGTTCGAAGGTGGTCTGCTCTCGCGGATCGAGTACGAGCGCTACAAGCGCCGTTCGGGGGTTGTGATCACCGCGGCCGAGTTCGAGGCCAACCAGGTGCAGCTGCTGGCGTGACCAGGAGGTTCGGCGCGAGACTCCGTGCCACAATGAGGGACCATCTACCCGACAGCGGGTGGGGCGGACCCACCCGTACGCGCGGGAGCCTGGACTCGTCACCCGCTGGCCAAGATCGAAAGGACGTCTTCGTGAGCGATCAGGACTGGGAAGCGGCCCGTCGGCGACGAGCCGGGTGGTTGGCCTTCGCCGCGACGATCTTGGTCATGAGCGGCGGCTTCAAGGTGCTCGACGCCCTGTGGGCCTTCAAGTTCGACGACGACATCAAAGAGCAGATGCAGACCGTGATCTTCGAGCGCGATCCCGTGGCATGGGGGTGGCTCTGGCTCGTCCTCGGCGTCCTGCTGATCGCCGCCGGTATCGCCGTCGCCGCCGGCTCCCAGTGGGCCCGATGGTTCGGCGTGGTCGTCGCCGGCGTCTCGCTGCTGTTCAACTACGTCTGGATCTACTTCCAGCCGATCTGGACGCTGGTCAGCACCGGCGTCCTTCTCGCCGTGCTGTACGCGCTGATCGTGTACGGCGGCCGTCAACCGGAGGTCTACGCCCATGACTGAATCGACTACCCCGACGCTCTCCGACCAGCAGCTCGGCGAGGTGCTGCGTCTGATCAAGGGCGCCGACAGCGTCGAGCTGAAGCTCACCGTGCCGGACACCGACCACGGTTCCGCCGTGGCCGCGCTGGAGATGGACGTGCTCACCGCCCAGATCCGCCAGGTCGTGTTCTTCGACACCCCCGACCTGACGTTGAACCAACACGGCGTGGTGGTGCGAGGGCGTCGCGTGCAGGGCCGCGCCGGCGACACGGTGGTGAAGCTCCGCCCGATCGATCCCGCCGATGTTCCGGCGAAGGTGCGCAAGGATCCGGGGTTCGGCATCGAGGTCGACGCCATGCCCGGTGGCTTCGTCTGCTCCGGCTCGATGAAGGCGACGCTCGACGACTACCGGGTCAAGGAGACGTTCGCCGGCAGCCGTCCGCTGAGCAAGCTGCTGACGAAGGAGCAACGGCGGTTCTTCACCGACCATGCCCCCGAGGGGGTGGCGCTCGACGACCTGGCCCGGTTGGGTCCGATCAACGTCCTCAAGCTCAAGTTCACACCCGGCGAGTTCGGCCGCCGCCTGGTGGCCGAACTGTGGTTCTATCCCGACGCGACGCGCCTGCTCGAGCTGTCGACGAAGTGCGCGCCGAACGAAGGCCTTCCAGGTCGCCGCCGAACTGAAGGCGTTCCTGGCCGGTCGGGGCATCGACCTCAGCGGGGCGCAGGCGACGAAGACGCGGCTGGCGCTGGACTACTTCGCCGGCCAGCTCGCGGCCGCCGCCTTCATGATGCCGACGGCGGCCGTGGAGCGCGGGTTCCTGTCGACGAACGAGCGGGCGCGGTCCCGTCGAATCGGAGTACGAGCCGATGACCACCGCCGTCACGACGCCGGCCGCCGACGATCAGGTGGTGCTCTGGCACAACCTGCCGAGCGACGAGGTGTGCCGGCGGCTCGACGTCGACCCCGCCGTCGGGCTGAGCGCGAGCGAGGTCACCGAGCGACGGGCGCGGTACGGGCTCGAACAAGCTCGCCGAGGAGGCGAAGGAACCGGCCTGGAAGGCGTTCCTGCGCCAGTACCGCGACCTCATGCAGCTCGTGCCTCGTCGGCGCGGCCGTCGTCAGCATCGTCGCCCTCCAGGAGTTCGGCACCGGGTCTGGTCGTGATCGGCCTCACGGTCCTCAACGCGGTGATGGGCCTGCACCAGGAGGGCAAGGCGGCCGAGAGCGTCGCCGCGCTCCGCCAGATGCTCATCATGACGGCGAGCGTGCGCCGTGACGGGCAGCTCGTCGAGATCCCGGCCGAGGAGCTCGTGCCCGGCGACATCGTCGGCTTCGAGGCGGGCGACAAGGTGCCCGGCCGACGGGCGCATCCTGGTGGCGGCGACCCTCGAGATCGAGGAGGCGGGGCTGACCGGCGAGAGCACGCCGGTCGCCAAGGTGGTCGATCCGGTGGCGGGCGACGAGGTCGCCCTCGGCGACCGCATCGACATGGCGTACATGAACTCGCAGGTCACCCGCGGCCGCGGGCGAGATGGTCGTGACCGCGACGGGGATGTCGACCGAGGTCGGTCACATCTCGGGCATGCTCAGCGGCGTCGAGCAGGAGAAGACGCCGCTCGACCAAGCAGCTCGATCAGCTCACGGTCCTCATCACGATCATGGCGGCGGCCGCGCTGGTCGCTGATCATCATCATCGGCCTCGCCCGCGGCGACGACTTCGACACGCTGTTCCTCATCGGCATCAGCCTCGCGATCGCCGCGATCCCGACCGGTCTGCCCGCGGTCGTCACGATGCTGCTGTCGGTCGGCACCCAGGCGCTCGCCGGCAAGGGCGCCATCGTCAAGCGCCTGAAGTCGGTCGAGACGCTCGGCTCGACGTCGGCGATCTGCTCCGACAAGACCGGCACGCTCACGCTCAACCAGATGACGGCGCGCGCAGCTGGTCGTCGTCGGTCGCCGCTTCAGCGTCGACGGCGAGGGGTACTCGACGACGGGCCGGATCCTCCGCGTCGGCGGCACCGGGAGGCGTCGGTGACCAGTCGCTCGAGGACTTCATGCTGCCGATGGCGTTGGCCAACGACGCGGTGATCCGCGACGGCGCGTGCATCGGCGACCCGACCGAGGGGGCGCTCGTCGTGCTCGCCGCCAAGGGCGGTCTCGACGTCGAGGAGACGCGGAGCGACGTAGCCCCGTGTCGGCGAGGTGCCGTTCGACGCCGAGTACAAGCTGATGGCGACGTTCCACGACATCGAGGGCCGGCGCGTCGTGCGGTGCTTCGTCAAGGGCGCGCCCGACGTGCTCCTCGCCCGATCGACGCACCTACCTCGACCTCGACGGCGACGACCAAGGCGATCGGCGACCGATGATCGCGAGCGTGTCGTCGAGCGAGAACGACCGGCTGGCCGGCGAGGGCATGCGCGTGCTGGCGGTGGCGCGGCGCGACTTCGACCCGGCGACGTTCGACGCCGTCGCCGACCTGCTCGCCCTGGTCAGCGACCTCGAGCTGCTCGCCCTCATCGGCATCGTCGACCCGCCGCGCAAGGAGGCGAAGGACGCGATCGCGCTTGTGCAAGGACGCCGGCATCCGGGTCCGGATGATCACCGGCGACCACGCCACGACCGCCGCCGCGATCGCCGGCCAGCTCGGCATCGAGGGACGCGCCCTCACCGGCGCCGAGTTCGCGGCGATGCCCGACGAGCAGTTGCTCGCGCGAGCTCGACGCGATCGGCGTGGTCGCCCGGGTGGCCCCGGAGGACAAGGTGCGCCTCGTCAGCCTGCTCAAGGCAGCAGGGGAACATCGTCGCCATGACCGGCGACGGCGTGAACGACGCGCCGGCGCTGACCCGGGCCGACATCGGCGTCGCGATGGGGATCACCGGCACGGAGGTGACGAAGGACGCCGCCGAGATGATCCTCACCGACGACAACTTCGCCACGATCGTGGCGGCGGTCGAGGGCGGGCGTGGCGCTCTACGACAACCTGATGAAGTACATCCGGGTCCAGATGATCATGCTGGCCGGGTTCATCCTCACGTTCCTCGGCGCCGGCGATCTTCAACATCGCCCACGGCTCGCCGTTGCTGCCGCTGCAGATCCTGTGGGTCAACTTCGCGGTCGACGTCCTGCTCGCGTTCGGGCTCGGGATTCGACGCGCCGACTCCGGGGCTGATGAAGCGCCGGCCCCGGTCGCCGGAGCGACCCGGTCGATCGCACCGGCGCTCGGCGCTGCGCCTCGGGCTTCGCCGGCCTGCTGCATCGCGATCGGAACGCTGCTCGGTCGTCGTCGTGGGGCGAGACACGCTACGGGCTCGCCGTGGCGACGACGATGGGCTTCGCCACGATCGTCGCTGCTGCACATCGTCGCGGCGCTCGAATGGCGCGACCCGCTAGCACACGATCTTCCACCGTCAGACCATCGCCAACGGCCGCTTCAACCTGCTGGTGCTCGTCGGCGCTGGCGTTGACGTTCCTGGTCGACGACGATCGACGGCCTCGAGCGGATCTTCGACACCGTCGACCTCACCGGCGCCGCAGTGGCGAGTATGCTCGTCGCGGTGCTCGGCTACTTCGTGCTCGCCGAGCTCGGCAAGCTGATCCTTCGCCACGTCGACAAGAGCGCTGCGACCTGACCGTCGTCGCCGGAGCGCGACCCAAGCCCGAGGCGAGCGTGCCGCGTGGCGCGTCACCGACGAGTGGCTGCACCGTCTCCGCCTGGCGATGGCCCCGGCGGGGATGGCGGAGCAGTTCTCGGCACGCGAAGTTCCTCGAGCCGTTGAAAGAGCGCGAGCGCTACGTGCTGCGTCTGCTGCCCAGCCGCCTCACGCTGAGCGAGATCGCCAAGGAGCTCTACGTGTCGGTCAACACGTTGAAGTTCCACCTGCGCGTCATCTACCGCAAGCTCGGCGTGAACAGCCGGGAACAGGCAGCCACGGTCGCCCGGTCGATGACACGGGTAGCGCCCACCGCGCGCTACACCACTCCGGCGGGGCGACCGGATCTAGGACGACGGGCGCTGCCACACCGAGACGTGGGAGCCGCTCTCGCCGGTGAACGGCTGGCGCGACCAGCTCGCCCAGCGCTCACGACGGGTGAGGCCGGCGAGGCGCGCCATCAGGTCGAGCTCCGAGGGCCACACATAGCGGAAGGGCGCCGAGGACACGGCGAGCGCGCCATCCTCGACCCGGTAGTGATGGCTGTACACGATCTGCTCGACGAGGTCGGTGTACTCGTCGAAGCCGAGGTGGTGCGGCGTGACGGCGAAGGGGCGGATGCGTTCGCCGGGCGGCAGTCGACGCAGGTCCGGCACCCCGACCTCGACGACGAAGCACCCGCCCGGTTCGAGGTGGGCGGCGGCGTTGGCGAAGCAGGCGACCTGATCGCTCTGCGTGGTCAGGTTCATGATCGTGTTGAACAGCAGGTAGACGAGCCGAAAGGCGCCCTCGACCCGCACGGTGGCGAAGTCGCCGATCGTCGTGGCCACGCGGTCGGAGCCGGGCTTGGCGCGCAGCCGCTCGACCATCGCCGTCGACAGGTCGATCCCCTGGACGGCGACCCCGCGTCGCTCAACGGCAGTGCGATCCGTCCGGTGCCGATGCCGAATTCGAGGGCGGCACCGTCGCCGGCGAGCGCGGCGAGGAAGTCGACGGTCGGGCCGACGACCCCTGGCTCGAACATGTCGGCGCACCCCTCGTCGTAGCCCGCCGCGACCGGCTCGTCGAAGTGGTCCACTCGCATCACCCTCACCCTCGCACCATCGGCGATCGCCGGCCGAGTGGATATCCCCGCCCGCCATCTGGTCACTCTGCGTCTCATCGGGCGATCTGGTCACCCTCGTTCTCGATATCGAGAAGGAGAGTGACCAGATCGACCGCCGACCGCGCGGGACCTCGTGCTGTCCGCGTCGACCAGGCGAGCTCGGGGATCGCTGAGAGGGTCCCGCGTCATCACCGCAGGACGCGGTTGACTGGGGTGATGGTGTTCGGTCAACCCGCCGGTCCGCCGGCCACGTCACGTCAGGTGGCCGAGCTCCTCGAGCTCCTCCACGTCGCGGGTCACGAGAGCTTCCGCGATGCCCGCGGACCGATGCGGTTCACGCAGCGCCAAGCGGCGGGCAAGTTCACCGCGCCGAGGCGGAGGAGTTGATCGCTCGACTGCAGGCGTCATCGGACGAGGTGGCGGCGCCGCCGACCGAACCGTCACCGCGATTGTCCACTGCCGAGCAGCTGCTGCGCCGGATCCCTACGGAGCAACTGGCGGGCGAGCTGCAACGGCGCGGCTGGCTCGTCGTCGAACCGTGACTCGCCCAGACGAGGGTGGAGATCGGGCCTGCTGGCTGGACGCGGTCTGCGACCGGTGCGGAGCCGTCATCGAGGCGTCGGAGCCGCACCAGTGCCGCGTGCCAGCGGACACCGAGATCCCGACGGTCGCGCCCCGCGCCCGGCGCGTAGCAACGCCTCGACCCAGTACGCGACCGTCGCTCGGCTGGTCGTGGCAGTCAGTCGTGAGTGCACCGCTGGAGGAACGCGAGCAGACGACCGAGTGCGGCTCGGCCATCGTCGAGGGTCACGTCGAACTGGTACTCGTGGGGCAGCGGCGGTTGATGGTCGCCGGGGTAGAACAGCGTCTCGACGTTGACGCCCTTGGACGTGAGCACCGATGCGAGGGCGTGGAGGGGCGTGCTGCGGGCCGGCGTTGCCGTCTGTGGTGAACGTCGGCGGGAACGCCTCGCTGACATGCCGCGGGAGCTGGTCAGCGGCGATCGTCGGTGTGACGCTGACCACTCTCCGTAGCCCGGGTTCGTGGCGATCGCCGCGACCTGGCGGCGATGTGCGCGCCCGCTGAGTCGCCGGCCAGAACGAGCTGGCTGGGATCAACGTGGAGGCGATCGGCGTGGTCTTGAAGGTGGCGCAGAGCGGCCATCACCTGACGGACCGGCGTGGAGATCTCGCCCCCGGCCCGGGTGATCGATTCACTCGTCGTCGTCGCCGATCTGGTCGAAGCATGATCCCAGCGTGCGGAAATCGGTACGGAGCGCTCACACTTCCTGACCACGCCGCGCTGTGGTGGGTCAGGTCGCCGCGGGGAGATCGAGCCGGGCGAGGCGCCGAGGGTCGGCGAGGATGTCGAGGGCGACCACCCTGCCGCCGACGACCGTGAGGTGAGCGACCGACACGGCCCGCCCGTCACGCTCGTGGAGCAGCCCGGGGACGCCGTTGACGAGCACGACCCGAGGCGCGACCGCGGCAAGCCGGCCGAACGTGCTGGCACTCCGGGCGACGGTCGCGGCACCGACCACGCGCCGCGACGTCGTCGCGTCGCCGGTGTCGACGCGGAGCACGACGTCGGGATCGAGCAGTTCCAGGAGGGCGTCGAAGTCGCCGCCGTGCGCGGCTCTCGCCCACGCATCGACGATCTCGCGCTGACGAGCCTCGTCGTAGGCGTTGGCGGCGTCGGCTGGAGAGTGCTGCACCCGGCGGCGGGCGCGGCTGGCGAGCTGGCGGGTCGCCTCGAGGCTGCGGTCGACGATCGGGGCGATCTCGTCGAACGGCAGGCCGAAGCCGTCGTGGAGCACGAAGGCCAGCCGTTCCAGCGGCGGCAGCGTTTCGAGCACGACCAGCAGGGCGAGCCCGACGCTGTCGGCCAGCACGGCGGCGTGTTCCGGGTCGCCGCCGTCCGCGGCGGTGACGATCGGATCGGGGACGAACACGTCGAGCGACTCCTCGGGGTGGGCCCGGCGCTGCCGCAAGCGGTCGAGGCAGATCCGGCTGGTGACGGCGGTCAACCAGCCGCCGACGTTGGCGATGCCGGCCAGGTCGGCCCGGGCGAATCGGAACCAGGCGTCTTGGACCGCGTCGTCGGCTTCGCTGAACGACCCGAGCATCCGGTAGCCCACCGCCCGCAGGTGCGGGCGGTGGGCGTCGAACAGGTCAGCCCGCTCGTCGGACATCGATCCGACCGTAGCGGCCGCGCTCACACGACCTGGCCGGCGGGTTGGCGGATCGTGGCGTTGACCCGGTTGAACATGTTCGTGACCGCGACCCAGAGCACGATCGAGGCGAGCTGTTCGTCGGTGAAGTGCTCGGCGGCGGCGTTCCACACGTGGTCGGGCACCGGATCGCTGCTGTCGGCGAGGCGGGTGGCGTGCTCGGCGAGGTCGAGAGCGGCGCGCTCGGCATCGTCGAAGTAGGGCATCTCGCGCCAGGCGGCGACGCTGAACAGCTTCTCATCGGGGATGCCGGAGCGGCGGCCCTGGCGCCAGCCCAGGTCGACGCAGTAGCTGCAGCCGTTGATCTGACTGGCCCGCAGGTGGGCGAGCTCGAGCACCGTGTCCGGTGCGCCGCCGGTGTGCACCGCCTTGATCAGTTGCTGGATCGCCGGATACACGTCGGGCAGCAGGGCGCTCGGGTTGGGCAGGCGAGGTTCCATGGGGGTGTCTCCTTCGGTAGGTGTCTGAAGGACTGACGAATCCCGTGGAGAAAACGTGACGAGAGCGGACCGAACGCGAGCGGCCCGCCGCGCGTCAGGTCTCGATGGCGATCGAGCGCAGGCCCACCAGCGGCCCGGCTGCGAGGCGGCCGAACAGGAAGAACGGCACCTCGACGATGCCCTCACCGCGAACGAAGGCCTGGGTCAGGTCAGACCGGTGAGGCTGCGCCGCATCACGCGTTCGAGGACGGCGAAGACCTGCTGGGCCGCCGGGGTCGTCGCTGGCCGCGGCGGCGTTCTGGAAGAACCTCGCCGCCGGACCGAGCACGGCCTGGCGGCTCGGGTCGAACCCGAGCGCTGACTTGAACGATGCAGCGGTGACCCTGCTGCCGACGGCGAACGCGGCGGTGAACGGTTCGAAGGGCACGTCGGACTCGCTCGTCAGCGTCTGGCCGACGACGAGGGTTGCCAACGACAGCGACAGGCGGTGGGCGACGCCGTGGTCGAAGGCGACGACAGGATCGATCAGGGGTGCTCCCTCGCTCGTGGCTCGGCGGACTCGGCGCGACTGTTCAGCCGGCGATGGCGCTCGGCAACCGCCGCCCGCCGTCGAAGTCGAGCAGGCCGACCCACGACGGTTCCAGCCGGAAGCGCGTCATCGACAGGTCGGAGGGCAACGAGGCACACCACGCCTCGCCCTGCTCGGACCCGAAGTACCGGGTCGCGCTCGCCCGGTACTCGGGGGCGATGCCGGCGACCTGGTCGACGTCGATCGGCCCGCGAAGCAGCAGCACGGCGAACGGCCACTCCACCCCGTGGATCGTCACCGCGACCGGCGACCCCGACTTCAGCGCCTCGACCTTCGGGGCGTTCGACGGGCTGCACATCACCACCGCCCGACCGTCCCAGTGGAACCAGATCGGTGTGTTCCGCGGCGTGCCGTCCGTCCAGGTGTACGCCAGGTGGGCTGGCACGGTCGAGGTCAACAATTTCTGCGCGGCGAGATCGTCGAGCAGTCCGACATCGCCCTGCTCCGGTGCGGCCATCTTCAACCTCCTGCAGCTGGTACGCCACGATGACACATCGCGCCCCGCCCGGTGTCACGACCGCACGAAACGGCCGGGAAGCGTCGTGGGAGCAGGGCGGGAAGGGGGGGGAGGGGAGGAGGAGAGGGAGGGAGGGGGGAGAGGAGGGGGTGTGAGAGAGAGGGTGAAGCCAGCCGGGAGTCGAAGTGCGCCCACGATGGCACCCCAGCGTGGGCGCGGTGTCACGACGGCGCGAATCGGCCGCGAGGAGGGGAGGGGAGGGAAGGAGTAGAGCAAGTAAGAGGAATGGGCAGGAGTGGAGCGCTTGGAGGGGGGGACCTCATCACGCCCTCCCGGCTCCACGCCCGACCGCGCTCGACCTTGCGCTCCCCACCGCCTGGCGTCGACGATGGGGGAGCATCGATCGACGACAAGAGGGGGCGCGATGGCGAAGATCAACCAGGGGCGGTGGACGGCCGAGATCGACGGTGACTTCGTCGTGTTCCTCATCGGCGCCCGGCCGAGCAAACTGCACCTGCTGCAGTCGATCAAGGATCTGGGCGGGCGCAGGAGCATGAAGTTCATGCTCGACTACCTGGTCGCTCATCCGGACAAGGGCCTGCTCGGCTACGAGATGGGGCTGAAGACGATCGTCCAGTACTGGCGCTCGTTCGAGCACCTCGAGGCGTTCGCCAAGGACGCCGACGATCCGCACCTCGACGTGTGGCGGTCGTACTGGAAGCGCGTCGGCAAGAGCACGCGGACCGGCATCTGGCACGAGACGTTCCTGGTGCGCGCCGGCGAGTACGAAGCGGTCTACGGGAACATGCCGACCTGCGGGCTGGCCAAGGCGTCCCGCGCCGTTCGAGTGGCCGATGCGGTCGGTGCACGCGAGCGGCTGAAGGCGGCCGCCCGCTGAGACCCTCGACGGCGACGCTCGAGCTCGGGGCCCGACCGCACCCGCCACGCGAGCTGTACCAGGGCTCGACCAGGAGCTAGAACGGCGTCATGCAGATCGGTGTGGTGTTCCCGCAGACGGAGGTGGGTGCCGCGGTCGCCGACGTGCGCCGGTACGCGACCCAGGTCGAGGCGTTCGGGTTCACCCACCTGCTGGCGTACGACCACGTGCTCGGCGCCGATCCCGAGGCGCACGCCCCCTGGCGCGGTCCGTACGACGTCACCACGACGTTCCACGAGCCCTTCGTGCTGTTCGGCTATCTCGCCGCGTGCACCCGGCTCGAGCTGGTGACCGGGGTGATCATCCTGCCCCAGCGCCAGACGGCGCTCGTGGCCAAGCAGGCCGCCGAGATCGACCTGCTGACCGAGGGACGGTTCCGCCTCGGCGTCGGACTCGGTTGGAACGCTGTCGAGTACGAGGCGCTCGGCGCGTCGTTCGGCGACCGCGGACGTCGGCTGTCGGAGCAGGTGCCGCTGCTGCGCCGACTCCTGAGCGAGGCCGTGGTGACCCACGTCGGCACCTTCGACCGCATCACGGCGGCCGGCCTCGCGCCGTTGCCCCACCAGCGGCCGATCCCGATCTGGATCGGCGGCGAGTCGCCACCGGCCTATCGACGCATCGGCCGCCTCGCCGACGGCTGGATCCCGGAGGTGCCGCCGGGTCCGGAGCTCGACGACGCCATGGCGATCATCGCCGAAGCGGCGATCGACGCCGCAGCGGGACCCGACCACGCTGGGCATGCAGGGCCGGGTGCGCTGGTCGGCCGCCGGCGTCGCCGCGCTCGTCGACGAGGTCGGCCGCTGGCGCGACGCCGGCGCGACCCACGTCGCCATCAACACGATGAACGCCGGACTCGGCCCGGTGGAGGGGCACCTCGACGTGCTGGCCGAGGTCGCCGCGGCGCTCGAGCTGCGCGGCTGACCGCACCGAGCGCGGATCGGGCCAGCACCGGCCGGTATGCCCGCGCCGACAGCGGTCGGCGTACGGTCGTGCGTGATGCGCTTACGGGATCAAGACCGCTCCGATGAACACCACCTGGTCGGCGATGCTCGACGTCTGGCGGGCCGCCGACCAGCACGACGTGTTCGAGTCGGCATGGAACTTCGACCACTTCGAACCGATCTTCTCGGATCGCTCCGGGCCGTGCCTGGAGGGCTGGTCGATGCTCGCGGCGATGGCCGCCAGCACCTCGCGGTTGCGCCTCGGCTGCCAGGTGACCGGCATGCCGTACCGCCATCCGTCCGTGCTGGCGAACATGGCCGCCACGATCGACATCGTCAGCAACGGCCGGCTGATCATCGGGTTGGGCGCCGGGTGGAACCAGGAGGAGTCCGACGCCCTCGGCATCCGGCTGCCCCCGCTGAAGGAGCGGTTCGACCGGTTCGAGGAGGGCGTGCAGGTGATCATCCGCCTGCTGAGCGACGAACGGGCCAACTTCGCCGGCGAGCACTTCACGCTGACCGACGCCTGGTGCGAGCCCAAGCCGGTGCAGCGGCCGCACCCGCCGATCGCCATCGGCGGCAACGGCGAGAAGCGCACGCTGCGGATCGTCGCCGAGCACGCCCAGCACTGGAACTCGACGCTGACCGATGTCGGCGCGTGGCAGGCCAAGGGTGAGGTGCTCGATCGTCACTGCGCCGACGTCGGGCGCGACCCGGGGGAGATCGAACGTTCGGTGAACGTACGACTCGGCGCGGCGCAGGACCCGCGCGCGATCCAGGACGACATCGTCCGCTGGCGCGATGCCGGCGTCGACGTCTGCATCATCGGGCTGGGCACGCCGCACGACCCGGCGGTCGTCGAACCGCTCGCCGCCGCCCTCGCCGAGCTCGGTTGATCGGGAACGTTCTCCGCAGTCAGATGCACCGTTTCGGTGCATCTCGCTCTCCAGAACGGGCGTCAGGCGGGTGGGGGGCCGCAGCTGGGCGTGGGGTGGAACTCGGTCGGCAGGACGACCTCGTCGATCGGCGCGTCGCCGTCGCGGGCGTTGAGCGTCGACATGAGCAGGCGAGCGCCGTGCTCGCCCAGCGCGCCGGCATCGCGGTACACCACGGCGATCGGCGGCTGGTGCAGCTCGGCGATCAGGACGTTGTCGCACCCGACGAACGAGATGTCGGTGCCGATGGCGACGTCGAGCTCGTGCAGGGCGCGGATGGCGCCGGCCATCAGGGTGTTGCCGGCGGCGATCAGCGCAGTCGGGCGCGGGTCGCGGTCGATCGCCTCGATCGTCGCCCGGTAGCCACCCTCCACGCCGAACGCGCCCTCGACGACCATGCACCGCCCGCCGCTCGGCCAGAGCGTCTGCTCGACCGCGGCGCGACGGTCACGGGCGGGCAGCGCCGGGCCGCCGATCACCATGGCGAAGTCGCGGTGGCCGAGGGCGAGGAGGTGCTCGACGGCGCGCACCATGCCGGCGCGGTGGTCGAACCGCGCCGACAGCGCCTTCACCCCCTCGGGCTGGTCGCGGTCGAGCAGCACCATCGGCAGCTTGCAGGCGCGCAGGGCGCGCACGACGTCGGGGTTGTCCTCCTGGGTGAGCGAGAGCAACAGGCCGTCGACCTGACGGTCCTCGAGCAGGGCGATGTTGTCGGCATCGAGGTTGGCGTCGCCCTCGGAGTTGGTGAGCAGCAACGAGTAGTCGTTGGCCCGCAGTTCGCGTTCGGCGCCCTTCACGATGTCGGCGAAGATCGGGTTGGCGATGTCGGCGACGGCGAAGCCCACCGACATGCTGCGCTGGCTGCGCAGCCCGCGGGCGAGGGCGTTGGGCCGGTAGCCGAGCTCGCGCACGGCGTTGTTCACGGCGTCGCGCATCGCCGGGCTCACGTCGGGGTGCCCGGACAGCACCCGCGACACCGACGAGATCGCCACGCCGGCGCGCTGGGCGACCTCCTTGATGCCGGGCTTCACCGCCCGCGTCGTCGCCGTCCTCGCCGGTGACGCGGACTCGTGGTCGTCGGCGTCCATCGCGTCAGTCTGGCGCGTTCGCGTCGCCGGCCTGCTCACCGATCGACGCGGTACTTGTCGACGAAGTCCCAGTCGTACTCCCATCCGAGACCGGGACCCGTCGGCAGCGCGACGCACCCGTCCACCAGCTCGGGTCGGTTGACGATGAGGTTCCACCAGATCGGGTCGCGGTCGGGATGGAACACCTCGAGGTACGTCCCGCCGGGCTGGCTGGCGAGCAGGTGCGCCGCCACGTGCGGTTCCTCGTGGTGGGCGAGCTCGACGCCGTAGACGTGGGCGAGCGCGGCGTTGCGGCGCCAGTTGGTGGGGCCGCCCGCCCACGACGAGTCGAAGTTGCACACGTCGATGGCCCCCGCCTCCATCAGGTCGCGGCAGCCTTCGGGCGAGAGCTCGCTCTGGCCGGCACACACCGGGATGCCGCCGCGGGCCCGCACCTCGCGCATGGCGCGGGCGTTGTTGGCCCAGCGGCACGGTTCCTCGAACCAGCGGATGCCGACGTCGCGCACCCGGTCGCACAGGTCGAGGGCATCGGCGAGGACGTAGCCCTGGTTGGCGTCGATGGTGATGACGAAGTCGTCACCGGCGGTGGCGCGGCACGCTTCGACGCGGCGGGCGTCGACCGCGGTGGGCTGCGAGCCGAGCTTGAACTTGCAGCCGGCGAACCCCATCGCCACCCACTCGGCGACCTCGTCGTGCACCTCCCGAGCGACATCGACGAGCGGCCCGTAGTACCCGCCGATGATGTTCACCGGGAGGCGGTCGCGGTAGCCGCCCCACACCTGGTGCAGCGGGCGTCCGAACACCTGGCCGATCACGTCCCACAATGCGGTGTCGATGCCGGCGAGCGCCACGAGCCCGATGCGGCGATCGCGCAGCTGGTCGAACGTCGCCGGGTAGCCGAGCTCCCAGCAGCGTTCGATCTGCATCGCGTCCTGGCCGATCAAGCGGGGGATGATCTCGGTGCGGGCGACGTCGACGATCTGGAGCAGCGTGTGCTCCTCGTCGGCGGCGTAGGCGGTGCCGACGATGCCCTCTGACGTGTGGACGCGGGTGATCACGGTGCAGCGGTGGCTCATCGAGTAGTAGCTGCCCTGGTAGACGCGCCCGAGGGGCACGACGAGGGGGATCTGCTCGATCTCGGTGATCGTGACCGCCGGGGCCCCGGCGCGCTCGTCGTGGTTCATCCGGCGAGGCAGGCGAGCGGGGCTGTGGTCAAAGTCGAGTCCTCGAGTGACAGCGCGGGATACGTTTCCAGCAGTGCTGTAGCGGGAAACTCTAGGCGCGACGCGACCGGACGGCAAGATGGCAGCAACCGTTTCCAAGCGGACGGACCGAGGGCGGCCCCGCCCGCGGCTAGGCACCGGGCGGCGGGACGAACGGTGTGGGATCGTCGAAGCGGCGCAGCACGTTGGCGGTCACCCGCGACACGTTGTTGTCGTACCCGTCGTGGCCGAGGCTGCCCGCCCAGGCGATCGAACCGACGGCGAACACCGCGCCGCCGTGATCGGTCTCGAAGAACGTCATGTCGGCGCGGATCGGATCCTGGGTGCGCGTCGGGTCGGGCAGGGTGTCGAGGATCGACGGCACCATCAGGTCGTAGACGTTGCTGTGGCCGCCCGACGACGCCACGACGACGCTGTGCGGCGGCGAGCCCTTGGTGACCTCGTGACGGTCGATCTCGTAGCCTGCGGCACCGCCTTGCAGCACCCCGAAGGCGCCGATCTCCTCGTCGACTGCGATGCCGTCGAAGATCCACGCCACGCCGCGGATCGGTGCTCGCCGGTGAGCGCCGGTAGAACGTGCACGCATCGAAGCCCTGGGTGATGAACCCGACACCGATGATCGCGTTCTCCGGGCGTCCGATGTTGCGCCACAACCCACCCGGGCGGCCCGACGTGCTGAACACCCCCTCGGCGTGGTTGACCCGCCACAGGTTGTCCTGGCCGGGACGGCGCACCTCGACGAGGTCGCCGCGGTGGGCGGGCCGTTCCGCCGCCGAGTAGAACCCGTTGCCGCCGAGGTACATCAGCCGGCCGCCGCGATGGGTGAACGCGGCGAACGCGTCGAGCTCGTCGCGGGTGAGGTACTCGGGGTGCGAGCCGGTGATCGCGACGCGGTAGGGGGCCAGGGCGTCGACCCGCTCGGCGTGGAGGTCGTCGTCGGTGATCACGTCGACCTCGATGCCCATGGCGTCGAGCCAGTCGGTGATCATCAGGTCGAGGCAGAACTTGTACATCCGCCCGGTCGGGCGGAAGTTGGTGACCGGTCGGGCCATGCTCGAGTAGACGACCGGACTGCCGTCGCGGTGCACGTCGTACGTCGACTTGCCGAGCTCCGGCATCTCCAGCAGGAGGAAGTCGGTGCTGTCGAGCACGGTGAGGCGTGCGTGGGCGAGCTCGTTGAACTGGGCGGTGACCCGCAGGTGCATGTTGGCGTATGCCGCGTAGGTCGTGGTGGGCACGACGTAGGCCACCGAACGGGCGGGCGCGCCCGGTCCGGGCCGAACGACGAAGGGCACCCAGAACTCCGGGGTCGAGCGGTCGGCCGGCTCGAGCCGCACGGCGTAGCACGCACTCGGCAGATCCTCTGGGAGGTCGAGGGCGAACGACGGCGACCATGCGGCGTCGGCGAGGTCGTCGTCGTGGAAGTGCACGGCCGCGTACGCGGCCGGGTCGGCGGTCCACGCCAGGTGCTCGCCGGTCCACGACGCACCGCGCGGTGCCGCGGGTCGGGTAGTTGACGAGGCGCCCGTCGGCGCCGAGCGGGCCGGTGTCGCGGATCGCCTCGGTGGTGACGTCGCGGGCGAAGTCCCACTCGGCGAGCGGTTCGTCACCGCCCGGTCTCGGCGAAGAGTCGCGGCCGCTCGAGCTTGCCGTTGAAACACGTCGCCGGGTCGTGGTGGGTGTCGGTCCAGGAGGCGGCGAGCGTCGAGCGACGCGCCGTCGAGCGTGGCGCCAACCGGCGGTGCGAACGACGCCGTTGCTTCCTCCGGCTCGCGGGCGACGAAGCCCTCGGTCGCCAGCGGCGCGACGTGCAGCGCGAGCGTGCCGGCGGTGAGGTCGACGGCGACGGCCACGTCGGCCCACGACCGTGGACGCAGCGGGCCGACCGTGACCGTGGCGAGGGTGTCGCTGCCGAGCCCGACGGTCGCCGTGACGCCGGTGGCGCTCGACGACGAGGTGGAGCGCGGCGTCACTGCCGGCGAGCTCGAGGATGGTCGCAGTCGCGTCCGCCACGATCGTCGGGAACACCAGCACGTCGAGTCGGGCGGCCGCGGCGAGGGGCAGCGGCCCGTCGATCCGTGCGCACGATCCGAGGTGGATCGGCTGGTGGCGACCGTCGTGGCGCCCGTTGCCGGCGATGTCGACGGGCGTCGCCTTGAACGCCGGGCCGAGCGGCCCGATGTCGGGTGACACGAGGCGGAACAGCTGGACGTCGTAGGCGGCGTCGTCCTCGCTGCTGACGAAGAACGTGATCGTCTCGCCGGCGCGCACGCTACGCACGTCGGCGTACCCGAGCACGGCCGGAGTGCGCCGCACGGGCGCGCTCGTCGGCGCTCAGGCTCGCGGGCACGGTGTGGGTACCGGTGCACAGCTCCTCGCCGAACTTCTCGTGCCAGCGGATGCGGAACACGTGCCACTCGGCCGCCTCGAGGTCGGTGAACGTGGTGTCCCAGTCGAGGATCGGCTCGTACGGCGGGCCGTCGGAGTAGCGCCCGAGCACCCACAGCCGCTGCGACTCGGCCATGAACAGGAAGTGCTTGCCGCTCATCGGCTGCGAGCGCATCTCGTGCAGCAGCAGCTGCAGCTCCTCGCTGTGGCGGCCGAACGGGCGGGCCTTGAACTCGGCGGCGAGCTCGGCCGGCGGGGTCACGCCACGGTCGGGCGCCGGGCGCAACGCGGCGGCCACTCGTGCGACCACGTCGGCGAACGCTCGGCGCGCCGCACCGGAGCGCCCGAGCATCATGGCGAAGCCGTGGGGGAGCGTCGACGCCTCGTACACCTCGACCGCGGTGCCGGCCTCGGCCAGCGCCTCGCCGTAGCGGCGGCCGTCGTCGCGCAGTGGATCCCATCCGGCGGTCACGACGAGCGTCCGGGGCAGGCCCGCCTTCGACGGCGCGGCCATCGGCACCGCACGCGGGTCGTCGCTCGTGCCGGCGTCGCCGAGGTAGTTGCGCCAGAACCAGCGCATCGTGTCGGGCATCAGGCGGAACCGGAGGTCGGGCCCGAGCTCGACCATCGACGGCGTGTCGAGCGACGTGTCGAGCGCCGGGTACAGCAGCAGCTGGAAGTCGACGCGGAGGCCGCCGTGGTCGCGGGCGTGCGTCGACACGCCGGCGCTGATGTTGCCGCCGGCGCTGTCGCCGGCGAGGGCGAGCGACGGCGGTACCCATCCGAGGCCGCCGCCGTCGACCCACGTGGCGACGGTCCACACGTCGTCGAACGCCGCCGGGAACGGGTGCTCGGGTGCGAGCCGATAGTCGACCGAGACGACCACGCATCCGCCGCCCGTCGCCAGGTGCCGGCAGATCACGTCGCACGAGTCGATCGACAGCAAGGTCCAGCCGCCGCCGTGGGCGTAGACGAGCACCGGAGGGTCAGCGCCGAGGTCCGGCCGGTAGATGCGCACGCGCACGCCGTCGACGTCGCGCTCCTCCACCGATGCCATGACCGGTGGTGGGCCGGTGAGCTCGGCGTTGACCAAGCCGGAGTTGCGCGACTGGGTGAGCGGTTGCTCGTGCACCGGCACCGGTGTGGCGGCGAGCCACTCGGCGAGCAGCGCGGCGGCGTCGTCGTCGAGCACGCGGCCGCCGTTCGGGGCGTCGCTCGTGGCGGTCGGCGGATCGACGCTCGTCACGCCGGCCACGTTAGTCCGACAAACGTTTCCACCACCAACGCCGTCGCGCCGAAGGGCGATGGTCCCTCGTCCGCGGCCCGGGAGCGGCACGTCCGGGCGGCTCCGCATAACGATTCCAGCTCTGCTACGGTCGTCGGATGCCGGTCCGTTCGCTCTGCTCCGACGAGCGTCGCCATCTACGGGGCCGGCCAGCTCGGCACGGCCGTGGCCGGGTTGCTCGCGGCGAACCCGCGCTTCGAGGTGCGCGGCCCGTTCGGACGCCAGCAGCGTGACGACGCCTTGCGCAGCGGCGCCGACGTCGTGGTGATCGCCACCACCACCCGGCTGCGCGACGTCGCCTCCGACATCGAGCTCGCCGTCGGCAGCGGCTCCAACGTGCTCGTGTCGGCCGAGGAGTCGGCCTTTCCCTTCATGGTCGACGCCGCCCTCGCCGACGGTCTCGACCGCCTCGCCGTCGAGCACGACGTCAGCGTGGCCGGCGTCGGCGTCAACCCGGGGCTGATCTTCGACGCCCTCGTGCTCACCCTGCTCGGCGCCGCGCCGCGTGGGTGCGACATCGACGTGCGGCGGATCGTCGACATCTCCGGCTTCGGGCCGACGGTCCTGCGTCGCCTCGGCGTCGGGGCCACCGATGCCGAGTTCCACCGCGCCGTCGAGCGCGGCGACATCCTCGGTCACGCCGGGTTCCCGCAGTCGATGACGATCGTCGCCGACGCCGTCGGCATCACGATCGACCGCATCGACAAGCAGCTCGAGCCGATCATCACCCCGACGGCCATCGACGTGCCGGGTCGCTTCCCGATCGAGGCCGGACAGAGCGCCGGCGTCGATCAGACCTACACCTCCTACGTCGACGGGCGGCCGTGGTTCACCGCCCACTTCTACGGCCACGTCGACCTGCGCTCGCTCGGGCTCGAACGCACCGACGACATCCACCTCTCGCTCGGCGGCGAGCGGTTCCAGTCGATCCACGTGCGCCCCGGCTTCGGCGCCCAGGTCGGCTCGCAGAACATGACCGCCAACTCGATCGACCGCATCGTCGCCGCCCGCCCGGGCTGGGTGACGATCGCCGAACTGGCTCCCGCCTTCCCGGCGCCGTAGCGGTCGGGCCATCTGGTCACCCGTGCGTTCTCGATATCGAGAATGTGGGTGACCAGATCGCGCCGGATCGAGACGCAGAGTGACCAGATGGCGGCGGAATCGAGCTGGTCGGCATTTCGGGACGCCCACTTCAGTAGATGGTAACGTTTCCGGGGTGAAGCTGCGCATGCGCCAATCGATCGCCCGAGCCCTCGACGACGCCATGGCCGCCGACCCGACGGTGATCCTGATGGGTGAGGACGTGGCCGTCGCCGAGGGACCGTTCAAGACCTCGGAGGGTCTGCTCGACAAGTACGGCGCGGCGCGGGTGCGGGACACGCCGATCTCCGAGATGGGGTTCTGCGGCGCCGCCGTCGGTGCCGCCGCCACCGGGTTGCGTCCGGTCGTCGAGATCATGTTCGTCGAGTTCCTCGGCGTCGCCCTCGACATGGTGGTGACCGAGGCGGCGAAGCTGCGCTACCTCTCCGGCGGTGCGTACACCGCCCCGATGGTGGTGCGGGCGAGCGTGGGTGCCGGGCTCGGGTTCGGCACCCAGCACTCGCAGACCCTCGAGACGTGGATGTACGCCACGCCGGGCCTCAAGCTCGCCGTCGCCTCGGGCGCCAACAGCGCCTACGGGCTGGTGCGCGCCGCGATCGAGGACCCCGACCCGGTGGTGCTGCTCGAACCCCGGGTGCTGTACGCCGAGCGCGAGGAGGTCGACTTCGCGCCGATCGCGCCTCGGCGAGGCCTCCGTGCTCCGGCGCGGCGACGACGTCACGATCGTCGCCCTCGGCCAGACGGTCGGGCGGGCGCTGGCCGCGGCCGAGGGCGCCCCGTGGAGCGCCGACGTGATCGACCTGCGCACGCTCGTGCCGTGGGACCGCTCGTGCGTGTGCGAGTCGGTGGAACGCACGGGACGGCTCGTGCTCGTCGAGGAGAGCCCGTACGCCGGCGGGTGGGGCACCGACATCGCCGCCCACGTGGTCGGCGAGTGCTTCCACGCCCTCAAGGCGCCGATCGTGCGCTTCACCAGCCCGGACGTGCCGGTGCCGTTCCCGGCGCACCTCGAACAGCAATACCTGGTGTCGGTCGCCGACGTGCAGGCCGGCATCACCGAGCTCCTCGCCACCGGACGTCGACCACGACCATGGTGGGAGCGGGAGGGATACGCGTCATGAGCCCGGCCACCACCCCACTGGCGCGGCGGGCGGCGCTCGGCGACCGGTCGCCCGCTGGGACCGCATGCTCGAGATCCGCCGCTTCGAGGACCGCATCAAGGAGCTCTTCGCCGAGGGTCTGATCCACGGCACGACGCACACATGTCAGGGCCAGGAGGCGGTGTCGGTCGGCCTCGCCACCGCCGTGCCACCGAGCGACCACGTGTGCTGCACCTACCGCGGCCACGGCCACGCCTTCGCCCTCGGCATGACGCTCGACTCGGTCCTCGGCGAGATCTCCGGCCGCACGGTCGGCACCATCGGTGGCGTCGGCGGCTCGATGCACCTGCTCGGAGCGCTCGGTCGGGCTCCTGCCGACCTCGCCATCGTCGGCGCCGGCATGCCGATCGCCTGCGGCGCGGCGCTGGCGGCACAGGCGCGGGGCACCGACGAGTGCGCGTCGCCATGTTCGGGGACGGCGCCACCAACATCGGTGCCTTCCAGAGGGGCTGAACTTCGCCGCGATCTGGAAGCTGCCCGGTCGTGTTCATGTGCGAGAACAACCTCTACGGCGAGTACTCCCGCATCGACCTGACGACGCCGGTGACCGACCTCGCCGTCCGCGCCGCTGGTACGCGATGCCGGGCGCATCGTCGACGGCCAGGAGGTCGACGCCGTGTCGCCGGCGATGGGTCAGGCGGTGGACCGGGCCCGCAACGGCGGCGGACCGACGTTCTCGAGATGAAGACCTACCGCTATTCCGGGCACTCGCGTCCGACCCGGCGACCTATCGACCACCGGGCGAGCTCGACGAGTGGCTGGAGCGTGACCCGATCGAGCTGTACCGCCGCCAACTCGTGGCGGCCGGCTCGCTCGACGACGCCGCCGCCGACGCCATGGTCGCCGAGGTCGAGGCCCGGGTCGAGGAGTGCGTGACCCGCGTGATGGCGAGCGAGCTCGCCACCGTCGCGTCGATGTTCCACAACGTGTACGCCACGCCGGCGGGAGCGTCCGTGTGACTGCGTTCCCCGGCCACGCCATGAACTGCCTGCGCAGTAGCTGGCCGCTCACTCGCTGGCGCTCGCTCGCTCGCATCGGTGGAAGGGTCCACCCGTGAGCGACCGACCGGTCGTGCTGGCGCGCCTCGGCGACACGGTCGACGAGGTGGTGATCGTCGAGTGGCTGGTCGCCGTCGGCGCCGAGGTGCAGCCCGGCGATCCGCTCGTCCGGGTCGAGACCGACAAGGTCGAAGTCGACGTCGAGTCGCCGTACGCCGGCACCGTGAGCGCACTCTCGGTGGCCGAGGGCGACGAGGTGCCGACGGGTGCGACGCTCTGCGTGATCGCCACCGTGTAGATGGACGACGCGACCGCACCGCTCGATTGCAAACGTTTCCACCGCTGTGCTACTTTGCACCGATTCCGGGGCGGCGGCGCCCCATCACGACACACAGTGACCGACACCTACTGATCACGGACTGAGGGGGAACATGAACGACTCGTTGCACCCGTCGAACGTCACCCGGCGGCGTTTCCTGGGCACCGCGGCGGCTGTTTCGGCGGCCTCGATCGCCGGGCTGTCGCTCGGCCAGCCGGCGCTGGCCCGCACCACCGCTCACCGGGGCGGACCACGCGGACGAACCGGGAAACGTCACCAGCGAACGTCGGCGGCAGCCTGAAAGTCGGCATGGACAACGTCGTCACCGCCCTCACGCCGTTCGCCATCCAGGGCTACGTCTGGTCGCAGATGCTCGGCTTCATGTTCTACGACTCGCTGGTGAAGAAGTCGGCCGAGGGCAAGCTGGTGCCGTGGCTCGCCACCGAGTGGGACACCACCGATCCCAACAAGACGATCCTCACGATCCGCGACGGCGTGACCTTCCACGACGGCACGCCGCTCACGGCCGCCGACGTCGCCTACTCGATCGCCGCGCACGCCGATCCCGACCTGATCGCGTCGACCGCCGGCCGCCCGATCATGACGCCCGACCAGTGGGTGTCGGCCGAGGCGGTCGACGACCTCACGGTCGAGGTCAACACCAATGGGCGCGTCGAGTTCCTCGTCGACCCGCAGCCGGTGCTGGTCGTGCCCAACGAGTCGTTCGGCACGATCAACTTCGCCAACGAGGAGAACGGCACCGGCCCGTTCACGCTCAAGAGCTTCACCAGCGGCACCGGCGTCGACGGCGTCGCCTACGGGGACTACTGGGACGGTCGACCGCCGCTCGACGAGCTGTCCTTCGCCTTCTTCGCCGATCCGGCGACCGCCAGCACCGGCTTGCGCAGCGGCCAGGTCGACGGGCTCTACGACGTGCAGCCGAAGAACCTCGATGCGGTGAGCGACGTGCCCGACACGACGGTGACCGAGGCGGCGACACTCGCCTTCTGGTGGATCATCCAGATGGGCAAGGAGCCGCTCGACAACCCCGACGTGCGCCGCGCCCTGCGCTACCTGTTCGACGTCGACGCGATCAACAACGCCGCGGTCCACGGCAAGGGCACCTTCTCGTGGAACCCGTTCAACCTGTTCCCCGGCGCCGACGGTCCCGACATCGAGGACATCACCTACGACGTCGACGCGGCCAAGGCGGCGCTCGCCGCCGCCGGCGCCAGCGACATCAGCCGTGCCGATCCTGTGCATCGCCGGCTACGACGACGGCATCGCCGCCGCCCAGGTGATGCAGCAGTCGTTCCAGGACGCCGGGATCACGTGCGAGGTCGAGGTGGCCGAGGCGCAGGACTGGCTCAAGCGCACCTACACCGACGGCTCGTGGGAGGGCATCACGATCAACGAAGGGAACCTGCCGTTCCCGAGCAAGAACTTCTTCGACTACCTCGTCAACCCGTCGACGATCCTCAGCACGTACAAGGATGGTGACGTGGTTCCCGCCGCCGCCGAGCTGTACCGCGAGATCCTGGCGACGCCGTTCGACGACCCGGCGATCGACGACCTGCTGCTGCAGGCCCAGCAGATGATCCTCGACGACGCCATCGTCTACACCGGTCTCGGTGCACCGGTGTCGCTCGTCCTGCCCGACAACCTCACGGGTGTCATCTCGAACGGTTTCGGCGACGTCGAGTGGCGCAAGGCGTCGTTTGCGTGACGCTGGCGACGACGGCGCCCGAGCACCGGCCGTCTCCTGACGCCGGCGCGACGGCGCCGTCGGCCCGCCCTACCGCCTGCCCCGCATCGCCCTCGGCGTCGGTGGCCAGCTCGGCCAGCTGGCGCTGGTGCTCCTCGCCGTCTCGGCGCTGACGTTCCTGCTGCTCAACGCCCTGCCGGGCAGCGCCGCCGACGCCCGCATCGGCCCGCTCCCCAACTTCTCCCCCGAGGAGCGGGCCCAGCTCACCGCGACGATCTCCAAGCAGCTCGGCCTCGACCGCTCGCTGCTGTACCAGTACGTCATCTGGGTCAAGGAGGCCCTCCGTGGCAACTTCGGGCTGACCTACCAGGGCCTGGAGGTGCGCGACGTCGTGGGCGCCCGCCTCGGGGCGACGCTCGAGCTGGGGATCGCCTCGGTCGCTTTCAGCGTGATCGGCAGCGTGGTGGTGTCGATGCTCGCCTTTCGCTCGCGGTTCCGCGTGGTGCGCGGGCTGCTGCAGGCGTTCACCACCGTGCTGCTCGTGCTGCCGGCGTTCTGGCTCGGGTTGATGCTCGTGATCGTGTTCGCCGCCGAGCTCGGCTGGCTGCCGTCGGCCGGGTACGTGCCGGTCAGCGACGGCGTCGGCGAGCACCTGAAGGTGCTGATCCTGCCGATGCTCACCCTCGCCCTGCCGCAGATGGCGTTGTTCTTCCGCTACCTGAACGCCGGTCTGCGTGACACCGCGGGCACCCCGTTCGTCACCGCCTCGCGGGCGCGCGGGCTCGGCGAGCGCTCGATCGCCTATCGCCACATCCTTCCCAACGCCGCGTTGCCGACGATCACGGTCGTCGGGCTCGTGGTCGGGTCGCTGATCAGTGGCCTCGTGATCGTCGAGTCGGTGTTCAGCTGGCCCGGCCTTGGCCTGCTCCTCGTCGACAGCGTCAAGACGGAGGACTACAACACGGTCGCCGCGATCGTGCTGATCACCGCCGTGACCTACGTCGTGGTCGCCTTCGTCGTCGACATCCTGTATCGAGTGCTCACCCGCGCATCAGGCGCGCCGCGTAAGCGTGCGCCGCGGGGACAGGCGCGTCGTCGGGTCGTCCGGCGCCAGCCGGGGCCGCTCATCGCCGGCGTCGTGCTGCTGACCCCCTTCCTGTTGTTCTGCATCGTGCCGGGCCTCTTCCGCCGCACGACCCGCTGCGCATCGAGGCCATCCCGCTGGAGGGTCCCTCGCGCACGTACTGGCTGGGCACCGACGAGGTGGACGCGACCTGCTCAGCCGCAGCATCTACACGGGCGCGCAACGACGTCCTCGTCAGCCTCGCCTCGGCGTTCATCGCCTTCACGCTCGGCACCACGATCGGGCTGTTCTCCGGGTACGTCGGCGGCAAGGTCGACACCGTGATGATCCGCGTCGTCGACGTGCTGCTGTCGTTCCCGACGATCGTGCTGGCGCTGTTCCTGATCGTCGTGATCGGTCGCGAGCAGTGGGTGCAGGTGCTCGCCATCGCCCTCGTGATGATGCCGTCGATGGCCCGTTTCAGCCGCGGCACCGGCCTGGTGCTGCGCAACCGTGGGTACGTCGAGGCGGCGCGCCTGGCCGGCGCCGCGGCGCCACGTGCTCCGTCACCACGTGCTGCCCAACTCGCTGCCGACCCTGCTGGTCGCAGCGAGCGTGCTCGCCGCCAGCGCCGTGCTCATCTCGGCGTCGCTCAGCTACCTCGGCCTCGGCGCCCAACCGCCCGATCCGAGCTGGGGAACATGCTGCGCTCGGCGTACGGCGTGGTGTACGAGGCGCCGCTGTTCGGGCTCGGGCCGGGCGTGTGCGTCACGATCGTCGCCGGCGCCTACATCCTGATCGGCGAGGGCCTGCGCCGCAAGTACCGCGCCGAGGCTACGTCACCCCCGCCGGGGCCCGCGCCGGGACGTTCGCCCCGGCGGCCGGGAGCCTCGGGTGACGGCGATGCAGGAACAGCAACAGGCGCCGGCCGCGCCATCTCCGGTCGACAACCGCTGGAGATCGCCTCGTTGTCGGTGAACTATCGCGCCGGCTCGTCGCTCGTGCACGCCCTCGACGGGATCGACCTCACGGTGCCGGCCGGGCACCGCATGGCCGTCGTCGGCGAATCGGGTTCCGGGAAGACCACGCTCGGCCTCGCCGTGATGGGTCTGCTCCCATCGAACAGCGAGTTCGACTACCGGCGCCTCAGCGTCGGCGGCGTCGACGTCGACCTGCGCGACGCCAAGCAGATGCGTTCGCTGCGCGGCAACCGGGTGTCGATGGTGTTCCAGGACGCCAAGGCCGCCCTCGACCCGGTGCGCACCATCGGCAGCCAGCTCAACGAGCCGCTGCGCGTCCACCGCATCGTCGACCGCAAGCAGCGCGACGCCGAGGTCGAGCGGCTGTTGGGCGCCGTCGAGATCCGCCGGCCGGCGCAGGTGGCCCGGCAGTACCCCCACGAGCTGTCGGGCGGCATGCGCCAGCGGGCGATGATCGCCATGGCCCTCGCCGGGCGGCCGTCGCTGCTGATCGCCGACGAGCCCACCAGTGCGCTCGACGTCACCACCCAGGCGACGGTGATCGACCTGATCCGCCGGGTCGGCGACGACGGGTCGATGGCGACGCTGCTGATCACCCACGACCTCGCCCTCGTCGCCGGCTTCGCCGAGACGGTGACCGTGATGTACGCCGGCGAGATCGTGGAGATCGGTAGCGGTCGACGCGCTCTACTCGGCGCCCGCCCACCCGTACACCCGCGCCCTGCTCGGCTCGATCCCGGGTCTGTTCGACGACCGGGTCGACGAGCTCGGCAGCATCCCCGGCACGATGCCCGACCTCACGAAGGCGGCGGTGGGGTGCCGGTTCGAACCGCGCTGTCCGGTCGGGCGGGGGCGCGACCTGTGCCGCACCGTCGCTCCGACGCTCGACGTGAGGCCCGGACGGGGGTCGGGTGCGCTGTCACTTCGCCGGTGAGATCGCGTCGGGCCCGACGGTCGACGAGGTGCCCGTCGTCCTCACGCGCGGTCGGCGCGATCCGCGAGCCCGGTCGCCGCGCTGACCGGCATCGTCAAGACCTTCCAGCGCGGAAACTGGGGCCGCGCCGCGCGCACCCGGACCGTCGCCGTCGACGGCGTCGATCTGGTGGTGGGTGAAGGCGAGTCGGTGGGGATCGTCGGCGAGTCGGGATCGGGCAAGACCACGCTGGCGCGGGTGTTCGTGGGCCTCGAACGCGCCGACTCGGGCGACAAGCGCATCCGCGTCGGCGACGAGCTCGTCGCCACCGCGACGATCCCGAAGGACTACGTGCAGTTCGTCTTCCAGGATCCCGGCGACAGCCTCGACCCGATGATGTCGGTGGGCGAGATCATCGCCGAGCCGCTGGTGCTGCGCGACGGCGGACGGGCGTCGCGGTACCGCGCCCGGGTCGCCGAACTGCTGGAGGACGTCGGCCTGCGCGCCGACATGGCCTCACGTCGACCGATGGAGCTGTCGGGCGGCCAACGCCAGCGCGTCGCGATCGCCCGCGCCCTGTCGACCCGGCCGAAGGTCATCATCGCCGACGAAGCCGTCGCCTCGCTCGACATGTCGGCGCGTGGTCAGATCCTCAACCTCTTCTCCCGTCTGCAGGCCGAGCACGGCTTCGCCTACCTGTACATCTCGCACGACCTGTCGCTGGTGCGCCACGTGTGCGACCGCGTCGTGGTGATGTACGGCGGCCAGGTGATGGAGACCGCGTCGACCGACGAGCTGTTCGTCGATCCGCGGCATCCCTACACCCAGGCGCTGATCTCGGCGGTGCCGATCCCGGACCCCGCCGCCGAACGGGCCCGGCGGCTGATGACGATCCGCGGCGAGGTCGGCGAGGGCGCCGCCGAGCAGGGCTGCGCGTTCCGGACGCGGTGCCCGATCGCCCAGGAGCGCTGCGCCGCGGAGCGGCCGCGGCTCGACCCGCTCGACGCCCACGGCGTCGCCTGCCACTTCGCCGCCGAGGCCGCGGCCCGCTACGTGCGCGCCGGGAGCGCGCCGTGAGCTGGGACCTCGGCTCGGGCCTGGAGGGCCGCGGTGTGATCGTCACCGGCGCGGCGAGCGGCATCGGTCGGGCGACGGCGCAGGCGATGGCGGCCGCCGGCGCACGTGTCGCCGCCCTCGACCGCGACGCCACCGGACTGGAGACGACGGTCGCCGGCCTCGACGGCGACGGCCACCTCGCCCTGACGTTCGACCTCGCCGACGCCGGAGCGATCGAGCCGCTCGTGCGATCGGCCGCCGACGGGCTCGGCGACCTATGGGCGCTCGCCCATGTCGCCGCGGTGCTGCGCCGCCAGCGCGTCGAGGAGGTCACCGAGGCGGATTTCGATCTGCAGACCACCGTCAACCTCAAGGCGACGTTCTTCCTCGACCGCGCCGTCGGGAGCCTGCTCGTCGGACGAGGTGGTGGCGGACGGATCGTCAACTTCACCTCCGGCGCCTTCCTCACCGGCGCACTGTCGGGGAGCGACGCCTACGTCGCCACCAAGGGCGGCGTCGTGACGATGACGCGCAGCTTCGCCAAGCAGTACGGCCGGCACGGGATCACGGTCAACGTGATCTCGCCGGGTCAGATCGACACGCCGATGCAGCACATCGACAATCCGGCCGAGGTCGTCGAGGCGGCGATCCAGGCGTGTCCGATGCGCCGGATCGGCCAGCCCGAGGAGGTGGCCGCCGCCGTCGTGTTCCTCGCCAGCCGCCATGCCAGCTTCGTCAACGGCGCCACGCTGACGGTGAGCGGCGGCTCGGTGATGCACTGACGGGATCGCCATGGTGGAGGTGATCACCAGCGCGGCGGCCGACGCCGCGCAGGCCCGTGTCGCCGGCGCGCTGCGCGCCCGGGGTATGTGCCGGGCGACCGGGTGGCGTTGTGCCTGCCGACGTCGGCGGCGTTGCTCCATGCGATCGGGGGTGCGCTGCGGTCGGGCGTGGTGCCCGTCATCGTCAATCACGCCCTGCTCCCCGTCGAACGCGAGGTCATCCGCCAGGATGCCGACGCCCGTGAGTGGGTCGACGATGCGGTCCGGCTCGGCGAGCTCGGCGCCGGGCCGATGGCCGAGCTGGCGCCGTTCCCGCTCGCCCGGCCGATGCACTACACGTCGGGGACGACCGGTCGGCCCAAGGGTGTGTGGAGTGGCGTGCTCAGCGAGACCGACGCCGAGCGGGTGGTCGGCGAGGAGGTGGAGCAATGGCAGCTCGAGGCCGCCGACGTGCACCTCGTGTGCTCGCCCTTGCAGCACTCGGCGCCGATCCGCTTCGCCCTCAACACGCTCCTCGCCGGCGGCACCGTGGTGCTGCCCGGCCCGTTCAGCGTCGACGGCGTGCTCGACGCGGTCACGGCGCACGGCGTCACGACGGCGTTCTGCACGCCCGCCCACCTGCAACGTCTCGACGACGCCGGGTCCCTTGGCGCCCTGGCGTCGTTGCGGTTGGTGGCCCACGCCGGCGCGCCCTGCCCCGAGCCACTCAAGCGCCGGGCGATCGAGGCCGTCGGTGTCACCCGGTTGTGGGAGTTCTACGGATCGACCGAGGGTCAGTTCACCGTGTGCGCGTCCGGCGATTGGTTGGAGCGTCCGGGTACGGTCGGGCGCGCCCGGGCCGGGCGGTCGTTGGAGGTCGACGGTGACGGGGCGGTGTGGTGCCGCACGCCGTCGTGGGCGCGCTGGGAGTACTGGCGCGATCCCGAGCGCACCGCGGCGGCATGGCGGAGCGACGCCTTCACGGTCGGCGACCTCGGCCGCCTCGACGATGACGGCTTCCTCTTCCTGTCGGGGCGGCGCAGCGACCTGATCATCACCGGCGGGGTGAACGTCTACCCCGCCGAGGTGGAACAGGCGCTCGGGGAACTGCGTGGCGTCGACGAGGTCGTGGTGTTCGGACGCCCCGACGAGCGGTGGGGTCAGCGGGTGTGCGCGGCCGTCGTCGGACGGGTGACCGCCGACGAGGTGGTGTCGTTCGCCGCCGGGCGGCTGGCGCCGTACAAGCGCCCGAAGGAGGTGCACCTGGTCGCCGAGATCCCACGGGTCGGCCTGGCCAAGGTGCGTCGCCACCTGCTCGCCGCCGAGCTCGGGCTGGAGTGAGTCGACGACCGGGTGGCACCGGCTGTCGCACGCGGTGTACGGTGGGCTGGAAACGTTCTCAGTCCAGTGGAGGGGCGCCGATGGGCAAGATCGCACGGGTCGATCCGATCTCGGTCGAGTATCCCGAGCCGAACGACAACGGGTCGCTGCGGCGACTGACGCTGTGTCGCATCGAGACCACCGACGGGGTGGTCGGATGGGGCGAGGCGATCACGATGTGGGCCGAGGCGTGTCGCGCCACGGAGGTGATGATCGAGGGGTTGTCCGACCTGGTGATCGGGCGTGACCCGCTCGACCACGCGGCGATCTCCCACGAGCTCGCCGAGCGGACCTGGTGGACGGGACCCGAGGGGATCGCCTCGTTCGCCCGCAGTGCGCTCGACATCGCGCTGTGGGACCTGCGCGGCAAGGTCAGCGGTCAGTCGCTGATCTCGATGCTCGGCGGCGCCCGCCAGCCGCGTGTGCCGGTGATCGCCTCCACGCACGCCTTCCTGCCGAGCCTCGAGGCCGAGGCCGAGCGCCACGCCAAGTACGTCGCCGAGGGCATGCACGGGTTCAAGATCGGCCTCGGCAAGAAGGGCGACGCCAACGTCGGCTACGACTTCGACCGCGACGTGCTGTTCATGCGCCTGCTGCGCGAGGCCGCAGGGCCCGACGCCGACATCATGTTCGACCGCGGCCAGCACCTGCGCTGGGACGTGAGCCGCGCCACGCGCACCACCCAGGCGTGGGAGGAGTACGGGCTGCGGTGGGTCGAGGAGCCGCTCGAGCCGTGGGACGTGCAGGGCTTCCAGCAGCTGCGGCGTCACTGCACGGCGTTGATCGCCACCGGCGAACGCTGCTGGACCACCGAGCAGTACCACCGCCTGATCGCCACCGGCATCGTCGACGTCATCGGCTGCGACCCCGGTCGTGCCGGGGGCATCACCGGCTTCCGCGAGCTGATCAACGCCGTCGAGCACGCCCAGCTCTGGTTCAACGCCCACGCCTGGAGCAGCGCCATCGTCACCGCCGCGAGCCTCGCGTTGTCGGCGTCCTCGCCGCGGCTGCCTGCTCTTCGAGCTGAAGCCGCTGGACAACCCGATGCAGAACGAGCTCGTCACCGAGCCGTTCTGGCACGAGGGCGGGTTCATCTCGCCCCCGGACAAGCCAGGACTCGGGATCGAGGTGATCGAGTCGGTGGTCGACCGCTACCGGATCACGTGGTGAACGTGATTGCGCGGGGTCCCGCGTGACCGTCATTGCGTTCCCCGGCCACGCAGGCCGCCCCCCAGGCTGGCCGCTCACTCGCTGGCGCTCGCTCGCTCGCACGCTCGGACGAGGTCCGGCGTGACCGTCAAGCTGTCGTGCGCCGACTACGGCTGGCCGTCGGTGAGCCACCGCACGGCGCTGGCGATCGTGGGCGATCTCGGATTCGCCGGCGTCGACATCGGCGTGTTCGGTGACGCCACCCACGTGACCGTGCCGTCGGTCGTCGCCGACCCGGCCGGCCGCGCCGCCGCGGTGGGTGCCGACGTGCGGGCCGCCGGACTCGCCGTCGCCGACGTGTTCCTCACCTCGGTGCTCGAGGTCGACCGGGTCACGCCGACCAGTCGCACCGGAGACGACCAGGAGCAGCTGCAGGCGATCTTCCGGGCGATGGTGGAGTTCGCCGGGGCCCTCGAGGCGCCGGGGATCACGCTGCTCCCGGGAGTGGTCGCCGACGGCCAGTCGCTGTCGGAGGCGCTCGACGCGTCGGCCGCCGGGCTGGCGCCGCTGGTGGCCATGGGTGCCGACGCCGGGCTCGGCGTGTCGGTCGAGCCCCACGTGGGGTCGGTGGTGGAGTCCCCCGAGGCCACGGCCGAGCTGCTCGACCGGTGTCCGGGACTCACGATCACCCTCGACCCGTCGCACTTCGTCTACGCCGGCTGGACGGTACCGACCATGCTGGGCCTGCTCGCCCGCACACGCCACGTCCAGATCCGCCCCGGCGCCGACGGCGTGATGCAGGCCAAGGTGCGCGACAACGGCTTCGACCTGGAGCTGCTCGTGCGCAGCCTGCTCGAGCAGGGGTACGACGGCTGGATCGCCAGCGAGTACGTGTGGATGGAGAAGTGGCGGTGCGACGAGGTGGACAACACGGGGGAGTCGGGCCGGCTGCGCGCCCTGCTCGAGTCGCTGCTGATGGTCGGTGTGCCAGTGAGCGATCGAGTGCGCGTCGGGGTGATCGGGGCCGGCGTGTGGGCCCAGGTGTCGCACATCCCGGCGCTCGCCGCACGCGGTGACGAGGTCGAGCTGGTGGCGGTGTGCCGCAAGGGTCCCGACGAGCTGGCGAAGGTGGCCGAGCAGTTCGGCTTCCCGATCGCCAGCGAGGACTACCGCGACGTGCTCGACGCCGGCGTCGACGTGTGCGTCGTGTCGAGCCCGGTCTCGCTGCACCACGAGCACGCCCTGGCGGCGCTCGACGCCGGCGCCCACGTGTTGATCGAGAAGCCGGTCACCATCGATCCCGCCGACGCGTGGGAGCTCGTGCGCCGCGCCGACGAGCTCGACCGGCACGTGGTGGTCGCCTTCGGCTGGAACCACCTGCCGACGTTCGCTCGCGCCAGCGAGCTCTGGGCCCAGGGCGGGGTCGGCAACGTCGAGCACGTCATGGTGCACATGGCGTCGGGCACCCGACAGCTGCTCGACGGCTCGTCGTTGTACTCGGCCGGACCCACCGACCCGGTCGTCGATACCCGCACGTGGACGGACCCGGCGATGTCGGGCGGCGGCTACGCCCAGGCGCAGTTGTCGCACATCCTCGGATGGGCGCTCGGCGTCACCGGCCTTCGCGCCGACAGCGTGTATGCCCTCGGGTTCCGCCCGCCCCACGCCAACGTCGAACTGCACGACGCGATGGCGATCCGCTTCGCCGGCGGTGCCACCGGCGCGGTGAGCGGGGCGTCGTTCCACAGCGGCAGCCAGGCCGACCGCCACCAGTACGAGATCCGCGTGTTCGGTGACGAGGGTCAGCTCCACGCCGACCTCGAGCGCGACCGGTTGTGGTGGTGGCGCGCCGATCGCGGCGGCGAGGACATCCCGCTGCCGGTGGACGCCGGTGCCTACCACTGCGTCGGTCCTGTCGACACGATCGTCGATCTCGCCCTCGGGCGCGACGTGGTGAACCGCTCGCCGATCGAGCTCGGTGCCCGCACGGTCGACGTGCTGGCGGCCGCCTACCGCAGCATGGCGTCGGGCGGGCCCGAAAGGGTGGGCCGGTGAGCGCGGCCGTGGCCGTCACCGGTGCCGACCTGCGCAGCGAGGAGTACTCGCGCGATCCGTTCCCGGTGTGGCGGCGCATGCGCGACTCCCAGCCGCTGTTGTACGACGAGGTCGGCGGTCGCTGGGTGCTGTCGCGGTACGACGACGTCGTCGCCGTGCTGCGCGACCCGGAGGTGTACACCGCGCGCACCTATCAGGAGCGGTTCCGGCCGGTCTTCGGACGCACGCTCGCCGAGCTCGACGGGCCGCGGCACATCAAGGAGCGCACGATCGTGGCACCGGCGTTCGTCGGGCGCAGCCTCGACGGCTACCGCCCGATCATCGCTGCCGCCGTCGACCGGCTGGCCGCCGCGCTCGACGGCTCGCCGACGATCGACCTCGTCGACGCGATGACGCGACGGCTGCCGCTCACCACGATCGCCGGCCTGCTCGGGTTCCCGCCCGACGACGCCCCGATGCTGCTCGACATCGGCACGCTCATCCTCGATGGCCTCGCCGACGTCCCCGAGCTGCGGGCCGCCGGCAATGCCGCCCACCGCCGCCTCGCCGCTCACCTCGACCCGATGATGGACGCCCGCCGAACGGCGCCGACCGACGACTTGATCGCCAAGATCGTCCACGCCGAGGCCGGGGGAGAGCGACTGACCGACGAGGAGATCCACTCCTTCGTCAGCTTCCTGCTCGTCGCCGGGGGGCCCACCACCGACATGGCGCTGCGCAACTTCTGGTGGGCGTTGCTGCGCGACCCCGACGAGCTGGCGGCGTGCCGCGACGACCCCGGCCGCGTCGACCGGGCGTTCTCCGAGTCGCTGCGCCGGGACGGCCCGATCGTGTACGAGGACCGGCGCACCAACGCCGAGGTGGAGTGGTACGGCACCACGATCCCCGCCGACAGCGACGTCGTGGTGTGCCTCGGCGCGGCCAACACCGACGATTCCGTGTTCGCCGACGCCGAACGGTTCGACCCCGATCGCCGCGACCTGCTGATGGGCGTCGAGCGCAAGCCCGGCTACCGAGAGGGCGGCGTGGCCGGGCATCTCGCCTTCGGACTGGGGAGCCACTTCTGCATGGGGTACCAGCTCGCTCGCGCCGAGGCGGTGGCGGCGACCGAGCGCTTCCTGCTCGCGCTCGACCGGCCGCGCCTGCTGGGCGATCCGCACCTGCACATCACGTGGTACGAGCGCACGCTCGACCAACTCGCCGTCGAGGTCGGCTGATCGCGGTCGATCCGACGATCTGGTCACTCTCCTTCTCGATATCGAGAATGTGGGTGACCAGATCGCCCTGAGACGCAGAGTGACCAGATGGCGGGGGCGGTCAGTCCTGTTCGTCGGGGTGGATCAGCAGCTCGGCCTGGCCGGTGACCACGGCGGTGCCGGTGAGCGTCGGCACGACCGTCGCCTGGTCGCGGTCGTGCCAGCGGTAGGTGATCTCGAACGTCGAGCCGGTGATCGACTCCTGCACCCAGGTCTCGCCCTCGGCCAGCGCGCCCTCGGCGGCCAACGCCGCCACCTTGGCGCTGGTGCCGGTGCCGCACGGCGAGCGGTCGTAGGTGCCGCTCGGGCACAGCACGAAGTTGCGCGAGTTCGCACCCGCGGCGAGGGGTGGGCCGTAGAGCTCGACGTGGTCGACGTCGGGGTGTCCGGCGTCGTGCACGGCGAGGCGGATGTCGTCGGCGATGCGCAACAGCTCGGCGCGCGGCAACGACAGGTCGATCGCCGGTGACGTGACGAGGAAGAAGACGTTGCCGCCGTAGGCGACGTCTCCGGCCACGGCGCCGATGCCGGGCACGTCGACGCGGACGTCGTGGGCGGTTCGCCGGCTGACGACGTTGTCGATCGTCACCCGCCCGTCGTCGCCGAGCACGGTGCGCACCACCCCCACCGGTGTCTCGATGGCGTGCTCGCCGGGGCCGATGCGACCGAGGCGGGCGAGCGTCTCGACCAGGCCGATGGTGCCGTGACCGCACATCCCGAGCACCATCGTGCGGTCGAAGAAGATGACGCCGGCGACGCACGCGGGGTCGGTCGGCGGGGTGAGCAGCGCCCCGACCATCGCCTCGTTGCCGCGCGGCTCGTCGACGATCGCCGTGGCGAGCCGGCGGTGGCGCCCGGCCATGTCGGCGGCACGCTCGGCGAGCGTCGCGCCCTCGAGGTCGGGGAACCCGCCCGTGACGACGCGTGTCGGCTCGCCGCCGGTGTGCGAGTCGACGACGCGGACGCGGCGGGCCCCGTCGACGGTCAGTACTTCGGTCATCGGAACCTCCCGGGGGCGAAGCGGTGCAGATCGATCTCGGGCGTGCTCGCCGCTGACGAGCTGGGCGACGAGGCGGCCCGTGCCCGGCCCGTGGGTGAGCCCGGTCATCGAGTGGCCGGTGGCGATGGTGACGTTGTCCCAGCCCGGCAGGCGACCGATGATCGGTACGCCGTCGGGTGTCACCGGTCGCAGTCCGGCCCACCGGCGCCGGACGGTCAGCGTGGGGTCGAGGCGCAGGCGACCTCGCGCCATCCGCTCGAGACGGGTGATCCGGTCCGCCTGCACGGACAGGTCGTAGCGGTTCAGCTGGAACCAGGCGCTGAGGCGCAGGCGTGTCGGCGGTGGGGCCGACGGCGAAGTGGTCCTCGCCGAGGAGCAGGGGCCGCGTCGGCCCGAGCTCGGGTCGCTCCACCGTGAGGCTCAGCCCGCGGGCCGCGATCACCGGCAGCCGCGTCCCGAGGAGGCGGGCCACCCGCCCGGTCCACGCCCCGGCGGCGAGCACCACCTCGTCGGCGGCGAGGTCGCCGGCGGTGGTCCGCAGCCGCACCACCCGGCGGCCACTGGTGTCGAGGTCGATCAGCTCGTGGAAGGGCCGCAAGGACACGCCCGCCGATGCGACCCGCGCGATCAGGGCGTCGAGGGCGCGCACCGGATCGAGGGAGCGGTCGTCGGGGAGCAGCACACCGCCGGCCACCGGCCCGATCAGCGCCGGCTCCATCGCCAGCGCGGTCGCACCGTCGACCACGTCGACGGTGACGCCCCACGACGCCAGCTCGTCGGCGTGGTGGCGCGGCGGCGTCGAAGGCCCGTCGGTCGCGGTACACGTCGAACAGGCCGGCGGTCTGCACCGCGTCGTCGGGCGACAGCCAGCCGTCCCACACCGCGTCGCTCACCCGGCCGAGCGCCGCCATCGCCGGCGCGGCACCGGCGACCGATCGTGCCGAACAGCTGCGGGTGAAGCGGGCGATCCACCGCCAGAGCGCCGGCTCGGCCGACCACGCCACCGACACCGCCCCGTCCCGGCGCACCAGGTCGCGCGCCGCGGTGCGCAGCGCCCCGGGCGCCGCCAGCGGCACGACGTGGCTCGGCACGAGATGGCCGGCGCTGGCGATCGCGCACCCCCCGTCGACCGGCCCGCGGTCGATCACGGTCACGTCGACATCACGTTCGGCGAGCTCGAGGGCGGCCGACAGGCCGACGATCCCGGCTCCGACCACGAGCGCCGATTTCGGTGGGCGTGCCACGGGTGCAGTATTGAATGCGGACGAGGAGGCTGTGAAATGGACGATGCGGTGTTCCGCGGTGCATGCCCGCGCTGATGACGCCCTGCGACGAGCGCGGCGCGGTCGACCATGACGCGCTCGTCGCAACGGCGACGCGCCTGGTCGACGGCGGGATGAGCGGCGTCGTGTACTGCGGGTCGATGGGGGACTGGCCGCTGCTGTCGGACGAGCAGCGGTGCACGGGGGTCGAGCGACTCGTCGCCGCCGGCGTGCCGGTGGTGGTCGGCACCGGTGCGCAGAGCCCGGCGCGCGCGGCGGCACTGGCCGCCCACGCCGCTGCTGTCGGCGCGGCGGGGCTGATGGTGATCCCGCGCGGTGCTGTCGCGGGCCGTGTCCCCGGCCGCCCAGCACGCTCACTTCGAAGGTGTGCTCGCCGCCGCGCCGGGCCTGCCGTGCGTGATCTACAACAGCCCGTACTACGGCTTCGAGACGCGCTGCCGACCTGTTCTTCCGCCTGCGCGACGACCACCCCAACCTCGTCGGCTACAAGGAGTTCGGCGGGGCCGCCTCGCTGACCTACGCCGCCGAGCACATCACGTCGGGTGCGGACGACCTCGTGCTCCTCGTCGGGGTCGACACGCAGGTGGTGCACGGGATCGTCGGCTGCGGCGCCCACGGCGTGATCACCGGCGTCGGCAACGTGCTGCCCGGGCCGGTGCTGGAGCTGGTGCGCCTCGCCCGCGCCGCGGCGGACGGCGACCCGGTGGCCGAGCGGCGGGCCCGCGAGCTCGACGCCGCCCTCGGCCCACTGTCGGCCTTCGACGAAGGTCCCGACCTCACGCTGTACTACCGCCACCTCGCCGTGCTCGCCGGCCACGACGAGTACGCCCTGACCCTCGAGCGGACCGATCGCCTGAGCGACAGCCAGCGCGCCCACGCCACGCTGCAGTGGGAGCGCTTCGGGCGCTGGTGGTCGCAGTGGTGCGACGCCGATCAGCCGGCGTCGGCGACCGCCGCGCTCGTGTAGACGCCGTCGAGGCGCCGGACGATGTCGAGCGGATTGGCGTCGCGGAGCTCGGGCGGAAGCAGCGCGTCGGGGAAGCCCTGGAAGGTCACCGGTCGGAGGAAACGTTCGATGGCCGCCGCACCGACCGACGTCGAGCGGGAATCGGTGCTCGCCGGGTAGGGACCGCCGTGCTGCATCGCCGGGCTGACCGTCACCCCGGTCGGTACGGCGTTCCAGACCAGCCTCCCGCAGTGCTCGGGGAGCACGCCCACCAGCGCGTCGACCAGCGCGGCGTCGTCGTCGGCGGCGAACACCGAGCACGTGAGCTGCCCGTCGACCTCCCCGCCGAGGGCGACCAGCTCGGCGGCGTCGGCGCACGACACGACGACGGTGAGCGGGCCGAAGACCTCGCGACGCAGCTCCGGCGTGTTGCGATAGCTCGCCGCATCGACGAGCACGCACGCCGGCCGGCCCTCCTCGGGTGTTCCGGTCAGCACGTCGACGCCGTCCGCCCCGAGCATCCACGCCACGTCGTCGCGGTAGCGGCCGGCGATCCCCGGCGTGAGCATGGGTGCGCGAGCGCGGGCGCTCAGCGCGTCGGCGAGGGCGCGGGCGAACCCGTCGCCGTCGATCGTGACGATCACGCCGGGGTTGGTGCAGAACTGGCCGGCGCCGAGCACCACCGAGTCGGCGAGCGCGCTCACCACCGACTCGGCCCGTTCGCCGAGCGCCCCGGGCAGCACGAACACCGGGTTGGTCGAGCCCATCTCGGCGTACACGGGGATCGGCTCGACGCGGCGGGCGGCGGCGTCGAACAGCGCCCGACCGGCGGTGAACGAGCCGGTGAACGCCACGGCGCGCGTCGCCGGGTGCTCGACGAGTGCCACGCCGACGCCCACGTCGCCGGCGACCTGTTGGAAGCACGCCGCCGGCAGGCCGGCGCGATCGACCGCCCGGGCGATCGCGTCCGCGGCGATCGCCGCCGTCGTCGGGTGCGCCGGGTGGGCCTTGACCACCACGGGGCAGGCGGCGGCGAGCGCGGACGCCGTGTCGCCGCCGGGCGTGGCGAAGGCGAAGGGGAAGTTCGACGCGCCGAACACCACGACGGGGCCGATCGGCCACATCATGCGCCGCAGACCGGGTGCCGCGGTGTCGATCGTCGCCCGCGCCCACGTCCCGTCGGCGACGATCGCGGCGAACGCCTCGAGCTGCGTGGTGGTGCGGGTGAGCTCGTTGCGCAGGCGGGCCGGGCCGAGGTGCGACTCCTGGTCGGCGGCGGCGATCAGATCGGCGGCGCGCCGCTCCAACTCCTCGGCCGCGCCGCGCAGCAGGGCGACGCGCGCCGCCGCCGGGCGCAGGGCACCGTCGCGGTGCGCCGCGGCTGCCGCCTCCATCGACGCGTCGACGTCACCGTCGTTGCGTTGGGTCATCGTGGCCTCCTTCGGTCCTGTCGAGTTCTGCTCGTGGCGTCCGACGGGCGAGCGTCGCCGTTCGCTCCTGTTGATAGCGGCAGCCGGCCGATCCGAAGCGGTCGGCGATGCCGGCGAGCTCTCCGCGCCGACCGTCGTGCAGGGCGGCGGCGCGATCGACGATGGCGACGGCGATGCCGTTGCCGCGGATGTAGGCGAACGCCCGCTCGAACCGGGCGCCGGCATCCGGGCGACCGGCGAGCACGCCCGCCTCGACCCAGGCGGCCGCGTACCACGACGCCCAGAGCGGGGCGGTCGGGTCCGTGCTGAAGGTGTCCGGCGCCGGCGCGGCGCCAGGTGTCGCACGCCGACACGGGGTCGTCGAGGTGGAGGGCGAGCAGGGCGTCGAAGGTGGCCCGCCAGATGACGTGCTTGCCGTCGAACCGGTCCGGCGACGGGACCAGGCCCCGCGTGATCCCGATCCACCGGTCGCGAGCCGAGGGATCGCCGATCATCCCGAACACCGTCGCCGCCGCGTACGCGCCCACGGCGAGGTTGCCGGCCACCGGCTGGCCGGAGCGATACCAGTCGCGTTCGAACGGCGCCGCCGCCTCGACGACCGCGTCGAACTCACCGGCGAGCGCGTCGACCTCGATCACGCGACCGAGCGCGATGTGGCGCTGCTCCCGAAAGTAGGGGAGGGCGGCGACGGCGCGGGCGTAGCGGCGAGCGTCGGCGAGCTGACCGACCGCCAGCTCGAGGAGGCACGCCATGTGCACGGCGTCGTAGTGGGCGAACCCGCTGGCGGCCGCGACCGGCACCGCGGCAAGCGCGTCCAGCCGAGGGACGACCAGGGCGGCCGCTGCGTCGAGGTCGAAGGCGTCCAGCGCCAGCGCCATCAGCTGGTCGAACACCTCGTCGACGAGCAGCGCATCGCCGGCCTCGACGGCGAGGCCGACGAGCACGCTCGGTGTGCCGGCGCGAGCGAGCGTGCGCTCCCGGCGCCCACCCGGCGGCGACGGCGATGGCGGCCTCGGCGGCCGCCGCACCCGTCGACAGCGTCCGCGCCTCGTCGAGCAACCGCTCGACCGACGCCACGTCCTTGGCCCGCTTGATGATCCCGGACGCCCGGAACTCGAGGGCGGCGGCGCCAGCGAGGTCACCGGCGGCGTCGTCGGGCCGCCCGGCGGCGAGGGCGACCCGGGCCGACTCGACCAGCAGGTCGACGGTGTCGCCGCCGACGTTGCGTGCGGCCGCGGCGCCGGCGGCCAAGCGCAGCCACCGGCAGCGATCGGCGGGGTCGTCGGCCAGCGTCGCCGCATCCTGGTACCGGCGCTGGGCCTCGCCGGGATGACCACGCTGGAAGAGCACGTCGGCGGCGACGCCGGCGAGGGCGACGGCCTGGTCACGTGACCCTGAGCGGAGGCGCACCCACGCCAGCGCGGCGCGGGCATCGTCGAGCGTGGCGTCCACCTCGGCGCACCACTGCTCGTCTCCCGGCGCCCGTTCCGACAGGTCGTCGAGGCGTCGTTGGCACCAGGCGACGTGGGCCTCGTGAAGTGCCTCGGTCTCGCCCTCGAGCTCGGCGGCGTACTGGCGGATCGTCTCCAGCACCCGGTAGCGGGCGGGTGGTCCGGGCTCGAGCGCCGCGAGGTTCCAGTCGACGAGACCGCCGAGCGCGGCGACGACCGCTCCCGGCGGGCGGCCGCTCACGGCGCTGACCGCGTCGAGGTCCGGCGGGGCGGCGAACACCGACGCCGCACGCAGCACGGCGCGCTGGTCGGCTTCCAGCAGGGCGTAGCTCCAGTCGATCGCGGCGCGGAGCGAGCGGTGACGTTCCTGCGCCCGCGGGCCGACGTCGAGCAGGAGGAGCCGGGAGCCGAGCGCTCCGGCCAGGCCGGTCACCCCGAGGCTGGGCACCCGCGCCCGCGGCGAGCTCGATCCCGAGCGCCATGCCGTCGAGCGCAGCGCAGATCGCGCCGATCGCGGCGAGGTCGGCCGGTTGCGGCGGGGCGGCGCCGGCGGCGATCATCCGCTCCACGAACAGCGCCTCGGCGTCGCTCGCGCCCTCCGGCGTGCCGAGCGACAGGCCGGGCACCGACACCACGTGCTCGAACGGCAGCATCAGTCGCAGCCGGCTGGTCGCCAGCACGCGCAGCGACGGGCAGTCGTCGAGCAGTCGTTCGATCCACGTGCGCGCCGCATCCTGGACGTGCTCGCGGTTGTCGACCACCAGGAGGCAGGTCCGCGGCCCGAGCGCACCGACGAGCGCCTCGGCGCGGGTCGTCGTCGAGGTCTCGGGCACGGCGGCGGCCGTCGCGATGGCGTCGACCACGGCGTCGGGCTGGGTCACCTTGACCAGGTCGACGAACACCACGCCGTCGGGCACGTCATCGGCGACATCGGCCGCCGCCGCCAGCGCGAGGCGCGTCTTGCCCACACCACCCGGGCCGGTTGCGGTCACCAGCCGGTGGTCGCGGAACGCGGCCACCAGCTCGGCACGCTCGACCGTTCGTCCGACGAACGTCGTGAGCGGGATGGGCAGCGCGCCGCGACGGTCGACGGTCGGACGGTCGGGCGCCGAGCCACGGGCGAGCGCCCGCCGGTCGCTGGCGCCGAGCTTGCGCAGCAGCGCCGATACGTGGGTCTCGACCGTGCGCACCGAGACGAACAGCCGGTCGGCGATCTCGGCGTTCGTCAGTCGTTCCCGCACGAGGACGAGCACCTCGGTCTCGCGCGCGGTCAGCGCGGCGAGGCGCGGCTTCGCCGGGGCGGGCACGGACGCGAGTCTGGCAGTCCAGCGTGCGGGAAGCCGATGGCGCCGACGTCGATCTCCGTAGTGGGCACCGAGGCTGAAACCCGTCGTCGCCACGGATGCGCCAGGACCGGCGCGCGCCGACACTGCCAGTGACATCCATCACACCCGTTCATTTCCACCCTCGGAGGTACTGCCATGACCATGACCGCACGACCGGCGCGCAACGGCGTCGACGTCCCCACCGTGTTCGCCACGCTCGACGCCGTGAGGGACACGCCTGAGATCGCCCAGGTCCAGTTCCGGGCGACCAACCGGTGGGTCGGGGGCGCCCACAGCCGCTCGACGATCCACGACTTCCACGGCGCGATGCAGGAGATGACCCACCCCGAGCCGCGCACGTACGACGCCGACCACCCCGCGGTGCTCGTCGGCGCCGACAACGGACCGACGCCCGTCGAGTACCTGCTCCACGCGTCGGCTGCGTGCATCACCGCCGGCATCGCCAACATCGCCGCCTGTCGCGGGGTGGACATCGACGAGGTGAGCAGCACGGTCGAGGGGGACATCGACCTGATGGGCCGGCTCGGGCTGGACCGACCGTCCGCAACGGCTTCCAGAAGGTGTCGGTGAAGCTCGCGCTCGCGCGGCGCCGACCCGGAGGCGCTGCGACGCGTGGTCGAGCAGTCGTGTGCCCGTTCGGCGGTGCTCGACGTCATGACCAACGGTGTGCCGGTGTCGATCGAGGTCGACGCCGCCTGAGGCCTGCTCGGCACCGGCGTGTTCCGTGTGCCGGCCTTTGGCGCCGGCGCACGGAACACATCAGCTCGAGACCCGCACCGTGCACCACCCTCCCACCACGCCGCCCCGGCCACCGCCCGACGCACGGCCCCGCGCCTCGTCCGGCCCACGACGTGGTCGTCGTCGGCGCCCGCCGCCGGCGCCTCGACCGCCATGCTCCTCGCCCGCGCCGGACTGTCGGTGCTGCTGGTCGACCGCGACCGACCGGGTACCGACACCCTGTCGACGCACGCGCTGATGCGCGGTGGCGTGGTCCAGCTCGACCGGTGGGGTCTCCTTGACCGGATCGTGGCCGCCGGAACCCCGCCGGTGCGCCGCACGACATTCCGCTATCGCGACGGCGACGTGGCCGTGGCGATCAAGCCCTCCGCCGGCGTCGATGCGCTGTACGCCCCGCGCCGGACGGCGCTCGATCCACTGCTCGTCGAGGCCGCCCGCGCCCACGGTGTCAGCGTCCGCTTCGGCGTCGCCGTGACGGGGGTGTGTCGCGATTCGCTCGGCCGCGTCGTCGGGATCGAGACGCGCGACCCGCGACGGCCGCCCCGCGACCGTGCGCGCTCGTCTGGTCGTCGGCGCCGACGGACGCCGCTCGACGATCGCCCGGGAGGTCGCCGCGCCGACCACCAACCGCGGCCTGCACACGAGCGCATTCGTGTACGGATACTGGTCGGATCTCCCCACCGACGGCCACGAGTGGGCGTACCGACCCGGAGCGACGGCCGGCTTCATCCCGACCAACGACCGTACGACATGTGTGTTCGCCGGCGGCCCGCCCGCCCTCGTCGGCCGCGGTGGACGTGGGGTCCTCGACGAGCTGGTCGAGTGGTCCTCGCCCGAGATGGCCGAACGCCTGCGTGCCGCCACGGCGCCACCGTCGACGTGCACGTTCACCGGCCAACCCGGCTACCTCCGCCGCCCGTGGGGAGCGGGGTGGGCGCTCGTCGGCGACGCCGGGTCGTGGAAGGACCCGGTGAGCGCCCACGGGCTGACCGACGCCCTGCGCGACGCCGAGCTGCTCGCCCGCGCCGTCGTTGCCGTGCACCGGGGCGAGGCGACGGAGCCGGAGGCCTACGCGGAGTACGAGGCGACGCGCGACCGCCTGTCGGCTCCGATCCTCGTCGCCGCCGACGAGGTGGCCGCGTTCGGCTGGGACGAGGGCCGGATCGTCGAACTACTGCTCGACCTCAGCGAGGCCATGGGTCGCGAGCTCGAGGTCATCAACGGCCTCCGGGAGACCGCTTCCAGCCCTTGCTCGACGGCGTGACGCCGGAAAGGGTCGATCTGGTCACCCACGTTCTCGATATCGAGAATCTCGGTGACCAGATCGGGCTGCCCTCGCGCGGATCAGCTCCAGCGCGGCCGGCCAGACCAGGGCGAGGCCGGTGCCGATGGCGGCGCCGGCGACCACGTCGCTCGCCCAGTGCGCCGCCAGGTACGTACGAGCCATCGCCATCGTCGCCGCGAACAGCGCTGCTGCCACCGTCCACCGGGTCCGCCGTCGACCGGGTGGCACCAGCACCACCACCAGGGCGAGCGCGGTGACGGACGCCGCGATCGCGTGCCCCGACGGGAACGACGCCGAGTTGGTGTCGATCAGCGGATCGGGAGGCCGGGGTCGGTCGATCAGCGCCTTCAACGGCCCGATGCACAGCTCGGACGTGACGACGGCGCCGAGGAACGCTGCCGCCTGCAGCCAGCGTCGGCGGACGGCGAGCACCGCGAGGATCGCCAGGCGCAGCGGCACCATCACGACCACACTTCCGAGGAAGCTCACCGCTTTGGCCAGGTCGGTCAACCACGCCGTCCGGATGTCGATCATCCAAGCGAGCCAGCGATCGTCCGGTGGTTGCAGGATCGAGCCGGTGGGGTCGAGCCCCAAGACGATCGACATCGACGTCGCGATCGCCAGCAGGACGAGGCCGATGACGATGGCGTGGACCCGACGATGGAACATCGACGTCTCCTCCGGCGCCGACGCGGCCGGGGGCTCGCTGCTCATCGCGCCCCAGCCTGGCCCAAAGCGGGGTGCACACGCTGATGTGGCCGATCGCGACGGCCGGGTTCGACACGCCGGCGCATCGGGACCCAGCATGACGACTCGTGCTGACACCGGCCTGAGGTGGCGGTCGGCCTCAGGACGGCCTCAGCGCCGGGGCGCACGATGTCAGCATGGGTGGGTCGTTGCCGTCCGCTCGAACGAACCGGGACGTAACCGCGCTCCTGGGGGGGCTGGCCGTGCTCGCCCTGGGAATGCTCGCCGTCCGTCACGGTCGCGTCTCGGGCGCCGAGAAGTGGTCGTTCCACCGCATCAACGATCTGCCCGGATGGCTGTACGGCGTGGCGTGGCCGCTGCAACAGATCGGCGCGCTGGCGGTGGGGCTGATCGTCGCGATCGTCGCCTTGGTGATGCACCGGCGGCGCCTCGCGATCGCCGCGCTCCTGGTCACGGTGCTCAAGCTCGTGTCCGAGCGGGGAGTCAAGGCGGTCGTCAGCCGGCAACGACCCGGTACGTCGATCGGTGCGGACGTGACCCTACGGGGCGACGTGCCGCTCGCCGGCGAGAGCTTCGTCTCCGGTCACGCCGTGCTCGTGGCCGGGCTGGCCGGGGTGATCGCGCCGTTCCTGCCCGGCCGGTGGCGCCTGGTGCCGTGGGCGGTCGTGCTCGGCGTGATGATCGGTCGGGTCTACGTCGGCGCCCACAACCCGCTCGACGTCGTGTGCGGAGCGGCGCTCGGGGTCGCCATCGCCGCCATCGTGCGCCTGGCCCTCGGCATCGGCAGCTCCGCACGGGGGTCGGCCACCGCGGAAGTCGAAAGCGGTTCGGTGGTCGCGCCGCCGACGGGCACGACGCACCTGGCGCGAGCGGTCGTGGTCGGCGTGCTGGCGTTGCACGCGCTGGCGGCCGTTCCGGTGGGCGCGGCATCGGCCGGCTCGCCCAGCACGCTCGACGACGACACCGTCACGGTCGCCTCGTTCGACTTCGCCGAGAGTCGCGTGCTCGCCGAGGTCTACAGCCAGGCGCTGGAGGCGGCCGGGTTCACCGTGCGGCGTGCGTACGGGCTCGGGCCGCGTGAGTTCGTCGGCCCGGCGCTCGACGCCGGTCTGGTGGAGCTGGTGCCGGAGTACGCCGGCACGGCCGCCGAGTTCTACAGCGTCGGTGTCGCCGAGCCCGACGACGACGTCACTGCCACGCACGATCAGCTCGTGGCCGCGCTCGCCGGTGATCCCATCGTTGCCCTCGCGCCGGCGCCGGCGCAGGACGCCAACACGTTCGTGGTCACACGGACGACGGCCGAACGATTCCACGTGACCACCCTCAGCGATCTGGCCCACGTCCACGCCCGGCTCACACTCGGTGGTCCGCCTGAATGCCCAGCTCGTCCGCTATGCCTCGTCGGCCTCGACGACGTGTACGGGCTGTCCTTCGACAGCTTCCTCGGCCTCGACGCCGGCGGGCCGCTCACGGTGCAAGCGTTGCGCGAGGGTCACATCGACGTCGGCCTGTTGTTCACCACCGATCCGATCCTCGACGACCCGGACTTCGTCGAGCTCGCCGACGATCGCCGGTTGCAGCCGGCCGAGAACGTCACGCCCTTGATCCGCTCCGAGCTGGTCGATCGGTGGGGCGTCGAGATCACCGATGTCGTCGACGCGGCGTCGGAGCGGTTGACGACCGAGGCCGTTCGCGGCCTGAACCGAGAGCTCGTGGACGACTCCTCCGTCGCCTCGGTCGTCGCAGCCTGGTTGGCGGGCGAATGACTGCGTTCCCCGGCCACGCAGGCCGTTCACTGCGTTCCCCGGCCACGCAGGCCGTTGCCGGCCGCTCCTCGGCCGGCGCCTCGTCGCTCGCACACGATCGGGCACTGACCCACCCGGAGCGTGGCTGGCCGCTCCTCGGCTGGCGCCTCGTCGCTCGCACGCAACCGATGGTGCACCGATGACGGCGGCACCGATGGATCCGGCGATCGGCGCCGGAGTGACGGGCGTGTCCACGTCGTCCGTGCCGCCGAACGTGCGGCGCACGCCGGGCCATCGTCGCCCGACCGGTGCGCCGCCGCCGCTGCCGCGGAACATCGGGCGGACCGGTCGGGCGTGGATCGTGGGACTGGTGGTGCTCGTCGCCTGGATGGTCGTGGCCCTCTTCTCGGCGCCCCTGCGTCGGCTCACCGATCGCATCGACACTGTGATCCTGCGTGCGGTCGCCCGCCTGCGGACGGAGTGGCTCGTGCAAGCGGCGCGGGGTGTCGACCGAGTGGCCACCGGATGGGTGATGTTCTTCGTCGCCATCGCCTTGATCATCGCGACGGTGGGGTTCAGGCGGTGGCGACACCTGTTCACGTTCCTCGGGAGCGTCCTCGTGCTCGAGGTGCTCGGCATCCTGCTGATCGCACGCGTACAAGCGGCCGCGGCCCTACGACGTCACCACGATCGGTCGCTGGCGCGGGTACTCGTTGCCCTCGGCGCCGGCGGCCGTCGTGTCGTTCACGGTCGTCGGCATCATCTACATGCTGGTCGTGCCCGGGCGCTCGCGCTCGATCGCCAAGATCCTCGGCACCTCCGCGATCGCGATCTGCGTCGCGTCGCGGATCTACCTCGCCGTGGACCACCCCTTCGACGCGCTGGTCGGCGTCGCCTTCGGAGTGGCGATCCCGCTCAACGCCTTCCGCTTCTTCACGCCGAACGAGGTCGTGCCGGTGACGCTGCACGGCGGGAAGACCGCGCACCTCGATGTCGGCGGTCGGCGCGGCGAGGCCGTGCGACAGGCGCTCGCCGACCAGCTCGGCGTGGAGGTGGTCGACATCAAGCCGGTCGGCCTGGCCGGCTCCGGCGGCTCGACGCCGTTGCGCATGCGTCTCGCCGGCGACCCGGACACCTATGTCTTCGGGAAGCTCTACGCAATGAACCATGTGCGGTCCGATCGCTGGTACAAGACCGGCCGCACGATCCTGTACGGGCGTCTCGAGGACGAGGTGCCGTTCTCGACGGTCCGTCGCCTCGTGCAGTACGAGGACTACGCCCTGCGGCTGATGCGCGACTCGGGCATCCCGACCGCGGCCCCACTCGGCGTCGTCGAGCTGACGCCCGAGCGTGAGTACCTGCTGGTGACCGAGTTCTTCGACGGCGCGGTCGAGATCGGCGAGGCCGAGGTCGACGACCAGATCATCGACGAAGGCCTCGCCCTCGTGCGACGGTTGTGGGACGCCGGCCTGGCCCACCGCGACATCAAGCCGGCCAACCTGCTGGTCAAGGACGGCCACCTCGTGGTGATCGACGTGGCCTTCACCCAGGTGCGCCCGTCGCCGTGGCGCGAGGCGGTCGACCTCGCCAACATGATGCTGGTCCTCGCTCTGCGCACCGACGCCGAGCGGGTGTACACCCGTGCGCTGGCGTACTTCACGCCGGACGAGATCGCCGAGGCGTTCGCCGCCGCCCGAGGCATCGCCAGCCCCACGCAGCTGCGCTCGGACATGAAGCGCGACGGACGCGACCTGCTCGCCCAGTTCCGGGCGTTGGCGCCGGAGCGACAACCGATCTCGCTCCAGCGTTGGGGGCCGCGGCGAGTGATCTACGCCGTCGGCATCGCCCTGTTCATGTTCCTGGCGCTGATGAACGTGTACGGCCTGTTCACACCGACCGAGCCGGCGATCGCTGACACGCCGGCATGCGGCACCGAGACGGTGATGGTGCTGATGGCGCAGACCGTCCCGACCGCGACCGCGGTCCCCTGCGTGGCCGCTCTGCCCGCCGGCTGGTCGGTGGGCGGCGTGCGCCTGCAGCGCGGCATCGGGCAGTTCTGGCTGGACTCCGACCAGGCCGGCGGCAACGCCGTGCGGGTCGCTCTTCTCCCGCCGGGCTCGTGCCCGATCGACGAGGCTCGCGAGGTGCCGAGCGACGAGGTCGGCTGGCGCCGCTACGAGCGTGTCGTCCAGCTCCCGCCGGCCCTCGAATCGATCCGTACGTACGTGTCGCCGGGGGCCTGCGTGACGTACCGCTACGACTTCGACGACGACGCCAACGGGTCGGCGATCGTCGCCCTCGACGCCGCGCTCGCCTTCCAGCCGCGAGCCGATCTGGTCGCCGCGGTCGACGAGCGCAGCGGCCTGTCGCTGTGCGGCACCGAGGCACCGCCGTGTGTCGGGGGCCAGTGGTGATCGAATCGGGGTCGATCAGCGCCGCCTCGTGGCCCGTCCTGGTCGGACGCGGGTTCGCCGGCATCGCCCTCGCCGTGGGCATCACGATCATCTCGTTGCGTCTGCTCGGCATCCGTCGCGGGATGGGGTACCGCGCTGCTCAGCGGCCTGCTCGGCTGGGGCCTCGCCGTCGTGGTGGCGCTCGGGCTCACCGGCTGGGACTGGGGATCCGACGGGCTGGTACCGCACATCCTCGCCATCGGGGTGCCGGCGACGATGGCCGCCGCCGTGGCGTTCGACCTGCTCGCCCGGCCCGGGTCGTTGGCGCTCGGCGAGCGCGCCGGACTCGTGGTCGCGCCCCATCCGCTGCGGGCGGTGCAGCAGCGGCTGTCGATCCTCCGGCGCTATCGGGAGCTGCTCCGGCTCGCCCGGCGCGAGGGCTTCACCCCCCGCGTCTCCAACCCCGACCGCGGTGGTGCCGGAGACAGCCAGGCCGTGAGGCTCCGGCGTGTGCTGGAGGAGGCCGGCGGGGTGTACGTCAAGCTCGGCCAGATCGCCGCGACACGCGCGTCGATCTGCTGCCCGCCGACGTGTGTGCCGAGCTGGCCCTGTTGCAGAACCGGGTGCCCCCCGCCTCGCGCGACGACATCGCCGCCGTGCTCAGTGCCGAGCTCGGTGAGGACTTCGAGCAGATGTTCGCCGAGTTCGAGTGGGAGCCGTTGGCGGCGGCGTCGATCGGACAGACCCATCGCGCCCGCCTGCACTCCGGTGAGTCGGTGGTGGTCAAGGTTCAGCGCCTCGGCATCGAGGTGACGATGGAGCGCGACCTCGCGGCGTTGGGGCTGCTGGCGAACCTCGCCCAGCGGCGCACGTCGTTCGGCAGCGTCGTGCGCTCGGGCGAGCTGCTCGCGCAGTTCGCCGAGGGGCTGCGCGCCGAGCTCGACTTCCGGCGCGAGGCCGACGCGATGACGGAGATGGCCGCCCGCCTCGACGGCGCCCACGTTCGCGTGGCCCGCCTGCATCGCAGCCTGTGCACGCGTCGGGTCCTCGTGCAGGAACGCTTCGACGGCCAGACGGTGTCGAACCTCGGGCCGCCGAAGGCGGCGTCCGGCGCCGAGTCGCCGGATGCCGCCGTCGGTGGCGTCGATCGCGCCGAGCTGGCGAACCGCCTGCTGCTGTCGACCCTCGACCAGGTGCTGCGGCTCGGGTACTTCCACGCCGATCCGCACCCGGGCAACGTCTTCGTGCTCGCCGACGGCTCGCTCGGGCTGATCGACTTCGGCGCCGTCGGGCGCCTCGATCCGATCCAGCAGGGCGCGATCGCCGACATGTTCCTGGCGCTCACACAGCGCGACGTGAGCTTGCTGCGCGACGCCGTCGAACGGATCGCCGAGCTCGGCGACACGGCGACGCCGGACGCCCTGGAGCACACGCTGGCGCGGATGATGGCCGACCACGTGCGGCCGGGCGGCACCATCGATCCCGACCTGATGCAGGAGATGGTCAGCACGCTGGCGCGCTTCGGCGTGCGCCTGCCCACCGACATCGTGCTGTTGTCGCGGGCGCTCGTCACGGTGGACGGCACGTTGCGGGTGCTGTCGCCGGGGATCTCGCTGATGTCCTCGGCGATCGAGGTGCTCGAATCCCCGGCCGGGAAGGCGATCGTCGACCGCGACCGGCTGGTGCGCGACGAGCTGCTGGCGATGCTGCCACACGTCCGCCGCCTGCCCGAGCACGTCGATCGCATCCTCGCCCTCACGTCGCGCGGCGAGCTGCAGATGCGGACCGTGTTCGGCGAGGATGCGCGACGCACCATTCGCACGTTGGTCAACCGCACCCTCCTCGGTGGACTCGGCGCGGCGCTGCTGTTCGTCTCGGCGATCCTGCTCGTCGCCGATGACGCCGGGCCGGCCGTCGCCGACCGGACCGGCCTGTTCGAGCTGTTCGGGTACGGCGGTCTGCTCGTCGGGATCGTGCTGGTGCTGCGGGTCGTCGCCGCGGTCATACGGGACGGCACGACATGAGCGCCCCCGCCTCGACCGTGGCCGCGTCACCGCCAGCGCCGAGGGACGACCGACCGCCGGGGGAGCGCTACTACCGCCATCCCGGCGACGTCGTCCGGCTCGATCGGCTGGGGCTCCGCCGTACTGCTCCTCCTGCTGTTCCTGGCGGTCGCCACGGCGACGAGCGACGGCGTGCGTGCCGACCTCGGTGGGGTCGTCACCGCCGTGCCGACCGCCGTCCGTCAGCTCCTCCTCGTGATCGTGCAGATTGCCGCGGTCGTCATCGCCGTCGCCCTCGTCGCGGTGTTGGCGTGGCAGCGCCGCTGGCGGCGGCTGGCGACGGCGGTGGGCGCGGCGGCGTTGGGCGCGGCGGCGTGGTGGCTGGTCGAGCGGGCGCTCGACGAGCCGGCCCGGTTACCGGGGTCGCTCGCCGGCGACTCGTGGCTGCTCTCCAGCCGCTTCCCGTCGCCCGGCGCACTCGCCGGTGCGTTCGCCGCGCTCACCGTGGGCTTGCCCTGGCTCGCTCGCCCGTGGCGGCGCGCGTCCGACATCGCCGTGGCCGTGTTGACCGCCACGATGGCGCTGGCGGGGACCGCCGGCGCCCCCGAACTGCTCCTCGTGTTGGCCGTCGGCGGCGCGGTCGGGTCGGCGGTGCTGGTGGTCGTCGGCGCTCCCAACCGCCGTCCGACGCGGGCGGCGGTCGCCAACGCCCTCGCCGACACCGGGTTCGAGGCGCCGCAACTCGAGCTCGCAGCGCGTCGTCGGAGGACGCTCCCAGCTCTACCGCGTGACGGGGCCCGACGAGTCGTGGTTCGTGAAGGTGTACGCCGAGGACAGCCGCGACGCCGACCTGTCTGTACCGGTGGTACCGCCGCGCTCTGCTCCGGGACCCGGGTGACGCCGGCGGCTCGCCGACCCTGGCCGGCGAGGTCGAGCACGAGGCGTTGCTGCTGATGCTGGCCGAGCGCGCCGGCGTCGCCTGTCCGCAGCTCCGGGCGGTGGTCGCCCCTCGGCGACGGCTCGATGGCGTTGGCGATGACCGACGTCGCCGGCGTGCAACTCGACTCGCTGGCTCCCGAAGCGCTCGACGCGGAGCTGCTCGACCGCACCTGGCGGGAGGTCGCCCGGCTCCACCGCAGCGGACTCGCCCACCGGGCACTGCGCGCCGGGAACATCCTCGTCGGTGACGACGCTCGACCGGTGCTGATCGATCTGGGGTTCGGCGCCGCGGCGGCCTCGGCGCGCCTGCAGGCGATCGATCGCGCCGAGCTGCTGGCGTCGCTCGCCGTCCTCGTCGGGCCACAGGACTCCGTCGCCTCCGCCGTGCGGGTGATCGATCGCGACGACCTGGTCGCCGCCCTTCCCTATCTCCAGCCGCTGGCCCTGTCGCATGCCACCCGCGTGGCGACGTCCAAGTCACTGCTGCGCGAAGTCGCGTGAGCTGCTCGCCGCGGCCATCGGCGCCGATCCGGTGCCGCTCGCCCAGCTGGTCCGCGTGCGCCCGCGGACGCTGATCATGATCGCCACCCTCACGGGCGCGTTCTACATCCTGCTTGCCGCAACTGGCGAACGTCGACGAGAGCATCCGCGCGTTGCGCTCGGCGAACTGGCTGTGGCTCGCCGGAGCGCTCGTGATGTCGGCGTTGACGTACGTGTTCTCGGCGGTCGGACTGCTCGGTGGCGTGGGGACGCGATTGCCGTTCGGGGCCACCGTCGAGGCCTCGGTCGCCTCGTCGTTCGTCAATCGCGTCACGCCGGCCAACGTCGGCGGCATGGCGCTGAACATCCGCTACATGCAGAAGGCGGGAGTGCCACCCGCCGAAGCGGCGACCGGCATGGGCCTCAACGTGATCGCCGGTGGCATCGTGCACCTCGGGTTGCTCGTGGGCTTCTTCGCATGGGCCGGCCAGAGCAGTTCGACGTCGTTCTCGGTACCGGGCGGCAGCAAGCTGCTCGTGGTGATCGCCGTGTTGCTCGCCGTCGCCGGCGTGGTGATCGCCACGCGGCGGGGGCGCCACCTCGTGCGCTCACGGGTGGGGCCGGCGCTGCGCCGTTCGCTCGCCGGCGTGGTGTCACTGGCGCGCTCGCCGGCCCGGCTCGCACTGCTCTTCGGCGGCTCGGTGGGCGTCACGCTCGCCTACATCGCAGCGCTCGCCTGCGCGATGGCGGCCTTCGACAGCGGCACCAGCTTCGCCCAGATCGGCGCGGTCTACCTCGGAGCGTCGCTCATCGCGGCCGCCGCACCGACGCCCGGCGGCCTCGGCGCGATCGAGGCCGCCCTCGTCGCCGGGCTCACCGGCGTGGGCGTCGACCCAGCGATCGCCGTCGCCGGTGTGCTCAGCTACCGCCTGGTGACGTACTGGGTGCCGATCCTGCCCGGGTGGCTCTCGTTCCGTCGGCTCGATCGGCGCGGCTACATCTGAGCCGGCACCTCATTGGTGCACCCTTGATCGGTGCAACGACTTGAAGCTGGTGACGGTGCACCAATGAGCCGAAGACCGTGCTTGTCGGTTCGCTCGCTCGCAGACTCGCTCGCTCACACCGGGTCGCTCGTCACGCGGCTGCGCATCTCGTGCTGCAGCACCGGCAGCCAGACGATGAGCACGTCGCCGGGGAACTCGAGCAGGTGCTCGCGGCGAAGATCGCGGGCGCGCCGGACGTCGCCGGACAGCGTCGCCTGGACGACCTCGAGGTGCTGGCGCTCGGCCCGGCTGATGGCACACGCGCGCACGAGGCAGCGACTCGTAGGGTCGTCCCTCGAGCGCCAGCGCGACCGCGAGCGCGGCGCGGGCCGAGCGCGAAGCCGGGGTCGAGGGCGATCGCCGTGGTCGAGGAGGTGCGACGCGTGGGCGCCGCCGGCGACGAGGGCGGCGACGCCGACCGCGATAGCTCGCGATCGCCGAGACGTCGGACGACAAGCGGCGGCGCTTCCCAGCGCGTCGACTCCGACCCCATAGCCCATCGTCTCCCGCGGGCTGATGTCGCGCTGACGGCGTGGTGACCGATGCGACGCGTTGCGGTTCGCGAAGTAGCCTGGCGAACTGCGGAACCCACTGGGGAGAGGGACGGCTATGAACAGCCCGATCCGCGTCGCACTGCTGGGACCAACCGAGGTGCGCGTCGGCAACGAGGTGGTCCCGATCGCCGGGACCAAGCTGCAGTCGGTGCTCGCGCTGCTCGCGTTGGCCGCACCGCACCCGGTGCCCGACGGTCGGCTCGTCGAGGAGCTGTGGGGAGACGCCCAGCCGGCGAACGCAGCGAACGCGCTGCAGGCGCTCGTCTCGCACCTGCGCCGGGTGCTCGGCCGCGGGTGTCATCGTGCGCCAGGGGTGCGGCTACGCCCTGGCGATCGATCCCGATCAGGTCGACGCGATCCGGCTCGAACGCCTCGTGCGCCAGGGCCGCGAGGAGTCGGCCCGCGGCGAGCATGCGGCAGCCGTGCAACGGTTCCGAGCGGCGCTCGGCCTGGTTCGCGGGGAGCCGTTCGCCGAGCTCATCGATCGATGGTTCGCCCGCGACGCGGCGGCCCGGTTGGAAGAGATCGCCCTCTCGGCGCACGAGGGTCTGATCGACAGCGAACTGGCGATGGGGCGCCACACCGAGGTGTTGAGCACCCTGTCGGAGTTGGTCGTCCTCCACCCGCTCCGCGAGCGCTTCCGAGCGCAACTGATCATCGCGCTGTACCGCTGCGGGCGTCAGGCGGACGCGCTCGCGGCCTATCGAACGGCCCGCGACTACCTCCTCGACGAGCTCGGCCTCGATCCCGGGCGCGAGCTGCGCGCCTTGGAGCGCTCGGTGCTCGCCCAGGACCCGGCGCTGGACGCACCGATCGCGCTCGCGTCCCCGTTGCCCGGGCCCGGCCTCACTGCCGCTCGTCCTGACGTCGTTCGTCGGCCGCGAACGCGGAGCTGATCGAGCTCTCGGCGCTTCTGCGCGACGAGCGTCTCGTCTCGCTCGTCGGACCCGCCGGGGTGGGCAAGTCCCGGTTGGCGCTCGAGCTCGCCCGCGGGCTGGCCGACGACCAGGAGGTGTGGTTCGTGGAGCTCGCACCCGTCGTCGACGCGGGTGCGGTGGCCGAGGCCGTCGCCGTCGCGGTCGGAGCACCCGAGCGGTCGGTCCACGACGGCGGCGTCTCCGCGGCGCCGGCCGAGCGGGTGATCGAGCGTCTTGAGGGACCGGCCGGCGATCGTCGTGATCGACAATTGCGAGCACGTCGCCGCGGCGGTGGCCGACATCGTCCGTCACGTCCTCCTGCGTTGTTCTCGTGCGCGGGTGCTGGCGACCAGCCGGGAACCGCTGCACGTCGACGGGGAGCACCAGATGGCGGTTGCGCCGCTGACCGACGAGCGAGGCCGCGGTGCTGTTCGTCGAGCGCGCCCGCGCCGTGCAACCGCACGTCGCGAGCGACGCCGATCGCGACCACATCGCCACGCTGGTGCGTCACCTCGACCGGTTGCCGCTGGCCATCGAGCTCGCCGCGGCGCGGACCAAGACGTTGCCGGTGCTCGAGATCATCAGCCGGCTCGACGACCGCTTCCGCCTCCTGCGTCAGACGTCACGCGGCGCGCCCGATCGCCACGGCGGGCTGGAGGCGGCGATCGCGTGGAGCTACGACATGCTGTTCGCCGACGAGCGACGGACCTTCCGCCAGCTCTCGGTGTGCCCCGGAGGGATCACGGTCGATCTCGCCGAGCGGTTGTGCGGACCGGACGCCCTCGACCTGGCGAGCCGCCTCGTCGATCGATCGCTGCTCGTCGCCGACACCAGCGGGTCGGCGGTGCGCTTCACGATGCTCGAGTCGCTGCGGGCGTACGGGCTGGCCCGTCTCGAGGAGTGCTCCGAGACGGCATCGGCGCGGACCGACCACCTCTCGTGGTGCGTGGAGTTGGCGACCACGGCACACCGCGAGACGCGCGGCCCCGCCCAGCTGGTCTGGCTCGCCCGACTCGACCAGGAGCACGACAACGTCCGCGCCGCCCTCGGCCACGCGGTGTCCACGATCCCGACCTCGCCCTCCGGCTCGTCGGAGAGCTCGTGCTGCCGTGGTGGTTCCGAGGGCGTCGTCAGGAGATCCGCGAGTGGGTCGACGCCGCGCTCGCCGCCGCCGGGACGGTGCGCATCGCCCGGCCGCGCACGCGTCCTGGCGTGGAGCGGACTGGTCGCCGAGCCCGGTCCGGGACCCGGCGGCTCGACCACCGATCCCCGTGCGGAGCTGGCGCTCGCCGAGTCACACGGGCCGCGAGGCGCTGGCGATCGACGAGGAGAACGGCGACGCCGAGGCCACGGCCTACGACTGCTTGCTGCTGCTGTCCACGCTCACCCGGCAAACCTCGATGGGAGAATCACCCACCCCGCCCGACGCGGCATCGCTGTACGCCCGCGGCCAGGAACTGTTCGACCGACTCGGCGACGATTTCGGGTCCGGCGTCATCCGCATCACCGACGCGATGCTCGCGATCGCCGAGGGCGATCTCGCCCGGGCGGACGCTCGCGTCGAGGCCGCGAGCCCGTTCGTCGACCGCCTGGGCGAGCGCTTCTCGACCAGTCGGCTGGAGTACGTGCGCGGCATGCTCGAGGCGCTCGCCGGCATGCCCACGGACCGCCTACGGCCACATCGAGCACAGCCTGCGACTCGCCAACGAGTTGGGCATCCACCACACGGTGACCGCCCAGGCGAGGCTGCTCGTGCATCTCGCCGAACGATCGGGCGAGGACGGCCTCGCGGCCCAGTGGCGGTCCTTCGTGGAGGGCCGCGGCGCCGGATGGACGCACTACGACGCCAGCGTGATGGCGTCGGCCTACAACCGCGTCGGGATCCGCGCCCGCGCCCATCGCCAGCTCGCTCGCGCCGAGTCCGCCCATCGCGCCGCCCTCGACTGGTACCGCGCCGCGGGGCTGTCCGAAGGCGTCGCGCTGTCCGAGTCGAGCCTCGGGTTCCTCGCCCTCGACCGTCGCGACGAGGCCGAGCGCGACCAGGCACCATCCGCGGCGGTCGACGCGGCCGTGGAGAGCAAGGACGACGCCTGCGTGGCACTCGCGCTCGAGGGCGCTGCCGTGCTGGCGACACGGGCCGGCGACTCCGCTCGTGCCGCCCAGCTGCTGGGGGCGGCGCGAACGAGCCGGGCGGGCACCGTCGTGTCGACGGCCACCCATCGTGGCGACATCGACGACGTCGAGGAACGCCTGCAGAGCGAGCTCGGCCCCGAGCACCTCGCCCGGCTGATGGAGCTCGGTGCCCGGCTCGAGCGTCGGGCGGTGCTGGCGATGGCCCGTTCGGGCTGACCGCGACGCTGTAACCACCAACCGATCGGCGAAAACAGGACCGTACGGACCTGTTTTCGCCCATCGTCGTGATGACCCTGGGACTCACGCGGGGCGGACTCGTCGAGCGGGCGCGACACCCGGCGCAGCCACGAGAGCGTGACCTCGTTGAACCGATCGGCCGCGCTCGATCGAGGCGAGGTGGCCGGCGCCCTCGAACACCACCAGCTCGGCGCCCGGGATCGCCGCCGCCAGCTCCTCCGACGCGGCCAGCGGCACCAGCACGTCGAGCTCGCCCACCGTCACCAGCGTGGGCACGGCCACCTCGGCGGCACGCCGCGAGGTCGTGGGTCAGGTTCGCCTCGATCTGACCGTGCAGGCCCTCGTAGGTGGCGTGTTGGCGCGCATGTTGGCGAGGATCGTCGTGAGCCGGTCGTGGTCGGTGGAGAGGAAGCGAGCGCTGAACAGCAACGGCAGGGTCGCCTCGTAGTAGAACTCGGTGCCGCCGCGTTCGAGGATCTGCTTGAGCAGGCCGAGGCTGAAGGCCGTGTAGCCGGCGGTGGCGAGCCAGCTCGAGTGCATCTGCAGGCTCAACACCCAGAGGGCTCGTGCACGGCGATGTACAGGGCGATCGCGCCGCCAAGCGACGAGCCCGACAGGTGCGCGCCCTCGAGCCCGAGCTCGTCGAGCAGGCGAACGTGTCGCCCGCCATATCGGCCACGGTGTACGGCCCCGGCGGCGTCGAGCTGCGGCCGACGCCGCGGTTGTCGAACGCCACGACCCGGAACTCGTCACGGTAGGCCGCCACCTGCGGCGCCCATCGGCTGCTGTCGGCGCCGGTGCCACGGATCAGCACCACGGCGCGGCGCATCGGCCGGGCCCGCTTGCTCGACATAGAGGTCGAGGCCATCGGCGATCGTGACGTGCGACATCGTCGCACCCTTCCTGGGTCGGGGACCGAGACGAGGCCAATGACCTCGAGAGCCATCACCACCGAGAGCAGCAACGGTTCGGACCATCGTCGGCCGGTGAGTTGGATGCCGATCGGCAGGCCATCGTCGTCGCGTCCACCGGCACCGTCACCGACGGCAGGCCGGCGACGTTCTGAGCCACGGTGCTCGGCATCACCGCGTCCCGCAGGCCGTCAAGCCCCCGAACGGACGTGGTCCGGGTCGGCGACGCTGCTCGGGCCGACCGACCCGACCGGGCTGACGATCACGTCGACGCCCTCCAGCGTCCGCAGGATCGACGCCGTCGGCGCCGCCGGCGCGTAGGACGGTCAGCGGTGCTCGGAGTCGGTCCCCTGCTCGGCGAGCTCGAGCGTCGGCGGACGTCGGCCCCATAGTCGTCGGCGCGGCCGGGATACGTGCCGAGCACCGTCGTGGACCTGGAGCGCCTCGGTCATCTGGATCGGCGCCGACACGGCGTACCAGTCCTGCCGCGTCGGGGACGCGACATCGAGTGGCGCAACCCGAGCGAGCCGAGCACGGCGATCGTGTCGGGCGACGGCCCGCCGCGGCGCCGACAGGGCCTGGGTGATGAGGTTCTCGACGGTGCGAACATCCGCGTCGTCGAGCTCGGACGGACCAACGAGGTCGTCGAGCGGTAGCGTCGCGACGGTCGCCGGGTCGTCGGGTCGGCCCGGCGGTGGCGGCGAGCGCCGCCGCAGGAGCGCGGCGTGCGGGCGAGGAAGCCCGGCGTGTCGAACGACGGGGCGAGGGCAGCCAGCCGACCCGGCAGATGCGCCCGATGCGTGGTCTTGAGGCCGACGACCCCGCAGAACACGGCCGGGATCCGGATCGAGCCGCCCGTGTCGATGCCGGCGGCGAGCGGCACGAGGCCGGCGGCGACCGCCGCGGCCGAGCCACCGCTCGACCCGCCGGGCACCCGGCTCAGGTCCTGGGTTGCGGGTCGAGCCCCGCGGCGCGTTCTGGGTGGTGATGCCCCAGCCGAACTCGTGGGTGCGGGTCGTGCCCCACCACCACCGCGCCGGCGTCTCGCAGCGCGCCGCACGATCTCGCCGCGTCGGCGGCGGCCACCGCGCCGTCCCGCACGTCGGAGCCGTAGGACTGGTCGCCGCCGGCCACGTCGAACAGCCCCTTGACGCCGATCGGCACGCCGTGCAGCGGTCCCCGCCGGTGCCCGCGGCATCTTCGGCATCGAGTCCACAGCGTCGCCCATCGCCGATTCGACGAGCAGGCCGCTGAAGGCGCCGATACCGACGTCGTCGCCCCGATCGTGTCCGGCCGCTGCTCGAGTCTTCGCCCCCCCGCAATCACGGTGTGAGCTCGATCAGAACGGCTGAGTAGCCGGCACGCTCGAGCGACGGCACCGGCCCGAGCACCCAGAGGATGACCATGTCATCGTCGCTGCGTGCAGCCGCCGAGTGGGCGATGTTACACGGCACGTAGACGACGTCGCCGGGGCGATTGGTAGATCTCGATCACCCGACCCGGTGCCATCCGACCCCGACATCACGATGACGACCTCCTCGGCGTCGGGATGGAGGTGGTGCTCGTGGGTGCCGCCACGAGCGGGGTAGACGGTCTGGCCCACCGAGACGAGCTCCGAGCCGTGGCGCGCTTCGCCGACGAGCTGGCGCACGTCGAGGTGGGGAACGGGGTGCCGGCGACGTCGTCGGGGGCGTCGTGGTATCGGCACGCACCACGAACTCCCGCGCCGCTGCGCTCGGCGGCGTTCCCTCGTCGTCGCCCATCGCTGGATCCCCCTTCACCCGTCCTTGACCGTCAGAATGTCATCTGATAACATCACTGCCCGTCAAGCCCGGGCCGAGGGGGAGCGATGCAGGCGACACCGGAGCGCACGGAGCGCACACGAGCGCCGCACCGCGCACGACCCGCTGTCGCCCGACGAGCTGTTCCGCTTCTACGAGGACGGGATCCTGCGCCTCGGCCGCGTCGTCGACGACAGCGACGGTCGACGAGCTCGCGCCGTTCGATCGCCGCCGGCCGCGCCGACGACCGGCTCGAGATCGACCGCTCGACGACGCGGCGTGGCCCGACGGCGAGGGCGGCGTCCGCAGGAGCCCGGTCGCAACGGTCGTTCCTGTTCAACATCTGGCGCAAGAACGACACGACTTCCGCCGCCTCGTCACCGACCCCGTGCTTCGCCCGCATCGCCGCCCAGGCGCTCGGTGCGACGAGCGTCCGTGTCCTCGAGGACGACGCCCTGACCAAGGATGCCCACAGCGGCGGGCGAGCTGAGCTGGCACCAGGACTACGCCTACTGGCCCCTCGGGCAGCCCAACGCGGTCACGGTGTGGATCGCGCCTCGACCACGTCACGCTCGACAACGGCGCCGTGCGCATGGCGCGAGGGAGCCACCTCCTCGGCGAACGGCTGCCGGCGGTCTTCGGCACCGGGGCCATGTACTTCCGCCGACGACGACCCGGCGGTCGTGGCGCCGATCACCGACCCGGCCGACGCCGGCCTCGAGCGTCGACACCATCGAGCTGGAGCCCGGCAGAGGCGTCGCTGCACCACGCCCTCACCTGGCACACGTCCGGCACCAACATCACCGAGCACCCCGACGCGCCAGCGGTCGTCCAGCTTCGTCGCCGACGGCACCACCTGGTTCGGGGCCCAACGCTACGAGTTCAACTACAGCGACGCCGAGCTCGGCTCAACCCGGCGATCCCATCGGCGGGGACTATTTTCCCGGTCGTGCCGACCACGCCAGGACATGAGCGCCGCCCTGCGCATCGACAACGGGCGGGTGCTCGCCGTGTGCCGACCGGACGGTGATCGAGCGCGGTCGGTCGTGATCGACGGCGACCGCATCGCCTGGGTCGGCCCGACGGCCGAGCTCCCCGGGAGCACCGCCGAGCGCGAGCGTGACTCGACGCCGCCGGACGACCGTGTGCCTGGTCTCGTCGACGCCCACATGCACATCAGCTTCGGCGAGGCAGCAAGCGAGGAGGAGCTGTCGCTGCACACACCGCCCGCATTACCAGGCGATCCGCGCATCGTGGATGCGGCGAAGGTGCTCGCCGCCGGGGTCACGAGCGGCGTGTGATCCGGGCGGTCCGCAGGGCATCGCCGCCGCCGTGCGCGACGCCATCGACGCCGGGCTGGTCAGTCGGGCCACGGTCGTCCGCCGCCGGCCGCCAGATCACCGACCCAGCAGGGATCGGCGACACGCTGCCGGCTGCCGCTCGGCGACCGTCCCGACCGCCTTCGGGTGCATCGTCCGCAGCGCACGACGACATCGTCCAGGAGATCCGCGACGAGGTGAAGGACGGGCGTCGAACTGCGTCAAGATAGCGGCTCGGGACCGGCACCGAGGAGCACGCGCGTTCACCCGCGCCGAGCTCGACGTCGCCGTCGCCGAGGCCCATCGCCTCGGCAAGCCGATCACCATCACCGCCGCAGCCGCGACCGTCGGTCGCCGACGCCGTCGCCGCCGGCTTCGACTGGATCATGCACGCGTCGTACATGGACGCGCCACCTGGACGCGCTGCTCGAGCGCGACGTCCCGTGCGTCCCGGCGATGACGCTGCTCGTCAACCGCTCGAGGCGGGCGACAGCTGATGCCGCCGCCGACCCTGATCAGGCGTGAGCTCGACGCCGCCGTGGCGATCCTCGCCAAGGCCGCCGACAGGGCGCCACGATCGTCGCCGCTCCGAGTGCGGCTTCGCCATGACGCCGTACGGCGAGTGGCACACCCGCGAGCTCGAGCTCTTCGTCGAGCTGCTCGGCATGGACGACCACGAAGCGCTGCTCTGCATGACGCGCAACGGCGGCCGCGCCATGCCCCGCCACGGCGGCGACATCGGGATGCTCGCGACCGGCAAGCTGGCCGACGTCCTGGTGGTGGACGGGGGGCCGGATCGCGACGTGCGGGTGCTCGCCGACCGCCGCGCCTGCGCACATCGTAAAGGGCGGTGCCGTCGTTCGCCTTCCGCCCGCGGCCGGAACCGCGGCGGCTCGGCTTCGAAC